>NZ_MLHN01000001.1 GCF_001999285.1 Rodentibacter genomosp. 1
CAGAAAGGAAAATAATATGCGCCGTCTATGTACGCAGGTCGGCGATTCGGAGAAAAGAAAATGTCGATCAGAAAAAATAAATTCGGCGTATGGCAAATCGATTTCACCACGCCAAACGGCGAGCGAATTCGATGCAGTAGTCAAACGACTGAAAAAAAATTAGCCCAACAGCTCCACGATAAGATGAAACACGAGGCTTGGCAGGTTGAAAAGCTCGATAAGAAACCTGAAAAAACCGTAGAACAAGCCTTGATCTTAATGCTCAAAGAAGCTGAACATAAAAAGGATGTGGCAACCAAAATACGCCACGCACAATATTGGCGTGATGTACTCGGGCATAAGCTCATCAGCTCTTTAACAAGTGATGATATTCAGGCATATTTGCCAACTCACGTAACCCGCACCGGGAAAAAACTCTCTCCTGCCACTCAAAACCGTTACCGCTCATCAATTATGCGTGCGCTCAATCTCGCCAAACAAGCAGGCTGGAGCGACAGCGTCCCTTATATTCAAAAAAATAATGAGGCCAAAAAGCGGGTTCGGTGGCTAACGAAAGATGAGGCTAATCATCTATTAAAAAATCTTAACTTAGATTGGATGCGTGATATATGTAAATTTGCTTTACTCACCGGTGCAAGAATGGGCGAGATTCTCACGCTTACGTGGAATAAAATTGATTTTGAGCGACAGATTGCCATCGTTACAAGTGATATTGCTAAATCAGGTCGTGCAAGATCGCTCCCATTGAGCGAAGAAGCAATAAATTTCTTACAGCAACGCATATTCAAGCGCTGTTCAGATTATGTTTTTCATAGCGGACAAGGCTTGAAACTTCGAGATATTTCCAGAAATGACTTCAGACGGGCTTTAGAACGAGCCAACATTAAGGATTTTCGATTCCACGATCTCAGGCATACTTGGGCGAGTTGGCACACTCAAGAGGGAACACCCCTGATGGTGCTGAAAGAATTGGGCGGTTGGGAAACAATAGAGATGGTTCAAAAATACGCACATTTGAATGCCGGTCATCTATTGGATTATGCCAATCACGTCAAACTTACGTCAAACTCGCTTTTAGTTTGTTCAAATCAAGTGGCAAAAAATGACGAACAGGAGGATATTTCAGGCAAGAAAAAAAGCCGTAAGCTATTGAATTTAAAGGTATAACTTACAGCTATTAGAAATTCGATATTTGGTGGGTCGTGAAGGATTCGAACCTTCGACCAACGGATTAAAAGTCCGCTGCTCTACCGACTGAGCTAACGACCCAAATATAGGATTTTGAAAGAGTTTTTTACAAAATTGAGATTTTGTAAAATGGTGCCCGAAGCCAGACTTGAACTGGCACGCCTCGAAAGGCGAGGGATTTTAAATCCCTTGTGTCTACCGATTCCACCACTCGGGCAAATTGGAGCGGGAAACGAGGCTCGAACTCGCGACCCCGACCTTGGCAAGGTCGTGCTCTACCAACTGAGCTATTCCCGCATCGCTATTGCTAAACAGCGAGGCGTATTCTACTGATTTATGACATGCTGTCAAATAAAAATAGTAAAAAATAAATTGATTGCTTAAAAATAACTCAAAAAAAAGTGCGGTTGGTATTAACCGCACTTTTATATGATTTTGGCTATTTATTTGGTGCTTGCATAAAGCGAAAGAAATCACTATCAGGTTTTAAAAGCATCATATTTTCCGAATTGGAAAAACTTGCTTCATAAGCTTTTAGACTGCGGACAAAACTGAAGAATTGTGGATTTTGTGAGAATGCCTCAGAATAAAGTTTTGCTGCGCTAGCATCACCTGAACCCCGCAATTCTTGCGCAGTTTTATTTGCATTTGCGAGGATTAAGGTGACTTTACGATCAACATCGGCTTGAATAAACGCAGCCTTTTCCTTACCTTGTGAACGATGTTCACGAGCCACAGCATCACGCTCTGCACGCATACGTTGATAAATTGAAGATGAAACTTCATCCGGTAGGTTAATTTGTTTTACACGGACATCAATGACTTCAATACCTAGCTCTGCAGTGCTGTCTTGACCTGAATTTAAGGCTTTTTTGGCACCTTCCATGAGCTCACCACGAGTACCGGAAACAATGTCTTTAATTGTTCTCGTACCAATTTCGGAACGTAAACGGTCATTGACTTTGCGGCTTAATAAACTTGCAGCTTGGTTGTAATCACCACCACCGGTTGAAGTATAGAAACGACCAAAATCGCTAATTTTCCATTTTACATAGGAATCTACCAATAAGTCTTTTTTCTCAACGGTGACAAAACGTGTTGCTGAACCATCTAAAGTGCGAATGCGTGCATCAAGTAGTTTAATACTATCAATAAGGGGGATTTTAAAATGTAACCCAGGCTCATATACCACCACCTTATTATCGGCATCACGCTGAACTTTGTTAAAACGCAACATAATCCCTCTAGTGCCTTCAGTAACGACAACAATACTTGAGTAAATTACCGCCACGATGACGAAAATAACGGGTAATAAAAGTTTACGCATTAGTTAAATCTCCCTTGGCGAACAGGTTCGGATTTGCTTGGTTGAGCACTATTTGATTGATTTTCAGATGAGATTAAATTCGGTGTAGGATTAACCACATTTTGCCCTTTCTGTACTACTTTTTTAGCCATAATCTGTTCAAGTGGTAGCACGGTTAAATTGTTACTGTTATTGCCATCTAACATCACTTTCGGCGTATTTGCCATTACTTTTTCCATTGTTTGAATGTATAAACGTTCACGCAATAGATCCGGTGCGGCTTTAAATTCCGGTAATAAACGTTGGAAACGTTCTACTTCCCCCTGTGCATCTAATACAATTCGATCTTTATAAGCAGTTGCTTCCTCTACGATTCGCTGCGCATCACCACGTGCAATCGGTTCCTTCTCACGCGCATAGGCTTCTGCCTCACGAATAAAGCGTTGTTCATCTTCTTGTGCTTTAATAGCATCATCAAAGGCATCTTTGACTTCTTCCGGAGGACGTGCGGATTGGAAGTTTACATCAATTACTTCAAGACCCATATCGTAAGGTTTGATAATATCATTCAAAGCTTTCCAAGTATTTTCACGTACCACAGCGCGACCGGTTGTGAGAATATCATCCATTGTCATATGCCCGACGACGTAACGTAAAGCACTATCCGTTGCTTGATTTAAACTATCGTCAGCGTTGGTTACGTTAAAACGATATTTTGCCGGATCTTGCACACGATACTGCACGGTCATTTCGACTTTTACCATGTTTTCATCTTGGGTAAGCATTGAACCTTGGGTTTTCAGCTCTTTTACCTGTTCTACATTGACCGGTAGCACTTTATCTACAAAAGTAGGTTTCCAATTTAAGCCCGGTTGAACAATGGAATGTAGTTCTCCAAAACGTAATACCACACCACGTTCAGCTTCTTTGATGGTATAGAAACCACTTGCGCCCCAAATAATAGCGCCTAATACGGCTACAACAGGTAAGGTTTTACCAAAATTTAATGGGAGAGATGGGGGCGAATTAGAACCGCCATGATTTTGACCGCGCTTTTTGCCGTTGCCCCCACCTAATTTTTTTAATAGATTATTAAAAATCTCTTCAATATCTGGCGGTGATTGTTCTTGATTACCGCGATTTTGATTTGAATCCCATCCGTTATTTGATGAGTTTTCGGGCTTTTGCTCATTGCGTTGCCCCGGCTTGCCCCAAGGATCTTGGCTTGAACCATTCTGCGACATGTCGTTCTCCATTTGTCAAAAAATTGTTACGAGTTTATCGGAATAATGGGGATACGTCTATTAAAATACAAGAGATTCCCACAATAAAAATCCTTGAATATTCTCCAGGATTTCTAGCTTTAGTTAACGTCATAATACATAAGTGGGAGATGTTTTTGAGGAACCAAAGTATTCCCTTCCCAATGGAAAAAGTGCGGTTGATTTTGACGTTGATTGACAAATGCCGCTAAATAAAAGGGGAGTTCACCTGTAAAAAAGATCCTACCTTGAGGGCAATGCTCAGAAAAGATTTTTTGCGCATGGGGAAAATGATGGACTTCCGATAATTTTGCAATTCCAACGCCTTGTGATTTCAATATCGCTTCACGTAGGCACCAACAACGATAAAATGCCAGCTTGGAACAAGATTGTTGCTCAAACCACGCCAATTCATCTTGAGATGCAAAATGTTTCATTAGGGCAAGAAAATCACGTGGTCTGGGACATTCAATGTCAATGCCGACCGTACTTTGTTCTCTCTGGTTAATATCTAATACCACGGTCACCCAATCAGCTGAATGGCTAATATTAAAATCAATAGTTTCATTGGGGAAATAAGGACGCCCACTTTTGGTGCGTTCAATGTTTCCTAAAAGTGAGGTATTTTTCCCCGTTATTCTTAATAATTTCCATAATAGGAAGTGAGCTAATCTCCGACACTGATGGCGTTGTTGAACACGGTGATATTGATGGTTAGGTGTGATAATTAATTTTTCAGGAACCAGTTCATTTGGTATTTCGTGGAATGGGAAAGGTTGCTGAATATTGGCGTAAGCGATAATCGTTGTCATAAGAAAGTGTGAAAAAGTGCGGTCAAAATTAACCGCACTTTTTGTTATTTCAACAAATATGCACGTAATTGTGCAAAATCATTGTCCATTTCATCAGAAAGCAGTGTGAGCTTATTGTGTTTATCTAATGTTTCAGGCAAGGGTAATTCAAGGTTGAGAATCCGCTCAACAGATTCTTTAAATTTTGCCGGGTGTGCAGTACAAAGGAAAATACCGGTCTCGCCCGCATTAAGCTGATCTTTTAGCACTTGGTAAGCGATAGCACCATGGGGTTCGCAAACATATCCTATCTTGTGCATCGCTTTGAGGGTTTCTTCTGTTTGTGTATCAGTGAGCATACCCGCACCTAATTCTGCTAAATTCCAGCCATTACGTTTAAATAATTCTTCTACGCGTGGCCAGTTATTTGGACGACTGACATCCATCGCATTAGAAAGTGTGGCAACGGTGGCTTTCGGTGCCCATTCACCAGATTGTAAATACCGTGGTACGGTATCATTCGCGTTGGTTGAAGCGATAAAACGCTTAATTGGTAAACCTAAGGTTTTTGCAATTAATCCCGCGGTTAAATTACCAAAATTCCCACTTGGTACAGAAATAACCACATTATCACGTTTTTCTTTTGGTAATTGGGCGACAGCCTCAAAATAATAGCAAATTTGCGCTAATAAACGGCTAATATTAATGGAGTTGGCAGAGTTTAAGCCGATCGCTTCACGCAACGTTGCATCGTCAAAGGCTTGTTTTACCAGCGCTTGACAGGCATCAAAATCACCATTAATGGCAACGGTGCGGATATTTCCCCCTAGTGTGCAGAACAATTTTTCTTGTAACGGGCTGATTTTACCTTTTGGATATAGAATCACGACATTGATATTTTCCAAACCATAAAATGCGTGCGCCACCGCTGCACCGGTATCACCGGATGTTGCTGTTAGAATTGTAATTTTTCCGTCTCCACGCACAGCCGCGAGTGCTTGTGCCATAAAACGACCGCCAAAGTCTTTAAATGCCAATGTTGGTCCGTGGAAAAGTTCAAGGGCATAAATATCTTCTTCAACTTTTTCTAAAGGCGCTTGGAAAGTAAAGGCATTTTTCACCATCACATTGAGCGTTTCAGAGGGGATTTCATCGCCAATGATGGCAGAGAGAATTTTTTGACTACGTTCCACAAGTGGGAGATTGAGTAGTTCGTTAATATGAGAAAGTTGGGGAATGATTTGTGGAAAAAATAAGCCTTGCTCTTTTCCTAGCCCTTGGCGGACAGCTTGGGCGAAATTCACCTGTTGTTCTGGATGTTTGATGTTATAAAGGTTCATTCTTGATCCTATGTTAATATTTTAATCTCTTAATTTTAATGATATTGCTTGTTTAACGAGATGCGCATTAGCCAAGTACTCGTGCACCCTCATTATCCACCTTGCAAATATGCACAAAACCTTCGTTATTTTGCAAGTAATGATTTTCAAGATAAGTCGCAAGTTTAGTGGCCGTTTGTAAATCTGAGGCAATGGAAAAAATCGTTGGACCTGAGCCTGAAATGCCGGTAGAAAGCGCGCCTAAATCACGGGTTGCCTGTTTCACTTCTGAAAAATTCGGTAATAATGACTCACGATACGGCTCTGCAATGACGTCTTTCATCATCATTGAGGCTAAATTTTCTTGGCGGGTGTGACAAGCATGAACAAAACCACCCAAGTGACGACCGTGGGTGATCACATCCTGTCTTGTGTAGCTTTTCGGTAAAATCGCCCTAGCCTCAGCGGTAGAAACTTCAATGCCCGGATAAGCTAAAACCCAATACCAATTATCAAAGAATGGTAGTTTTTGACAAATATTACCAAGGGACTGTACCATAAATTGTACCCCACCAAGATAACAAGGTGCGACATTATCGTAGTGAATAGACCCTGAGATTCTACCCTCTAATTCCCCCATCATTTCGAGTAATTCCATTTTTGAGAATGGTTCATTATGGAATTGATTTAGTGCCACTAATGCAGCCACAATCGAGCAAGCACTTGAACCTAAGCCGGAACCAATGGGCATATTTTTTTCAAGGGTTAATCGAAGTGGTTTGATATGACCACCGCGTAATTTTAATTGTTCACTGAATAATACATAGGCTTGATAGACGATATTTTTTTGTGGTTCTTTTGGTAATTTACGGACAAAATAGCCCGCACTTTCTAGTTCAAAACCACTTGTGATTGATTCAATTTGAATCACATCGCCTAATAATGAACCGTCAATGGGGGAGATTGCCGCCCCCAATGTATCGAAGCCCACGCTGATGTTTGCACTTGATGCCGGTGCATAAATTCGTAACATCGGAAGTCCTCATTAATGTTGTAATGTTCTTAAAATATCAGCGAAGATGCCAGCAGCCGTGACTGCATTACCTGCACCATAACCACGTAATAATAATGGAATAGGCTGATAATAGCGAGTGTAGAAAGCGAGGGCGTTTTCTCCGTCTTTTACTTTGTAAAGTGGGTTATTTTGATCAACGGCAACAATCGAAACTTTGCATTTCCCCTCAATAATTTGTCCGACATAACGTAATACTTTTCCTTCGGCCTTGGCTGCTTCTACCCGTGCTTTGAAGTCATCATCAAGCTGTGGCAACATCGCCATAAACTCATCGGCTGATTTACCTTCAGAGAAACCTTGTGGTAATACCCCCTCCACTTCGACATTAGAAAGCTCTAATTCTAGGCCTGCTTCACGTGCGAGAATTAAGAGTTTACGTGCCACATCTTGACCTGATAGGTCATCTCGGGGATCCGGTTCGGTAAATCCTTTTTCACGAGCAAGTGCGGTCACTTCTGAGAGAGAAAAGCCTTCTTCCAATTTACCAAAAATAAAGGATAGCGAGCCGGATAAAATGCCTTCAAAACGTTCTAGCTCATCACCGGCCGCAAGGAGATTTTGCAAGTTTTCAATCACGGGTAAGCCTGCACCGACATTGGTCTCATATAAAAACTTATGCTGACTTGCCTGCGCATTTTGGCGTAACTCATGATAATAGGACAGATCGCGTGTGTTGGCTTTTTTATTTGGTGTGACGACATGAAACCCCTCTTTTAATGCTCGAGCATAAAGACCAGCGACAGATTCAGCCGAGGTGCAATCAACGAATACCGGATTAACCACATGATGTAATTTAATGAACGAAAGTAAGACATCAAAATCAGAAGGCTGGGTTGCATTTTCAAGATCGGTTTTCCAATTTTCTAAATCTAAGCCATTTTCATTGAGGAGCATTTTGTTGGAGTTTGCAATGGCACAGACGCGAATTTCCACCTCTTTCTTCGCCAAATACTCCTTTTGGCGCTTTACCTGCTCAATTAATTCACCACCGACACCACCGACGCCCACAAGAAACATATCTACGACCTTTTTATTGTTAAAAAGGGCTTGATGTGTGGCTTTCACCGCTTCAATTGCTTTATTTTGTGGCACAACAGCAGAGATAGAACGTTCGCTAGAACCCTGTGCGATTGCCACAATGCTGATATTCGCCTGTGCTAATGCGGAGAAGAAACGGGCGGCAATACCTTTCGCTTGTTTCATTCCATCGCCTACTACTGAGATAATGGATAAATCTTTAATCACCTCAATCGGCTCTAATTGATTTGCATTAAGTTCGTTCGAAAATTCAGTTTCAAGCACAACTTTAGCGGTTTCTGAAGATTTCACCGGAACACAGAAACTGATACTGTATTCGGATGAGGACTGAGTAATTAAAATCACTGAAATACCAGCGCTCGACATTGCTGAAAATACACGGGCTGCCATTCCTACCATACCTTGCATACCAGGGCCTGAAATATTGAACATTGCCACATTATCTAAATTGGTAATGCCTTTTACTTGTAAACCTTCGGATTTTACATTGCCATCAATAATCGATCCCGGTGCGGAGGGATTACCGGTATTTTTAATCACACAAGGAATATTTTGTGGTAATAATGGACCGATAGTACGAGGATGAATCACTTTTGCCCCGAAATAGGAAAGTTCCATTGCTTCACGATAAGAAAGGGTAGGTAATAATCTCGCATCCGGTACTAAACGGGGATCACAAGTGTAAACCCCGTCCACATCTGTCCAAATTTCACATACACGGGCATTTAAACAAGCGGCCAGACAAGCCGCAGAATAATCCGAACCGTTGCGACCTAATAGTACGAGTTCCCCTTTTTCATTGCCGGCAGTGAAACCTGCCATTAATACCACTTTATCTTTTGCAATATTTTCAGCACTGACTCGTTTGGTGGATTCGGCAATTTCAACGGAGGATTCTAAATATCCTCCCGTTGCTAATAATTGTTTTACCGGATCAACAATATGGACGTGATAACCACGGGCTTCAAACCAAGCTTTCATCATTGCGATGGAAAGCTTTTCACCACGACAATCAATCGTTGCTTTCACCGAATCTTCAACTTTACCTGCTTGACGTATTTCTTCCAATAGCCCTTTAATTTGAGAAAACTCCGCATCAATGAGTGCTTTTGTACCATTTAAGTCAAACTGATTATTTTCTGCATGTAACCCATTAATAATGTTGTAGAAAATATCAAGAGCTTCGTTGAAATGAGTATCGGTGGGTTGGTTTAGTGCAGCTTTTTCTGAGAGGGCAACAAGGTGATTGGTAATTTTTGCCGGTGCGGACAAGACGCCTGCGGCTTGCTCTTCTAAGTGAGCCTGTTCAATCAGTTTTGCTGCCTGAGAAAAACGTTCGGGATTTGCAAGCGAAGTGCCACCAAATTTGAGTACGCGCATATTCATTCTCCTAAAGATGTTGTATTTTTAAAATTTATAAAAAAACCCGCATTCGGTTGAATCGCGGGTTTTCGGTATCCTGTTTTCTATGTACTAACAACCCGCACCATTAAGCATCGTAATAGTCATCATAATAATGGTAATGGTGTTAAAAGTGCGGTTATTTTTCATGGTGTTTTTATTTTTCAAAACGAGTGCGTTAAGAAATACTGAAATTTATGTAACTTGTCAAACAGAAAATGATGATTCTCTAGAAATTTTCTCGTCTGACTAAATTTCGTGTAAACTAACCGCACTTTGAATAAGGAGAATTTGATGGATATTCAACATAATTTAAAAGGCATTCAGCAAGCGATTCATCGTCTATGTGAGCAAGTTCATAGGTCTTCAAGTGCGGTAACATTACTGGCTGTTTCCAAAACTAAACCTGTTTCAGATATTCTCGAGGCTTATCAGGCGGGACAAATCGCTTTCGGGGAAAATTATGTACAAGAAGGTGTGGAAAAAATTCAATATTTTGATGCGCAGGGAATTAAGCTAGAGTGGCATTTTATTGGCCCATTGCAATCAAATAAGAGTCGATTAGTTGCTGAACATTTTGATTGGATGCAAACCCTTGATCGGGTGAAAATTGCGGAACGATTAAATGAGCAACGCCCTGTAAATAAAGCACCACTAAACGTGTTGATTCAAATTAATATCAGCGATGAAGAAAGTAAATCCGGTATTCAGCCCGAAGCGATGTTGGATCTTGCAAAACACATTGAAAATCTACCGCACTTACGTTTACGTGGGTTAATGGCGATTCCTGCACCAACAGTCGATATGACTGAACAAGAAAATACCTTCAAAAAAATGGTCGATTTATTTGAACAGCTCAAGCAAGCATTGCCGACACAAGAAATTGACACGCTTTCAATGGGAATGAGCAATGATATGGCAAGTGCAATTAAATATGGGTCAACAATGGTGCGTATCGGCACAGCAATTTTTGGTGAAAGGGATTATTCAGAGAAGTAGAAACCTAAGTGGTTGATAAAAATTACTCAAAAAAATAACCGCACTTTTGTGCGGTTATTCAGATCCATTGAAGATTATTTCTTGCCTAACTGTGGCAAAACAGAATTTTTATTGGACACAAGTAAGCCGGTTTCTGCATAGATCCCCAATTTACCACGGGTATCGGCAACATCAAGATTGCGCATGGTTAATTGACCAATACGATCGATTGGATCGAATGGGGCATCTTCCACTTTTTCCATACTCAAACGCTCTGCCTCATAAGTTAAATTCGGCGATTCTGTATTCAAGATTGTGAAATCGTTTCCACGACGTAATTCTAACGTCACCGTACCTGTAATCGCCTTCGCAACCCAACGTTGTGCTGTTTCACGCAACATTAATGCTTGCGGATCAAACCAACGACCTTGGTATAATAAACGCCCTAAACGTAAACCATTGATACGATATTGTTCAATGGTATCTTCATTATGGATACCTGTGATTAAACGTTCGTAGGCAATGTGCAATAATGCCATTCCCGGTGCTTCATAAATACCGCGGGATTTTGCTTCAATGATACGGTTTTCAATTTGATCGGACATCCCTAGACCATGGCGACCACCGATACGATTGGCTTCTTGCATCATTTCGACGGCATCATCAAAACATTTACCGTTTAATGCGACCGGTACGCCTTCTTCAAACGTGACCGTAACGGTTTCCGGTTTGATTTCAACGCTTTCGTCCCAAAAAGCAACCCCCATAATCGGTTTAACGATCTTCATACCGGTGCTTAATTCTTCTAAGTCTTTCGCTTCGTGAGTCGCACCCAGCATATTAGAATCGGTTGAATAGGCTTTCTCAACAGACATTTTGTAGTCAAAGCCATTTTCAATTAAGAATTGTGACATTTCAAAACGACCGCCAAGTTCATGAATAAACTGATCGTCCAACCAAGGTTTATAAATTTTTAATTGAGGGTTGGTTAATAATCCGTAACGGTAGAAACGCTCAATGTCGTTACCTTTAAAAGTCGAACCATCACCCCAAATATTAACATCATCTTCTTTCATGGCTGCAACAAGCATAGTACCGGTCACGGCACGACCAAGAGGGGTGGTATTGAAATAAGGAATTCCGCCTGTTGAAATATGAAATGCGCCACATTGAATTGCTGCAATTCCTTCGTGAACAAGCTGCGCACGACAATCAATTAGACGGGCATTTTCTGCGCCATAAGCCATCGCTTTTTTAGGGATAGCATTGTAATCATCTTCATCAGGCTGACCCAAATTAGCCGTGTAAGCGTAAGGCACTGCACCTTTTTGACGCATCCAAAGTAATGCAGCGCTAGTATCCAAACCGCCAGAGAAAGCGATACCTACTTTTTGCCCTGTTGGTAGATTTTGTAAAATCGTATTTGACATATTTTTTCCTTAACTTAACGTTATTTTGAATATTTAATCATTTTTAGTGAATAAAAACTCGCAAGAATATAACCGCACTTTCATCATTTGTCTAGTGATTTTCACGGTTAACCAATAACTTTACGGTAACTTTTACCCATAAAAATCCCTGCCTTCTTTTAGCAGGGTTTTTAGTATTATTGGATCAAAAGATTTAAGGCTTCTTGATATTTAGCCACGGTTTTTTCAATCACATCAGTTGGCACTTTTGGTGCCGGTGCTTGCTTGTTCCAACCGCTACTTTCTAGCCAGTCACGCACAAATTGCTTGTCAAAAGAAGGCGGATTTATCCCCTCTTTATAAGTTTCAACAGACCAAAAACGGCTAGAATCCGGCGTTAATACCTCATCCATTAGGGTTAGTGTACCATTTTCATCTAAACCAAATTCAAACTTCGTATCGCAAATAATGATACCCTTAGTGAGTGCATATTCTGCTGCGGCGGTGTAAAGCGCGATCGCTTTTTCTTTTACTTGTGATGCTAAGTCTGCACCAATTAATTTTTCACATTCTTCATAGCTAATATTAATATCGTGGCTTCCCACTTCCTCTTTGCTTGAAGGGGTAAAAATAGGTTCAGGCAATTTACTGGCTTCCACCAAACCTTCCGCTAATTTCAAACCGCAAATTGTTCCGGTTTGTTGATAATCTTTTAACCCGCTTCCGGTTAAATAGCCACGCACAATAGATTCAATTTTAATCGGATTCAAACGTTTGCAAACTACCGCACGATCTTTAACTAAATCCGCTTCCTCTTTTGGTAGCACATCGTAAACAGAGTCACCGGTAAAATGATTTGGCATAATATGTGCCAATTTGTTAAACCAAAAATTAGAAATTTGCGTTAGAATCTCGCCTTTTCTTGGAATGGGATCGTCTAAAATCACATCGAATGCCGAGAGACGATCTGTGGCGACCATCAACATTCGCTTATCATCAATTTCATAAAGATCACGCACTTTGCCTGAGTAGATTTTTTTCAGACTTAGATTTTGTTGTGTCATGGTTTACACCTTTTTTATTTGCGGTAAAAAAATCGGCGCATATTGTACCGCACTTTTTAAGCAAACGTTTGCTATTTTTGAAAAAATAATCAAATTCGTTGAATTTTTCCAATTTAATTTGAGCAAAATGCCAAAATCAGCG
This sequence comes from Rodentibacter genomosp. 1, assembly GCF_001999285.1. GTDB lineage: Bacteria > Pseudomonadota > Gammaproteobacteria > Enterobacterales > Pasteurellaceae > Rodentibacter. The sequence goes on from NZ_MLHN01000001.1 coordinate 12,974, forward strand.
AGAATAGCGGACATTTTTTAACGAACAAGAGAAGATCATGACTTATCCTCAAGAAGTGAATAAACGCAGAACCTTTGCGATTATTTCCCACCCTGATGCAGGTAAAACCACTATTACCGAAAAAGTGCTTTTATACGGTAACGCCATCCAGACCGCCGGTTCGGTTAAAGGCAAAGGATCAGCGGCACATGCCAAATCCGACTGGATGGAAATGGAAAAACAACGTGGTATTTCCATTACCACCTCTGTGATGCAATTTCCTTATAATGATTGTTTGGTCAATCTGCTTGACACCCCAGGACACGAGGATTTCTCGGAAGATACCTACCGCACTTTAACCGCGGTGGACAGTTGCCTAATGGTGATTGATTCCGCAAAAGGGGTTGAGGAACGGACGATTAAATTAATGGAAGTCACCCGTTTGCGTGATACGCCCATTATCACCTTTATGAACAAACTTGACCGTGATATTCGTGACCCAATGGAATTGCTAGACGAAGTGGAAAATGTCCTGCACATTCGTTGTGCACCAATCACTTGGCCGATCGGCTGCGGTAAATTGTTCAAAGGCGTTTATCATCTTAGCAAAGACGAAACTTATTTATACCAATCAGGGCAAGGTTCAACCATTCAAGAAGTACGTATTGTAAAAGGATTGAATAACCCTGAATTAGATGAGGCGGTGGGCGATGATTTAGCCCAACAATTACGTGATGAATTGGAATTGGTGCAAGGGGCGAGTAATGAATTTGAGTATGATGCCTTTATCAAAGGTGAATTAACCCCTGTATTTTTTGGCACCGCACTGGGTAATTTCGGTGTGGATCATTTCCTGGACGGTTTAACCGAATGGGCGCCAAAACCACAGGCTCGCCAAGCAGATACCCGCACAGTGGAAAGCTCTGAAGAAAAATTTAGCGGTTTCGTGTTCAAAATCCAAGCGAATATGGATCCAAAACACCGAGATCGTGTCGCCTTTATGCGTGTGGTTTCCGGTAAATATGAAAAAGGCATGAAGCTTAAGCATGTGCGTATTGGTAAAGATGTGGTAATTTCTGATGCCTTAACCTTTATGGCGGGGGATCGTTCACATGCTGAAGAAGCCTATGCCGGCGATATTATCGGCTTGCATAATCACGGCACAATCCAAATTGGCGATACTTTCACTCAAGGCGAAAATTTAAAATTCACAGGCATTCCAAATTTCGCCCCTGAATTATTCCGTCGCATTCGTTTGAAAGATCCCCTCAAACAAAAGCAGTTGTTAAAAGGTTTAGTTCAACTTTCCGAAGAAGGGGCGGTACAAGTTTTTCGTCCGTTAATCAATAACGATTTGATCGTAGGTGCTGTGGGGGTGTTACAGTTTGATGTGGTGGTTTCCCGCTTGAAAACCGAATACAACGTAGAAGCCATTTACGAAAATGTAAACGTAGCAACCGCCCGCTGGGTTGAATGTAACGATGGGAAAAAACTTGAAGAATTTAAACGTAAGAACGAGCAAAATTTAGCCCTAGACGGTGGGGATAACCTGACTTATATTGCCCCAACCATGGTGAATTTGAATTTAGCGCAGGAGCGTTATCCTGACGTGGAATTCTTTAAAACTCGAGAACATTAGTGTGAAAAGAGCGGTCAATTTGACCGCTCTTTTTTATTACATCTTGTCTTTTTTCATACCGTCCTTTTCCATACTGCTGGATTTCATTTTCATCTCATCCTTCATCATCTTGTCATCTTTCATCATACTTTCGGATTCCATTTGCACGGATTTTTCACAACCTATTTTGTCTTTTGAACACTCGGTTTGCATTGATGAGGCATAAACGCTTGTTGCCCCAAATAACATGGTTATACTGATGATGGCATTTTTAAATGTGCTATTTTTCATTTTTAGTTTCCTTCTATAAGTGATACATTATTTTTATGAATAAACATCATTCATTGCTATTAGACGAAGAAAGGTTTCGTTTCTTACAATATTTTTTAAAGGGAGCACAATGGTTAATCACATTTCCGAAAAGGAATTAACAGTTATTCGGCAGCAGATGCTGAAATTTGCCGAATTGCAATTACACAACCATGAACTTGCAGAAGATCTTGTGCAAGAATCCTTTTTAAGCGCATTTAAACATATCGATCGTTTTAAGCGTGAGGCAGCATTTAAAACTTGGATATTTGCGATTTTAAAAAATAAAATTATTGATTATTTTCGTCAGAAGGGACGATTTGTTTTAGAAAGTGAAATGATAGAAGAGGACGATTCGCCAAATACATTTTTTGATGAAGCGGGTCATTGGAATCTAGCTTTCACACCGAGTAATTTACAGGAATATGAAGAAAAGGTTTATGCCGAAGAATTCTGGTTGATTTTTGAAACTTGCCTAACTTGCCTGCCGTCTCAGCAAGCCCGAATTTTTATGATGCGTGAATTTTTAGAACTATCATCAGATGAGATTTGCGAAGAAACTCAGTTAAGTACCTCTAATTTACATACCACACTTTATCGTGCACGCTTACAGCTGCAACATTGTCTTTCTCAAAAATTATAAGGAGCCTCTATGCGTTGTCGTCAAGCGACAAGAATCATTTCAGATTCTCATGAACGTTCGTTAACTTTACAAGAAAAAGTCGGCTTACGTCTTCATTTAGTGACCTGCCCTCATTGCCGTAATTTTAAGCAAAATTGTGGTGAACTAAGTCAATTAATGAAGGCATTCGCAAAAAGTTCAAAAAATAAAAAAGCGGAAGTTTGAAGCTTCCGCGTGAACGTTACTTCGTTAATTCGGTGACTAAAGAAATCACGGTTTGAATATCGGTATGAGATAACTTGCCTTCTTTCACAAATTTCACTTTACCTTTTTTATCCAACACAATAATCGCACTGTCTTTAGCATTCAAATTCCAAGCGTTTTTTACGGTACTTTTATCATCGAGTACCACTTGGCTATGTGGATTTTCTATTTTTCCCTTTTCCGCACTACTTTTCACAAACATACCGGTGCCAACGATGGCGTCATCAGCATTGATAATTGTCGTTGTTTGATAGTTGGCTGGCGAAAAATGGGCTGCTTTGATGGCATCTATCATCGCTTGATTTTTTTCTTTTGCAGCACTTCTTCCTGCGAGATGATGAACCACCCGTACTTTTCCCGTTAATGAGGAAGATGCCCAAATTTGGAACTTAGTTTCTTTTCCGGAAAGTATGATTTCACCATATTCTGCAACTTTTGCTACCGGTAATGATTGCTCAAGTTGTATATTGTGTGCAAATGCAAAACGGCTTAGCATCACTGAACCTAATACAAAAATTAACATTTGTTTCTTCATTTGTTTTCCTTTAAAAATCATTTAAAAACAACCGCACTTTTGGCGAATTTTGCATTTTTTGCTATACTCGCGCACCTATTATAATTGAAGAAAGAAGGAAAACCCAATGGAACAAATGCCGGCTTGCCCCAAGTGCCATAGTGAATATGTCTATCATGATTCTGTCAATTTTGTTTGTCCGGACTGCAGCTATGAATGGAATGGCACTGAGCCCGTTGAAACAGATGATGATCAACTTATTGTGAAAGACAGTAATGGCAACTTACTTGTAGATGGTGATGATGTACTTTTAATTAAAGATCTAAAATTGAAAGGTTCGTCTGAAGTTTTGAAAAAAGGCACAAAATTCAAAAATATCCGCTTAGCTAAAGGCGATCATAATGTCGATTGTGGCAAGATTATGTTGAAATCCGAGTTTTTGAAAAAAGCATAATGATAAAAAGTGCGGTTAAAAAACAATAATTTTTATGACCGCACTTTTCCTTTGATATCTCATTTTATCTTGTCAAATCAATCACTTCTTTGACTAAACGTCCAATCTCGCCCCAGTTTTTTTCCTGAATCAGTTTTTTCTCCACAAACCAAGAACCACCACAAGCCACCACATTAGGAATAGCAAGATAATCTTTAATATTATGTAATCCAATACCGCCGGTCGGCATAATTTGTAATTGTCCATAAGGTCCAAGTAAGGCTTTGATCATTTTAATACCGCCCGAAGCTTCTGCCGGAAAAAACTTCACTGCAGAAATTCCCAATTCTAGCGCAGCCTCAATTGACATCGGATTATTCACCCCCGGTGTAATTAGGAAATCGAGGTCTTGACATAATTTCACAATTTTTGGGTTAAAACCCGGTGTAACGACAAAATCCGCCCCACTATTTTTGGCTAAAACCACTTGATCCGCCGTTAAAATCGTTCCTGCAGCAATTAAAAAATCCGGTTTATTCGCACGTAATAAACGAATTGCCTCTTCCGCTGCATCAGAACGGAATGTAATTTCCGCCACCGGTAAACCATTTTTAGCTAAGGTATCGGCTAAGGGTAAAATATCCTCCGCATTATCTAATGCGATCACCGGCACCACTTTAAACTGACGGAGTTTTTCAATGATTTGATTGGTTGTGTATGACATAGCTTTTCCCTATTTAAAATAATGTTTAGCATTGTTAAAGCAGATATTTTCAATCATTTTGCTTAACAGAGGCATATCATTTGGTGCTTCACCGTTCTCGACCCATTTCCCAATCATTTCACATAGAATACGTCGGAAATACTCGTGACGGGTATAGGATAAGAAACTCCGAGAATCCGTTAACATTCCAACGAATTGGCTTAATAAGCCTAATTGTGAGAGCTGTTGTAACTGACGTTCCATCCCATCTTTTTGATCATTGAACCACCAACCTGAACCAAATTGGATTTTTCCTGCAATGCCATCGGTTTGAAAATTACCAATCATGCTGGCAATCATTTCGTTATCACGTGGATTTAAACAATATAAAATAGTTTTAGGTAACTGATTTTGGCGATCCATTGCATCCAATAAACGGGAAAGCGGCTCTGCATAAGTGCGGTCACCAATAGAATCAAATCCGCTATCTGCACCAAGTAAAGAAAACATTCTGCTGTTATTATTACGGATTGCGCCAATATGCATTTGCATTACCCACTGACGTTTACAATATTCAGCGGCTAACCATACTAAAATAGCAGTACTAAACTGGGCAATTTCTTCTTCTAAGAGCGGTTGATTTTGCAAGCGTTTTTGAAGAATAGCGTTAAGGACGGATTCATCAGGAATAGGGGCAAAGCGTACAATTTCCATACCATGATCCGCTGATTTACAGCCATGCACATCAAAATGTTCAAGACGTTTTAACAATGCTTTTTGTAAATCTGCAAAGGTACGAATTTCCACATCTGAAACCTCGCTTAATTGAGCGATATAGTCGTTAAATTGTGGCAACTCAATTTTGAACACTTTATCCGGTCGCCAGCTTGGTACCATATCAATATCAAAACTTTCATCGTTTTTAACCGCTTGATGATATTCTAACGAATCAATGGGATCATCTGTTGTACCGGCCAGTTTTACATTCATTTGTTGCATGATACCACGTGCGGAAAATTCCGGTTGCTGTAACATTTCGTTACATTGATACCAAATTTTATCTGCATTTTGCGGATTGAATAAAGTATTAGTTATACCAAAGGGGCGGCGTAATTCTAAATGCGTCCAATGGTAAATAGGATTACCAATACAAAGTGGAACGGTTTTTGCCCAAGCCAAATATTTTTGATAATTATCTGCTTTTCCTGTAATCAATTCTTCAGGGACACCGGCGGTACGCAATGCCCGCCATTTATAATGATCCCCCTCTAACCAAATTTCAGCTAAGTCTTTAAATTGGCGATTCTCAGCGACTTCTTTTGGGTTTAGATGACAGTGATAATCAAAAATAGGCTGATGTTTGGCATAGTCATGATAGAGTGTTTTTGCTGTATTCGTTGAAAGCAAAAAATCTTCGTCCATAAATTGTTTCATTTGGTTCTCCTATACACCACTATAAGCCGAGAACCCACCGTCAACAGGGACAACAACACCATTCACAAAGCTGGAATAATTGTCATCAATCAAGAATAATAAGGCACCGAGCAATTCTTCCGGTTCGCCAAAACGTTCCATTGGGGTATTCGTCAGAATTTTATTTGCACGTGCGGTAGGTTTTCCTTCTGCGTCAAATAATAAAGCACGATTTTGATTGCTGATTAAAAAGCCCGGTGCGATAGCATTACAACGAATGCCGACTTTTGAAAAATATACCGCAAGCCATTGAGTGAAATTACTAATTGCCGCTTTGGCGCCTGAATATGCAGGGATTTTTGTGAGCGGTGTAAAGGCATTCATACTGGAAATATTGATAATATTTGCGCCTTTTTTACCCAGCATATCTTTGGCAAAAACTTGAGTTGGCAATAAGGTTCCCAAATAATTGAGATTAAAAACAAACTCAATACCGGATTTATCCAAATCAAAGAAAGTTTTTGTGCTTTCATTTAAATGAAACTGATGAAATTCATTATCTGTTGTCGCTTTTGGATTATTGCCGCCTGCACCGTTAATTAAAATGTCACAAGTACCAAAATCAGCCACAATTTGATTCCGTACTTCTTTAATACTTTCAAATTCCAATACGTTTGTTTTATAGGCTTTGGCATTGCCTCCCGCTTGGTTAATTTCTTGTGCGACTTTATCAGCAGCTTCAAAATTAATATCAAGTAGGGCAATGCTCGCTTTAGTGTAAGCCAGTTGCTTTGCTAGAAAGGCACACAATATGCCTCCGGCACCGGTGATAACAATAACTTTATTTTCCAGATGATGGTTAGCTGCAATATTCATATTAATACTCCGTTAATTAAATTCAGATGGAAGATGGGATGTGGCGTGCTTATCAATAATTGCACCTTTGTGTTGAATCACGATGCCGGCAACACGATTGCCTTGATAGCAACAAATATTGAGCGGTTTATTGCGTAAGTAACCGTTTAAAAATCCTGCGTTGAAGGAATCTCCCGCCGATGTTGTATCAACAACATTTTGTATCTTTTCAGGTATAACCTGCCCATATTGGTGTGATTGAGAATCTGAAAAACAAGCACCATTTTGACCGCACTTTACAATCACTGTTGGTATGCCAATTTGATGTAAACGTGTTTGTGTGGCTTGTTCGTTATCATCTCCCCATAGTAATTGTTCATCATCAAAGGTGACTAATGCCAAGCTTACATGAGGTAATAACTGCAAATAACAGTCTTGAGCCTCTTTCCATGAATTCCATAATTTAGGGCGAAAATTGCTATCAAATGCAATTTCTATACCTAATTTAGTTAATGATATTAACTGTTCAATTAAAAAAGAGCGGTCATTTTTAGGCAAGATTGCAAGTGAAATACCGCTTAAATAAATCATATCCACTTGTTGAAGCTCGGTTAAAACTTGATGAAAATCAGGATGTTGTATCATATAGTGCGCAGCGGATTGGTTACGCCAATAAAGAAAGGTACGCTCGCCTTGCTCATCAAGTTGGATAAGATATAGCCCCGGTTGATGTGTTTCATCTTTTAATACCCAATTCGTATGGATATTATCTGCTTGCCAACAACGACACATTTGTGAACTTAAGTTATCCGTACCTAATGCTGACACATAATGAACTTGAATATCATTTGGAGAACTCATTCGACCCAGATAAGTAGCGGAATTTAGTGTATCACCACCATAACTTTGCCACATTTCACCAAATGGCTTACCATTCAGTTCAATCATACATTCGCCGATAAATGCAATTTTTTTCATAGTGATCCCAAAAGGAAGGATACGATAGGACGTATCCTTTTCATCTTAATTATTTGTTGATTAAGCTATCAATACGTTCTATGTAATCTTTAAGTAAAGGATTGGCTTTGGCTGCATCATGCATACTTTTCGTTGCATCAATAAATGGCTGTTTATCCACTTTTACAAATTCTACCCCCAATTTATCTTTCGCTTCTTGAGTCGTTTCAGCAATCATTTTTTGCCATAAGTCTTTGTGATACATCATAGAATCATCCGCTGCTTTTTTGAGTGCCTGTTGCTGTTCCGGTGTTAATTTATCCCAAGATTTTTGACCGATAACAAGCACATCCGGAATCATGGTATGTTCATCTTCACTAAAGAATTTTGCCACTTCACCATGACGAGCTAACGTTAAAGCGGTTTGATTATTTTCAGCCCCATCTACGACTTTTTGTTGTAAAGCGGTATAGAGTTCACCATAGGCTAAAGGTGTTGGTGAAGCGCCCATCAATTTCATCATTTCAACTGCGGTTGGGCTAGGTTGAACACGAACTTTCATTCCCTTAAGATCGGCAGGAGATTTGATAGGCTTGTCCGCATAAAAACTACGTGCACCACCATCATAATAGGTTAAGCCAATAAATCCTTTACCTTTTGATGAATCAAGAATTTTTTGTCCGACTTCCGGATCAAGTAGAGCTCGATAGTAGTGATCTACATTATGGAAAAGATAGGGAATGTTATAGGCACCGTAAGAGCCTTCAAAGGCTTCTAATTCACTTGCATTCGATTTTGCCATATCAAGTGAACCGGATTGTAATAGCTCCATTGATTCACGCTGTGTTCCAAGCTGACTATTCGGATAAATACGGACGACAACCTCACCGTTAGTCAATTTCTTTACCTCATCCGCCATATATTGCATTGAGATATGTACCGGGTGAGTTTTGTCATTGTTATGACTTAGTTTCAATACCGTTTTTGCTGATGCTGAAAACGACATTCCGGCGGACAATGCCAAAACTAATGCACAAGAAAGAATACTTTTTTTGATTCGCATAATGGATCTCCCATAGATAATAAATTGAAGAGCATCCTCTAACCGCTAGGATGTTGAAAAGATAATAGACCAAAAAAAATTATTTGGTCAATCCAATTATTTTAAATTGGTGATCCTGATCACAATTTTAAATAAAAAAACTTGCAGGAAAGTGATTTTAACGCATAATTGGTCTTACCAATTTAATATTAAGATAAATTAAGGAGTCACTAATGAATAAATTCATATCAGCGATGAATTGGGCTTTATCGACACTTTGCATTGTTTTGAGCTCATTTTTAGTATGCTGTGTTGTCTGGCAAGTGTTATCTCGCTATATCCTTAACTCCCCTAGTACTTATACTGATGAAATTGCTCGTTTTCTCTTTATTTGGGTGGGATTGATGGGCGCGGCTTACGCATTAGGGCAAAAGAAACATCTAGCGATAGATCTCTTGGTCTGCAAATTAGAAAATTCCCCTATTAATCAGAACCGTTTACAACTTCTCATTAATTTTATCAGTATCGTATTTGCCGCAATCATTATGTGTTATGGCGGATTCAAACTTGTTGTGGATACCATAAGTCACGGTCAAATTTCACCTGTGATTGGGATTCAAATGGGGCTTGTTTATCTTGCAATCCCTTTAAGTGGATGCTTTATGTTGATTTATTTAATCAGAGATATTATCGACAATATTCATAATATAAACGCAACTTCATTATCGATTTTAGATCACAAAGGAGAATAAAATGGAATGGTCAAATATTATTGTACTTTGCTCAAGTTTCTTTGTACTGCTCTTTATTGGTGTACCAATTTCATTTTCTATTGGTATAGCCTCACTCCTTACTATCATGCTATCAATTCCGTTTGATGCAGCTATTGCAGTCATTTCACAAAAAATGGCATCGGGATTAGACAGTTTCTCTTTACTTGCTATCCCTTTCTTTATTTTGGCCGGTAATATTATGAACCGTGGTGGTATCGCCATGCGTTTGATTGAATTTGCTAAAGTTATTGGCGGGCGTTTACCGGGATCTTTAGCACATGTAAACGTGCTAGCTAATATGATGTTCGGTTCTATTTCCGGTTCTGCCGTTGCCTCCGGTGCAGCAATGGGCGGAATTATGTCTCCGTTACAAAAGAAAGAAGGTTATGACCCCACCTTTTCCGCAGCGGTCAATATTGCCTCTTGTCCTACCGGATTACTTATTCCACCAAGCAATACGTTTATCGTTTATTCCTTAATTTCAGGCGGTACATCTATTGGTGCATTATTCCTTGCAGGTTACATTCCCGGTATTTTAATGGGGCTTTCTATTATGATTATTGTCTCCATTATTGCGAAAAAGAGAAAATATCCCGTTTCACCAAAACCAACCCGATCTGAGGCCGTGAAAAAAACGCTTGATGCATTACCAAGTCTTGGTCTAATCATTGTGATTATGGGCGGGATTATTGGAGGGATTTTCACTGCAACGGAAGCATCTGCATTTGCTGTCGTCTATACTCTTATTCTGGCTGCTGTTTTCTATCGTGAAGTGAAAATTAGAGAGCTCCCAAAAATTATTTTAGATTCTGTTGTTACTACTGCGATTGTTTTACTTTTAATTGGCACATCTATGGGGATGTCTTGGGCGATGGCTAATGCCGATATCCCTTATACCATTAGCGATGCATTATTAAATATTTCTGATAACCCGATTATTATTCTTTTAATCATTAATATGATTTTACTCGTGGTAGGGGTATTTATGGATATGACACCGGCTTTACTTATTTTTACCCCAATATTTTTTCCTATCGTAACGGAATTGGGCATGGATCCTGTGCATTTTGGTATATTAATGGCATTCAACCTTTCTATCGGTATTTGCACTCCTCCTGTTGGTAGTGCGCTCTTTATTGGCTGCTCTGTTGGTGGGGTTAAAATTAATCAAGTCATTAAACCGCTACTTCCGTTCTATTTTATGCTTATTTTAACGTTACTATTGGTGACTTATGTACCTTCATTAAGTTTGGCCTTACCACAAATCTTATTAGGTTATTAAAGCAGGCATTAGGAAAATAATATGAAAACGATTAAAAATTGGCAATTTATAAAAGATCATAATCATCGTATTGATGTTGTTTGTGAATATGGTTTCCAACTTCATATTTTCGTATTAGAAAGTGATATATTCCGTGTCGCTTTTACTCAAGATAATGAGTTTAAAGTGCCTCATTCCTGGGCGATTACCCCTAATCAATCAGATGTAGATTGGCAAGGTCGTGATAAATGGTCGTTAGAAGGATTCTCCTGTCCCGATTACAATATTAAGCAGACAGAAAAAACACTTGAAATATCGACCGCACTTTTGAAAGTTACTCTTCATCAACCTCTTTATTTAGAATGGGAATATAAGCAAGATGGTGAGTGGAAGCCATTATTTACCGATAGAAAAACCGGTGCTTATTTAATGGGAATTTCAAATACAGAAGTCTCACATTATTTACAGAGAGATATAAAAGAGCATTATTACGGTTTAGGGGAGAAAACAGGGAATTTAAATCGTCATGGTCGTCGCTTTGAAATGCGTAATCTTGATGCGATGGGATATAATGCAGAATATACCGATCCACTTTATAAACATATTCCTTTCTATATCACACATAGCTCAGATGTAAGTTATGGATTATATTATGATAATTTAGCTTCCTGTTGGTTTGATTTAGGTAACGAAATAGACAATTATCACGCATATTACCGTAGCTATAAATCAGAAGATGGAAATCTCGATTATTATGTCATTTTGGGGCCTAAAATTTTAGATGTGACCAAAAAATATTGCCGATTAACGGGAGGAACAATTTTCGGGCCTAAATGGAGCTTAGGCTATAGTGGTTCAACGATGCATTATACTGATGCGTCGGATGCTCAAGAACAACTGAAAAAATTCGTGGATTTATGTGATGAACATGATATTCCATGCGACTCATTCCAGTTATCTTCGGGCTACACATCCATTAATGGAAAACGTTATGTTTTCAACTGGAATTATGACAAAGTTCCAACCCCAAAAGACATGACAAAACATTTCCATGATGCGGGAATGAAATTAGCAGCCAATATTAAACCTTGTTTACTACAAGATCATCCGCATTATCAAGAAGTTGAAAAACTTGGCTTATTCATTAAAGATTCTGAATCAGATACCCCTGAAAGATCGATGTTTTGGGATGATGAAGGTTCTCATCTTGATTTTACAAATATGGATACCGTAAATTGGTGGAAAACGAATGTAAAACAACAATTATTGGATTACGGCATTGATTCTACGTGGAATGATAATAATGAATTTGAAGTGTGGGATAACTACGCTAAATGTCATTATTTTGGTAAAGGTATGCCAATAAAATTGTTACGCCCGTTACAACCACTCTTGATGATGAAATCATCTTATGAAGCTCAATTAGAACATGCGCCAAATAAGCGCCCTTATTTAATATCACGTTCCGGCTCACCGGGGATGAACCGTTATGTTCAAACATGGTCAGGTGATAACCGCACAAATTGGAATACTCTGCGTTATAACATAAAAATGGGACTGGGAATGACCCTTTCCGGTCTTTATAACGTAGGACATGATGTGGGCGGTTTCTCCGGTAATAAACCGGATCCAGAATTGTTTGTTCGTTGGGTTCAAAATGGCGTTATGCATCCCCGTTTTACAATTCACTCTTGGAATGATGACAAGACAGTGAATGAACCTTGGATGTATCCACAGGTTACTAATATTATTCGTGATGCAATTCAGTTACGTTACACCCTAATGCCTTACCTATATAACCTACTTTGGAAAGCTCATCACGATAATGAACCCATGTTACGCCCAACATTTCTTGACCATGAGCATGATATAAATACCTTTGAAGAAAATGATGATTATCTGTTTGGTGAAGATTTATTCGTTGCGTCCGTGGTTGAACCGAACCAAAGAAAACGTGATGTTTATCTTCCACAAAATTTTGCCGGCTGGTATGACTTTTATACATACAAATGGTTTAATGGCGGCGAAAAAATCACGGTTGATGCACCATTAGAAAAAATCCCACTCTTTTTAAGAGCGGGAAGCATTATTCCAATGGCAAGAAAAGGTCACAAAAATACACTATCTGATGATTATCGAGAATTATTAATTGTACCCTTTATTAATCAAGGAGAGAGAAATATCACCATTTTTGATGATGATGGTGAAAGTTTCGATTATCTACAAGGTCAATATTTGAAACTTGATATTCATTTAAAATGCACTGCTCACACCATAGAACTCATGTTGGAAAAATCAGGCCATTATGTCCCTCAATATACTGAAATTCATTTCTGTTTCCCTAAAAATGAGAAAAGAGAATTCGTTATTAATGGTAAATTAGCCGATCGCAACTATAAAATGAGTTTATTAAATTGAAACTAGGAAAAGCTTATGAATTTTGATGACTTACGATCCTATAAAAAAATAGGGAATGAATTAAAAGAGCAACTGATTAATCGTCAGTATCAAGTGGGTGATAAATTGCCTGCCGAGCGAGATTTAGCTGAACAGTTTAACGTAAGTCGTACTGTTATTCGGGAAGCGTTAATCATGCTTGAGATTGAGAACCTCATTGAGGTGCGTAAAGGTTCCGGTATATATGTGATTGCATTGCCTCATCATATTGCAAGCAATGATGACTTTTTAGATAAAGTTGATGTAGGCCCTTTCGAGTTGTTGCAAGCCCGTCAGTTATTAGAAAGTAGTATCGCCGAATTTGCCGCCTTGCAAGTCACAAGAGCTGATATAACAAAGCTAAAAGAAATTTTAGCAACAGAACGTGCAACCTTGGAACATGGTGATGAAGATTATATTGCTGATGAAGATTTCCATCGCACTATTGCGGAAATTACGCAAAATGAAGTGATCATACAAATGCAGAAAGCTTTATGGGATCTTCGTGTTGATAGCCAAATGTGGAAGGGATTACATCTTCATATTCCAAATCAAAGTTATCGTTATTTGTGGTTGCAAGATCACGAAAATATTATTACCGCTTTGCAGAGAAAAGATCCTGCAATGGCAAAAAAAGCAATGTGGCAACATTTAGAAAACGTCAAACAAAAACTTTTTGAGTTATCAGATGTTGATGACCCGAATTTTGATGGTTATTTATTTAATATGAGTCCGATTGTTGTCGATCGTTAAAAATATAAGAGGAGTTTAAAAATGGAACAAACATGGCGTTGGTATGGCCCCAAAGATCCGGTTTCTTTATCTGATATTCGTCAGGCCGGTGCAACCGGTATTGTGACCGCACTTCACCATATTCCAAATGGAGAAGTGTGGTGTATTGAAGAAATTGAAAAACGTAAGGCTGAAATAGAACATGCAGGCTTAACTTGGTCTGTTGTGGAGAGTGTACCGGTTCATGAAGAAATTAAAACACAAACCGGTGATTATCAAAAATGGATTGATCACTACAAACAAACGCTACGTAACTTGGCCCAATGCGGCATTGACACTGTGTGCTACAACTTTATGCCTGTTTTAGATTGGACCCGCACCGATTTAGCCTATGAATTGCCAGACGGTTCTAAAGCATTGCGGTTTGATCATATTGGTTTTGCCGCCTTTGAACTTCATATTCTAAAACGTCCAGGGGCTGAAAGCATTTATAACCAAGAAGAAATCACTGCAGCAAAAACCTACTACGATCAAATGACGGAAGATGAAATTCAGCAGCTTACCCGAAATATTATCGCTGGGCTTCCGGGGGCTGAAGAAGGCTATACGTTAGATGAATTTCAAAGCCAGTTAGACCGCTATAAAGAGATTTCTCCTGAAAAATTCCGTACACACTTAGCTTATTTTTTAAATGAGATTGTGCCTGTTGCACAAGAAGTTGGGATTAAAATGGCGATTCATCCGGATGATCCACCCCGCCCGATTTTAGGTTTACCACGAATCGTATCAACTATTGAAGATATGCAATGGTTTGTAGAAACCCAGCCTTTACCTGCTAATGGTTTCACAATGTGTACCGGCTCTTATGGTGTGCGTTCTGATAATGATTTAGTGAAAATGACGGAGCAATTTGCCGACAGAATTTATTTTGCTCATTTACGCTCCACCCAACGTGAGGATAATCCTTTTAGTTTCCATGAAGCGGCGCACTTAGAAGGCGATGTAGATATGTTTAATGTAGTGAAAGCGTTATTAAGCGAAGAATATCGTCGCTTAAATCATGGCGAAACCCGTTTAATCCCAATGCGTCCGGATCACGGTCATCAGATGTTAGATGATTTACATAAAAAAACCAACCCGGGTTATTCTGCGATTGGCCGATTAAAAGGTTTAGCCGAATTTCGTGGGTTAGAAATGGCGTTAAAGAAAGTTTATTTTAATAAATAAAATGATTTCTTGTAAATTGAATAAAATCAGCACGTGAATCCGTGCTGATTTTATTTAGTAGAAAATATATTAAGGTTATTTACTTGTTAAATATTTTCATTTTGCTTTTTGTAGCTTAGCATAGGCGTTTAACAACGCCTGATGTTCTTTGAAATTCTCTAATTTCTCATCACTTGCCGGAAGATTGTAGAAAGGATTTCCATTCTCTATGACGGCAGTCCAGGCCTGTTCAGTGGTTTCCTTGCCATACATTTTTTCAAATGCACTGCGATATTGTTCAGGAACACGATTTTTATCTAAACAAAGTTCAAGTACGCTAATGAGCGCACGATAATAATTGGTACGTTCCGGTGTGAACACAGAACTATTCATATTTAACGTCCAGTTAGCCCAATCCAATGCTTGTTCTAATTCGCCTAATGCGAGGTGTAACATGGATTTCAATTCGCCTACCCGTAAGGTTGTCCAGCCGCTAGTTTTAGGAGCAACGATGCCGATAAACTCTCGCACGCGGGTCGCATCATCAATATTTTGACTGTCCAATTCTTCTAACAATTCTGCGTAAGTTTCAGGGGCGTGATGCCAGTTTGGTAAATCTAATAGAATTTCTCTCCAATCCATTCCCATATTGTTATTGGCATAGATCAAGTCGTCTGCCGGGTAAATATCTGACATGCCCGGTACGATGATACGGCAAGCATATACGCCCAAATGGTTGTAATCCATAATGTACACCTCTTTATTTTCTTGACGAAAAATCGCCATGAGGTTGTTGTATTCTTCTTGGGTTGTGCCGGAAAAATCCCAATCGACAAATGTATAATCAGGCGTTTGTTTGAATAAATCCCACGAAATTAAACCGCTGGAATCAATGAAATGGGTTTCAAGATTGGCATGCTCGGCGACATCTTCATTACTAAAGGAAGGTGGTGAAAATACGTCTAAATCCTTTAAACTACGACCTTGAAGAAGTTCTGTCACGGTACGTTCTAATGCTACTTGGAAATTAGGATGAGCGCCGAAAGAGGCAAAGCAAGTGCCGTTATTGGGGTTGAATAACACTACGCAAATCACCGGATATTGACCACCTAAGGAAGCATCAAAAGCGTAGATTGGAAAGCCTTCTTCTTCTAATTTATTGATAGAAGCTTGGATAGATGGATAGCGAGCCATCACTGTGGTTGGAATTTCCGGTAAGCTTATCGCTTCAGCGATAATTTTGTTTTTGACATAGCGTTCAAACACTTCCGATAGACCTTGTACACGGGCTTCAAATTTGGAGTTACCTGCCGACATACCATTTGATACATAAAGATTAGCGATAATACTTTGTGGAACATATAGCGTTTTTTCATCGGATTGGCGAACATAAGGCATTGCGACAATACCACGATCGTAATTACCTGATTGTAAATCGACTAACAATTCCGGTGTGAGTTCACCATTGGGATCAAAATAGGCAAGTAGGTCATCATCTAAAATACCTTTCGGTAGCCTTGATTCATCTTCAATTGGAAACCATTTTTCACTTGGATAGTGAACAAAACTGCCATTTGCAATTTCTTGCCCTAAATAGAAATCTGCAAAAAAGTAGTTAGTGGAAAGACGTTCAAAATATTCTCCCAATGCTGATGCGAGTGCCGCTTTTTTGCTTGCTCCTTTGCCGTTTGAGAAACATTGAGGACAATCTCTATCACGAATATGAACCGACCAAACATTCGGTACAGGATTAAGCCATGAGGCTTCCTCAATATTAAAACCAAGTGCGGTTAATTTTTGTTGAAATTTTTCGATGCTATCTTCTAAGGCGGCATCTTTGCCCGGAATAAAGGTTTGTTCAGTCATTTTTGTTCCTAAATAAAAAGAAAAGTGCGGTGAATAATAGGGGAGTTTGGGCAAGGGAGCAAGAATTGATTTTAAGCATAGCGCATTACTTAGCGTGAGGTGATCGGTGGTAATCGGGCATTTCCTCTTGGAAAGCTTCCGCCGGTTGTAAAAACGTTGGTGTTTTTGACCGCTCTTTCTCAGTATTGAGCGTTAAGGGAGTGTGACGTTTTTGTGCGATTATCAGCGTTAAAGGGGAAAACATCGTGGCGTGTTGATGTTTGATAGCAATATTTTTGCGTTCCACAATATCAAAATGGAGCAACGCTAGCCAGTCAATAATACGCCAAGTCGGGTATTGGCGGAAAGGAAAATTCCCAAGTTTACGCTTAAAAATAAGTGGGCTGAGTGGATTAAATAAGGAAAGAAATAGCCAACCGTCATCCTCTAATACACGGTGTATTTCACGTAAGATTTGGTGAGGATCTTGTGCAAAGTTAAGTGTATTGATCAGAAAGCAGGCGCTAATTTCCTTTTGAACAAGCGGCAATGCCGTTGATTTTGCTTGGAGCAACGTATCATTTGCGGTTAAAAGTGCGGTTAAATTTGGCGAGATTTTTTCGCTGACCAATATTTGATGGCGCATAGGCAACTCGGTGATGACTTCTGCACTTAACGCACCGAGTTTTAATATTTGGTAACCTAAAATTTTTGATAGCCAAGGCGACAATGCTTTTTGTAATGCGTTACAATATGCCTCGCCCTGTGGGAGTTGCTGCCAACTTATTGGGGAAGAAAGAGGGTGTTTTGCCTTTGCTTGCCAGTTGATGATCATCAGATATCCAAATTTAGAGAGGAATTATGTTATTTGCCTTACCCGCCTTGAATGACAATTATATTTGGCTTTATCAACGTGAAAATTTACCGCTTATTATTGTTGATTTACCGGAAACTGACAAGCTTTTTACTTGGCTTGACGTGAATCATTCACCTATTGAAGCGCTATTATTAACCCATGAACATGATGATCACACTCAAGGTGTTGAGGCATTCAAGCTACGTTATCCAAATGTGCCCATTTATGGCTCACAAGAATGTGCGTCAAAGGGGGCAACCCAGATTGTTAATGAGGGAGAGATTATTACGCCAAATTATCATATCCAAGTGATTCCCACCGGCGGGCATACTGCACAACATATCAGTTTTGTTGTCGATAATCATTTATTTTGTGGCGATGCGTTATTTTCTGCCGGTTGTGGGCGTGTATTTACCGGTGATTATGAGCAAATGTTTGAGGGGCTATCACGCCTAAAAACATTACCTGATGACACCATTGTTTGCCCTGCTCATGAATATACGTTGGGTAATTTAGCTTTTGCGGAAACTGTGATAACAGATAAAAGTGCGGTTAAAAATCACCGCACTTTGGTGGCGCGTTTACGTGCGGAAGGCAAGCCGAGTTTACCAACAACGCTAGAATTGGAAAAATTAATTAATCCTTTTTTACAGGCAAAAACGCCGGAGGTATTTACTGCATTACGAAAAGCGAAAGATCAATTCTAACTATTTTGCGTTATTCTGAGAGGATGACAGAGAGTTGATTTGCTCAAACGACGGCAATTCATTAAAATAGCCCATAAGTTTCTCTCTAATTTTTCACCGCACGTTAAAAGTGCGGTTATTTTTAAATGTATTATGACCCTTCTTGTTCTTGGTATTAATCATAAAACGGCTTCAGTTTCTGTACGTGAAAAAGTCGCTTTTTCTGATGAAAAGCGGCGTATTGCCTTGCAACAAATTAAACAGCAGAACCTTGCCCAAGGTGCAGTGATTCTTTCTACTTGTAATCGAACAGAGGTCTATTTGCATCATCGCCAAATTTCACCACAAGAATGTGATGAATGGCAGAGAAGTGCAGAAAAATGGTTTGCAAATATTCATCAAATCCCTTTAGACGAACTTGTTTCCTGTATTTATGTCCATCAAAATCAACAAGCGGCAAATCATTTAATGAGAGTAGCTTGTGGTTTAGATTCTTTAATTTTAGGTGAACCACAAATTTTAGGACAGGTTAAACAAGCTTTTCAGGTGAGCGAAGACTATTATCAAACGGAAAATTCACCTTTTTCCACAGAGCTTTCCCGCTTGTTCCAAAAAACATTTTCTACGGCAAAACGTGTACGTACGGAAACTAATATTGGAGAGAGTGCGGTCTCTGTTGCCTATGCGGCTTGCAGTTTGGCGCGTCAGATTTTTGAATCACTACAGGATTTGACCATTTTGCTTGTCGGCGCAGGAGAAACCATTGAATTAGTGAGCCGTCATTTATTACGCCATGGTGTAAAAAAATTAATGATAGCGAACAGGACATTAGCAAGGGCTGAACAGTTGGTCGATACCTTGGTTACAGAAACTAAAATTGAGGTCTTTTCCTTAGAAAATTTGCAAAACGCTTTGAATCAGGCTGATATTGTCATTAGTTCTACTGGTAGCCCTAATGTATTAATTCATCAAGAGATGGTGAAGCTTGCACAGAAAAAACGGCATTATTCGCCAATGCTGTTAGTGGATATTGCGGTGCCAAGAGATATTGATGAAAATGTGGAAAAATTAGACAGCGTTTATCATTACACCGTTGATGATTTACAAGGTATTATTCAACGTAACTTAAATCAACGTGAGCAAGCCTCTAAACAAGCCGAGGGAATTATTGCACAAGAATGTGCCGATTTTTTTGAATGGTTAAAAGTACGTCAATTTTCCAATCTTATTAAGCATTATCGTGCTGACGCAGAACATATTCGCCAAGATTTGTTGGGGAAAGCATTACAACATTTGGCTCAAGGCGATAATGTGGAAAGTGTACTGCAAGAATTTAGTTATAAGTTAATGAACAAACTCATTCATGCGCCGACACAGACAATGCAATCCATGATGAAAGCAGGCAATGCCGAAGGGTTGCATTTGTTTTCTAATACTCTCAATCTTTCCCATCCCCTCGATGAAAAAAATAATTAAATTTTTGACCGCACTTTGTGGCTTTTTGGTCTTTTCTCTACAAGCGTCATATCGCACTTTTACAGAATCGAATATTACTTATGGTATTTTCCAAGCGAAACCGGAAGACGTAAGGTTACACTGGCGTGATAGTGAAGGCAAAAATTATCGCTCTCTGACGAATTTAAAACGCGAGTTGGAAAAAAATTATCAGGTAAAAATGATTATGAATGCCGGTATTTACAGTAAAAACGATGTCCCTGCCGGTCTATGGATTGAAAATGGTAAAGAATTGAATCCATTAAATATAAAACGAGGCCGTGGAAATTTTCATATTCAACCCAATGGGGTATTGGCATTGGTGGGAAAACAGGCTTACATTCTTACCACGAAAGCATATCAACAGAAAAAATTGAACCCCATATTTGCACTGCAATCCGGTCCAATGCTGTTAATTGAAGGGAAAATCAATCATCAATTCAGCCCAACGTTAGAAAGTTATCATAAACGTAATGCAGTATGTTTGAATAAGCAAAATGAACTTTTATTTATTCTGACGACATCAGGGAAACCAAATCTTTATACATTCAGTCAGGGATTGCAGAAAATTGGTTGCCATAATGCCTTATATCTAGATGGTACAATTTCTAATTGGTATATTCCTAGCATGTTTAATAGTTTTCACTGGCACCATTTTGTTGGGATGATTTCTGTTGCGGAGTAGGGTAAAAAATAATAAAAGCGTTTTTTTTATAAGCAACTAAATCCAAAAATAGGATTTTTTATAAAAAGTGATTGACTAGATTGGGACAAATCAGCATAATACGCCCCGCAAAGCCGATATGGTTAGCAAGATGGCTACATAGCTCAGTTGGTTAGAGCACAACACTCATAATGTTGGGGTCGCAAGTTCGAATCTCGCTGTAGCCACCATGCGGGACTGGCGAAATTGGTAGACGCACCAGATTTAGGTTCTGGCGCCGAGAGGTGTGTGGGTTCAAGTCCCTCGTCCCGCACCATTTATCGCTTTGTAAGTCAAAATAGTAGTTGGGGTATCGCCAAGCGGTAAGGCACCGGGTTTTGATCTCGGCATCCCTAGGTTCGAATCCTAGTACCCCAGCCATACTATCCTAGTTTCTCCTATATTCTTAGTTAAAAGAATTTCTATTGGGGTATCGCCAAGCGGTAAGGCACCGGGTTTTGATCTCGGCATCCCTAGGTTCGAATCCTAGTACCCCAGCCATATCAATTTTTCTATTTGTTTTATTGTTTCGTTTCGCCTTGTTTTGAAATTTCTCATTTCCAATGTAAAAATGCGATCAAAATTGACCGCACTTTAAGAGTTCTTATCAAAATAAAACCCTGATTCAAAGGGTTAACCACAAATTTTTTATTTTTTATTAGGTATCACTTCTTCCTGACAATGAGGGCAATTTATGAGGTGTTCTTCATGGTTATGCACAATATAGTGTCCCATTTTTTTGGCTTTTGTATCTAAATATTTCGTATTATAGCGATTTTCCCCCACATTTAGAGGCACCCGTTCCACCACGTTAATACCTGCTTTTTTCATTGTTTCTACTTTTTCCGGATTATTTGTCATTAGACGGACTTTTTTTACGCCAAGTAACTCAAACATATCGGCACAGACTTCAAAATTGCGTTCATCCGCTTTAAAACCGAGGGCAAGATTGGCTTCAATCGTATCCATCCCCTGATCCTGTAAAGAATAAGCACGAATTTTATTGATTAGACCGATACCACGCCCTTCTTCACGGTGATAAATTAAGACGCCACGGCCTTCTTCCTTAATTTGACGAAGTGCGGTAGCAAGTTGGAAACCGCAGTCGCATTTTAAACTATGCAGGGCATCACCGGTTAAACATTCGGAATGAATGCGGGCTAAAACAGGTTCATCACTATTTGAAATATCGCCCATTACTAATGCAACATGTTCTTTTTTCGTATCGGGAAATTCAAACCCGACCATTTTAAAAATACCATATTCAGTCGGTAAATTAGCTTGAGTGACCAGTTGAATTTTTGCCATAAAGTTATCCTTATTCCTTTTCATTTCTGCTAAAATGCACACTTTGTTTTTTTATTATCAAGGGGCGAGCATGTTTAAAAGGCTGTCATTATATACGTTATTACTTTGTCTTGTACCGTTTTTTATGTGGGGTTTTTCCTATCAATGGAACGGTAATGCTCAACTCACGGAAGCTGATTATTGGCTTTATTTGCTCACCGAAACAGGCAGTGTGCCCTATGCGTTGATTACCTGTGGTGTGTTTGCTGTTATTTTTGGCTTTTTGTTTAAAAGTCGTAAACAGTGGATGCTAGGTGTGGCTGTAATGGCATTTTCTGTGGTCGCAACTCAAGCAGTGAAAACAGGGTTAAAAGCAGTTTTTAAAGAACCACGCCCGTTCACGGTATATCTAGCGGAACAAACCAATCAAACTACAGAAAACTTTTATAGAAATGACCGCACTCAGCGGGCTGCGATTGCAAAAAACTTTTATTCTACACAGCCAGACACGCCAGTTTGGCTTGTAAACCACTACGAAAATGAAACGGGTTATTCTTTCCCATCAGGACACACCATTTTTGCTGCGACTTGGTTAATGCTTGCCGTAGGGTTTACGCAATTATTAGGTAATCGTTCGTGGCAAGCTAAATGGCTGGTTGGAGCTATAGCATTATGGAGTTTGTTGATGTTAGTCAGTCGCGTCCGTTTGGGGATGCATTATCCTATCGATCTTTTTGTTTCAACGGTTTTTGCTTGGATAATCAACCTCGCTATTTTCGGTTTTTTACAGAAAAAACGATCTTCGTCATAAAATCAAAATAAAAGTGCGGTTAAAATTTCGCTTAGTTTTCCATTTTTTATAAGAGGATTCGATTATGTACTATGGTTTGGATATCGGTGGCACAAAAATTGAGCTTGCGGTATTTAATGAAAAGTTAGAAAAATTATATTCTGAACGTGTTCCTACTCCTAAAACAGATTACGATGAGTGGCTCAACGTGATTGTGGATTTAGTCAATCGTGCGGATGAACAATTTGGCGAGCGTGGCACGGTTGGATTAGGCGTACCGGGATTTGTGAATCAACAAACGGGGCTGGCGGAAATTACCAATATTCGTGTGGCGGATAACAAGCCTATTCTACGTGATCTTTCCGAACGTTTAGGGCGTGAAGTGAGAGCGGAAAATGATGCGAATTGTTTTGCCTTATCTGAAGCCTGGGATGAAGAAAATCAACAATATCCTAGCGTACTCGGGTTAATTCTTGGCACAGGATTTGGTGGCGGTTTTGTGTTAAATGGGAAAGTACATTCCGGGCAAGTTGGGATGGCCGGTGAGCTTGGACATTTGCAGTTAAATTATCACGCCCTGAAATTGCTTGGTTGGGGTAATGCCCCGATTTATGATTGCGGTTGTGGTAATAAAGCTTGCTTAGACACCTATCTCTCCGGTCGTGGGTTTGAAATGTTGTATCATGATCTTAAAGGTGAAAAGCTATCTGCCCGTGAAATTATTGATGCCTTTTATCGTGGGAAAGAAAGTGCGGTCGATTTTGTGAACCTTTTTGTGGAATTAGCGGCGATTTCTATTGGAAACATTATAACGGCGTTTGATCCGCACATGATTGTGCTGGGTGGGGGATTATCAAATTTTGATTATTTATATGAAGCCTTACCAAAAGCGTTACCGGCTCATTTAATGCGTACGGCAAAAGTTCCGCCAATTAAAAAAGCCAAACATGGTGATTCCGGTGGTGTGCGCGGTGCGGCGGCGTTATTTTTAACTAAATGATTTTTTTAAGGCGTATGAATTTTTCATACGCTTTTTGTTTTTATCTAATAATTGTCCATTTTATTAAATAAAATCTTCTCAAATCTCATTTCTTTTCAATATTTTTTGATAAATATCGTTTTTTTTCCTCTTTTTCTCTACAATTCCTTCTCTTTATTTTCATTTGGGAGGAGCTTTATGGAATTGATTCACTATTTAGAACAATTATTAGTTTGGATTGTTGATCATCTTGATGGGCCACTATGGAATTTGACTATTGTCATTTTACTTGGTGTCGGTTTATTTTTTACCATCACAACGGGTTTTGTGCAGTTACGATTATTTCCGATGAGTATTCGAGAAATGTGGTTTGGGCGGGCCGCCGAAGGTAGCTCTTTAACCCCTTTCCAAGCCTTTGCTACAGGGCTTGCCAGCCGAGTCGGGGTAGGGAATATTGGTGGTGTTGCTACGGCGATAGCCCTTGGTGGCGAAGGGGCGGTATTTTGGATGTGGATCACCGCTTTTATCGGAATGTCGAGTGCCTTTGCCGAATCCACGTTAGCACAATTATTTAAAATTCAAGATAAAGATGGCTCATTTCGTGGTGGCCCGGCTTACTATATGGTACAAGGATTGAAATCACGTACTATGGCGGTGGCGTTTGCCATAGCACTCATTTTTACCTTTGGCTTCGCTTTCAATTCCGTGCAGTCAAATTCCATTGTAGAAGCGACCCGTAATGCTTGGAACTGGCAAGGTGAATATGTTGGTATTGCATTGGTGGTTTTAACTGCTGCGATTATTTTTGGCGGTATCAAACGCATTGCTGTCATTTCTAGTAGTCTCGTGCCAATAATGGCATTGTTCTATTTAATTATGGCGGTGATTATTCTGGGGATGAATATTGAATTGGTACCAACGGTGATCAATAACATTATCAAAAGTGCGTTTACCTTTGATGCAGCAGCAGGTGGCTTTTTCGGCGCAATGGTTTCCAAAGCTATGATGATGGGAATTAAGCGGGGGTTGTTTTCTAATGAAGCAGGGATGGGCTCAGCCCCTAATGCCGCAGCGGCTGCTCATGTGAAGCATCCTGTTAGCCAAGGTTTAGTCCAAATGCTTGGTGTGTTTGTGGACACGATGATGGTGTGCACTTGTACGGCTATCGTGATTTTACTTTCAAACAACTATGGAGGTGAGGAGCTTAAAAGTATTTCTCTCACGCAAAACGCTTTGCAATATCATGTGGGTGAATTTGGCTTGCATTTCCTTGCCTTTATTTTGTTGCTTTTTGCTTATTCTTCAATTATTGGAAACTACGCTTACGCAGAAAGTAATATCCGTTTTATTAAAAATAAACCTTGGTTTGTATTGTTATTCCGTTTAACGGTTCTGTTTTTCGTTTATTTCGGTGCAGTGCGTTCAGGCAATGTAGTATGGAATTTTGCCGATACGGTGATGGCTGTGATGGCAATTCTGAATTTGGTGGCAATCGTGCTACTTTCACCAATTGTGTGGAAATTACTGAAAGATTATCAACGTCAACTTAAAGCCGGAAAAACACCGGAATTTAAAATTGAAGATTATCCGGAATTGAAAAAACGGGTGTTTGAACAGCAAACTTGGAAATAACGGTATGATGTCGCAAATATATAGGGTAGGAATTTTACCGAGAGGTAGGAACACACACCTTTCAAATAAACCCTAAATGAGATTTGTACAACATATAATGTTGAGAAATAGTAAAGTGCGGTCAAAATTGACCGCACTTTTTTTATCCCTTCAAATTTCGATAAGTTAAAAAATAATAAGCGAGAACCCCGATTACGACACAAGCCCCCATTGTGAACAGCATGGGCGCTGCCGTGTCCATTTTCATGGTGGCGACTAAGCTGCCCATAATCGCACCGGTGGCAAAACGCACACTACCCACCAAGGAATTAGCCGTGCCGGACATTGTTGGGAATTTCTCTAAAATGGATGCCATCGCATTAGAAGAAATCAGCGGATTTTGCCCGACAAAAAACGCCACGCCTAGCGCCATTGACCAAAAACCGAAATCAAAAAGTGCGGTTAAAATGAGCCACATTCCCGATAAAAATTGAACGGTAAGACCAGTACGTAACATGGTTTCCGCACCAACTTTTGTGACAAATCGTCCGTTAAGAAAAGAGGCGAAAGTCATAATTGCAATATTCAGCATAAAGAAATAACCGAATTGATCTACGGGAATGCCGTAAATACCGATATACACAATAGAGCCTGCAGTCACAAAGGCAAATAAACCACCAAAACCGAAAGAGGCAGCGAACATATAACCCAACACTTCTTTTTGTTTCCACAGGCTCATAAAGTTTCGAGCAATAATATTCAAACGAAGTGGGATACGATTTTCTTTTTTGTGGGTTTCAGGAATGATAAAAAATACTAAAAATGCAGATAATGCTCCCATTAACGAAATAACATAAAAAATGGCGTGCCAGTGGAAATATTTTACGATATAACCACCGATAATTGGTGCAACCAATGGCGCAACCATAAATACGAGCGTGATGGTGGACATCACTTTTGAGAGTTCATTTTTACTGAATAAATCTCGCAATAATGCACCGGAAAGCACCACAGGTGCGGCACCAAAGAAACCTTGTACAAAACGAAGTGCGGTGAAATTTCCGATGGAATTGATTTCGGTTAGAACCAATGCGGTGATCGCACCGATAACCACGCCAAGTAAAATGATCGGTTTACGTCCGAAACTATCGCCGAAAGGTCCCCAAAACAACTGCCCGAATGCCATACCATAGGCAAAGGCGGTGAGGGTGTGTTGAACTTGCTCTGGGCTGATTTGAAGATCTTTGGCAATTTCTAAAAAAGAGGGCAAATACATATCGACACCGAAAGGTGGCAACATGGATAAAATGCCCAATGTCATAATAAAGATAAAGGTAGGTTGGGTCGTTTTGTTCATATTATTTTCCTAAACTTGCGATTTCTGCTTGTGTAAGGGGGCGGTATTCACCTTCTTCTAGGGTTTCATCCAATACGACTTCACCGATTTTCCAACGGTGCAATTCGACGACTTTATTACCAAGTGCGGCAAACATTCGTTTAACTTGGTGATAGCGTCCTTCCGAGATGGTCAGATTGACATTGTAATCGTCTAAAATTTCAAGTTTTGCGGGTTTGGTCGGCGTTTTTTCTCCACGTAATAAAATCCCTTCTTCAAAAGTTCGCTCATAATGAGGTTCAACCGGATCAGCCAAGGTGACAAGATAGGTTTTTTCACAATGATGTTTCGGCGAAGTAATGCGGTGCGACCATTGTCCATCATCAGTGAGCAACACCAGCCCTGTGGTATCCACATCTAAACGCCCGGCACTGTGTAACTTTCCGGCGAGAGGGTAATCAAAAAATTGATAAATAGTCGGATAGTCACCATCATCATTTGAACATACACAACCTTGTGGTTTGTTCAACATCAAGTATTGTCCACCTTCTAACCAAGTCAGTCGGGTTTCTTCAAAATAAATCCCATCTTCCGGTGAAATTTTACGGGCACTATTTTTTTCAATTTCACCGTTAATTTTGACCGCACTTTGGCGAATGGCTTTGCTGGCTTGAGAACGGGTTAAGCCGGTATTTTCGGCTATGAATTTATCTAATCGCATAAGATTTTCTCTTTTTTATTTATTAGGGCGTTTTTCTGCAGACTTGAATCTGCCGACGAGAAAGGAAAAATAAAAAAACACCCTATGGGATTATTGGGGTAGTGATAAATTAAGTTTGGTTAAACCAAGATACATAATCAAATTGATCATAATACTTCATTCCATTCCAACCGGAAAAAGCAAATAAATCACCCACCTGATTTTGTCGTTCAAAACCTTGGATATAAAACGCAGAGCGTAACTCCGGATAAGGTTTATGGGTAAATACCACTTTATTTTTGAATGGAAGTTGATCAAAGGCGACAAGATTTTCATAAGTGATACCTTGTGCACCGTCTTTATCCGTCATGATGATAAATAAATTATCAGGATTGATCCGAGCAGATCGGATTTGCCATTTTTCTCTTGCTTCTTGCTCACTATGATAGTGCATAAAATGGATTTCAATATCTGACAGTTTTCCGACCGGATAGGTTTTCTCAGAGGCGATAAACTCAAGGGATTGCTGTTGATAAAAATCAATATTTTGCAAATAACGAATAAAGTCTCTTGGGCTTAAATAGAGATTTACAAAAGGTGAGTTAAAAGGTTCACCAAGATCATGCAAAATAAACGCACCGACACAGTTGGCGGAGATAACCGTCATACCATGTTTTTTTAAACGTGATTTGAGTTGATGATTAATGAATTTTCTTTGCAGTTGATTCACTGCTGTGTTGATTTTTGATAGCAATAGCGCCTCTCCTGAATGGTTGTATGCTACTCTCTTTAATCTATGAATTCAACCGATAATTTTTGTAACAAATTTGTAAAAATTTGCGGTTCATCACAAATTTAGGCGAAAAAAGGGCGTATAATCAGGCCGTTTTTTAATTTGGTTCTATGCGAACCAAGTTCCGTATCACCACAATGGAGTATTTATATGAGCGAACAACTACGTCAAGCCGCATTGGATTTCCACGAGTTCCCTATCCCGGGAAAAATTGAAGTTACCCCTACTAAATCATTGGCAACCCAACGCGATTTAGCCCTCGCTTATTCTCCGGGTGTGGCAGAGCCTTGTTTAGAAATTGAAAAAGATCCTTTAGCATCTTATAAATACACTGCACGCGGGAACTTGGTAGCTGTGATTTCAAACGGTACCGCAGTTCTAGGATTAGGCAATATCGGTGCGCTTGCCGGTAAGCCTGTGATGGAAGGAAAAGGTGTCTTATTTAAAAAGTTTGCCGGTATTAATGTATTTGATATTGAAGTAAATGAACATGATCCGGACAAGTTAGTGGATATTATCGCCTCGCTTGAGCCTACTTTTGGCGGTGTAAACCTTGAAGATATTAAAGCACCGGAATGTTTCTATATTGAGCAAAAATTACGTGAGCGTATGAATATTCCTGTGTTTCATGACGATCAGCACGGTACGGCAATTATTAGTGCGGCAGCAATTATTAATTCACTTCGCATTATTGGTAAAAAAATTGAAGAGGTACGTCTCGTTGCCTCCGGAGCAGGGGCAGCTTCCATTGCTTGTTTGAATTTATTGCTTTCCCTTGGGATGAAACGTGAAAATATCACAATTTGCGATTCAAAAGGCGTGGTCTATAAAAATCGTGGTGATCGTATGGATAAAACGAAAGAAGATTATGCAATTGAAGACAACGGTTGGCGCACATTAGCTGATGCTATCCCGAATGCGGATATTTTCCTCGGTTGTTCTGCCGCAGGGGCATTGACACAAGATATGGTTAAAACTATGGCGGCGCACCCAATAATTCTTGCCTTGGCTAATCCGAATCCTGAAATTACCCCGCCGGAAGCCAAAGCCGTTCGTCCTGATGCGATAGTTTGTACCGGTCGTTCAGACTATCCGAATCAAGTTAACAATGTCCTTTGCTTCCCATTTATTTTCCGTGGGGCATTAGATGTGGGGGCAACCACGATTAATGAAGAAATGAAGCGTGCAGCGGTTTATGCCATTGCCGATTTGGCACTTGAAGAACAAAATGACGTAGTGACTTCAGCCTATGGCGGAGAAGGCGCAACCTTTGGTGCAGATTATGTGATTCCACGTCCGTTTGACCCTCGTTTAATTGTACGTATCGCTCCTGCTGTGGCAAAAGCCGCAATGGATTCAGGTGTCGCTACACGCCCCATCTTGGATTGGAATGGATACATTGAAAAATTGACTCAATTCGTTTACAAAACCAGCTTGTTTATGCGACCGATTTTTAATCAAGCCAAATCTGCAAAACAGCGTATTATCCTTGCGGAGGGGGAAGAGGCAAAAGCCTTACATGCGGTACAAGAAGTGGTTTCCATGGAACTTGCCTTGCCAATTTTAATTGGCCGTAAAGACGTGATTGAAGAAAAAATCAAAAAACTGGGGTTACGTTTGGAAGTGGGGGTAAACGTAGAAGTAGTAGATAATGAAAATAATCCACGTTATGAAGAATGTTGGAAATATTATTATGAACTGACAAAACGCAAGGGCGTCACACCAGCAATCGCTAAACGTGTTGTGCGTTCAAACACAACTGTACTTGCCTCCGTCTTAGTCAATTTAGGCTATGCAGACGGATTAGTATGCGGTTTGTTTGGTTCTTATGGCAAACATTTAGATTCTATTAGAGATATTATTGGCTTAAAAGATGGGGTAAAAACCGCCGCAGCTTTAAATAGCCTTGTATTGCCAAGCGGTAATGTTTTCTTAACGGATACGCATGTCAATGATGATCCAAGTGCAGAAGAATTAGCAGAAATAACCTTAATGGCGGCTGATGAAGTTCATCGTTTTGGTATTGAGCCGGCGGTTGCCTTGCTTTCTCACTCCAATTTTGGTTCATCAAACACGCTAGGCGCACCAAAAGTACGTGATGCTTTGAAAATTGTACAAGAACATAACCCACAGTTAATGATTGATGGCGAAATGAGAGGTGACATTGCACTTTGTGCAGCACAACGTACAGAGGTTATGCCGGATAGCCCGTTAAAAGGTTCGGCGAACTTACTTGTGTTTCCTAATTTAAGTGCGGCACGTATTAGTTACAGCTTATTGCGTGGTACTACCACGGCCGTCACAGTAGGACCAATCTTAATGGGAATGAATAAATCAGCCCATATATTAAACCCAAGCGCTTCTGTTCGCCGGATCATTAATATGATTGCTTATGCAGCAGTAAAAGCACAATAAGACTAATTTGTTTGAGTAAAAAGTGCGGTCAATTAAATTTCTGTTTTATTGACCGTACTTTGTTTTTTTACTGATTATATGGATATTTCAACATCACTTTATTATAAAAACTACCATTAACCATAGTTTTGTGTAGATGATATTTCCGATAAGATTTAAATACTATTGGATTTGGTGGAGTTGGATTTATCCAAAAATCAGTTAAGGTACCTTGATGTGTTAATCCCTCAAAATCATAATTTGCTCTC
Organism: Rodentibacter genomosp. 1; assembly: GCF_001999285.1. Taxonomy (GTDB): domain Bacteria; phylum Pseudomonadota; class Gammaproteobacteria; order Enterobacterales; family Pasteurellaceae; genus Rodentibacter. Next base: position 43,834 of record NZ_MLHN01000001.1, read on the forward strand.
CCAAGAGTCATAACGGACATATTGTGATGTAGGGCTGAAATCCCACTTGTACTATTGATTGTTACCATTCCTTTTCCATGCTGTAGTAATACTGGCAGTGGTACATCGTGAATATAGTAAATTCTTCCTCTTAGGTGTGCATAACGCTGTTCAAAGGTTTCAATTATGCCGCAATAATCAATAAGCCCTCTATCCATTGGATGATGTTTCACGATTAAATTCAAATTATGGGGCGCGTTTTCGGCAAAGGATTGTAATACTGTTTGAAGAAATTTTGCTACGTTACCATAATCACAATGTACTTTTACTTGACTATCATCGTACACTTGTAATGGCACGATAAAAAATTCCCCTAGCTTTCCTGCTCTGACTTTTTTGGCAAAATTGTGATCACGTAAATAGTAACAAGTGCGTTTAACCGCAGATTTCCCCCATAATTTAATATAATACCTAAGATTTAAAATACGATGATGTTGATATTTTGGAAAATTAGATCGGCCTAGGTATGCCTGAACATAATAAATAATTGCCTGTTTTGCCATGGGGAGAAAGCCTTTTGCTAATTTTAGTGGCTTTGTTGGTTCAGGTAAGTTTTTTGCTTGTTTTAGGAAAAACTCTGCCTCTTTTGGCAGTGTCGAAAAAGCATTTACACCTGTCTTTTCAAGGGTGATATAGTCAGGACGGAAATAACCCTCTTCAAATACCCAGAAATCTAAATCAAGGGAATAGGCTACTTTTTTGCCAATTTTGTGGTATTTTCGGTTATCGCCAAAGCAAATAATTGAATCAATCTTATTTTTCTCACAGAAGAGACGTAATGATGGATAAAATTTACTTACAGAGTCGGTATAAGCAATCGTATTTTCAATAGTGGGTGGATAAAAATGTGAATCTCCACCGTTGAAATTGATTTTATAGACCGTTTTTCCATGTGATTGTAGCCAGAGGGATAAATCGGTAAAAAAAGTACCAACGGGACCTTGTAGTAGTAATACCTTTTGATATTTTTGAACTAATTTATCTAAATTATGTGAAATCATAGTAAACGTTAGAGATTATAACTTATTGTTTTATTTAAAAATGATTATAGATACGAGTTTTATTTGAAATTAATTATATTTCATTTTTTAGTATAAACTCATTTTTCAGGGTTATAAGCAAATGCCTCAATTTCCCCCATTGTTTGGAAAACCAGTTACGATGAATGCCGCTGTGTTCTAGGTTTTCTCTTTGCTGTTTGAGTAAATAAATAGCTGATAATGCATTTGTCATTTCACCTGTATATGGGTTGATATATTGTGGGTAATAGACCAACGAACCTGCAATGAGTTCCAATAAAGTTAATTTTCTGGTACGGCGTGTAATTGGTAGCTTATCTATGGTTAGTCCCCAGCCAGCATAAAATGGTAGACCATAGCAATAGACTTTTTTACCGCGTAATAATGCCTCAAATCCTGCGAGTGATGTCATGGTATGTAACTCATCCACTGCTTGAATACAGTCTAGCACATTCTCATTATCGGCAAATTGATCTGCAAATTTGACTGCTTGTTCAAGAGGAATTTCCCCCACTCGATTACCGCTGATGACATCAGGGTGGGGTTTATAGACGATATATGCTTGTGGGTTGGCCTTTCTTACAGCCTGCAATAAGCCAAGATTCGTAAAGATTTTCGGTGAACCGGTTCGAATAGAGGCATCATCTTCCACTTGCCCAACGACTAAAATTTTAGTTTTTGAGGTTTGTGGCAAGGAAAACTTGTGCTCGCCCACATTATATTTGTTAATATGTTGAACAATCAGTTCTTTCTGCAATTCAGAAGCTTGTTGTAAATCTGCTTCACTAAATACTTGTGTTTGCAAAATCTGCTCTAGGCGAGAAGGCTTTTGTGCGTTGAAATAAATACCTAAATCATCACATACTAAGGAAAGCGGTGCGACCAAATTAGAACCTAATCCCACAGAACGAATAAAGCCATCTTCTATCCTTAGAACAGAAATACCGTTGCGGTTTGCGTATTCTAATACGGTTTCTTTTCCCACACCCCAAAGCAGTAAACGATCAGATTTTTTCCATTTTTTATGGTTGAGTTTCGTTACCTTAGAAACAAAATGAAGCTTACAACTCGGTAAATGGAAAAACGGGCGAATTACCGCACGTTTCCAAAGAGACATTCCCACACAATAGAGATTGCCTCGCAGACGATTATTTAATGACTTCATTTTTGTGAGATAATCAATTACATCAAAAATCGTCCCTGTTTGCCCCGTGTTTGGGTTTATATAACGGCTATATTGAAAGTATGCGGCATAAAATAGTTGTAAAACTGACCGCACTTTTCGTCGTTCACTTTGAGCAAGGGCTTGAGCTTGTGGATGGCGATCTTCCGTTATGCCCCAACCGGCAAACCAAGGAACACCAAAAGTGATGACTTTCTTCTTGGCTAACAATGCCTCAAAACCCATTTGTGACGTTACGCAATAAACTTTTTCCACCACAGCAATTAGCGAGAGCGGATTTACATCTTCTGTCAAAATTTGCACGTTTTCGGGCAAATCTTCCTGCAAAGTGAGATAGCCTTTTTTCTTACCGGAAAGTACATCTGGATGCGTTTTCACTACAATGATGGCGTGCGGATTTTCCGCAATTGCAGCTTGCAACATCGAATGAAAATGCGACTCATCAGCCTGACCATATTTCACCGCCATATCACCAAAGGTTTGATCTACCACCAATACGGCAGGTTTTGTAAAACTACCTGAAAAATCGACTGCGTGATTATACTTTGACAAACGAACTTTCAAGATCAAATCTAGTGCCTGCTGTGCTTCCGGTGGCGCTTCATCAGGCTGTGCCAATACCAATTGCTCAAGCTCTGAAGGCGTACTGGTATCGTAATAAATCCCGAGTGAATCAACCACTATTGACATCGGTGGATATCCATTTACACCCAAGCCAATAGAACGAAGAAAGCCATCTTCTAATGCGACAAAAGGAAGATTATGTTGTTTGGCATAAGTTCTTGCTTTTTTCGTGGAGGGACGTAGTCCCCACCCTAGCACTTTATCTCCTTTTAGGTTTAACCAAGGGCGATAAAAAGTAAGAGTTTCATTCGGTAGGAATGAGACCAAGTGTGGAATTTTTTTTATTCCGAAGGAGAAAATAAGAGCGGTTAGCATGACTAATATAGAATTTTATTCCTCTAATTTTTTTATTGCTTCATATGTTCTAGCACAGCATTCCCCATCTATGAAAGGGAATGTTCTTTTTATTCGTTTATTATAGGGATAGAATGGTTTACCTTTATTTTTCAAAATTCTTTTAAGTGAAAGGACAAGATCTTTTTCTTGGTAAACAACTGGACCAAAGCCATGTTTTTCATAACTGAAATATCCTCTTTGAAATACATGAGCATTTGTGAAGAAATCTTCTTGGTCAAATTGATAATACAAGACAGTTTTACCCAAAACGCCCATTTCGAATGCAACAGATGAATAATCTGTAATCATAAATGTGGAATTTTGAAATAGTGTTTGGATGCTACCATCTTTTGCTCGCCATAATTTTATATAATCTGGAAGGTTAAGTTTGGTTAAATAAGGTTCTATATTCGCATGAGGTGCAAATATAACTTGATAACCATACTTTTTTGACAAACTTCTTAATTCATTACTGCAAAGGAAACTACGCCAATGTTTGGCATATTCTGTTTCCATAAATGAATTATTTAATTCTCGTTTATTTCCATTTGTTGTATTTCCTAAGATACTTTTTCTCCAAGTTGGCATGATAAGAATAGATTTTGATTTTGTATTATTTCCTTTAACTAGAGCATCATGCCTTGGAAAACCAACCAGAGAAACTTCTTTTTGGGTTAATTTATATTTTGTATTGTTTGCTATAAAAGCTTCATGTTCATATGGAGTTGCTGAAATAATTAAACTAAGATTTCTCTTTGAGTTTATCCATGATGATAGATCATTATGTGTTATACCATGTTGTAGAAATATAAATTTTTTAGTAAATTCAAAATTATCTTTAAATGGATTAATAATATATTCATCAAGATGACTACTAATTAAATGGCTAGATAATTTTAATTGTGATCTGTATTGCTCACTTTTAAAATTTATTAAGTTAAAATTATCTTTTTCTAGTCTTTTCCAATCATGAGAATCTTTATTTAAAGCAAAATAAATCCTTTTTTCAGGGTGATTTTTTTGCATGTAACGATAAAAGTGTTCACCATTATCATCAGCTTGGGTATCCCTATCCATAATAATCCAACTGTGATCTGTTTGAGTATAGATCTGAGGCTCTAAATCTCTAAAAATTACTCTAAGTGGTAAACCATTTAGATGTTGTTTCCCTGTCAAGGATATTCTAGCATCTTTACCATCAATTTTAAGTCTAAACATATCTTTGGGTTTTCTGTCTTTATATGAGATCCAAAACCTATGCTCATATAATATGGTTTCACCAGCCAAAGTATATATCCTTGATTTTTCATATTGCGGTTTAATTAGTGAACCATTCCAAGAAATCTCTTCATTTGGAGTATCTTCATTTGAGAAAGAATACAAGTTGAATTGTTCTTTTTCTCTATCTATACTGTCTATATAGACTATATGAAAAGGTATTTTCATCTTCTTAAAATGACAGATATATAAAACCCGTTGAAAAAACCATGTCCCCACTAGCTCAAAATCCATAATGGTTTTTACATCAATAAACTTAAAGATCTTATATAGAAGAGATATAAATTCTGTTTTTTCTTCTTTAGATAGGATATTTAATGCGGATTCATTATTCACAAGATATTTGAAATACCAAGATAGGTGATATAAAACAGTTCTTTGAATGTAAACAGGAACAAATCCTAGATTTGATTGGCAATTCTCAAATAGTTTTAAGCATCCTTCATGTAATACTTTAGTATAAAGAGTATTTTTCTGCCAGGCACCATCTAATGTGGATGTTCCGTCAGAACGTTTTCTATAAAAATAATTAGCATCTTGAATGAATCCAATAGTATTTTCTTGACTTGCATGAGTTAGATAATCACCAACAAATTTTGCATCTTCAAAATTTGGTTTAATATCGCTAAATGTAATGTTGAATCGTTTGATTAAATTAGTTCTAAAGAAAGCATTATTTACACTCATTTGAAAGTGACGATCTAATTCTTTAATTTTACATTTGTGTTCTCCTTCATCAAATCTAAATTTTAACGGATGAGAGTTTTTATAGATTTTTTTATCTTCAAAATAAAAAATGAATGGACAACTTACTAACGAAACATTTTCATTATCTGAAATAAACTTATCTACTTTTTGAAAGTATTTTCTAGAAATAAAGTCGTCTGGATCAATAAATGTTATCCATTTTGTTTTTGCATACGGGATTCCATGGTTTCTAGCAGATGCTTGCCCACCATTCTCTTTATAGTAATAATGTATATTTTTAGGATATCTCTTTTGCCATTTTTCTATAATAGACTTTGAGTTATCTGTAGAACCATCATCAACAAGAACAATTTGTATAAACTCAACAAAATTTACTGATTGTTTTACGATACTTTTGAAATAGTCGTCTAAATATTTTTCTACATTATATACAGCAGAGATAATGGTGAACTTATTTCTTGGGGTGTAGTTTCTTCTATAAATGAGATTATTAAGTTTACTCTTTTTTTTATCTATCATATCCTTAAAAAATAATTTAGGATCTCTTTTTAATTTTCTTAATTTTCGTTTTATATTATTCATTGTTTATCTCCATTATAATATTTTTCTAATGTTGTAATAAGTAATTCTTTATAATTAGGAATATTTACGTTACTATGGAAATCGTTTGCACAAAAAGAATGTGGTTGATTTACTGTATTTTTTTTACGTAATAATTTTTTATATTGAGAAGCAGCATTGACAGATCGTATATTGAAATAATAACAAACCTCAGGAGTGATTACGCTTTCCCCTTCAAAATACATTGCGTAAGGGATAAAAAATGTTGCGAGGTTAAGATCGTTTTTACCTCTAAATCGGTTTGATAAGAAACCTGATATTTCATTAGGAAATGTTTGCCATACTTTTTCAAAAAAACTTTTCTTTAATGGTATATAAGAGTGAATCAATGGAGTTTGTGCATTTAATTCTTGCCCATACAGCTTTCTCAATAGCTTTCTAGAATTCATAGACGCAAGCAGTGTTGGAGTTTCCGTTCCTTTTTCATACATTTTGTCTAAATTTTTAACTGATAAGAAAAGAGAAGCCAATCCATTGGGTTTGAAAAAATGTGATCTTTGTAATGGTTTGGCGACAAAAACATCGTCATTAAAATAGATAAAATTTTCACTTAAATGAGGTATTTTGTGCAAATGTGCTTCAATTACATGAGAGTTAAAGGTTGGCAGATATTGTTTATCAATCAATATTTTATGATCAATAATTTTAATCTGTTGGTTTTCTTCATCCAACCATTCCGGTGTTTGGTTATCAGTAACGATGAAGATATATCGAACCCAAGGCAGAAATTTCTGCACACTTTTTACGGCAAAAAAGAGCTCATTATGCTCTTCAAATCGTGCATCATCTTTTGCATATAGGGCGGTATCTTGAGTGAGCTGTGCATAGTGCTGTTTTTTCTCTTTCCATATTTGCTCTTTGTTGTTTACCCAAGTGAATACCACGTCAATAGGATCTTTTGCATTGAGTAATAAACTTTCTAATATTTCCAAGCTATCTTGATGAGAAATAATCGCTCTTTCATCATTTTCTCTAATTCCCTGTTCATTGTTGATTTCTGGGTATCTCTTATTCAACGCATCACGAAAGAAAATGTGAGGTTTAAAAATTAGTTTCTTTAGTTTACTCATGCGACTAGAAAGTATTTAGTATTCTTTTACAATAAGTAGAATATTTTACACAACTTAAAATTAGAGTCCTGTATTTTGTACTGCAATGAAAAATTCGCTGAAATAATGGTAAAACATACTGAAATTATATTTATAAAATGTAATTTATTCAAGTAAATTCTCAATAATTTACTTTATTTACAATAATCCCCTTGATAGGCTACATTGCCATTGCCATTGCCATTGCCATTGCCAAATTATTCATAAAAAATCAAGAATCTTTATAAAATTCAAGCAAATAGTTGAGTCAAGAAAACAGGGGATTCAATGATATTTTTTGTCCAAACTTATGGACATCTTTAATATTATTTTTCTGATTTACTATTTAAGTGTTATACTTTTATCCATTCGTCTTAACTAATTGAGAACTGTTGATGAAAAATTACCAATTAAAACAGGTTGCGATGAGTTTAATTTTGACTCTGGGTTTTTCGGCTTGTTCTACGTTGCCAACCTCTGGCCCTAGTCATTCTGCCGTATTGAAAGCAAATCAAAATCGTGAAACTTCGAAGTTCGCAGGTCAAGTAAATGTGGTTGAGCTGAACGATACCTTGGTGCAGGGAATGTATCTTGCCCAACAAAACCAGAAATTTTCAGGCTTTTCCGGTTTGGGTGTTGACTCGGGCTATGCTGGTGCAGTGAATGTGGGTGATGTGCTAGAGATTTCTATTTGGGAAGCTCCGCCTGCAGTGTTGTTTGGTACAACATTTAGTAGTGAGGGGCAGGGCAGTGGGCATGTTACGCAATTGCCTTCACAGATGGTGAACTCAAATGGGACGGTAACCGTACCTTTTGTGGGGAATATTCGTGTAGCGGGTAAAACACCAGAAATTATTCAATCTCAGATTGTTGCTGCGCTAAGCCGTAAGGCGAATCAGCCACAAGCTGTGGTGAAAGTGGCAAATAATTTTTCGAGCGATGTGACAGTGATTCGTCAAGGTAGCACCGTACGTATGCCACTCACGGCAAATAGTGAGCGTGTGTTAGATGCGGTTGCAGCGGTCGGAGGTACTACAGAAAATATTGAAGATGTAACGGTTCAGTTAACTCGTGGTAATCAGGTGAAAACTTTAGCATTTGAAACCTTAATTGCTGATCCCGCTCAGAATATTATGTTGCGTTCAGGCGACGTTGTCTCACTTTTAAATACACCCTATAAATTCACGGGGTTGGGGGCATTGGGTAATAATCAACAAGTGCGTTTTTCAAGTAGCGGAATTACTCTTGCTGAAGCAATTGGTAAAATGGGGGGGTTAATTGATACCCGTTCTGATCCCCGTGGTGTGTTTGTCTTCCGTTATACGCCATTTACTCAGTTAGATTATCAGGTTCAGCAAGAATGGGCTGCGAAAGGCTACAGCACTGGAATGGATATTCCAACTGTGTACCGGGTGAATTTGTTAGAACCGCAAGCGATGTTTTTGTTACAGCGCTTTCCAGTCCAAGATAAGGATATTGTTTATGTTTCAAATGCCCCACTTGCAGAGTTTCAGAAATTCTTGAGAATGATTTTTTCGATTACCTTGCCTGCAACCAGTACGGCTAATTCGATCAATAATTTATAAGAGTAAAAGATATGACGACCGATACTTCGGTAAAACCGAAAAAGAAAAAATCCTTGTGGAAAAAGTTAAATCCGTTATTTTGGATTACAGTCTTAATTCCGACCGCACTTTCAGCGGTCTATTTTGGTTTATTTGCCTCAGATATTTATGTTTCAGAGTCAAGCTTTGTCGTGCGTTCTCCACACAATCAATCTTCGCTTTCGGGGGTGGGGGCATTGTTGCAAGGATCGGGTTTTTCCCGTTCTCAAGATGATACCTATTCTGTGCAGGAGTATATGCGTTCCCGAACGGCATTAGAACGCCTTGAACAAGCCTTACCAATTCGTGAATTTTATTCGGAAAAGGGTGATATTTTGAGCCGTTTCAATGGTTTTGGATTAAATGGTACGCAAGAAGCGTTCTATCGTTACTTTAAAGAGAGATTAGGCGTTGATGTGGATTCTATTTCTGGCATTGCAACCTTACGTGTGCGAGCTTTTGATGCTGATGAAGGCTTCCGGATAAACGAGCGTTTGTTGAAAGAGGGAGAGTCATTAATTAACCGTTTAAATGAACGTGCTAGAAAAGATACCGTTGAGTTTGCCGAACAAGCGGTGATGGAGGCTGAAAAAAATGTCAATGAAACAGCCAAAGCATTAAGCCAGTATCGGATAAAGAATAAAATTTTCGATTTGCCGGCTCAATCAGGCGTACAGTTGACTTTGATTTCAAGCCTTAAGAGCGAGTTGATTCGTGTGGAAACTCAGCTTGCACAGCTAATTTCTATCACACCGGATAATCCACAAGTACCGGCCTTGCAAATGCGTCAAAAAAGTTTGAAAAAAGAGATTGATGAACAATCCCGCCAGCTTTCAGGTAACGGTAATTCTGCTGCTACGCAAACGGCAGATTATCAACGTTTAGTGCTTGCTAATGAGTTAGCGCAACAACAATTGACGGCGGCAATGACTTCCCTGCAAAACACTCGCGGTGAAGCAGACCGCCAACAGCTTTATTTAGAAGTGATTAGCCAACCGAGCAAACCGGACTGGGCATTAGAACCAAACCGCATTTACAATATTATCGCTACTTTCATTATTGGCTTTATTTTGTATGGCGTGTTGGGGTTATTGATTGCTAGCATCAGAGAGCATAAAAACTAATGGGATATGGCGAACAAACCTCCTTTAGACAGTCATTAGCCATTCAAGGACGAGTGATCAATGCCTTGCTAATGCGTGAAATTATTACACGCTATGGGAGAAAGAATCTTGGCTTTTTATGGCTATTTGTTGAGCCTCTGTTGCTCACATTTTTTATTGTGATGATGTGGAAATTCTTGCGTGCGGATAAAGTTTCCACATTGAATATCATTGCGTTTGTGATGACTGGTTATCCTATGGCGATGATGTGGAGAAATGCTTCAAACCGAGCTATAGGCTCAATTTCGGCAAATTTAAGCTTACTTTATCACCGTAATGTGCGAGTGTTAGATACCATTTTTACTCGTGTATTACTGGAAGTGGCAGGAGCTTCCATTGCTCAAATCTTGTTTATGGCAATATTAGTGGCAATTGGTTGGATTCCTGTCCCACAGGATGTATTGTATATGTTGATTGCATGGTTTTTGATAGCGGTTTTTGCTCTCGGATTAGGGTTAATCATCTGCGCTATTGCTCAACAAGTGGACTTCTTTGGAAAAATTTGGGGGACGCTAAGCTTTGTATTGTTACCGCTTTCCGGTGCATTTTTCTTTGTTCATAACCTACCGACCCAGGCGCAGAATATGGCTCTTTGGTTGCCAATGATTCACGGTACTGAGATGTTCCGACACGGCTATTTTGGCGAAACGGTGGTGACTTATGAAAGTGTGGGATTTTTGATTGTCAGCGATTTAATCTTATTGTTGATTGGTTTGGTGATGGTGAGAAACTTTAGCAAAGGAGTAGAACCACAATGATTCGAATCAAGAACGTTAGCAAAAAATATCACACCAATAGTGGGTGGAAAACCGTACTAAAAGATATTAATCTTGAGCTGCAAAAAGGTGAAAAAGTCGGGATTTTAGGGCGAAATGGTGCAGGAAAATCAACTCTTATTCGTTTAATGAGCGGTGTAGAACCTCCAACAATGGGTATAATTGAACGAGAAATGTCGATTTCTTGGCCTTTGGCTTTTAGTGGTGCATTTCAAGGCAGTCTAACTGGAATGGATAATTTACGTTTTATCTGCCGTTTGTATGATGTAGATCCTGATTATGTAAAAAGATTCACCGAAGAATTCTCAGAATTGGGCGATTATTTATATGAACCGGTGAAAAAATACTCTTCGGGAATGAAAGCTCGCTTAGCCTTTGCATTATCTCTATCGGTTGAATTTGATTGCTATTTGATTGATGAAGTGATCGCAGTTGGAGACTCTCGTTTTGCTGAAAAATGCAAGTATGAATTGTTTGAGAAACGTAAAGATCGCTCCATTATTCTTGTTTCACACAGCCCTTCAGCAATCAAATCCTATTGTAATAATGCGGTTGTATTGGAAAATGGGGTAATGCATCACTTTGAGGATATGGATAAGGCTTATCAGTATTATAATGAGTCACAAAAGTAAAAAGTGCGGTCAATTAAATTTCTGTTTTATTGACCGCACTTTATTTTTAATTAGCCAGTTATTTATTCGCTAAAATTACGGCTCTTGTTGGGGCTTGGTAACCTTCAATGGTTTTACTCTGATCATTCGGATCTAAAAAATCAATCAGGCTTTCGTTTTCCAACCAATCGGTTTTACGCTGTTCTTCCAATGTGGTTGGGGCGACATCGACACAGCGAGCGTGAGTGAAACCTACTTTTTCTAACCAGTTAATTAATGTGGCAACCGAGGGAATAAAATAGACATTTTTCATTTTGGCATAGCGATCTGCTGGCAGGAGAACAGTATTGGCATCGCCATCTACCACAAGGGTTTCTAGTACGAGTTCTCCACCTTTCTTCAATTGATTCTTAAGTTGAATAAGATGATCGAGGGGGGATTTTCGGTGGTATAACACGCCCATTGAAAACACAGTATCAAAGGCAGCGAGTGGTTGCATTTGCTCTATCCCAAGAGGAATGAGGTTTACACGGCGATCATTATTGAGGAGTTTACGAACCGCTTCAAATTGGCAAAGGAAAAGTTCTGTAGGATCAATCCCCACCACCATTTTTGCTCCTTCACCCAGCATTCGCCACATATGATAACCGCTACCGCAGCCTACATCTAAAATAGTGCGATCTTTTAGGGGGGCGAGATGAGGAAGCACACGATCCCATTTAAAATCAGAACGCCATTCGCAATCTATATAAATACCAAATAGATGATAAGGCCCTTTTCGCCATGGCATAAGCTGTTTTAAATGATGAATAATGCGCTGTTTTTCGCCTTCCGAAAGGGGAGAAGTGCGGTCAGATTTCACCGCATTTTTTAAATCAATGGTATCTGCCGTTAAGTCAGGTAAAAAGTCGATGATTTTTGACCATTTCTCGTAATCACCATGAGTTTGTTTTTCCCACTCTTTTATTTGGAGAGGGAGGGTTTCAAGCCAATCAGAGAGAGGGCTTGTGGCGATTTGTTGATAAAAAGGGCGAAAATCGATCATTGGGTTTCCTTATAAGCTTTTCTGCTTAATTGGCGTTATAGAGAATAATTTGTTTTACTTTAAAACTATTAAAATAGCCTTAAAGTATATTGAAGATTTGAGAAAGGGCGCATTTTACCCTATTATGCGAGTTCTTAAAATAAGATTCAGAGACGATAGAATGGATGCCGTAGAATTATTGATGAACGTTACGCCCAATGAAACCCGTATTGCATTGATGGAAATGGGCGGATTGAAAGAAGTTCATGTAGAACGCCAAGCCAAACGTGGCATTGTGGGAAATATTTATAAAGGGCGGGTAATGCGTGTATTACCCGGAATGCAGTCCGCTTTTGTGGATATAGGCTTGGAAAAAGCGGCATTTTTACACGCTTCCGATATTGTGTCTCACACAGAATGTGTTGATGAAAATGAGCAGAAGCAATTTAAAGTAAAAAGTATTTCTGAGCTGGTTCGAGAGGGACAGGATATTGTTGTACAAGTTGTAAAAGATCCCCTAGGTACAAAAGGTGCACGTTTAACCACTGATATTACATTACCTTCCCGCTATCTTGTATTTATGCCGGAAAATAGCCATGTAGGGGTGTCACAACGTATTGAAAGTGAAGAAGAACGTACCCGTTTGAAGGCATTGGTAGAACCTTTCTGTGATGAATTAGGGGGATTTATTATTCGCACGGCAACAGAGGGGGCAACTGAGGAAGAGCTTCGCCAAGATGCTGAATTTCTTAAACGTTTATGGCGAAAGGTATTAGAACGTAAAAGTAAATATCCTACCCGATCAAAGATTTATGGTGAACCGGCACTCCCACAGCGAATTTTACGTGATTTTATTGGGACGAGATTGGAAAGAATCCGTATTGATTCAAAGCTTTGTTTCAACGAAGTGAAAGAATTTACCGATGAATTTATGCCGGAATTAAGCGATAAGTTAGTACTTTACTCCGGAAATCAGCCACTCTTTGATGTGTATGGTGTAGAAAATAGCATTCAACAGGCCTTAGATCGACGGGTGAATTTAAAATCCGGTGGTTATTTGATTATCGAACAAACAGAAGCGATGACGACTATTGACATTAACACCGGCGCATTTGTCGGGCATCGTGATTTAGCAGAAACGATTTTTAACATCAATATTGAAGCAACAAAAGCTATTGCCCAACAACTTCAGTTACGCAATCTTGGTGGAATTATCATCATTGATTTTATTGATATGCACTTGGAGGATCACCGTAATCGAGTATTGGAATCTTTACAAGAGGCTCTTTCCAAAGATCGTGTTAAAACAAATGTTAATGGTTTCACTCAACTTGGTTTAGTTGAAATGACACGTAAGCGAACCCGTGAAAGCCTTGAACATATTCTTTGTGATGAATGTCCGGTATGCCGTGGTCGTGGTCATGTGAAAACGGTGGAAACGGTATGCTATGAAATTATGCGTGAGGTAATTCGCGTGTATCATTTATTTAGTAGCGAGCAATTTGTTGTATATGCTTCCCCTGCAGTGGCGGAATATTTAATTAACGAAGAATCTCATGGGCTTTTACCTGAAGTGGAAATGTTTATTGGCAAACGTGTCCAAGTAAAAACCGAACCCTTTTATAACCAAGAGCAGTTTGATGTTGTGGTGATGTAACAAAGTGGGGGGTTAAATAAAAGTGCGGTCAATTTTGACCGCATTTTTTATGTTTTCGATATTATGTATCTGTTGCACAACGCTATTTTGGGGCTCGCTTGTAGGGATATATTGCAAGTGCCAAAATTTTAATATATTGAAATGATTTGTTTCTTATAAGGGACACACGCAGTATCTCCCTACGTTCGTTGAAATTTCTGTTTTGTACTTGCCACATAACATTATCACTTTTGAAGTGAAATAATATCAAATCATTTCTTATTACGATTGATTATCAACTAGAGTTTAATGTTATACTGCGAAACCATAAATGGTTTTTACTTATCCACTAAGGACGCGAAATGAATTGGACGCAAGAATTGTTGAATTCTTTTTATTGGATAATCAGTGTCATGGGGATTATTTTGACGATTTCTCCCCTGGTTGTATTCCTTTTGAGCAGGATGACTAAGTGGGGAAGAGAGTTTTGGCTTTTAAGTGCTGATTATTTTTCAATTAAACGCAGAATTAAACCTTTGGCTTATTTTTTCACTGTGCTATTTTTTAGCTTGGTGACAGTTCGAATTGATATTTTATTATCAGAATGGAATAAAGCCTTATACAACGCATTGCAAAAGTTGGATGCCGCTGAATTTTGGGGGCAAATTATTATTTTTGCTGTGTTATCAAGCGTGTATATTGCCAATGCCTTGTTAATTTATTATGTACAGAAAGCCTTCACGATTCATTGGCGAAAATGGGCAAATGAAGCCATTTTAGATAAATGGTTTGTCAATCAAGCCTATTATAAAATGCTCTGTGATAGTGAAAAAACCGATAATCCGGATCAACGTATTCAACAGGATATTACCGCTTATATTACAAATTCCTTAAATTTATCCTTGGGATTAATCAAGTCCGTGACTTCAATGGTGTCATTTACGATTATTTTATGGGGGCTATCAGGTCCTATGCAGATAGGGGATTTTACGTTGCCTCATGCTATGGTGTTTTTGGTTTTTATTTATGTATTAGCCAGCACCGTATTTGCTTTTAAAATTGGTAAACCTCTAATCAGGCTTAATTTTAATAATGAGAGATTGAACGCTAATTATCGTTACTCTTTAATGCGTATGAAAGAATATGCCGAAACTATCGCCTTTTTTAAAGGTGAAAAAGTAGAAAAAAATCAGCTACTCGCTCAATTTAACAAAGTGATTGATAATGTTTGGAAAATTGTACATCGAACCCTAAAATTTAATGGATTTAATCTTGCGGTGACACAGGTGTCGACAATTTTTCCCTTTTTAATTCAGGCGACCCGCTTTTTTGAGAAGCAAATCCAATTAGGTGAATTAATGCAAACGGCTCAAGCTTTTAGAAGGGTTCAGTCCTCTCTCTCTTTTTTCCGTAATATTTATGATGATTTTGCCGGTTATCGTGCGGTGTTGGAACGTTTGAGCGGTTTTTATCAAGCCACTGGGGAAGCCCGCCATTTTGTCAATATTAAAATTGAAGAAGATAAAAATAACGTTATTTTTGAAGATCTTACTGTTAAAACCCCTGAAGGGGAGGTTTTAGTTAGGGAACTTAACATTCATTTATCTTTAGGAGATACATTATTAATTCAAGGTCTTTCAGGTTCAGGGAAGACGACCCTATTGAGAGCGGTTGCCGGTTTGTGGCGATATGCAGAAGGAAAAATATCTTACCCATTCCATAATAGTTTATTTATTGCTCAAAAAACGTATTTACCTCAAGGTCGTTTGATTGATGCACTATATTACCCAAATACTGTGCCTACTGATGTTGATCTCAGTAATGTTGCAAGCGTTTTAGATAGGGTTCAATTAGCACATCTTGTTGAAAAATTAGAGGAAGAAAATGATTGGACAAGAATTTTATCGCTTGGTGAGCAACAACGTATTTCTTTTGCCCGAATATTACTTTATCGTCCTATGATGATTTTTTTAGATGAGTCAACGTCAGCACTCGATGAGTATCTGGAAGAGCAGATGTATCTTCTTCTGAGAAAAGCGCTGCCGGGAAGTATCATTATTAGTGTGGGACATCGTTCTACATTATTTCATCATCACCAGCAATGTTTACGACTTCATACTGATGGGACTTGGTACTTAACTAACCTTTAACCATAGTTCGAATATGAATTCTTTTTGAATTTTGGGGGGAGATTTATTGAAAATATCTCCCTCATTTGTTTGAATTTGTGATCTATCTCTCATTTTTTTCATTTTATTTTTAGTACACTCTAAAATCCTTAATGATAATCTTTCTTATTTGAAAAAGGGTTTAGCTTATTATGATGAAAAAAACACAGGTTGCGACATTCATTTCTTCTTTATTTATTACTTCAATAGCCTATGCTGATAGTTTGGAATCGGAAAATCAATTAGAGACGATTTCTGTGATTGCGAACTCATCATCGGGGTTTTCCGGCGCTGTAACACTTTCATCGGAGGATATCGCCCGTAAACCGGCAAGAAATGGGAATATTTCAGAATTACTTAAGAATAATCCGGCAGTACAGTTTAGCGGTACAACAAATAATTCAGCACAGGCGGGTGAAATTGCCCCTGATTTAGTCAGTTTTCATGGTGAGCTCTATTATAACAATAGCTATTTAATTGATGGTTTATCAAACAGTGATATGCTTAACCCTGGTTCATCTAATGGAGGGTATCGATCTGCTGAGGATTTTACTCAACCTACTTCTATGTATATTGCCCCCGGGTCGCCGGAATCTTTCTACATTAATAGTCGTTTATTAGGCAATGTTGCTGTTTATGATAGCAATGTACCGGCAAAATATTCTCGCTTTACCGGTGGTGTTGTCGATGCACAAATTAAAGAACCTGAAGTCTCAAAATCAAGTGGTTCAATCAGCTACCGTACCACTCGTGATAGTTGGACATCGTTTCAACTTAGTGATGAAGAGCGGTTAGAATTTGATAATGCTTACGCTGAAAGCAATGTCCAACCAAAATTTACTAAACATATTTTTGATTTCACGTTAAATCAGCCTATTAATGATAAAGCCGGTATATTATTCAGCTATAACCGTACACAGTCTAAAATGCCGGAATATCATCAGGGACGAAATCGTTGGGAAAAAGAGCGGCGTTTAGCAGAAACCTTTTTGGTGAAAGGCAGCTATCAAACAAGTGATCAACATAAATTATTGGCTACATTACTATATTCTCCTCATGAAAGTGTGTATTACAACGACAATGTTAAAAATGGGCGCTATGTAAGTGATGGTGGTGGTTGGCGTGCTAACATTGAATCACAATATGCAGATGATTGGGGGATAGTGAAGAGTATTCTTGCTTATCAGTATAACCGCAATCGAATCGCTTATGATGCAGGTACAAATTATTACAATTGGGTAGGGAATACTTTGCTGAGTACAGCCGGCACAGAATGGTGTTCGTTAAAAAATAAAAAATCGGGAAAATGTGATTATAAGCGAGAAGGGGGAATCGGTGAGTTATCTTCAGAGCTTAAAACATTAACATTGAAACAAGATTATGAATTAGAGCCTCTAAATTGGGGAAAGAGCGAACATAAGCTCTCTTTGGGCTGGCAGATAGATTTTGCTTCCGCACAGTCTGAGCGTCCAAATGCTGTGCGTTATATGCAATCAGTTCTTAATTATAACGGAAAAGATGGACGGGTTGTTTTAGCGCCAAATTTTAATTCATTATTCAGAAATACGGGAAAAAATTGCCTTGATTGTATTCCAACTGAACAATTTCAAAATAGAATGACCTATTACCCGGCTTTTAATACGAAAGTCAATGTGAATAACTATAATCTCTATTTTTCTGACGAAATTTATTGGCAACGTTTTAAATTTGTACCGGGTGTCAATGTAAACTATGACAGCTTCTTAAAAAATCTCAATATTGCCCCTCGTTTTGCCTTTAATATTAATGTGTTAAATGATGACAGTTTTAATATTACAGGGGGTTATAACCGTTATTTTGCTAACAATATGTTGGCTTATGCGTTACGTTCAAATATTCCTTGTAATCGGGAAGGAGAGCGTTATGCGGATAAAAATGGTTCGGGAGAATGGAAATTTGGTGATTGTATCAACAACTCTATTTCTTGGGCGAACAGTCGGGATTTAAAAACACCTTATAGTGATGAATATAACCTTGGTTTTAACTACCGGCTAGCGGATCACACCTTGGTATTTAACTGGGTTCATCGTAAAAGTGAGCGCCAATTTACACCAGTGAAACAGGATTTAAAAAAGAACGCCCCTAAAGAAATGTCAAATGAGGGTAAAGGGCAAACAAACACCTTTACACTTAGCTTCCAAAATAATAAAGCCTATCAATTGGGTAAAATATTGATGAACTATCGTGCCGGTTTACGCTATCAAAATCGACATGTGAATTATCATGGTAATTATGATGATAGCTTAGTTTTCGATCCCGCTGCATTTAATGGTCGATACTACCTTTTTGAAGGGAAACGTTATGCCACGGTAAATGAATTACCACCGTTTAACTTTAATCAACCTTGGGAAGGCTTTCTTGAACTTCAAACCGATATTCCGGCTTGGAATTTAAAGTGGACACATACTCTTAATTATAAAACGGGCTATAAAGCTTATAACCGCTATGATGTTGCTCAATGTGTGAACTCAAGCCAGCCTCAAGCCTGTGGTGATTATAGTGGGGCGGTTTATGATTACCGTCTGAAAAAATACAGTGGAAAAGCTACATTAGATTGGCATTTACTTTGGGCATTACCTATCCGTGAACAAAAAATGGAAGTGAGCCTTGATGTATTGAATGTCTTCAACAGTCGGATTGCAACCGCGAGTCCTCGTTCTGAATATTTAGGTGGAACGGAAAGCCAAAGCACAACGAGTTATGAATTAGGCCGTCAATTTTGGCTAGGCATTGCTTACCACTGGTAACCAATATATCTATTTATCAAAAAAGAGAACACGTTAGGATGATGATGTCCTAACGTGGTTTTTATTTGCAGTTTATGGAGTTGATTTTGCGTAACCTATTTTATCTTTTCTTATTTTTATTTTCGGCAAACGTTGTTGCCGTTTCCCCTATTCCTGTTCAGGGACAATTAGAAAACGGTTTACGTTACACGATTTTACCTATTCATACCCAGCCACAGCGTGTTGATGTCATTATGCGGGTTTATGCCGGTGCGATTGATGAAACGCCGGCACAAAGTGGCGTTGCTCATATGGTGGAACATATGGCGTTTCGTGCCACGGAAACTCATTCAAAAGGCGTGATGCCCTACCTTCATCAGCAAGGTTGGTTACGGGGAAAAAATTACAATGCCTTTACCAACCAAGAAAACACGACCTATATTTATATTCCACCGAAAGCATTCAGCCTAACGGAAACATTGGATGTGGTGAAACAAATGCTTTTTAAGGCTCAAATTACGGCGAGTGATTGGGAAGATGAACGTAAAATTATTTTAGAGGAGTGGCGGACAAGAGACAGCTCAAAACGACGTCTCTTTGAACAACGCCAAAGTTCTTATCGTGTTGGTTCACGTTATGAAAATCGCCCGGTGATTGGTACGGAAAAGAGTATCAACACGATGCCGGTTACTGAATTACAACGATATTACAAAACGTGGTATGTACCCAATAATATGCAGTTACTGCTTGTTGGAGATATTAAAGCAAATGAGGCTGAAAAATTAATCAAAACGTTTTTTGCCGATTTGCCTCGAAAAGTACTTCCTACTCGGGGTAACGATTATTATGAGCCTGCATTAGATGAACAAATTAAAGTTGATAGGCTTAGTGATCCCCAAAATAGCAATAGTCAAGTGAGCTATTTATGGCGGTTTGATGACAGTGCAAGCCAAGCTCAAACAGAGATGGGGTTTGAACAACGTCTTATTAATCAATTAGCCGTAAATAGTTTAAATCAGCGTTTTAGAAACGAAAAAGATCAAATACCGACAACCTTGTCTTCTCTCTCTGCCCGCCAGATCCCAGTAGGAAAAATAACATCAGCTTTAGTTCTTTCGGCTAATGTTGAGAAACAATCACATCGTGTTGGGGCAAATTATATTATTGAGCAAGCCGAGCGACTAAAACGTTATCCGATTACACAGGCAGAATTGGATAAACAGAAAGAAAAAATTTTATTTCAGCTAGAAAACGACAAGGTAACCCAACAAAATTTCACCTTTGAAGATTGGGTGCAAGCTATGATTAATACCCTACTGAATGAGAAAGCCTACTATAACCAAGTTCAAATTGAACAAATGACTAAAAATGGAATAGAAAAAATCAGTTTGGAGGAGATTAATCAGCGTATTCAAGATTGGCTCAATGCCTCCGATCAAGTTTTTCAATATATGCCGCCATTAAATGTTGAAATGTCGCCAATTAAACTGACGGAAATTCAACAATGGAGGAAAATCGCTAGACAAGCTGATTTTCGTCGCCCTACAGAAAGTGCAAATGAGAAAATGACATTTTCTCCACTAAAACAACAAGGTCGTATTGTGAAAGAGCAACGTTTTCCAACACAAAATACTGTGCGTTGGACGCTTTCTAATGGGGATATTGTCGTTTGGTTAAAATCTCCGATTGCAAAAACAAAAAGCTATTTTGTTGCACAAAATCAGGCCGGCTCCAATGCCCCGATTATTCAAGATTGGAAAGGTAAATTGGCAATACAACTTATTGGCAATAATGCACCACTCAATTGGACACGTAATCAAATGCTGGAGTGGAAAGAAAATAATCATATTCCCCTTGTTATTCGGCAAAGTTTTGACAAGCTTAATATTCTCAGTACCGTTGAAAACAATAAATTTGCCGACTTACTTCGTTTCTACTATGCACAACAGAAAGAAACGACAATAAAAGAAGAATTTGATAAAACGAAAAGAGAAAAAATCCGCAGTGTTGAGTTACAGTCTCAGTCTGATGACTTTAAACGTAATTTAGCATGGGAAACCTTTGTTTACGGGCATCCTATCAATCCTCAACCGAGTATTAAACAAATTGAAATGCTCACAGAGTCAGATCTGATGCAACAATGGCAGGCTCTTTCTTGTGTACCGGTTACCTACTTTATTCTGAATAATATGGAAGAAAGAAAAGTGCGGTCACTTCTGGAACAGAATTTAGCTGGGATTGAACGGGGAAAAAATATTGAAACCGAGCCCTTAAAAGTGCAGTCGGGGTCTTTAGAAGAAAAATTTGCGATGAATCCGGAGCCAAAGGATAACGTGTATATCTCGTGGTTTACGCCGGATAACTGGGAAGCGAAAAAAGCCTTGATGATTGAATTTGCCGGTAACATTGCTTCGGAAAAATTAAGCCAAAAAATGCGGGATGAAACACTCGGTATTTATAGCAAACGCTTTAAAAGCCGCTTACAAGCGGAGACTAACCGAATACAAACAACATTAACTTTTTCCTCCAATCCTGAGATGACAGATAAACTGATTGAAATGGCAAAACGGGTATTAGCTGATTTACCTACCAGCATCAGGGCAGAAGAATTTGATACGGCAAAACGTTATTTTTACCAAACGGAAGAAAGCCAACAGCAATCTCCTGAGGCATGGTTAGAGCGACTCATTTATAGTGAAAACCGTTTTCATACCCCTCAGTATTTAACGGAAATTAATCAGCTTGTTGAAAGCATTACCCTTGATGAAGTAAAGTCTGTTGCGAAATATCTCTATAATCCTGAAAATCAACGGATATTTATTACAACGCATAAAAAATAAATTTTCTATGGGAAGTTCATAGCAATAAACAAAAAAGTATTTCAATGAAATATAGGGGCGTTATAAAACCAAATCATTTCAAACCGTCAAAATTTTAACCTGTTGAAATAACTTGATTTTTATAACGGATACACGCAGTGTATCCCTACAATGTCGTTGAAATTTCTATTTTGTGCATTTGCTACATAATACCGAATAAAAGAAAAAGTGCGGTGAAAATTGACCGCACTTTTTTCTTTCAATTTGTGATCTACCTCACATTTTTATAAGAAAACACTGTAATCTAGGAAAAATTCTTAGGGTTTCTACGTGATATTTGCAAGGGAAATAATGGATTCCGATCTAATATGCGCAAAATTATTTTATTCGGAGTCTATATTATGCTTAATTTTTTAAACGAAGTGAGAAAACCGACACTTGACTTACCGGTTGAGGAACGTCGCAAAATGTGGTTTAAACCTTTTATGCAATCTTATTTGGTTGTATTTTTTGGTTATATGGCCATGTATTTGGTGCGTAAAAATTTCAATATTGCCCAAAATGATATGATCGATACTTATGGGCTAACCAAAACCCAATTAGGGATGATAGGGTTGGGATTCTCCATCACTTACGGTATTGGTAAAACCGTGGTGTCTTATTATGCAGACGGGAAAAATACCAAGCAATTTGTTCCGTTTATGTTAATTCTTTCTGCCCTCTGTATGTTGGGATTCAGTGCAAGTATGGGCAGCGGTAGCGTTGCAATTTTCCTGATGGTGGCATTCTATGCGTTAAGTGGTTTCTTCCAAAGTACCGGCGGGTCTTCAAGTTATTCTACCATTACAAAATGGACACCACGTAAAAAACGTGGCACGTTTTTAGGTTTTTGGAATCTTTCCCATAATGTGGGTGGTGCAGCCGCAGCGGGGGTGGCATTGTTTGGTGCAAATGTATTTTTTGATGGCCATGTGCTAGGAATGTTTGTGTTCCCTTCAATTGTTGCATTAATCATCGGTTTTATTGGTTTGCGTTATGGAAGTGATTCTCCTGAAGCTTATGGTTTAGGCAAAGCGGAGGAATTATTTGGGGAGGAAATTTCTGAAGAAGATAAAGATGCAGAAGAAAATCAACTCACGAAAAAGCAGATTTTTATCCAATATGTTTTGAAAAACAAAGTAATTTGGTTACTTTGCGTTGCAAATATTTTTCTTTACATTGTGCGTATCGGTATTGACCAATGGTCTCCTGTGTATGCTTACCAAGAATTAGGTTTTTCAAAAGATGCCGCTATTTCCGGTTTCGCTCTCTTTGAAGTCGGTGCGCTTGTTGGGACATTTTTGTGGGGATATTTATCTGATTTAGCGAATGGTCGCCGTACGTTGTTGGCGTGTGTGGCATTAATCCTTATTGTGTTCTCTCTTGAGTTCTATCAATTTGCAACAAATGAGACCATGTATTTAGTCACCTTATTTATTCTTGGTTTCTTAGTCTTTGGCCCGCAATTATTAATTGGGGTTGCCGCTGTTGGTTTTGTGCCGAAAAAAGCGATTGCGGTCGCAGATGGTGTAAAAGGAACTTTTGCTTATTTAATCGGTGATAGTTTTGCGAAATTAGGCTTGGGAATGATTGCAGATGGTACACCTATTTTTGGTTTAACCGGTTGGGAAGGCACTTTCGCCGCCTTAGATATTTCTGCGGTAGTCTGTATGGTGTTATTGGCCTTTGTGGTGATTGCTGAAGAACGTAAAATCCGTTATTTGAAAAAACGAGAAGCAGCAAAATCTTAGAAGAAGCGTTTAATCCCATCATTCATTATGCAAAGTGCGGTCAAAATAGAAAGATTTTTGGTATTTGTAGCAAATGCATAAGAATAGAAATTCCAACTAAATATAGGGACAGTGGTTGGCTGTCCCTACAAGTATCCCAAAAACAGTTTTGTGCGATTGCTACATCATGCCATAAAATCATCAAGAATTGACCGCACTTTTTTCAGTGCTAAAATCCGTCCCGTTCTAAAAAACGAGGAAACCACAATGATAAAAGTTGTACTCATTGATGATCACATCATTGTGCGCTCAGGATTTGCGCAGTTACTTTCACTGGAAGAAGAGATTGTTGTCGTGGGGGAGTTTGGTTCGGCGAAAGAAACCCGCCAAAAGTTACCTCACACAAAAGCGGATATCTGCATTATTGATATTTCAATGCCCGATGAAAGCGGATTGGAACTGCTAAAAAGTATTCCTTCCGGTATTCATTGCATTATGCTCAGTGTAAATGATAGCGAAATTGTGGTTAAAAAAGCGTTGGAACAAGGTGCAAAAGGCTATTTAAGCAAGCGTTGCAGTCCTGATGAGCTGATACAAGCTGTTCGCACCGTGTATGCCGGTGGCGTTTATTTAATGCCGGAATTGACGGTGAAATTGGTTTCAAATCGCACCGGCAACCCATTTGATCTGCTAACAAAACGTGAATTGCAAATTTGCGAATTGCTAAGTCAGGGACTTGAGGCTAAAGAGATGGGCGAAAAATTAGGCTTGAGTTTTAAAACGATTCATGCCCATCGTGCCAATATTATGAGCAAGTTAGAAGTGAAAAATAACGTAGAATTGACGAATTTATTTCACCAACATTATAAAGTATGACGTCATTGCTGACCTTTCTTTACAGTGGTTTCATTTTGTTTTGTGCCTACTTTTCTTTGTGGGTGATTTCCGATTATTTACTCGAAAATACCTTAATGGCATTACTGTTTTTACCTTTTGCTTTTCGGTTAGGGGTTAATTTACATATGCCAAAAGTATTTTGGTGGGTAAGTTATGGTGCTGAATTTTCTGTCTTGGGGTTGCTAATCTATGCGTCACAGGATGAGTATTATTTATCGCCCGGCATTTTGGCTCTTATTAGTGTGCCTATTACGCTGGTGATAAAGGAATATTACCAAGGTAATGAAATCCGTAAGCTCATCGTACAGAGTGGATTAGTACTTGTGATGAGTTTCATGAATGGCTTGGTTGGGGCGATACTTTCATTTTCCTTTTTTTATACGTTTCTGGTCAGTTTTACCGGAATGTTATTGATAATGCCCGCCTGCTTTTTAGTCGATGAATATCTTTTTAAGCGTGCTTGGATTCCGCTTACCGCACGATTGGTACATAAGCCGATTTCGTTACGAGCCAAACATATTCTAATTTATATCTTATTGTTTTTATTGAATATACTTATTCAAATTTATACGCCGGAAGAGTTTCATCGGTTTACTTTATTTTTCCTCTCTGTCCCCATTATTTTGCTCGCCTATGCCTATGGTTGGCAGGGGGCATTGCTTGGTACATTGTTAAATAGTATTGCGCTCACGGCGACGATGGGGAATTTTTCGAGTGGGGCATTAACGGATTTGTTACTTTCCCTTTCTGCACAAACGATTACGGGAATTTTTCTCGGTTTGGCGATTCAGCAGCAACGGGATCTGAATCAAAGTTTGTCGACAGAACTGAATCGTAATCGCCATCTCACTCGGAAACTTATTAATACGGAAGAGGCGATTCGTCAAGACATCTCCCGTGAATTACACGATGAAATAGGACAAAACATCACGGCAATTCGTATGCAGGCTTCTATTATGAAACGTTTGGAACCTTCACCTAAAATAACGGAAGTGGTTAGGATGATTGAGCAACTTTCTCTAAACATTTACGATACTACAAAGGGACTATTAAACCGTATTCGCCCTAAAATGTTGGATGATGTTTCACTTCAGCAGGCGATTCAGAATTTATTTTTAGAACTCGATCTCAAAACTCACGGAATTTCGACCGCACTTTCTTGGGAAAATAAAGATAATGTAAAGCTTGAGCATATCCAAGAAATTACCCTTTATCGTTTATGTCAAGAAGGATTGAATAATATTGTTAAACATTCTGCTGCTACTGCGCTGAGTCTCTCCATTATTATTCGTAAAGATATTCAATTAATCATTCAGGATAACGGTAAGGGATTTGCTCCGACAAAAGTCAAACAAGGTTTTGGCTTGAAAGGGATGCAAGAACGGGTTGATATTTTATGTGGGACATTTCAATTGATTTCCCGTGAACAAAGAATATCGCCAAAGCAGCACGGCACAACGATTAAAATTACTCTGCCAAGGATTTAAGATGACAATATTTTCCTCAAAAATTGACCGCACTTATAGCTATTGGCGTATGCATTTGATGATCGCCATGTATATCGGTTATGCAGGCTTTTATCTCACAAGAAAGAGTTTTAATTTTGCCGTACCGGAAATGATCACCGATCTTGGTATTGAAAAAAGTGATATTGGGCTGATGGCGACCTTATTTTATATCACATATGGCGGATCAAAATTTTTTTCAGGGATATTTTCCGATAAATCAAATCCTCGTCATTTTATGGCAATGGGTCTGATTATGACGGGGATTCTTAATATTGTCTTTGGATTATCAAATTCTGTGTTGTTTTTTACCGCACTTTGGGTGGCTAATGCGTGGTTTCAAGGCTGGGGCTGGCCTGCCTGTTCTAAGTTATTGACGAGTTGGTATTCTCGTCATGAACGTGGGCATTGGTGGTCGATTTGGAATACCGCGCACAATGTGGGAGGCGCATTGATTCCTTTGCTTATTGGTTATGTGACGTTACATTATAGTTGGCGCTATGGTTTTGCCATTGCCGGGGGATTGGCGATTTTTATTGGTTTTTTCTTGTTATGGCGATTACGTAATACACCGGAGTCCATGGGACTACCCAGTGTCGGACATTGGCGAAATGACGAATTGGAACTCAAGCAAGAATCTCTAGCTCCCCATTTAAGTTGGCGGGAAATTTTGCGCCGTTATGTTTTTTTGAATAAATATATTTGGTTGTTAGCGTTAAGTTATACCCTCGTTTATGTGGTGCGAACAGCGATTAATGATTGGGGCAATATTTATCTTACTGAAAAATACCATTACGACTTGGTTTCAGCCAACAGTGTCTTAGCGTTATTTGAAGTGGGGGGCTTTTTAGGATCACTTGTAGCCGGTTGGGGATCGGATCGCCTGTTTTCCAGTAATCGTGGGCCGATGGCATTGCTTTTCGCCATTGGTATTTTCTTTTCCATTACCGCTTTATGGTTGCTACCAAAAGAAAATTATATTTTACAGACCGCACTTTTCTTTGTGGTTGGCTTTTTTATTTTTGGCCCTCAAATGTTAATTGGTATGGCAGCGGCAGAATGTTCCCATAAAAAAACACCTGGCACAGCGACCGGGTTTGTGGGATTATTTGCTTATCTTGGAGCAGCGATTGCCGGCTATCCTTTAGCTCTCATCGTGCAACAATTCCATTGGACTGGATTTTTTATCGTGGTGGTTTGTTGTGCCGCCGGCATTGCGCTTTCCTTATTACCGTTTTTGAAAGCGCAAGGATAGCTTTTTTCCTCTGTTTATTTTTCGTTAAACATCATAAGTGCCCATTACCATGGCTTGATCTAAAATATGCCCTTGCATAGCAAAATGGAGATCGTTGAAACGAAATCCCGCTTTGAGATCGAGTTTGGTATCAAGAGCATAGACGATTAATTCATAGCGGTGTAAGCAATTAGGCGGTGCCATTCCAGCGTAAGCGGAGGCTTCCTCAAGCTCAAATTTGCCTAATACGCTTGCCCAAGAATTGGCGCCTTGCACATAATCCGTTGCGGTTTGACTTTCGTTTTCTTGTACGCTTGTGCGTTCAAGATTGGCGATTAACCAGTGAATCCAGACAAATCCGCTTGCGGTAATGGCATCTTTATCTTCAAGCACCACAGCAAAAGATTTTGTGCCTTCCGGCACATCTTTGATTTCAAAGGGAATGGAATAAGTTGGCATACCGTTTGGGCTAAATTGTGTGCCTCGTTTGCCATATTTGTCTTCGAATACGCCATTTTTGATAGCGGAGCTGGTTACGATCATCATATTCTCCTTATTTTGAGTAATAAGCGGTGGTCTGAAATACTAGCATATCTTGCTTAGAAAACCACCACTGATGAGGTTAATCCAACAAATAGATGCTTTGATAAGGCATTAACAACACTTTATTTTCTTCTAATGACAGATCATTATAGTTATTCATTAGAATCTCACCTTTCACATTTAACGCAATCTGTTGTGGTTGATCGCTTAAGTTTGCCAACACGGTCAAGGTTTGTCCGTTGGCTTGGCGTTGATATGTCCAAACGAACTTATGATTCGGCAGTAAATCGGTGTAATTGCCCTCGGTTAGAATAGATAATTCTTTGCGAAGTTTGATGAGTGCCTGATAAGTGTAGAACACCGAGTGTTTATCCGCTAACGCTTTTTCTACATTGATTTCAGTATAGTTGCGTGCCACATCGATCCAAGGTTGGGCTGTGGAGAAACCGGCATTTTCACTCTCGTCCCATTGTACCGGCGTGCGGGAATTATCACGGGATTTCTGTGCCAGAATTTTTATAATCAGATCGTCATTGATGCCTTTTTCTTTCAGTTCCTCATACGCATTTAAGCTTTCCACATCGCGATATTCTTCAATCGTGGTGAAATTTGGGTTCGTCATACCAATTTCTTCACCTTGATAAATATAAGGCGTACCTTGCATACCGTGAAGCAGCATCGCTAACATTTTAGCGGAAATTGCACGAAGTTCCCCCTCATCGCCAAAACGTGAAACGATACGAGGCTGATCATGGTTACACCAAAATAAGGCATTCCACGCCTTGCCGTGCATGCCTTGTTGCCAGTAGTTAAAAATTGACTTCAGTTCGACAAAATCAGGTTGGGCGTATGTCCATTTTTCACCCTTCGGGTAATCCACTTTGAGGTGATGGAAATTGAAGGTCATAGATAATTCTGTACCGTTCAAATTGGCATAGCGTTGGCAATGTTCAAGACTGGTGGAAGACATTTCACCCACACTCATCAAGCCGTAAGGCGTGAGAGCATGTTGATTGAGCATTTGCAAATATTCGTGGATCTTATGTCCATCGGTATAGAAACGGCGACCATCTCCCTCGAAATCATCTTCAAAATGCTCAGGTTTAGAAATCAAATTCACCACATCCAAACGCAATCCATCAATGCCTTTTTCTGCCCAAAAACGACAAATTTCAAACAATTCTGACCGCACTTTGGGATTTTCCCAATTTAAATCTGCTTGCTCGGGGGCGAATAAGTGCAAATAATATTTTTGTGCTTTATCCGACCATTTCCATGCCGAACCGCCAAATTTTGATTTCCAGTTAGTCGGGTTTTCACGCCAAATATAGTAGTCGTGGTATTCGCTTTGTGGATTTTCCCCTTCTTCAAACCAACGGTGGAAAGTAGAACTATGATTAAACACCATATCCATCACAATACGAATATTGCGTTTATGGGCTTCGGCAATCAGTTGCTCGAAATCCGCCATCGTACCGTAGATCGGATCAATTTCACGGTAATTGGCGATATCGTAACCGTTGTCAATTTGTGGGGAAACGTACATCGGCGTGATCCAAATGCCATCAATGCCGAGCGTTTGTAAATAGTCTAAACGTTTGATGATACCTTGAATATCACCTGTACCGCTGCCTGTCGTATCTTGAAATGATTTTGGGTAGATTTGGTAGATAACGCCATTTTTCCACCAGTTTTGGTTATTCATTTTATTGTCCTTTTTATATTTTGTGCCAAAAGTGATTGACATCAATTTATTAGTCTAATCAAGGCAATTGCTCAAAAATTACTCTGCCAATTTCTGCAATAGCTTGGTTGCGTTGTGCCATTGTTGCTCGGGTGTTTGTGAGATAAATTGAGAGCAGATAGCCGGTGCCGTCAGGTTTCCAGAAAATGCTAATGATTGATCTTGAGCCATGACTTCCTGCCCCCGTTTTATCGGCAATTTTCCACCCCTCTGGCAAGGTTGAGCGAAGTAGATCATTGGCTACTTGATCATCTAACATCCATTGGGTGAGCAGCATTTTTGAGGGAGCGGTGAGTAGATCAGTAAAAACAAATTGGTGAAGTAATCGAGCCGCTTCAATTGGGGTGGTGAGATCTAATCCTTTTTGGAGATTATCTCTGTTCATCTCAGGTTCACGCCGATCAAGACGGGTTTTATTTAGCCCGTGCTGTTTGAAATAATCACTGATTGCTTTCACGCCACCAATTTGCTTTACAATGAGGTTGGCTGCCGTGTTATCACTATAACTGACCGCTGCTGAGCAAAGTTCCGCCAAGTTCATTGTGGTCTTATTTTTGGTTACCGGTGAGTAGCTGACAATGTCCGTTGCCTGAATCGGCAATTTCTGTGTGAAAGAAAGAGCATTGTCTTCCGCTAAATCTAATGCAATCCCACAAATGAAAGCTTTATGGGTACTATTAAGCGGAAAAGCACGGTTTCCCTGATATTCAAAGAGTACTTTTCCATCTGATGAAAGCAGGGCTACCCCAATATCCGCTTTTAATTTTTGTTCTTGCTGCGTAATGGTTTGTTTCCAATCTGCCTTTGACATTGCCGTAAGGGGCAATGCCAAAAGTAAACTGAAGACTAAAATTCCCTTATTCCACATCAGGGTTCTCCTATTATAAGGTTCCTGTTGCGGCTTTACGTTTGTAAACAATGGTTGTCAACACAAATGGGATCACGATCGCTGCGAGCATTGCAAGACTGAATACGCCCCAATATTGATGTTGAACGGAAAGAATACCTGGCAAGCCGCCCACACCAATACTACCGGCTAACACGCCGGATAAACCGCAGATTAAGCCTGCTACGGCTGCACCGATCATTGCACATAACATCGGGAAGCGATATTTGAGGTTAATCCCATACATGGCGGGTTCGGTTACGCCGAGATAAGCGGAAAGAGCGGCAGGAATTGCCACTTCGCGAGATTGCGCACTTTTATTCACATAGATAATTCCGACAACCGCAGATGCCTGAGCGATATTGGACAACGCAATGATTGGCCATACAGGTGTTCCGCCAATACTTTGGATCATCTGCATATCAATCGCAAGTGAGGTTTGATGTACGCCCGTAACCACAAGCGGCGCATAGAGAAACCCGAATAATGCTGCACCGATTGGGGCAAAATCTCCCGTCATGGCATATTTCACCACAAAGGCTACGCCATTACCGATTTCACGACCGATAGGCCCGATAATGCTATGAGCTAGGAACACGGCAAGGATAATGGAGACAACCGGTACAATGATAAGATTTAAGAAATCAGGTACGATTTTTGTCATCAAACGCTCAATGTAAGAGAGCGTTAAACCAGCCATAATTGCCGGAATCACTTGTGCTTGGTAGCCGACTTTTTCAATACTAAACCAACCAAAATTCCAAGCTTCCGGCAATTGTGAACCAAGAGCATAAGAATTCATCAATTGTGGGGAAACAAGGGTAATCCCAAGAACAATACCTAAAATAGGCGAAGTACCCATTTTACGGGCAATAGACCAACAAATTCCCACCGGTAAGAAATGGAAAATGGCTTCACCAATCAACCATAAGAAACTGTGCATACTGTTCCAGAATGGGCTGATTTGTGTTAGCGTTTTACCGTCGAACATGGCTATATCGCCAATCACATTACGGAAACCAAGAATCAAACCGCCGCTAATTAATGCCGGTAGAAGGGGAATAAAAATATCCGCCATGTGCGAAATTAGGCTTTCGTACCATTTTTGATTCTGACGTGCGGCTGCTTTTACCTGTTCTTTATCCACGCTTGCCAAGCCTGTTTTTTCAAGCAAAATTTTGTAATAGTCGCCGACTTCTTGACCGATCACAACTTGATATTGTCCACCGGTTGAGAAATTGGCTTTTACCATTGGTAAGGCTTCAATCGCCTTGGCGTCAACCTTACTTTCATCATTTAACACGAAACGTAAACGGGTAATGCAATGTGTCACTGTTGCAATATTTTCACGTCCACCAATCGCTACGATCAGCTTATCCACATTTTGCGGATCAATTTTTTGTTTTGCCATAAGAAAAACCTTCTTTTTCGTATAAAAATTAAACCGTTTCGGATTATACGCTTTAGATAGAGAAAGTAAATGGGAACGTTCCCATAATGGTAAAAGTTTATATCAGAAATGTGAGGAAGATCACGAAATTGAGAAATTATGGACTATTTGTATGAGATGTAAGCAAATCGGCAAGTTATAGACAGGGGAAATAGAATAGATCAGGCTTAAGTGCGGTCATTTTTTATTCCTTTTATGCAAAATTATGTAAGGTAAGCATAATTATGTTTTGACTTCATAATTTTACCTAATTTTTTAGGGAGAGCAATTAAGATAACTGAAACGAAACTAATTGCTGTTGTACGTCTCTATTTCCACGAATTTGTGCCAGTAGTAAGTCTACTGCTTGGTTTCCGGCTTGTTCATAGCCAAAATCTAGGCTTATCAAATTTGGTACGAAATGTTCTAAAAGGGGATTTTGTCCAATGTAAGCAAGCGGGCACATTAATTTCTGCTCTTGTAAATACTTTACCGCACCAACAGCAAGGCTGGTGGTGGCACATAATAAGGCATCAATCGGGAGACTGAGTCGAGCACAGTGCTGATAGCCCGCTTCAATATTAAGTTCAGTGAGGGAAAAATTAGGGGGGAGTTTATACCGGTGGCAGAAATCCAAATAGCTTTGCGTTCGTAATCGTCCTGTTGTTTCATCTTGATCATGTATGCCGAGATAGCCAATATGGTGATAGCCTTGGCTATGGAGTTTATGCATAAGCGCATGAATTGCACCTTGATCATCATAATAAACGCAAGAAATCTCCTTAAAATAGCGTGCAATCACAACCATATTGCCCTGCCATTGTTGTAGTATATCTTTGGAAAGAGGGGAAAACCCAAAGACAATGACACTATCTACCTGGCGTTGTTTGAATAAATTGAGATGGTGGGCAACTTGTTTTTCATTGAACTGGCTTTCAACAATGATCGGCGTAATTTTTTGGCGATAAAGTGCGGTCAAAATCGCGCGTAATGTTTGAGATTCACCGCTTGAATTGAGCTTTGAAACGATAATGCCCACTACGGGATCTTGTGCACCACGCATCGCTCGGGCAGAACGATTTGGTTTGAACCCAATGGAATCAATGACAGTTTGGACTTTTTTCCGTGTTGTCTCATTGACCTTAGGATCGTGGTTTAATACACGGGAAACCGTGGATTTCCCTACTTGGCATAGTTTTGCGATATCCTTAATCGTATAATGTTTTTCCGTCATGGATTAATTTTTTACAGAATAAACTTTAAATTTAGAGGTTTGTGCCAATATCTCAAATTTTCCAAAATATTGTTGTAATAAATCGGGATAGGGGAGGAATGCATTGGCAACAATACGGAGTTCACCCCCTTGATTTAAGTACCATTTGGCTTGGCTAATCAGTGTCTCTACCGCCTGATAAGCCGTATCAATCCCATCGTGGAATGGTGGATTGGAAATAATTAAGTCAAATTTTCCTTCAATATTAGAGAACACATCGCTGGCAAAAACCTCGCCTTCTAATTGGTTTTCTGAAAGGGTTTTGCGGGCAGATTCCAATGCCATTGCATTAATATCGGTCATTATGACGGTTGATTGAGGATTTGTTTTTTTGATGAGTGAACCAATTATGCCGGCCCCACAACCGAGATCAAGTACCTTCCCTTTAATCGGGTGATTGAGTGTCGAAAGTAAAAGTGCCGTCCCCACATCTAATTCATTTGCACTGAACACGCCGGGCAAACTATGGATTGTTAAGCCTTGTAGTTGAGGATGTTGATAGGTTTTCCAAAAAGCATTGAGGGAAAAGAGCGGTCGTTTTTTCAGAGAAAAATGATATAAACCGCAGCGGCGTGCAGAATCAATTTTGGCAATGTCTCCAAAAGGGGAGAACATTTTTTCTGCCGAACGTACACCACAACGATTTTCGCCAATAATGAGTATTTCTTGTTCCTCAGCGGCATTTGCAAAGATCTGCATCAGTTGGAATTGCACTTCGTGCTTGTTTTTTGTCCAATAATAAACAATAAGATCGGCTTTGCCTTGAAATTCAATGGAAAAATTG
This sequence comes from Rodentibacter genomosp. 1, assembly GCF_001999285.1. Taxonomy (GTDB): domain Bacteria; phylum Pseudomonadota; class Gammaproteobacteria; order Enterobacterales; family Pasteurellaceae; genus Rodentibacter. The sequence continues at coordinate 77,360 of NZ_MLHN01000001.1, forward strand.
ACCGCACTTTGGGTGCGGGCGTAATCAAAATAGCCACTCCAAACCTGAATGGATTGGCAATACGGTGCTAATTTTTGTGGAAATTGATCCTTAATGCCGCCAGCGAGGATAATGGACTTACCGTGGAAAAGGGGAAGATGGCGTTCTAAAACTTCGCTTTCAAGAGAAATCACGCTTTGAATCCTATGAATTATTGGTTTAAAATCACGTGCTATTCTAACAAAGATAGCACTGATAAAAAATGATTTCATGGCATTATGCCATTTTACTGTTAAGGAATGTTTTATGAAAAAAATCGTATTAGCAACAACTATGGCGATGTTGTTGTCAGGGTGTCAATTAATTGAGCAATTACAAGGTAAGCCTCAAACACCTTCTAAAATAGAAGAGACACCGGAACAAATTGAACAATACAAAAAATTAGATGCTCAATTTGAGCGTGTGAAAAAAGCAGGCATTGAAATTGAATTTAATGGCGAAAAATATGTGAAACAAACACAAGCTATAAAGAGTGAAGAACCGCGTTTTGTGAGTCTTGCGGCAAGTGTGGATCGTAAAAACAGAAAATCAATTCTCAGTGAGACTTATTATTTAAAAGATTTGGCTCATGAACCTAACCTAATTTCAAAATATTTAGAAGCTAATAAAAAAATATGTGATTTGCAAACCTTAAGCGATGATACATCTTCTTACTATGTATGTAATGGTAAGGATTTCCAACGTTTTATTGCGGTGATCCATAAAGAGAAAAATATTTTGTCATTCCGTAGCCTAAAAGCCTATCAACAAAAACCAACAGAGGTGGAAGAAAAAGCCATTGTAAAAGGCTTAATGAGCTATCCGTTTGATTCTATTTCCCGCTAATCATTTAATATGGACAGACGCAATCTTCTTTTGAAAGAAATGGGGATTACCCAATGGCAATTACACCGCCCTGAAGTTTTGCAAGGAGAGGTAGGGATTGCTGTGGCGGAGCATATTCGGTTTATTATTGTATCTGATGAAAATTTGAGTCAGTCGCCTTTATTTACGGATGTGTTGTTAAGCCTAACATTGAAAAAAGAGGATTGCCTTTGTTTGAATTACGATCAAATTCAACATCTTGAGTTAAACCATTCCGTACGTTATTGGCTACTTGCTGAAAATACGGAGAAAATTGACCGCACTTTACCCCATTGTTTGCATGCTGAACGTATTTATCGCTCACCGTGTTATCGGGATTTCCAATCTTCCCCCGCTGCTAAACGTGAACTTTGGAAGCAAATTCAACAAATTTAATGCTATGCCTAAAATATTTACTATTGAAGAATGCGATTTTGAACGTTTGTACGAGATTGAACAACAAGCACATTTAGTGCCTTGGTCTTTCGGAACGCTAAAAAATAATCAAGGCGAGCGGTATTTGAATCTGAAATTGGTTAAAGATGATCGAATTATCGGGTTCGCAATTTGCCAAAAAGTATTAGATGAAGCAACCTTGTTTAATATTGCCATTGAACCTGTTATGCAAGGAAAAGGATTTGGCTCATTCCTTTTGAAGGAACTCATAGAACAGCTTAAAGAAAAGGGAATCCAAACTCTATGGCTTGAAGTGAGGGAATCAAATCCGGCTCGTTGGCTCTATGAAAAGCAGGGATTTAATGAGGTGGATATCCGTAAAAATTACTATCCATTGCCTGATGGGAAAAGAGAGAATGCGGTTGTTATGGCGTGTTATTTATAAAAGAGCGGTCGTTATTGAGGAAATAACGACCGTTTTCTATTACATTTCTTGTGAAGGAAAAAGAAATGGATTGAGCCCGCTTCGAGAAAAGCCTTTTTCTTCCATTTCGACATCTAAGAAAATAGAGGCTAAATCATCGGCGACCGCTTCAACATTTGGATTTTTTTCTTGAAACATCATTTTTAGATAGGTTTCGCAACTGCCACAGGTCTCTGCCCGAATGAGTGCTAATTCCTCATTGAGTGACCACATTTCTAATTTATCGTGGCCATTACAATTGGTGCATTGTGCCCGTACCAGATTCCATTCACTTTCACATAGTGAGCAATGTAAATAGCGTAAACCTTGTGAGGTGCCGATGTGGATCATACTTGCCACGGGTGCTGAGCCACACACAGGACAATAATGGATATTCTCCGTATTTTCTAGACGGCTTGCGTGTGGAATTTGTTGAGAGAGTTGTAGCCAGTATAGGGAAAGCGCCGACCAAAGGAATACGGCTTTGTCACTGCTTACAAGATTGAATTCTTCCGCCAATAATTGGCTTGCCATTCCTTCTAACTCTGTGCTGGAGGCTTTCTCTAAAGACTCAATGGTTGCCGCCATTTGTTCATTGGCTTTGGGTTTGATGTTGTGCAGGATTTCTGCAAGGTATTCACGCCAAATGCCGTCACGTTTAAATATTTTGGCATTAAGTGGTTCTATACCGCTTGTATTTTCAATCTCTTGCTGAGGAAGCGGATTTTTCTCAAGGGTTGCTAGTTGGCTTTCTACGACATCGGCAGCAAATAAAAGATAATCTGCCAATGGATGATCTTGGGCTAAATCACGTAAGCGTTTGGCTCGGCGTTGATAAAGATTTTTCGGATTGGCAAACAGTACGGCGGGTGTTTCGTAGGCATTTTTTTTCTGTTCTTTGATTTCAGCTTCGGAAAGAATTTTGATACTCATAATATTCTCTGTCTATAAGTAAAAAGTGCGGTTAAAAATGACCGCACTTTTTGAGTGAGTGAACTGGACTTAGTCTGAGATACGTTTAAATAAAGCTTTGGTTTTTTCACCTTTGGCTTCACGTTCTCCGTCTTTTTCTAATTCAGGTAGAATTTCTTCACGATACCATTTTGGATGGTGTTTTTTCGCCCAACGAACGGTGACCCAGCCTTCTATGATCCCGCGAATTGAACCTTTCACCCAGAATGCCATATACATATGCACCATAATACCGGTGAAGAGCATAAATGCACTTGCAGAATGGAGAAGAATTGCAAATCTTAGAACTGGAATTGAAAAGTGGTGTGAAAAATATTGACGCCACATCACAATACCGGTTGCTAATAAGGTGAACATAGCAAGAATCAATGTCCAAAATAGCATTTTCTGACCAAGATTGTATTTTCCGTTGTATGCCACTTCGTGTTCATTACCTTTTAGGACTTCAACGACACCTTTTAACCAACGAATATCATTTTTTTCAGGAATGTTATGATGCCAATATAAAGAACATAAGAAGATAAAGGCAACGAACATTAAAAGCCCTGTGAACGGATGAACTGCTCGTGCAAGTTGTGGCGTACCTAAAATATCCGTTAGCCAGGCAAAATCAGGGAAGAAAAATGCAACCCCGGTAAACATGGTTAGGAAAAAGGTGATCACCAAGAACCAGTGACTTAAACGTGCAGGAATTCGATGACGAAAGATACGGGTATCGTTCGTAATTTCAAATTTACTCATCTTTTTTTCCTCCATGTTTATCTTCATTCTCAAATTTTTCATGGTGATCTTCGACATCCGTCTCAACATTTGGGCCAACAGTTAAGTAATGACCTAGCTCAGCTAAGGCTAAGCCTCCCATTGCGACAGCCGCAACCGGTTTTAACACATCTTTCCATAAAGTGATACTGAGGTCGATTTGCGGATCTTTCGGGAGACCATTGTAAAGTTCAGGTCTGTCTGCGTGATGTAGCACATACATCACGTGCGTGCCACCGACTCCCGGTGGATCATAAAGTCCGGCATTTTCATAACCACGTGATTTAAGATCGGCAACGCGTTGTTCCGCATAGATCTTCATTTCTTCTTTTGAGCCGAAACGAATCGCCCCCGTTGGACAGGTTTTGACACAAGCCGGCTCTTGTCCGACAGAAACGCGATCGACACAAAGGGTACATTTATACACACGATTGTCGTCCGGATTCATTCGAGGAATGTTAAATGGACAGCCTGCGATACAGTAACCGCAACCGATACATTTGTCTGATTGGAAATCCACAATACCGTTTTTGTATTGAATGATTGCTCCCGGTGAAGGACAGGCTTTTAAGCAGCCCGGTTCTGAGCAGTGCATACAACCGTCTTTACGAATTAACCATTCTAAACGATCGTTTTCTTCCACTTCATTAAAGCGCATGACTGTCCATGCTTTGGCGTTAAGATCAACGGGGTTGTCATAAACGCCTACGCATTGTGCATTGACATCGGATCGGATGTCATTCCACTCAGAGCAGCCCACCTGACAGGCTTTACAGCCGATACAGGTGGAAACATCAATCAGCTTTGCCACTTCAACTTTGTGATCTCGCGCCTGCGGTGCCGGGGTGAGCTCTGAGGTTGCGGAGATCTTGATAATATCTTGAGATTGTACACTCATTGTTTATGCCTCCGCTTTCTCAATATTTACCAAGAATGTTTTGTATTCCGGTGTTTGTGTATTAGCTTCACCCCAAGATGGTGTGAGAACATTAGTGGAGAATCCACGATTACCTTTTCCATTTAAGGCTTTCATATTCCAGTGAATCGGAATACCCACATGGTGAACGGTTTTACCGTCAATTTCTAGTTCTTTCAAACGTTTGGTAACAACGGCAACGGCTTTGATATAACCTCGTTTTGAGGTGATTTTCACCATATCGCCTTTTTGGATACCTTTTTCTGCGGCTAATTTTTCCCCGATTTCCACAAATTGTTGCGGTTGGGCAATAATATTAAGTGCAGATTGTGCGGTCCAACTGTGGAAATGCTCGGTTAAACGATAAGTGGTTGCCACAAATGGGAACTCTTTATTTGAGCCGATAAATTCACGGTCTTCCTTGTAAATACGTACGGTAGGATCTGTTACCACATTTGGATGGAGTGGATTAGTGTCAATCGGGCTTTCAACCGGTTCATAATGCTCCGGCATCGGGCCGTTATTGATTTTATCTACGGCAAATAAGCGACCTACACCTTCGGCGGACATAATAAACGGCCCTGCCTCAGAACCCGGTGGTTGAGAACCATAGTCGGCAACATCAAACCAGTTCCAGTTTTTACCGTTCCATTTGATTAGCTGACGATGTTTATCCCATGGTTTACCATTAATATCTAAGGACGCACGGCTATAAAGGACACGGCGGTTTGCCGGCCAAGCAAAGCCCCAACCTACAGTACAGCCTAGACCGGACGGATCTGAATTATCACGATTAGCGGTTTGGTTACCTTTTTCTGTCCATTGACCTACGTATAGCCAGTTACCTGATGTGGTTGTACCGTCATCACGTAAGTGAGCAAAACCATTGAGTAATTGCCCTTTTTTATACATCAGGTTGCCGTTTTGGTCATAAAGATCTTCAAGAGCATAACCATTTAATTCTTTTGCTAATTCTTCCGCACTTGGTGAGTGTGGTTGCGCATAATTCCATGTCATAGCCTCAAAAGATTCAATACCACGACCGCCTTCTTTTTTGTAGAGCTCGTGCATTTCTTCACGAATCATTGAAAGAATATCTACATCAGGTAAAGCTTCACCCGGTTGATCACAGCCTTTCCAGTGCCATTGTGCCCAGCGACCGGAGTTGGAAATTGAACCGTCTTCTTCTGCGAAACAAGTCGTTGGTAAACGGAATACTTCGGTTTGGATATCCGCAGGATTGACATTGTTTGATTCGCCAAAGTTTTTCCAAAATTCAGAACTTTCAGTTTGAAGTGGATCAAGCACGATTAAGAATTTTAACTTGCTCATACCCGCAAGGGTTTTATTCTTATTCGGTAACGAGTTCAATACGTTAAAGCCTTGTAAAATCCAACCGTGTAACTGACCATCGTTCATTAATTTCACATGAGTAATTGGATCGTATAAACGATCGGTTTTCGGTAAGAAATCAAAACCCCAACCGTTTTCTTTGGTCGCATTATCACCATAGAAGGTTTTCATCATACTCACAAAGAATTTTGACGTATTGCGATAATAGTTGATTTGACCCGGAACGATGTCTTTTGGCGTAATCGCATTGATATATTGCTCGTAAGAGGAGTCTTTATCGTTTGGCAAACGCATATAACCGGGTAGGGAAGTCGGTAACAATCCCATATCTGTTGTACCCTGTACGTTTGAGTGTCCACGTAATGCGTTAATACCGCCACCTGGCATTCCCATATTACCTAATAGCAATTGGATCATCGCCATTGAGCGAATGTTTTGCGTACCGATAGTATGTTCTGTAAAACCTAATGCATATAAATGCGTCATCGTCTTGTTTGGTGCGGAGGTTTTACCGATTTCCTCACAGATTTGTAAGAATAGTTTTTGTTTGACGCCTGTTACGCGTTCGACCATTTCAGGGGTGTAACGGGAAACATGTTCTTTTAATACATTAATTACACAACGTGGATGTTGTAATGTCATATCACGTTTAGCCTGACCGTTCTCATCAAATTGATAATTCCAAGTTGATTTGTCATAGCTACGTTTTTCTGTATCGTAGCCTGAGAACAATCCGTCTTCAAATTTAAAACCTTCGTTGACTAAGAAAGAGGCGTTAGTGTAGTGTTTAACATATTCGTGTTGAATCTTATCATTTTCCAATAGGTAACGAATCACGCCCATTAAGAACGCAATATCAGAACCTGAACGGATTGGAGCATGAAGATCAGCGACAGAGGCTGTGCGGTTAAAGCGTGGATCGATAACGATGATTTTCGCACCGTTTTTCTTCGCCTCAATTGCCCAACGGAAGCCAACAGGGTGAGCTTCGGCAGGGTTACCGCCTTGAACGATAATTAAATTGGCATTTTTGATGTCAACCCAGTTATTTGTCATGGCACCGCGACCAAATGATGGAGCAAGACTTGCTACCGTTGGTCCGTGTCAAGTATTCGCTTGGTTACATACCGGCACCATCCCGAGCATTCGAATCCATTTTTGCGTGAGTAACGCAGCTTCATTGCTCATGGCTGAGGCAGTCATAATCCCTGTGGTTGCCCAACGGTTTACGGTTTTTCCGCTTGCATCGGTTTCGATAAAATTGGCATCGCGATCATCTTTCATTAATCGGGCAATGCGTTTGATTGCATCTTGCCAAGAGATTCTTTCCCATTTGTCGGAACCCGGTGCTCGGTATTGAGGATATAAGGAACGGCTTTCGCTGTTGACATAATCAAGCGCACCAGCGCCTTTCGGACAGAGTGCACCACGACTGATTGGATGGTCAGGATCGCCTTCAAGGTGAAATAATTTTGAACGGGTATTGGTACCGGTGTAGCTACTTAATCCTGTATGAGGTTTACCGGTACTATAAAGCAACATACCGCAACTGACGGCACAATATGTACAAGTGTTACGGGATTCATAAGCGCGCAATAATTTATATTCACGCGGTGCTGCTAACACATTTGCCGGCGCAAAGCCTAACATCGCAGCAGAAGTTCCCGCCATACCACCTGCACAGATCTTAAAGAACTTTCTTCTTGAGACCTGCATAATCACTCCTTTCAACAATAGTTTGTTGAGATATTAATTAGATAGTAAAGAAATTCATCTAGAAAATTGAGTTGATTTCGTTAGAATAACCTTAATCAACAGACTAAATTGCGTATAGAAAAACACCAATTTAAGGTGAGAGTAGGATACCGATTTTTTTACGATAAATCCATAATCAAAATACATTATATCCCTGAAAGGATGTGATTTAGATCACGAAGTTAGCAAAAAAATAACATTATTGTTACATAACTGAATAGGTAGGCTATCAATGAATAGTAGCATTGAGCAATCCATCAAGTTTTTAAAAAAAACAAAAATATCAGGCAAATCGACCGCACTTTTAGAAACAAAAAATGATTTTCTTGCCGTTGAAATTCCGGTTTCGCTTGTCTATAACGGCATTTCTCATGCAGTGATGATGTGTTCTCCACAAGATTTGGAGGATTTTGCCTTAGGGTTTTCTTTAACAGAGGGGATTATTGATAGTCCTTTAGATATTTATGGAATTGATGTAATAGAAGTATGCAACGGCATTGAAGTGCAAATAGAGCTTTCCAGTCGTCAATTTATGGCACTTAAAGAACATCGACGAAATCTTACCGGACGTACAGGATGCGGCATTTGCGGGGCGGAGCAACTCAATCAGGTTTACAAAAATTTTCCTAAATTAGACCGCACTTTTCAGTTTGATGTTAGTTTGCTAGATAATTGCCTTGCTACATTGCAGGAAAATCAACAATTAGGTAAACAGACTGGCGCAACACATGCCTGTGCATTTTTTGATTTGCAAGGTAACTTACTTGCCATTCGAGAAGATGTGGGGCGCCACGTTGCCTTAGATAAACTGATTGGCTGGTATGTTAGTGTGGGTAAGCCATCAGGAATGATACTCACCTCAAGTCGGGCAAGCTACGAAATGGTGCAAAAAGTGATTGCTTGTGGGGTGGAAATATTAGTGGCGATTTCTGCGGCAACGGATTTGGCGGTTAATATGGCAAAAAAACATCATCTGACTTTGGTTGGATTTGCCAGAACAGGTAAGGGAAATATCTATAATGGGGAAGAGCGCTTGATTTTCTGAGAGAGAATTTTTACGGGATTTTATAAAAAGGCAAGAAACCATCTTGCCCTTTTGGAAGTCGAATCTTTATTCTCCCTTCACTTCTTTTACCCAACGCTCAATCAAACGTTTTGCTTCCTGATCAGAACCAAATCGAATGAAATCAATATCAATGAGTTTGAGTTTTGTTGGATTCGGCAGATTAGGATGGGCTTTAGCATAAATATTAGTTGGAAGCTGATAAGCCTCTGCTTCACGCCATGGAATTTCTTGAGCTTCTGCGGAAAGTACAAAATCCATAAAAAGTTTGGCATTTTCTAAGTTTCGCCCATTTTTAATAATACTTGCCGCCCCCAAGGTGTAGCCAACGCCTTCGCAAGGAAGAATACCGGCAACCGGTGCACCTTTGTCTTTTTCCCGAACATAAGCATGCATAAATCCAATATTGGCAGTTGTTGCACCGGTAGAAAGGTTGCTGGTCGCCATACCGCTTTTAGTGTATTGGTTGATGTTTTTGTTTAATGCCTTCAAATAATCAAACGCCTTATCTTCGCCCATCAGCTCGACAAGAGTGGCAATAATGCTATATCCTGTGCCGGATACGCGTGGATCAGGATATTGAACCAAATCCTTAAATTCCGGTTTTAATAAATCAGCGTAACACTGCGGTGTGGCGATATTTTTTTCGGCAAGGGATTTCTCATTAATCCCAATGCCAAGATCCATTAAATAAATAATGGAAGTGGTATCACCGCGTTGTTCCACCAAGTTTTTAAATTGAGGCAAAATATTTTTTTGCTCAGGTGAACGGTAGGTTTCAAGCAAACCTGCATCTCGGGCTTGCAAGTGGGGTTCAAATGTTCCGCCATACCAAACATCCGCTTGAGGATTGTCTTTCTCCGCTTTGAGTTTGCCTAGTACTGTACCGGTACTATTGCGGACAAATTGTGTATTTACATCATATTTTTTACTGAAAGCTTGGGTCACCTTTTCACAGGTTGTGTTTTGTACCGTACAATAAACAACCAACTTTCCTTGTGCCTTAGCTGTGTTTGGCAGACCAATATTTAATAATGTACAAAGTGCGGTTAATTTAAAGGCATTTTTTAAATGAGTATAGGGAATCATATGCATCCTTACTTAATGAATAAAGAAAAAGTAAGTCAGCCCTTGAGGAAGAGAAGATTAGTTTCCTACGTCAGTGCTAACTGCTTCAGGTTCACGGGTGTTTCTCAGCGATTCTCGCACCCTGACTAACCAAGCCAAGACTATAATTTGTAATCTTATTTTTGTAAAGTCGGATCTGTTTATTGTTGTCGTTGTGGTATTTAAAATGTACCTACGTAGAAGTGTTATTTGCCATGAAAAATAATGCTTGAAATATAGGGTAGCGGTATTTTTAACACATTAATTATACAAGGTTTACAATGTATTGAAAGTGATAGGTCTGAAAAGACCGTTCTGTTAAAACGGAGTAGTAAATTTATTGTAAATAAAAAATTGATCTACCTCTCATAAATAACTTTTGCCAATACACATTTCGTTTTTCTTTTTGTAAGATTTAGATGTTTAGTCAAGGTTATTTTTTATGAAAAAAGAGAAAATTTATTACGCTCACTCTAGCGAAAGTCTTTCAGAATCTCAGTGGCAAATTTTACAGAATCACTTGTCTCAAGTCGCCGAAATGTCAGCTAATTTTGCTTGTTTTTTTGGCTCACAAGAGATAGCAAGGAATACGGCTAAATTGCACGACTTAGGCAAATATACAGAAGCATTTGATAGGCGACTGCGAGGTGGTCCTTCCGTTGACCATGCTACCGCAGGTGCGAAGATTGCGGTTGAGCGTTGGGGGGGGGGCAGGTAAGCTGATGGCTTTCTGCATTGCCGGTCATCATGCCGGCTTGGCAAACGGTAATGGAGAGGGGGATAACCGTCGTACCTTAGCGCAACGCCTTGCTCTTGCTTTCGGCAAAGATATTCCCGAGCTTGACCCTGTTTGGCAGCAGGAAATCGTGTTGCCTGAAAAACTGCCCGCACCGCCCTTGAAGCCTGACGCCCATCATAAATGGTTTTCTTATGCCTTCTTTATCCGTATGCTGTATTTTTGCCTGGTGGATGCTGATTTTCTTGATACCGAAGCCTTTTATGCTTGCGTTGAAGGCAAATCCATACAGCGCGGCGGCTATCCCGATTTAAACGCTCTGCAACAACGTTTCAACACCTTTATCGAATCTTTCAGACAGATAGCCAAGCAGGCTCCGGCAAACGAAGCCGAGCGACATCGCGCTGCGCTTAATCGCCTACGCAGTAACATTCTCGACCATGCCGTTGCGCAAACTCCAGCATTACACCGTGCAAATCCCCGAAAGCGCACTAGATGCCTTGTTGAAAGCTAGACGCATTGAAACTATCAAGGAATACACCTTCGGAAAACAGTTTTACTGCCTGATTGGGTTGGATTTGTATGATGATGTGGCGGGGGTTAGTTGGGAGGATACTAATTTTTTAAGAGAGGAGAATTTGATTTTCTAGTTTAAGAAAGTTTTCAATCCATTATTAAAAATATTTTTTTAAACTTATAAATTTATTAAGAAGGTAAAACTATGGAACGTTCACATCTTGTACGTATGCGTGTTAGAAATATTGGCTGTATCGGTAATGAGGGTTTGACAGTTGAATTAGATGATATTGTGTGCTTAGTCGGAGCAAATAATGCTGGTAAAACAACAGTATTAAGAGCATATGAATTAGCAGTTCAGCAAGAAAAGTTAGATATAAAAGATTTTAATTGTAATGCAAATGGAAATCCTGCTACGGTCGAATTATGGGTTCATATTCCTAAAAGTGCAGGCAACATTGATGAAAAATGGAAAGAGGCAACAGAAGATGGATTATTGCTAGTCCGTTCTAAGTGGGAATGGCCTTTAGAAGGAGGAAAACCTACTAGACGCACTTGGGATCCAGAGAAGAGAGAATATGCGGATGACGGTAAAGCTGCTGGATTAGATACTGTGTTTAATAGCCGTTTGCCCAAACCATTTAGAATAGGTTCTTTAGATAATCCTGAAGAAGAGCATAAAAAATTATTAAATCTTGTACTTGAACCAATAATTAATAAATATAAAGAAATTATAGAAAATGAAGAATCTGAATTAAGCAATAAAATTAAGGAACTGAAGAGCTTGGCAAATGATCCAATATCAGAACTTCGTAGTGACATTGAAAAAATCCAGCAACAGATTAATTCATCCTATTGCAAAGTATTTAGTGCATCAGGAATTCATCTTAACATTGGGATTGGAGATATTGGTTTTGATCCTGCAAAATCTTTGCTATCAGGTTCAAGAATTGATATTTCTGAAACAGGCAACGTTGCTCGCTGGGATCAGCAAGGAACAGGCTCACAGCGAGCACTATTTTGGTCTATTCTTCAGGTAAGATCTGAGTTAAGTAGAGTTTCTGATATACAAAAGGAATTACAAAAATTAGAAAGCAAAAAATCACAAACTTCGAAAGATAAAGAAAAAATTCAAAATCTTAAGAGCCAATTATCTCAATCTCAAAATGGTTCAAGCGATTTCTTTTTGCCTGGGTACATGTTGTTGATTGATGAGCCTGAGACGGCATTACATCCCTCAGCAATTCGTGCAGCTAAAGAACATTTATATAACTTAGCGTCTGAAGCAGGTTGGCAAGTCATGTTGAGTACTCATCATCCTGCTTTTGTTGATCCTATAAAAGATCATACAACCATTGTTCGCTTACATCGATTAGATAAGCATTTAGAACCCAATATATATAAATCAGAAACAATAAATTTTAGTGATGATGAATTAGATAATCTGAAAGCATTAATGGTTTTTGATTCTAATGTTTCTGAAATTTTTTTTGGAGATAAAGTTGTTATTGTCGAAGGGGATACTGAGTTTGCTGCTTTTCATGAAGTTATGAATAGTAATCCTGCGGATTATCCTGTTAGCCAACGTCCTCTTATTATTAGAGCTAGAGGAAAAGCGACAATTACTATTTTAGTAAAAATCTTATCTCATTTTAAAATTAATTTTTCTGTATTGCACGATATAGACTCTCCTAAAATTTCGTCTGGTGATAGGGCTAATTCGGCATACTCTATAAATAGAGCAATTTCAGAGGCCGTAACTGAGGCACGTAAAGCTGGATTAACAGTTACTTATCGTTGTTCATGTCCTAATTTTGAAATTCATCATAACATGGACTTGCCATCTAAAGATAAGCCATTTAGAAGTTGGAAAGCTGTTCAAGAGAAGGAAAAAGTGCGTTCAAGTGTAGAATCTATACTGAAAGAATTAATCAGCGTATGCAATGATATTCCAAGTAATGATGGTACTAACTATGAAGAAACTTTAAAAAATTGGATTGAGTTTCATCATAAACAGGACGAGCCTTGTTACAAATTTTAAAAGTATAAATATGGATTATATATGATCTGCCCCTTCTCCCCGGAAGGGGATGTGTTAACAAAATCATAGGAGAACAAAAAATGAATCGGGTACGCCTACACATCTGGGGGGGGGATTACGCCTGTTTTACCCGTCCGGAAATGAAGGTGGAGCGGGTGTCTTACGATATCATCATGCCATCGGCAGCGAGAGGGATTCTGTTAGCAGTGCACTGGAAACCTGCGATACTCTGGGTGATTGATCGCATTTATGTATTGAAACCGATCCGTTTTGAATCGGTGCGGCGTAATGAATTGGGCAGCAAGATTTCTGAAAGCAAGGTGAGCGGGGAGATGAGGCGCAAGAGTGTGGTTGATTTATATACGATGATTGATGACGATCTCCAGCAGCGTGCGGCAACAGTGCTGAAAGACGTGGACTATGTGATTGAAGCCCATGCGGTGCTGACGGCCAAAGCGGGCGAGGACGATACGAGCACTAAGCATATCGAGATGTTTAAGCGGAGGGCGTCGAGTTTCCAGAGCATTTTGCCTGGGTGGTCGATAACGGAGCTTTCCCCGAATCATGCTTGTCTGAAAGCGAAGCCAACCGCGATTTTGGCTGGATGTTGCACGATATTGATTTCGACCACGGCAATCTGCCGAAATTTTTCCGTGCCGAAGGAGATGACGAGACAGCGTATCGCAAAGGGCGCGCTGTGGTATATACAAACCTGCCACCGCGTACCTGTGCTGTTTTCAGACGAACTACGCGCACAAACACTGACTGTTACCGTCCAAGTGCGCGAACTTTTGGCAGGCGGGAAAACCCCGTCACCAGTGTATGGCAAACGCTGCAAAGCCTGCTCTCTGGTGGAAGTTTGCCAGCCGTAGTTGTTGGAACGGGATCGGTCGGTTGGGTATGTGGAGGGGTTGTTTTGGGAATATCAAATTAAATTAATCAAGGGGCTGACGTAGATTAGCTAGTATGTTAATCTACAAAAATGAAGATAACTCATTGTAAATTAAAGAAATCTATACAGAAAAAGCGCCTTGAGTTTTTTGTATTAGAAGTAACGGCTCGTTCAGCAGCAGATTTACTCGGTATTCAGCCTAATTCAGCAATCCTGTTTTACCGCAAAATCCGTGAGGTCATCAGCTATCATTTAGCCCTTGAAGTGGATGAAGTATTTGACAAACAAATAGAGTTGGATGAAAGCTATTTTGGTGGACATCGTAAAGGAAAACGAGGTCGTGGAGCGGCAGGAAAAGTGGCTGTTTTTGGGATATTGAAACGGCAAGGTAAAGTGTTTACTGTGGTCGTCAATGATACGAAGACAACAACGCTGATGCCTGTTATAGCAAGGAAAATCAAGCCTGATAGCCGGGTTTATACCGATACTTATCGTAGTTATGATGCCCTTGATGTAAGCGAATTTTACCACGAACGGATTAACCATTCAGAGTTGTTTGCGGTGAAACAAAACCATATTAATGGAATTGAAAATTTTTGGAGTCAAGCTAAGCGGATACTTCGAAAATATAATGGAATAGAGCGAAAAAGTTTTCCTTTATTCTTGAACGAATGCGAATTTCGGTTTAACTTTGGTACACCAAAAGAGCAGTTAAAAACATTGCGAAAATGGTGTGAAATTTAGGGCTAATCTACGTCAGCCCCTAAATTAATTTTCATAATCACATGTTATTGGAGAATTTTAATGAGCAATCTTGAAAATAAAATTGAGGCTCGCCATCGGAACTTGTTTGATGTATTGAGTGAACAAAAATATACGGTAGATTATTTTCAACGGGAATATAGCTGGGAAAGGAAACATATTGAGGCGTTAATAACAGATTTAACATCTTCTTTTCTTAATGAGTATATGCCAGGGGATAAGCGTGAAGAAGGAGAAAAATACAATAATTACTATCTAGGACCATTTGTGGTAAGTGTCAAAGATGGTAAGCGTAGCATCATTGATGGTCAGCAACGCCTTACTTCTCTTACTTTATTTTTAATTTATCTTCATAATTTGCAAAAAGAATTGGGTGAGACAGAAAAAATTGAATCAATGATTTTTTCGGAATTAAGAGGAAATAAGTCTTTCAATATTACAGTGGAAAGTCGAATTCCTTGTCTAGAAGCTTTATTTAATAACGGTAGATACATTAGTAATGATAAAGATGATATGTCTGTTATTAATATGACCGAACGTTATCAAGATATAGAAGAAATATTTCCCGACGAGTTAAAAAATGAGTCTTTTCCATTTTTTATTGATTGGTTAAAGTATAACGTCATTATGGTAGAAATTATTGCTTATTCCGATGAAAATGCTTATAACATTTTTGAGACTATGAATGACAGAGGGTTAAATCTCACGCCTTCTGAAATGCTTAAAGGATTTATTTTATCTCGGTTTGATAATCTGAATAAGCGTGAGCAAGCTAATGAGGCGTGGAAAAAAGCAGTGCTTGATTTAAAAGTTTATGACAAAGATGAAGATCAACGTTTTTTCCAATCTTGGTTACGGGCTAAATATGCCGATAGTATTCGTACCGGTAAGGCAGGCTCTCAGAATGAAGACTTTGAGAAAATTGGCACCCGTTTTCACAGTTGGGTAAGAGACAATTTATCTAAAA
This sequence comes from Rodentibacter genomosp. 1, assembly GCF_001999285.1. Taxonomy (GTDB): domain Bacteria; phylum Pseudomonadota; class Gammaproteobacteria; order Enterobacterales; family Pasteurellaceae; genus Rodentibacter. The sequence continues at coordinate 92,940 of NZ_MLHN01000001.1, forward strand.
TTGGTTTGGATCCTGAAAATAGTAAAACTTTTGAGAATTTTGCTCAAAAAGAATTTCAGTTTTACTTGGATGCATATATTCTGATCCTTAAAGCAGAGAAAGAGCTGAATTTAAAACTTGAATATGTCTACTACATCAATCATTGGGGAATTGCGCCAACATTAAGCTTTCCTTTGATGTTGGCCTCGTTAAATATAAATGATAGTAATGAAATTGTTTGTGAAAAAATAAACATTGTTGCTCGCTATATTGAAACGTTTGTCGTTAGACGTTCTATAAATTTCCGAAAATTCTCAGCAAATTCTATACGTTATACTATGTATAACTTAGTGAAAGAAATTCGGGGGAAGGATGTTCATGAATTAAAACAAATACTTTCCAAGAAACTTTCTGAAATGCAAGAATCTTTTGATGGCATGAATGAATTTCGTCTTCATGGGCAAAATTATCGATTTGTGAAATTTTTATTGTCTCGCATGACTGCTTGGATAGAAAAGAAAGCTGGAATGGATACTAATTTTATAACTTATTATCAACCAACTGCAGGAAAGCCTTTTGAGGTTGAACATATTTGGGCAAATAAATTTTCACGTTATCAGGACGAGTTTCAGCAAGAGCATGAATTTAATAGTTATCGCAATAGAATAGGCGATTTAGTGTTATTGCCGCGTGGAACGAATCAGTCATATGGTGATTTAACCTATGAGAAAAAGCATATTCATTACATTAAAGAAAATTTATTGGTCAAATCTCTCTGTCCTTTAGCATATGAAAATAATCCAAATTTTACTTGCCTAAAAAATGAACTGAAATTGCCATTTCAAGCTCACATAGAGTTTAAAAAAATAGATGTTGATAAAAGGCAGAGGCTTTATCAGGCTATTTGTGAGCAAATCTGGAATAATGAATTGAAAAATTAGCAAGCGTAGGGTGTGTGTCCTTGTGTACGCACGCGTTGATAGGTTATCTGTTTTTTTGTTCTACGCCGTCTGAAAGCCTGATTTTTTTCAGACGGACTTAAAATCCTCCAATGGGTAATATGTGTGTGGCTTGTGCTACACGCATGAAGTAGGTAGGGCATTTATAGCCCGTGGTCAAGTAAAAGTCGAGCATAAATGTCCGACCTACTAAAATCGTTTTCAGACGGTCTAAACAACAATCGGTTCCAAAATAAAAGTGCGATCAAAATCAAGGGAGTTTTTCAACCATGCGAAAACTGCAAAATACGCTCTACATCACTACGCAGGGCAGTTGCATAAGGAGTGGGAAACGTTGGTGGTGGAACAGGAATACAAAAAGGTGGCTCAGTTGCCGGTACATTCCATCGGGCATATTTTCTGTTTCGGCAATGTGCTAGTGTCACCATTTTTGATGGGGTTTTGCGGAGAAAAGAAAATAATGTGAATCTGGCGTTTTTCACCGAAAACGGACGTTTTTTAGGACGGTTGCAGGGCGACAGAGTGGTAATGTTACTGCGATGGACACAATATCGTCTGTCGGAACAAAATCCGGTGCCGATTGCTCGGAATATTATTGCGGAGAAGATTCAGTCGGGTAAGCAGGTGTTACAGCGGCGACTACGTAATCACGGTGAACTTGAGGTGATTCAAGTGGCTGTGTCTGCGATGAATTTCGCTTTACGGTAATTGAAGAGGGCGTAAAGCTTGGAGTTAATTTGCGGAATTGAGGGCGATGCTGTGGCACGTTATTTTGGTGTGTTCAGGCCATTTGCTACGTGAAAACAGTTGTTTTGTTTTCGACGGACGCAACTGACGGTCACCACATGACGAGGTGAATACCCTACTGTCATTTGTGTACAGTATTTTGGGCAAGGATATCAGTGGCGCGTTGCAAGGCTTGGGTTTAGAGCCGCAGGTGGGTTTTCTACATGCCGATGGTCCGGGGCGAGACAGTTTGGCGCAAGATATCTTGGAGGAGTTTCGAGTGTGGTGGGCGGACAGATTGGTGCTATCGTTAATTAACCGAGGTCAAATTAAGCCTAAGGATTTTGTGACCGAGGAGGGTGGAGTGGTGAATATCAAACCGGAGGCACGAAAGCTAGTGTTCCAAACTTTGCAGGTGAAAAAACAGGAAAAGATTGTGCATCCATTTTTACAGGAAGAGGTGGTCATCGGTCTGTTACCGCATATTCAAGCCATGTTGCTAGAGAGGCATTTACGCGGCGATTTGACGGAATATCCCCCCGTTTTTGATGCGATAATTCATCAATAAAATGAAGGAGAAAATTTTGATGTTTTTGGGAGTGAATCATTTATGATGATGTTAATTACCTATGATATCTCTTTTGAGGCAGATGATGGTGAAGGAAGGTTGAGTAGAATAGCTAAACATTGTTTGGATTATGGCGTTCGCGCGCAATATTCAGTGTTTGAATGTGATGTAACGCCTGATCAATGGGTGGTTCTAAAAGAGAAACTTCTTAATACTTATGCCCCTAAATGTGATAGTCTACGGTTTTACCATTTGGGTAGTAAATGGCGTAATAAAGTAGAACATCACGGAGCAAAACAATCTATAGACATATTTAATGATACGCTGATTTTATAATTCGCTAACCTGTAGTTGTCAAGAAAAAACTGAGTGGTTAGCGATAATAAAAGTTCTTTAAAAATTAGTGGCTTATAAAATTGAAGTATGGCAAGAAGAGCAGTGGTATACTTCACATCACTTCCAAGGTAAAAGCTTAGCGAATTAAGGGCCGTAAAACCTTATAGCGAAAGGCTTCAAAACCTAGGATCCAGCCGCCTTCAGGCGGCTGTGTATTGAAACATTTTTGTAGTATTCATCTACTCTCAAATCTAAAGCCTCCGTCTTGGAACAGTTGAGTATTAAATGATTACTATAACTAACGCTAGATTCACTTACAAATAATGTCTATAATAACTGTAAATTTAAACAGATGAAATAATGTTATGGATATTTCTGAATTACTTGATGGTTTGAATGATAAACAGCGTGAGGCGGTGACCGCACCACTTGGCAATTATTTAGTATTGGCAGGGGCGGGCAGCGGTAAAACCCGTGTATTGACCCATCGTATTGCGTGGTTGGTGGCGGTGGAGAATATTTCCGAAGGTAGCATTATGGCAGTGACTTTTACCAATAAAGCCGCCGCGGAAATGCGTCACCGTATTCAAACTACATTGAGCCAATATTCCAACTCAAATTTATTTGGTATGTGGATTGGTACATTTCATAGTATTGCTCATCGCTTATTACGTGCTCATCATTTAGATGTCGGATTGCCGCAGGATTTCCAAATTTTGGATTCGGAAGATCAACTTCGTTTAGTGAAACGTTTGTTGAAATTACATAATTTTGATGAAAAAGCCTTTCCGCCAAAACAGGCTTGTTGGTATATCAATAACAAAAAAGATGAAGGCTTACGACCGCAAGAGATTGAGGATTTTAATGATCGGCAAGAGCGTGAATGGATTAAAATTTATCAGATTTATCAAGATACTTGTGATCGTACCGGTCTGGTTGATTTTGCAGAATTGTTAATTCGTGCTTATGAATTATTTGCTAAAAAACCGCTGATTTTGCAGCGTTATCAACAACGTTTTCAACATATTTTGGTGGATGAATTTCAAGATACCAACAAAATTCAATACCAATGGCTAAAAATTTTTGCAGGACAAACCGGCAAAGTCATGATAGTGGGTGATGACGACCAGTCTATCTATGGTTGGCGTGGTGCTCAGGTTGAAAATATCCAAAGATTCCTTAAGGATTTCAAGGGGGAAACTATACGCCTTGAGCAAAATTATCGTTCTACTGCCAATATCCTAAATAGTGCGAATGAATTAATCGCTAATAATGCGGATCGTCTCGGTAAGAATTTATGGACAGAGGGGGAAAAGGGCGAGCCGGTTGGTATTTACGCTGCCTTTAATGAACTTGATGAAGCTAAATTTGTGTCATCTCAAATTCAAGATTGGGTTGAAAATGGAGGGAAGTTGGATGATTGTGCGGTGCTTTATCGTAGCAACAGCCAATCCCGTGTGATTGAAGAAGCCCTAATCCGTTGTCAAATTCCTTACCGTATTTATGGGGGGATGCGATTCTTTGAACGCCAAGAAATTAAAGATGCGTTGGCTTATTTACGCTTAATTAATAACCGTCAAGATGATGCGGCTTTTGAGCGTGTGATCAATACGCCACCTCGTGGCATTGGTGATCGCACCTTAGATATTTTGAGAAATCTAACTCGTGAGCGACAAATTACCTTATGGCAAGCGATACAGGTTGCGATACAAGAAAATATGCTCACAGGTCGTGCTAGCACAGCTTTGTTACGTTTCCAAGAGCTGATTAATTCCTTGTCATTGGATACAGCAGAAATGCCACTTTTTGCCCAAACGGATTTTGTAATTAAACATTCCGGTTTGTATGATATGTATAAGCAGGAAAAAGGTGAAAAGGGTGAAGTGCGGATAGAGAACTTAGAAGAGTTGGTTAGCGCTACTCGTGAGTTTGTGAAACCGGATGATGCTGATGAGATGACGGAACTTACCGCCTTTTTAACCCATGCGTCCCTTGAAGCAGGAGAAGAGCAAGCCTCTCCTCATCAATCTTGTGTAGAAATGATGACATTACATTCGGCCAAAGGGTTAGAATTTCCACGGGTATTTATGGTGGGCGTTGAGGAAGGACTATTTCCGAGTTTTCGCTCTTTTGAAGAACCGGGACGACTAGAGGAAGAACGCCGTTTGGCCTATGTGGGGATTACGAGAGCAAAGCAAAAACTCACGATTTCTTATGCGGAAAGCCGCCGTTTATACGCAAAAGAAGAGCGACATTTGCCTTCCCGTTTTATTGCTGAGTTACCACAAGAATGTATCCAAGAAATCCGACTGCGGGGAACGGTGACACGTGCAATGAATTTAGCCAAAGTCGGATCGCTGGCACAGTCGATAGAAAGTGAAAACGGTTGGAAAATGGGACAAAAAGTCAAACATGCAAAATTTGGTTTGGGAACGGTGATCAATGTTGAGGGGTGTGACAATAATACAAGGTTACAAATTGCGTTCCAAGCACAAGGTATTAAGTGGTTAATCGCACATTTGGCAAAATTGGAGAAAGTTCGGTAGATTTTATTCCTATATTAAAGGGTGTTTTGATTCAGCAATGAAAATTGGTATATTCTGGAAAAGAATGATTAATAGCAATTGGTGATTTGGAAAAATTAGAAAAAGTGCGGTAGAATCCAAAGGCATTTTATTTTGAGTCTAAAGGCTTTATTCTAAAAGTGCGGTGAAAATGACCGCACTTTTCCTTTTTGTTACAGAGTGATTGAATGTTTAAATTTATCTTCAAACGAATTTTAATGGTGATTCCAACTTTTATCGCTATTACTTTTGTGACCTTTGCACTCGTGCATTTTATTCCTGGTGATCCGGTAGAGATTATGATGGGTGAACGGGGTTTAACACCTGAGGTTCATCAGCAAATGATGCACCAATTAGGCTTGGATCTCCCTTTATATCAGCAATATTTCAACTATATCGGTAATGTGCTTCAAGGTGATTTTGGTGCATCATTTCGAACCCAACAGCCTGTTCTTACCGAGTTTTTTACCCTTTTCCCCGCGACGGCTGAATTGGCTTTTTTTGCGCTATTTTGGTCGCTACTCGGTGGTGTGATTCTGGGTACTATTGCCGCGGTAAAAAAAGATAGCTGGCTCTCTCATACTGTGACTACCGTGTCATTAACCGGCTATTCAATGCCGATTTTTTGGTGGGGCTTAATCCTTATTTTATATGTGTCCCCTTCCTTGGGTTTACCACAAGGGGGGCGTTTAGAGAACGATTTTTGGATAGACACACCAACAGGTTTTATGCTGATTGATACTTGGCTTTCCGGTGTACCGGGTGCTTTTAAAAATGCAGTGAAATCCTTGATTTTGCCTGCTATTGTATTAGGCACAATACCGCTCGCCATTATTACACGAATGACCCGTTCTGCTATGTTGGAAGTGCTAGGCGAAGATTATATTCGTACGGCGAAAGCGAAGGGGCTAAGTTATACTCGTATTGTGATGGTACATGCTTTGCGTAATGCATTGATTCCGGTCGTGACCGTGGTGGGATTAATTGTTGGTCAACTGCTTTCCGGTGCGGTATTAACGGAAACTATTTTCTCATGGCCGGGTATTGGGAAATGGATCATTGATGCGATTCATGCACGTGATTATCCGGTGCTACAAGGCTCTGTTTTAATTATTGCCACGATTATTATTGTGGTGAATTTAACCATTGATTTACTTTATGGCGTGGTGAACCCGCGTATTCGTCATTAATTGTAGGAGAAAGAATGACAGACAGGATTTCAATGTTAGCGCCTAGAACACCTCTACAAGAATTTTGGTTCTATTTTAGACAAAATCGAGGGGCGCTTATCGGGTTAATTTTTATTTTAATTGTGGCGTTAATCAGTCTATTTGCTCCCTACATTGCGCCTTTTGATCCCGCTGAGCAAAATCGCACGGCCTTATTATTACCGCCTGCTTGGTATGAGGGAGGGAATGCGGCTTATTTACTGGGCACTGATGATATCGGCCGTGATATTCTCTCCCGCATTATTTATGGGACGAGAATTTCAGTTTTTGCCGGATTCATCATCGTACTCCTTTCTTGTTTATTAGGCACAAGTTTAGGCTTGGTGGCCGGTTACTATGGAGGGGCATTGGATACAGTTATTGTGCGCTTAATTGATATTATGCTCGCTATTCCAAATTTACTACTGACGATTGTTGTGGTTTCAATTCTTGAACCTTCTCTAGTGAATGCTACCTTGGCCATTGCGGTGGTTTCCATTCCAAGTTATGTCCGGTTAACCCGTGCGGCAGTGATGAATGAAAAAAATCGTGATTATGTGACCTCATCTAAAGTGGCAGGAGCTGGCATTTTACGTCTGATGTTTATTGTGATTTTGCCTAATTGTTTAGCTCCCCTTATTGTGCAAATGACGATGGGAATTTCTAATGCCATTTTAGAACTTGCTACCCTTGGTTTCCTTGGTATTGGTGCGAAGCCTCCAACACCTGAACTCGGTACTATGCTTTCAGAAGCCCGTAGTTTTATGCAGGCGGCGAATTGGCTTGTGACGATTCCGGGTTTAGTGATTTTATCCTTGGTATTGGCATTTAATTTAATGGGTGACGGTTTACGTGATGCCCTCGATCCAAAACTCAAACAATAGGGGTGAGAATGGCATTATTAGAAGTCAAAGAACTTTCAGTTCATTTCGGTGAGAAAAACACTGCCTTTAAAGCGGTAGATCGGGTGAGTTACCAAGTGGAACAAGGCGAAGTGTTAGGCATTGTTGGTGAATCAGGTTCTGGTAAATCCGTCAGTTCTCTCGCCATTATGGGGTTAATTGATTATCCAGGGAAAGTCTCGGCAGAGTCTTTAATATTTGAGGATAAAGATTTATTAACACTGAGTGCTAAAGATAAACGCTCTCTCATTGGTGCGGATGTAGCGATGATTTTCCAAGATCCGATGACCAGCCTGAATCCTGCCTATACCGTGGGGTTTCAAATTATGGAAGCGCTAAAAGTCCACGAAGGTGGTTCAAAACAATCACGTCGTGAACGCACTTTGGAATTATTACGTTTGGTTGGTATTCCCGATCCGGAATCCCGTATTGATGTTTATCCTCATCAACTTTCGGGCGGAATGAGCCAACGGGTGATGATTGCCATGGCAATTGCCTGTAAACCAAAGCTATTGATTGCCGATGAGCCAACTACGGCATTAGATGTGACGATTCAAGCGCAAATTGTGGATTTATTACTCGATTTACAGAAAAAAGAATGTATGTCGTTAATCTTAATTACCCACGATCTTGCACTTGTTGCCGAAGCGGCACATCGAATTGTGGTGATGTATGCCGGTCAGGTGGTCGAAGAAGGGCGGGCTGAGGATATTTTCCGCGAACCTAAACATCCTTATACGCAAGCATTATTGCGATCTTTACCTGAATTTGCAGAAGGCAAATCTCGCTTGCAGTCGTTACCGGGTGTTGTTCCAGGACGTTATGACCGGTCAAGCGGATGTTTATTGAATCCTCGTTGCCCTTATGCAACGGAATACTGCCGACAAGTTGAACCGGAATTACATCACATTGGTGATCGTAAAGTGAAATGCCATACACCACTGAATACTAATGGTGAACCGATTAAATGGCGTAAAGGAGATAATCAATGACAAATCATATCAAAGAGAATGCCCCTTTACTGAATGCGATAGGGTTAAAGAAATATTATCCGGTTAAAAAAGGCTTCTTTGCCAAACCTCAGCTGGTGAAGGCTTTAGATGGCGTTTCTTTCCAACTAGAGCGAGGGAAAACCCTGGCAGTGGTAGGGGAATCTGGTTGTGGTAAATCCACGTTGGGGCGTTTGCTTGCGATGATTGAGCAGCCCACAGAGGGGGAATTGTATTACAACGGACAGAATTTTTTAGAGAATAATTCGGAAACCAAAGCCTTACGCCGTAAGAAAATTCAAATTGTTTTTCAAAATCCTTATGCCTCGTTGAACCCGCGTAAGAAAATCGGTTCAATTTTGGAAGAACCGTTAGTCATCAATACCAAACTTTCTGCTCAAGAGCGTAAAGCAAAAGTACTTTCTATTATGGAAAAAGTGGGATTACGTCCGGAATTTTACGATCGTTATCCTCATATGTTTTCCGGTGGGCAACGCCAACGCATTGCTATCGCGCGCGGTTTAATGTTAGAACCTGACATTGTAGTAGCAGATGAACCGGTATCTGCGTTAGATGTTTCCGTGCGGGCACAAGTGCTCAATTTGATGATGGATTTACAGGAGGAATTGGGGCTTTCTTATGTGTTCATTTCCCACGATCTTTCCGTGGTGGAACATATTGCTGATGAAGTGATGGTGATGTATCTCGGGCATTGTGTGGAAAAAGGCACAACGACACAGATTTTTTCTAATCCACAACATCCTTATACCCAGGCTTTGCTTTCGGCTACGCCACGTCTCTCCCCTCATTTACGCCGTGAACGTATTAAATTAAGTGGAGAATTGCCAAGCCCGATTAACCCACCAAAAGGCTGTGCTTTTAACCCCCGTTGTTGGAAAGCCACTGAAAAATGCCGTGAAGAAAAACCAATATTATCTTCTTATTCGGATGGCAAGCTGATTGCTTGTTTTCACGTTGATGAATAAAAACAACAAGGGAAACGACCGCACTTTGATTAAAGTGCGGTTATTTTTTTAAATATTTTTCTGCGGATAGCGAAATTGGAAAACAAGAAAAATTGTTAACCCGATAATCCCCAATATTGCACCACTCAATCCGATGTATTCCAATCCCACATAATTCATGATTTGACTGCCTAATAGCGCACCGGCACCGATTCCCGCATTAAATATACCTGAATAAATGGCGGTGGCGACATCAGTGGCATCGGGAGCAAGTTTCAGCACCTGCATTTGTAGTGCCAAACCGATACAGGAAATACCGATTCCCCAAATAAAAGCAAGGGAAAATATTGTAGCTATATAGTGGGTTGAACCGAGCAAAAGTGTGAGTGAGACAATGAATAATCCCATTGCGCTGAGAACAAATTTTTTGGGGTTGAAGCGGTATAACCGATTAAACAGTAAGCTGGCACTAATGCCTGACAAGCCAAATACAAGGAGGATTATCGTGGTAAGATTTGGTGCTAGTTGTCCAATTTGAATCATAAAAGGTTCAATATAGGTATAGGCGGTAAAATGTGCCGAAATAATGAGTGCTGTTGTGAGATAAAGTCCGATTAACAATGGGCGTTTGGCGAGAACGGGTAAGCTGGCAAGTGAGCCGGCATTCTTACTTGGGAGACGAGGTAAAAGCTGAATAATTAAGAACATCGCCAATAGTGCTAGGAGGGCTATAATGCCGAAAGTGACCCGCCAGCCGACAAGCTGACCAATTAAACGTCCGAGAGGTAGGCCTAAAATTGTGGCAAGGGACGAACCAATTGCTAACATACCGAGCGCTTGCGTTTTTTTATTTTTGGGGGCGATTCTCATCACGAGAGAGGCAGTAATGGACCAAAAAATAGAATGAGCCAATGCAATACACATACGGGCAATCAGCAATACCCAAAAGTTCCATGCAATCACAGAGAGGATATGCCCGATAATAAAAATCACAAAAAGTTTAATGAGTAAACTTTTCCGTTCCATTTTTCCTGTCGCCAACATTGCCGGTAAAGACATCACCAGTACAGTCCATGCATAGACTGTCATCATTAGCCCGGTTTCAGCGGTTTGCATATCAAAGCTTTGAGCAATATCTGTCAGTAATGCAACTGGCACAAATTCTGTTGTGTTGAAAATAAATGCGGCACAAGCCATGATGATGACTCGCCAAGTTTGGATTTTTTCAGCTTGCTGGTAAAAGGACATTATTTTAATTTCTCTTTAATGAGATGTTTTAATTGTTTCCGAAAATCTTTATTTATTTCCAGTTTATACTGGGGAGAATAGCAACTATCAAAAAAGCGAATAGTCAGTTTAAGGTTTTGGTATTTTTCATTCGTTGCAGAAAGGTTGAGATTAATATCGCATTGCATGGTATGCAAATCAATCGTCCCATTACCCTCGCCTAAAAGTGCGGCTGTTTTTAGGCTGATTTTATTGACAGTTAATAAATTATTTTCGAGGTTCAATGATGAGATAAAGGTTTGGTAGGCAGTATTCATACTTTTCCCTTGTAAAAGTTCATCATTGTAATTAATTGGAAAATACTGTGTGGCGAGGTCAAGTAAATTTAGCCCCAAAAGCTCGCCATCCCGTGCATTAAAATCAAATTTTCCTTGTGTTAATTCTGAATTGAAAAAGGTAAGTTGGACATTAAAATCAGTCGTACCCGTCATGGTATTAGGAAAGCTCAATAAGGTGAGTAAGCGTTCCATTGGGAAATTTTTACCGGAAAATTTGACCGCACTTTTTTGTGCAAGGCTGTTGAATTTTAGTATCGCTAAACAATCGGTAGTACAGTAGGGCTTGATATAGGCAGCCAGTATTTTTTGTGGTTTAGAAAAATCACTGTGTACCTCGATATAGTCCAATGGCTGCCCATTTAAAGAGACACCATCAAATTGGAGTAAAGATTCGTTGCCTTGATTTAGGGCAATCTTTCCTTTAGTAAAAGCAAGATTAAAGGTGGTATTTCTACCGTAAATCGGTTTTTCAAGTTCAATTGAGATTCGATTTTCCCCATTAAAAGAAATACTTTTTGCCAATAATTTTTTCAGTGAAAAATCTGAAAAATACATGGTTATTTTGGCAGAATTGAGGCTTTTTTCCCCTACTTTTGCTTGCGTTATAGCGAGCTGTTCAAGTTTTGGATCGCCGAGAATTAAGGGTAAAAATGCCAATCTTCCCTCAATTTGTTTGAGGGAAATCTCATGATAGTTGAGTTGCTCAATAGAAAAATAAGGTTGAGGAAAGAGATTAAACTCAAGGGATTTTACTTGAATATTGTGTTGGGCTAATTGTTCGGTGAGTTGTGTTTTAGCTTGTTGAAGTTGGATGTAAAAAAAAGCAAAGATCGCAACAAGCACGATCAACAGGCTTATTGCGATCTTTTTCATTTATTTATCCTCATCAATGCGACTTGCCACGGCATTTTGTTGATTTCGATATTTCGCATCTTTACGGCGATTATAAGGGCGTGCAGCCTCCCCGCTTAACACTTCAAAACTGAGTGCACCGATCACCATATTCGGGCGTAAGGCTAAAGGCAATTTACCGGAATTGTAAAACTCCAGCACGATTTTTCCTTCCCAACCCGGATCAATACGGTGAGCGGTGACGTGTACCATTAATCCCAAACGAGCAAGGGAAGACCGCCCATCTAGCCAGCCAATGATATTCGCCGGTAATTTGACGGATTCTAAAGTGGTTGCCAAAGCCAATACGCCGGGGTGTAGAAAAAAAGCTTCATCATCAGGAATGATAATTTCATCACTCATGACCGATTCTAATTGTGCCGAGACTTCTTCTTTCGGCCCGCTTAAATCAATATAAGGCGCAGAATGTTCACGAAATACCCGAAAAGAATTACCCAGACGTACATCAATGGTTGCACCGTTAATTTTGTCATTAGCGGGACGAGGGGTTAAAGAAATAATGCCATCATCAAGATAGCGTTCAATATCGGTATCACAAAGACGCATAATTTCTCCTATTTTTGGTTTAATAAATGAAGAATTTGAGCTTTTAACATATTGATCGCAATGCGGTTTTTACCACCACGAGGAATGACAATATCAGCGTATTGTTTAGACGGTTCAATAAACTGTAAGAACATTGGACGCACGGTTGAGCGATATTGGTCGATCACAGATTGAAGTGAGCGTCCACGTTCTTCCATATCACGTTGCAAGCGGCGGATAAAACAAATATCCAACGGGGTATCCACAAAAACGGAAATATCCGCTAATTGGCGTACTCGTTCATCAGTGAGTAATAAAATACCTTCTAAAATAACGATGCGTTTAGGGGTGAAGTGCGTGGTTTCAGCGGTTCGAGTATGCTCTACATAGCTATAGACGGGAATATCCACCGCTTTATTGGCTTTTAAATCTTTTAAATGTTGAATGAGTAAATCACGATCCATCGAGTTAGGGTGGTCATAATTGGTTTTTACGCGCTCGCTCATTTCTAAATGGCTTTGGTCTTTATAGTAACTATCTTCTGCAATAATACCGATTTGCTGACAACCTAATTCGTTACAGAGTTCTTTGTGAACAGTAGAGGCAATAGAACTTTTTCCTGAGGCAGAGGCGCCGGTGATAGCAATGATGATACAAGATGAATCTGGCATAAATATAACCTAGAGGCTGATAAAATTGCCTGAATTATAAAGAAAAGTGCGGTCAATTTCACCTGTATTTTATGCCATCAATTCACAAAATTGTGAGGAGAGTCACGGTATTCTTCTTCGTTTTCACGTAGTATTTTGGCGTTTTTCTTCAGATAGGAGTTGATTATGACATTCAATAAAATTTCTCTTTCTATTTCAACCGCACTTTTAGCGGGCGGTTTAATGATATCTTCAGCTGTAAATGCAAAAGGTCGATTAGTGGTGTATTGTAGTGCTACGAATATTTTGTGTGAAACCACCACAAAGGCTTTTGGTGAAAAATATGATGTTAAAACGTCGTTTATCCGCAATGGTTCGGGCAGTACCTTTGCAAAAGTCGAGGCGGAAAAAAATAATCCGCAAGCGGATGTGTGGTTTGGCGGTACCTTTGATCCGCAAGCGCAAGCGGCAGAATTAGGGTTGATTGAGCCCTATAAGTCTAAGTATATTGATGAAATTGTTGAATCGTTCCGTGATCCAGCAAAAACGAAAGGTCACTATGTCTCCGCCATTTATATGGGGATTTTAGGTTTTGGGGTGAATACCGAGCGTCTTGCTAAACTAGGTATTAAAGAAGTCCCGAAATGTTGGAAAGATTTAACGGATCCAAATTTAAAAGGTGAAATTCAAATCGCCGATCCGCAAAGTTCCGGTACGGCTTATACTGCCATCGCGACCTTTGTACAACTTTGGGGAGAAGATAAAGCCTTTGATTTCTTTAAACAATTACATCCAAACGTATCACAATACACCAAATCCGGCATTGCACCATCACGCAATGCGGCACGGGCTGAAACCGCAATTGGCATTGGTTTTTTACACGATTATGCACTAGAAAAACAGCAAGGCGCACCATTAGAATTAATCGTACCTTGTGAAGGAACGGGTTATGAATTAGGCGGAGTGAGTATCCTTAAAGGTGCTCGAAATCTTGATAATGCCAAATTATTTATAGATTGGGCACTTTCGAAAGAAGGACAGGAGCTGGCTTGGAAGAAAGGGGAATCTTTACAGATTTTAACCAATACCACAGCTGAGCAATCTCCGGTAGCATTTGATCCGACCAAACTCAATTTAATCAATTACGACTTTGAAAAATATGGTGCGACAGAAGAACGTAAACGTCTTATTGAAAAATGGGTTCAAGAGATTAAATTAGCGAAATAATATTCTGAAAGTGCGGTTGAAAATTACGGTATGATGTAGCAAATGCACAAAAATAGATATTTCAACGACATGTAGGGACACACTGCGTGTGTCCACTATAAAATCAAATCATTTCAATATGTTAAAATTCGGACACACGCAGTGTGTCCCTACAAGCTAGCTAACCAGAAAACAGATTTGTGTAACTGCTGCAGAATACTGGAAAATTATCAATTTTTGACCGCACTTTGATCTTGTTTTATAAATATGAGATGAATTTGTGGCGTGAGTCTCTCGTATATACTACAGAAAACGCCAAATAGCCTTGCGGAGGTATTAATGAGAAAGCAGGCGCTTTTTGAAAGCAATTGGTTTTGGATTGCTATTGCCCTAATGGGGTTCGTTTGTTTGCCTTCTACGGCACTTTATTATGGCATCGCTGAATCAACTCCAGAGGAACTGCTGGAGGCGATGGGATGGATGGCTCCTAATCTTAGTTGGTTTTGGTTCGGTACATTATTGCTGATTCCTGTTATCTCGCATTTTTTCAGGCAGAAGGCTCGCCAACAAGGATTATTTGAATTTCTGCTGATTTGTACAATTGTTACATTTATCTTTATCTCAGCAACACTTGCTAAAATGAGTTTAGGTTATTCAATTTTTATTTTGCTGGTGTCATTGATTGCTATGGCAACGAATGCTCTGGCAAAAATGAAAATAATGCAAGGTGATAAATTTATCATCGCTTCACTTATCAGTATTGTATTGATGATTTTCTTTTTTATCGTCTATCCTACCTTGGCAATTTTTATTTCTATGTTTTATGACGGTTCGGAATTTGTTCCAACCCAATTCTTAACAATCCTTGAACAGCCCTATATTATTCGCATCATTTTCAATTCATTGAGTGTGGCGGCAACGATTGGTATTTTGGCAACGCTATTTGGTTTAATTTTTGCCCTTTATACGACACGTATCGCCAAACGTACCGCTTTTATCGGTAAAATTTTCTCCATTTTACCGATTGTTACCCCGCCGTTTGTGGTGGGATTAGGAGTAACGTTAATGCTTGGACGTTCAGGTTATGTAACGCAATTTTTAGTGGAGTATCTCGGCTTTAATAACAACTGGTTATACGGTTTTACAGGGATTGTCATTGCTCATACACTGGCATTGACACCCATGTCTTTTATGATTTTGGAGGGGGCGCTTAAATCTGTTCACCCTTCCATTGAAGAAGCCTCATACACTTTGCGTGCGAACCGTTATCAAACCTTTTTCAATATCATTTTCCCATTATTGAAACCGGCACTGGGTAACTCATTCCTTGTGGTTGCCATTCAGTCTTTAGCGGATTTTAGTACGCCATTGGTGCTTGGCGGTAGTTTTGATGTCATTTCCTCACAAATTTACTTCTTTATTGCAGGCTCACAACTTGATTATGCTTCAGCCAGTACACTGGGGAGTTTATTACTTATTTTCTCGCTATCCATTTTCGTGATCCAGTATGTATGGATAGGTAATCGCTCCTATGTGACAGTTTCCGGTAAATCTTATCGTGGTGATGTGCAAGATCTGCCGAATCTTATGAAATACGCTATTATGCTGATTTTAGGTTTTTGGGTGTTATTCAATGTGGTTCTCTACGGCAGCATTTTCTACGGCAGTTTTACCGCTAATTGGGGCGTAGATTACACATTAACTTTCAAACATTATCTTGCGCTATTTGGTCAAGGTTTTAGCGATGGGGCTTGGCCGTCTCTTATTCAAACCGTATTGTTTTCCGCCGCGGCAGCTCCAATTACGGCGCTCTTTGGGTTATTGATTGCCTACATTACTGTACGCCGTGATTTTAAAGGGAAGAAGACGTTAGAATTTCTCACCTTACTTTGTTTTGCCGTACCGGGTACGGTTGCGGGGGTGTCC
Organism: Rodentibacter genomosp. 1; assembly: GCF_001999285.1. GTDB lineage: Bacteria > Pseudomonadota > Gammaproteobacteria > Enterobacterales > Pasteurellaceae > Rodentibacter. The sequence continues at coordinate 108,920 of NZ_MLHN01000001.1, forward strand.
TATATCCTTGCTTTTAATAGCGCACCGATTTATATCACAGGAACGGGATTAATCATTATTCTTTCTATGGTAATGCGTAATATGCCGGTAGGAATGCGAGCTGCGATTGCAGGATTGGGACAATTAGATAAATCCCTCGATGAAGCCTCTCTCTCACTTAAAGGCAGCTCATTTAAAACCCTTGTATTTATTGTGCTGCCATTGCTTAAGCCGGCATTATTATCTGCATTAGTCACCAGTTTTGTCCGCTCTATGACAACAGTGAGTGCTATCGTCTTTCTTGTCACTGCCGATACCCGTGTTGCGACATCTTATATTTTAAATAGAGTAGAGGACGGTGAATATGGTGTGGCGATTGCCTACGGTTCGATTCTCATTGTCGTCATGATGGCGATTATTCTATTTTTTGACTGGCTCGTGGGGGATACCCGCATTAGTCGATCCAAAGCGAAAAAAATGAATTAAGCACCGTCTGAACATCTATAAAAGTGCGGTATAAAAATAAATAGTTTTTAAAAGGTAGTAATGATGAACAACGATTTTTTAGTATTGAAAAATATCACCAAAGCATTTGGTAAGGCTGTCGTAATTGATAATTTAGATTTAACCATTAAACGTGGCACAATGGTGACCTTGCTTGGGCCGTCCGGTTGTGGCAAAACGACAGTATTAAGATTGGTGGCAGGGTTGGAAAATCCCACAAGTGGTCAAATTTTTATTGACAGTGAAGATGTAACGAAATCCTCCATTCAAAATCGTGATATTTGTATTGTGTTCCAATCTTATGCTTTATTTCCGCATATGAGTATTGGCGATAACGTGGGTTACGGCTTAAAAATGCAAGGTGTGAGCAAACAAGAACGCACTCAGCGGGTCAAGGAAGCCCTCGAATTGGTGGATTTAGCCGGTTTTGAAGATCGCTATGTGGATCAAATTTCCGGCGGGCAACAACAGCGTGTGGCGTTAGCCCGTGCTTTAGTCCTGAAACCAAAAGTCTTGCTATTTGACGAGCCGTTAAGTAACTTAGATGCGAACCTTCGCCGTTCTATGCGTGAAAAAATTCGTGAATTACAACAACGATTGGGTATCACGTCCTTATATGTTACTCATGATCAAACCGAAGCCTTTGCCGTATCTGATGAAGTTATTGTGATGCATAAAGGTAAAATTATGCAAAAAGCACCGGCAAAAGAGCTTTATCTTCGTCCGAATTCCTTGTTTTTGGCGAATTTTATGGGCGAGTCCAGTATTTTTGAGGGAAAATTACAAAATGATACGGTGGATATTAATGGTTATCAAATCACCCTTTTTAATACGGCACAATTTGGTTTGGCTGATGGAGAATGTTTGGTGGGGATTCGTCCCGAAGCGGTTTATCTAAGCAATGAAGGATCAGATAATCAACGTTGTGAGATTAAAAGTGCGGTCTATATGGGCAACCATTGGGAAGTGGTCGCGATTTGGGCAGGAAAAGAATTACTGGTGAATTGTAAACCGGAAGATTTTGAGGCTGATCTTAAACAAGCTTATATCAATCTCGCAGAACAGGGGATCTTCCTATTGAAAAAAGAGTAGGGTGATATATCAAAAAAGTGCGGTTAAAAAACAATATGAATTTTCGATATTATGTCGCAAATGCACAAAAATAGAAATGTTAACGACAGGTAGGGACACACTGCGTGTGTCCGTTATAAAATTAAATTATTTCAATACGTTAAAATTCGGATAAACGCAGTATGTTTCCTCTTTTACTGTTCAAATAAACGCTTAATTTCTTTTTCATATAAATAAATATTGACAGGATTGGTTGGCAACAATGAATCTAGATATTCTTTGGCTCGTTTAACATATTCTTCGTGATGCTGATCGTGGTTGTCAATGACATCTAATAACACTTTTGCACCTTCAAACGCATCAAATTGATCATAATAATAACCAACACCTTTAGGTAAAAGTTTAGAATTATGAATAAAAGGATAACCGCCATAAAGTGCATCATTATAAGCATAGTTAAGCCCATTTTCCCATTGATGGCTTAGCACCACATCAACATAACGGGTTAGAAAATCGGGCATTTGATAGCGGCTTTCAACTGTCATCACATTATCCTTAACAATACGGGTACGCCCAATAAAATTAAAAAATGTCGGATTATCTTTTTTATCGTAGGTATTGCAAGCATAAAAATGTTTAATTTTTTCCGGTGAAGTACGGTATGCCTGCTCACAAATGAGAATAGGCGTAAAACTTGTTTTAACCACATTAATATTCGCCTCAAAACAGGCTATCCGCTTTGATATATTCTGATTTGGACGATAACCAAAAGATAATTGGTGCTGATTTTTGAGCCTTTCTATTACCTTATCGCAAAATATTGGTGACCAAATAGCAGGAACAACGTAAGCCGGACTAGAGTACATGATGGAAAAATAAGATCGGCACGTATTTTCATGTTGTGGAATTAGCCAAACACTATCAAAAGTTGTACCGTTAAACGTTCGACCAGCGGGCTTATCAAATAAGAAATATTCCATGTCCATAATAAAATCATTACCTATTTTATAGGTTACAACTTTTCCACCATGTTTATGTATACGATCACGTTGGTGTGGCTCAATAGTCAGTGTTCCCTCTATAAGCACATCTAATTCATCAATGACATCTTCAATATAGGCAAATTTAAGATTTAAGTCATCTAACATAAAACCGGCGGGAGGCTCTGTTCGTTTTTCCGGTCCCCAAGAAACTAACACAACATCTTCAATAATTGTGGAGTGCTGAAATAAATGAAACAAATGGATAATATTTTGATTGGCACCATTTGCCCAAATATCAGTGACTTTGCTTTCTAAATTAAAAGTTATACCAATTTTATATTTACGCATACGAAGTTAATCAGATAAAAAAAGAGCTTTATTTTTTCTTAAGTCCATAAAAAATCACTCAGACAGCAAGTGCCTGAGTGATTTAAGACTAGCTTATTTCCATTGGTAGCCTATGCCGGCACCTACATTAAAGTCGCCTTGTGTTGTCGCAGCACCACTCATTTTAAAGATAACTTTGTTGTTATCACTTAATTTAGAGTAACCGACCGCTACTGCACTTTGACCATTGTAGTTACCCACTCCAATACCCACAACATTTGCACCTGCTTGAGTGACTTGTGGAATATTAGCAATGGCTGTTGCTCCTGCGATACCGCCACGTAATTTTTTATCTGTTTTTCTTAGATCTTTACGAACGGATTCAACATCCCCCTTCACTTGGTTAAGTTGATTCATATTGACCGCATCTGTACCTTTTACACCCGGTGCAACATTCGTGATTCGGCGCTCTTTGCCTTCACTGCCCACCGAAACCGTATTTGGTTCATTTGCTACAGAATCCGCTCCTAGTGCCACAGAATTTTCTGCAGTCGCTTGAGCATTCTGACCAAGTGCGGTTGATTTATTTGCCGTTGCTTTTGAATTTTGACCGGTTGCAGTCGCATTTGATCCTGTTGCTTTCGCTTTATTACCTACTGCTGTCGTATTTTCTGCGGTAGCTTCAGCACCATAACCTAAAGCTGTTGAGTTTTTGCCTGTAGCCTTAGCACTTGCATCATTATCAGAATTATCAGCACCGAAAGAAGTTTTACCATCTGCACTGATCAAACCAGAATCTTCAATTTTCTGCAATGAAGAGCTTGCACTGCTTGCAGCAGCATTTGCTTCAGTAGCAGAGCTACTTGCTGCATTCGCAGAAGATGCTGCATTATTTGCAGAACTATCGGCAGCAGTTGCAGATGAAGCTGCGTTGCTTGCGGAACTATCGGCAGAGGTTGCAGATGAATCTGCGCTGCTTGCAGAACTATCGGCAGCGGTTGCAGATGAAGCCGCGTTACTTGCGGAGCTATCAGCAGCGGTTGCCGATGAAGCAGCATTATTTGCGGAACTATCGGCAGCAGTTGCAGATGATGCTGCGTTACTTGCGGAACTATCAGCAGAGGTTGCAGATGCTGCTGCGTTACTTGCGGAACTATCAGCAGCAGTAGCGGATGAAGCCGCGTTGCTTGCAGAGCTTTCAGCGGCAGACGCTGAGTTTGATGCTACCGTGGCAGAAGAGTCAGCCTTGCTTGCAGAGCTTTCAGCAGCAGACGCCGAGTTTGATGCTGCGGTTGCAGAAGAGTCAGCCTTGCTTGCAGAGCTTTCAGCAGCAGACGCCGAGTTTGATGCTGCGGTTGCAGAAGAGTCTGCTTTGCTTGCAGAGCTTTCAGCCGCAGAAGCAGAATTTGATGCTGCAGTGGCAGAAGAATCCGCTTTGCTTGCGGAGCTTTCAGCTGCAGACGCTGAGTTTGATGCTGCAGTGGCAGAAGAGTCTGCTTTGCTTGCGGAGCTTTCTGCGGCAGACGCTGAATTTGATGCTGCGGTTGCAGAAGAATCTGCTTTGCTTGCCGAGCTTTCAGCAGCAGACGCTGAGTTTGATGCCGCAGTGGCAGAAGAGTCAGCTTTGCTTGCAGAGCTTTCAGCGGCAGAGGCTGAATTTGATGCTGCGGTTGCAGAAGAATCTGCTTTGCTTGCAGAGCTTTCAGCGGCAGACGCTGAGTTTGATGCGGCAGTGGCAGAAGAATCTGCTTTAGTTGCAGAGCTTGCAGCAGCTGAGGCGGCACTGGTCGCTGCTGATGCGGCAGTTTCAATTTTAGCTAGATTATCACTAACAGTTTGAGCCGCTGTACTTGCAGCAGAAACTGCAGCTTTTGCAGTAGAAGACAAGCCATAAATAATTTTTCCGGATCCATCCGTTGTCACGCTAAGATCAGTAGTTGCACCAAAAGTTAAAGAATCATCATTTGATAATGTCCATTGATCCGCATTACCGGAATTATTGCTTAGCTCTGCAGAAGAGTTTTCTACACTAAAAGTAAATGTTCGACCGGAATCTGCCTTGTTATTTACTGCAGTTGAGACCGCACTTACTGTACTCTGAGCCTTATCTGCTGTTGACTGAGCAGCTGTCGCTGCTGTTGAAGCGTTATTAGCGGTTGTTTGTGCTGCCACTGCTGCCGTTGAAGCGGCATTAGCAGTTGTTTGTGCAGCCGATGCAGCCGTTGAAGCGGCATTAGCAGTTGTTTGTGCAGCCGATGCAGCCGTTGAAGCGTTATTAGCGGTTGTTTGTGCAGCCACTGCTGCTGTTGAAGCAGTATTAGCCGTAGATTGGGCTGTACTTACGGCGGTATTGGTAGCATAGAGCTGTTTACCGGTTACTGCATCAGCTGAAGAGGCGTTTAATAATGCATCTCCCACGTTTACAATTTTTCTTTTTAAATCGTTATTACCAACAGATATTTGGTCATTTGCACTTGTTACTGAGTTACGACCTAAGGCAACTGAGCCTTCATGATTAACGGTGGCACTAATACCTATTGCAATACCTGCCTCTTTTCCTTGAAGAACTTTAGCATCTTGACCAATGGCAATACCGTGATTAGTGTTAACCGTTGCACGCTGACCAATGGCCACTGTGCCACCACTTGTTGCAACAGCCTTTGAACCAATCGCTATCACTGTTTCCCCACTGGCATTAGCTTCATTACCAATCGCAATAGAAGCACCTGCTCCAGCTTGACCATCATCCTTTACACCAGCACTAGCGTTACCAATCGCAATATGGTTATTTGGTGAAGTAGGTACTGTTGCTCCGTTAGCGCTCATTGTATCCCCATTAGTTGAACCAATTTGAACCGCAGCCAGTGCATTAGCACTGGCTAACATTAGTACTAATGTCGCTGAAACAGAAATTTTATTCTTGGTTGAGGACTGTTGATTTGTTGATGATTTGGTTTTTCCTGTTGCACGGCTCAACTCGGATACCACGACCCAAGTTTGAGAAACATGATTGAAAATAACCTTAAAAATTTTATTCATAAAACTCTCCTAGTATTTAGAGTGGAAGAATGGGTTTACAAGTAACTTAACATATAAATATAGTATTTATCCCAGTGTAAGTACCTAATACCAAGTTAATGTAAAGTTGGGATCGGATTCTATCTGTTTGGAATTATTTTTACAATGGGAAAAAACGGAGAGAAGATGAGTAAAAATTGCAAGAAAGTGTTTATATACTACCTGCGGATAAAGTTAATAAAAATGAGCAATTTTTTTTGATAAACATGATCTATTTAAATGGTAAATTGACCGCACTTTTCTTCTTTTCCCTTTCTCTGTTCTCTCTGTATAATGGCGCGCTTTTATAAAAAATAGAGGAGGATTCTTTGAAACTAACGATAAAACCGGAAATTCTGCCACAATTTATTCGTCAGAAAGTGGCTGAAAATGATGCTTTTGGCTTGATCGAAGGTTGGTGCCAACTTTTACGGGAAAGCCGAGTATATCAGATTGTCCCTCATATCCGTTTAATCAGACGTATTTTAAAACAAGATAAAGAACTTGCCGGTTTGGTGGCGGCATTATTATGTAATTGGGTATGTAGTTTGCGTTTGTACCCACTTTTTATCAGTAGTGGTATTTTGTCACGTGAAGGATTTGGGCGTGAAATGAAAAGTCGTCTTTATGAACGTTTTAATCCTTCTTTTAAAGATGTAAATGATTTGCGTGATATTTTTTATTTATTATTTAATGATAAAAATGATGTGCATTGGATTGATGCGATTCCATTAAGGGAATGGCGGGCAATTGTTGGGGTGCTAGCACGTCAATTGGCTGAAAAAGATCGTAACCGTTTACAAACTCATTTTCAAAATGAGGGGCTGTTTGCTATAGAAATGCTTTCAATTTGGATTGCGGCTGAAGATATGGAGCCGGAATTAATGCGTATGGAACCCTCATTACTGAATGCAGATTCTCCTTTTGTTGCATTGAATCGTGAAGTGGGAGATTGGCTATTCGCGCGCCGTCAGGGAAATATTTTTGATGATAGCCATTTCCAAGTGATGTTTGAACAATGTAAAGGGTTAATCGAACGACTACAAAAACGTGGTGCACAGGTTGGTTCTTCACTTAATGTGGCTTATTTATTAGAACGGCTTTCTCAGACTCTTGAACGGTTAGAAAAATTGATGGCAATTTTTGCTTCCAATCGTTATTTACCGCGTCGTATTTTATTATTGACAGGTTGTTTTGCTCGAGCGGCAGCGGATCAACACAGTATTTCTCGTTTGTGGAAACAAAGTTCAAAGCTGATTGCACGCAGTATCACGCAAAATTCTAGTGATCATGGCGAGCATTACATCACACGAGATAAAAAAGAGTATGTTTCGATGTTTTATTCTGCCGCCGGTGGAGGCGTACTAATTGCATTAATGGCGCTTTTCAAAATCTATTTGGGAAGTGTGATTGATGATAAAGTCTGGAAGGGGATTGCTGAAGGGCTAAATTATGGTCTGGGTTTTACATTAATTTTTATGTTGCATTTCACCGTTGCAACAAAACAACCTGCAATGACCGCTGCCCGCTTTGCCGAAGCCGTGGAGCGTAACCCACAAGGTAAAGCCTTGAATATGAAGTTGGCTCAACTGCTAGTGGATGTATTCCGCTCGCAAAGTATTGCGGTTGTCGGTAATGTGGTCGTTGCGATGAGTTTGGCGGCATTGATTGCATTTATATATCAGCACCAAACGGGGCAAGTTTTACTGAATCAAGAGCAAATTGATTATCAGCTACATAGCATTGACCCTTTTGCCGGTACGTTGTGGTTTGCGGCTATTGCCGGTGTATGGTTATTTTGCTCAGGAATCATTTCAGGCTATTTTGATAATCGTAGTCATTATTTGAATACACGGATGCGTTTACGTCAGCACCCTAGTTTGAGAAAAGTGCTCCCTTTCAAATATCAAGAAAAATTGGCAGATTATCTGTACGAAAACTATGGCTCTATTATGGGAAACCTTTGTTTTGGTCTATTACTTGGCTTAACGGGGGTTGTGGGCTATTTGAGTGGGTTACCCCTTGATATCCGCCATGTTGCCTTTTCCTCGGCCAATGTCGGTTATATCGCTGTAAGTGGACATTTTGATTTTGTGTTTTTATTACAATGTATTGCCTTTGTTCTATTGGTTGGATTAGTTAATTTGATTGTGAGTTTTTCCTTAACCCTTTGGCTTGCATTGCGTTCACTCAATACTGAAATTGACAGTTGGTGGGCAATTTGGCGAGAAGTTGGGCGTATTGTCAAACAACGCCCATTGAGCCTATTCTTTCCTCTTCAGCTTGAAAAATAAGGAAATTCATAACTTGTCCTATATTTTAAATTTGAAAGCCTTAATGGGAATTAAGGCTTATTATTTATAACCGAATCTAAAAAGTTAATGAGATTGCGTTTCTGAGAATGAGATAGATGTTTCCAATGATAATCTAGTCTGGATTTTAGTGAATCTGTCCGCAGAGGCGTGTAATGTGTTTCATTAGAAAAGGTTAAATTTTCTGCTTTACTATCTGCGAAGAACCAATCAATCGGCGTATTTAAAATAACGGCAATATTTACAAGGTGTGAGACATTAATTTTAGTTGCTCCTCTCTCATAGCGTGAAAATTGCTGCTGCGATACGCCTATTTGTTCCGCCAACACTTCAGCCGTTAAGCCTATTTCTTTACGTCTTTGTTGAATTCGTTTACCAATTGCACTATCTACTTCAGCCGCTATAAATTTTGACATTATTTCACTCCCATACTGTTTTACGCATTGAGTGATATTTTTTGTGATTTATACGCTTGAATTTATATCTTTTAAGTTGTATATTTTTATTTGTACAATTTGAATGATTATTTTGTAAATTAATTTACCTAGGGGAATCAATATGAATGAGAGAGTAAAAGTATTAGGTGTATTTGCAACAGTTATGTTACTAGCAGGTTGTGTTGTTCCACATCAACCGGAGCCACGTTGGTATAAGTTGGGTGTAACAGATGAAGAAGCTCAGAGTAAATATGCTTCTTGCGTGTATAACGTAGGAATGAACAAGGTTGATCCGACAAAAGATCGAACTTTAGTTGAGGCCTGCATGAAAGCAGATGGTTTTCGTTGGGGAATTCCCCCTCATTTACGCCCGAGTGCAAAAATGAATCAGCGGGAAGAAACCTCAATTGAAGACAGAGCTGGTGTAGAAAAGGTTAAGGCCTCTTCTAAAACAGTAGCTAAAACGAAACGAAGTAAAAGTGCGACAAAGTCGTGAGTATTAATATCCTTTCCATAACCTATGAGGAAATCATTATGCTAAAACAAATTAAGTTACTCTCAATTCTTACCTTATCTGCAGTTGCTGTTGCTTGCTCAGGTGGCGGTGGTGGTGCGGGCACTGCCAAAACGCCTGATGGAACAAAGACAGATCTTACAAATAGTCCAAAGGGTTTAGTGGGAGCGGAAACCATGGACGGCAAACTTATTGGTTATAACCAAAACCACTCATTTTATGGTGTTTGGGTGAATGATGGTAAAACCCGTCAAGAAATTCGTTATCAAGGTACACCAACACCTGAAAGCAGATTGCCTAGAGGTTCGGCAACCTACACCGGGCATGCTGTTCGTGCACGTGGAGACCTGATTGCAGATACTGTTGATGGTGTTCAAGCAGATGGTAAAACAACATTGAATGTTAATTTTGATACGAAGAAAGTCTCGGGTCTAATAGAAATGCCATGGGCGCGGGATATTACTTTACATGAAACAGATTTAAAGGGTAGCCAATTTTCTGGTAAAGCAAGTGTGATTCTTAATAGTGGTGGACATTATAAAGGCGGATTATTTGGGCCAAATGCAGAGGAAGCCGCTGGGCTAGTTGAGTTTTCCAATAACCCGGCATTAAACACATCTTTTGGTGGTTATCGCTAATTATTTTTTCTTTATGATTGAATAGGCGGAAATAGTCCGCCTATTTTTATGATGAGTAAATAATGAAGAAATTTTCTTTTGCCTTGCTTTTTTTATTTATTTCTCGTTTTTCAGCAGCACAGTCTTTTTATTTTGAAAAAGGAATGAATTTCAAGCAAGTGGAACAAGTGCTTTCAGAAAATTTATATCAATTAAATGCACAAGATTTAAATATTTTGTTAGAGAATTATAGAAATTTTTCTGAACATAATGCACGTTTGGCTGGAGTTGCGGCCGGACGAGTCGCTTTCTTACAAAAAGATTACTCACAAGCCATTACACTTTATAGAAAAGTATTAGCTGAAAATCCGACTCTCACACCGGTTCGATTGGAATTAGCGATCACGCTTTTTTATCAAAAACAGAATGAGGCTGCGAAAGAACAATTTGAAAAAATAAAATCCGACCCAGAATTGCCGGAGGATAGCAGAAGGTTAGTTGAGCACTATCTTGAAAATCTCGCAAAACAGGCAGGGTGGGAGATTGATTTTTCGATTCACTATGTTAAAGAAAAAAATGTCAATAATGTATCTGATGCTGAAAATATCCGTTTATCCAACCAAGCCACATTAAGTAAATCAGGGGGAATGCTCCCTCAAAAAGCACAAGGTTTTTCTTATTATTTAAATGTGAACAGAGATTTTAATTTAGTCGGATCTCACTATTTTTCTCTGACCAATCTCTTTGTAGGAAAAAGCTATTGGGATAATCACAAATATGATGATATTTTTAACCGCTCTTCTCTCGGGTATGCTTATAAAGTCGCCAATAATACCTTTCGGATTAAACCTTTCTATGAAAAACGCTGGTATGGCAATAAATCCTATCGTTGGAATAATGGGATTTCACTGGAAAATGCTTACTGGTTCAGCCCAAATTGGCGGCTTTCTTTATCATTTGAATTTGCTAAACAGCATTATTTTGATGGGCTGATGTTAAATGGACATAGTCGGCTGTTTTCTTCCACTTTAGCTTGGTTCGTTAATCCAAAACTTCACTTTTATTTTGGGGCGGATGTGGTGTCCGAAAGAACGAAAGTTCGGCAATATAGTTCAGACAGTCACGTATTTCGGGCTGGCTGGGGGCAAGAATGGCAAGGGGGGATTTCTTCACAAATTGGCTTATCCTTTATTAAAAGAGCATATAAAGATACGGCAAAACTGGGAAATTTGGACTTTTTTTCTTTTGGAAAGGTGAGAAAAGACCATATTTATTCTTTGTATATGTTACTTTGGAAGCGGGATTGGCATTTATGGGGTATCACGCCGAAGCTACAATTTATATGGAAAAAGCAAAATAGTAATATCCCCCAAATGTATTCTTACAAGCAAAGTAATATTAACCTTGTTTTTGAGAAACGTTTTTGACGGATAATTTTTGTGAAATATCCATTCATTCTTGCCCTTTAACTTTCCTGTTTTTTCGGTATGATAGTATTTATTCATTTTTAGCATTTTATGAATAGTACTCATGAAGCCAACATTTCTTGAACTCCGACATCTTAAAACGCTGCTTGCTTTGAAAGAAACGGGCAGTGTTTCATCGGCGGCAAAACGGGTTTACCTCACTCAATCTGCACTTTCACATCAAATAAAACTTATCGAAGATCAATTTGGTTTGCCCCTATTTGAACGCAAAAGTCATCCGCTACGTTTTACTGCTGCTGGCGAACGTTTGATTCGCCTTGCCAACGACGTGATGCCTAAGGTGATTGATGCGGAGCGTGATTTAACCCGAGTTAAACATGGTGAGGCTGGGCAATTGCGTATTGCGGTGGAATGTCATACTTGTTTTGATTGGCTTATGCCTGCGATGGATGAATTTCGTCAGAATTGGGGCTTGGTTGAGTTAGATATTGTCTCGGGCTTTCACACCGATCCTGTCGGTTTATTACTTTCTCATCGGGCTGATTGGGCGATTGTGTCTGAGATTGAAGCAAATAATGAGGTGGTTTTTAAACCGCTCTTTTCTTATGAAATGGTCGGCATTTGCTCGAAAGATCACCCCTTGGCTGAGAAAGAAATTTGGCAAGCTGAAGATTTTGCCGATGAAACTTGGGTTACTTATCCTGTGCCGGACGATATGTTGGATCTTTTACGTAAGGTATTGAAACCAAAAGGAATTAATCCCACACGCCGAACCACAGAGCTTACCATCGCGATGATCCAGCTCGTGGCGAGTCGCCGTGGTATTGCGACAGTGCCTTATTGGGCCGCATTGCCATATCTTGAAAAAGGCTATGTAGTTGCTCGAAAAGTGACGCAAGAAGGATTGCATAGCAACCTATATGCGGCCATTCGAAAAGAAGATGAAAGTCTCGCTTATATGGAAGATTTCTATCAAACCGTTAAATCTCAAAGTTTTTCCACTTTACCCGGGTTATCAGTTTTAGAATAAGAATTATCAATGGAATTTTTTCAATCACATCCTATTCGCACAGCTGCGAAAGCTGCACTGCCTTATAGTGCCCCGATGATTGCAGGATTTTTATTTCTTGGCGTGGCATATGGCATTTATATGAAAGCGCTTGGCTTTGGTGTTTGGTATCCCACATTAATGGCATTATTGATTTACGCCGGTTCGGTGGAGTTTATTGCGGCGGCTGCACTAATCGCCCCTTTTTCTCCACTCAGTGTTTTGCTGATTACACTCATGGTGAGTGGACGTCAAATTTTCTATGGCATTTCAATGTTGGAAAAATATGGCGTGCATCTTGGCAAAAAGCGTTGGTATTTAATCAGTAGCTTGGTTGATGAATCTTTCTCTCTGAATTATATGGCAAATATTCCACCGCACTTAGACAAAGGATGGTATATGTTCTTTGTGAGTTTATATCTGCATATTTATTGGGTATTGGGAGCCGCAATAGGTAATTTATTCGGAGAGATTGTCCCTATTGATTTAAAGGGCGTTGAGTTTGCCATGACCGCACTTTTCCTAGTGATTTTTGCGGAAAATTGGATGAAAGAAAAATCCCATGAAAGTTCTTTACTTGGTTTGGGTATTGCCTTGATTTCTCTGCTCATTGTAGGAAAACAGCATTTTTTAATTCCAACCTTAATCGGAATTTGGTCAATTTTGACGCTGCGTCGCCCCAAAATGGAAAGTAAATTGGAGGCGTTAAAATGACATTAACGGAGCAGGTTATTACGATTAGTGTTTGCGTACTTGCCGTGCAATTTACCCGCCTTTTGCCTTTCTGGATTTTTCCGGCAAATCGCCCAATTCCAGAATATATCCGCTATCTTGGAAAGGTACTACCGGCAGCGATGTTTGGCATGTTAGTTGTCTATTGTTATAAAAATATTGATGTGTTAAATGGATACCATGGTATACCTGATTTTCTGGCAGGTGCATTGGTGTTAGGGCTACATTTTTGGAAAAAGAATATGTTTCTATCTATTGCAGTAGGCACGATATTTTATATGTTATTGGTTCAGACTATCTTTATATAATTTTTTGAGGGAATAATAAACATTCCTTGTGGGGCAATCGGTTGCCTTTGTTTCGCCTCTTTTCCCTTTAATCTAAATCTTTTATTATTCCACACATTTATTTTAATGAAAGAGCGGAGCATTAATGGAATTGAACACAATAGAATTGCTGGGCTATATGGCAACGTTTTTTGTGGCAATATCGTTTTTATTTAAATCGATCGTCCATTTGCGTATAGTCAACAGTATTGGTGATGTACTTTTTGTGATTTACGGCATTATTATTGATGCCTATCCTGTGGCGGTATTGAATACTTTCCTTGTTTGCGTAAATCTTTATCAACTTTACCGTTTGAAGAAAGAATAGCCCGTTTAAATGGCTTGAACTAACTAGTTTATGGGATGGCTGAAATAGATAAGCTTGATTAAAAGTGCGGTCGAAAAACGATCCGTTTTTTAACCGCACTTTGTTTTGGGGAGTTTATTTGTCTAACGTCTAAACATTCCCCCTAAACCACCAAGACCGCCCAAGCCTCCGCCCATTAGACCTTGCATTCCCCGCATCATTTTCGACATTCCTCCTTTACGCATTTTTTTCATCATACGTTGCATTTCATCAAATTGTTTGAGTAATTTGTTCACATCTTGCACTTGTGTGCCGGAACCTAATGCTATGCGACGGCGGCGGGAACCCTTGATGATGTCGGGATTGGCACGCTCTTTTAAAGTCATAGAGTTAATGATCGCTTCCATTTTTATGAACATTTTATCGTCCACTTGGTTTTTGATGTGATCAGGTAAATTTTTCGCTCCGGGGAGTTTTTCCAACATGGACATCATTCCACCCATTTTCTTCATTTCGATCAACTGTTCACGGAAATCATCAAGGGTGAAGGTATCACCTTTCTTGAATTTTTGTGCCATTTTTTCCGCTTTTTCACGATCTACCGAGCGTTCAAGATCTTCAATAAGGGAAAGCACATCGCCCATGCCTAAAATACGCGAGGCAACACGATCAGGGTGGAACGGCTCAAGGGCATCGGTTTTCTCCCCAACACCGAGGAATTTAATCGGTTTGCCTGTAATTTGACGGATTGACAATGCTGCCCCGCCACGAGCATCGCCATCCACTTTAGTGAGAATCACCCCTGTGAGTGGTAGTGCTTCGTTAAAAGCTTTGGCGGTGTTTGCAGCATCTTGCCCTGTCATCGCATCAACGGTAAAGAGGGTTTCGATTGGATTTAACGCATTGTGGATTTGTTTGATCTCATCCATCATTTCGCCATCTACATGTAAGCGACCGGCAGTATCTACAATGAGAACATCGTAGAATTTCAGTTTGGCTTCTGCGAGGGCTGCTTTGGCAATTTCTACCGGATTTTGTTTGACATCAGAAGGGAAAAAATCCACCCCCACGGATTGTGCCAAGGTTTCCAATTGTTTGATTGCCGCAGGGCGGTACACATCGGCAGAGACAACCAATACTTTCTTTTTATGGCGTTCACGCAAGAATTTTGCCAATTTTCCCACGCTGGTGGTTTTCCCTGCGCCTTGTAAACCCGCCATTAAAATGGCTGCCGGTGGCTGGGTGGCGAGATTTAAGCTTTCATTCGCTTCACCCATGGCTTTTTCAAGCTCACGTTGTACGATTTTTAAGAATTCTTGCCCCGGAGTTAAACTTTTATTGACTTCTTCGCCTAATGCACTTTCTTTTACTTTGGCGATAAATTCACGCACCACCGGCAATGCGACATCCGCTTCCAATAATGCCATACGCACTTCACGTAGGGTTTCTTTAATATTATCTTCTGTTAAACGGCCTTTACCCGTGATATTACGTAGGGTTTTGGAAAGGCGATCAGATAAATTCTCAAACATATTAATCCTGTTTTTTAGCCAAAATTGCCGTGATTATACCGAAATTTAGGGGATTTTCATCATTTCAAATAAATTTATGGCGAATTGCCGGGGAGATCGTTAAAATGTAAAACATTCTCAATAAACTTGTTCAAATTATGTGGTTTGCCGTATTTTCGATTTTGTTTTATCTGATAACTGTGTTGATGATCGCACCATTACTTACTTCAACTGATAATGTTCAATATCGCCCTAAAAAAACACTGTTGTTTTTGACCGCACTTTTGGCGATTATTTTTCATGTAGCAAGTTTATATCCTTCTTTACAAAATTTAGCGGAAGATCATATTTTCACATTGATGCAAATTGGTTCACTGATGAGTGTGAGCATTGCAGCGCTTGCCACCTTGGCAATATTGCGTGTCAATTCTATTTGGTTTTTATTGCCCATTGTGTTTGCTTTTTCTGTTTTAAACTTGATTTTAGCTACTTTTATGCCAAGCCATATCATTCAGCTATTAAATCAAGATTCAGCGATGTTATTTCACATTGGCTTATCCATTTTCACCTATGCCGTATGTTTTATTGCGACACTTTATGCGATTCAAATTGGATGGATTGATTATCGTTTAAAAGCCAAAAAAATGCTGTTTTCACCGATTATGCCTTCACTCCTCACTGTTGAACGCCATTTCTTCAAATTATTTGCATTAGGGGAAGGTTTTCTCACATTGACGTTAATTTCCGGTGTGTATCATTCGCTCAGTGCGCTGACGACAGAAAACATCCATAAAGCAGGATTTTCATTTTTAGCTTGGCTGATATTTGGTATTGCCTTATTTGGGCATTGGCGATTAGGATGGCGAGGAAAAAGGATGATTATTTACGCCATTTCAGGTATCATTTTTCTCACGATTGCTTATTTTGGCAGTCGGTTAATTTAAAAATAGGGCGAATAGAGATTCGCCTTTATTATTGTGAACCGTAGCTGTGTGAAAATAACGTGTGGCACATAAAATATTTGTAATCCCACAAATTTTGTAAACCCACACAATTTACGGATGATGATTAACAAACAAAAAGGATCAACTCTTGGATAGTATTCCCCTTAGTACTTTATTTATCACTCTCATTATCTGTTTAGTTTTATCGGCGTATTTTTCCGGCTCTGAAACCGGCTTGCTTTCGCTGAACAAATATCGCTTACGTTTTCTTGCCGAACAAAATAATAAAGGGGCGAAAAAAGCGGAGAAATTGCTTGAGAAACCTGACACCTTATTAAGCTTTATTCTTATTTTTAATAATCTTGTCAATATCAGTGCTTCCGCAATTGCGACAATGATCGGTATGCGTTTGTATGGCGATGCTGGTGTGGCGATCGCAACAGGGTTATTAACCTTTGTTATGCTGGTTTTCTCTGAAATTTTCCCGAAAACCGTTGCGGCAATGTACCCTGAGAAAGTCGGGTTATTTTCAAGCCATATTTTATCTTTTCTGCTAAAAGTCTTTTATCCACTCGTTTGGTTAATGAATATTTTTACTAAATCCTTAATGAGATTAATAGGGCTAAAACCGGATATGCAAAAACAGGTGATTAGCCATGAAGAATTAAGAAGTATTGTGACTGAAGCCGGAGAAGCTACGCCTGATGAGCAACATCCTCAAATGTTACTTTCCATTCTTGACATGGGCACTGTCACCGTAGATGACATTATGGTGCCTCGCAATGAAATTGGCGGTATTGATATTGATGATGAATGGAAAGCAATAATGCGTCAGCTGAATCATGCGGCGCATAATCGTGTGGTGCTGTACAAAGGAAGTTTAGACGAGAATGTATTGGGTATTTTACGTGTACGTGAAGCTTTCCGTTTATTACTTGAGAAAAATGAATTTACTAAAGAAACCTTAATTCGAGCTACGGACGAAGTGTATTTTATTCCGGAAGGCACGCCATTGAAAACGCAGTTAATGAACTTCCGTGCAAATAAAGAGCGTATAGGCTTAGTTGTAGATGAATATGGTGATATTAAAGGCTTAGTGACCTTAGAGGATATTCTAGAAGAAATTGTCGGTGATTTTACCACTTCTACTGCGCCGACTATTGACGAGGAAGTGGTACAACAATCAGACGGCTCAATGCTTATTGATGGCTCGGCGAATCTGCGTGATTTGAATAAAATGTTTGGGTGGGAATTAGATACCGAAGATGCCCGCACCTTCAATGGTTTAATTCTTGAACACTTAGAGGAAATTCCTGATGAAGGCACAGTTTGTGAAATCGAAGGTTTGCAAATCACTATTCTTGAAGTGGCAGATAATATGATTAAACAGGCTAAAGTCGTTAAACTCTAAAACTAACAAAAAACTGACCGCACTTTTGATTTGGATCATAAGTGCGGTTTGTTTTTACACCGTTTTTTATCAAGCTGTCTATAATTCATCTAATTAATTCTAGGTATAAGGATGATATGGAACAAGCGTATCAACGGGGCGTGACACGTGCTTGTGTACAAACGGCATTATTGTTGTTACAACATGGGGCGGAAAGCACGGTGGTGGTGCAAATGGCACAACGTTTAGGAATCGCTCTTGGGGTGGAAAGTGTAGAATGTGCCCTTACGGCAAATGCGGTGGTGATTACAACCCTTTCAAACCACCATTGTATTACCACAGTACGAAAAAATACTGATAAAGGCATCAATATGCAAATGGTGACTGAAGTACATCGTATTGTGATTGCGGTAGAGCATAAATTATACAATTTGGATCTGGCACAGAAGAAACTGGATAATTTAAATCCTTTGAAGTATCACCGTGCTTTGGTGGTGCCTATGATTGGTTTATCTTGCGCCTCTTTTGCACATCTGTCAGGAGGCGATTGGTTGATTTGCCTCATTACTTTTTTGGCTTCCTCCGTGGCGATGTTTGTCCGGCAAGAATTATCAAAACATCATTATAATCCGATTATTGTTTTTGCGATTACGGCGTTTGTGGCTTCCCTCATTTCCGGTGTTAGTTTGAAATATCAATGGGGAAATGATCCGCAAATCGCCTTAGCTTCCAGCGTGTTGTTGCTTGTACCGGGATTCCCATTAATTAATTCGTTGGCAGATATTTTAAAAGGCTATGTCAATATGGGGTTAGGGCGTTGGACAGTTGCCACCGTTCTGACCTTTGGGGCTTGCCTTGGTATTGTATTAGCACTGAGTGTGTTACATATCACGACATGGGGGCATTAATGATGATGTTTCTATTGAGTTTGTTTGATGATATGGTTTTTGCCGCCATTCCGGCGGTGGGGTTTGCCCTAGCATTTAATGTGCCGCTTAAGGCGTTAAAATATTGTGCGATTTTAGGGGCATTAGGGCATGTAACACGCACATTACTTTTACACATTAATGTGCCTATTGTTTTTGCAACCTTTTTTGCCACTTGTGTTATCGGCTTTATTGGCGTGCATTTATCACACCGTTATTTGGCACATCCAAAGGCATTTACGGTGGCGGCGATCATTCCCATGATTCCGGGCGTGCATGCTTATAAAGCGATGATTTCGATAGTACAAATTCATCACTATGGTTATTCTCATGAACTTTTGGAGCAAATGATCAGCTCATTTATTAACACCGCCTTTATTTTAGGGGCGTTGGTTTTTGGGCTTGCGTTGCCCGGATTGATTTTTTATCGCCAAAAACCTGTGGTATAAATCCTCACAGATTAAAAAAACACGCATTTTTGCATAGCATCATTGCGTGTTTTTTCTCATTATTCTTTTGTGATTTGTTTATCTTCCGGCAAAATTAAATTCAATATTAATGCCAATAGTGAGCCAACCGTAATGCCTGATCCCAATACCTCTTTGAAAAAGTGCGGTAATTTATCAAGCAGTTCTGGACGGGTGGTGACCGCTAAACCGCAACCGATTGAAATAGCAATAATTAAGCCATTGCGTTTACTACGTTCCACTTTATCCAACATTTGAATTCCCGCGGCAATAATCATGGCGAACATCATTAAGCCTGCACCACCGAGTACCGGTAGAGGGATAGAGACGATTAATGCACCAAATACAGGGAATAATCCTGCTAATGCCAATAACACACCGGTTAATGCGACCACATGGCGACTTGCCACGCCGGTTAGAGAAATAACCCCGATATTTTGAGAGAATGAAGAAAACGGTGTGGTGGACATAATCGCCGCTAAAGCCGAGCCTAAACCATCTGCCAATACTCCGCCACGTAAATGTTTACCGGTAATTTCAGTATTAGTGGCATTTCCCAATGCAAGGAAATTGCCGCTAGATTCAACGATTGTGACCAAATAAGCAATGGACATTCCAATAATACCTGAAATAGGGAAGGCAAGCCCAAAGTGAAGCGGTTGGGGGACAGCAAAGGTTTGGGCGTTTTCCACACCGTCAAAATTCACCCAACCTAAAATAAGGCAGAGAACATAGCCTGTCATCATTCCAATTACAATAGCGGCGGCGGAGAAAATACCTTTCCCCCATTGAACCAACGCAACAACGATAACCAAGACAAAACTTGCCATCATCAAATTTTCCGGCGTGGCATAATTGGCATCACCACGCTGACCGCCGGCAAACCAATCCACCGCAACAGGAATTAAGCTCAAGCCAATCATCACCACCACTGTGCCGGTGACAACCGGTGGGAAAAGTTTACGAATATAAGGCATAAAAAAGCTACCGATAATCATCACTAAAGAGCCGACCAAGGAAGCCCCTAAAATCCCTGCGACACCATAATCGCTGAAACCAATAGCGAGGGCGGCGGCGACAAAGGTAAAACTGGTTCCCATCACACTGGGTAAGCGAATACCAATTGGACCTAGACCACGACATTGAATCACTGTGACCACGCCGGAAATTAATAATGCAGCGTTCACTAATGTGATCGTATCTTCTGTGGGGAGTTTTAAAACATTACCGATCACCAATGGCACGGCGATAATTCCCCCCAGTGCGGCTAATAAATGTTGTGCGGCAAGCAATAAACTCAATCCAAAAGGCGGTTTATCTTCAACGGAGTAGAGGAGTTGGTTGTTCATATTTTGGGTCCTTATGTAAAAGAAAGCGCGAATTATACGTTAAAGTGCTATATAAGGAAAACGTTTGCTTTTGTAGAGTAAAAGTGAGGTTGAGATTATCGGTATTATGTAGCAGTTGCACAAATCTGTTTTTGGGTAGGGACACACTGCGTGTGTCCGAATTTTAACCTATTGAAATGATTTGGCTTTATAACGGACATACGCAGTGTTCCCCTACATATCGTTGAAATTTCTACTTTTGTGTATTTGCTACATAATACCGAAAATTATACTGATTTTTGACCGCACTTAATGAATTGTCTTAGCCCCAATCAACATCGGTAAAGGCGCTATAAACCGCCCAAATAAAGAGAACTGCAATAATGGCGAGGACTAATTTCTCCCATTTGTTTAGATTGAATTTTCCGCCTTGGTATTGATAGCGAGAATATAAAAATAATCCTATTCCCGGCACATAAAGTAGAACGGAAAGTAGCAAATAATCCAGCCCAGCGGCATATAAAATCCACAAACCGTAAAGCGATGCCATCAAGCCTGTGAGTTTAATGTACCAAGGGGCATTTTGTTGAATGGAGAGCTTTAATAAATAGGCGCCAATTAAAAAATAAGGCACTAAAATCATTGAAGTGGAGATCAATAATAAAGCGTTATAACTTTTTCCTGTCAGCAAAACTAATAACAAACAAAGTTGTACGACAAATCCGGTAAACCAAAGGGAGTGAATTGGCGTGTTGTTTTCATTGAGTTTGTCGAAGATTTTCGGGAACGCACCGTTCTTAGCGCCACGATAAGGTACTTCGGCAGAGAACATTGTCCAACTAATGTAAGAGGCGACTACCGAGACAATTAAACAAGCGGTAATGATGATTTTTCCGCTACTCCCGATCATATGTTCAAGCAAACCTGCCATGGAGGGATTTGACATTGTAGCGATCGTTTCACGGGGTAAAATTCCTAAGGAAAGCACGGTGATTGCCACATATAAGGCAAGGGCGATGACAATTCCCAATACGGTGGCCAGCCCGACATCCGTACGTTTTTTTGCATGTGCTGATAATACCGCCGCACCTTCCACGCCGGTAAACACCCACAGAGTGATTAACATGGTGTTTTTTACTTGATCGGAGACATGATTATTTAACGCGGTCGCTTTTACATCATGGTTAAATGTTTCAGGGCTGAAGAACCATAGGGCGAGTATGATAAACAAGCACAGGGGAAAAACTTTCACAAAGGTGGCAATAAGGTTCACGGTTGCCGCTTCTTTTATCCCTTTGGCGATTAAAATATGTACAAGCCAGACAACGATTGAAGAACCAATAAATGAAGCGATAGTATTTCCCTGCCCGAAAATCACCGCACTTTCGCTATCGGTGAACGTACCCAATCCCTCAAAGGCAACCACTAAATAACCCACAATCCCGATAGTGGCGCAGAGCCAATAGCCCCAAGCAGACATAAATCCCATGAGATCGCCAAAACCTTCTCGTGCATAGGTGTAAATACCACCGTCTAATTCGGGGCGAAGTCGGGAAATGAAAAAGAACGAGAGACCGAGAAAAATAATTCCTATGCCCGTAATCGTCCAACCAATAATGAGCGCTTCCGAGCCGGCAACTTCCGCCATATTTTGCGGTAGGCTGAAAATACCCGAGCCAATCATTGAGCTCAACACTAATGCTGTCAGAGACAATAAGCCAATTTTTTTATTTGACATTATGCTTTCCTAAAAAATGATAAAAATTAAAGGGATAGAATGGTTTTCACATATTGTTGTAATGTTGGAATCACAGCTTGTTCAAACCATAGATTTTTTTGTAACCAAAGTTGATTGCGTGGTGATGGGTGAACTAAAGGAAAAAAGTGCGGTAGAAATTCACGATAGTTTTTTACTGTTTCCGTCACGTTTAAGGTATTTTGCGGTAAATAGTATTTTTGCGCATATTGCCCGATTAAGAGTGTGAGCTGAATATTTGGTAAAGTGGCTAAAATTTGAGGATGCCATTTTTCCGCAAAACCTTTGCGTGGTGGTAAATCGCCTGATTTACCTTTGCCCGGATAATAAAAATCCATAGGGATTACCGCAAACACCCCCGAATGATAAAACATATCACGATCAACACCTAGCCATTCACGCAGGCGATCGCCACTTTTATCGTTCCAATAAAGACGGGTTTGCTCTGCTTTTACACCGGGAGCCTGACCGACAATGTTAATACGAGCAGTGCTAGGGGCGGCAAAAAGTGGTTCAATATGGCGAACGGTGAAATCTTGATTTTGAGGATCATTGATAATCGCTGTTTTGATTTGATTGATCGTTTGCATAATTTATCTCGTTTCTGTTCATTGATGGAGAGGATATGTGATTGATCGCCTAACCAAATTTTTCTGCTAACGTCTTAATATGCTCCGGCCCAATTCCGCAACAGCCGCCAATAATGGTCGCACCGCTTTCAACCCATTTTTCCGCCCACACTAGATATTGTTGCGGGTTGAGATCCGCTCGGATTTCATCAAGCCCCTCATTTGCCGTCGCATCTTTGGGTTGGGGAGGAAAGGCATTGGCGTAAGCGCCAATACGAATGTTTGTTGCATGACGGGTTTTCAATGTTTCCTGTGTGACGAGCAAAGCCTGTTGAATGACTTCAGGTTGGCAACAGTTGAACAAAATTGTCGCCACGCCTAATTCGATCATTTTTTCGACCGCACTTTGCACTGTTTCACCGGAACGTAGGCGAGGGACATCAGTGGGTTCATCATCCTGTAAGGTAAAAGAAACCCAAAACGGGCGTGTATCTTTAGGTAATAAAGGTTTGATCGCTTGGGGTTCGGTAGCGGAACTTTGGGTTTCGCACAGCCAAAAATCCACATAAGGCGAAAGCCCGTCAATGATCGGTTGTGCAACTTCTTGTACGCGGTTCGGCTGATATAAATCAAAACGGTAAGAACCGAATAACGGCGGAATAGAGCCAGCAATTTTGATAGGTGAAACACCCGAATTTTCAACCGCACTTTTAGCTAAACGCCCGGCAAGATCCGCTAACATTTTTCCATCAGCCTGAAAACGTTGTTCCCCAATATGAAAAGGCACAACAGCATAACTGTTAGTGGTTATCACCTGGGCGCCACTTTTGATAAAATCCTCATGCACAGATTGAACGGCGATTGGCTGTTGATACAGGGCAAGTGCCGACCATTCGGGCTGTTTAAAAGGTGCTTTACGGCGTGCTAATTCACGCCCCATACCGCCGTCTAGAATGATGATGTTTGACATAGTGCTATTCTCGGATAATTAGAGGGTTATTTATATAAGTTTTGTACTTGTTCTTCTGAGAGAATTCTTTGGTATTTATTAAATTCTCGTCCCATATAGTAAGAGCCAAAATTTGTTAAGTGATCTTGATCGCCATAGAGATACCTTCCTTCAGATATAACACTATCTTTTGGTAAGTATTGCTGAGCGTCAATCCAATAAACATTTGGAATGTTTTTAATTAAATCATGAATGATTTCATTACTCGTATCAATATTGCCCATTCTACGAACCGGTTGTAAATATTTTTCAAGACCATATTTTTCCAATAAGTGACCACGAATAGGAGAACGGGTAATAGAACTGTTATTTGCAAAAACATAAACGGGTTTGGATTCTGCAAGTTTTTTCACCATTGCTTTAAATCTAGATTGAAAATTAGGAATAATATAGGAATCTGTTTCAAATCTTGGTACAGGTTGTCCTCCCATTCTCAAATCATAAAACCCAGAAATAAATACGATGTCATATTTTTCTACCTTATCCCATTGGGATTGGCATTCAGGTATAACATGAGAAGCGTCATTAACCATTACTTGACATTTAGGTCCTAAATTCAAAATCTCTGATTTCCATCCCTCTTTTTGGCCGACATAATCAAGAAAATATTCAAGATGTTCTGCATGGGAATCACCTATAGTTATAATTTTTGGAGGTAAATTATTCATACTTATAAAATCTTGAGTATTTTGTTCAATATACTCTTTTTCCTGTTTTAATTTTCCTTTCGCATAAATGTTATATCCGATTAGTGTAGCTGAAGGAATAAGATATAAATAGAAAAATACTTTTTTAAAGGTGAGCTTAGATTTTCTAATTGGCTGCTCAATAATGTAATAGCTTAGGATAGAAAAGATAACGGTAACTATTAAAATCCCTAATATTTGATAATTAGTTAATACCTTTTCTCCTGTAATGTAATAAGTAAAGGTGATAAATACCCAATGATATAGGTATAGCGAATAAGATATTTTTCCAATAAAAACAATAGCCTTATTTGATAAAAAGCTTTTTATCAGATTTTGTTTTGTTGTGCTATAAATAATCAGCGCAGATAGTATACAAGGAAGAATTAATGTTATACCAGGAATAAAGTTCATATTTTTGTGTATAAAAAACAAGCAAAAAATTAATAAAATTGTGCTTGAAATGGCAATAATATTGCTTGCTGATTTGCTGATTTGCTGATTTGTTAATTTATTAAAAATTGCTAAGAGTGAGCCAATTAATAATTCAGGAAAACGTAGGTTTGATAGATAGTAGATATTGGGTTGGTTTAAAACGTCTTTGTAGAAATTAATAGGGATAAAGGATGTTAAAATTAATGTTATAAAAAATAGTAATGTGATGTAAAGTAAGTTTTTTATTTTTCTGGATTTTTTATAAGAAAAAATAAGTAATAGTGGAAAAATTAAATAGTATTGTTCTTCAACAGCTAATGACCAAATATGTAATACAGGATTTTCATTGGCATTTAAATCAAAGTAACCTTGTGTGAATCCAAGATAGAAATTAGATGAAAATAATGTAGCTAATTCAATAGTTTTTCTTAATTGATTGAAATCATTATAAATGAAAATAGCGGAAGCAATAAAAGAAATCAGTGCCATAACGGTAATAAAGGCAGGGTAAATCCGTTTAATTCTCCTATTATAAAAATTTTGGAAAGTAAAACGATTTTCTTCTATTTCAGTGATAATAATTCCAGTAATTAAGAAACCTGAAATTACAAAGAAAATATCTACTCCAAGAAAGCCACCAGGAAGCCAAGTTTCATTTAAATGGAAAATGATGACTGAAATGACTGCAATTGCACGTAAACCATCAATTTCTGGACGATATTTAATAGACATAAAGTTCCCCAAATTTTTCTAAAAAAGACCGCACTTTAAAAGTGCGGTCGTGTTGAATTAGATTTATACATTGAAACGGAAGTGCATCACATCGCCGTCTTGCACGATGTAATCTTTCCCTTCTAAACGCCATTTACCGGCTTCTTTCGCACCGTTTTCACCTTTGTATTGAATAAAATCTTCATAGGCGATGACTTCGGCACGAATAAAACCTTTCTCGAAATCCGTGTGAATAACGGCAGCGGCTTTTGGTGCGGTTGCGCCTACGGAAACCGTCCACGCACGCACTTCTTTTACACCGGCGGTGAAGTAGGTTTGAAGATTTAATAAGGCGTATCCTGCACGAATCACACGGTTCAAGCCGGGTTCTTCAATACCTAAATCTTGTAAAAACTCTGTTTTTTCTTCCTCTTCCAATTCCGCAATTTCCGCTTCAATGGCGGCACATACCGGCACAACTACCGAGCCTTCTTTTTCGGCAAACTCACGAACTTTGTCAAGATACGGGTTGTTTTCAAAACCGTCTTCATTAACGTTGGCGATATACATCGTCGGTTTTAGAGTGAGGAAGTTATAGCTTTTAATCGCAAGTAACTCTTCTTTATCGAGAGGAACGGAGCGGATCATCCCCGCTTCAGAAAGGATGGGAAGGATTTTTTCCATCACTGAAAGCTCAAATTTCGCTTCTTTATCACCGCCTTTGGCACGTTTTTGTAAGCGTTGAATGGCTCGCTCGCAACTATCTAAATCAGCAAGGGCAAGTTCGGTATTGATGGTTTCAATATCGTTTAACGGATCGATTTTCCCCGCCACGTGAACAATATCGTCATTTTCAAAACAGCGAACAACATGACCAATCGCATCGGTTTCACGAATGTTTGCTAAGAATTTATTACCCAAGCCTTCGCCTTTACTTGCACCTGCCACTAAACCAGCGATATCCACAAATTCCATGGTGGTTGGAAGGACACGCTCCGGCTTGACGATTTCTGCAAGAGCATCAAGGCGGGGGTCCGGCATTGGGACAACGCCGGTGTTTGGTTCAATTGTACAGAACGGATAATTCGCCGCTTCAATACCTGCTTTAGTGAGCGCATTAAAAAGGGTGGATTTCCCTACGTTTGGTAAGCCCACGATACCACATTTAAATCCCATATTTTTTCCTTATATTGAGTCAAAAAAGTTGCGAAAATGACCGCACTTTTAAATTTTAAAACTGTTTAAGCGATTAATCGCCTTTACTATGCCGTCTTTAAAAATCATCTCTACGCAATCTGTTGCCTCGTCCAAGGCTTTTTCAAGCACATTACGCTCTGTCGGAGACGGTTTACTTAGCACATAAGAGGCTACCAAATCACGATGTCCTGGATGTCCAATGCCAAGGCGTAAACGGTAAAAATTGTTACTATTTCCTAACTGCGCCACAATATCTTTTAAGCCGTTATGTCCGCCGTGTCCGCCGCCTTGTTTGAGTTTTGCCGTGCCGGGTGATAAATCCAACTCGTCATGAATCACAAGAATTTCTTCCGGTTTGATTCGATAAAATCCCGCCAGTGCGCCTACGGATTTACCGCTTAAGTTCATAAAGGTGGTCGGCACAAGCAGGCGGACTTCTTTTCCATTCACCAACGTGCGGGCGGTTTTACCGAAGAATTTATTGTCGGGGTTAAGCGTAACATTGAAACGATACGCTAAACGTTCTACCAACCATTCACCGGCATTATGCCGTGTCTCGGCATATTTATCGCCAGGGTTACCAAGTCCAACAATGAGTTTAATTTCAGACATATTGCATAATGATGTTAAAAATAGTGGCGTATTGTAGCGAAATGCAGGTAAATTCTCAATCTATAACGCAAGAACAAGCACGCCCGCCAAAATTAATATATTTCCTTATTTTATCGTTAAAATTGACCGCACTTTTCCGCTATAATAGCCAAAATTTTTTGTATAAAGAAAGCATAATGAATCAGATCAATATTGAAATCGCCTATGCCTTGCCGGAACGCTATTATTTAAAATCTTTTCAAGTGGAGGAGGGCACAATGGTACAAACTGCCATTTTGCAATCTGGTATTCTGCAACAATTTACCGACATTGATTTACGTGAGAATAAAGTGGGCATTTTCAGTCGTCCGACAAAATTAACCGATATATTGAAAGAGGGTGATCGTGTTGAAATTTATCGTCCCTTACTGGCTGATCCGAAAGAAATCCGCCGTAAACGGGCTGCAGAACAAGCCGCTCAAGCCAATAAAGAAAAAGGAGTCCAAAAATGACCGCACTTTCCCAAGCCGATTTTTGCTTACCCGAGCATATTACCCCTGAAATTTTCTTGCGGGATTATTGGCAGAAAAAGCCACTCATTATCCGCAACGGTTTGCCCGAAATTGTGGGGCAGTTTGAACCGCAAGATATTATCGAATTGGCGCAAAATGAAGATGTCACGGCACGTTTAATTAAAACCTTTTCGGATGATGATTGGAAAGTGTTTTTTAGCCCTTTAACGGAACAGGATTTTAAACATTTGCCACAGAAATGGTCGGTGCTGGTGCAAAATATGGAACAATGGTCGCCGGAATTAGGACAACTTTGGAACAAATTTGGTTTTATTCCCCAATGGCAACGTGATGACATTATGGTGTCTTATGCGCCGAAAGGCGGCTCGGTGGGCAAACATTATGATGAATATGATGTGTTTTTAGTGCAAGGCTATGGCCGCCGCCGTTGGCAGTTGGGAAAATGGTGTGATCCGAGTACCGAATTTAAACCGAATCAGCCGATTCGTATTTTTGACGATATGGGAGAGTTGGTGATTGATGAGGTTATGAATCCGGGTGATATTCTTTATATTCCCGCCCGTATGGCACATTATGGTGTGGCGGAGGAAGATTGTTTGACTTTTTCTTTCGGCTTGCGTTATCCGAATTTGACCCATTTAATTGATGGCATTAGTAAAGGTTTTTGCCATCAAGATCCGGATTTGAATTTAAGCGAATTTGATTTACCGCTTCGCTTAACGCAATCGGTACAGCGTAGCGGTAAGCTTGCCGACGAAAATATTCAGGTGATGAAACAACAACTACTGGATAAACTAGCCCATTCAGAAGCCTTTGATAAGTTATTCAAACAGGCAGTGGCGAGTGCGGTGAGTTCACGCCGTTATGAACTGTTGGTTTCTGAAGAAATGAGTGATCCTGAAGAGGTACGTGCCGATTTAGAACAGGGGGCGTTACTTTGTCAGGATAATAATTGCAAGTTGCTCTACACGGAAAATCCCCTTCGCATTTATGCCAATGGCGAATGGTTGGATGAGTTAAACTTGGTGGAAACGGAAGTTTTGAAACGCTTAGCGGACGGTGAATACTTAGATTGGGCGTTTTTAACGGATTTAACGAATGAAACGGAAGATCCGGAAACGACGATGGAATTATTGTTAGATTCAATTTGTAACTGGCTGGACGATGGCTGGGTGTTGCTCGATGAATATGTCTGATAATATTTATTCCGTATCCCAACTCAATAATGCGGCACGCCAAATGTTGGAAAACAATTTTTCACAAATTTGGCTGACGGGGGAAATTTCTAATTTTACCCAACCGGTATCGGGGCATTGGTATCTCACCTTAAAAGATGAAAATGCACAGGTGCGTTGTGCGATGTTTCGTATGAAAAATTTGCGTGTAGCGTTTCGTCCGCAAAACGGTATGCAAGTCTTGGTGCGTGCTAATGTGAGTTTATACGAGCCACGGGGGGATTACCAACTCATCATTGAATCCATGCATTCTGCGGGTGAAGGCTTGTTACAACAGCAATTTGAAGCCCTGAAAATGAAATTGGCGGCAGAAGGACTCTTTGCTCAAAATCTCAAGAAAAATTTACCGCACTTTAGTAAAGCCGTAGGGATTATCACTTCCTCTACCGGCGCAGCATTACAAGATATTTTGCACATTTTGGCTCGTCGTGATCCGAGTTTGAAGGTAGTGATTTATCCCACAGCCGTGCAAGGCAAAGAGGCAACGGCTGAGATTGTGCAGATGATCGAACTGGCAAATGTACGGCGAGAAGTGGACGTGCTGATTGTCGGGCGGGGCGGCGGTTCGTTAGAAGATCTTTGGTGTTTTAATGAGGAATCTGTTGCACGTGCGATTTTTCGCTCCACGTTACCGATTATCAGTGCCGTAGGTCATGAAACGGATGTCACTATTGCCGATTTTGTTGCTGATCTTCGTGCGCCGACTCCCTCGGCGGCGGCAGAATTGGTCAGCCGAAATCAAGGGGAGTTACTGCAACAACTCCGCCATCAGCAACAGCGTTTAGATATCGCGCTTGACCGATTATTAACAGAAAAAAGCCAGCATTTAAAGCAACTAACATTGCGTTTACAAAATCAACATCCGCAGAATCAACTGCGTGTTCAACAGGCAAAAAATGAGCAACTTGTCCAACGTTTACAATTTGCGATGAAACGTCAGGTTGAAAAAACACAGCAAAAATTGACCGCGCTTTCGGTACGCATACAGCAAAACCCATTGCCTTATCGAGTGCAACGCCATCAACAGCATTTAGAACAACTTCAAGTGCGGTTAAATTTTCGTATAAATCGCCAAGTGGCGGAAAACCAAAATAAATTGGCAACATTATGTGGAAAACTTGACGGATTAAGCCCATTGAAAGTGTTGGCTCGTGGTTATTCCATTGCTCAAAACACTCAAGGAAAAGCGATCACAAGTGTGAAAGATGTCGCTCAAGAAGAATTGATCACCACGAAAATGACTGATGGAAAGATTATTAGCCGGATTGTGGAAATTAAGGTTGATACCTATCACAAAATTTTGTAAAGGTATTAAAAAAGTGCGGTATAACCGCACTTTTTTGTTATTCCCATTCAATTGTTGCAGGTGGCTTTCCGCTTACATCATAGACGACACGAGAGATACCATTCACTTCATTGATAATCCGGTTGGAGATTTTGCCTAATAACTCGTATGGTAAATGCGCCCAATGAGCGGTCATAAAGTCGATGGTTTCAACGGCTCGGAGAGAAACAACCCAGTCATATTTACGACCGTCCCCCATTACGCCGACGGATTTCACCGGAAGGAACACGGTGAAGGCTTGGCTGACTTTGTAATACCAATCTGCTTTGTGTAATTCTTCAATAAAAATCGCATCGGCACGGCGGAGGAGATCGCAGTATTCTTTTTTCACCTCACCTAACACACGCACCCCTAACCCCGGTCCCGGGAATGGATGGCGATTGAGCATTTCTGCAGGTAAACCGAGCGCTAAACCGATTTTACGCACTTCATCTTTGAAAAGTTCACGCAATGGTTCGACCAAGCCAAGTTTCATATAATCCGGCAAACCACCCACATTATGGTGTGATTTGATCACATGGGCTTTGCCTGTTTTGCTGGCGGCAGATTCAATGACATCAGGATAAATCGTACCTTGTGCCAACCATTTTACATTTGGCAATTTTTTCGATTCATCATCAAACACATCGACGAAGACTTTACCGATGATTTTACGCTTCGCTTCCGGTTCGTCCACGCTGGCGAGTTCGCTTAGGAAACGATCTTCTGCATTCACTCGAGTAATATTTAAGCCGAATTTATTACCGAACATTTCCATCACTTGATCGCCTTCGTTTAAGCGTAATAAGCCGTTATCCACGAAGACGCAGTGTAAGTTTTTGCCGATTGCACGGTGCAATAATAAGGCGACAACAGAGGAATCTACGCCACCTGATAAGCCTAAAATCACCTCATCATCGCCCACTTGGTTTTTAATACGGGCGACCGCATCTTCAATAATATTTTCAGCCGTCCACTTGGTCTCACAACCACAAATGTTCACCACAAAATTCGTTAATAATTCTAAACCACTTTTGGTGTGGGTAACTTCAGGGTGGAATTGCACACCATAGAAATGGCGGCTTTCATCAGACATGGCGGCGATTGGACAAGTTGGTGTTGTACCGGTTACATTGAAGTTAGTAGGCAAACGAGTCACTTTATCGCCGTGGCTCATCCAAACATCTAACTTGTTATCGCCATCGTTGAGATTGGCAAAAAGTGCGGTCGAATTTTCCAATGAAACAGAGGCATAACCAAACTCACGGTGATCGGAGGTTTCCGTTAAACCGCCTAATTGCATTGCCATCGTTTGCATACCGTAACAAATACCCAGCACGGGAACACCGGCATTAAAAATATATTCCGGCGCACGTGGGCTGTTTTCCTCTGTGGTGCTTTCAGGTCCGCCGGAAAGAATAATCCCCGTTGGATTAAATTCACGAATTTGTTCTTCCGTGACATCCCACGCCCAAAGTTCGCAGTACACCCCAATTTCACGCACACGACGTGCGATCAGCTGGGTATATTGTGAACCAAAGTCGAGGATGAGGATTTTATGATGGTGAATGTTTGTCATTTTTTACCTTAATAAGATGAATGATGTAATTTTTGAATAATGGTTGAAATTTCGATCATATCCTTGCCACAATAATCGGCTTCGGATTGGTCAATAAGTATTCGTTTTTCTTCGTAGGCAATCACAGGAATACCGGCAGATTTTGCCGCTTGAATGCCGAAAAATGAATCCTCAATCGCTACGGCATTTTTTGCTTGCACATCTAATTTTTTGAGGGTGTAGCGATAAATTGTCGGATCAGGCTTGCTACGTTCAAATTGTTCGCCACTGACAATAAAATCAAAGTGTTGAATGATACCACATTTCGTCAAAATAGTCTGAATATGTTCAAGGCGAGAAGAGGAGGCTACTGCCAGTTTAATATGGTGTTGTTTGGCAAAATCAATAATTTTTTGAATATCAGAACGGAAAATTGAAGGATAATCCACTTTTGAAAAAAGTTGATTGAAAAAATCAAAATAGCGTTGTTTGATTTCTTCTAATGGTAATGAAGAACCACTTAATTTTTTTACAATTTCAGGAATGTCAGACAACCCTTTTCCTACCAATTCTGAATATTCGAGTGGAGTTAAAGTGCGGTCGTGTTCTTTGATGGATTCAATAAACTGTGTTTGTAAGCCGTATTCTAAAAATTCAGTATCGACAATCACACCATCCATATCAAAGATAATTGCTTGGAGCATAGGGCTTCCTTATTCAGTATAAACGTTCAAATTTTGAAAAACTTTGTGAAAAATGACCGCACTTTAAACAACAAAAGTGGGCTAAAGCCCACTTTACAGCTTACCCCATTCGATAATTCGGGGCTTCTTTAGTAATCGTCACATCGTGAACGTGGCTTTCTTTAATACCTGCACCGCTGATTCGTACAAATTCCGCTTTAGTACGAAGTTCATCAATGGTGGCACAGCCCGTTAAGCCCATACAAGAACGTAATCCGCCCATTTGTTGGTGGATAATTTCTTTTAGGTAACCTTTGTATGGAATACGTCCTTCAATACCTTCCGGCACGAGTTTGTCGGCGGCGTTATCCGATTGGAAATAGCGATCCGATGAGCCTTTCGCCATGGCACCCAATGAACCCATACCACGATAAGATTTAAAGGCACGACCTTGGTAAAGCTCAATTTCACCAGGGGCTTCTTCCGTGCCGGCAAACATTGACCCCACCATCACACAGCTTGCACCGGCAGCGAGGGCTTTGGCAATATCACCGGAGAAACGGATACCGCCGTCAGCAATGACCGGAATACCACGATCTTTCAAGGCTTCTGCGGCATCGGCAATCGCCGTGATTTGTGGTACGCCCACACCGGTGACGATACGAGTGGTACAGATTGAGCCGGGGCCAATCCCTACTTTCACGGCGCTTGCTCCGGCATCAGCCAAAGCAATAGCACCTTCAGCTGTCGCAATATTACCGGCGATGATAGGAAGATCTGGGTATTTGGCACGGGTTTCACGCACACGTTGTAGCACACCTTCGGAATGACCGTGTGAAGAGTCTATTAACAATACATCGACGCCCGCCTTGACTAAAGCATCAATACGTTCTTCATTACCCGGGCCAGCCCCCACAGCCGCACCTACACGCAAACGTCCGAATTCATCTTTACAGGCGTTCGGCTTACTTTCGGCTTTTTGGTAGTCTTTTAGGGTAATCATCCCTTTTAATTTGAAATTGTCGTTTACCACCAATACTTTTTCCACACGATTTTCATGCATTAAGTGGAAAATTTCTTCACGGGATGCCCCTTCTTTGACGGTGACTAATCGCTCTTTTGGCGTCATAAAATCCGCTACCGTTTTACTTAAATCTGAAATGAAACGGGTATCACGGCCAGTGATAATACCTACCAGATTTTTCTCCGCATCAACCACAGGATAACCCGCAAAGCCGTTTTTCTTCGTGAGTTCAGCGAGTTCTGCAAGGGTGAGGGTAGGGGACACGGTAACCGGTTCGGAAACAATACCACTCTCGAATTTTTTCACCTTACGCACACGATCAGCTTGGCGTTCAATGGACATATTTTTGTGAATAAAGCCAATCCCGCCTTCTTGTGCAAGGGAAATCGCCAATTTAGTTTCGGTGACCGTATCCATCGCCGCAGAGAGCATAGGGATATTCAGCCGAATGGTTTTAGTGAGTTGGGTTGAAAGATTAGCCGTGTTTGGAAGCACGGTAGAATGTGCCGGGACAAGAAGAACATCATCAAATGTCAGCGCTTCTTTTTTGATTCTAAGCATAGCAATATTTCCGTCGTTAAAAATGAATGTTAAAAAATATTGCGGCGGGATTATACAGATTTTATATGGTGTTGAAAATGAAATTTTTAGATTTTATGCTATGATTTGCAAACGTTTTCGTGATGGGAAGAAGTATGAATTTGGCATTATTAACCAGTTTGTCCGATTGCACGCCAAAAGTGCGGTCAGAATTGGCGACATTTTCGCAAAATGTGGCTTTTGATGTGCAGCAGTTGAGAGAGTTGGGGCTAAATATTGAAGAAAATTCCTCACACTATCAATTAATACCGGAGTTGCCTTTACTCAATTTACTGCAAATTTCAACCGCTCTTTTGCCCTATCGGGTACATTATGAACAGGTAATATCCTCCACTAATGAATGGATTTTACAAAATATTGCTCATCTTCAAAAAGGCGATCTTTGTCTTGCGGAATATCAAACGGCGGGGCGTGGGCGGCGTGGTCGTCAATGGCTGTCACCTTTTGCCGGTCAAATGATGTTTAGTTTTTATTGGACATTCGATCCTAAAAAATCAATTGAAGGGTTGAGTTTAGTCGTGGGGCTTGCGATTGCAGAGACGCTTGGTGCGAAAGTGAAATGGCCGAATGATATTTTATTTAATGGGCGAAAACTGGGCGGTATTCTAGTTGAGATTCCGAATGTAAAAAATGGTTATTTAAACCTTGTTATTGGTGTAGGAATCAATGTGTCGTTACCGGAAAAAACAGGTATTAACCAACCTTATACACAATTGTGTGAAATTGATCCGAATGCGGATCGCCAAATTTTATTTCCGAAATTAATTCAACATCTGTATAGGCATTTAAACCGTTTTGAAAAAGAAGGGATTAGTGAAGAATTTCGACAAGTCTGGCAGAGACATAATGCGTTTTCTTACCAAGAGGTGAATGTTCTTACTGAGCAGGGTGTGGTTTCCGGTATTGAGCAAGGTATTGATGAGCGAGGACGCTTACAAGTACAATGCGGAAATGAACTACGCACTTTTAACGGTGGCGAAGTTTCCCTACGTAGAAAATAAGTGCGGTTAAAAATTTCGCTGTTTTTAACCGCAGTTAGATTTAAATCACCCTTTGTATGAGAGAGGAAATATCACTCTCAAATTGCTCTTTTTCTGCCATTTCAGTGATTTGAGAATGAGAGTAGCGTTTAGCGTTATACACCGCTACAATACTGGTATCGCCAACTTGCAGGAAATGGTGTTCGCCAAAGTCGGTGTAACGTGTTGCGCCAATGCTGATAATGGCTTGTCTCGGATAATTTGCCGTTTTAAGTAATGCTGCGATATTGTTCATCGGACCTTCATCAAGCTGATTATTCATCCGATCGATAATCCAATCCAATAATTTTTGATGAAAATAGCTATACCCCACCGCTGGGCTATCAATGCCGTACTCATTCATTACGCCATTGCGTTTATGGAAGCAGGCGATATGGAAATTGTCCAACACACCGCCAGTGTTGAAATGATCTAAGGCTAACCAATTTGCCGCAATGCCTTTAGATTTCTCTCCCCAGTTCTTTTTCTCGCAAATTTTGCGAGCGTTTGGGCGGCGAATGGAGCAGTCGTTATAAGCGGCAAAATGAGTCGGCAAAAGTGCGGTCACTTTTCCGAGAGAATATTGAATTTCGCACATTAAGGCAATTTCAGGTTCAATTTGTAGATTATCCGCATCATTTGGGAAACGAATTTCTGAATGGGAAAGGGGATAGGTGGACAGAAATTGATACTCGTCCAAGTTTTCACTTGGTACATAAAAAGGGAAAATCGCTTTGGGCTGCACAGCCTCTAGCGTTTTCACCTGTAAAAAATCTGCTGCCTCACCCGCTTGTTCTAAATGGCCGGCAAAATTACCCGCCACGCCTAAGCCGATAAAATTGTTATGCATTGTATTCTCCTTGATAAAAATTGTTTGAATTTTAACGTTTAGTGAATGAAAAATCATTAAGAAATGATTTTTTGCTTTTGCTGGAAGCATTATTTATCCTCTATTTTATGTTGAGTTAAGCATTGATTTTTATTAGGCAGAATATATAGGATTGATCAAAAAAAAAACAATATATAATCAAAAATTGTTCGATTTATGAGGAGGAATGTGATCATTTCTCAATATTTTTTACCTATTTTATGGAGGTTATATGAATAAAATGAAAAATATTGTAAACGTTAATGCCGTTGAAGAAAATTTGCCGCCAACTCAGACCGAGGGATTAGTTGATGAAAGTGTTGCCCCACAAAAAAGCACATCTATACAGGCTACGGAAGCTCAATTTGCATCTGAAAAATTACCTGAAGAACAGTTGGAAGGAACTGTAGAAGGGAGTGAAAAAGGGGAGTCTTCATTTAAATGGTATTTTTTAGGCGGATTAGCGGCATTTGGTGGAGGCATTGCTTTATTGTCTGGTAGTAGAAGTAATGGTGGAGGGCAATCTGTTGAGAAAAAAACTGATGAGGCGCAACAAGGTTCATCAATTGAAGAGCAAAATGCAATGTTACCTCCTACATCGTTAAAACCACAACCAAGTGTGGAAAGTAAGACGGAAGAAAAAAATTAAATTCAACTAGAGCAAAATCAGCCAGAGCAAATAAAATCAGACGCTCAGTCAGAGGAAAATGTATCCGAAAAAGCGATCAGTTTGAAATCTTATCAATATGATTTTGAAGCCTTTAAAATTAACAGCCAGCTTGATAGTGATAAAGACGGTTTATTTGATGTGCTTGATCCGAATCCTCAGCGTTGGAACGTATCAGAACGGGATTTACGTACTTTTAGTACGCTTTCTTACATGGATGAAAAAGAACTTAAAGCCATTTTTAACGATAAAGAAGATTTAATCGAATGGAATAAAATTAACGAAGACAAAAAGGAAGGATTTAATCTGAGTTTTAGTGAGGAAGAGGGGAGAGATTTTGTTAAGAATTGGGAATTTGTTGAAGCTGAACATAAAGGCGATTTTTTAGGGAGTGGTTTAGATTATGCCATTTTTGGTCAAGGTAAAAA
The DNA here is from genome assembly GCF_001999285.1 of Rodentibacter genomosp. 1. GTDB lineage: Bacteria > Pseudomonadota > Gammaproteobacteria > Enterobacterales > Pasteurellaceae > Rodentibacter. The sequence goes on from NZ_MLHN01000001.1 coordinate 146,020, forward strand.
AGAGAATAGTGGCTATGAGCAATTAGTATTTTCTTTTAGAGGTTCTAAGGGTAAATGGCTCAATTTTCAAGATTGGTATGCAGATTTAAAAGCCCTACGTGGTGTTACACCGAAGCAGGCAGAACAGATAGAAAAAGAAGAGAACATTAGAGAGTTACTAGAAAAGTCTGATTCGGTTTATGCCACAGGGCATTCGCTAGGTGGTTATTTATCTCAGTATTTTACTGCTTATGTAATGCAACAAAGCCCTGAATTACAGGCAAAAATGAAACATAGTGCGATTTTTAATCCACTGATGCTTTTAACGACTAGAGAATCAGAGGAAGCATTGGATCTGGCTCGTATTAATAATGACCGCTTGGTTAAAGAGGAGATCAGTAATGATGATGTTACCAGCAATGTCCCATACTATAAAACCAATTCCTATGTGATTAATGGGGAGTTTTTGGCTGATGGGGGAGTACCGAGCAGTGTTGTTAGTACAGCAACTGGAGGAGGTGCAGTCATCGGAGCCATTAGTCTTGGTATACTGGGTCTTATTACTGGAGGTTTAGGCTTAGGAATTGCTGCTGGTGGGCTTATTGGTGCAGGGGTAGGCAATTCTCTTGCTAAAGAAGTAAAAGATAAAATTGGTGATGGCTTTGGGACTTACGAAAATGCTGTTCGTTTTGAACCTGAAAAAAGAGATTGGCTAGATTCACATTCGTTGATACGCTTTTACGAGAAAACCGATAAATTGGTTGAGCATTTTTCTTTCGGTAGTCGTCACGATAAATGGCAAGATATGCCAAATGCTTATACTCAAGATAGCGATAATGATGGTATTGCTGATGTTGTTGAGCGTTATTTCCATTCAGATCCCTATGATTCTAAGAGTACGGTTGCCTACACTCAATTACAAGAAAATGGAAAGTCTGAAGGAGAGAGTTTGCCAACGGTTGTTTATCAATTAGGGGAACAAACTAATTTTTCTAGCCGTTCGACTGCTCAGATTGAACATATTTTAGGGAATGATCGGGATAACCGGCTAGACGGTGGGGAGGGTAACAATATTCTTTCAGGTGGAAAAGGTAAGGATGTTTTTGTATTAGGGAATAATGATTTTAAAAATCAAGAGCTTAATATAATTGTAGATTTTGATGCTCAAGAGGATAAGCTAGATTTATCTGTATTGGGAATTACACAACATTTCGACAGGTTATTTTCTAATGATGTGAAGGCAAATACGCTTTTACATTGGGACACAGAAAATCAAACATTAAATTATCAGGTGGACAATCAAAGTTTTGTCTTAGCTCAAATTTTGAATAAAACTGAGGTAGGTGTAGAAAATATCGTGTTTTAATGGTGATAATTTAGTCATTTAATAGCAATTTATAATTTTTTTGTAAAAAGTG
>NZ_MLHN01000010.1 GCF_001999285.1 Rodentibacter genomosp. 1
TCTTGATTTTGCTTTAGGTTATAAAATCGCAAAATATTTTGCATAAAATCTAATTTTATTTTGCACAAGCAATTTCTAACTTTTATGCAAAATAAATCCTCATTTTAAGGAAACAAAAACGCCCTTTAAATCATCATTAAAGGGCGTTTAAATTTTAAAGACTAAAACTTATAAACCAAATTGTCCTCATATTTGCCGTTGTGGCTCGTTCTTGTCTGTAACGTTATTCGTTCATAATCTTCAAATGCCTGCCAGTTTTGCCATTTATCCTCAATCATTGCATCAATAAATCGGGTAAACTCGCTTTTCGTTGAGCTAAAAAAGAGATACGGTGGGCGGGTCAGATGTATTAACCACAAGAAGTCAATCAAGTCAAAATAAGCCGCTTGCTTATAGCTTTCTTGCTTTGTGCAAAGATACGGTGGATCTAACACAAACAGAGCTTTCGGATTATCTGAATACTTAGGAAGTAGTGTATGAAATGATTCTCTAATCACCTCCACGCCGTCTAAATAACCGTCAGCCTTTGGATAATCACTTTGCCGAATGCTGTGCCAAAAGTCTTTACTAAATAGCTCATCCAGTGTGCTGACTTGATTGCCGCTAAACAACAACCAACTTGATAGGCTATTTAAGTCTTTATAGCCCTCAAAATCTTGAATGATTTTGATGCATTCTGCTTTCACTTCCTTAGGCATTCGCTTATTTTTAGGCGTAACATTATCAACTGTGTCGAAAAGTTGGGCGCGCAAGGCGTTGATGTCATCAATATGCGCTAATCTTTCTGCATAGCCATCAAAGTCATTGTAAATCACCCTCGCTTTAGGTTTGAGGCATTTTGCGGTATGGCTAAGTAAACCACTGCCGCCGAACGTATCAATAATTGTCCAACCTTCTCCATCATCGGAGATATTTTCATTTAGGATTTGTTCAACATGTTTCAAAAACATCCGTTTTTGACCGACAAACGGGAGAGGGGCTTGTTTAAATAATTTCTTTTGTGTCATTTGTACTGTCCTGTAAATATTGAATAATCTGTGGATAGATTTCTTTTAATAGGGCAAGAGGGATGTTAGAACGCTCGTTATAATCCCCTCTAAACATTTCCCATGTCACTTTAGAAGGAAATCCCTGACGGCTTAATCGCAATGAAATGTTGCTTTTAAACTTGGTTGGCTTTTTCACAATGTAGCCATAGTCGCTGTAATAAGTCAGGTTATCAAAGGGGATACCAAAGCCTAGAATATGCTCAATGTAATCCCATATTCGACCGAAAGCGGGATTTTCGATAATATAAATCTTGGGTTGATAACGCTTGATAATTTCAATGGTGTTATAAATACACAGTTCACCATTTATCCGATTTAAAAAAGAGCGGTCGTAATTAAATCGGGCTTTGGTGTAATCGGCACGCTTTCTGATGCGAAAATGACTTGGTGTAGGTTTTATCTGTCGCCAACAGGCATTACCGTTTTTCATTCCGCTGGCAAGTGACCAACTCTCACAAGGCGGACTAGCTAGAATGACATCCGGTTTTGGTAGCCGGTCTAATGTTTTAAATAAGGTATGATTGCCGAATAAACGGGAATAATCACCTAAGTTAAGCGAGATAAAATGCTGATTTTTTCGCTTAATATCAATGCCAATGGGATAAATTTGCATTTGAGGGAAGGCTTTAGCCGCTTGGGTATAACACCCGTTACCACTATCAAACAAAGCCCAAACAATTATTTTTTTCTTTGCCATAGTTTTCTCCTATGGCATTCCGGCACTCAAGGTGCTCCGATACTCAAATTAGTTAAAATTGGTTTAATGTTTTACAACGAACACATTTAATTTCTAGGCGTTGTACATTTTCTGCTCGTGCTAGTAGTTTTTTACAGCACTTGCACCGGATTTCTTTTAATTTTTGCATATCAGCATTTCCCACTTTTCATGGTTTTGTTAAAATCCGCACGCCTCGCGAGGCAGGCGGCAGATGGCTATATGCAAGCGTGGATTGCGTAGCCGGCACAATGGGTGTTGCTGCACCCACTGTGTCGCCGTCTTCACTTTTTGAAAATAATTGCTAAGTCATTTGGGCTAAACCTCCATCCATTGTTACTGTTTTTAATCGCATTAAAACACCATTCCGAGCAAAAATATTTTGAGCGTTTTTGTTTAATCCCAAACACAATCCCCAACACGCCCCACCAATCGTATTTCGCCCCTAAAGTGCGGTTAAAATAGGCGTTGATTTGGGTTTCGGTGACATTTTCAAGCGGGATTAAATCCCACTTGGTGCTGTCGGCTACATTGATTCGCTTGCAACGCACACCGCCGTCTCTTGGGCTTGAGGAATAGCAGTCATAAACAGGGCGATAGTCATATTGTCCCCATTGCTCTAATCGCTCAATCGCAATTTCACAGTGGGAATATTGTCCTTTGGTAAAGAGGCAAATAATCTTATCTTGCAGGCGTTCAAAGCGGCTTTTAGCCTTGCCTTTGTAAAGTGCCAAATAAAGCTTAGCCATTATTTACCTCCGCTAAATGTTGTTGATAGGTTGTCGACCAACCGATAGACCAGTCATAATCCTCGGGATTTTCGGCTTGATCTAACAAAATCTTGTGCATATAGGCATTTTCAAACATTTGTTCCTTGAGCGTTTTTACGGCATCCCAAACAGCTTTGAATTGTTCAAAATCAATGTGTTGAGCCGTATTATCCGCACAAATCAGCGTGTAATGCCCGTCTTTGCCGTTTAAGTCAAAATCGGCTTTAATTTCAACCAATGTTGCGCGACCTTTTTCGTCACTATCTACCCATTTGTCGATAAGGGCGACATAAGCCCCACCGTTTACACATTCATCCCGTTTAGCGTTGATTTTTTCACGTACTGCCGCCCGTTGTTCGGTTAAAAGTGCGGTCAGTTTTTCCTGCACTTCTGCCCCTGTCAGTTTTAGCCATTTTTTCTTGTCACTGTCCCATTTGTGGTTATCTGACGGACATCTGCCCGAATAACATAATTGGCCGTTTTCTTCCCAGACTTCACCGCCACCGGTGATACTGGCTGAAATAGCGTTAATTTCTTCTTGGGTTTCGACTGCGAACCAACCCTCACCCGATGTTATGTATTGTAACTTGCCAGCAGTCGCTGACGGCGGTGAAGATAAAATCGGTTCACCTTTGTCATCAACTAATAAAATCGGGTCATCAAAAGCACTTGTTTCTAAATGATATTGTTTTAGCATGATTGTTCCCTATACATTCTTAAACCCAATGACTAATACATTACAGTGTGTATCGCCTCTACCACCGATATTGATTCGGTTTCCGCCTAAAAATTGTCCTCTAGCAACACCAACACCACCGTTGCCCCTATCAACGGCAAAGACCACTCCAAAGCCGTCATAAGATTCCGGCAAAATAAGTTCACGGTTAGCAAAAGTGGTTTGCATAATCGTAATCATCAACCCCAAATGGCGGATTTTATACACTTCTGCCCCTGCGTAATGTTGAGGGTAGTAGGTGCGGATAAAATCGGTGCGTTTGATGAAAAACTCATGCAACAAGCCATAATAGTGGCTCCAAAGTGTTCCATCTTGATTGACTCTAAAACCCGTAATGCGACGGTCTTGATTTTTGTCGCCATCCGGTGTCACTAAAATACTTGCTGTTGCCCCACCATTTGCTGTTGCATTAATGTGGATTCCACCTTTGTTAATTTTATTGGCTTGGAAACAAGCATCATAATGCACTGCGGTACCAATACGGCTACCTTTATTAATCAGGGCAATGCCGGCATTGCCATGATGCCCATCAGCCTCATCTTCAATGATGAGTTTCCCCGTCATCGTATCGCCACTTTTGTTGACGTTATCCAAGCCATCTACCCGTTGCCATGCTGTCCAACCGTTTTGTGTTTTGTTACGCACATATTTTCGGTGGCGGTTGTGCTGATACAGGGTATATTCTTGTTGCACCCCATAAGCAGATTTTGTGACCAACAAACTCCCCGCGATAGGTTCCGGATAATGTCGTTCCGGGGTTGCATTGCTGTTACCATTTTGCCCGTATGCGCCCGGCGTGGTGATATTATTTAAATCTTCATGGGTCAATAACTTATTCTCCCAATGGGATTTCACCCACTCTTTCGCCGCATTGACTGTATTACTTACAAAACGGCGTACCCAAAAGGTGTTGGGTACTTGGTCGTTGTTGGCATTGTCTGCCGGTGCAGTGGCTTTGATGGTGCCGCTGACTTGGAGCAAATCACGTGTGTTATCGGTTCCGCTACCGATGACAACATTATTGGTAGCCGTAAATCCTTTTAAAAAATACTTATATTGTTGTGCCGAATTCCAAGCGCCAATTTCAAAAGTGATATTTTTGTCTGCAAGTAATATCGTCTTGAGCATTGACTTAGGTACACTGTCGCCCTCTCCCGCTCGGGAGATGATTTCTGCGATGCCTTTTTGTTGGACACTATCTGCCGCCATATCGACAGATTGATCTATCATGTGCATATACGGCGTAAAGCGTGCCTCGTTACGACGGATAACGACACGATAATTACTTTCGAGACTACGGGCAAAGACGGTATCACGGGGGACTTTTCCCTCCGCATTCAATTTAACCTCTTCATACCACGACAGAGGGAAGGTGTCCCGATTCCAATCGGCCCTTGCTGTAAAGGTGCGGTTGAGATAAATATAATGACAGTGGATAAGGGAATAAGCCCCCATGACAGCAATGTCTAATTGCACAGGGCTTTTGTCATTAAGCGGTAAATTTGTGATTGTACTTATTGCATTGTTATGAAGACCCAACTGATAATACCCCGTCCCCTTGTAAACACTGCCTATCTCCGCAATCCAGTGTGCTTTTATTGATAAATCAAAGGTCACCGCTACACCACCGGCTTTTACATTGACTTTGTAAAAATTCAGTGGCGTGACTTTATCATTGACGGCTTTTACCGCAGCGGAAGTCGCCACCGTATCGCTACTTGCACTGTCCACCGCATTGGATTTTTTGCTGTTGGGGATGTAGTTCGCAAGGTTTCGGGTGAGGCTGTCAATCAAGGCTTTTAAAGCTTTCCCGGCTTTTTGAGTCAACCCCAAGACTTCACTCTCACCATTGTAATTATTGGTCAGCTGCACTTCACCTTTTTGGCTAATACCGGCAGAAAGGCGATTATCCTCAATAATCTTCAAAATCGCTTGATATAACTGTGTTTGTGTTTCAGCTTTTGGCTTAAATCCGGCTCGTTGCAGCACATAATGGGCTTCCGCTTGTACGTCACGCACTCTGTCTTGCACATCATTCAGCCATGTATCTGTAACACGAGTGCCCTGTTCGCCGGTTGCCGGATTGCCATTATGAAAACGCTTGTCGGCAGAATTAATTTCAGGTAATAAAGTTTTCATTTTAATTATCTCTATAAGCAAAATAGCAATAAGTGTGAGCCGGTTTTAAATCCTTGAAAAATTCCTCAATAATCGGATCACCAAACTCCACTAAATGATTACCGGCAAAGGACTGACCGGCACGAAAATACACGATATTGTCATCACCGTTTAACACATCCACCCGCCACATAAAAATAAGATTTTCATTCGGCTCATTGCGGAACTGAACAATATCACCGGGGTTAGGTAAATCATTTTTTAACGGAGAAAACTCCTTAATTTCAATCCGATAACCAATACTTTCCGCAATACGTGTAAAATAAGGGATAGACAAACCGCCCACGGCGTTAAGCTGAATGATGACCCGTTTAACCCGCTCTTGATAGCTTTTAGAAAAATCCGTTTTAATGCCGCATAACCGTTCCCAATCTGCAAGCATTGAATTTGATGTTGCAGGCTCAATCACGCCCAACATTTCAACCGCACTTTGTTGCAGACGGTCAAATGCGTTTCCATCCACTTCACATTGTGCTAAAAAACGTTCACCATTGACGTTATAAGAAACCGGCGGATAGAGCTGTGAAAGCACGTTTTTATGCTCAATTTGCATTATTCCATCTCCGTTACTGTCACCGTCCCTAACCGAAACCACTCAATTTTATTGATAACATCTGCCTTACGGTTCGTTGTCGGGGCGGTAAATTTACGGTCAACCACACCGATAAGATTGTTTACCACGGCTTCGCATTGCGACACGATTAAATCGTCACCGGGGATAAGCGTGTTAAAGTAATCGGAAAGCGCAGTCTGAATAGCCGTCCGAATTTCGGTAAGCGTCACCCCACTGATTTTCACTTTTATCGTAAAATTGACCTTCGTGACATCGGGTTTCACTACTTTGCTTTCTCTTGCCGTGACCGGGCGAACATCATCAATATAGGCTTGGCAACGGCGTACCGTTTCATCACTAGGTACGTTATTATTAGACGTAATGGCAATATCTACCGTGCCTAAGCCTCGGCGCAAGGGATAAACATAAGCGGCATCCACGCCATCAACAGACAATGCCCAAGTTCGGTAATCATAACGATTTCCACCGGCAGGCGGTCGGCGAATAATCTCAAGCAAACGTTCAAGCAAAGATGAATCGCTTTCGGCATCTGTTGCCCCAATCACCTCATTTAACGTCAAATCCGTTTGAACTCCCACGGGAGCGGCCATAAAACTAGCCGGCGTTGTGCGGTTAATATTTTGAGTTGCTCCCGTGGCAAGGCTACGCACCGATACCACAACCGAACCTGTGGCAGAAATCACCGCACTTTCGGTGGTTTCATAAAAGCGGTTATCTTCCGTTTTGATTTGTAACCCGGCTTTAATCACCGCATCAGGCTGACCGATGATGGTTGCCGCACGTCCGCTTGCGTAAGTCGCATTTCTGCGGCGAATCCCACGTAGACCTGCGTGTTTTTCAAGAAATGCCGTGTCTGCGGTATCTGGAAAGAATTGTTTGATTATCCATTTTTGATGCGCATAAAGACCTTCAGCGACAGCCGAAAGACTACTTGCACGGGCATAATAATCGCTATCTACGCTAATATCGGCTTGCGGCTCAAGGGATTGCACATCACGCAAAATGGCTTGGCGGATGTCTTCTAAACTCGGCACAATAAACATTATTTAAACCCCATTTAAATCAAGTTTACGGGGTGTTTAAAATGATAAATATCGCCCCGATTATCACGAATAGATATATCAAGAATCACTTTGCCATTATGAGGCTGGGTATGGTTGACAGTAATTTCTTCTGCACGTCCATCATCAATGAGCGGTTGCAAGGCTTCTTCAGCGTATTGCTGGGCAATCAATCCCACCCGTGACAAATCTTTTTCTTTTGGAATGAGATGGAGCAGAGAGCCTACACGCCCATCTGCCCACCAAGAGCCTAAAGGTGTGGTTAATCTGATATACGCGGCATTGGTAAGCGTACTGATTGGTTTATTGGTATAGTCCCCGGTAAGCGGGCTGATCTCTCTGTCCATAGTGACAGAATAAAGAAAAGAGAAGGAAGAAAGGAGATGCAGGGCTTCAGCATCTCCTATTAGATAAAATTATTCAGGTTTGCCGGTTTTACCGCCGCTATCACCGCGGTGAGTATGATTAACAAGGGATTTACCACTAGCTGTCACATCACCGTCTGTTGTAAAGTCACCACCACTTTGATTGACATTACCGGCAAAACTTGCACCATTGCCGCCTTGCACTGCCATACCACCGTTGCCGTTGATTTGCCCTTGTGCGGTGAATACTTGATCGGTTTCGACTAGAGGGCTTGAAATCGCCACTTTTGTTGCGGCTTTAATCTTTAACACGTCACAATCAATTTCAATCAACCGCCCCTTTTTTAACACAATACTGGAGCCGCTTTCATCATAAACCGCCACTTCACCGCCTTGTAGATTTTTCACCCTAAAAGAGCCATTTTCGGTCGCAATGACAATACCATGACTGGTTTGCCCGCCAATCGGTAAAATCACGGCTTGCGTATCGGCAGGTGGTACAGACGTGAAACCAAAGTGCTGCATTAACTCCACGTCCTGAAGTGTTTCGTCCGCAAGCCCTGATGCCTGCACTTTCTGAATATTGTCCGCACTTTTCACCAAGTGCAGCACTCCGCGAAATGCTTGGCGGATTTCTTCCACTGCGACTTGCGCTTTTTGTTGAATAGCTTGGCTTAATCGTCTCATTTTGTCCAACCGCCTATACCGTTTGTTGCCATTAAATCGCCTTGTTTTTTCTTGCGCTTTTTGCCTTTACGTTTCCGCGCTTTTTCCGCTTTCGCAGTGTAAGCGTCCGGCGTCCACACACCGTCTTGCTTAAAGCGAAGTTCCGTTTGCGTGCCGCTATTGCGACTTAGTGTAAAACGTCGCCCCATCAAAAAGAAAATGGCATCAATATCATATTCTTCGCAGATAATATGCACCCGTTGCCCCGGTTGCCACAATGTCCCGTCTTGGGTTTTATGGTCAGGCACGATAATAGTCAGTGTAAAGCCCTCTAACTGACTGTCCGAAATGTATTTCTTCGCCCATTTTTGTAATGCCTCCAAATTATCCACATCTGACACGACAACAGTCTTTGGCTTGTAGGCAGTCATTTCAGGATCGTTGTAAACCCATTTCAAATCGTTTTTGTTATCTTGCCCTTGCTTGCCGTGACTTTGAGCCAAAAACGTTACCTCACTAAAACGATTCGACACATCAAAGGTCAACTCCGCCTGTTCAAAATTATTGTGCTTGCCGTCTTTCATACAACACAAGGTTGCCACAGGCGGTGTGCTATAATCCGCCCCGCCCACAATCAACACGCCACTTGGTTCAAACCACAAGTGCAACCCGGCTGAATTGGCACAACGCATTGCCGCATTCCACGCCGTTTCGCCCACATCGATATCCACTTTGTCTAAAGTAGGATTATTTTCAGCCCGTAATGCCACCTGTTTAATGCCTAACGGTTCAACAATTTTTTTCACTGCGTCCAGTACAGTTAAACCTTTTACGTTAGTGATAGGCGCAGAGCAATCCACCAAAATAGACGCACGGTCGCGCCCATTTAAGCGATAAGTGCGGTTATTTTTACTAATGGAATGTTGCGTGGTATCCACAATGCCCGTCATCACCAACTCACCATTAATTCGCACTTTCACTTCGCTCCCCGAAAAATCCGGCAATACCGTGCTATTTGACGGCATGCCCAAATCAAACCGAAAGGCATCCGCAGGGATCAAAAAGTCGCTATCAATATCATAGCTTTTCCAACTGTTATGGACTTTGCCATCTACTTCAACGACCACTTCATTTTTATAAGGGTAATTATTTGACATAACTATTCAGCCACTCCCCACGGGAAATATAATTCGGATAACGGATCTGCGGATTAAGCCGAAGCAATTCTCCGGCACGTTTATAGTCACCATAAAAGGCGTGTGCAATCTGTTGCACCGTGCCGCTAAACGGCACTTCGCGTACCATTAAAGGCGGTTTGCGATTAATTGCGGCAAGCGCAAGCCGGGTAAATTTATGCGCTTTATTGCGTAATTGTTCAGCCGTCTTATGCGCAGCCGCATAAAAGCCGGTGTTGGGCGTAGTTAATACTGTAATATTTGCTCCACTGTGTTCTTTATCGGTTTGCTCGCGTAACAACTGTAAATTATCGACAATTTGCGACCGCACTTTGGTAGTGATGTAATCTATATCCTGTGGCAGTAACGCCTCATCTTCCACCAGTTCTGTGGCAATGCGTAATAACGCCACACTGGCAGCGAGTTGCATCATCAAATGCACCGATTCAGTATCCTCCTTACTAAAAGACGTGGTTAACGATTTCAAGGTGGCTTGCTCTTTGGCGGATTTAATATTTTTGCCACTCACTAAATCTGCCGGCATAGTTTTAATCCGAATAATGGTGCGCAACACCTCATCGAATTTTGCACGAGTAGTTAAATCTTTCCGTGCAGCAATTTGACGCAAGCCTGAATCAATCATGGTCACCAAATCACGCACCGCCCGTCTGGATTTAGTTTTAAAGTTATCTTGTGTCACCGCCGGTGAGACGCCGTACTGCGTTTTGTCAAAATCAAATAAACTGCGTACTTGCTCAAAACAGCCAAATAGCGCACCATATACACTGAGTAAGCGTGATTTAACATTGGCGGCAAAGGCAACAATCTCCATAAACTCGCCATACAACGCCATCACATCATCAATAAAATCTTCCAGTTCGGACAGTAAAGCATCAATTTTTGCCAACAGGGAATAATTAAACACAAAAATCGGTTTGGCGGGTGTGGATTCAATAAAGGTTAAATCCAACGCCACATAATCAATCATATCCGCTTCGTGGTGAAAACTTGCACCGGAGCAAATCATATTTTGCAACCGCCCGCGAATTGGATGCACTAAAGTCGCTGCCCCTGATTTTTGCAGCACGCTTAAAAACTTTTTAAAGTCCGTGTAATAGCCTGCACCATAAAACACCGCTTGCATACGCACCGTTAAAGGATTTAACCCCAAATCTTCCACGTCTGCGCCATTTACAAAAGGGTAGGCGTGCTCAATAGTGGCGCGATATAAATCATCATCTACCGAAAGCACATCAAAACGCGCACCACGAAAACTCGCATGCTGCACCGGCATAGTCCAACCTGCCATTAGTTACCCCCTTTTCAAGTCTTGATATTGATATTGCGACGTTTGCTCCGCCACAATGCGCCCATCCAAATCCACTTTAATTTCATTTTGAATAATGAAGTTTTGGCTCTCAATGGCAGTTTTAAGCCCATCACTAATAGTTTTTCCAAAATGTTGAAAATCTGCCTGATAGTTTGCCAAGCCCGAAAGATTGCCGAGCGTGCGCGAAAGCGCAGAATCGGTATCATCAGCAGCTACGCGCAAACCGGAATAACCTTGCCCTTGATTGCGAATTTCCGCAATTTTGACTGCACTTTGGCGGGTTCGCTCGTTGTATTCTGCTTGCGTTAAAGTACCACGCTCAACACGCAATGCGGCAATTTCCTCTTTGCGTGCAAGTTCCGCCACTTCACCGGCACGTGATGCCGTTCCCCATACAGAGCTTTTGTTATAATCCGTGGTAGGCGGATTGTATTGAGAGGTTGGTTTTTTATCACCGCCATAGGCTTTGGCGTAAAATTGATTTTCTAAGGCTTTTTCTTGTGCGGTTTTCTTTTCGGCTTTTTCTTCAGCTTTTGCTTCTTCTGTGGTTCGTTGTTCTGCCGCAATCATCAAACCGGTTGCAACGGTGGCACCGGTTGAAATAAAATTTTTGGCGAGGTTTCCTAAAGCAGGTTTACCTCTTAAACCGCTCGTACCTTTCCGACTAATGCCTTTGCTTTTCCCGCCTTTACTCAAATCACCGGCAATATCCGCTACATCACCAAGCCCAAATCCACCACGTTTCATCCCTAATAATGCCAATGCGCCGCTCGCTGCAATCGCCGCCGTACTTAATGCGGTGATCACAGTTCCGGCAGTGGTCAAGGTTGCCGTTAAATCCGGGTAGGTTTTGGCATACTCGGCGATTTTAGTCGCCGCCTCTCCCAACGCATTGTTAAAGCCTTTCATGCTTTCCATTTGTGCAAACTCTAAGGCGTTTTTCGCGTTTTCTACTTTTGCGCTATTAGTATCTTGTACAACCGCATGGGATTTATCTACTGCGCCTTGTGCATTGCCAACTTCTTCCTTCACCTCTTTGCCAAGTTGTACGTTGTTGCGAATCCCAAGCAACGCCATTAGAGCTTGCCGGTCGGAAATAATTTGCCCAATCGCCGTACCTTCCACCAAGTTTGTCATTTGCTCCAATAAGGCTTGCTGTTCGTCTTTTTTTGCGGTTTTGAGCTTGGCTTTTAATTCTTTGTAACGATCATCTTCACCTACTACCATATCCATAATTGAACTAAAGGCTTCAATGGAGTTTTTGCCCTGTTTTTTCTCATTCTCCATGGATTTAATAAAATCAATGCCGTGGGTTTTACCGTCCTTACCTTTAATTTCTAGCTTTGCGAACCGTTCATTCGTTTCTTTTGAAGTAATTTTTGCAAGTAAATTAACGAGATTATTTCCCGCCTCGTCACTCGTTCCGGCAGTCACACGTGCTTGTTGGTTGGCAACCAGTAATGCCTCAAAACCCTCCATCCCCGAAAGTCCGGCAGATTTAGCCGCAGCCATTTGTTGTGGCAACCAACGCGCCATATCAGATAACTCAAAGTTACCGGCTTGTCCTGCCGCCACCGCTTTATCTAATACAGAACCAATTTGATCTTCGCTGATTCCGAACTGTTGCATAGAGGATATTGCGATTTTTGCCAAATCATTGGTATCTGCTCCGGTCGCTACGGCAGCTTTTTGCAACGTAGGCAAAAGTTTCATAGCGGTATCAGCTTTCACAGTACCGGAGGCAAGCATAGTATCTAATGCGCCAAGTGCTTCTTCTTTTGTACCGCCACCAGTTTCAACCGCACTTTTCACCGCTTCGTTCAGTTGTTTTTTGCCTGCGATACGTCCTGCAACATCACGATCCGAAAAGGCGGTATTGGATACCATTGCCAATCGGCGGTCGTAATCCATTTCCTTTTTCATCGGTTGTGCCATCACCATCGCACCAGCCATAGCACCCGCTCCGATACTTGCTATGCTGCGTCCAATATTGCCTAAGCGTTGTCCCGTAGTGGTTTTGCCCATCTCTGCATTTAATGACGCAATTTTGCGTTTGGTCGCTTCCGCTTCACGGGCAAGGGCTTGCGCTGAAAGCACACCACTGGCTTTAAGTTTGTGATAACTGGCAATGGTTTGTGCAATTTCCGCTTGAATCGCATTCTCGCTACGGATTCCTAATCGTTCGCGCATGCGCATGGCGTCTTGCACACTTTGATAACTTTTTTGAGTAACTTGCGCAGTGCGTTGGGCATGACGTTGTTGTTCATCTGCCACTTTACTCACGTTGCCGCGCATTTGATTAATTACACGGCTGGCATAATCCTGTGCCTTTAATGCCAACGCCAATGTCATTTGAGCCATGTTTAAACCCTTTTTAAACTTGTTTTAAATCCACAAAAAAGGGGGCTTATGCCCCCTTAGTTTTACGACGCATAAGGTTGTAATGCACCGTGTCGCCTTGTTCCGCTTGCGCTTTAATTCCTTGCGACTTCTGCCAACTAGCTACCCATGCGGCAACTTCCGCATGACACATAGCCCTAACATCGTGGGCGGTAAAACCCAATTTAGCCAACAAAACTACCGCACTTCGGTAATTACGCTCCGCTTCAAACACGCCATAGCGTTTTTTTATTCGGTTTCCGGATTGTGCAGGCTTTCCCCAGCGTCGATATGCTTTTTTCGTAACTCCGCAATGGCTTCGTTAATTAAGGTATAATCGTCCGTGGCAAGGTTATCAAGCAAAAATTCAGGTGTAATCTTGGCTTTGGCAATGCCTTTCACCTCAATTTGCTCGCACAAATATGCCAAATCAACCAACATACGCTCGGCGGTGTTTAAGGTCTCTTTCTCCGCCAAACCCAGCTCCGCAACAGTATCAAGGGCGGCACATTCACCGCCCAAGGTGAGCAAACGCACCTCCACATCAAAATAACGGTTGCCTAGGTAAGGGATACCTAACAATAAACGCATTATTCTTTCACCTCTTTAAGTGCATTCATCTGGATATCAATCACCGCTTCATTATCCACCGTGTATTCTTCGCCCGTTTCCACGGTAAAACACTCAAGGTAAGAGGTGCGCTTATCATCCTGATTAAGCGGATAAATGGTGATTTTGGCGTCATTAATCTCAGCCCAATCAATTTCCGAGCCGTCTATCGGCATTGCCGCAGTAAGCGAAATTTCCCACGTCGCAATACCTTTGGCAAAACCACGCGCACGCCCTTCGGAGTTCATAGTTTTCACCAATTTGCGCCCGGTAAGCTTTTTCACGCTTATTTTGGTAATTTCGACTTCTACGCCGTCCACTTCCAACACGGCAGAGCCTGCATATTTTTCAGCCATCTAAGCCCCCTATAAAATTAAATCAATACGGTTTGCCACTACGTGCAAGCCATTTACTACATCAGCCGGAATCGCCGTATCTAAACGATTCGGGTCTTGATCATCACGCACCACTATCAATTTGTCTTTATTCGCGTCCACGTTTTCTAAAATCTCTTGGCTTTCTAAGCGATAAAGCACATCTAGAATTTCTGACCGCACTCTTGGTGGGGTACGCTTTGATAACTTCGCACGAGGGAAACGCAATGCAATGCGCTGCTCAATCGCTTTGCGCGTAAAATCAAGTGTTCGGATAGTGGTTAAGTCCAACCAAGCCGGATCATCCACATTCGCAGGAGATTTTGTGTAAGTGGTAATCGCCCGTACAATTTGCACCCGGTTATTAACAACCATAATCGGCGTTAAACCGTGAAACAATGCCTGATTTACCTCGGTTTTTAATGGTGTTTCGGTCGCATCCACCGGGGTTAAACCCTTAACTTCAAGGGTATTGAGCGGTTTTGCCGGGTCTTCTTCGCCTGCAATAATCGCACCGTAACCGGCGGCAATTAACGCATTAGACTCTACCGCGCCCTTATACCAACCTACCGTCACACGTTCGTGGTTAATTTTTCCGGTATAAGTTGTCCCGCTTGCCATTGACCCACGCCAACCTAATACGCCCACCCCCGGCTTTTTCTCCATTGGGCTTGCCACCGATTCCAAATGCTCGCGCAAGGCTTTGGCATTTTTGTCATCGGCAAACGGCGAAATAATCACGTGATAATGTTCCCCTGCAACGCTTGCAAGGGCGGCGGATAAATCCGCATTTTTTGCCCCATTAGCAAGGGTCGTCACATTCACATTCATATCAGAGGCGGTTATTTCTGCACTGACCTCAATTTCATTACCGATTTCCCCTTTGCATTTTGCCGTCAGATTGACTGTTCCTATGTTCACCACAGCCGTTACCGGGCAATATTCCCCGGCATTTATCACCGCATTCAAACGCGTTGCAATATTGGCTGCCGTTTCTGCTTTCGCAATCGCTACGGAATAATCCACACCACTAATCATCACTTTTAGCACACCGGCAGAGGTTGCCGTACCGCTTAATGAGATAGAACCGGTTGCAGCAACCCCGGCTGCATTATCCTTCAAACCGATTGCCGTCAAACGAATCATCGCATTGTTTTGAATAGCGACACGTGCCATTAAATGCACCCAAGACCCGGCACCAAAGGCATTTTTTGCGTCTAAATCCGAATAAATAGGGACGGGTTGACTAAAGGCGATATTTCCTCCTTGCATCGGTGCAACAATCAACACATTTTGCTCGTTAGTAGGTAATGTGCTCACGGCATTGCGCGAGTTATATTCCGTATAAACACCCGGCTGACGAATACTAGACGGGATATTGTCAAATTCAATATTAGTTTCAGCCATTGTTTCTCTCCTGTTTACGTGGGCGAGATTCACTCACCACAATTAAATCACCATCCTGAATGCGACGTTGGTAATACACCGTCGGCTCAACTTCAACGACCGCCTGTTCAATATAGACATAGGGTTGATTTTCCATCGGCACTTTAATGCCGGTTTTTGCTTTAACTTTCATTTTTACTCCTTGCTCACATCAAGGGCTAACCAAGTATTGTCATAAAAGGGGAGCAACGTGATGCGATGTACTTTGTTGTACCCCTGTGCCTTGGCAAATTCTTCCGGGCTTACCGATACATCTTTGTAGCGCGGAAACCAACCATCATTGAGTACTCTCTTTTGACAGAGTCCGCCTTTTACCCATACACAACGGATAATCACGTGTCCGCTACCTGCCTCAACAGTTAATCCTCCTTGTTGTGCAATCTGCGTCACTACTTGCGCTTGCTGTTCAGTGTGTTTTCTTGTTTCAGCCTGCTTCCGAGCATTGTTATTGGCTGCTATTCCGGCGGTTGTAGCGGCAGTGGTTGCTGCAATAGGGACAACCGCCGTATTTGCAGAGATTGCAACAGCAGCACATAAAATTGCAGTTAAATAATGTTTTTTCATTCTTTTGTCTCCACTTCAAACGACACACTTGCGCCATTTGTCGGATCATAAATATTGCCACCAATGCGTTCTAACATCAGGGCGGGTTCTGAATGTTCCCCTTGATAACGGGTAAATACATAATCAGGATTTTCAACATCACGGGTTTCTTCCGGAAATAAGCCGTCTTCAAGTGGGGCTAAATCGTCATACACCGCATCATATTCAATGGCATAAGCCGTAATCGCGCCCCCTTTAAAGGTGGCATTGTTGAAAATCGTCCGCACCTTGGTTGGCTTTAACGGCTTCACTAATCGCCCTAAAGTTTGCGAATCCAGCAAACGGCGCACTGCGGTAATTAACTGATTAACGCCCACCTCACGCTTATCCACGCCCCCTTGACGGGCGGCGAGGTTACTTCGCAAGGAATTGACGGCAACGATAATCACAAAATTCGCCGTAGATTGATGTCGCTTAGCATTCGTCCCCATTCGTTCAATATGTGACCCGCCAAAGGTGACTAAACAAATGGGTAAACGCGAGGTGCTAAGACTTTCATCGTCCAGTTCACCCCCGTAGCTTTTTACCGTATTGACTAAGCGTCCCAATCCCCGCTGTAAACGCTCAACCAAGGCTTGCTCAATTTGTGTTATCACGGCTAAAAATCCTGTTTTTCGGATTCGTAAAAATCACGCCATTGTCTTGACTGTCCGCCCCTTCGTCTGCCAATGGCAAACCGAGAGAAACTTTGCCTGCACTAATATCCTGCAGCTCTTTCAGACTTAATTTATAGCGTTCAATAATCTCATCGGTAATGGCCACACCGGACATGCTGGCTAAACGATAACGCGCTAAATCACAACAAAGTCGCACAAGATTTTGTGGCACACTTGCAAGGGGCAAGGTATAACGCGCTGCAAGATAACCATCAATTTGACTGGCACTATCGGACAACGCAATATTCAACACGCTTTCATTCACTGTGCCTTCTAAATCACGGTCAGTCAATTCAATGGTTTGTACCTCACCGACTCGTAACACAAAGTCTGTCACACTGGCGTAATTCACGTTTTATTCCTCACAAATCGGCACGAGTTCCAGCCAAGGATCCTCTGCCAATAAAATCACGTCATCAGGTTCAATTTCCGTCACCTGAATTACGGTTTCTTCTGTCTTCGTAAAACGGAAACCGGCACGTCCGTAACTGGCTTGAGGATGAATCGCACGCAATTTCACCGCATAGGCGACAGGCTCAATAACATGCCCTTCAGGTTTTGGCGGTGCAGTATCGTTTTCTTCAGCCGGTTCTGCCACTTCATCCGATTCTGCCTCTTTGTGAGAGGTTTCATCCGTTAAAGTGCGGTCGGATTCTTCCTTATTTTGCAACGTCTCATCCTTTACCGAATCGACGGCTTTCACCTCACCTGTTTTATTTTTTTGGTTTTGTCTAGCCATATTTACTCCTAAAGGGCGGAATCCCGCCCGATGTCGTTATGTTTAAATGATTTGTGGTGAAACCAACACTTTCAAACGACCTTTTAAGATATTGGTCGTACCGTCAATCATCTCACCCTCACAAATCTGACGGGCTTTAAACTCAAGAGCAGGCGGCACTAAAATCACATTCGGACGAATGTTTAGTAATTTACCGCCATCACCTTTTAAGGATTGCATTTGAGCAATTACCGCCATAATGTTCTCCGCAGTTAGTTCGGTTTGCTCGACACAGTGAGCCAACTGCCAAAAACCAAAACCTGCCGCACCACGGGCACGCACACCCCATTCATAAATATCTTCATTGAAGACCGTATCGGATTTTGACGGATCAAATTTGGTCTCAATTTCCGGGGCGGTACGTTCTTGCCAAATTAATGGCTTAACCGCATTCGTGGTGTCAAAAATATAAAAGGTTGGCGCATCGGCTTTAGAGCCGGTGGTAATATTGCTTTGTTGTTTACTATTGCCCGTGCCGTCCACATTTTCATAGACAGGATGGTCGGTGTCAAAGTAGTTTTGCCCATCATAACAAAGGGTTGTTTTCCCTTCTTTTAACAAACCAAATACCAAATCATCCGGCAATTCTGCCGCACTTTGTGCCGCTTGTTGCACCATCGGGCGGAATAAGCCCACTTGGTCATCTTCAATATCCACACGAGGCACGCCCACCGTGCTTTCAAACAATTTATTTTCAATGCTGGTACCTTGAGCTTGCATTGCTTTACGCTGACGTTTTCCCACCCATTCCTGCATTTTCGGGAATTGCCCTAAAAAGCCGTAGGTATTGACTTTAGTGTTAGATGAAATTTTCATCGCCACCATATCCCATTGTGGTTTAATTAACGCCAAACCCGCCACAAATTCTTTTTTAAACTGGCTTTCAATCGCCCTTAAAACCTCGGATTTTTTAAAGCTCATTATTTTTGCTCCTTATGCTCTTTCATAAATTCCGCTTCGGTCATACCGAGCGCACGTGCCGCCGCTTGCTCTGCTGCACTTAACGCCACCACTTTCTGATTCGGATCTTCTTTCGCTTGACTTTCACCGCCTAAAGCCTGATTAGGTGTCGCAATGGTGAGATAATCGGATAATGCCGTCACATCCGCTTTACCTAACTTTTCTGCCCAATCTTTTTGTGACGGCAATAAACGTCCGTCCGAAAGTGCGGTTTGAATTAAATCTTCCACCTTGTCGTGTTGTACTTGTGCAGTTAATGCAGCTAATTTGTCTTGCACGTCTTTCATCATAGACAATGGCACATATTTAGTCGGGTCAGGTTCTGCCCCCACTTTTGCACTTAATGCTACGACTTCGTTGTCTTTTTCTTTTAACTTTTCATACACATCACTTAATGCCACCAGGCTATCGCCTTTTGCTGCAGAAAGTGCGGTCAGTTTTTGTTTCATTTCGTCTTCGGTTGCTTGTGGCGTACCGAATAATTGACGTAATAACTCCAACATAGAATTATCCTTTTTTTGCTGTTGATGAAATTGGGATGAAAAGGCAATCGCTTCTGCCAAATCGTGACAAGCCGGACGATTGGTGAGGGCGGCATTTAGCACCTTTGTGACTTTGCCGTCTTTAGCACTAAAGAACATCGGTGAAATGTAACGATATTCCCCGTCTTGAATTTGTTGATGGGCTTTTTTTGTCCAATCGACATCGACAAAAATCCCTTCGCCGGAAATATATTCCGCCTTTTCCATCCACCCTGCGGCAGGATTGGGTTTGCCGTTTGTTTCGATAAAGAGTGTTTGATGTTCGTAGTCAATCATCAGCTTAATCTTTAACTGATTAATTTGTTCAGCCAAAGCATAGCCGTTACTGTCATCTACATACCAACCTCCTGCACCTTCGGTGCGTCCATCTTGCGAATAAAAACGACCAAAGGGGAACAACTGAATACGCCCATTTGTTTTTTTATCTAGCTCGAAACTTAATGCAATCGGCTTAATATTCATCGTTTGTTATCCTCGTTCTTTGATAGCGGATAACAGAATAACGGAAAGGATAAAATGAAAAGAGAGGAGGGACTTCAGCACACCCTCACAATTTCAAAATGTTTGAGAGGTAGGTTTAAGCCCCATTGAGATTTTAAACAAGCTATTATAAAAAATAACTTAAACCCATTTTAAAACGTTTTAAAACCGCTTTAAATTGTTTTAAAAATTTAAACCCGAAAAATGATACCCATAAAAAAGAAAATCGCCCTGTGTGCGATTGAGGGCGATTTTTCAATTTATTTCATCAGGCTTTGAAAATAGCGTTGTACATCATCTAAAATATCTTCCTCATCTTGTGGGGTTAAAACAAGGAACGGACGAGCCTGAATTTGACTTCCGGGGTGATTCACCGACTTACGCACAATACCGCCAAATGCCAAGGCTTTTTTGGTGACCGGTTTGATTTTGTGTGGTTTGGTTTTACCGCCAAAATGATGAATAGTGGCATAGACTAAATTTGTGCCAACTTGTGCTTCATCATTATCCCAACTCGCATGAATACTATTACGCAATGCACCGCTATCAATCAACGGCGAACCACCGGGACGGCTTTTCACCCCCAACCATTTCGGGCGACCGCCTGCCTCAAAATTCTGCTCGACCGCACTTTGCATGGTACCGGCAATCGTGCGCATTAGCGGCACATTATAACGAATGCCTTCTGCCACCCGTTCTAACAGTTCTACCACTTCTTTTTCATTGTTGATTTTTATTTCAATCATCGTTATATTGTCCCTTGCCACTAGAAAAGCGATGAATCTCGAGGATCGCGGACGATAGGTTGAAAGAGTACCTTGGATTGTGTGTAGGTGTTTCGAGCCCTACCTAGTGGCATTATTTAAATGCTTTTTTCCATTGTTTTTCACTTACAAAACGAACTGATTGCATAAATATTTCGTTTTCTTTTCTAAGCACTTTCAATACCGCAACTATTTTTTTACCCTCAATTTGTTTATAAAACTGATACCCAAATTCATCCGGTATGACTTTGTCAGGTTTATTAATAACATCAGGCAATAGCGCATATTCTTCAAAACCAAATCCCTGTCCATCACGGCTATTAAATTGTTTAATAAGCGTATCATCCGACAGCCACACCGTTGCCGTTTCACTCATTAATGTCGTTTTATCCGCCGCATTTAACACACCAGCTGTAAACTTATATTCACGACGTAGTTGATTGCGCACCGTCGTTAAATCATCAGAAGTGAGTTTTGCATTTAAATTGAGCCGCTGTTTAGCTTGTTTAAATTCATCTTCAAGCTGTTTAAAATCAAATTTAAACCCCTCGCCCCCCATTTCACGTTTGGCAAATTGATGTGCCAAGCTTTCCGGATAATGATCCAAATTCGGCTTATACGTGGTGCGCCCCACGTTATAATCAAACCCTCGGTCGGTCACCACCCATTTGTCATCAGAAACCTTAAATGCGGTGGTTTTTTCTGTTTGGGTCGCATTGATTTTACGGTTGTATTCAATCAAGCGTTCTTGACTTTCCCCCACAACCAAGTTCCGTCGTTCAATATCCCGTTCAGCCAAAGCAATCACCGAGCAACGACAATTAAAGCCATTGGGCGGATAAAACACGTTCCAAAAAGGATCATCATAGCGATAAACCAACCCATTCATGGCGGAATGACTTGGGCGTGTCCGATCATCATTGACTGCCGAATATTGCCAATAAGGACGACTGTCCGCATTATCCCGCATTTGTTGATAACGCTCGCTTGAATAAGCCGCCTGCATATTGGTGCGATAAATGGTCTTTAACCGTCGTGGCGTACCAAAATATTCACCGGTTTTTGGATCAGCCAATAAATAGCCTTTATCGTAACCGGCAATCCAGCCTTTCTTTTTAAAATGCTCAAAAATCCCTTTTTTCCACTCGCCGAAAGATTGTCCCTGTTGCTGTGCCTCAATGAGCGACTGATAAATATCTTTTGTCATCTCAAGGCTGGAAAGGTTAGCAATACGTGCCGCTTTCGCCCTTGCGCTGTCCATCAACCCTTTTTCGTCAATATGATCTAAAAAGGCTTTTTTACTTTTTAAAAATTCAATGGCTTTTTTCGGTGGCAAGCCTAACGCAAAACTAAGGTTTGGCATGGCTTGCTCCTAGAAGTTCTGACAAAAACATCGCACGGGTTAAATACTCATGGTGGGCTTTTGTCGTCAGTTCCGGATAAAGCGTGGCGAGTTTTTCTTGCGCCTCTTCATAAGAATGGCAAGATAACATCACCTGCACCGCTTTCTGCACCATGGGACCAAGTTGTTGATTAAAATCCACCTGTTCTAATGCCTCATCTAAGGTTTCATCTAACAACGCCTGCTCATCTTTTTTCTCTGATGTTTTTGACAATGCCACAACCTTTCCCAAGCACCCATCACACTGACACCCTATGACATGGGCAGAAAGTGCGGTTGTTTTTTTCGCGGTTTTATCCTCGTTTAAATCCGTTTTAAATTCGCTTTGAAGGGGTTTTAACAACTCGTCATCTTCTTGGGCTTCCGGAATCCCTAACTTATCTCTTGCCCATGATTCCGGCACTTTCACCCCAATTTCGACCAGTTTCGGCAGTGCCTCGGCAAAAATGGATAAATCTTCGTATTCCTTGGTGTCAAATTCAAAATACGGCACACGATGGGGCGCAATATTCGGATCAACATTAATTTGTAAATACGGCAAAATAATTTGCTTGGTGATAGTTTGTGCAATCTGCTTGGCATCACTTATCATCAAATCACGACGCACTTCATTATGCACATTACCGAGTGCATTGGTGGAACTTTTCCCATCTGCACCACTGGTTAAAGTTTGCCCTAAAATCAAACGGGCGATAGATTTCTCACACCAATCGACCATCTTAAGAAAAGGGTTGCTGCCCGATGCAGCACCGGCATTGGCGACATTATGCAGTTCAATTTGCATCGATTCCGGCATAATCCCTGCCGCATTATGACCGATTTCGGCAAGGGCACGAAGTAAGGTGCGTTTTTCCATAGGTGTTGCCCCCGCACCATATTTCCCGATGCGAATCGGCATCCCGTAAAGCTCTAAAAACTCCGCAAAATCCCGCACGGAGTAGTGCTTATACATATAAAGCCACGCCAACGTGCGGTATAAACCATCACGTGCTAATTGGGTCGAGCGGGATTTATGACGATGTACCACCCAACCGAATGGGCGCAAGGGTTCACCCATCGGATTATCCGGTGTGCGGAGTAAAAGATTATCGTGCTTATCAAGGTTAAACCAAGATTGCGGGCAAGGTTTAAACCCTTTCGGCACCCACTTGCCGTCCACTTGCGCCCATTGAATTTCAAGGGCAGCAAAGCCATGTCCTACGGCATCCATTAAATCCACAAACAAATCTTCAAGGTTTGGATATTGATAAAATAACTCATCAATTTCCGCCTGCAGTTTTTCTTCTGCCGGTGTCGCATTACGCGGTTCAACAATACGCCAATCAAGCGTAAGAACAGACCGCTTACGGGTCATCATATTGGCGGCAATACTTGAATCTTGCTCCTCAATATCCATAAAGAGTTGATGTTGCGCCTGAATATCCCCGTTTTCCGCCTCTTCTAAAATACTTTTCAGTTTACCCGGTGTAATCTTGGCGGAAGGATGATCATCAAGTACCCGTCCTGTTGCCGTCACATTCGCTTCATCGGTTTGCGTATCCTCGGTATTGTCTATTTTAAACAACCCTTTCACTTTATCTAAAAATCCCATTTATCCCACCTTAACTGCGCCAAATGTTATATAAATCCTCGTCTTCCCCATCCAACGCTTCATCATACTGATCTAACTCACTCAAACTCATCCATTCAATCGGTGCAGAGTTAGTCACCGCATTACGCCATAACATCTCCAAGGCATCCGGGCCATCATCATGGTCGGCTTTGGGAAAATGCCGTAACTGGGCAATGAGCGTGGCTTGCGAGGCGTGCAACAAAATCAACCCGTTTGCCATATGTGGTTGTAGGCTTTCAATGCGTAACATTTTGTCCGTGTTGGGTTTTGTTGCCGTAGCTGGCACAGGACAACCCCGTTGCGCAGAACGCTTAACTAATTCGTCTTTTAAAAATTCCTGAAACTGTACAGTTTCCACAAACCAACGCTGACAGCGATATTGCCGTTGCAAACGGATCACATCTTCAATAATTAAATCCGGCAAACGCTTTTTCACCTGCGCTTCGACCACATATAATTTGCCCGTGGAGCGTTGATACCCACCCACTAAAATCGCTGAAGGGTCACGACTTGCCCCGGCTTTTCCAAGTGATGGATCAAGTGCGCCAAAATAAATCAAGTCTTTCGGCAAGTCCGTCCAGTAAACAAGACTATTGGCAAACATTGCATCATCACTGCTTAACGGGTCGTTTTGATATTCGGAGTCAAAAGTGGCGTGTCCGTCACGCGCCCGAATTTTCATCAAGGTTAAAATTGGACGAGCTGCCCAACTGACTACCGCGCCTTTATCCATCTCTGCTTGATGTTGCTGATAAAAGGCATCGGCAACCGCTTCACCTTCGTTTAAGTAAAAATCTTCCCACTTATCCCAAAGGCTCATATCATCCGGCTGTTTAATTAAGGCTTTAAATTTCGCAGTTTTCCACGCCTTACTTGCTAAAGTGCGGTTTAATACGCTGTCGTAATGCAAGATTGTGCCGATATACACGACATCTAACTTATCACCTGCTGCCCCAAGTGGGAGCACGGTTTTCTTTAACCAGTTATGCAATTTATCCCGCTGTTCCGGACTTCTAACTTGTTCGTCATTTTCAATATCGTCCAACACCACAAGATCAGGACGATATGCGCCATGGCGTAATCCCCGTAATTTTTTACCGGAACCTGCCACTTGCACTTTCTGATTGGCTTTGGTGACAATGGTTGCCGCTTGCCACACCCGTCCTTGCCCGGCAATTTCCGGAAAGTCAATTTTGAGCCGTTGATTAAATTCCAACTCTACTTTGATTGCTTCAAGCATTGGGTAGGCTTGGTCGATACTGTCCATCACAATTAAGGCATAGCGTTTTTGTTGGGTGACGAGGCAATAAAGGGTAAATAACTGCGATACTAAAGTGGATTTAGCCTCACCACGGGGCGCAGCTATCGCTAAATGCACTGATGTGGGTTGCTGAAGAGTAAGGGGTAATTGCTCAAAAAGATAATTGTGCAACTGCGAACGACTACTTGAGCGCACATAATGCGGAAAATAATTCGACACAAAAAAGTCATAGCCCGAAACCGGATCAAAGACTTTTTTGCGCCGCTCAACCACCGCTTCCGGTGTATCATTCCAACCGTCAAATTGCGCTTCGACTTTTTGACGCAGGCTGTCCGCATAGGCTGCCAATTCTTTTAAAAAATCTTTGCTTTTCATTTTAGTCACTCGCTAACATTGCAAAAAATACCCACCAGCCCCAATCCCCACCATCACGGGCAGAAAGACAGGCAGCGATGATAAAAATAAAGGACACTAAATTCATACTTTAAACGCCTTATCAAGGACAGAGGCAAACCCCTTTAACAAATCCGCAAACGTGGCTCGCACCTGTTTATCTTGAGTATGTGCTTCTAGATAATCACCAAATAATTTTATTGTCTTAATTGCCGTAGCAAGTTCTGATACTTCCGGCAATAACCGCTTACTGCTTGCAATCATTTTTGAATACGAATCACCAAGTCCCTGCATTAATTTGGCTTTTTCGCTCACGGGTAAATCTTCCGTCTTGCGTAGCTCGTCTAGCGTATTTTCAAAATAAAGCACAAACGAGGTAAGCATACCGCGTGCCACATCTTCCACTTTACCGCTTGCCATGGTGTTTGCATCGCGCACTTTATCCCAGTTATCGCCACGTCCTTCCGCTTCACGCTTCCAACGGCGAGCCGTGTTATAAGAGACTTTGGCTTTCTCTGCGGCGGTTTCTAGGGTTAAGCAATCAAACACGTAATAACGGCGTACATCCGCTTTCGTTTTCTCATCGTGTGCCATCTTAGCCCCCAAACTTGGCTTTAATTAATTCAAACCCCACCGATACCACCAACCCGCCTAAACCGCCCATAATGGCAGCACGCACGCCAAGTTTCGCAAGGTTTTGTTCGACTTTTGCCAAACGGACATCAATATCATCGACACGCCCGTCTAAACGGTCGATTTTATGGTTGACTTGCCGTGTAAGACTCAAGATTTCATCTAGCTTGGCATTGGTTTGTTCTTTTTCTGCTAATTGTTCCAAGCGTTTTCGTTCTCTTGCCAACATCATTTATCCGCCTTTCTATCTAGCTTGTGATTAATTTCTTTTAACTGGTCACGGACTTCCTTCAAAATGCTTTCCATGTGTTTATCTTTTACTTCCGCCATCTCTTTGCGCTGATAATCACGTTCAACGGATTTTTCCAACTCACGAATTGCTTTTTCATTATTTGCGACCTTGTCATTGACCGATTTCCACACCCAACCCACAAGGCTGATAATTAGGGTCGTGCCAATCCCAATAAACACTTTATCGTCAATCATTCTGCCCCCTTGTTATCAGTACAAATTGCCCGATAGGTGTCGTTATGCACTTTAATCTGGCGTAGAGTTTCGGTGGTATCTTGCCGGCTTGCCGAAATGGTTGAAAAGCCGGCACAACTTGGATTAATCACGGAGGTCACCGGACTTGTGCAAGCTGTCAATAAGAGAAGTGCGGTCAGCATGGCGACTGTTTTCTTCATGATTTTTCCTTGTTTCATAATGTTTGACTTTCGTCTCGGAGACGGCTTTTTCTTGTTCAAGTGTTGCATTGGTTTTTAATAAGCGGTCAATTTCACGGCTTGCCCGGTGAAATTTATGCCAAATATAGCCAACTACCATCAGTCCCCCGATAATGGCTAATAACATCATCTGTAAATTCATCAAATCCCCCTTGGCTTCTCTTCAAATTCGGCTTGAGGTGTCGTGTCTGCCTTTGCCCGTTCACGTGCCTGATAAGCCGTCACTGCGCCTTTCGTTGCGGCAGAACCGCCACAAAAACAGGCAAAATAAAAATACAAATCCGTGGTGATGGCTCGATCTAAATACACCGAATAAACCAACACGCCCGCCATCACTAAAAAACCAAAGAACTGGATAAAACCCGTGGTACTGGCTCGCCCGTCGTTATTGGTGAATAGCTCAACAAACTTGTTGGTCATTGGCTCAATCTCCACATAATCACTTCCGCCGGCGTAGGTTTACCTCGGCGGACATAGCTCCACGCATTTTTGCTGAAAAAGTGCGGTCGATAAGCCAAAGTTTTTTGATGACGACGTTGAAAAAATCGGTTAAAAACCCGTTTAAATATACCCAGAAATCTAAACTTCATTGTCCATTGCTCCATATTTCAAATTGCCTGCTACACGACGTACCCAACCTTTTCCAAAGGTTGCAAAAGTAGATAATTTGCAATAAAACTCCAAACGCTCCGCATTCAAACGCATAATCACATCAGAGACTGCCATTTTCTTAATGGCTGCAAGGGTGAAAGCGCCAATCACACCGTCATCCGCCACATTGACCGCCCGTTGCAACATCCGGCTTGCATTGCCTAAACCGTGATTGACGGCCGCATCGAAAAATTGATACGCCACCGCAGACGGCATTTTTTCGCACTGATAGCGCACCCAAAATGCAGAATGATAAATTTTAAAGGCTTGTTCACGGGTCATTGCACGCATAGCACCTACATAGCCATTTTCCCGTGCTGTGTGTTTTGTGATCCCCCAGTTCGTTTCACCACCGGGGTCGCGTGGATCATTGACATAACCGCCCTCGTGTCCGATAAGGCGGTCAAAAATTTGCTGAAAAGTTAAAGACATAAAAAATACCCTCATTCATTGATAGATTGAGGGTATTGTGTAAAAAAGAGAGCAAAGGGAAGAGTCAACCGACTTCAGCACTAAAACAAAGCCAGATTGCTTATTGCCTCGGGATGACGCACTTTTGCTAAAATCTCCCAACCTTTGCGATCAGAAATCTGATATTTCGGGCAGAGTTCCAACATTGCCATACGCCCCGATGTTTTTTTCGTTTGTGTAAGATGGTCATAGTCTGCTTTAAAATGATAATTACGCAACACCCGAAGAGCCGTCTGACAACGGGGAATATAAAGCCATTCCCCACGAAATACTTCACGTAATTTCATTGCATTTTCTAGTCCAATCAGCTCTTTCAGTTTTGGAAAATAGTGTACGCCATCAGTAAACCGAAACGTTGCGCCACCAAAATGCGTAATAATTTTTTCAACCGTAGGAAATCCCACCAAATCAACCATTTGCTGTACTGATTCAGGTAACAATTCCGCCACATCTTCTAATTTCATTACCATCACGACCTCCGCATTATTTTTATATATTTTCACACGGGATTTTTAAAAATTAGGAATTTTGGGAAGAAAAAATGAAAAAAAATCCCGCACGAGGCGGGACTTAGTGACTTTCTATTCTTTATCTACTGCGCTTTTTAAAATCTTATAAAGAGAATTTATGGATGCCAATGCTTCCGCTGGTGTTGGCGTTTGGTTCATTGTGCTTGCATAATGGGTTAAAATATAGTCACAATCTACACCGTCTGGTGCTTGTCTCTTTAATGTTCCCAAAGCTTCAACAATTTCAACCGGCGTAACATAATAACCGTTTTTAACAAGAGCTTCGTGTATTGCAACAGATTTATCTACAACCTTGTTCAAATTGTCCGAGCATAATCCATTTACATTATCTAACGCTCTTGCTGCTCTTTTTTCTTCAACAGATCCTATTTTATAAAAATCAGTATTAGGAAAACTTAAAATAGCTAAGGCTTGAGAGGGAGTTGGCTTTTCTTCAGCAAACACAGAGGCGGATAACAACGCAACTACTAGAATGGCAAGTTTTTTCATATATGCTCCAATAAAAAAGGCTCCAAAGAGCCTTTAATTTACACCGACTAACCATTTCTTACAACGCCTTTTTATTCCGATCATACACCGCCAACATCTGTACCACTTTTTTCAACTGCCACGGTGTAAGCCAATGCACAACATCCACTTTAAAAGAGCGTTTCGCGATACCGTCTGCATATTCCTTCGGGAGGTTGTGTTTGGCTAAAAGTGCGGTAATTTTTGCCAGATAAATTTTCTTATCATCTCTCGGGGCGGCACGGTTGCCCCAAAATGCCGACCGCACGTTAAAGCCTTTTTTCACCATCTCACCCAATACCTTGTGCAATTCCTCTTCCGTCATTGCCGCACAACTGGTTTTGCCGGTGAGATTGGCAAGGAATTGACGATAGGTTTCCTCATCCAGCCCCAACTGTTTTTTACCGATATGGATTTTAGTGATTAATCTTTTCCGATTATCCATTGATTTTGACCCCCGTTAAGATTTCTCGTAATTTTTGACACATTTCACCGGTACGTTTGCGCTCTTCTTCAGTAATTTTTCGCTCAATCATTAATGTTTCAGGGTAATCTCTCGGTAAGCGGTCAATCAACATTTTCGGGTTGGGGAATCTGTCACACTCCGCATAAAGTCGCATAAAGGCTTTCTCAATGCGAGGTTTATCCCGCTCTTTTTCCCATTTAGTGCCTAGTCCCTTGGTGAGAGCCAATACCCACACTTGAGCCGTTTTTACAATGATTTCTTCCGGTGGCGTATTGGGTAATCTTAATGTCACAAGCCCCATTAACCCTTTTGCAATGACGGCATTCAACCAATCATCTTTTTCCATTTGCAAACTCCGCTAAATTTGCCAATGCTTGACCGGTTTTACTGTTTAATGGCGGGTACTGATGAGTTTTTACCGTCATGTTTGTTGCCGGCTCAAGGGATTGCCCTTGCCATTTACTCATCACTTCCAACAAATAACCATGCCCGACTAATGGGCGTTTAATATTATGGCGACCATTGAGCACTGTGTTAAACCCATAAATCCACGCCTCTAGAGGTGCAGCATAAATCTGTCCATTACGGGAAAATTCGCCCTGTTGGACTAAAGTCATTAATTCCCCCAATAACTTTGCGACACGATTCATCGCAAGGGCTGACGTTCCCGGACGAAATAGTGCCAAATACTGCACAGCTAACCGCCCAAACTCCCCATTAAATTGCATTGCCGTCATCACTGCCTGTGTTGCTTGTTCATGCTGTAGCAACACATCAAGCGATAGCACCGCACCACAAGCAGGGCATTTACACTTCATTTTTAAACCTCGTTTAAATCGTATTTAAAACACATTATCCAGCCCACTTTACGTGGAAAATGGGCTGTAAATGGGTTTTACATATAACTCGGGTACTCTTTTCTCAAAATTTGATAAAAACCCTGCGAAAGAGCAAATAAATCCAATCCCTCCGCCGGTATTGTTTTACAACTCTTAATATAACCTTCACCTTCATATCCAAAAGGTAAGCCTGCTTCTTGCCATAATTTAACAGCCTTCAACACAGCTGGTGCTAAGTGAATAGAGTTAATAACAAAACTACGCCCGTCATAACCCAACCTTGGTAATAAATCACCTTGAGAAATCAGTTTTTTTATGCGGGTTCTAAATCGACTTTGGCTTAAGGGTGCCCCTGCATAAAGATTAATTCGGTGTAAAACTGCAAATCCGCTAGGTTCACTCGTCGCAACGTCCAAAGAGTAAGTGCCTAATTCGTTCCCAATATAACGGACGAACGTGTTTCTTACTATGGCAGAGAGTGTTTCATCCCAAATATAATCCAGTAGTTGTTGATCGGTAATTTTCATTTTTTCTCCTGTCGTAAAACTCATTATTCAGCCCACTTTACGTGACAAAATGAGCTGTAAATAGGTTTTAATCTTTCTTTGATTTTTGCAGATCGATTGTGATAATTCCCACCCCAACCGCATTGTCGTCTTTCCAACGAATGAAATCTGCAAGCGTTATATGAATCCCGCTCTTTTTCAGCTCCTCTACCTCTGCTCTGGCTTGTTTTTGGAATTTAAACCATTCTTTAAAATCTTCTAAAAATCGGTCAAATTGTTCATCATTAAGAACTAAAATATCCGTTACTTGCTTAAATTCATAAACTTGGTCAGCCATTTTCTCGCCCTTCTTGTCTAGCCCATCTCCATCTACTTTTCGGCATTAATTCCGTGACATCTTCTTTCGCCCATTTCAAAAATTTTTGTGCAGTGATTTTGGGATAATTCCTTCCGTTTCTTACTGATGGGCTGTCATACCGCACAAAGATGGTTAATTCTCCCTTTTCATCATAACCTGTGCCAATCCATTTAATTTGTCTATCGCCTAATAATGGTGGAAAACCATATTCTTTAGGTCGTTTTGCCGAATAAACCCGTCCGACTTCTAAATCATCAATGGTAAGTTCTGTTTTCATATTCATTCCCCCAACACCGGCACTATTCGCCACGCCACTGTTTTCATCTCCCGACTTGCCTGATGCAATAATTTCAACGCATCATCATTTTTCTCTTCCAACACATTATCTTTGGCGATTTCCAATAAAGTCTGAATATCGACAATTTGCTGGGCGACATCTGTTTTTGTCATACTTCCTCCACCTCAACCACATCATCAATTTCAACAATCTTGTGTGGTAAATTGTTTATATCAAAAGTGTTCAAATCACATTTTTCTAACACTTGTTCATTGCTTTCAGCCTCGACCACAGCCTCAACTAAGCAATAAAAACGGGCTATATATTTCGCCATTATTTCCTCCTAATTCGGCACATCATTGTTATTACAGGTGTAGGGATAAAAATCCGCATTCACTTTTGGCGTAATTCCCCCTTTGCTATAATCTTTGTAAACCAAATATACAACGCCACTAATACAAGTTTCGTGTATGCTTGCTTCAATCGAAGCTTGTGTGATTTGTTGTTGTGTTGGTCTATCACAGGCAGTTAATGCACAAAGTGCGGTTAAAATAAAGAGTGCTTTTTTCATTCTTCACTCCCGAAATCATCTTCATTTTCTATTACGTAATTAATTCTAAATTTAAAATCAACGCCGTATTGTTCTGCCATTTCGTTTAATATTTCGATGGCGTAGGCTTTGGCGTCTTCTTCACTTTCTGCCTCTGTATCAAAGTCACAAATGGCATTAATATTCACGTTGTAGATCATCATTTTCTCCTATGGGTTAAAACACTTTATAAACGCCCCTTAAAACGGGTTTAAAGAGCGTTGAAAAGGGTTTTAATGTTTAATTAAGGTCACGATGACCCACGCTAAACACACATAAAATACGCAAAGCGGAATTATTGCCCAATCCATCCCTATACCCCCGCCACATCTAACGCAATCGGCACATACTGTTCGCTTTCACCCACGCGTTCATAAAGTCGCACATAGGCTTTGGAACTTACCACTTGCACACTCTCGCTAATCGCCTGCATAGCGTTTTGCCAGCGTTCGTCTTGAATATCCACCCGTCGTAAGCCTAAAATGCGGGAGGTATTCAAATTGCCTTCTTTATCCACATTAAACGCCCGTTCAATTAAGGCTTTTAATTCAGGGCGAGAGCCTTCCGACCATTCACTCAAACATTCATCAATCAGCACTTTTGCCGCTTGAATACGCTCATCAAATTGCAGATGGTCGTTAATGGCACGTTGAATTTTGTATTTGCCGTCATAACTAAATAACGTGATATTGCCTTTTTTGCCGCCCACTTTGGCTTGATATTTTTCCGCAGAGAGTTCAATAAACGCCTGAATATCATCAAAAACCCCGCCTTTAAACTCGCCAATGGCTTGACTGACTTTTTTGCCTTTTTCAATCCATTCCTGTACCAAGGCATCACGCTCTTTATCAATCTCTTTTACTAATTCATCCGGGGTTAAATTGCCCTTGGCATCACGCCAATAGGTTTTGCCCTCAATCACGACTTTTGCCATTTTTACACCTCTTCTTTACCTAATTTGATTACAATTAATCGTTTATTTGATTTCTCTCGCCACGCACCTTTTTGTGCGCTCATGCTTTGTATCGTTTTTGGGCATTTGCCCAGTTTTTTTGCTAATTCATCTGCCGTGCCGTCGCCCAAGTTCTCTTCCCCTCGATAGACGGCATAGATTTGACGACGTGCCATTGTTCCCCTCCTTATTGCAGATACTTACGCCAAATAACACGGATACCTTCCACGCTAAATTGCGCTTCTTGGTATCGCCCGTTATCCCGTCCAACGTGGTAAACATAGGCTTTTTGTTCGCGTTCAAGACGGTCGGTAATCGAATTCGTCATCACACGCACGGTGGGCTTAATCTTTTCAAAATGCACATTAATCACCGTCAACCCCATTTCGTTTAAGCGTTTCACCGCTTTTTCTACTTGTTCAAGATAACGCAACATCAAATAGTTATTTTTGTTAAGCGGTTTGGCTTGGTTTGTTTGTGTCATTGTTACCTCCCTAACTAATCAACATTTTGCTGTATTGTTCAATCATTGCTGCGCTGATTTGGGTGTCGTTTATTTCTGCCGACCGCACCACTCCGCGCATTAATTTGCTTAATCGGCGTGCATTGCCCTTACAGGCTTTAATCAGAGGTTCATTAAACTCACTGGTGTTTAATGCACTTTCCGCTAACATCGCTAAATCTTCATCGGGTAGGGCGTTACCTAAATCACAGGCAAATCCCACTCGGCTATAAAGTTGTGCCAGTTCGTTGTTTTTCCCTTTTAAATTCACTAAGAGGCGTGGCATTCCGGCTAAAATCACGCCACATTGGGTCAAGTCGTGAATGCGACGGATAAACTCCAAAGCTCGGGTAGAAAGCAATTCTGCTTCATCAATCATTAGCAAACGCTCTGAGCCTTTCAGTTTTTCCACAATGCTGGAGAGTACATCATTATTAATTCCCCGACTGTTTGCCCCCACTGCTTCGGCAATCTTGCGGAGCAATACTTTCGGATTGCAACTTGGATCGGTTTCAATCAATACTGCAGAGCTGTGTTCTTTGGCATATTGTTTCAACATCTGCGTTTTGCCTAAGCCTGCCGCACCATAAATCACGTTAATTTCACCTTCTGCTTGAGCAAACTGCATGATTTCCATTCCTTGTTTTGCCGTCATCGTTGGGACAAAAGCGTTGTTGTATTTCGCTTCTACCACTTTTGCTTTTTGGCGGGCTAAAAGCTCATCAACTTTTTCATCCAGCCACTTTGTATCAGTTGGATATTTGTCGTTCAGGTATTGGCTTATCGTGGTACCTGATGTATCAAACAAGGTTGCCACCTGTTTTTGGGTCATTTTGTTTGCCTTCATAAAGGCGTGTAATTCTTGGTTTTTCATTGTCTCCCCCTTACTCATTCACTAACTTTTTTCTTGCTTCCCACGCCTCTTTTTGTACTCGGGTTAAGAAAATCGGCGTAGGCTCTTCTTTCGGTTTGGCTTTGGTGCGTAGCAACTCAAAGCTAGGTTGATGTTCAATGGTGATAACAGGGTTCAATTCTGCCTCTGCCAGAGCGATTTTGTTTGCCGCCCGTTTTTTCATTCCCTCGGCACGTTGCTGTTGTTTTTGTTCAACAAACGGAATCGGGAACGCATTGCGTTTATGGGCTTCAAATTCGGCATTACAGATAAAACTGCCTTCTTTCGTGCGCACCTGTACCCAATTAGGGTTATGAATATCGACACAAACCATCACTTCTTGTCCTTGGTAATTCAACAAATCAAGATGGAAATATTTGTGCTTATTCCATTCAATTAAGCCTCGTTGTGTGGTACGAATAAAGGCTGGGCGTTGAATGTCCCGAAGTTCGTTTTCACTTAAATAAATCATCAAATCAGGATTGCACACCCGTTGATATTTTTCTGCCGGCGTACAGCCGATTTTGCGGTGAATATGTTCGTGGTTATACCAATGGATCACTTCTGCAATCACCGCTTTTAGCTCCTCCCAAGTGGGTAATTCCCGTCGGGCTTTTTGCTGTTTCGCGGTAAGCTGTGTACCTTTCCCGTTGCTGTATGCCAATTGGCGGGCAAGCATTTTACGGGTTGCTTCAGGATCGGCATTTTTGCCATAATAGGTTTCAAATTGTTCCGCAATGCGTAATCCCACGGTTTTATTAAGTCTTTCAATAATGCCTCGTCCTTGTGGATTTCCGGCAATCCCCGTGGCGTGATGAATCGAAAAGCGGGGCAAAATACCCGTGATTTCAGCATCTAATAGCTTGTTCTTTTCCCCACCACCGTTATCAGAGTAATAAATGGCGGGTACGCCGTGTGTCTGAATGCTGTGTCGTAAGGCATCAAGGACAGCAAAACCATTTTCCGCTAAGGCAAGCGACCAACCGACTATCTTACGACTCGCCCCATCCACAATCATGGTAAGCTCCGGTGTAAACGGTCTCCCATGTATCGGATGTGCCACTTTCATTTTCAGACTATGCCCGTCACCAATCCAAATATCATTGGCAGCAAAAGGTGACCAATCACGCTCAACATAAGGCAATAACTGCTTATATTTTGAGCCGCTCAAACGTCCTTTTTGTAAAATATGCTTAGGCAATTTATTCAATGCATGCCGCACTTGGTCTAAACTGGGTAAGGCATCCAACATATCGGGCTGCTCGTGATAGCGTTCCTGCCACTCTGCACAAAAATAACGGTAGCTTTCAGCCACACTTAAGGCATTTTTCTGCCTAAAAATCCCCAAGAACCAAGACAGATACCACACATCTTCTGCCTTTTTCGCCATCCTTTTCATCGGGGCAAGGGCTTTCAAACGTGCTTCCGGCGTATCCGCTTTCTCATAATCCAACACCCACTGATTTAAAGTGCGGTCGGAAAGCGTTCTGTTTTTCCCTTTCTTGTTATTGGCAAGCTCCACCAACCTCATCAATTCTGCGGAAACCTCACCATGCTTAATTTGTTCACATAAAAACTTAACGGCTTTGTAACGGGGCTGTGCTTGTTCAAGTTCTAACACTTTCACCACCAACGCCATCCTTGCGTCTGCGGCATCACGCTGTTTTGCCGTCAAGGTTTTTAGATCAACTTGGCGGAGAGCGAGTGGGGCTTTGGGTTTGGATTTCACAACTGTCACTGCAAATTTGCGGTAAATTTCATCTTGTACCGCCTGTGGCAGGGACGATAGAGCATATTCAACACCACCGCCTTTAACCCCCTTTAATGGTTGAGATTGCCATTTTTCTTTTCTAGCTTGTCTATTTACATTGCTTGGATGTTTAGATAATCCTCCAATGCCAACTAATTCTTTTGCACTAAACCATAATTTCATAACAGCTCATCCTTATTTAATCTAGATATCTGCTAGGCCATATATCTTTTGGTTCTTTTCCTAGTGCATCAGCAATAATTTTCTCGCCTTTTGGATAACGTTTATCAAAAGCATTTCTCAATGTTGTTTTTGCTAATCCATGCTTAATCCCTAATTGAGCTAATGAAATCCCTTTTTTAATCAATTCAGCTCTAATGTCTGCTCTATGCATATCATTAGATCTTCCTTTTTCTTTCATTTTGTGCGATCCTTAAAAACTAGTCGTTTAACTACTTGATTAAGTACTTAATCACCTACGATTTGAAATATATATCAAATCATTTTCTTAATCAATAGGTGATTTAATAAATTTTTTCAAAATCTTTTTAGTGATTATTTAAATCATTGATTTTGCTTAACTTAATCATTTGAATATTTTAATCCCATTTTGATTAAGAAAGGTGCTTTATGAAATCATCTGATAAAGTCTGGTTTACTGCCAAAGAATTAGAGGGGCTAAATGGTCTTCCTTCTCATGCGACAAACATTACAAGGAAAGCTAAAAATGAAAATTGGATAACTAGGGAGGCTAAAGGTGTAAAAGGGGGAGGGTTTGAATATCATATATCAAGTCTACCAAAGCTGACCCAAATGTCTTTAGGATTTAGAGATGGAATACAAGCGATAATAAGTAATTTACATGATTCAGCCGAAAAACATGCAATAAAAGAAAATGGCTTTGCTGATTTCAATCAAGTTAATCCCGATTATTATGAACCTATTGATGACTTTAGAGACGTTAGAGTTTCTGCTGGGTTGGGTTCTGAAAACGAAGAACAATATGAACCCGCTTACATAATGGTTGAAAGCTCTTGGTTTCAAAGAACTGGGATTAAATCTAAAGACTGTGCAATGTTTACAGTCAAGGGTGAAAGCATGGAACCAACTTTAAGGGATGGCGAAGAGATTATTGTAGACCGCTCAAAACGCCAATTACAAGAGGGTAAAATTTTTGTCCTAAATCACGGTGGTGCAATGTTAGTGAAAAAAGTGCAATTTACCTATGAGGGGATTGAGTTGTTAAGTGATAACACCGCATACCGCCCCATAAAAATTACCAATGAAGAAGCCGACAGATTACGTGTTATCGGACAACTTGTGAGAGGATATCGTAATTTTTAGCTATTACAGCAATTTAAAACCAATAAAAAAGGCTGGATAACCCAGCCTGCCATTCATAATTTAAAGCCCCTTAAAACGCATTTTAAAAACTGTTTAAAAACCACCTAAACACCGCCAATTTTTATGCAAATAAAAACCCAATTTTCGCCCATTTTCAACCAATTCCCACCATTTTTATTTTTTGCATAAAATTCCCCACCAAAACCGCCCAAGCCCCACCACACAAGCCTCAAGCCAATTTTTTCGACCCAAATTTTTTCTTTTTCTCTATGCAAATATTGTCACTACCCCATAAGGTGTTCTTGTTTATTTATGGACAAGCAACGCAACTGAGGAAATTGGTAAACTTATGGGAATAGCCAGAAACCTTGCCTGCCATTACAAGTAATTGATTGAATTTTATAGCTTTTTTAGCATTAGTTTATTAATGCCAATAACTAGTAAATATCTTTTTCAGTTTTGGTGATCCGATTATAAAAGAAACTTGATCTATTAAAACAAGTACACCGAATTCTCTTCCCTATAAGGCTTTAACCCTATTTTGATCAACTATCTCTACTACACCAGATTTTTTTATCCTTCTAACAATATAGGAAATATTCTACAAGATGAGCTCATCTTGTCTGTGTAAAAATTTCTTCTTTGTGAGACTAGAATAAATTTAATAAATCCTAAAGGCTCGCAGAATAAATTGAACTTTTAGTCTATTTCAGTCTTTGTCAGGGCTTTCTGGTGTGTTTTAATCAAATTTATAAAAGGTTGGGCAAATCGTTCTAATTTTATTGTGCCCACGCCGTTAATTTGCAGCATTTCAATATTAGAGGTCGGCATATATTGTGCCATTTCTTGTAGTGTTGCATCATTGAACACGATATAAGGGGGGATATTTTCCTTGTCGGCAATTTGTTTACGTAAAAAACGCAGGCGGGAAAAGAGATCTTTGTCGTAATTAACTATCGTGCTTCGTTGTGGGCTGTGAGCAATTTTACTGATTGCGGAAATACGTGGCATGGCAAGCTCCAGAGGTACTTCTCCTTTTAGCACAGGTTTGGCATTTTCTGTGAGTTGTAGGGTGGTATTAAACTCTCCGATCACCTGCTGTATAAAGCCTAAGTGAATCAATTGGCGAATCACCGATTGCCAATGTTCCTTACTTTTATCTTTCCCAATACCATAAACGCTCAGTTTATCGTGTTGACGTTCGAGGAGTTTTTGATTTTGCATTCCTCGTAATACGCCAATCACATATTGTGCCCCGAAACATTGCCCTACTCGGTAAATAGTGGACATCACTTTTTGCGCATCCACTAAACCGTCATATTTTTTCGGTGGATCTAAACAAATATCGCAGTTATTGCAGGGTGTTTGGCGATGTTCACCGAAATAATTAAGTAACACCAAACGACGGCAAGTTTGGCTTTCGGCAAATTCGCCGATGGCTTCTAGTTTGTGCTGTTCGATTTTCCGTTGAGATGTTTCCGGTTTCTCCAGTAAGATCTTTTGTAACCAAGCATAATCTGCCGGTTCATAAAATAATACAGCTTCGGCAGGTAAGTCATCCCGTCCCGCACGACCGGTTTCTTGATAGTAAGATTCAATGCTGCGCGGTAAATCAAAATGTGCCACGAAACGGACATTGGATTTATTGATTCCCATACCAAAAGCAATGGTTGCGACTACCACTTGCACATTATCGCGTTGAAAATCCTGCTGTACACGTTCACGTTGTGCCGCTTCCATGCCTGCATGGTAAGCCGCAGCGGATATACCTTTATTACGTAAACTTTCCGCTATCCGTTCGACCTTATTACGGCTGTTACAATAAACAATGCCACTTTTGCCTTTTTGAGCCAACACGAAACGGGCAAGTTGCTCCATGGGTTTAAATTTTTCTTCCAGTGTATAGCGAATATTCGGGCGATCGAAGCTACCCACATATTTATACGGATTTTGCAGTTTAAGGTGGGTAAGAATATCTTGCTGTGTTGTGTAATCTGCCGTTGCTGTGAGCGCCATAATAGGAGCATTCGGAAAGCTGGATTTTAACCCGCCGAGTTGGGTATATTCGGGGCGAAAATCATGTCCCCATTGGGAAATGCAATGTGCCTCATCAATGGCGATAAAACTGACTTGGCAATAGGAAATCAGCTGGAAAAAGCTGTTCGTCATCACCTTTTCCGGTGAGATATAAAGGAGTTTAAGCGTCCCAGAAATCAGCTTATTCTGTACTTGTTGCTGCTGTTCTAATGTTTGGCTGGAATTGAGAAAATCGGCCTCAATACCATTGGCCTGTAACTGATCTACCTGATCTTTCATTAAGGATATGAGAGGGGAGATCACCAGCGTAATCCCATTAAAACAGAGTGCCGGAATTTGATAACAGAGCGATTTACCATTCCCCGTTGCCATCACTACCAGTGAATCTTGTCCATTCAATGCAGCATTGATCACTTCTTCCTGCCCTTTGCGGAAAGATTGATAACCAAATACCGAATTTAGCACGGAAAGTGCGGTCGGTTTTTCCTGTGTTTTTGGGGAAGGGCGCGCGTGGGACATATTAGAATTGGATAGCTTCACCGTGTGCAGCACAAGCTTCCGTTAAACTCACCCAAAAATTTTTACCGTCATTGGAGATCCATTCACCATTTTTGCAGGCAAAATGAAAACCACCTAGTTTGCTGGCAAGCCAAAGTTCAAACAAAGGCTCTTGTTTGTTGATAACAATTTGTGTGCGATTACCAAAGGTCATAGTAAACACAGCACCTTGAGTTTCACAATCCACATCGGCACCTTGCTCTTCTAATTCT
Organism: Rodentibacter genomosp. 1; assembly: GCF_001999285.1. Classification (GTDB taxonomy): domain Bacteria; phylum Pseudomonadota; class Gammaproteobacteria; order Enterobacterales; family Pasteurellaceae; genus Rodentibacter. The sequence goes on from NZ_MLHN01000010.1 coordinate 39,678, forward strand.
TCTTCAATTTTTTGCCAAATTTGTTCAATGTTTTGATGAAATTCTGCAACATTCATAAAGTTTTTCCTTTCAAATCTGATAGAATGCGGCAGATTATAAAGCCTTTTGCCCCCTTGTGAAAGGCGGATTTAACGATGAGTGGGAGAGAAAAAATGAAACAATTATTGTCAATTTTAGTATTAAGTGCAGTTTGTACCTTAGCGACAGGTTGTGGTGTAAAAGGCCCATTGTATTTTCCGGAAAAAGAGCAAACCCAACAAAATCCATAATTGGTGAGACATAATATGAATTTTTTTCAATATCAAAATAATCAACTCTATGCCGAGCAACTGCCGGTACAACAACTTGCCGAACAGTTCGGTACGCCCCTTTATATCTATTCCCGTGCGACCCTGGAACGTCATTGGCATGCGTTTAATGAGGCGTTAGGCTCACATCCCCATTTAATTTGTTTTGCCGTGAAATCTTGCTCTAACATTGGGGTATTAAGTGTTATGGCAAAATTAGGTTCAGGTTTTGATATTGTTTCGCAAGGTGAATTGGAACGCGTATTGGTGGCTGGGGGGGATGCTTCGAAGGTCGTTTTTTCCGGTGTCGCAAAATCCCGAGAAGAGATTATGCGTGCTTTAGAAGTGGGGATTCGTTGTTTCAATGTGGAATCAGTGTCTGAACTTCACCACATCAACCTCATTGCCGGCGAAATGGGAAAAATTGCACCGATTTCTTTGCGTGTAAACCCTGATGTAGATGCGCACACGCACCCCTATATTTCCACAGGTTTAAAAGAAAATAAATTTGGTGTCAGCGTGGACGAAGCCCGTGAAGTCTATAAGCTGGCAGCAAGCCTACCGAATGTGAAGATCACGGGGATGGATTGTCATATCGGATCGCAACTCACAGAATTACAACCCTTTTTAGATGCGACAGATCGTCTAATTGTGTTAATGGAACAACTCAAACAAGATGGCATTGCCTTGAAACATTTAGACTTAGGCGGCGGTTTAGGGGTGACTTATACCAATGAAACCCCACCTCATCCCAGCGAGTATGCCAAAGCCTTGTTGGAAAAATTAAAAGATTATCCGGATCTTGAAATTATTCTTGAACCGGGACGGGCAATCACCGCCAATGCAGGCATTTTGGTGGCAAAAGTCCAATATTTGAAAAGTAACGAAAGCCGAAATTTTGCCATCACAGATACCGGTATGAACGATATGATTCGCCCTGCATTGTATGAGGCTTATATGGATATTGTGGAAATTGACCGCACTTTAGTACGTGAAAAAGCAGTTTACGATGTGGTCGGGCCGGTGTGCGAAACCTCGGATTTTTTAGGCAAACAGCGTGAACTTGCCATTGCCGAGGGGGATTATATCGCACTATGTTCTGCTGGCGCTTATGGGGCGAGTATGTCCTCCAACTACAATTCCCGTCCACGTACAGCCGAAGTGTTAGTGGATGGAGACAAAGCGCATTTAATCCGCCGCCGTGAAAGTTTGCAAGAACTTTGGGCGTTGGAATCCATCATTTAATATTCTCTTAAAAAAGAAAGTACGGTTGAAAAATAACTAGATTTTCAACCGCACTTTTTTATACCTGATGCTTAAACTTCAACAAATCCCGACGCTCTTTTTTATTCGGGCGGCGGTCGGGGTGGGGCATTGAAAGGGCGTTATTTTTTCTTGCCCATGTCATTTCTTCCCGTTTTTTCAAACTTTGATCCGTTTCACGATAAAGCCGCTGTGCTTCGGGCGCGCCACGGCGTTGGTCGCTTAATGCCAGTATCTCTACTTCTTTCTCTTCATTGCCTTGGCGTAATTTTAAGATTGCCCCGATTTCCACAATTTTGCTCACTTTTGCGCGTTGTCCGTTGTAATGTACCTTGCCTCCCTCAATCATTGCTTTGGCAATACTGCGGGTTTTATAGAAACGGGCTGCCCATAACCATTTATCGAGGCGAACGTCTTTTTCTTCCATTTACGATCTCTCTTTGCTTAATTTGTGATACAGTTTGCGCCCATGGTATCACAAAATAAAGGAAAACCTATGATGTCGGATGATCAAACATCGTTGCCGAAAATTTTATCTGCGCATACAGTGGCGAAATCCCGTTTATTTGAAATTCAGGCGGTTGATTTAGAATTTAGTAACGGTGAAAAGCGAACCTACGAACGTTTTAAACCCGGGTCACATCAGGCTGTGATGATTGTGCCGATTGATGGAAATGATCTTTTACTGATTAGAGAATACGCCGTAGGGACGGAACGTTACGAGCTTGGTTTTCCCAAAGGTGGCGTAGATATGGGGGAAATCCCGCAAGAGGCGGCAAATCGTGAGCTAAAAGAAGAAATTGGCTTGGGTGCAAAACAATTTCATTTTTTGCGTACAGTCATAACCAGTCCGAGTTATATGCGTAATCCAATGCATATTTTTGTCGCGCAGGATTTTTACCCCTGTAAACTTGAAGGGGATGAGCCCGAACCGTTGGAATTGGTTCGTTTTCCGCTCTCTAACTTAGATGAATTGATTCGCGATCCTAATTTTAATGAAGCCCGAAATTTGACCGCACTTTATACTTTAAGAGATTATTTGAACTGCCGAGGAGAATAAATATTAATAATTTTTCTGATAAAGATATAATTTATTAAATATTTTCTACTTTAATTGAGGAAATATTAAAATAATTCTTGAGTTTTTTAGCATTTCTTGGGAAAGTGAACGCCTTGTTATTTAACCCAAGGAAACATTATGCCTCATTCAAATTTAAAAGAACTCACGTTTCGTGGGATGATTCTCGGGGCGTTAATTACGGTGATTTTCACTGCATCTAACGTCTATTTAGGATTAAAAGTCGGGATGACTTTTGCTTCTTCCATTCCTGCCGCAGTTATTTCTATGGCGGTGTTAAAATTCTTTAAAGATTCCAGTATTTTAGAAAATAACATGGTTCAAACTCAGGCTTCCGCAGCCGGTACTTTATCTTCCGTTATTTTCGTTTTGCCGGGTTTATTAATGATGGGATACTGGAACGATTTTCCATTTTGGCAAACCATGTTGATTTGTGCTTCCGGCGGAACATTAGGAGTATTGTTTACTATTCCATTACGCCGTGCGATGGTGGTGAATAGTGATTTACCTTATCCGGAAGGGGTTGCCGCCGCTGAGATTTTAAAGGCGGGAAATCATGATAAAGGTGATACAGGGGTAAAAGACATTGCGTATGGCGGTGTATTAGCCGGTGTAGTGGCATTTTTAACAAATGGCTTACGTGTGATGGCGGATGGTGCGAGTGCATGGATTCAAACCGGTAAAGCCGCTTTCCAATTACCAATGGGCTTCTCTCTTGCGTTGTTAGGTGCCGGTTATTTAATTGGTATCGTCGGCGGGATTGCCATGTTAGTCGGGTTGGTGCTGACTTGGGGCGTTGCTGTTCCATTCTTTACCATGTCCGGTGATATGCCGACAGATATGAGCTTAATCGATTTTGCCATGAGTACATGGAAAACCAAAGTTCGCTTTATTGGTGTGGGCACGATCGGGATTGCCGCAATCTGGACATTATTAGTTTTAATGAAACCTATGGTAGAAGGCATGGCGCATTCATTCCGTATGCTGAAAAATGGTCAATCGGAATCGGCTCATCGCATTGATATTGATCTCTCACCAAGAACCATGATTTATATCCTTATTGCAACCGTTGCGTTGATCGTGATTTCACTCCATCACTTTATTGCAGCTGCGCCTATTTCACCGGAACTTTCTATTTTATTAGTGGTAGTTTGTACCTTCTTAGCGGTATTTATCGGCTTTTTTGTGGCAGCGGCTTCCGGTTATATGGCGGGATTAGTGGGTTCATCATCTAGTCCGATTTCCGGCATCGGGATTATTTCGGTGATTGTGATTTCTCTCGTATTGGTTTCTATCGGTAATGCTACGGGGCTATTTGAAACGACAGATGGTCAGAAATTTTTAACCGCACTTACGTTGTTTACTGCGTCCATTGTATTAACCACCGCAACGATTTCTAACGATAACTTACAAGATTTAAAAACAGGTCTATTGGTTGAAGCCACACCGTGGCGTCAGCAAGTGGCTTTGATTATCGGTTGTTTTGTCGGCGCACTGGTGATTGCACCGGTATTGGAAATTTTATATCACGCTTATGGTTTCAGCGGTGCGTTGCCACGTCCGGATATGGATCCAACTCAAGCACTTTCCGCACCGCAAGCCACGATTATGACGACCATCTCGCAAGGTATCTTTACTAACCAATTAGAATGGACATACATTTTAACCGGCGTAGGTTTAGGTGCGGTATTAATTATTATTGATGCCTTCTTGAAAAAGGTGAGTAATAAAACCTTTGCATTACCGGTATTAGCGGTGGGGATTGGTATTTATTTACCGCCGTCTATTAATACACCGGTTGTGGTGGGCGCTTTCTTAGCTTGGTTGATTAACCGCCATATTACAAATTATGCGGCACGTACCGGCAATAAACAAATCTCAGCTAAAGCGGAACGTTTTGGTACGCTTTTCTCTGCAGGATTAATTGTGGGGGAAAGTTTAATGGGGGTGATTCTTGCCTTTATTATTGCGGCTTCCGTTACATCCGGCGGTTCTGAAGCTCCACTGGCACTGAACCTTGAAAATTGGGGAAGTATCGGTGAATTGTTAGGCTTAACCGTATTTATTGCCGGAATCATCATTTTTGCTTCTCGTGTATTACGTGCGAAAAAATCTGATTAATCCCTAAAATTCCTTTAAAATAGGCTATCTCTTCCGATAGCCTATTTTTTTATGAAACCTTATCTTAAAGCATTAATTTTATTTCCTCTTATCTTGCAAGGGTTAGCGACCGCTCTTGTAGAGTTTTTGAATGCGAATGCGGATCCATATTACCAAACGCCTTTTATCCAAAATTTTCTTGTCGTTTTTATTCTCGTGGCGATTCCCGCTTTTTTGATTAGCCTGATCACCACTAAATTCCGTTATATGCGCTATAACATTGCCGCTATTGTACTATGCTCAGCATTAGTGAGTTTTTTTTATTATCTCACCATCATCTCTCTTATTGAGTTTACTATTTCATTCTGGGGAGCTTTATTGGGTATGTGCTTTATGACATTTTGCACTTTATTTATACTGCCTTGGCTTTTGCCAAAAACAAAATCGTTGTAACGGGATTTATTCAAAATGTTGGAGATTTTATGAAACCTTATCGCAAAGCATTAATTTTGTTTCCTCTCATTTCACAAGGATTGGTGACTGCGCTGTTTTGGTTGTTAGGTACGGATTTAGAGCCGACACCATTTAGTCGATATTTTACGGTTGCGTTTTTCCTTGCGACTATTCCAGCTTTTCTGATTGCCCTAGTTGCCGCAAGGTTTCGCTATATTCGTCATAATATTGCAGCTATCGTGTTATGTTCATCATTGATTAGCTTTTTTTATTGTAATATCGCCTCCTATTTCTATTCATTGTTTATGAGCGAGCAGGTCGTTTCATTTTGGCAATGGATTACTGACGGTGGTTTAACATTAGGGATATTAAGTGCTTGCGGTATGGTATTTTATGCCTTATTTGTATTGCCATGGCTATTGCCTAAAACAAAATCATCATGATGATAACCAAAAACTTTGTAGGGGGATTTTATGTTGCCACTCAACGAACATTTACTGAATCAAGTTCTACTGATTGCTTATCAAGCAGGGAATCATCTGCAAGGTTTTTATCAACAGCATATTGATGTAAAAATTAAGGAAGATAATACGCCGGTCACCGAAGCGGATCTTTTCGTCAGTCAATTTTTAACTGAAAAATTGACCGCACTTTTTCCTCAAACGCCGGTACTTTCTGAAGAAAATTGCCATGTTCCTCTTGAAGAACGACAAGCATGGAAAGAATATTGGCTCATCGATCCCCTTGATGGTACGCAACAATTTATTAATCACACTGATCAATTTTCCGTTCTAATCACCCTCGTACGTAAAAATAAACCGGTGTTAAGCGTTATCCATGCACCGATTTTATCTCTCACTTATTATGCGATGGAGGATTTTGGTGCGTTTAAAAAACAGGGTGAACAAGTCAAAAAATTGGCTAAAAACACCACAGATTTTAACCGCACTTCTTGTTCCCCAATATTACGCATTGCAGTGGGAGCAACGACCTCGCAGGAAAAAGTGCGGTCAATTTTACCGAAAGATTTGCCTTGTGAATTTGTTGTGATGGGGTCGAGCAGTTTAAAAAGTGGTTTAGTGGCAGAGGGCATTGTAGATTGCTATATCCGTTTGGGGCAAACCGGCGAATGGGATACGGCAGGGGCGGAAGTGTTATTGGGGGAAACGAACGGGCAAATTTTTGATCCGCAATTTGCACCGTTGACATACAACCAACGTGAAACCTTAATTAATCCCGCTTTTGTGATGGTGGCGGATAAATCTATAGATTGGACATCTATCTTTCGATTTAATTGATTGGTTAGAGGAGGAATTTTCGTTAGAATAGCCCGTCATTTCACTCGGTATTTTTATAAGGATAATTATGCAAACTGAGAACAGCTGTATCGTCATTTTTGGCGCATCCGGTGATTTAACCCACCGAAAACTCATTCCGGCTCTTTATAATCTTTTCAAAATCGGAAGATTGGGTGAGAACTTTTCTGTGCTTGGGGTGGCGCGTTCGGAACTTAATGATGAAACTTTCCGTACAAAAATGCGTGAAGCTTTAATCAAGAATGAAGATACCACACCTGAAACCCTTGATGAATTTTGCCATCATCTTTATTACCAAGCCGTCAATACGGCAGATGCCGATGATTATGGCAAATTAGTCCCTCGTTTGGACGAATTACACGATAAATATCAAACCTGTGGCAACACTCTCTATTATATGTCCACGCCGCCAAGTCTTTATGGTGTGATTCCCGAATGTTTGGCGGCACATGGCTTAAATACAGAAGAATATGGCTGGAAACGTATTATCGTAGAAAAGCCTTTTGGTTACGATGAAAAAACCGCACAAGTGTTAGATGTGCAAATTCACCGTTTCTTTGAAGAACATCAAATCTATCGTATTGATCACTATCTTGGTAAAGAAACCGTGCAAAACTTGCTCGTGTTGCGTTTTTCTAACGGTTGGTTTGAACCCCTTTGGAATCGTAATTTTATTGATTACGTGGAAATCACGGGTGCCGAATCCATTGGTGTTGAAGAGCGTGGTGGCTATTATGATGGTTCCGGTGCAATGCGGGATATGTTCCAAAATCACTTATTGCAAGTGCTTGCGATGGTGGCAATGGAACCGCCGGCAATCATTAATGCGGACTCAATGCGTGATGAAGTGGCAAAGGTAATGCACTGTTTACGCCCACTCACACAAGAAGATGTGGAGCATAATTTAGTGCTTGGGCAATATTCTGCCGGTGAAGTGAATGGCAACATAGTGAAAGGGTATTTAGAAGAAAAAGGTGTACCGGCAGATTCACACACGGAAACTTATATGGCACTGCGTTGTGAAATCGAAAACTGGCGTTGGGCCGGTGTGCCTTTCTATGTGCGTACGGGTAAACGTTTACCTGCTCGTGTGACTGAAATTGTGATTCATTTTAAAACGACACCACATCCGGTATTCAGTCAAAATGCACCGGAAAATAAACTCATTATCCGTATTCAACCGGATGAAGGCATTTCAATGCGTTTTGGTTTGAAAAAACCGGGTGCAGGCTTTGAAGCCAAAGAAGTGTCAATGGATTTCCGCTATGCGGATCTTGCCGGCGCACAAGTCTTGACTGCCTATGAGCGTTTATTGCTAGATGCGATGAAAGGTGATGCAACCCTATTCGCCCGTACGGATGCCGTTCATGCCGCATGGAAATTCGTTCAACCAATTTTGGATTACAAAGCCAACGGTGGACGGATTCATGAATACGAAGCCGGTACTTGGGGTCCGGTGGCGGCGGATAAACTCATTGCGAGACAAGGCAAAGTATGGCGTAAACCGAGCGGATTAATGAAGAAGAAAATTTAAATGATATTGGGGGACGTGAAATCCAAGTTTCACGTCCTTTGCTGTTTTAATCTTATATTAATTTAAGATAACTTATACTTATTTATAATAAAAATCCTGCTTTTCTTTAGATGAATAACCTTTACCCTCCATCCTATATTTAAAATATATATCATATAAATAATTGATCTTATACAGTCCTATTTCTCTATAGTAATTTGAATATTAGTTAAATTACATAAGGAGAATAAAAATGGCATTTTTTTCAGACACTTTTCTTCATTGGTTAGAAAATAACGCAAATGAATTAGATCAAAAATCGTCAGCATTATCGGAAGGTTTACTAAAACGCATTGCGGATGATGGTGCATTCAAAATCGGTATCCCACAAGCATTCGGTGGCCTAGATGGTGAAGCTAAGGATGTTGTTGAAATATTGCAAGAGTTGGCATCGCATTCACTGACGGCCAGTTTTATTGCATGGGGACATTATACCTTTATTAAACAAATTTTAATTAGCTCAAATCCCTATTTTAGAGAACATTATTTAAATGACCTCATTAATGCCAATATTGCTGGGGCGACAGGGCTTTCCAACACGGTGAAATATTTGGCGAACTTGGAGGAATTAAACGTAAAAATTATACAAAAAGACGGTAAATATTATTTAAATGGCAAGTTACCTTGGGTAACCAATGTGAGAAAAGATCGGTTTCTTGCTGTATTTTGTGCGGGTTTAGAAAATCAGGCTCCTTGGGTTATTGCGATTCCATCAGATACTATAGGGTTAGTTCGTTCGGCTGATTTAGAGTTTATCGCATTACAAGGCGCAAACACTGCGAGTCTAACGTTTAATGAGGTGGAACTAAAGCCGGAATGGGTTTTATCTGATAATGCTCCCGATTTTTTAGCTCAAACTCGCCCTTATTTTTTAGGTTACCAATTTGGCTTGGCACTAGGATTATCAAAACGTTCATTGCAAGAAGTAGAACAACGTTTAACTTATCGTGAGTCATTAGTGGTAGATTGGCAACAAATAAGCGAGCATTTTGCTTCTCTCAAACAGCGTTTGTACCATGGATTGACGGAAGAACAATATTTTATTGAGCGTCCAAAAGAACTACTGGCACTACGTTTAGAGGTGGTTGATCTCGTGGCTAAAAGTTTATTGTTGGAGTTAGAAGCAAGTGGCGGTGCGGCTTATTTGAAAAACTCATCATTGAGCTTTGTTCGGCGTTGGAATGAAGGGGCATTTTTGCCGGTTGTCTCGCCAAGTGCAGCACAATTAAAACAACTTTTGCGATAACGTTAATTTAATTAATAATTTCTTATTTCAAATGGATAACTTAACCTCTTTGCTATGATAGAATACCTGCAATTTTATCATCGGTTTGGTTATCCGTTTTTCTTTTCCCTAAAAAAATACTGGAAAATCTGACCGCACTTTTATAGGAATAAAATGAATACGATCACGTTCTCTACGGCACAGCAAGCGGTTGAAAAAATTGCACAAGAATTTGTGATTTATAGCCAATCAGCCCATCCCGTGCATATCTCCCTTTCCGGTGGCTCTACACCAAAATTATTATTTAAAACCTTATCACAGCTCCCATACCAAACCGCAATTAACTGGCAAAACCTCCATTTCTGGTGGGGCGATGAGCGAATGGTTGCGGCACAAGATCCGGAAAGTAATTATGGCGAAGTGCAAAAATTGTTATTTGATCATATTCAAATTCCCGCAGAGAATATTCATCGAATTCGTGGCGAAAATGAACCGAAGGTTGAACTAAAACGTTTCCAAGAAGAACTAAGTGCGGTCATTTCTGATGGTGTTTTTGATTGGATTATTTTAGGAATGGGAACAGACGGGCATACCGCTTCGTTATTTCCTCACCAAACTAATTTTGATGATGAAAATCTTGCGGTGATTGCAAAACACCCTGAAAGTGGGCAAATCCGCATTTCCAAAACGGCAAAATTGATCAAGCAAGCAAAACGCATCACCTATCTTGTGACAGGGGAAGGAAAAGCGGAGATTTTGAAAGAAATCCAAACCACATCGGCTGAAAATTTGCCTTATCCGGCAGCGAAAATTAAAGCACAAAATGGCATAACGGAGTGGTACTTGGATAAAGCAGCGGCGAAGTTATTATAGTGGAGATTTTAGCCCATATTTTGACCGCACTTGTGGCACTCGAACATTTCTATATTCTTTATTTAGAAATGTTTGCCATTGAAGGAAAAACAGCCAAACGTATTTTTGGTTTAACGGATGAGTTTGTTGCCCAACAGAAAGTGAAAGTGATGTTTGCCAATCAAGGTTTATACAACGGCTTTCTGGCTGCCGGGATTATTTTTGGTTATGTCATTCAACAAATTTCAGTGATTTATTTCTTTTTAGTTTGTGTGGTAATTGCTGCAATTTTTGGCTCAATCACCGCTAATAAGGGTATTTTGGTAAAGCAAGGGTTGCCGGCGGTATTGGCAATGATTTTACAAGTTGTTCCACAGAATTGACCATTTGGGGGGAGTGTGTGTTTTAGGCACGCAAATACGCTATGTTCATGCTTGACCTACATGGTGGGGATCAGTGGGGAGGTAAAAGAATAATGAGTACAACAAACAAAGATTATGAGTTCTTAAAAGAGATATTTACTGAATTTTTCAAACAAAAACATATTGTGAATAGATTGAATGAAATTGATGATCATGAGATATATGGTTGGGAGATTTGGTTGCAAGTTGAACTTTTTTTATTTTTCCATAAATTTTCAGATAAGCTTGACATAGCAGAAGTATATAGAGAAGAACCTTGTTTGATGGATCGTAGGAAGGGAGTTGCAATAAAATGTTCAATAGATTTCATTATAAGGCAAAAAAGAGCACATAGTTTTATTCCTATTGAAATTAAACAATCTGTCTATGCTCCACGTTGTATCAATCATATGATGAGAGATATTGATAAATATTCTAAAATCAGAATGCGTGATTTACCCACTGATCGTGTAGTTTGGTGCCTGGGAGTGCATCAAAAGCCAAGAAACCAGGGAGAATTTGATAAAAAATTGGAAGATTATTCACCAAAGATTTCTTGTCAACCAATTAAAAATACAAATTATATGTTTACATTATTTTAAATATGATGGGATTTGTCCCACTATTAAAATTAATTATGTCATCGGTGGGATAAATCCCACCCCACGAACAGGAGAAAAAAATGTCACAAAAAGGCGATATCGGCGTGATTGGACTCGCCGTGATGGGTCAAAATCTTATTTTAAATATGAACGACCACGGATTTAAAGTGGTGGCGTATAACCGTACCACTTCTAAAGTGGATGAGTTTTTACAAGGGGCGGCGAAAGGAACGAACATTATTGGGGCGTATTCCTTGGAAGATTTAGCCGCTAAATTGGAAAAACCGCGTAAAGTGATGTTAATGGTGCGTGCCGGTGAGGTGGTGGATCAATTTATTGACGCATTACTACCGCACTTAGAAGAAGGCGATATTATTATTGATGGGGGTAACTCCAACTATCCGGATACCAATCGTCGTGTAGAAGCATTGCGTGAAAAAGGGATTCGTTTCCTTGGTACGGGGGTTTCCGGTGGTGAAGAAGGGGCAAGACACGGGCCTTCCATTATGCCGGGCGGTAACGAAGAAGCGTGGCAATTCGTGAAACCGATTTTACAAGGCATTGCAGCTAAAACCGAACAAGGTGAGCCTTGCTGTGATTGGGTGGGCAAAGACGGTGCAGGCCATTTTGTCAAAATGGTGCATAACGGCATTGAATACGGCGATATGCAATTAATTTGTGAAGCCTACCAATTCTTAAAAGAGGGCGTGGGATTATCCGATGATGAATTGGAAGCCACTTTTAACGAATGGCGTAAGACTGAATTAGATAGTTACTTAATTGATATTACAGCGGATATTTTAGGCTATAAAGATACTGATGGCACACGTTTAGTGGATAAAATTTTGGATACCGCAGGGCAAAAAGGCACGGGAAAATGGACGGGGATTAATGCCCTTGATTTTGGTATTCCATTAACCTTAATTACCGAATCTGTTTTTGCCCGTTGCGTTTCTTCTTTCAAAGATCAACGTGTGGCGGCAAGTAAACTGTTCAGTAAAACCATCGGCAAAGTAGAAGGCGATAAAAAAGTCTGGATTGAAGCGGTGCGTAAAGCATTATTGGCGTCTAAAATTATTTCTTACGCACAAGGTTTTATGTTAATTCGCGAAGCCTCAGAAAACTTTAATTGGAATATCAACTACGGCAATACCGCACTGTTATGGCGTGAAGGCTGTATTATCCGCAGCCGTTTCTTAGGCAACATTCGTGATGCGTATGAAACCAATCCGGATTTGATTTTCTTAGGCTCTGATGCGTATTTCAAAGGTATTTTAGAAAATGCAATGGGCGATTGGCGCAAAGTGGTGGCAAAATCTATTGAGGTAGGGATTCCAATGCCGTGTATGGCGTCAGCGATTACCTTCCTAGATGGTTACACTTCCGCCCGTTTACCGGCTAATTTATTACAAGCTCAGCGTGATTACTTTGGGGCACATACTTACGAACGTACAGATAAACCACGTGGTGAGTTTTTCCATACTAACTGGACAGGGCGTGGCGGTAACACGGCCTCCACCACCTATGATGTATAGTTGATAGCAATTTTCCCGGTTCAGCCGTACTTTTAATCAAAAAGTGCGGTTGATTTTTTAGGGGATTTTGTCACGTTATACCTCCCTTATAAGTGTGATTTTTGAGCGATTTTTACGGAGGGACGATATCGGTTTTTGCCCTCTCTTTCTCTTGTGTATTTGATATATCAAAATTTTGGAGGAAATGATGTTACCCAAAGAGCGTTTAGCCCAAATAGCAGAAATGGAAAATCTTTTAGATGAATCAACCGACTTTCTGGCAGAAATCGGTGATTTTCTTGAGAAATGGCAGGCTTTTTTACCGAAAATTAAAAAATTAGAACAATATTATTTTGCGGGTGATTGGCGTGATGATTATGAGGCCTACGAGCAAGGTGAAATTCCAAAAGAGATGCCCTGTGGTGTCCTTTCTCAAGATCTTGTATTTAATGCGAGTGCAGAGCATCAAGACCTTGCCATTGAATATCTAAAAGTGATTACGATGATTTTAGATCGACAAAATTATTCATGATATTCATTGGTTATTGCACCGTGTTTTTTATAAAAAATGTGCTAAGTGCGGTCATTTTTTCTCAAGTTTTTTGTAAATAATCAGGGCAATTTTTACGCTCACGTAGTAAACTAGGGCGACAATAATCTTTCAGGAGATCACAATGAAACCTTACCTTATTGCCCCTTCTATTCTTTCTGCCGATCTTGCCCGCCTAGGTGATGATGTTCAAACTGTGCTTAATGCCGGTGCGGATCTGATTCATTTTGATGTGATGGATAATCACTATGTACCAAATTTAACTTTTGGTCCGGTAGTTTGCCAAGCTTTACGTGATTATGGGATTACCGCACCGATTGATGTGCATTTGATGGTGAAACCGGTGGATCGGATTATTCCTGATTTCGCTAAGGCCGGTGCGAATTATATTACTTTCCATCCGGAAAGTTCCGAGCATATTGACCGCACTTTGCAGTTGATTCGTGACCATGGCTGTAAATCCGGTTTAGTGTTTAATCCTGCGACCCCATTGAGCTATCTCGATTATGTGTTGGATAAAATTGACATCATTTTGTTAATGTCGGTGAATCCGGGATTTGGTGGGCAATCTTTCCTGCCTTCGACTTTGAAAAAATTGCAGCAAGTTCGTCAAATCATTGATAACAGTGGTTTTGATATTCGTTTAGAAGTTGATGGCGGTGTAAAAGTGAATAATATTGCAGACATTGCGGCTGCCGGTGCGGATACATTTGTGGCGGGCTCGGCAATTTTTGATCAACCTGATTATAAACAAGTGATTGATCAAATGAGACATCAGCTCGCAGGTATCCAAGGATAAATTGCTCATTATTGTAGTATAAAGACGAGAACGTTAATGAAGACACAATTTAAACTCATTGGTTTTGATTTAGATGGCACGTTAGTCAATAGCTTGCCGGATTTAGCTTTATCGGTAAATTCAGCCTTAGCAGAATTTAATTTGCCACAAGCCCCGGAGGCACTTGTTTTAACTTGGATTGGTAATGGTGCACCGGTATTGATTGCACGCGCATTAGATTGGGTAAAAGATCAAACCGGCAAAACGTTAAGTGAAGCAGATGTAGAAAAAGTAAAAGTGCGTTTTAACCACTATTATGGCGAAAATCTTTGTAATGTGAGTCGGTTATATCCAAATGTAAAGGAAACCTTGGAAGCATTAAAACAGAAAGGTTATACATTAGCTGTTGTAACCAATAAACCGACCAAACATGTTCAACCTGTGTTAGCGGCATTTGGCATCGATCATTTATTTAGCGAAATGCTAGGTGGGCAATCTTTGCCGGCAATCAAACCTCATCCTGCACCGCTTTATTATTTATGCGGTAAATTTGGGGTTGAGCCTCGACAAGTTTTATTTGTGGGGGATTCTAAAAATGATATTCTTGCCGCACATGCCGCCGGTTGTGCCGTGGTGGGTTTAACCTACGGTTATAACTATAACATTCCAATTAGCGAATCCAATCCGGACTGGGTATTTGATGATTTTGATCAATTATTAAAGATTCTTTAATTTTTCTCAAAAGTGCGGTGAAAAACAACCGCACTTTAATGTCTTAATTAAGCCGATTCCCTTGAATTCATCTAACCTACCCCCATATTACCCCAAATTATCGAAATAGAATTAGAGAGAAGATATGAACGCCAAAAGAATACAACGTACGATGCCCGTACTACCGCTACGTGATGTCGTGGTTTTCCCTTATATGGTGATGCCACTTTTTGTGGGGCGGGCAAAATCCATTAATGCCCTTGAAGAAGCAATGAATGAAAATAAACAGCTTCTTTTGGTTTCACAAAAACAAGCGGACTTAGAAGAACCGACTATTGACGATGTGTTTGATGTGGGCACCATTGCCAATATTATTCAACTACTAAAATTGCCTGACGGCACGGTGAAAGTCCTTGTAGAAGGACAACAACGTGCAAAAATCAATCATCTCGAAGAAGGGGAACAATTTTTCTCGGCAGAGGTCACCCCGATTGATACTGTCCGTGGTGATGAAAAAGAATTAGATATTGTCAAAAATGCGGTATTGTCCGAATTTGAAAATTACCTGACCTTAAATAAAAAAGTGCCGGCAGATGTGTTAGGCGCTTTACAACGTATTGATGACACAGATCGCCTTGCGGATACCATGGCTGCACATTTACCGGTGAGTGTTCGCCATAAACAAAGCGTATTGGAACTTGCCGATATTCAGGCTCGTTTAGAATATTTACTTGGTATGATGGAATCGGAAGCGGATATTCTGCAAGTGGAAAAACGCATTCGTAGCCGAGTGAAAAAACAAATGGAAAAGAGCCAGCGTAACTATTATTTGAGCGAGCAAATTAAAGCGATTCGCAAAGAAATGGACGATGGCGAAAACGAAGATACCATTGATGAAGTGGAGCAACTTCGTCAAAAAGTGGAAGCGGCAGGTATGCCGGCAGAAGTACGTGATAAAGTGGAAAGTGAACTGCAAAAGCTCAAAATGATGTCGGCAATGTCAGCAGAAGCGACGGTAGTTCGTAGCTATATTGAATGGATGATCCAAGTACCATGGCATAAACGCACGAAAGTGAAAAAAGATATCGCCAAAGCGCAACAAGTGTTAGATGCCGACCACTATGGCTTGGAGCGTGTAAAAGAACGTATTTTAGAATATCTTGCGGTGCAGGCACGCCTCAATAAAATTAAAGGACCGATCCTTTGTTTGGTTGGACCACCTGGGGTGGGTAAGACTTCTCTTGGTCAATCCATTGCTAATGCAACCGGGCGTAAATATGTGCGTATGGCGCTGGGTGGTGTGCGTGATGAAGCGGAAATTAGAGGTCATCGCAAAACCTACATCGGTGCATTACCGGGTAAGCTCATTCAAAAAATGGCAAAAGTGGGGGTAAAAAACCCGTTATTCTTGCTTGATGAAATCGATAAAATGGCATCGGATATGCGTGGTGATCCGGCTTCTGCCTTATTAGAAGTGCTTGATCCGGAACAAAACACCACCTTTAACGATCATTATTTAGAAGTGGATTATGATCTCTCCGATGTGATGTTTGTGGCAACCTCAAATTCTATGCATATTCCAGGGCCATTACTCGATCGTATGGAAGTGATTCGCCTTTCCGGTTATACGGAAGATGAAAAACTCAATATCGCGATGCGTCATTTGTTACAAAAACAAATTGAGCGTAATGGCTTGAAGAAAGGGGAATTAGTGGTGGAAGAAAGTGCCATTTTGGATATTATCCGCTATTACACCCGAGAAGCCGGTGTGCGCAATTTAGAACGGGAAATTTCCAAAATCTGCCGTAAAGTGGTGAAAAATTTATTGGTGAATCCTAAGCTAAAATCGATCACGGTGAATAGTGAGAATCTTCACGATTATCTTGGTGTGAAACGTTTTGAGTTTGGTAAAGCGGATACGCAAAATCGCATAGGTGAAGTGACCGGTTTGGCATGGACGGAAGTAGGCGGTGATTTGCTCACCATTGAAACTGCGTCTGTGGTGGGTAAAGGTAAATTAACTTTTACCGGCTCCCTTGGTGATGTGATGAAAGAATCTATTCAAGCGGCTATGACGGTGGTGCGTTCACGTGCCGATAAACTTGGCATTAATCCTGAGTTCCACGAGAAACGTGATATTCATATTCACGTGCCGGACGGAGCCACACCAAAAGACGGCCCAAGTGCGGGTATCGCAATGTGTACGGCGCTTGTGTCTTGTTTAACGGGCAATCCGGTGCGTGCGGATGTGGCGATGACAGGGGAAATCAGTTTACGTGGTAAAGTATTGCCAATTGGCGGCTTAAAAGAAAAACTCTTAGCGGCACACCGTGGCGGTATTAAAACCGTATTGATTCCAAAAGAGAATGTAAAAGATTTGGAAGACATTCCGGATAATGTGAAACAAAGTCTTGCTATTCATGCGGTAGAAACTATTGATGAGGTGCTTGGCTTCGCATTGGAAAATCCACCGGAAGGCATAGAGTTTGTTAAAGTGGAAGCCAAACCCAAAGCGCCGCGTCGTAAAGCTGCGACGAAAACAACAAGAGCGGTCAATTAGTTGAATACTTTTTAGGGCTTGTGAAAACAAGCCCTTTTTGTATGTATTAAAACTCAAAATAAGTGACTGCACTTTTCTTCAAGTTAGGGTTTAGTTTTCACTCTTTTAAATTGATGAAAGAGCCATAAGCTAAAAATACTCATAAAAATGACCGCACTTAAATTCGCTATTTTCCAGCCGTAGGTAGTTGCCATTAATAATCCCACGGAAAAAGAGGCGGTCAGATTGGCAAGATAAGTGATAAGAGAACTTGTGCCTTGTAATTTATGCTTATATTGTGGCGATAGCTGATTAAGCAAAAACGTGCCACCGCTAAACATCAAGCCCCAACCTGCGCCAATGAACATCAATGAGGCTAAATATGCCCAATGTTGTTGGGAAAACAAACTGCATAAACCGCCAACAATAAACAACAAGCAACCTAAACCAATAATGTATTGGTTCGCGACTTTTTTCAGCACAAAAGGTAGCAACAACGCCGGACTATACATTGCTACAAAATGCCATTGCAGCACCGGACTGATTTGTTCAAGCTGAAAATGCTGATGATGCATTGCCAAAGGAGTGGCGTTCATCAATAGCACCATCGTCGCAAAACTTAAAGCACAGCACGCCGTACCGATTTTAAATTCTTTCTGTAAGAAAATATCTTTCGGTACAGGCTGATTTTGAGCGTATACGGTTTGTGTATTTTTGATTGAAAGGAAAAGTTGGCTGATAATTAAAAGTAAAAAGACAGCCAAACACAACCAGAAAATCCCCGCATATTTTACCGCTAATAAATTTGCGCCTTTCGCTGCTAAAAATGGACCTAATACTCCACCGGCAATGCCTGCACTGATAATCAACGAAGTTGCCCGTTTCTTGTTCACTTCATCATTGAACACTTCCGCCGCGGCGAAACGATAATATTGGTTGAACACCGTTGCTCCCCCCAAAATAAAAGTGGCAAGGCTAAATAGATAAAATTGTGCGTTATAAATGGCGTAAATCGCCAATAATGCCCCGACAATACCGATGAATCCGCTCACAATAAATGCCGTTCTTCTGCCATATTTTGCCATTAAAAAAGACGCGAAATAGACGGTGATTGCCGAACCTAAAATAGTCATTGTAATCGGCAAAGACACTAAAAAATCTTGAGGTGACAAAGCGTTACCCACCATAGTGGAGCTGAGTGTGAGTAAAGAAATCACACTACCACTCAACGCTTGACCGAAAAAAAGTGAAAAGAGATTAAGAGAGGATTTCATTTTTGTCTCCTTGTCTTATTCAAAAAATTTATGCCTAAGAATGGTATCTATAGATTCCTTTATATCACAATCTGTATAAAAAATAGGTTGTATAGGAAATTGAAACCAAGGTAAATGTTTAGACGCCACATAAACACAATGAACTTTTTTATTTTTTAGAATAGAAAATCTCGAATTAAATCCCAAAGTCTTATTTTCAATAATACAAGATGTGTGTTGTGATAGTTTATTTCGCGCTTTATATCCTAATAGATAAATTGCCGGTATGGTATCCATATTATACTTTTTATGAACTGTTAGTTTTATGCTATCTGAAGGTATGATATCTTCTTTATTTTTTTGTAAACGCTGCTTTCCAGGCTTCCTCTCTCATTGCTTTTACAATATCTATAGATTTAGAATTGTATTATCCTATCAATCTTCTTGAAAATAGGTATCTATACTTAATATCACTAAGATCTAAGTTTAAAGATGACAGATAAGAAATATAGAAATTTTGTAAATATTTTTCTTTGTAGATAGAGTCATAATTATTCGAAAATAAAGAGTTGTAATTGACAGAGGTAAGTATTGATGAAAATGTGTATGCTAGTTGATACCCTATCTCATTAAGTAAGCAGCTTTTTAAATTATTGATATTATTGCTATTAAAATATTTATCAAATTGATAGGATAGAGTATGATAGATTTCTAGGAATTTGTTTTCTCTATCTATTACCCACTTTTCATTATTGTTATCTTTAAGCCATTGTTCATAGTCAATTAATGAAACATGATTAGATAAGCTAAGCAATGATATCCAATACTTTAATGTTTTTTGGTATCTCTCCACAATAAAGTTTGGTGTTTTACAAGCTCTATTATATTTGTACCCATCAGCTAGTAAAGAAAACAACATTGTTCACCAGATATCTTAGAAAGCATTTTAGCGAGATTAAAGCACTTTAGTAATGTATATATTTCACCTAAATCAGGGCAGTTACCTTTATTTTTTACCGGAGATAATGGTTTTCTAGATAAAATTGGCATTACTAAATAGATTACTCCTTGCTCTTTAATAGCTTTTTTAGAAATATTTTTTATTTCTTCTTTTGATATATATTTTTTTGTATTTTTAAAAAAGTAGTTGTCACATAGTGTTTCATATATATAATCTTCCTTGCTATGATTGTAATTGCCATACTTAATCCTTATGTTTTTAAGAATAACATTTTGTCTTCTAGAACTATCCATTGACAGAGTTTCTATTAATCTACCTAAAATTTCATTGAAAAAGTACTCTTGACTAATAAAGTCAAAGTTATTTCCAAATACTGTTGATGTATCTAAACAGTGTCGTAAAGATGATGTCAGATTTATTAGACGATGAGAGCTAGATATTTGGGAATGTAATTGCTCAGAATTAAGTATTCTCATGCTATTACCTCAGGTTGCTTTTTATACAATATTAATCTAACACCTGTGTTACAAAATAAAGACATTTATTTTGCAAATTTGTGTGATCTCATTCACAAAATGAGATTTTAGTGAGATTTTTATTGTTCTAGTGCTAGTTGTTTTATGGATATTTTGATACTTAGGCACAACGCCTCTTTTCCTATATCCCCTTTAATCGCGTAGAATAGCGAAAGTTTTTCCTAATGTGTTAATTATCATGCTCAAACTTCCTCCACTTTCTCTTTATATCCATATTCCTTGGTGTGTGCAAAAATGTCCTTACTGCGATTTTAATTCTCACGCACAAAAAGGTGAGATTCCCGAAAAAGATTATATTCATCATTTGTTACAAGATTTGAAAGCGGATTTGGTGCGTTTTCAGGCAAGTATTCAAGATCGAAAACTACATTCAATTTTTATCGGTGGCGGCACGCCGAGTTTGTTTTCGGCGGAGAGTATTGCTTATTTGTTAAGTGAAATAAAAAAATCTATTCCTTTTCAAGACAATATCGAAATTACCTTGGAAGCCAATCCCGGTACGGTAGAAGCCGAGCGGTTTAAGGGGTATGTAGCGGCTGGCGTTACCCGTATTTCTATGGGGATTCAAAGTTTTAATGATGATAAACTTCAGCGTCTCGGGCGAATCCATAATGGGGCAGAGGCAAAAAGTGCGGTCAATTTAGCGAAAGTTTCCGGTCTCAAAAGTTTCAACTTGGATTTAATGCACGGCTTGCCGAATCAAACCCTTGCCGAAGCCTTGGATGATTTACGGCAAGCCATTGAGCTCTCACCTCCTCATCTTTCTTGGTATCAACTCACGATTGAACCCAATACGATGTTTGCTTACCGCCCGCCACAATTACCGGATGAAGACAATCTGTGGGCGATTTTTGAGCAAGGCCATCAACTTCTTACTGCGGCAGGTTATCAACAGTATGAAACTTCCGCTTATGCTAAACCGGGATTTCAATGCCGACACAATTTGAATTATTGGCGCTTTGGCGACTATTTGGCGATTGGCTGTGGGGCGCACGGAAAACTCACTTTTCCCGATGGGGAGATTCTGCGTTTTTCAAAAACCAAGCACCCGAAAGGCTACTTGAGAGGAGACTATCTTTATGAAGAAAAAAACGTCCCTGAAATTGACCGCCCTTTTGAATTTTTTATGAATCGTTTTCGTTTATTGGAAGCGGTACCGAAAGAGGAATTTGAGGCTTATACAGGGTTGGCACAAAGTGGGGTCAGAAGTCAGATTGAAATTGCTTTGCAAAAGAATTATATCGTGGAAACCGAAACCACATGGCAAATCACCGAACAGGGAAAATTATTTCTTAATGAATTGTTAACCTTGTTTTTAGCCGGGGATTAATTCATGCTATTTTTTCATGATAAGTCATCAAAATTTGCACTTGTTTATTTGATTTGTGCGTATTAAAGTAACGCAATCGTTTACTTCTTGAAAATAGGAAAAGAAATGGATCAATTAGAAATGAAAAAATTGGCGGCTCAAGCGGCCTTGCAGTATGTGAAAGCGGATACCATTGTGGGCGTGGGCAGCGGTTCTACGGTGAACTGTTTTATTGAAGCCTTAGGGGTGGTGAAACATAAAATTAAAGGTGCGGTAGCGGCCTCGAAAGCTTCTGAAGAGCTATTGCGCAAACAAGGTATTGAGGTGTTCAGTGCAAATGAGGTGTCAGGTTTAGATATTTATGTGGATGGTGCAGATGAAATTAATCCGCAAAAAATGATGATTAAAGGTGGCGGTGCAGCCTTGACGAGAGAAAAAATCGTAGCGGCGTTGGCGAAAAAATTTATTTGTATTGTGGATGCCAGCAAACAAGTGGATGTGTTGGGTTCTACTTTCCCATTGCCGGTGGAGGTCATTCCCATGGCTCGCTCACAAGTGGGCAGAAAATTAGCCGCACTTGGTGGTGAGCCGGAATACCGTGAAGGCGTGGTGACGGATAACGGCAATGTGATTTTAGATGTGCATAATTTTGCTATTCTAAATCCGGTAGAAATGGAAAAAGAACTGAATAACGTTGCAGGTGTGGTAACAAATGGTATTTTTGCGTTACGTGGTGCGGATATCGTGATTGTTGGTACGCCTGAAGGTGCAAAAATTATTGAATAATTTATAGAAATAAGTATAAGGAAGGCAAACATGACAAATAAAGTGTCACTCGACAAATCAAAAATCAAATTTGTATTGCTGGAAGGCGTGCACCAAAGTGCATTGGATACTCTGCATGCCGCAGGCTACACAAATATTGATTATTACAAAAAAGCCCTTGATGGTGATGAGTTAAAAGCGGCGATTAAAGATGCGCATTTTATTGGTTTGCGTTCACGTACGCATTTAACCGAAGAAATGATTGATGCCGCACCAAAACTGATTGCGGTCGGTTGTTTTTGTATTGGTACTAATCAGGTTGATCTTAATGCGGCGAAAGCACGGGGAATTCCGGTATTTAACGCGCCATTTTCAAATACCCGTTCGGTCGCAGAATTAGTGTTGGGTGAAATTTTGCTCTTGATGCGTAATGTGCCACAAGCTAATGCGGAAGTGCACCGTGGGGTATGGAATAAATCCGCCACAGGTTCACATGAAGTACGTGGTAAAAAATTAGGTATTGTCGGTTATGGCCATATCGGTTCTCAATTAAGTATTATTGCAGAGTCCTTGGGGATGGATGTGTATTTCTACGATATTGAAAATAAATTGCCGCTAGGTAATGCTAAACAAGTTCGTAGTTTAGAAGAATTGCTTGGATCTTGTGATGTCATTTCGTTACATGTGCCGGAATTAGCTTCAACCAAAAATTTAATGAGCGCCGAACGCATCGCACAACTTAAACAAGGATCTATTTTAATTAATGCGGCACGTGGTTCGGTAGTGGACATTGATGCCCTTGCTCAAGCGTTAAAAGAGGGAAAAATTCATGGTGCGGCGATTGATGTGTTCCCTGTTGAGCCAGCGTCAATTAATGAAGAATTTGTCTCGCCATTACGTGAATTTGATAATGTGATTTTAACGCCGCATATTGGCGGATCAACGGCAGAGGCACAGGAAAATATTGGTTTTGAAGTGGCGGGGAAATTTGTGAAATATTCCGATAATGGTTCAACATTATCCTCGGTGAATTTTCCGGAAGTCTCCTTACCGGAACACGCTGGCACTAAACGTTTATTGCATATTCACGAAAATCGTCCGGGCGTATTGAATAAGATTAACCAAATTTTTGTGGAAGCCAATATCAATATCGCTGCACAATATTTACAAACCGATCCGAAAATTGGTTATGTGGTAGTGGATGTAGAAACAGAGGATACTGCGCCATTATTGACTAAATTGCGTGAAATTGATGGTACAATCCGCGCAAGGGTTTTATATTAAGATGAAAAAAGTGCGGTTGAAATCAACCGCACTTTTAGTTTGAACCTATTAAGAAATTTAGGGAGATATCGTAGAAACTTGTATATTTAGTAGGACACATTGCCAGTATCCGTTATAAAATCAAATTATTTCAATATGCTATAAGCGGACACACATAGTGTGTCCTTACTTTCCGTTAAGATTCCTTTATTTAAACGCAACTCTCGCATTTCTGAAGAGCCTCATCCAAGCGCCATCCTCGCTCCAATCTTCCGGATACCATGAGTTACTTACGGTACGGAATACTCGTTCAGGGTGCGGCATCATGGCTGCAATACGACCGTCCACGTTTGAAATAGCGGTGATACCTAACACTGATCCGTTTGGATTGGCCGGATAGGTTTCTGTCACATTCAAATTGTTATCAATATATTGTGCAACAATTAAATTTTGCGCTTGAAGTGCGGTTAAATTTTCCGGTGTTTTGAATTCCACACGCCCTTCTCCATGGGAAACAGCAATCGGCATATGGGAACCCGCCATACCTTGGAACCATAAAGAGTGGGTATCGTTGATTTTCACTAAACCAACACGGGCTTCAAAACGTTCCGATTTATTTCGCACAAAGCGGGGCCAGTTTTCCGCACCCGGAATGATTTCCGCAAGATTAGAGATAAACTGACAACCGTTACATACGCCTAAAGAAAGGGTATTTTCATTGGCGAAGAATTGGCTGAATTGATCCCGTAATTGTGGGTTAAACAAAATCGATTTTGCCCAACCACCGCCGGCACCGAGAACGTCACCGTAAGAGAAACCTCCACACGCGACCATCGCATTGAAATCATTTAAATGGTAACGACCTGCCATTAAGTCGCTCATATGAACATCAATCGCAGCAAATCCGGCACGGTCAAATGCCGCCGCCATTTCCACATGGCTGTTTACGCCTTGTTCACGCAACACGGCTACTTTCGGTTTTGCACCTTTCGCAATATAAGGTGCGGCAATATCTTCATTCGGATCATAAGTTAAGCTCGCAGATAATCCTTTGTTCTCAGGATCTTTTTTCGCCTCAAATTCTTGATCGGCACATTCCGGATTATCCCGTAAACGTTGCATTTGATGGGTTAATTCTGCCCAGATACCACGCAATTCAGAACGTTTTTCACTGAGTAGTTTTTTATTGCCACGTGCGATTTCGAGATGATCATCTGTGGTCACTGCACCGAGTTCGTGGGTAAGCGGTAATAAATTATGCGCATTCAAGATTTCACGTACAGCGGTTAATTCGCTTTCCGCCACTTGAATGACCGCCCCCAGCTCTTCGTTAAATAACACGGCGAGATCATTATCGCCTAAGGCAGAAATATCCACCTCGATACCACAGTTTCCGGCAAATGCCATTTCCGCCAAGGTGACGATTAATCCACCGTCGGAACGGTCATGGTAAGCTAATAATTTACGTTCTGCTACAAGGGTTTGCATTGCTTCAAAGAAGTGTTTCAATGCCCCCACATTTTCTACATCTGCCGGTTTATCACCCAGTTGTTTATAAACTTGGGCAAGGGCAGTTGCACCAAGACGATTTTTACCTTCACCCAAATCAATCAGCAACAGTCGGGATGCGCCTTTATCGGTACGAAGTTGAGGTGTGACGGTTTTGCGCACATCCTCCACGCGGGCAAAGGCACTGATCACTAAAGAAAGTGGAGCAGTGACGGTTTTTTTCTCTCCGTTTTCTTCCCAAGTGGTTTTCATTGACATGGAATCTTTACCCACAGGAATGGTGATACCAAGCGCAGGGCAAAGTTCTTCCCCTACCGCTTTCACGGCTTCATAAAGTCCCGCATCTTCGCCACCGTGACCGGCAGCCGACATCCAGTTGGCGGAAAGTTTAATGCGTTTAATCTCGCCAATATTGGTAGCGGCGATATTGGTGATGGATTCCGCTACGGCCAAACGAGCAGAGGCACCAAAATCGAGTAATGCCACAGGCGCTCGTTCGCCCATTGATATGGCTTCACCATGATAGCTATCAAGACTTGCGGTGGTGACCGCCACATCGGAAACCGGAATTTGCCATGGCCCGACCATTTGATCCCGTGCCACCATACCGGTGACAGAGCGGTCGCCAATGGTAATGAGGAAGGTTTTTTCTGCCACCACCGGTAAACGTAATACACGATGGAGGGCTTCTTTCAGCACAATATTGTCTTGTGAAACAGGTGGATTTTTGACCGCACTTGATTGCACATTGCGGGTCATTTTTGGTGTTTTACCGAGCAGCACATTCATTGGTAAATCAATCGGATTATTATCGAAATGGCTGTCGTGCAAGGTTAAATGTTTTTCTTCCGTAGCTTCACCAATCACCGCAAATGGTGCACGTTCGCGTTCGCAAAGTGCGGTAAATAAATCCAATTTTTCCGGTGCAATGGCTAAAACATAGCGTTCCTGTGATTCGTTACACCAAATCTCAAGAGGCGACATGCCTTTTTCATCACAAAGGATGGAACGTAAATCAAATTTACCGCCACGCTCGCCATCGTGTACCAACTCAGGCATGGCATTAGATAAACCACCTGCGCCTACATCGTGAATAAATAAAATTGGGTTATCTTCACCGAGTTGCCAGCAACGGTCGATCACCTCTTGGCAACGGCGTTCCATTTCCGGATTTTCCCGTTGAACGGAGGCAAAATCTAAATCTTCTTTTGATTTACCGCTGTCCATGGAAGATGCCGCACCGCCACCTAAACCGATATTCATCGCGGGGCCGCCTAATACGATAAGTTTTGCCCCAACAGGAATTTCGCCTTTTTGCACATGTTCAGCACGAATATTACCGATACCGCCTGCCAGCATAATCGGTTTGTGATAACCACGGACTTCCTCGCCGTTAAAACTGTTCACTTTTTCTTCATAAGTGCGGAAATAGCCGAGTAATGCAGGGCGACCAAATTCATTGTTAAATGCCGCACCGCCTAACGGGCCTTCAATCATAATATCGAGGGCGGAAGCAATACGGTTAGGCTTAGAAAGCGGGTTTTCCCAAGGTTGTTCAAAGTTTGGGATAACCAGATTTGATACGGAAAAGCCGGTTAAACCTGCTTTCGGTTTTGCACCACGACCGGTTGCGCCTTCATCACGAATTTCGCCGCCGGAACCGGTTGCCGCACCGGGGAAAGGCGAGATCGCAGTTGGGTGATTGTGGGTTTCCACTTTCATCAAAATATGTGCATCTTCATTGTGGTAACGATATTGCCCGTCTTGATCGGCAAAGAAGCGACCCACTTTTGAACCTTCCATCACTGCGGCATTATCTTTATAAGCGGAAAGCACGAAATCCGGGGTTTTCTCAAAGGTGTTTTTGATCATTTTGAACAAGGATTTTTCTTGTTTTTCACCATCAATTATCCAGTCCGCATTAAAGATTTTATGACGACAATGCTCGGAGTTGGCTTGGGCGAACATATAAAGTTCAATATCGTTCGGGTTGCGGCCGAGTGCGGTGAAATTTTCCACCAAATAATCAATTTCATCTTCCGCTAATGCAAGTCCCAGTTCAATATTGGCGATTTCTAACGCCTTTCGACCTCCACCTAAAATATCTACGGTGGTGAAGGGTTTGGGAGCTTGGTGGTGGAATAAAATTTCGGCATCTTTGGCATCACGCACTACCGTTTCCATCATTCGATCATGCAAAAGTGCGGTTAATTTTTCTTGTGTTTTTTCATCTAAAGGTTGGTTAAATTCAAAGTAATAGGCAAGTCCCCGTTCAATTCTATCCACTTCTTTCAAGCCGCAATTGTGGGCAATATCTGTCGCTTTGGACGACCAAGAGGAAATCGTGCCAACACGTGGGATAACAATAAAGGTTTCACCTTTTGCGTCGTGTTCTGCCAAGGTTGGCCCGTAATGGAGCAATGCTTGTAACTTGGTTTCTTGTTCGTTGGAAAGCGGTGTATTGAGTGCCACAAAATGGATATACTCGGCATAGACAGAGCGCACGTCTAGCCCATTCTGTTGGAATTTTTGCATTAAACCATTGATGCGGAATTCGGAAAGGGCAGGTGAGCCACGGAAAATTTGAAACATAAGGATTCCCTTTGAGTCTGAATAGAAATAAAAATTGCGCGTCATTATAAAGGAAAAGGCAGTAAAACGAAAACGTTTGCGTGTTGTTTTATATCATTCTATGTGAAAGGATTATCCTGTAGAATAACGCTCTTTTTAGAGTCGGTGAACACTTTGTAGGAGGTTTAAATGTCGTATCAACGAGTGCTTAATTTTTGGTTTAGTGAGGAAACAAAACCCTTTTGGTTTGCTAAAAGTGAGGCGTTTGATTGCCAAATTCGTGAGCAATTTTATGACTTATGGCAGCAAGCGGCACAATCGGAACTCAGCCATTGGCGTGAAACGATCCATGGTCGATTGGCTGAGATTATTGTATTAGACCAGTTTTCACGCAATTTACATCGTGATAGCCCTTTGGCATTTGCACAGGACAATATGGCTATTGCGTTGGCACAAGAGGCGGTGAAACAACCTGAATTTAAAACTATGACTGTGCGTGAACGCCATTTTATGCTAATGCCGTTAATGCATAGCGAAAGCAAAGTGATTCATGCACAAGCCGTGCCTTTATTTGAACAATTTGGCCCCGAGGAAAGCGTGGATTTTGAATTAAAACATAAGGTGATGATTGATCGTTTTGGACGCTATCCTCATCGTAATGCCGTATTAGGGCGGGAAAGTAGCGCAGAAGAAATCGAATTTTTAACCCAACCGGGATCGAGTTTTTAATAGATGGAACAAAAGTGCGGTTGATTTTAACCGCACTTTATGAAATTTAGATCTGATAGTCTTCTTTCAATAAATGACGGTAAGCGTACAGATAAGAAGCGCCCACAAACGCTGCGCCACCGGTAACATTGCCAAGAAAAACCGGAATCATATTTAAGAAAAATTCTCCCCAAGTGATATTCGCACCAGCAAAAATTCCGGCAGGAATGATAAACATATTGGCGACAAAATGTTGTAAACCGATAAGCACGAAAATCATCACAGGAAACCACATGGCAAGGATTCGTCCTGAAGTTTGTTTTGCCCCAAAATAAAACCAAATTCCCATACAGACCATCCAGTTACAGGCAATGGCAGAAATGAAGGCGCGGGAAAAATCCATTTGTACTTTCGCTTCTGCAATAGCGATAGTTTTAGCGGAGGCAATACCTTCTGCCAAGCCCACATAATGTCCTAAGAAAAATGCCATAAACAGTGCGCCGGCAAGGTTACCAAGGCTGACAATCCCCCAGTTTTGGACTAATTTTTTGAAACTGACACGTTTACTGAGTCGCCCTAATGCCATCATCATCATGTTTCCGGTGGCGAGTTCTCCTCCGCCGATGAGGATACAGATTAAACAAATAGGAAACACAGCCGCACCTAATAAGGTGGCAAGCCCGCTCCACTCGGAGGGGATTCCGCTCACCACTTTCAAATAAGCCATATAACCGAAGCTGACGTAACCACCACCTAAAAAACTGAGAATGGCGAGGGTTTTAAGATGGCCTTGTGATTTGACATAACTTTTGTCAATAACATCTTGTAAAATTTCATGAGGGTAAAGATCACGGCTGTTCATTATATTTCCTTCTTATTAATAACTTATTGATGATTAAAGGTGACAAAATATCTACATACCCTAGAAAAATGGCAAAGATAATACTTTGCCATAAGGAGAGAAGGGATTATGCGAAGGGTTGTAATTCAGGGTTGATTGGGGTTTCTGCAATATTATTGACATAGTTACATAATGTAGCGAGGCTCACGCCAAGGATGACATCAATCGCATTTTCTTGTGTATAGCCTGCGTCAAAAAAGGCTTGGAGTTGCGCCGGTGTGAGTTTTGCTTTTTGCAAGATGACCGCAAGGGTAAAACGGGCGAGGGTATCAAGTTTATCATCGCTTTCAATGCGTGCGGTAGCACGGATTTGATTCACAAGATTTTCCTCTAACTTTAATACTTTTAAGGCAATTTTCGTGTGGCCAGCCACACAGAATCCACAGCCGTTTACCACAGCAGCGGTAATTTGTACGACCTCACGTTCTGTTGCGGTAAGGCTATTTCTACCGTTAATGCCACCCACGGTGCGATAGGTTTCTAAGGCGGTGGGGGCATTAGCCAATACGCCGATTAAATTTGGAATAAATCCATTGGCATTTTTGACCGCAGTTAAGGCTTCTTTTGCGGCTTCCGGTGCGGTTTCAATATTGTGGATAGTAAATTGAGATTGAGACATAGAAAACTCCTGTTGTAAAAATCACTTGCCGCTTGATAGTACGTGAGGAGTTTTGGTTTTGGAAAGAAATAAAGGCTATTTGATAGATGAAAAAGTTATAAGTGTGAAAAGATGATTTGAATATTTTCACACGGAATTCGGCTATTTTAGGAAGTCAATTTCCCCATTTTCTTTTGCCACGAGAATGGAGGCATAATCGGTTCGCCAATCCCCTAATACAATGCGTTTTTTGCCCTCATAGTGATGAATCGCTTCACGGTGAGTATGCCCGTGAATTAAGAGAAGGGCATTGCATTGCTGCATTTTGGCTAAGGTGAAAGGCAGATTGACATCCATAATTTCATCAGCTTTGTGTGCTTTGTCTTTTCGGCTTTTTGCCCGAATTTTCTCCGCAATTTTTAACCGCACTTTTAAGGGCAAATGAAGGAAAAGCCATTGCCGCCATTTTTGATGAACCTTGAGGCGGAATTGTTGATAGTTGACATCATCAATACAAAGGGTATCGCCGTGGCAGAGTAAGGTAGGCATACCGTAAAGATTAATCATTTGATAATCGGGCAGTAAAATTATCCCTGTTTCTTTAGTAAAGCGTTTTCCAATAAGAAAATCACGGTTGCCGTGGATAAAATAGCAAGCGATACCTTGTCCTGTGAGATGTTTAATTGCACTTTTAACTTGAGTAATTAATGGCGATTGTTCGTCATCACCGATCCAAAAATCAAATAAATCGCCGAGAATGTAAACTGCCTCCGCTGTTGGAGCAAGATTGTGCATAAAATCTAAGAAAAGTGCGGTCAATTTTGGTTGTGTTTCGCTTAAGTGAAGATCTGCAATGAAATAAGTCTTTTTCATAAAATTTCCGTAAATTTTTGCCTAGATTAGCACAAAATTCCTTCTAATTTGCTATACTTCCGCGAAATTTTCTCATAGGTATTGATATGTTAAAACTGGTTCGAATCCTCATTGTGGTGATTTGCTGTATTTTAATTTGTGTGCTTGGCACGATTTATTCCTTTATCCGCTTTAAAAATCCCAGCAATGTAGGTGTGATGGCTCGATGGTTTGGGCGTTTGTCCCCGCTTTTCGGGTTGCAAGTGGAGCACCGTTTTCCGGAAAATAAAGAAAACTTTGGGCGCGCGATTTATATTGGTAATCACCAAAATAACTACGATATGGTGACGATTTCTTATATGGTGCAACCTCGTACCGTGAGTGTTGGGAAGAAAAGCCTGATTTGGATACCATTTTTCGGTATTTTGTATTGGGTAACGGGAAATGTTTTTTTGGATCGGGAAAATCGTTCTAAAGCTCATGGCACGATGACTCAACTTGCAGAGCGAATTAATAAAGACAACCTTTCTATTTGGATGTTTCCTGAAGGTACGAGAAGCCGTGGGCGGGGATTGTTACCGTTTAAAACCGGTGCGTTTTATGCTGCGGTTGCCGCCGGTGTACCGATTATTCCGGTGGTGTGTTCCACGACACATAATAAAATCAATTTAAATCGTTGGGATAACGGCAAGGTGATTTGCGAAATGATGGCACCGATTGATACGAGCGGTTATAGCAAAGAAACCGTGCGGGATTTAGCCACATATTGCCACGATTTGATGGAAAAGCGTATTGCAGAATTAGATTCGGAAATTATGCAAGCACATCAAGATAAGGAAAGTTCAAATGCTTAAACTTTCCCGCCGCCAGTTACTCAAAAACACGGCGATTTCCACCGCACTTATCACCGTGCCAACACCTTTAATTGCTGCGACACGACCAAAATTGGTTGTGCCACCGTTGGTTGAAGTACGTCGTGGTCGCCCGATTATTCTGACCATGGAAGAAACGGGATATAAATTAGACGGCGAACATCAAGTCAGTGTATGGGGCTTTAACGGTAATTATTTGGGGCCGACAATCAAAATTAAATCGGGCAGTTTTGCGAAACTCAATTATCATAATAATTTACCTCAACAGGTTTCCCTTTCTATTCAAGGTTTACAGGCTTCCGGTGAGTTGTTTGGTGGGGCAGCACGAGTGCTTAAAAAAAAGGAATCTTGGGCGCCGATTGTGCCGATTGAACAACCCGCTGCCACTTGTTGGTATCGCTCGGCGACATTGGCTAACTCAGCCTATCAAACCTATCGGGGTTTAGTAGGAATGTGGTTGATTGAAGATGAGCAAAGCACTAAATCAGTGCTTCCCCGTAAATATGGGGTGGATGATATTCCGTTGATTTTACAGGATATGGAATTTAATAGCGAGGGTCTGCAATTATTCAAACAAAATCAACCGCACTTTGTAGGCAATCGCTTACTGGTCAATGGTTTGGAAGCCCCTTATTTAGATGTGCCTCGTGGCTGGGTGAGATTGCGTTTGCTCAATGCATCTTTGGCTCGGGCTTATGATCTGCGTTTGGATAACGATCAAGACATTACGGTGATTGCAAAAGATTTAGGCTTTCTTCCTCAAGGCAACGTGGTGAAATCCTTTATTTTGGTTCCGGGCGAGCGAACAGAAATCTTAATTAATTTAAGTGAAGGTGGCAATGTTTCGCTGATTTCAGGGCATAAACGGGGTATTTTTGACAAAGTGAAACAGGTGTTTTCCTCTGACGGTGAATTAGTGGAAAATACCGTATTAGAATTACGCCCTCAAGGTGATTTCTCCGCTTTTGCTCAAAAAATGGACGTAAAATTTGAGACAGACGCAGTGTCGATGCTAAATGCAAAAGTTGAACGAGAGCGAACATTTGTTTTGGATGTCACCGGCGGTTTAATTAACCAACAACGTTTTGATCCTCGTCGTGTGGATGTGGTGGCAAAACAAGGCTCGGTGGAACGCTGGATTTTGACCGGTTCTCTACCGGTTGGATTTACCCTTCAAGGGGCGAAATTTATCGTAGAAAGTAATGAGAATGGTGTGTCGAAAGAGAGTGAATTAGCTTGGAAAGATACGGTGTGGGTGAGAGGAAAAACGCAAATTTTAGTGCGTTTTGATCAGCCTTCTTCAAATAGCTATCCTTTTATTTTTGGTGCGTCAAATCTCATGCTTGCTGATATGGGCTGCATTGGTATGATGGTCGTGCAATAAAGTGCGGTCGATTTTAGGTTATTTTATTGATTGAAGGAAAAAATGAAAAAAATACTTTATTTCTTGTCTATTGCGACAATGCTATTTGGTTCTGTAAATATGGCGATAGCCAATACTGCAG
This sequence comes from Rodentibacter genomosp. 1, assembly GCF_001999285.1. GTDB lineage: Bacteria > Pseudomonadota > Gammaproteobacteria > Enterobacterales > Pasteurellaceae > Rodentibacter. Next base: position 72,523 of record NZ_MLHN01000010.1, read on the forward strand.
AAAATAAAAAAGAGCAAAAAAAGGCGGTGTCAGAAATTTACCTTTCTGTGTTTGATACTTCAACTGAGCCTTTCACTGATCTTAAAACAACAGAATTATCACGTCATAAATCTAATCTTCGACTTTGTTGGATTGCCGAAGGGCTGTTCACTGAGGCTGTGAGCACGATTGAAACATTAAAAGCACCGGCAAAACAAATGGTTACCTCAAAAGGTTCTCAAGTATCAACCTCACAAAATGGTAAAGTGAATGTGATTCGCACGACATTAGCAACTTCGGATCAAGGCAGACGTTTGGTCAGATGTTGGCATTTTGATGAAACGGATCCGCTGGGTAAATATAAGTTGCAAATCCAGATTATGGGAAGAGTTTATCAAGATCTGTTGTTTAGACTGGTGAAATAATCACAAGTAGAAATGGATAATCATTGTTGATTATCCATTTTTTTCAGTAATGCGGCGGAGGGGTTTCTTCTGCTTGGCTGGCAATATTTGAGGGGTGGAAATCCTTCAATTTATTCGCCATATAACGTAACTGCAGCTGCATTTTATCCATATCAAATTGTTGTTGAACTAATGCTTGGTTTAACTCCTCTAACAATTGCTCTTGAAATGCGACTTTCGTTTCAAGTTCAGTAATGCGATTTTCTAACATTTGTTGAATTTGCATGATTTTTCTCTAAATTTTAAAAAAAAGTTGAGAATAGCTTAAATCCGATTTAATCTATTCGGCAATTTTCTATTATAAAGGATTAATAACAATGTTAAAAATTCAAAAAATTTCATTGGCGGCATTAATGGTAAGTGCGGTTGTTTCCAGTGCAGTTTTTGCAGATGAAAAGACGGAGGCAAAATTTAATGATGATGTCTCTTATGCTTTAGCTGCTTATTCTATGACACAAGCAAAATTAATGGCGGAGCAAGGTGGGATTAAATTAAACGAAGCACAAGTAAATAAAGCAGTGGATGATGTATTGAAAGGTAAATTTAGTGAAGAAAAGATTGGTGAATTGAGCCAAACTTTAGAGCAATTTCAACAAAAAATCATTGCCCGTGAACAAGCGAAAATAAAAGAAATTGCACAGAAAGCACAAGATGAAGGAGACAAATACCGTACGGAGTTTGCCAAAAAAGAGGGCGTGAAAACCACAAAATCCGGTTTATTATATCGTGTTGTTGAGGCCGGAAAAGGTGAGGTGATTAAGCCAACGGATACGGTAAAAGTGCATTACACAGGCAAATTGCCAAACGGTGATATCTTTGATAGCTCGGTAGAACGTGGTCAACCGGCAGAGTTTCGTTTAGATCAAGTCGTGAAAGGCTGGACTGAAGGGCTTCAATTAGTGAAAAAAGGCAGCAAAATTGAGTTGGTACTCCCTCCGGAATTAGCTTATGGTAAACAAGGGGCCGGGGCATCTATTCCACCAAATGCTACACTCTATTTTGACGTTGAAGTGTTAGATGTGAATCCAAAAACAAAATAATGGATAATTTTGATGGAAGCACAAGCGCCCTGCTTGTGCTTTATTATTCCTGTTATAGCGCATAAAGTGCGGTCATTTTTAGTGTAGATTAGGGTATTGCTTATGTTACAGAATAAACATATTTTCACTGATGAAGATCGCACGATTTTAAATTCTTACAAAGCGGTGGTCGATGGTGTAAGTGCGCTTATCGGTGAACATTGTGAGATTGTTTTGCATTCCTTAGAAGATATTGAGCATTCTGCTATTTGCATTGCAAATGGGCATAATACAAATCGGCAAGTGGGATCGCCTATTACAGATTGGGCATTGCGTTCTTTGCGTAATATGCAAAGTGAGAGTGTTTCTCAACCCTATTTTACAAGGGCTAAGGGCAATGTCTTGATGAAGTCGGTTACGATCGCTATTCGTAATAAACATCAACGAATGATCGGATTACTATGTATCAATATTAACCTTGATGTACCTATTTCACAATTTATTCAGTCTTTTATGCCTGCCATTGAGGTGGAGGAAACATCCTCTGTGAATTTTGCCAGCTCGGTCGAAGATTTAGTTTCCCAAACTATTGAGAAAACCATTGAAGAGGTGAACACAGATCGTATGGTAGCGAATAATAATAAAAACCGTCAAATTGTTATTTCCTTATACGAAAAAGGTATTTTTGATATTAAGGATGCGATTAATTTGGTCGCAGAACGTTTAAATATTTCTCGTCACACCGTGTACCTTTATATTCGTCAAATTAAACAAGATCAAGAATAATGAATTATGTGATTGCGGTTAAAAGCCCTATTTATGGTAAACAGGGGGCATATTCTGCCTACCAATTTGCAGAAACATTAATTAAAAAGGGGCATACTATTACACAGATCTTCTTTTTCCAAGAAGGTGTAACCAATGGCAATGATTTTGTTTATCCCGCAAATGATGAAATAAATTTACAGCAATATTGGCAGGTTTTTTCTAAGAAGAATGCAATCCCTTTACATTTATGTGTAGCCGCTTCACAGCGTCGGGGGATTGTGGACAAGATGACAGCAAATAATAGGGCTAAACAAAATTTGGCAGAGGGTTTTACGATTGCCGGTTTAGGAGAGTTTATGGCTGCAGTATTAAAATCGGATAGGCTCATTACACTATGAAAATCGCCTTTTTGTTTCGTTCCGCTCCACATGGTTCATCGAAAGCAAGGGAAGGATTGGAGGCTTTATTAGCGGCGACGGCATTTTGTGATGAAGAGGATATTGGGGTATTCTTTGTTGATGATGGTGTGCTTAATCTACTAAAGGAGCAACGCCCCGAATTATTGCTTCAAAAGGATTTTATTCGGATGTTTAAGCTACTGGATTTGTATGGTATTGAGCAGCGTTTTATTTGTCAAAATTCCCTTGAAAAATTAAAAATAAGTGAAGAAAGTTTAATTTTATCCGTAGAAAACATTGATCGTAGTTTGTTGATGAAGAAATTACATCAAGCTGAGAAAGTACTAACATTTTAAGGAATATGTATGCTCTATTGTTTTTCTCAAAGCAGTTACGATAATGATGAGTTAGTCACTTTCCTGTCTTCTGTAACGGAAAATGATGCCGTTGTACTTTGGCAAGATGGCGTATTACTCGCGATTAAATATCCTCAGTATTTTGAATCTTGTGAAGGGAAATGTTTCGCTATAGAGCCTGATGTTATAGCGAGAGATTTAACGGCACTTTTGCCGGAGGAAAGTAAAGTGCGGTTAATTTCTTTAATGGATTTGGTGGATATAACAGAACAATATTTTCCCCAAGTCACATTATGAAAAATACAATTTCCCTTTATTCTTTTTATATTGAATCCACAAAATATTATTGATTTGGTTAGGGTGTTATGCTATATTCCGCAACCTCTTATGTGTCTATTATGTAAGAGGTTCGTCCCGAAAAGGGTGTTTTTTTAAATTTAACGGAGCACTAATATGATCCAAGAACAGACTATGCTGGATGTTGCTGATAACTCAGGCGCTCGCAGCGTAATGTGTATCAAGGTTCTAGGTGGATCGCACCGTCGTTATGCTGCAGTTGGCGACATTATCAAAATTACTGTAAAAGAAGCAATTCCACGCGGTAAGGTGAAAAAAGGTGATGTGTTAAAAGCAGTTGTTGTGCGCACCAAGAAGGGTGTTCGTCGCCCAGATGGATCAGTCATTCGCTTCGATGGCAATGCTTGTGTGATTTTAAACAATAACACTGAGCAACCAATCGGTACTCGTATTTTTGGACCTGTGACTCGTGAACTTCGTTCTGAGAAGTTTATGAAGATCATTTCTTTGGCACCAGAAGTACTGTAAGGAGAAGTGACAAATGGCTGCAAAAATTCGTCAAAACGATGAAGTAATCGTGCTTGCTGGTAAAGATAAAGGCAAGCGTGGTAAGGTAACTAAAGTGTTACCAAATGGTAAGGTATTTGTTGAAGGTATCAATATTATCACTAAACATGAAAAACCGGTTCCTGCCTTAGGTAAAGCTGGTGGCTTAGTGAAAAAAGAAGCAGCAATTGATGTTTCAAATGTTGCGATTTTTAATCCAAAAACAAATAAAGCTGACCGTGTAGGTTTTAGATTTGAAGAAGGTAAAAAAGTGCGTTTCTTTAAGTCTAACAATGAAATTATCTAACAAACTGGAGTAATGCGATGGCGAAACTGCATGATTACTACAGAGATCAAGTAGTAAACGAATTAAAAAATAAATTCGGCTACAAATCTGTCATGCAAGTCCCACGAATCGAAAAGATTACCCTGAATATGGGTGTGGGTGAAGCATTGACCGATAAAAAATTGCTGGACAACGCAGTAGCGGATTTAGCAGCAATTAGCGGTCAAAAACCTTTAGTAACTAAAGCTCGCAAGTCTGTTGCTGGCTTTAAAATCCGTCAAGGGTATCCAATCGGTTGTAAAGTAACACTACGTGGTGAGCGTATGTGGGAGTTCTTTGAACGTTTAATTACAATTGCTGTTCCACGTATCCGTGACTTCCGTGGTTTAAGTGCGAAGTCATTTGATGGTCGTGGTAACTACAGCATGGGTGTGCGTGAACAAATCATCTTTCCAGAAATCGACTACGATAAAGTAGATCGTGTGCGTGGTTTAGATATCACTATCACAACCACTGCTAAGAATGATGAAGAAGGTCAAGCACTACTTGCTGCCTTTAATTTCCCATTCCGTAAATAAGGCAGGTTATAATGGCTAAACAATCAATGAAAGCACGCGATGTAAAACGCGTTAAATTGGCTGAGAAATTCTATGCTAAACGCGTAGAATTAAAGAAAATCATTTCTGATGTAAATGCCTCTGATGAAGATCGTTGGAATGCTGTGTTAAAGTTACAATCTTTACCACGTGATTCTAGTCCGTCTCGTCAACGTAACCGCTGCCGCCAAACAGGACGTCCTCACGGCGTTCTTCGTAAGTTTGGTTTAAGTCGTATTAAGGTTCGTGAAGCTGCTATGCGCGGTGAGATCCCTGGCCTTAAAAAAGCGAGTTGGTAATATACCACTTTATTTTGGAATCGGAGAAAAAGTACAATGAGTATGCAAGATCCAATCGCAGATATGTTGACACGTATTCGTAACGGTCAAGCTGCGAATAAAGTTGCGATCAGTATGCCTTCATCCAAGCTAAAAGTGGCGATCGCCAATGTATTAGCTGATGAAGGTTATATCGAAAGCGTTAAAGTTTTAGAAGGTGCAAAACCTGAGTTGGAAATTACTTTAAAATATTTCCAAGGTAAACCGGTTGTAGAAAGTATTCAACGTGTGAGCCGTCCTGGTCTTCGTATTTACAAACGTAAAGATGAATTACCAAAAGTTATGGGTGGTTTAGGTGTTGCTGTCGTTTCTACATCTAAAGGTGTTATGACTGACCGTGCAGCTCGTCAAGCTGGTTTAGGCGGTGAGATCATCTGTTATGTAGCTTAATAGAGAGGTAGGAAAATGTCTCGTGTTGCAAAAGCACCTGTTAATATTCCTGCCGGTGTTGAGGTTAAACTTGACGGTCAGCTATTAACAGTAAAAGGTAAAAATGGCGAGTTATCTCGCGAAATTCATAATTCAGTTGAAGTTAAACAAGATAGTGGTCAATTAACTTTTTCTCCTCGTGAGGGATTTGTTGAGGCCAATGCTCAGTCGGGTACAGCTCGTGCATTAGTTAATGCAATGGTTATTGGTGTTACTGAAGGCTTCACTAAAAAATTAGTATTAGTGGGTGTTGGTTACAGAGCTCAACTTAAAGGTAATGTTGTTGCGCTAAGTTTAGGCTATTCTCACCCAGTAGAGCACACTTTACCTGCAGGTATTACTGCTGAATGCCCTTCTCAAACGGAAATTGTATTGAAAGGTGCAGATAAGCAGTTAATCGGTCAAGTTGCAGCAGATATTCGTGCTTATCGCCGTCCTGAGCCTTATAAAGGTAAAGGGGTACGTTACTCTGATGAAGTAGTACGTATCAAAGAGGCTAAGAAGAAATAATTAAGGTAACACTATGGATAAGAAATCAGCTCGTATCCGTCGTGCAGCTCGTGCACGTCATATGATGAAGGAGCAAGGTGTAACTCGTTTAGTTATTCACCGTACTCCACGTCATATCTATGCACAAGTTATTGCACCAAACGGTTCTGAAGTGCTTGCCGCTGCTTCAACTGTTGAGAAAGCAATTCGTGAGCAAGTAAAATACACCGGTAACAAAGATGCTGCAGCAGTAGTTGGTAAAGCTGTTGCAGAGCGTGCCTTAGCAAAAGGCGTACAGGCTGTTGCCTTTGATCGTTCCGGTTTTAAATATCATGGTCGTGTCCAAACTTTAGCGGACGCTGCTCGTGAAGCTGGTCTACAGTTCTAATGAGGTAAATTGAGATGTCAAACATCGAAAAACAAGCTGGTGAACTGCAAGAGAAGCTAATCGCAGTAAACCGTGTATCAAAAACTGTAAAAGGTGGTCGTATTATGAGCTTTACTGCGTTAACCGTAGTAGGCGATGGTAATGGTCGTGTAGGTTTTGGTTATGGTAAAGCGCGCGAGGTTCCAGCAGCGATCCAAAAAGCGATGGAAAAAGCACGTCGCAATATGATTAATGTCACTTTAAATGAAGGTACTTTGCAACATCCTGTTAAGGGTGTGCACACAGGCTCAAGAGTATTTATGCAGCCTGCTAGTGAGGGTACTGGTATTATCGCGGGTGGAGCAATGCGTGCGGTATTGGAGGTTGCGGGTGTACGTAACGTTCTTTCTAAGGCGTATGGCTCTACTAACCCAATTAATGTTGTTCGTGCAACTATTGATGCATTAGCAAATATGAAATCACCAGAAATGGTTGCTGCGAAACGCGGTAAAACTGTTGATGAAATTTTGGGGTAATTAATAATGGCTAAAACTATCAAAGTAACACAAGTTCGTAGCTCAATTGCTCGTTTGCCGAAGCACAAAGCTACCTTGCGTGGTCTTGGTCTTCGCCATATTCACCATACTGTTGAGTTAATTGATACACCTGCAGTACGTGGTATGATTAACCAAGTTTCATACATGGTTAAAGTGGAGGAGTAAGAAATGCGTTTAAATACTCTATCCCCGGCTGAAGGCTCAAAGCACAGTGCAAAACGTCTTGGTCGTGGTATTGGTTCAGGTTTAGGTAAGACTGGTGGTCGCGGTCATAAGGGGCAAAAATCTCGTACTGGTGGTGGAGTTCGCCGCGGTTTCGAGGGTGGTCAAATGCCTTTATATCGTCGTTTACCAAAATTTGGTTTCACCTCAATGAAGGCTTCTGTAACTGCAGAGATTCGCTTAAGTGATTTAACCAAAGTAGAAGGTAATATTGTTACTTTAGATGCATTAAAAGCTGCAAATGTTTTAACTAAAGATATTCTGTTTGCTAAAGTTATTTTAGCTGGAGAAGTTAAATCTGCAGTTACAATTCGTGGTTTACGTGTGACTAAAGGTGCGAAAGTAGCGATTGAAGCTGCTGGCGGTTCAGTTGAGGAATAATTAGCAAATGGCTAAACAACCAGGTTATCAAACTAGAAGTACCAATAGTGGTAAAAGTGAGCTAAGAAGCCGATTACTCTTTGTATTAGTTGCACTTATTGTATATCGTATTGGTTCGTTTATTCCGGTTCCTGGTATTGATTCTGCTGTGCTAGCTCAGTTAGTTGAACAACAAAAAGGCACCATCATTGATATGTTTAACATGTTTTCTGGTGGTGCATTGAGCCGAGCTTCAATTCTTGCGTTAGGTATTATGCCATATATTTCGGCATCTATCGTGATTCAATTGCTAGCAACGGTTTCTCCTGCTTTAGCTGAACTAAAGAAAGAAGGGGCAGTTGGTCAGAGAAAAATTACCAAATATACGCGTTATGCGACGGTAGTTTTTGCTACAATTCAAGCTGTTGCAATTTCTACAGGTTTACCAAATATGCTACCAGGACTAGTTCCTAATGTAGGGTTTAGTTTTTACTTTACTTCTGTTGTGAGTTTGGTCACTGGAACTATGTTTTTAATGTGGTTAGGTGAGCAAATTACCGAGAGAGGAATTGGGAATGGTATTTCAATTCTAGTTTTTGGTGGTATCGTAGCGGGTTTACCTTCAGCTATTTTGCAGACAATTGAGCAAGCTCGTCAAGGACAAATGCATCCGTTAGTTCTACTACTAATTGCGGCAATTGTTTTCGCGGTGACTTATTTTGTTGTGTTCGTAGAAAGAGGACAACGTCGGATTCGTATTGAATATGCTAAACGTCAACAAGGTCGTCAGATCTTAGGAGGGCATTCAACACATCTGCCATTAAAAGTGAATATGGCAAATGTGATGCCAGCAATATTTGCCTCAAGTATTATCTTATTTCCAGCCACATTAACACAATGGTTTGGTCAAAATGATAAATTTGAATGGTTAAATAACTTATCTATGTTATTGAATCCTGGTCAACCTCTTTATTTACTCGTTTATGCAATATCAATCATTTTCTTCAGCTTCTTCTACACAGGGATGCAATATAATCCGCGTGATACAGCAGATAATTTAAAGAAATCTGGTGCATTTATCCCAGGTATTAGACCAGGTGAGCAAACATCTCGTTACATAGATAAAGTAATGACCCGTTTAACCTTGATTGGTGGGCTTTATGTAACATTTGTGTGTTTAGTTCCTTATATTATGACATCAGCTTGGGATGTTAAGTTCTACTTTGGTGGGACCTCCTTACTAATCGTTGTTGTTGTAATTATGGATTTCATTGTGCAAGTTCAGAGTCACTTAATGTCGTCTCAATATGAATCAGCACTAAAAAAAGCAAACCTTAAAGGTTTCGGGCAGTAATTGTCCAATTAACATAAAAGGATAAGCAATGAAAGTTCGTGCTTCCGTAAAGAAAATGTGTCGTAACTGTAAAATTGTTAAGCGTGAAGGTGTTGTGCGCGTATTGTGTAGTGACCCTAAGCATAAACAACGCCAAGGTTAGTTGATAATTTTCTTGCAAAGAACCGGTTGAGCAGTTATACTGCTCAACTCATTTATGTCCTTGGTATTCTGTTTGAGTATCCTGAAAACGGGCTTTTCATGATCAGAGTACCAATTAATTTTAGAAATAGGAGTGCATAGTGGCCCGTATTGCAGGCATTAACATTCCTGATCATAAACACGCTGTAATCGCTTTAACTGCAATTTACGGTATCGGTAGAACTCGTTCAAAAGCTATTTGTGCTGCTGCGGGTATTGCTGAAGATGTTAAGATCAGAGAATTGTCTGAAGAGCAGATTGACAAACTGCGTGACGAAGTTGGTAAATTTACCGTTGAGGGTGACTTACGTCGTGAAGTAACACTGAACATCAAACGTCTTTTAGACTTAGGTTGTTACCGTGGTTTACGTCATCGTCGTAGTTTACCGGTACGTGGTCAACGTACTAAAACTAATGCGCGTACCCGTAAGGGTCCTCGTAAGCCGATCAAAAAATAGTCGGGGTAAGTAATGGCTAAAACACCAGTTCGTACACGTAAACGTGTAAAAAAACAAGTTGTAGATGGCGTTGCACATATTCACGCATCTTTCAATAATACAATCGTTACTATTACTGATCGTCAAGGTAACGCTCTAGCATGGGCAACTGCTGGCGGTTCAGGTTTCCGTGGTTCTCGTAAATCTACTCCGTTTGCTGCACAAGTTGCTGCGGAACGTTGTGCTGAGATCGTTAAAGAGTTCGGCTTAAAGAACTTGGAAGTTATGGTTAAAGGTCCGGGTCCAGGTCGTGAATCAACAATTCGTGCATTAAATGCTGCGGGTTTTCGTATCACGAACATTACTGATGTGACTCCGATTCCTCATAATGGTTGTCGTCCACCGAAAAAGCGTCGTGTTTAATGGCGTAATCAGGATAGTTGGAGAAAGAAAATGGCAAGATATTTGGGTCCTAAACTCAAGCTAAGCCGTCGTGAAGGCACTGATTTATTTCTTAAGTCAGGCGTGCGTGCGATTGATTCAAAATGTAAGATTGATACAGCACCTGGTCAACATGGTGCTCGTAAACCACGTTTGTCTGATTATGGTAGTCAGTTACGTGAAAAACAAAAAGTTCGTCGTATCTATGGTATCTTAGAGCGTCAGTTCCGTAACTACTATAAAGAGGCAAACCGTTTGAAAGGTAATACTGGTGAAAATTTATTAGTATTACTAGAAGGTAGATTGGATAACGTTGTTTATCGTATGGGATTTGCTGCAACTCGTGCAGAGGCTCGTCAGTTAGTGAGTCATAAGGCGATTGTTGTAAATGGTCGTGTTGTAAATATTCCATCTTTCCAAGTTTCAATTAATGATGTTGTTGCTGTTCGTGAAAAATCTAAAAAACAAGCTCGTATTAAAGCATCGTTGGAATTAGCAGAACAAAGAGAAAAACCAACTTGGTTAGAAGTTGATGCTGTTAAAATGGAAGGGATATTTAAGCGTATTCCTGAACGTTCCGATTTATCAGCAGATATTAACGAACATCTGATCGTTGAGCTTTACTCAAAATAATAGTTAAGCTTAAAAGCAAAGAGAGGATAAAATGCAGGGTTCTGTTACAGAATTTTTAAAACCACACTTAGTTGATATTGAGCAAATTAGCACAACACATGCTAAGGTGATCCTTGAACCGTTAGAGCGAGGTTTTGGTCATACTCTAGGAAATGCATTACGTCGTATCCTTCTGTCTTCAATGCCAGGTTGTGCAGTGACTGAAGTTGAGATTGATGGTGTATTACACGAATATAGTAGTAAGGAAGGTATTCAAGAAGATATTCTTGAAGTGCTTTTAAACCTCAAAGGTCTAGGGGTTAAAGTACAGAATAAAGATGATGTTATTCTGACACTAAATAAATCTGGAATTGGCCCTGTTGTTGCAGCGGATATCACTCATGATGGTGATGTTGAAATTGTAAACCCGGATCATGTAATTTGCCATTTGACTGATGATAGTGCTGCTATTAGTATGCGCATTCGTGTTCAGCGTGGTAGAGGATATGTTCCAGCTTCAGTCCGAGCTCAGGCAGATGAGCGACCAATAGGTCGTTTGCTTGTTGACGCTTGTTACAGCCCGGTTGATCGCATTTCTTATAATGTAGAAGCGACCCGTGTAGAACAAAGAACAGACTTAGATAAGTTAGTTATTGAGTTAGAAACAAACGGTACTTTGGATCCTGAAGATGCAATTCGTCGCGCTGCAACAATCTTAGCAGAGCAACTCGATGCATTCGTTGATTTACGTGATGTTCGTCAACCTGAAGTTAAGGAAGAGAAACCGGAATTTGATCCGATTTTATTGCGTCCTGTTGATGATTTAGAGTTGACAGTTCGTTCTGCTAATTGTTTAAAAGCAGAAACAATTCACTATATCGGTGACTTAGTACAGCGTACAGAAGTTGAGTTATTAAAAACTCCTAATCTTGGTAAGAAATCTCTTACTGAAATTAAAGATGTACTCGCTTCACGTGGCTTGTCACTTGGTATGCGCCTTGAAAATTGGCCACCAGCAAGTATTGCTGAAGACTAGTTTGGCCATAGGTTAAGATTTTTCTGAGAAGGATAAGATCATGCGACATCGTAAGAGTGGTCGTCAACTAAACCGTAATAGCAGTCATCGCCAAGCGATGTTTCGTAACTTAGCAAGTGCTTTAATTAGTCATGAAATTATCAAGACTACTTTGCCTAAAGCTAAAGAATTACGCCGTGTAGTTGAACCGTTAATTACATTAGCTAAAGAAGATAGCGTTGCAAACCGTCGTTTAGCATTCGCTCGTACCCGTAACATTGAAACTGTTGCGAAATTATTCAATGAATTAGGACCACGTTTCGCTCAGCGTGCTGGTGGTTATACTCGCATTCTAAAATGTGGTTTCCGTGCAGGCGATAATGCGCCAATGGCTTACATTGAATTAGTTGACCGTCCAGAAGTTGTAGAAGCATCTGCGGAATAGTAAATAAAAGAATAAAAAGCTCGCAATTCTGCGAGCTTTTTGTACTTTAATAGAAGTTGAATATTTATAAACTTTTTGCTTTGAGATCAAAATTGAAGATTAACTGAAGTAAGTTTTATTAGAAAAATATCTCAAATTTTATAAGAATTTATCCTGTATTATGTACTAAATGCACAAAGCAGGAGTTTTAATGTCATCTAGAAATACTCGTTCGTTATAAAATAAATTTATTTCAATATATTATAAACTGGACACTATCTAGTGTCTCTCTATAAATAAACCTAGAATTAGATTTTTGTCGGTTCTGCTAATATTACGTTTATCTCATATTACCAGTGTATAGATAATGATGTTATTTTTAGTGCTATTTTCCATCCCTATTCCTATGTTACCCGTATTTTTCTTGAGTTAGCCATGCCAATTTATCTTTCTTTGCAGTGATTCCAAAAAATCTTTTATACTCCCGTGAAAATTGTGAGATACTTTCATAGCCGACTAAGTTAGCACTTTCAGCAATGGGGCGTTTTTCTTGTAGAATAAATATTCGTGCTTGTTGTAGCCTAATTTGCTTTTGAAATTGTATTGGACTAATCCCGGCAATAGCGCGAAAGTGTTGACGAAATGACGATTCGCTCATCAATGCTCGTTCAGCAAGGCTAGTGAGAGTATTTTTTTCCTGTGGATTTTGTTTTATCCAAGCCATAATTTCAAGTATTTTGCGTGTAGTGCTACCATCTTTTAGTAAGGTGACTAATTCAGGATGTGAGTGGAAGATTCTTAAGGCAATCTCGTGTTTTATAAGAGTGGAAAGTGGTTTAATTAATGTTACTTCTTGTAAGGTATCTATAAGCCTTGAAAGACTTTCAAGCAGTTTCTTATTTGCACCAAATAAACTGAAAATACGATTTGGTGCTTCTTTTTTTATTTCTTTATTATTCAAGTCTAATTCACAAGCGAGATGAGAAAGTTGTTCAAAATCAAATTCTAGTGCTAACCCTAGAAAAGGTTTATCTGATGAGCATTTGGGCATATAGGAAAAGCCCGAAAGATTTGCACCAATAAATAGAATTTGCCCTGTCTCGTAACCAATATGTTGATGACTAAGTGAAATTTCCTTTCGTCCTTGTAAGGCAACCACAATACCAAGAGGTTGTATACAGGGCAGAGAGTAATGGGGATGATCATGACGGTAGAAACTTAACCCTTCAATTTGACTATAAACTCGTCCTTCTTTAGGAATATAGGGTAAAATTTTATAGATAAGCTCATGATAAAGTGCGGTGAGATTTTCTGTATTTTTTCTTATTGTCATTTTTTGTAATTAATAAAACATAGAAACGAATAAAATTCTAGCAGAATTTCCGCTAAGAATTATTTTTATCTATAAAAATCTGTCAAAAAAGGCAATACAAATATCATTTTAGGCAAGTAGATTTGTATGCTTTTCATTATAATTTGCGCCAGAATTTACTTAACTTATATAAACTAGGAGCTTTAATAATGACTGAATTAAGTAAACAGCCTGTGCGTGATTTTGCAGAACACGATGCCTATTTTCCATCAGAGTACTCGTTATCGCAATATACAAGCCCAGTAACTGATTTCGACGGTGTGAAATTTGGAACAACTTACACTGGGAATAAAAAAGTATTGATGATCGCTACAGATGAACGTTATTTGCAAATGCAAAATGGTAAATGGTTTTCAACAGGTAATCATCCGGTAGAGACTTTATTACCTATGCTTCATATTCATAAAGCCGGGTTTGAAATTGATGTCGCAACACTTTCAGGTAACCATGCTAAATTTGAAATGTGGGCAATGCCGGCAGAAGATAAAGCGGTGGCAGAAATCTATAATGAATACCTGCCAAAATTGGATAAACCTGCAAAGTTAGCTGATATCATTGATGACGTTACGGCAGAAAATTCTCCGTACGCTGCGGTGTTAATTCCTGGCGGTCATGGCGCATTCAATAAGATTCCGGAAAGTCGTGAAGTAAAACGTGTTTTAGATTGGGCAATGGCAAATAACAAATTTATCATCACGCTTTGTCATGGTCCGGCAGCATTAGTGGCTGCCTCAATAGATAAGGCTGAGAATGATTTCCCATTTAAAGGTTATGAGCTTTGTGTTTTCCCTGATGCGTTAGATGAAGGTGCAAATATTGATATTGGTTATATGCCGGGTAAATTACCTTGGTTGTTAGCCGCTCGTTTGGAGCAATTGGGCATGAAAGTGATTAATCAGGGTATTAGTGGTCAAGTTCACAAAGACCGTAATTTACTCACGGGAGATAGCCCGCTTGCCGGTAATAAATTGGGCATTTTAGCTGCGGATGAGTTACTAAAATCTGTTGGTCTAAAATAATGATTGTTAGAATGCCGTTGATATCAACGGCATTTTTGTTTCTACTATATTTTTCATTTTGTTTGATGATTAGGGGAAAGAATATCGAAAGTAATAAGATTGAACAATCTAGAAAAAACTAACCGCACTTGTGAGACAAATATAAACCAAAATGACGTAGAAGCTGATAGTACTAAGCACTAATAATCTTACTGCGAGATTTGGGTGTTTGGCGTGTAATTTATAAACGATACGTGCAACAATGGCGAGAATAAACGGATAGAGCCAAAAAAAGGTAGAAAATAGATGGCTTTGCTCCTCTGTCAATATTGGGTTTTTAGAAAATCCGGTAGAAATTAATAAGGCAAGGGGCCAAAGTAAAACAGGCATACAAAAAATAGCAAGCCCCCAAGCAAATCCGCTAAATTTTGTTGGCATAGATGAATGTTTCATAATTGTAAATTTTATAATGAAAGATAGCGTCCCGAATATAGCAAATATTGTTCAAGTTGGGTAGTGATTCTTTGCTTTCATTTGCTTGAAGTGGTACAGTATTGCCAACTTTTTCTATCCGGTAGGATGCCGTATTGAAATACGATCTCAATCAAGCAAGAAAATATGTGGAAATACTTGATAAACGCCGTTTGGAACGTGCCTTATTAGGTTCCGGTGACGGGCTACAGCATGTATTATCTTTGCTTCCTTTATTACTTCAATTAAACCATCCGTGTTTACCTGGCTATGTTGTTCAATCTTCTTGTGGGATTGCAGGTTTTAGTTTATCAGCGTATCAGCAACAATTCCTTTTAGCAGAATATCCATCCTTTTATGAGCAAATTAAGCAACAAATTTACCGCACAAATTCTCCTATTTTAGGTTTATACGTAATGGGGAGTTTTGGGTCTATTAGCCAAACGAGTTATTCTGATTTGGATACTTGGATTTGCCATCGTGAAGGTTTAACGGAAGATGAAAGGGATTTACTATCTCAAAAAGCTCAGAAAATTAAAGAATGGGCAATGCAGTTTGATGTGGAAATTAATTTCTATTTGATGGATCAGCAGCGTTTCCGCAGAGATTACAATGCCGATTTACTGTCAAATGAAAACAGCGGATCGGCACAGTATATGCTGTTACTTGATGAATTTTATCGTTCTGCTGTTCGTTTGGCGGGTAAGCCTTTACTATGGCTGCATTTATGGGTAGATGATGAGGTTGATTATGAAAAAGAGGTCAAAAAACGTATTGAGGAAGGGACACTTGATCCGCAAGATTGGGTGGATTTTGGTGGATTAGGGCAATTCTCTGCGAAAGAATATTTTGGTGCAAGTCTGTGGCAGCTTTACAAAGGGATTGATTCGCCATATAAGTCCGTGTTAAAGATTTTACTATTAGAGGCGTATTCCAAAGAATATCCGAACACCCGCCTTATCGCTCGTCAGTTTAAGGAAGATCTCTTTTCTGGCAACACCACACCGGTACACCATTTTGATCCCTATATCGCAATACTGATTAAAGTAACGGAATATTTGACCGCACTTTCCGAATTTAAACGTCTTGATTTTGTTCGACGTTGCTTTTATATCAAGGTTACGGAAGATTTGACTCGGCATAAAGTGAGTAACTGGCGTATAAATTACATACGAATTTTGGCACAAGAATGGGGTTGGAACGTTGATTTAATACAAAAATTGAATCGGCGCCCATATTGGAAAATTAAGCGAGTTAAAGAGGCTCATGAAAATTTAGTGAAGTTTTTGATGATGAGTTACCATAACTTAGTGAATTTTGCCCGTAAGCATAAAATTAGCTCAAATATGGTGCCACAGGACATCAATATTCTTACTCGAAAACTTTATACGGCATTTGAAGAATTGCCGGGCAAAATCATCTTGCTTAATACCCAGATTTCCCGCAATTTATCAGAGCCTCATCTCTCTTTTTTGGAAGTCCGTGGCAATAAACATTTCAAAGATGGTTGGTATTTTATTAATAACCCCCCAAGTGAAATGATGTTCTCTGAAGACCGTGTTATTGAATATGCTGAAAATCTCAATACATTGGTAGCGTGGGCTTACTTTAACCGATTAATTACTGCAGAAACGGAGCTTCATTTATTTAGCCCTTCTATTAGTATTGAAACTTTAAGAAATTTTGTCACAGATTTACGTCTTTCTTTTTCACGAATGGTCACCGGCACCAGCAGTGACGCTTTAACCGCTTCTTGTGAAATTCGTAACATTGTGATTGCAGTGAATTTGACCGTAGATCCGACTTCCTCCATTGCTGAATTTAAAGATCATCTTTCAGCGAGTGATTTATTTAGTTTTGGTTCCTTGGAACAAAACCTTGTAGGCAGTATTGATTTTACTTACCGCAATATTTGGAATGAAATCCGTACTCTGCATTTTGAAGGGCCAAACGCTATTTTGATTGCCTTAAAAGTACTGTCAAATAAAATCTATCGTGGTGTCAATAACCCACGTTCTGTACAGGTTTTTTGTTATAGCCGACATTATCGCCGAGCATTACGTAATCTTGTTAGTGGATTGGTGAATCGTTGTATTAGCATTCGTTTAGGGGAAAGCCAAACGCCGGGCATCCCCCGCTTGCGTGTGGCAGGAAAAAGCTGGCAGTTTTTCTTTGAGGAAAGCGGTGTTAGCCTACAAGAAGTGGAAAATGATGGGCAACGTGCGGTCGATTTCGATGATGTTTTGAAAAGTCCAGTGGATGAAAAAACGGAGACTCACAATGAGGATCGCCAACACCCCGCAGAAATTGATCTTTTTGCAAGTGAAGGGTTCTTACAATTTTTCTTTGAAGATAACAAAGATGGTACATTCAATGTTTATTTACTGAATGAATTGAATCACTTGGAAATTTACCGACACTGTGACGGTATAAAAGATGAAAAAGTAAGACAAATTAATCAACTTTATCAAGTATCAGGAGCGGGTGGGGAGAATCCGTATCATATTGAATCAGGTAATTTTAATTATCCACAGTTTTATCAAATCCAACATAGCCATCAAGGACAAATCCAAATTCTTCCTTTTAAATATCGGCGAAGTTTAAATTAATGACAGTAGTGATAAAATTGATTAGGTTTCCTACACTTCTTGGAATTGTGATTAAATCTGGATTAGAATGGGGAAGTTTTTATAGTGAATGTTTAGGGTGATTTAGAGATTTAAAGGGGGGAAATATGCAAGAAAAATTGAGAGTTTTGCTCATTGACGATCATCCGTTAATGTGTCGTGGAATGAAACAGCTACTTGAATTAGAGGATAATTTTGAAGTGGTTGCCGATGCAGGTAATGGTTCCGAAGGTATTTCGATTGCGTTACAAACCTCACCGGACTTGATTGTTCTTGATCTGAATATGAAAGGGCTTTCTGGATTGGATACACTTAAAGGTTTGCGTGCGGAGGGGATTGATGCGCGTATTATCATTTTGACGGTTTCCGATGCTAAAAATGATATTTTCACATTAATTGATGCTGGTGCAGATGGTTATTTACTCAAAGATACTGAGCCGGATACTTTGCTTGAACAAATTAAACGAATTGCACAAGGTGAAGTCATTTTAAGTCATTCGATTAAGGATTTATTGGTTGAACGTGAATATCGTCAAGATCCTATGGATTCTTTAACTGAGCGTGAGAAGGGAATTTTAAGTCTTATAGCAAAGGGCTTGTCGAATAAACAAATTGCAGGTCAGCTATTTATTTCGGAAGAAACGGTAAAGGTACATATTAGAAATTTGTTGAGAAAATTAAATGTCCATTCTCGTGTCGCTGCAACAGTATTATATTTTGAGCATAATGGGCGATAATAAACGTTTCTAGAGAAAAGTGCGGGAAGAAATTTTTCTGACCGCACTTTTTATAGGAATGGTGATTTAGTTAATTTTTATAGTTAGGTGAAAATTACCAACCTTTTACAACCCCATCTTTGAAGTGTTTTTTCGCTTCTTGATATACTTCTTCGGTTTGATAGGA
The DNA here is from genome assembly GCF_001999285.1 of Rodentibacter genomosp. 1. Taxonomy (GTDB): domain Bacteria; phylum Pseudomonadota; class Gammaproteobacteria; order Enterobacterales; family Pasteurellaceae; genus Rodentibacter. Next base: position 90,828 of record NZ_MLHN01000010.1, read on the forward strand.
TTTCACAAAATCTTGCACAGCCTTGCTGTCCTTGTTATCAGTTCTAGCTACAATGATATTCACATATGGGGAATCTTTATCTTCCACAAATACACCATTATCTTGAGCGTTTAAACCAACTTGTCCTGCATAAGTATTGTTTACTACAGCTAAATCAACATCATCTAGCGCACGTGCAGCGATAGAGGTATCAACCTCGGTTATGTTTAAATTTTTGGGATTGTCAACAATATCTAACACAGTTGAAAATAAATTATTGGCATCTTTAAGTTTTATTAAGCCTTGTTTTTCAAGAAGAATTAAGGCCCGACCACGATTACTTGGATCATTTGGTACGACAACTTTAGCGCCTTCTTGTAATTCACCTACATCTTTGATCTTTTTAGAGTAACCCGCCAATGGATAAACAAAGGAATTACCAACGATTACTAAATTATTTAGACTTTTTGCTTGTGCATCTTGCTCTAGATAAGGTTTATGCTGCATTGCGTTAGCGTCTAAATCACCAGTCGAAACGGCGGTATTTGGTAACGCATAGTCGTTAAATTCTACGAATTGTACTTCTAAACCATATTTTTCTTTTGCCACTTTTGCGGCAATTTCTGCAACTTGATGCTCAGGACCAGACATCACTCCTACTTTAAGTTTAAGTGGGGTATCTTGAGAGACTTGTGCTTTTTTATCATCTTTGCAACCTGTTAAAATAAGAGCAGAAGCGATAGCTGTGATAGCAAATAAGTTTTTTAATTTCATAAAATTTCCTTCCTGTGAAGTGTGGTGTTTAAATTAACGATGATCGACTTTTTTCGCCAGTGTATCACCGATCTTTTGGCTAATCATAACGAAAAGCACAATGATAATTGTCGCAACCCAAGTAATATAAGGCATATTACGATACACGCCATAGTTGATAGCTAGGCTACCGAGACCGCCCCCTCCTTGGGTTCCTGCCATTGCGGAGTAGCCCACTAAAGTTACTAGTGTTAATGTGATACCGTTAATGAGTGCAGGCAAGGCTTCAGGCAAATAAAATTTACGCACAATTTGCCATTTGGTTGCTCCCATAGCTTGAGCTGCTTCTGTTAAACCATTGGGTATTTCCATCAAAGCGTTTGCCGTTAAACGAGCCACGAAAGGCATGGCACAAATACTTAGGGGAATAATTGCGGCAGTGGTTCCGAGTACTGTCCCCACAATAAAACGTGTTACAGGCAATAAAATTAAAAGCAAAATAATAAAAGGAATAGAGCGTCCGATGTTAATTATCGCATTTAGTACAAAGTGTGTGCGTGTATTTTGTAGAATTTCATTTTTTCCTGTTAAGAACGTCCATACACCGAAGGGTATGCCTACTACAACGGCGAGTAACGTAGAGGCAAAACTAATATAGATTGTTTCGTAAGTCGCTGCACCGACAACTCCCCACATTTGTGCTGTGAGCTGTTGGGTAAATGTTGCCCAGAAATCATTGAACATAGCCGAGCACCTCCACACGTACATTGTTTTCCATTAGATAGACTTTAGTTTGGGTAATGGCATCTTCATCACCTTCTACTTCTGCGATGGTATAACCAAATTTTACACCACCGGCATAATCAATTTGTGATGTTAAAATACTGAGTTCTACACCAAATTTTTTAGATGCTTGTGAAAGTAATGGCGCATCCACTGAACGACCGGTAAATTCAAATTTAATAATAGGATATGACTTGCTGTGCTTCGGTGTATCGGTAAGGTTCGCCAAATATTCATCAGGTAAAGTGATGTGGAATGTGGATCGAATAAAGTCTTGAGCTAATTTGGTTTTAGGATTTGAGAAGATTTCACTCACAGTGCCTTGTTCTACAAGACGACCTTTATCAATGACTGCAACTTGATCACAAATTTGTTTTACCACTTCCATTTCGTGGGTAATCAATAAAATTGTGATACCTAAAGTGCGGTTGATTTCTTTTAATAATTTTAAAATAGATTGGGTCGTAGCGGGATCTAATGCACTTGTGGCTTCATCACATAGTAATACTTTTGGATCGCTTGCTAATGCACGAGCAATAGCAACACGCTGTTTTTGCCCACCTGACAGATTGCTTGGATAGGCATTGCGTTTTTCCTTTAAACCTACTAACTCTAAAAGTGCGGTGATTTTTTCTTGAATTTTTGGTTTTGGTATTCCTTCTAATTCCAATGGCAACGCAATATTTTCAAATACAGTACGTGAGCTGAGAAGATTGAAGTGTTGAAAAATCATTCCGATTTGACGGCGTGCGTGAACCAGTTCGTGGTTGGAAAGTTGTGTGAGTTCTACTCCGTCCACCACAATGGAGCCATTAGTCGGTTTTTCCAATAGGTTGACACACCGAATTAATGTGCTTTTTCCTGCACCGGATGCACCAATTACACCACAAATTTGTCCTTTTTCGACCTTCAACGAAACATTATCAAGTGCAGTAAGTTTTTTCCCAGCTAACTCAAAAATCTTCGTAATATTATTTAGCTTAATCATATAAGCCCTTGTTCTATTTTCAAATTCATTTCGGTATTCTAGATGTCTAGATTGCTATGTCAATATGTGGCGGGATCTTTTTTAGATGGATTGGTTATAACTTATAGTTTGCTAATTCATAGTATAAAAGGGATAATTTTGTGCAATAGAAGAGAGTGGTGAAAGTTAAAATGAATAAAGCAATTTTTTTAGATCGAGATGGTACATTAAATATTGATTATGGTTATGTTCATGATATTGATCATTTCAAATTTATTGATGGCGCGGTTGATGCTCTACGTGAGTTAAAATCAATGGGTTATCTATTGGTGCTGGTGACAAACCAATCTGGTATTGCACGAGATTATTTTTCTGAAGATCAATTTTTGCAATTAACAGAATGGATGGATTGGTCATTAGCAGAACAAGGTGTGGATTTAGATGGTATTTATTATTGTCCTCACCATCCCGATGGTAAAGGTGAATACAAAGCGAATTGTAATTGTCGCAAGCCGAAATCAGGAATGTTATTACAGGCAATAGAAAACTTGAAGATTGATCCTACTCGATCCGTAATGATTGGTGATAAAGTGGATGATCTAAAGGCCGGAATAGGAGCAAAGGTGAAAACTAATGTACTGGTTCGATCAGGAAAATCTGTGACAGAAGAAGGGGTTATATTGGCAGATTATGTTTTGGATTCTATTGTGGATTTGCCGAGAGTTTTGAAAAGATTAATTAAATAGCAAAATCCAGCTAAATTTCATTCAAA
>NZ_MLHN01000011.1 GCF_001999285.1 Rodentibacter genomosp. 1
CTTTTTCTGCGTCTTCTGCTGCTTTTACCAAGTTTTTCACGTTATCAGGGACGCTGTTGCCACTGCCACTGCCACCGCCACTGCTACCTCCGCCGATAGCGGCACCGGCAATCGCCAATGGAGCTAAAGCCAATAACCACCAAGGGTTAAATGCCCAAAATGCAGTAGCTAGCTCTTCACCGCCTAATGCTTGAGCTGCAGCAGATTGATCCGCTAATAAACTTACTGCATCAGATTGCACGCCGGATTCCGGAATATAGGCATAAATATTGCCATTTTCGTGTTGACCAACAATCAGATTGGTGGTTTCTTCACCATTATCTTCATAATAATTCTCGATAATGATATCAGGTAGTTGATCACCATTTTCCAAGCTAATCTCTAAATTTTTTCCTACACGCTTGGTAATGATATTCTGTGGACCAAGACCTGTTGAATCGTCAATTAATTGATAATTGCTATTCTCTCTGGCTTGCAGAACAAGTTTTTCGCCATTTTCAATCTTATGGACTGAAACAACTTTTTTAGCACTTAAAACTTTTAATGTAGTTGACATAAATTCCCCTATATCAATTGTTATTACTTTAAGATTCCAATAATCTCAAAGCCGTTAAAATTTATTAACTATCCGTTATTAATTGCCGTATACTGCGATTTCTACACGACGGTTCGGTAAGTTACATTTATTACGTTCAGCACCTTTAAATTGATCACAATTTGTCACAATTGGAGCGGATGAACCATATCCCTCTGCGCTAATTGGAACTTTAACACCTGATCTTTGAAGGCTTAGTTTCACACTTTCAGCACGTTTTTGGGACAATGTTTTGTTGTATGCCGCTGAACCAACCGGGTCTGCATGACCAATAACAGTCATACTCGCTACACCTGGCATCTGATTTACTTTCTGAGCAAATTCCGAAATACGTTGTTTGCTTTTCGGCAACATATCTTTGTATTCAGATTTGTTAAAAGCGAATAGCGCATCTGCATCTAATACTGCAGTTTCAAGTAACTTAGGTTGGTTACAATCTTTAGTCGCAACGCGAGAAAGAGTTTGATTTTCTCTTGGTAATTTTGCAATTTCTTGTTCAGCAATTGCAGCATCCATTTGTGTGAAAGTCAGTTTACCATTAGCCGCTTGACCAACTTTAATATAACTAACTTTTGTAGCAGGTAAGTTATACTGCATACCAGCGGTACGATTACCAAATTTGCTACTAGATGTAAAAGAAGAAGAGAATAAAGATTTCCCAGCACACACCATTGTTGAGGTGTAAGCATTTGGTAATAATGATGCCTGATAATCTCCATTAACATAAATATTTACGGCAGGACCATTTACATCATTTTGGCGATAAAATACCGCTAATGATTTATCCTCATTAATTTGAGACGCATTAATTTTGCTCTCGCTAAAATTCTGCCATACTTCTAACGGTTGATTATCTCCCCGTTGAGTAGCGCAGCCAGTTACTGCCAATACGACAGCTAAACCTAGTAGTGGTTTTTTCATTTGTACTAACCTCCGTTACTATTCTAAGTTCCATAAGACACAGTATAACTACCGTAGCCTATTTTAAAATTCCTATAAACCTCTAGATTTCGCCAGCAACGATTAAAAATGTAAATAGGACACCATCTAACACTTCATCCTCATTTATCAATTGTTCACTGGATCTAACCTAAGAGTTAAGGACAGCATATAATATGATATATCAATATACGAATATATCAATAAAAAACCTTATTATCGTTCAAAATACATACCAAATATGCTGTTATAATCCACAATCGAAATTAAGAATAATAGCCTGTTCAAAAGAGCGAACCTCAGACAAGAAAATTGTATTCTAGTTCAATTTTTCCTGAACTTAACACTTTTTCGAGACTTAATATTTTAATTCCAAGTAACTCTTGTTAAGGTATATTGATAAATGGATGATAGCAAGAATCAGTGAAATCTTTCCTTTAGGAAACTTCATAGCAAGTTATATTCCTTCCTAGCAAAAGATAAAAGATACCGGACATTTCCTCAAGCAATTCAAAAAATTGCACTTCCTCGAATTTCCGCTATTATGTCTCAGTTTATTCCCTACTACTTTGTTGATTATGGATAAATTCAAGCTAATTTTCCTTTTTGCTACAGTATCAATTCTATTCGCTTGTACAGCGAAATCCCCTAATCCCCCTATTAAACCCCATTTCTTAAAGGCAAATATCACACAAACAGAGCTAAATGATCCGACAGCTTATAAACGTTATTACTACGTTTGTAAAAATACTGAAACTCAATCTACCTCTTATTTAACCACCTATTTTCCCCTTTCACGAGAAAGCCGAATACAAGAGAATTTTGGGATTTATTTTCAGTTAGACGGGGGGAAAGCTGTGCTATTTGATCATATTGAAAACCGAGCCTTAAATGCTCGAGCCTCAAGATTTGAAGTGATTTATCGATCTTATCAGCCAATAGAGGGAAACTTTGTTGATTTAATCGCACTCCAACATAACAGCATTTACTACAAAAATTATCAGGGAACACAAGTACAGTGGTTAAGTTGTAAAGAAAGTTGAATAATGGAAGGAAAAAAAGCACTGAACTAGTTGATTTTTAGGAAGATTACTCCCCAATTTTCCCAATAATCTAAGAAGTTGGAATTAGCTATCCAACTTATCTACACCCAGTACCTCTTTTCTCACTAAATCAAATTCGGCACGTACCCTAAAGGCTTTTGCAAGATTTTCAGCATTCAGCACTGCTTGTGTTTCACCATAGGCCAGCACTTTGCCTTTATCAAGCAAAATCACTTCATTACAAAATTTATACGCCAGTGATAAATGATGGATTGCCACTACACACGTCTGTTTGGGCGTGAGGGATTTAAGCTGTTCCATGATATCAATTTGGTAATAAGGATCAAGCGGGGCAATTGGCTCATCGGCAAGCAATAATGGTGTATTTTTGATACAACAACGGGCCAGTTGTACACGAGCTTTTTCACCGCCTGAAAGTTGCTGAAAGGGTTTATCCAATAAGGCAGAAACAGAAAATCGGTCTGAAACCGACCGCACTTTTTCTTGCTCTTTTGCACGATTAAGGGGATAAAGTAAACCTAAGGCGATCACTTCGTAGGTAGAGAGATCCCATTGAATCATTGTATTTTGGGCTAAATACGCCAACTGTTCGCTTTTTTGATGTGCTGTCATTTCGCTTAATTTACAAGTGTTTACCCAAATTTGACCGCTTGCAAGGGGTAAGATTCCTGCAATACTTTTCAACAAGGTCGATTTCCCCGCACCATTTGCACCCATGATGCCGACTAATTTTCCTTGTGGAATATGGCAACTGACATTGCTTAAGCCGTAGGGCTGGCTCACCTTTTCAATATTAATCACGGGCAAGCCTCCGTTGCTGCGAGAGTAAAATCCAAACCAGAACAGGTGCGCCAATCATAGCGGTGAGTGTGCCGATGTAGATGTGTGAGAAAAGCGGGAGATATTGCACACTAAGATCAGAGATGACCAACAATAAAGCACCGATTAACGCACTACTCACATAAAGCTGGGACGGGCGTTTTTTGAGTAACATGCGAGAAAAATGAGGGGCAATTAAGCCGATAAAGCCTATCGTTCCCGTTTGCGGGATGGTTGCACCAACCAGCAATGCCACGCCAAATGCGGTGATAAAAAAACTCCGTTTGGGGTCAATGCCCATCGTGGTGGCGGTTTCTTCACCAAAGGTGAGAAAGTCGATATAACGCCGTTGCTGAAAAAGGCAAAAGCAACCTAGCAATAGAATCGGGAGAGATAAAAGTAATGTATCCATTTTTGCCCACACTAACGAGCCTTGCAGCCAGCGATAGAGTTCCGCCAATGCCCACGGACTTTCGGCGTTGGAAAGTAAAAGTGCGATCGCCGAGCCGAGTAGCATATTCACCGCCACGCCACTTAAAATCATTACCATTGTGCCTCGTTTATAGGCAATGAGATAGACTAAAGCAAAACTGGCTAATGCCCCAAGAACACCACCGAATAACAACAAGCTTGCCGGAAGGGAAAAATAGTAGAGTAAAAAGACGCTAGCAGTGGTTGCGCCACTCGCACTCCCGAGCAATCCCGGGCTGGCAAGGGGATTTTGAAAAACCGCCTGCATCGCATTGCCGGCAAGTGCTAAGCTTGCGCCTGTCAGTACAGCCAATAATAGGCGAGGCAGGCGAATATCCCAAAGCACAAGGGAACGCATATCCGTCAGTACGCCATCTGCATTTTTTAGCCGAGTAAAATCACCGAGTTGGTGGTAAAGTGCCCATGCAACAATCAATGTTAAGGATAGAAAAAGCAATAAGTTAAGATATTTTTTCATAAAAGTGCGGTCATTTTTCTTTATGTTTATGGGCGAATTTCCACTTTTTCACATCATACAGCAATTCTCTAAATATCATATTTTTAATTGACCTGACCTAGGCGATAGTATTGTTGATAAATTAATTCTGCCCCTTTCCACACACCATGATCAAAGCAATAAGTGTATTTCATTGGAATACGAAAGTGCGGTCGGTTTTTAAAAAGTTTTTTTAAAATCGGATGATTGAGCAACTCCGTCTGTTCGTTATAACTTCGTTTGTCTGAGATTTCAATCAGTACATTCGGTTGGGTAAGCAACATTTTTTCGAGGGAAAAATTTTGTGCGGTAAAGGGGATTTTCAATGGGGTTAGTCCAAGCAGATTAAGCAAAGCGGAATATTGTGGAAAACCGCTTTCTACGACACCTGTATCTGACAACATTAAAGTATCTGTGAGGGATTGATTTAGCTTGAAATTTTGCGATTTCAAGGTTTTCACCAAATGCTCAGCATGAATTGCATTGTCTGTGATTTTTCCCAGTTTCAATATCAGTGCAAAGAATTCATCAGGGGTTTGTGGATCATCGTTAATGGGAATCACCTTTGCCCCCAGTTTTTTCAGTTCTTCCAGAAGCTGAGGATAAAATGTTTCATTGATAAGTATGGTTTTATCTAAATAAGGTAATAATGCGGTGAGTTGTGGTTCAATCGCCGGTTTATCGGTATTGACTTTATCTAACATCATCAGTGGATTTTTGGAATAAGATGATTGTGCAACGATTTGTTCAGGACGGGCTAATTCTGCCAAAAGCCGATCACTGCATAGCGTCAGAGATATAAATTGTTCGCCAGAAGAGGAAAAAGAAAGAAAAAGTGCGGTAAAAAAAACAAAAAATTTAAACATAACCTATAATTCTGATACCACATCAATCGCAATATTATTTCATAAACTTCCGTTTTTACTTCATAAAACCTGAATTTTTTCGAGCCAGATCGCAAAAGTGCGGTCGATTTCTTGTTTATTTTCATAGAAATAGAAAAATGTTGGCGTTGATTTTATCAACATTCTCACCATTAACAAGGAAAGACTATGAAATTAATTAAAACCTTAATTAGCTCAATCATTTTAGGAAGTACGTTATTTAGCGCAGGTTCATCACTTGCAGAAGATAAATCCGTAGCCTCTATAGGCACACAAACTTCGGTCAGCGAAAATGTGCCGGCACAAAATATTAGTGATAAGCTGAATATCAATACCGCAACGGCAAGTGAAATTCAAAAATCCTTAACCGGTATTGGTGCCAAAAAAGCAGAAGCCATTGTGCAATATCGCGAAAAGCACGGGAATTTCACCACAGCCGAGCAACTCCTTGAAGTACAAGGTATTGGCAAAGCTACCCTTGAGAAAAACCGAGATCGCTTAGTTTTTTAATTCAAAGGTCGCAATGAGCGACCTTTTACTCTCTCCATAAACTATTTACTATAATTCACACAAATAATCTGTGCGGCATTATAAAGTGTGGTATGAGGCGTTAAACGAATACTATACTTCTCTTGTTTTTTAGGTGCTGCACGTAGGCCTTCTCCCCAAAATTCATCATAGAAATCAGTACGAACTTGTGTTAGGCGATAATTTTTACAATTCAAAATCTTATATTGGCGAACAGAACGTGCATAGCGTTTCGATTCTTTTGGGTAAACATATAAACCCTGTGATAAATTCACAATGGCATCAAAATGTACTTCTTGGGGTTCTTCGTGATCAACCCAGATTGAGTCTGTATCAATATAATAATTAACATCTTTAACTAAGCGAACATAACCTTTACGATCTTGTTTTGGCGGAGTTAACTTAACATCTTGATGTTCAATATTTTTTTGTGTCGGAACAGAGCAGGCGACAAGCAAAATGACAGGAAAGATTAAAATCAGCTTTTTCATTATTGACTCCTTAGCCTAATATTAGCCTCTGCTGTTGATTAGAATTTAACGGTATGTCCGTATCCTTCCAAAATAGATTTTATATGCTCTAACGATTCTCGTGTTGGCGGCATCACATCTTCAAGTTCATAATCAAACCCGAGAGTTTTCCATTTATGCGCACCAAGTCGGTGATAGGGTAATAACTCAACTTTTTCGATATTTTCCATTCCCTCAATAAATTGTCCGAGTAGATGGACATCATGATCGCTATCTGTGTAGCCCGGTACGACCACATAACGAATCCATGTTCTTTGATTACGCTTTTGTAAATATTTTGCAAACTCAAGCGTTCGTTTATTGGGTACACCGATCAAATTTTGGTGAACCTGATCATTTAATTCTTTTAAATCAAGTAATACGAGATCGGTTACATCCAGTAATTCATCAATAATATGATCATAATGGCGAACAAAACCATTGGTATCAAGGCAAGTATTAATCCCTTCTTTTTTACAAGCACTAAACCAATCTCGAACAAATTCCGCCTGAAGAATTGCCTCCCCCCCGGATGCAGTTACCCCTCCACCGGTTGCATTCATAAAATGGCGATAACTCACCACTTCTTTCATTAGTTCATCAACACTGATTTCTCTACCGCCATCTAAATCCCACGTATCACGGTTATGACAGTATTTACAACGCATAAGGCAGCCTTGCATAAATAAAATAAAACGAATGCCCGGCCCATCAACAGTACCGCAAGATTCAAATGAATGGATTCTTCCTAAAACAGACATAATAAACTCACAATTTAAAATATAGCTAAATTTTATCAACACATCTGATAATAAAGAATGAGCCTGATTTTATTCAGGCTCACTATTTTTCCGCTAAAGTGCGGTTAATTTTTTAACGTTTTACATGGACTCCGTGAAAGTACGGGTAATCACATCTTGTTGCTGCTCTTTAGTTAAAGAGTTAAAACGCACGGCATAACCCGATACACGAATCGTTAATTGTGGATACTTATCCGGATTTTCCATAGCATCTAACAACATTTCACGGTTCAACACGTTGACGTTTAAGTGTTGACCACCTTCAATGGTTGCTTCGTGATGGAAGTAGCCATCCATTAAGCCGGCAAGGTTACGACGTTGTGCTTCAGCATCTTTACCTAATGCGTTTGGTACGATTGAGAACGTATAAGAAATACCATCTTTCGCATAAGCAAACGGAAGTTTAGCCACGGAAGTTAATGAAGCTACCGCACCTTTTTGGTCACGGCCGTGCATTGGGTTTGCACCCGGTCCAAACGGTGCACCGGCACGACGACCATCCGGTGTATTCCCTGTTTTCTTACCATATACTACGTTAGATGTAATCGTTAGTACTGATTGAGTAGGTACAGCATTGCGATAAGTTTTGAGTTTTTGAATTTTCTTCATAAAACGTTCAACTAGATCACAGGCAATATCGTCTACACGATTGTCATTATTACCATATTGTGGGTATTCACCTTCGATTTCAAAGTCGATGGCAACATTAGACGCAACCACATTGCCTTCTTTATCTTTAATGTCACCACGAATTGGTTTCACTTTCGCATACTTGATGGCTGAAAGTGAGTCTGCCGCCACAGAAAGACCTGCAATACCACACGCCATTGTGCGGTACACATCACGATCATGTAATGCCATTAGTGCCGCTTCATATGAATATTTATCATGCATATAGTGGATAATGTTTAGCGCAGTAACATACTGTTTTGCTAACCAGTCCATAAAGCTATCCATACGAGTCATTACGGTATCAAAATCTAATACTTCATCTGTAATTGGTGCAGTTTTAGGACCAACTTGCATACCTAATTTTTCATCAATACCGCCATTGATTGCATATAACAAGGTTTTTGCTAAGTTCGCACGGGCACCAAAGAATTGCATTTGTTTACCAACCACCATCGGTGATACGCAACATGCAATAGCATAGTCATCATTGTTGAAATCCGGACGCATTAAATCGTCATTTTCATATTGAACTGATGATGTATCAATGGATACTTTGGCACAATAACGCTTAAAGTTTTCCGGTAACTGTTCAGACCATAAGATCGTTAAGTTTGGCTCCGGAGAAGTGCCCATATTATAAAGAGTATGTAAAATACGGAAGGTATTTTTGGTGACTAATGTACGACCGTCAATTCCCATTCCCGCAATGGTCTCCGTTGCCCACATTGGGTCACCTGAGAATAATTGATCATATTCAGGTGTACGTAAGAAACGAACCATACGTAATTTCATCACTAAGTGATCGACTAATTCTTGTGCTTCTACTTCGGTGATTTTACCTGCTTTTAGATCACGCTCGATATAAATATCAATGAAAGTCGCAGTACGACCAAATGACATTGCCGCACCATTTTGTGATTTGATCGCAGCTAAATAAGCGAAATACATCCATTGGATCGCTTCTTGTGCATTCGTGGCAGGATTAGAAATATCGTAACCATAACTTGCTGCCATTTGTTTCATTTGAGCAAGAGCACGGTGCTGTTCCGCAATTTCTTCACGTAAGCGGATCGTGGCTTCAAGATCGACACCGTTCTCAAGATTTTCCTGTAAAGAGGAGAATTGAGCGTATTTATCTTTCATTAAGAAATCAACACCATAAAGTGCAACACGGCGATAATCCCCAATGATACGACCACGACCATAAGCATCCGGTAAACCGGTCAATACACCTGATTTACGGCAACGTAAAATATCCGGTGTATAAACATCAAATACCCCTTGGTTATGGGTTTTACGATATTCAGTAAAGATTTTCTTCACTTCAGGATCAAGCTCACGGCCATAAACTTTACATGAACCTTCCACCATTTTGATACCACCGAATGGCATAATGGCACGTTTTAGAGGAGCATCGGTTTGAAGACCAACGATTTTTTCTAAATCTTTGTTGATATAACCCGGTGCGTGAGAAGTAATAGTTGATGGCGTGAATTCATCAAAATCTAATGGCGCATGTGTGCGGTTTTCGATTTTAATTCCTTCCATCACCGATTCCCAAAGTTTAGTGGTTGCCTCAGTCGGTCCTGCTAAGAAAGAATCATCACCCTCATAAGGCGTGTAGTTTTTTTGAATAAAATCACGCACATTGACATTTTCTTGCCAATCACCGCCGGTGAAGCCGGCCCACGCAACTTTTTGCGATTCATTAAGTTCTGACATAGTCATTTCCTTTGTTAATTAATAAAAATAATTTGTTTCAATTGTTAGTGGGATTTTGTTAAGTAACGTTGGAATAAACCGATACAAATTGCACCGCCCACAATATTCCCCAACGTGACTGGGATTAAATTCTTGACAATAAAATGATAAACATCTAAATCAGCATATCGATTCGCTTCAATACCTAACTGTTGCCAAAATTCCGGGCTACTATAATGTGCAGTAATGATTCCCATTGGAATCATAAACATATTCGCAACACAGTGCTCAAAACCGGATGCAACGAATAAACCTATCGGCATAATCATAATAAATGCTTTATCTACAACGGTTTTACCAGAATAAGATAACCAAACCGCTAAACACACCATGATGTTACATAAAATGCCTAAATTAAATGCTTCAAACCAAGTATGGTGAATCTTATGCTGTGCCGTATTAAGGATAGTCAACCCCCATTGCCCATTTGCCGCCATCGTTTGTCCACCAAACCAAATAAGTGCGACAATTATCAGACCTCCAACAAAATTACCTAAATAGACAGCAATCCAGTTACGAAGCATTTGCCATGTGGTAATCTTTCCTCCAACCCTAGCAATAAATGTGAGTGTTGATGAAGTAAAAAGTTCAGATCCTAACAACACTACCATTATCACCCCGATAGAAAACACTAAGCCACCAACTAATTTAGTCATTCCCCATGGCGCACCTGCAGATGCCGTTTGTGTCGTGGTATAAAAAACAAATGCTAATGCAATACACGCACCTGCGTTAATACCGGACATAAAAGAAAGAAACGGACGCTTCTTCGCTTTATAAACAGCCGCATTTTCTGCGAAATCTGTTGCTTCAACCGGTGTTAATGCTACCGTGGAAGAGTTTTTAACATCCGACATAAAACTCCTAAATATGATAATTCTTTTTTAGTACTACAATTGTGGGTATTCTACTCTCTTAGGTATGCTTTGCAAGATACTCCCCATAGCTATTTAAACAAAATTTGATATTTTGCAAGTTTTGTTAAGTTTTTCTAATTTTGATAACAAAAAAGGCTTGGAAAACCCAAGCCTTATATACATCTCTCTTTGCGAAATTATTCGCCCAAACGCTCTTTAATACGAGCAGATTTACCCGAACGCTCACGTAAGTAGTAAAGTTTCGCTTTACGTACTGCACCTTTACGTTTAACTGTGATGGAATCAACCACTGGTGAGTGAGTTTGGAATACACGCTCAACACCCACACCATTTGACACTTTACGTAAAGTAAATGCAGAGTGCAAACCACGGTTACGAATTGCAATAACCACGCCTTCGAATGCTTGCAAGCGACGTTTACTTCCTTCTACTACCCATACTTTAACTTCTAAAGTATCACCCGGGCGGAAACTAGGTACGTTTTGTTTTAATTGTTCTTGTTCAAGTTGTTTAATAATGTTAGACATTTTTTGATCCTTACATTGATCTAATGATCCTAGAATTAACTGATTTGTTTTGCTACATATTGTAATTAATCTGCTGCGTGGCTTTGCTTTTCTGTACTCATGTACTCTCTTCAGCTTATCACTTACATCTTAACTAAACTATTTTTGCAAAACTCTACTGTTGTTCCGCTTTCACTTCTTTCAACAGCTTACATTGTTCGTCAGTCAGAGCTAGGCCTTCCAATAGCTCAGGGCGACGGAGCCACGTTCTCTCAAGCGATTGTTTTAACCGCCATTTGCGAATTTCTTCGTGATTCCCTGACATCAGCACAGGTGGTACAGTTAAGCCTTCTAAAACTTCCGGTCTAGTGTAATGTGGACAATCTAATAAACCGCCTACAAAAGAATCTTCTTCTGCGGAAGCTTGTTTGCCTAATACACCGGGAATAAACCGCGCAACGGCATCAATTAATGTCATTGCCGGCAATTCACCTCCGGTTAAAACGTAATCACCGATTGACCATTCTTCATCAATTTGAGTTTGAATCAATCGTTCATCAATCCCTTCATACCGCCCACACACTAAAACCAATTTTTGATTCTGTGCCAGCTCTACGACACCGGATTGATCGAGTTTACGTCCTTGCGGTGAAAGATAAATCACCTTTGCACCTTCTCCTACAACCGCTTTTGCTGCGTGAATGGCATCCCGTAAAGGCTGCACCATCATTAGCATCCCCGGCCCACCACCATAAGGGCGATCATCGACCGTTTTATGCTTATCTCGTGTAAAATCACGAGGATTCCAACATTGCACTTGCAAGAGATTTTGTTTTACGGCTCTACCGGTTACCCCAAATTCCGTAATTGCTTTAAACATTTCGGGGAATAAAGTAATTATTCCGATCTGCATAATTCAGCCTTACTTTGTTTAAAACCGACGACATTACGTTCGAGCATACCTGAGATTAGAAACCAGCGTCCCAATCCACTTCAATGGTTTTTGTGGTGAGATCGACTCTTTTAACTACTTGTTCATACAAAAACGGAATTAACCGCTCTTGTTTTCCAAAAGCATCTTTGCTACCAGCTTTGACGACCAACACATCATTTGAACCGGTTTCCATCATTTCAGTGACTGTTCCCATCGTATAGCCTTGAAGATTGACCACTGAGCAACCGATTAAATCATGCCAGTAATAATCGCCTTCTTCCAATTCAGGAAATACGGAAAGATCCACACCAATCTCAACATTTGCTAAAACTTGGGCTGCTTCACGATCATCCGTACCTTTTAGCTTTACAATCAGCTCGTGATTATGATGACGCCAATTTTCAAGTTCTATTGGTTGCCATTCACCTTTGATTTTTAAAAACCAAGGTTGATAATCAAAAATGCTTTCAGCATATTCGGTTGATGAATAAATACGTAACCACCCACGGATACCATAGGTTGAGCCTAATTTGCCCACAACTTCAATACGTTGTTGTTCCATATTCTTCACCTATCTCTACTCAAAAGCGAATTAAGCGGCTTTTTGAGCTTCTTTTACCAAACACGCAACGCGATCAGATAATGACGCACCTTGACCTACCCAGTGATTTACACGGTCTAAGTCAATGCGAAGACGTTCAGCATTACCTTGTGCAATCGGATTGAAGAAACCTACACGCTCAATGAAACGACCGTCACGTGGTGAACGGCTGTCAGCGACAACGATTTGATAAAAAGGGCGTTTTTTAGCTCCGCCACGAGATAAACGAATGGTTACCATAACCTTCCTCTAATTATTTGATTACTAAAAGAATATTTCTAAGCTCGAAAGTCACTTAAAAATATAGCTTACTTTTTTCTCTGTATATATAGACAAAAAGCCCGAAGATTTTACACTTTTTGAACAAAAAGGCAAGCTAAAACAGCGTTAGGAAAAAAGGAAATTTTACAGACAAATTGACCGCACTTTAATGAAAAGTGCGGTCAATTTATTCAATGTTTTTAAAAATAGAAATTAATAAACGCCTTGTGCCAACATCGCATCAGCTACTTTCACGAAACCGGCTACATTTGCCCCTACCACATAATTGATGTTCTCTTGACCTTCTACCGTGCCATATTTTTTACAGTTTGCGTGAATATCCAACATAATGCGATGCAATTTTGCATCCACTTCTTCCGCTGTCCAATATAGGCGTTGTGAGCTTTGTGCCATTTCTAAACCTGAAGTCGCTACCCCACCTGCATTCGCCGCTTTACCCGGGCCGAATAATACACCGGCTTCTAAAAACGCATCGGTTGCTTCAATAGAAGTTGGCATATTCGCCCCCTCTGCGACTAATTTAACGCCATTTGCAATCAAGGCTTTTGCATCATCGATCTCAAGTTCGTTTTGAGTAGCACAAGGAAGAGCAATATCCACTTTCACTTCCCAAGGGCGTTTACCTTCTACATATTGCAAACCAAACAGTGCCGCATAATCTTTTACGCGACCACGTTTAACGTTTTTAATGTCCAAAAGTGCGGCTAATTTTTCAGATGTAAAACCTTCAGGATCGTAAACATAGCCAGAAGAATCGGAACAAGTAACGACCTTAGCACCTAAAGCAAGGGCTTTTTCGATAGCATACTGCGCCACATTTCCTGAGCCTGAAACAGAAACCACTTTACCTGCGAAACTATCCCCTTTTTCGGCTAACATCGCTTGTGCAAAGTAAACCAATCCGTAACCTGTCGCTTCCGGGCGAATTAAACTCCCTCCGAAAGATAAGCCACGACCGGTGAAAACACAGGCGGCTTGATTTGATAATTTTTTCATATAACCGGCAAGGTAACCCACTTCACGACCGCCCACACCGATATCACCGGCAGGTACATCCGTATCCGCCCCGATATGACGATATAATTCCGCCATTAATGCCTGACAGAAACGCATCACTTCTGCATCAGATTTCCCTTTAGGATCAAAATCCGATCCGCCTTTGCCTCCCCCCATCGGTAAGGTAGTTAGCGCATTTTTGAAAATTTGTTCGAAGCCTAAAAATTTTAAGATTGAAAGGTTCACAGACGGGTGAAAACGCATCCCCCCTTTGTAAGGCCCAATCGCACTATTAAATTGTACACGGAATGCGCGGTTCACTTGGACTTGCCCCTTGTCATCCACCCAAGCTACACGGAATTGAAATGCACGCTCCGGTTCGACTAAACGTTCTAATAAAGCTTCAGAACGATATTTTGGATTGGCTTCCAAAAACGGCCAAATAGAAGTGAAAACTTCACGAACCGCTTGTAAAAATTCAGGTTGATGACCATCACGCTGTGCGACTTTTGCTAAAAACTCGTCTAAAGATGAGACTGCTGACATACTGTGTTTCCTTCTTAATTTTGATGTTTATGTGTTTGTTTTATTATGAGCAACCGTTTGCTAACGGTTGGCACACAATATGCAATGACTCGTTTAATATTGCAATGATTTTTTTAAGGAAAAAATGAATAAAAAACAAAAATCGAGAAAATATTTAACATTCTCTCGATTTTATTAGATAAAATTTAATTTTAGTGATAAAGATCACATTTTTACATAAAAAACTATTTATTTTTACTTTCCAAGTACAGCCACTCTGCCACTTGTTTGGCAAAATAAGTCAAAATACCATCTGCACCGGCTCGTTTAAAACAAAGAAGGGATTCCATAATACATTCCCTTTCTTTTAACCAACCATTTTGAATTGCCGCCATATGCATGGCATATTCACCGGATACTTGATAAGCAAAGGTTGGCACGCCGAAATATTTTTTCACACGATAAACCATATCTAAGTAAGGCATTCCCGGTTTTACCATCACCATATCCGCCCCTTCCTGTAAATCAAGTGCTACTTCTTGCAAGCCTTCATCGCCATTTGCCGGATCAAGTTGGTAGGTTTTCTTATCACCACCTTTCAGATTACCTGAAGATCCCACCGCATCACGGAAAGGCCCATAATAATTTGAAGCATATTTTGCGGAATACGCCATAATTTGTGTGTTAATAAAACCTTTTTCTTCTAATGCCTTGCGAATACGCCCGATACGTCCGTCCATCATATCACTTGGTGCAACAATATCAGCCCCAGCCTCCGCATGAGAAAGTGCCTGCTTCACCAAAACATCAGTTGTCATGTCATTTAACACATAACCTTGTTCATCAATAATACCGTCTTGCCCGTGAATAGTATAAGGATCAAGTGCCACATCCGTTAACACACCTAATTCCGGATAGGCCGCTTTTAAGGCTTTTACAGCACGTTGCACCAAACCGTTCGGATTATAGGCTTCTTCTGCCATTAAGGTTTTCTTGTTTTGTTCAATGACAGGAAAAAGCGAAATCACCGGCACACCGTATTTCACCAAAAGTTCGGCTTCAACCAATAATTGATCAATGGTTAAACGTTCCACGCCCGGCATAGAAGGAACCGCTTCACGATAATTTTCACCTTCTAAAATAAACACCGGATAAATTAAATCATCCGCTGTAAGTTTGTTTTCAGCGACCAAGCGGCGACTGAAATCATGTTTACGTAAACGGCGTAAACGACGGGTTGGAAATCCTGTAAAAATTTGTTGGGTCATATTGTTATCCTTTTACTGACTATTTATGACGAGAAAGGGGGCAATGCCCCCATTTGTTATTCTGTTTTTTCTTCTGAATTTTTAACCGCACTTTCTTCAGTTTCATCTTTTGGTTGATAGAAACGAGCGACAAGCAAACCAAGTTCAAACAATAACCACATTGGCACAGCAAGTAATGTTTGAGAAAACACATCAGGCGGTGTAAGAATCATCCCGATAAAAAATGCGGCGACAATAATATAAGGGCGTTTTTCTGCAAGGGCTTTTACTGTCGTGACACCTGTCCAACAAAGTAAAATAATCGCAATCGGTACTTCAAAACATACTCCAAAGGCAAGGAATAAGGCCAAGGCAAAATCAAGGTAGCTACTAATGTCCGTTGCAATCGCCACACCTTCCGGGGCGGTTTGCGTGAAGAAACCGAAAACAAAGGGAAACACCACATAATAGGCAAAGGCTACACCACAGTAAAATAAAATCGTACTGGAAAATAGTAACGGATAAATCATTCGCTTTTCATGTTGATATAACGCAGGGGCAACAAATGCCCAAATTTGATAAAGCAAATAAGGTACCGAAATAAACACGGAAACAATTGCCGTCAATTTAATCGGTGTGAAAAAAGGGGTTTGAATATTCGTTGCTATCATCGTTGCCCCTTTCGGCATCACCTCTGTTAAGGGAGAAGCAACGAAATGATAAATATCATTAGAAAAATACACCAAACCAACAAAGATCACCGTAATACAAATCACACAACGCAATAAGCGGTTTCTTAATTCGACGAGATGGGTAATAAGGGGTTGAGATTCATCCACGTGATTCATAAAAACTCTCTATGATTGGGATTTTGGAGCCGGGGCGACATCCATTTCATCCGGTGGATAATAATCAGACAAGCGCTCGGTTAATTCAGCTTGTTCATGGGGTTCAAGTGCGGTCAGATCTGAAGGCGTTTTTTCATCGGTTTCTACGCTTTCATTCTTTGTTAACATATCGCTTGAAACCGTATTTTCGTCCGGCTTAATATTTTCAGCCGCACTTTTAAGCTCTTTGATCTGTTCTTCCACCGTTGTCCCCGCTGCTGCGGCTTTTGATTCTAACTCGGCGCGCATTTTATCTGCCTGCGCCTTTAACTCTTCAACAGTTTTGCTTAGCTCAGGGGAAAGGGTTTGCAAATTCAGGGATTCCGCTTTCTTAATGCTATCCTGTAATTCTTGTAATTTCAGTTCTTGTTTTAATTCATTTTGAACATTGGCGGCTAACCCACGAATGGTCTTCACCCAACCCATCACGGTTCTGATTGCGACCGGCAAACGTTTAGGACCTAGCACCACTAAGCCTACAATCATTAATAAAACAAGTTCGGAAAAACCAATATCAAACACGGGTTATGCCTGTTCTTTCTCTTTTGTTGCTTCAGTTTTCGCCGTTTCGCTGTTGTTATCTATGGATTTAAATTCTGCATCTTTGGCTTTTGGCTCATCATCTTGCATTGCCTTTTTGAAACCTTTTACCGCAGCACCAAGATCAGAACCCGCATTTCTCAATTTTTTCGTACCAAAAACCAACAAAATCACCACTAACAAGATAATCATTTGTGCCGGAGATAAACCAAACATAATAAAACTCCCTTTCTAATAAGAATAAAAAATTTGGGCTGAATATACTCTTTTTGACCTCATTGAACAATAGCCAAAGCGAATTATTTTCTCACGCAAAATAGCAAGTGCGGTGGATTTTATATAAGAATTTAAAAGTTGGAAGAATGAGAAAAATTGTTATAATCAGCGCTCAATTTTATAAGGAAAGATAAATATGCATTCAATTTCTTATTGGCAACGTTTAAAAGTTGCTTTTCAATATATGATGCCTCAACTTTATTTAACCCAATTTGCCGGTTGGTTTGCGAAGCAAAAATGGGGCAAAATCACCCATCTCGCTATCAAAGTCTTTGCGAAAAAATACAACATTGATATGAGTATTGCGCAAAAAGAGCAATTTAATGAATATGAAAGTTTCAACGAATTTTTTATTCGTCCGTTAAAAGACAACGCTCGCCCAATTAACCAAAATCTGACCGCACTTTGCCTACCGGCAGACGGCCGTATTAGTGAATGTGGACATATTGATGATGACCGCTTATTACAAGCCAAAGGTCATTTTTTCCGTTTAGAGGATTTATTGGCAGAGGATAAAGAATTAGTCGAGTCCTTTAAAAATGGCGAGTTTGCCACCACCTATCTTTCACCCAGAGATTATCACCGTGTGCATATGCCTTGCGATGGTACACTCCGTAAAATGATTTATGTTCCCGGCGATTTATTTTCGGTCAATCCGTTTTTAGCCCAACACGTGCCGAATTTATTTGCCCGTAACGAGCGGGTGATTTGTGTGTTTGATACGGAATTTGGCACGATGGTACAAATTTTAGTCGGCGCCACTATCACTGCAAGTATTGGGACAACTTGGGCGGGAGTAATTAATCCGCCACGTCATAATGAAGTGAAAACTTGGACTTATGAAGGTGAAAGTGCGGTGAAACTCACCAAAGGTCAAGAAATGGGTTGGTTCCAACTTGGCTCTACCGTAATCAATTTATTCCAAGAAAATCAAGTACGATTGGCAGATCATCTCAGTGTCGGCGAGCCGGTTCGTATGGGTGAAATTTTGGCATACAAAAAGTAATTTTAACAAAGGAAAACAGCATGAATTTTGAACAAATTAAACTAGAAAGTCTTTCTGAAAAAGGCAGTTATGGTATCGGTTTACAAATCGGCCAACAATTATTAGACAGCCAAATGGAAATTGCCGTTGAAGCAGTCGCAAAAGGGATTTTCGATGCGTTAAATCATAATCAACCTGCATTGGATATTAATGAATTAATGCTTTCTGTACAACAACTTCAACAACAAGCGGCACAAGCACAACAGGCTAAATTCAAAGTGATTGAAGAAGAAGGCAAGGGCTTTTTAGCGGAAAATGCCAAAAAAGCCGGAGTAACCGTAACTGACAGCGGTCTTCAATATGAAATCATCACGGAAGGTACGGGTGCGAAACCGTCAGCCACCGATAAAGTGCGTGTTCATTACACAGGCACATTACCAAACGGCACTGTATTTGACAGTTCCGTATCACGTGGTCAGCCTGCGGAATTTCCGGTAAACGGTGTAATTCGTGGTTGGGTGGAAGCATTACAGATGATGCCTGTGGGTTCTAAATGGAAATTGACTATCCCACACGAGCTAGCCTATGGTGAACGTGGCGCAGGTGCTTCTATCCCTCCATTCTCTACTCTTGTATTTGAAGTAGAATTATTAGATATTCTTTAGTCTAGTTAAACTACAACTAATACTTGACATAGTAAACAACATAGTTGATCGTGAATTTACGATCAACTATTTTTTATTTAAAAAATCTTTAATAAACATCGTTTTATGATACTTCATCAATCTATTATGAACAGATAATCTTGATTCCTCGTTAAGCTTAAATAAGCGCTATTAAATTCCCATGTTTATAGAAATATTTGTCCCTTATTGTTAGTCATTATCGGAATGATCTTCTAGATAAATTTTATACTTTAGCACAAAGCCCCCCCTATTCCCCACTATTGAATGGGAAAAAATACAAATTCCTGACATTGAAAAGTGACACTCACGGTAGATTGTAAAGGCAAATCTGTACTTTCATAAGCAATAAGATTAATGCCGTTAATAGCAATTTGATAACGGTAGTACTGCCCTAAAAAAAGTTTATCAATTACTGTCCCTTTCCCTGTTTGTTCAAGTTTGAGCAAAATTTGTTCTGGGCGAAGTAACCATTGATAACAGCCTGCGGTATAGTCCATTTCAGGAAAAAGGTGGTAAGTACCAATCGGGCTTTTAAGGCTTCTGTCAGCTTGAATTTCACAATCAAGGTAATTTGTACTCCCGAGAAAATCTGCGACAAAGTGGTTGATAGGGTTGTGGTAAAGCTGAGTTGGCGTGCCGATTTGTACAATTTTTCCTTGATCCATGACGGCAATTTTATCTGCAAAAGCAAAAGCCTCTTCCTTACTATGCGTCACAAAAATTGCCGGTACTTTTTGATTTCTCAAAATTTGCTTAATTTCTTGGATCATCGCATAGCGCGTTTGGCTGTCAATATTAGAAAAAGGCTCGTCCAACAAAAGTAATTCAGGTTTGCAAGCTAAGGCTCTAGCGATTGCTACCCGCTGTTGCTGCCCACCGGATAACTCGTGTGGGAAGCGTTGTTCAAAGCCTTCTAATTTCACTACGCTCAACATTTGTTGAGTCACGCTTTTTTGTTCATTTTTTGTCAATTGACTCAACCCAAATTGGATATTTTCTGCAACAGTTAAATGTGGAAAAAGGGCATAATCTTGAAAAATTAAACCGATTTTACGTTGTTCCACAGGTATTGAGTTAATCACCTTCCCTGACAGTTTTACCACGCCTTGGGAAGTAGGAATTAAACCGGCTATCGCTTTGAGTAAGGTTGTCTTACCACAGCCACTTGCACCGAGTAAACAAACAATCTCATTTTCTTCAACATCAAGATTAAGAGATTTTAAAATCTGATTTTGTTCAAACTTGCAGCTCAGTTGCTGCACTTCAAGTAATTTCATTTAACGCTCTTTTTGTGATTGAGAAATCAGTGAACGAGTGAGCCAAATCACAGGAATCAGCCCTACCAATACCAAGACAATTGCAGGCATCGCTGCCCGTTCTAACTGCTCGTCCGAAGTAAAAGTAAACACATAAGTGGCAAGCGTATCAAAATTGAAAGGTCGAAGTAACAATGAGGCATTGAGCTCTTTCATGCTTTCAATAAAGACCATTAAAGTTGCCGTAATCATTCCCTTAAAAATCAATGGAATATGAATACGCTTAAACATTATCACCCCGCTTTTACCCATTGTTTGGCTTGCCATATCTAGTGTGGGAGAAATTCTTTCTAAGCAAGCCCCTAGACTCCCGATTGCCATGGCTAAAAAACGAATAGTATAAGCCAACACTAACGCAAATACCGAACCGGAGAAAATCAGTCCAACAGGTTTTAGTTCCAAAGATTTGAGTAGGCTATGTAGTTGATGATCAGCAAAAGTAAGAGGAGAAAGCAAACCAATAGCCAACACTGTACCAGGAATAGCATAGCCAAAGCTGGATAGGGCAAGTGAAAGTTGGGTCATTTTGCCAAAAAATGGTGTATTTCGAGATAGTCGATGAGCAAAGTGCAACAAAAGAGCTATACATACCGTAGTCATAGCCGCAATAGAGGATACCTTTAAACTATTTAAGGCAAACTTGACAAAATCTAAATTCCACGACTGTTCAAAATAGTCTATCGACCAAAAAATCAATCGTCCAAACGGAATAAAAAATGCCATCGCCAATAGACTCCAGCACCATACCAACGCTAAGCCACAACGCCATCCTGTCAGCGTTCTAAAATGGGTTTTCTTTTCATAACCACGTTGATAGCTTTTCTGCTTTCGACGACTATATTGTTCAAGGCAGATAAACAGAAAAATCATCAGCAACATAAAGATTGAGATACGGCTTGCCGTACCAAGATCGTGAAAACTCAACCATGAATCGTAGATTGCGGTTGTCAACGTAGGGAGAGCAAAATAGGCGACAGTACCAAAATCCCCCAAGGTTTCCATGGCGACCAATGCCATTCCTACCGCAATGGCTGGACGAATAAGTGGAAAAGTCACGCGACGAAAAATTTGGAAAGGTGATGCACCAAGCATTTTAGCACTATGCTGCAAATTTTCTGATTGCTCTAAAAACGCGACCCGCACAAGGAGAAAAATATAAGGATATAGCACTAAGGCAAGAACAAAACAAGCACCGTAAAGCGTCCTAATTTGAGGAAACCAATAGTCCTGTGGCGTTTGCCAGCCGAAAAGATTGCGTAATAATGACTGAAACGCCCCCGAATAATCAAGTAAATCCGTATAAAGATAAGCGATTAAGTAAGCAGGCATGGCAAGAGGCAAGCAAAGCAACCACTGTAATGAACGTTGTCCCCAAAACTGAAAATTTGCCACCAACCATGCTGAGGGAAGAGCAAAAAATAATGCCAATGCGACAGTAGCAAGTACTAATAATATAGAGTTAGTCACATAGTGACCGAGCATGGTGTTCCAAAGATGAATAAGATTATCTGTCTTACCGTCCATCGCATGGTAAGCAATTGCCAACAAAGGTAATAGGATAAAAAGTGCGGTCAAAATCGCAAAAAATTTCCAAAGTAAGTTACGGGTCATTTAAACTCTTTTCCCATACAAGCCGTAGATTTAATCATCCGAGATAACATAATTCGCACATCAAAACTATATTTTATTGAGAATAATTATTTTAGACATTAAAAACGAGCTGCAACAAAGCTTCGGATGATTCCTTATTCTTTGTTAAAAGCTCGTTCTATTTAATCAAGAAAACCTAATAATTAAAATTCATCAAATTTCACTTCATCAACTAATTTCAAGGCTTTCTCATAATTTTTGGCGATAGTTTCCAATTTTAAGGTATCCGGCGTGAATGTTCCCCAACCTTTAACCAATTCGGAAGGTTCAACACCCGGTTTTACCGGATACTCATGATTGAGCTGCGCATAAAGTTTTTGGGCTTTTTCACCGCTTAAATACTCCACAAGTTTTACTGCGTTTTCTTTATTTGGTGCATATTTTGCGAGTGCAACTCCGCTGATATTAACATGCGTACCGTGTTTACCTGCTGGGAAATTAATCACTGCAGATTCTGCCCAAGCTTTTTGTTTCTCATCATCTAACATTTTACCGTAGTAATAGCTGTTACCTAGTGAATAATCGCAAACACCCTCTTTAATTGCTTTCACTTGATCACGGTCACCCCCTTGGGGTTTTTGAGCAAGATTCGCTTTTAAACCTTCTAAAAAAGCTTTAGTTTTTTCTTCACCGTAATGTTCAATCATTGACGCAAAAAGCGAAACATTATAGGAATTTTTGCCTGAACGTACGCATACTTTACCTTTGAATTCAGGTTTGGCTAAATCTAAATAGTTAAAATCAGCAGGTAACTTCCCTACCCGCTCTTTCGATGAGTAAATCACACGTGCACGTGTCGTTAAACCATACCATTTACCATCAGAATCACGATATTGTGCAGGAATATTTTCATCTAAGACCTTAGAGGTAAAAGGTTGCGCTAAACCTTCATTCACAATTTGCATCACGCGTGAAATATCCACTGTCAATAACACATCAGCAGGACTTAATTCACCTTCCTGCTTGACTCGTTCAACTAAACCTTTATCAGCGAAAATCACATTTACCTTAATACCGGTTTCTTTTTCAAAATCCTTAAGCATTGGTTCAATGAGGTACGGTTGGCGGTAAGAATAAACATTCACTTCACTTGTGGCAAATGCAGAGGTAGAAAATACTGCGGAAAGCGATAAGGCAAATGTTGCAAAAGATTTTTTCATTAGGCTTCCTCCATAGGAAAGAGATTGACAGAGTATTGAGATGTTGGGATTTTAAAAGGTTATACACTTCTCGTCAATAATAATTATTCTTATTTGTAGATATGTTTTTTCCTATAAGATATTGATGTATCTTTATATAAAATGTACGACAATCGATTATTTATCCCTTACTTTCCCCATATAAAAAATAAGCGGCGATATTCACCGCCGCTAGCATACATCTGTCCCATAAATATTAAGCAGGATAAACCGGAAGACGTTTACAAATTGCTAATACTTTTTCTTTGGTCGCTTCAATCACCTGTTCTTCGTTTTCTTTGCCAAGTACATCTAAAATATCACACATCCAACCGGCTAAATCACGGCAATCTTGTTCATTAAAGCCACGACGGGTTACTGATGGCGTTCCCACTCGAATCCCCGAAGTCACAAATGGTTTTTGCGGATCATTTGGCACCGAGTTTTTATTCACAGTGATGTTTGCTTTCCCTAATGCCGCATCGGCCGCTTTACCGGTTAAGCCTTGTTTAATGAAACTCACCAAGAACAAGTGATTTTCCGTACCCTTTGATACCACATCAAAACCACGTTGTTTAAATACTTCTACCATTGCCTTCGCATTTTTCAACACATTGGCTTGATACACTTTGTATTCCGGCTCTAAGGCTTCTTTAAAGCATACCGCTTTTGCAGCAATAATATGAACTAACGGGCCACCTTGATTCGCCGGGAATACGGAGGATTGTAATTTTTTATAGATTTCTTCATCACCACAAGAAGAAAGAATTAAACCGCCACGTGGGCCGCCAAGGGTTTTATGGGTCGTTGTTGTCACAACGTGGGCGTGTGGTAATGGATTTGGATATAATCCCGCAGCAATTAATCCTGCGACGTGTGCCATATCCACAAATAAATATGCCCCAACTTCATCGGCAATTTCACGCATTTTCGCCCAATCAACAACTTGAGAGTATGCTGAGAAACCGGCAACAATCATTTTTGGTTTAGCTTCCAATGCTTTTTGGCGCACATCTTCGTAATCAATCAAACCATCCGCAGTGATACCGTAAAGCACCGAGTTATAAATTTTACCTGAGAAACTCACTTTTGCACCGTGTGTTAAATGACCACCATGAGCCAAGTCCATTCCTAGGATAGTATCGCCTGCATTAATTAATGCACCGTACACTGCCGCATTGGCTTGAGAACCGGAGTGCGGTTGAACATTCACATAATCGGCACCGAATAACTCTTTTGCACGATCAATAGCGAGTTGTTCCACAATGTCCGCATACTCACAGCCGCCATAATAACGCTTGCCCGGGTAGCCTTCCGCATATTTATTGGTAAATTGACACCCTTGCGCCTCCATGACACGCGGGCTAGCATAGTTTTCAGACGCAATTAATTCGATATGTTCTTCCTGACGGCGGTTTTCATCTTGAATCGCTTGCCATAATACCGGATCGTAGTCAGCGATATTCATATTTTTAGTAAACATTGTGTTCTCCTGTTATGTGATTGCGATCTATAGTGTAACCGCTTATTGATTTAAACTTAATTAAAATTTAATACATATTTTTTCATCTAAGAAATGAAAAAGATTCATAAGAAAAGTGCGGTTATTTTCCTTTTATTTTTCCTGCTCACGCTGAACCGCACGATAACCAATATCACGACGATAAAAACGACCGTTCCATTGGATTTGTTCTGCGAGTTTCAGGGCTTTTTGTTGTGCCTCAAATACACTATCGCCTAAGGCTGTGGCACATAATACACGACCGCCATTGGTCAGTAATTTCCCCTCTTTGGCTTCTACGCCAGCTAAGAAAACTTTTTCATTTTCGACCGCACTTTGCGGCAAACCGATAATTTCATCGCCTTTACGATAATCACCCGGATAGCCTTCCGCCGCTAATACAATGCCCAAGGAAGCCTTTGGATTCCATTGGGATTGAATTTCATCTAACTTGCCTTCACAAGCTTTAAGACAAAGCTCAACCAGATCGGACTCTAAACGCAACATAATTGGTTGGGTTTCCGGATCACCAAAACGGCAGTTAAATTCGATCACTTTCGGTTGGCCGTTCGGCATAATCATTAAACCGGCATATAAGAAACCGGTGTAAACATTCCCTTCCGCCGCCATGCCGTTCACAGTCGGATAAATGACTTCCTGCATAATGCGATCGTGAATCTCAGGTGTCACCACTGGCGCTGGTGAATAAGCACCCATGCCCCCTGTATTCAACCCAGTATCATTCTCACCCACGCGTTTATGATCTTGACTGGTTGCCATCGGCTCAACATTTTTGCCATCCACCATCACAATAAAACTGGCTTCTTCACCCTCTAAAAACTCTTCGATCACCACTAGGCTCCCCGCCTCACCAAAGGCGTTGCCCGATAACATATCACGTACCGCCGCTTCCGCTTCCTGCAGGGTCATCGCTACAATCACGCCTTTACCGGCTGCCAAACCATCTGCTTTCACGACAATCGGCGCGCCTTTTTCCCGCAAATATGCTAATGCCGGTTCGACCTCTGTGAAATTTTGATATTCCGCCGTTGGAATTTTGTGGCGGGCTAAAAAATCTTTAGTAAACGCTTTCGAACCCTCTAATTGGGCTGCCGCTTGTGTTGGCCCGAAAATTTTTAATCCTGCCGCACGAAATGCATCCACCACACCAATAACTAAGGGAGCTTCAGGCCCAACAATGGTTAAGTCGATTTGATTATCTTGCGCGAATTTAACAAGTGCCGGAATATCAGTAACAGCAATATTAACGTTTTCAATGTTGCTTTCCAGTGCCGTTCCTGCGTTGCCGGGTGCGACAAACACTTTTTTGGCTAGTGGAGATTGAGCCGCTTTCCAAGCAAGCGCGTGTTCACGACCGCCGTTTCCGATGATTAAAATATTCATGATGATCCTTATAATGTTTATGTTGTGGTTGTCAAAAGTGTTTTTTGATTTTATTCGGGTTTCGCCTGAAAGCGACCTACTTTCTTTTACTCGTGTAAAAGAAAGTAGGCAAAGAAAACACGCCCCAGTTAAATCACTAATCTTTGCTTTATTGTCATTTTCTTAACGCTAAATTTATAAACTCGCTACGCTCAAACAGTACAAATTTAGCTAAAAATGCCAAGTCGCAAAGGCGATTTATATGGGCCCCGAATTAATCGGCACATCATTTGAAAAGTGCGGTTAGTTTTAACAATATTTTTAAGATATAAGAATATCTAAAATTTTAACCGCACTTTAAATCAAAAAAGAACAAATCGGTTCCCTTCTTTTCCGCCTTTGCTGAATTGAATTTGTAGGAAATTTTCGTCTGTTTGAGCGTAGCGAGTTCAGAAAATTTCTGTGAAGCAAATCCAATGAGGCAAAGGAAATAAGGAAAAGCGGGGTGCCTTTTCTTTTGGTTCGTTTTCTTTGGGCAAGCAAAGAAAATGAACTCGCTCTTTCAAAAATTGAAAGAGCGAAATACCATCATATTTAGTGCCTAAAATGTCTCATCCCAGTCAACACCATCACCATCCCATGCTCATCCGCCGCATCAATCACTTCCTGATCACGCATTGAACCACCCGGATGGATCACACATTGGATTCCCACTTTCGCCGCGGCATCAATGCCGTCACGGAATGGAAAGAAAGCATCGGAAGCCATGACACAGCCTGAAACTTCCAATCCCTCGTCCTGCGCTTTAATACCGGCAATTTTGGCGGAATAAACACGGCTCATTTGACCTGCGCCAATGCCGATGGTTTGGTTATTTTTGGCGTAGACAATCGCATTGGATTTCACGAACTTCGCTACTTTCCAACAGAATAATAAATCTTTGAGTTCCTGTTCGGTTGGCTGACGTTTGCTCACGACTTTTAAATCGTCCAAACCGACCATGCCTAAATCCGCATCTTGTACCAATAAACCGCCATTGACACGTTTAAAGTCTAAACGCTGAGTACGTTCTTGCCATTCTCCGCATTCAAGCAATCGAACATTTTTCTTGCGTTTCACCACCTCGACAGCTTCTGCTGATACTTTCGGTGCAATAATCACTTCCACAAATTGGCGTTCTACAATTTCAGTCGCGGTTTTTCCGTCCAGTTCACGATTAAAGGCAATGATTCCACCGAAAGCGGAAGTCGGATCAGTTTGATAAGCACGGTTGTAGGCTTCCAAAATATCTTTTCCTAATGCCACGCCACAAGGATTAGCGTGTTTCACAATCACACAAGCGGGCTCATCAAATTCTTTCACACATTCAAGGGCAGCATCAGTATCAGCAATATTGTTATAAGAAAGAGCCTTGCCTTGTAATTGTGTCGCCGTCGCCACGCTCGCTTCTTTCACGTTAAGATCCACATAAAACGCCGCATTTTGGTGAGCGTTTTCACCATATCGCATGGTTTGTTTTCGCACAAAATTTAGGTTTAACGTCCGTGGAAATTGACCGCACTTCGCATCAGAATCTTCTTCAGCTGCCACATGATAAGGCTTAACAAGCTGACCGAAATAATTAGCAATCATTGAATCATACTGTGCGGTATGTTCAAAGGCTTTGATAGCAAGATCAAAACGGGTTTCCAGCGTTAAGCTATTTTGATGTTGATCCATTTCCGATAGGATTGCATTAAAATCCTGATTATTCACAACAATAGCAACATCTTTGTGGTTTTTCGCAGCAGAACGCACCATAGTTGGCCCGCCGATATCAATATTTTCCACTGCATCTTCTAATGTGCAATCCGGCTTTGCAACGGTTTGTGCAAAGGGATATAAATTGACCACCACCATATCAATACCTTCAATACCATGCTGTTGCATGATGGCGTCATCCATACCACGACGACCTAAAATCCCCCCGTGAACTTTCGGATGTAAGGTTTTCACACGACCATCCATCATCTCAGGAAATCCCGTATAGTCAGAGACCTCCGTCACAGGCAAACCATTTTGTTCTAAGAGTTTTGCCGTGCCGCCGGTAGAAAGCAATTTTACGCCACGTTGCACAAGCCCTTGAGCAAATTCCACGATACCGGTTTTATCTGAAACACTTAATAAAGCCTGACGAATAGGACGATCTGTCATTACATTTTCCTTTCATAAATAGGTTAAAAAAATAAGCGCGCAGATTATAACGCAAACGGTTGCGTAAATATAGAAAAGATTAAAGAAAATCAGTTGAAAGAGAAAGTGCGGTCAAAACAGAAAGCATTTTAGAGAAAAGCCCACATAACGTGGGCTAGCGAGGGATATAAAGGATAAAACTAAACCTTAGTTTTTGTTAAATTTATTGTCTAATGCCAATGCTCCGGCACCTGCAAAAACAAAATAGAAGAAAACAACAGAATAAAGCAACGCCAATTCGCCACCATTTGCGAGTGGGAAGAATAATCCCCCTTTCGCCGCATGCATAAAGAAGTAAGCATACGCCATTTGCCCAGATAAAATAAAGGCCGCAGGGCGGGTAAATAGACCTAACAACACTAAAATACCGCCGACAATTTCAATCACCCCTCCGACAATCATTAGTGGGTCGGCAACCGCACCATTACCACCGGTCATCGAAATAGGAAATTCCCAAAATTTAGCAGTGCCATGCAAAATAAACATATAAGCGGCAACAACACGTAATAACGCCAAAGCATAAGGACGAAATTTTTCAAGATTGTTCATAAAGTTTCCTTGTTTAAAAATAAATGAAAAAGTGCGCAAATCATAACGACTAAGGTTTTATCAAACAAGCGCAAAGTTTGAAAAAGACTTTTTACTTTAGGTTAAAAATAACTTAATTCCCCACTTGATTTATCCAATTCAAAAAGTGCTCCGCATCCATAAAACCGGTTATGCGGCTACCTGAAATTTCCTTCCCTGAACGGTCCAAAAATAAAATTGTGGGTAAACCTAATACCTGATAGCGTTCCATAATAGCTTTATTTTCAGCACTGTTTTTTGTCATATCTACTTGCAGTAACAAAATTTTTTCAAAAGCATTCTGCACCCTTTTATCGCTAAAGGTATAACGTTCAAACTCTTTACAAGCTACGCACCAATCCGCATATAAATCCAGCAAGGCCATGTTATGGGGATTTTTCGCTAATGCCTCATCTAATTCTTGTAAATTTTGAATACGTTGAAATTTTATATGAGAAATTTCCGGATTATTGAGCGCACTTTGCAGACCGGATTGCTCTTGCCAGATGAGATTTTGCAAAGGCTGTACTGCCATCATGGCACAAACGAATGAAAGTACCTTCACTGCATAACCCAGACCATTTTTAGGCATTTGCAAAGCAAACCAAACAAAGAAAGAACTTGCTAATAACGCCCATAAACGAGGTTCCCACGCCTCAGGCAAAATACGGGAAAGCAGAAATACCGGCAAGGCGAGCATCACAAAGCCAAAACTGTGTTTAACCGTATTCATCCACTCCCCTGATTTTGGCAAAATTTTATTACCGAATAAGGTGATAAGAATAAGCGGGATTCCCATGCCCAGCGCCAATAAATAGAGAGTGATTGCTCCCGTCACCAAATCACCGCTTTGCGCCACATAAAGCAATGCACCGGAAAGTGGTGCCGAAGTGCAAGGCGAAGCAACCAAACCGGCGATCATTCCCATTAAAAATACCCCACCAAACGCACCAGAAGTTTGTTTTTGGCTCAATACATTGAGCTTGGTTTGCAAGGAACTTGGTATTTGTAAGGTGAATACACCAAACATAGATAGTGCAAGCAATGTAAACAACACAGAAAGCACAATCATGACATAAGGATGTTGCAAAGCAATTTGGAACGGTAATCCGATTGCAGCCACGGCAAGCCCAAGCAAGGTATAAGTGAGCGCCATACCTTGCACATAAAGAAAACTAAGAGAAAAAGCCCGTAGCATATTTGGGCGTTGTTGCTGACCAATGACAATAGAGGAAAGCAAAGGCAACATCGGTAATACACAAGGAGTAAAAGCTAGCCCCAGCCCAAGTAAGAAAAAACCGAATGCCGCATATTTACTTTGGAATAAGCCTGCCGCTAAACGATCTTGTTCCGCTAAAAGTGCGGTTGAATTTTGCGGTGTTTTTTCTTCCACAGAAACAATGGGTAAATCCCCTACTTTCAAGATTTTGACTTCCGGCGGATAGCAAAATCCTTCCGTACACCCCTGATAGGAAATCTCAATATTCTGATTATCCCTAAAGGTTTCGCCGGAAACGTAAGCCACTAAAGGCTTAGTAAAAACGGCGACTCTTCCAAAATAAGGATCTTCGTGTATTTCTGCATTTTGGTTGAAATTCATTGAAAGGGATTGAGGCTCAGAGCCTATTTTTGCGCTGATTTTATCTTGGTAAAGGTAGTAGCCTTCTGCGATATCCCAACGAATAGAAAGTTGTTTTTTATCTTGTGAAATCTGAGCTGAAAGAGGAAACGCGTCATCAACATTTAAAAAAGACGCTTTATTATTGAATAACCCAGCTTGGCTTGCAAATGCACTAAAAACCAACACAAGCAAAAGAAAGTATTTTTTCATAGGTAAAAACATAAATTGAGAGAAGAAAAAATTCTAGCATAAAGAAATTCTAAAAACTAAAAAAGTATGATTTAGATCATAAAATAAAAAGATCATAAAAAATAACCGCACTTTTCCGTTGTTACAACAATGTTACAAAGATAAAATAAACCATCTCTCAAATTAATTAAAAGGATTGAAATATGGCAACGCCCCAAATTCTCCTCGTTGAAGATGAAGCTGTTACCCGTAATACCTTAAAAGGCATTTTTGAAGCAGAAGGCTACAGCGTTCTTGAAGCACAAAATGGTGCTGAAATGCATGAGATTTTAAAAAATAACATAGTTAATCTAGTCGTCATGGATATTAACTTACCCGGTAAAAATGGGCTCTTACTCGCTCGGGAATTACGTGAATATGCCAACTTACCGTTAATCTTCCTAACCGGACGTGACAATGAGGTAGATAAAATTTTAGGGTTAGAAATTGGGGCTGATGATTACCTTACGAAACCTTTTAATCCTCGAGAATTAACCATTCGTGCACGCAATTTGTTACATAGAGTCATGCAACAAACTGAAAAAGAAAACCACAAAGAACGTGAATTTTACCGATTCAATGGTTGGATGCTCAATTTAAATAGCCATAGTTTGATCACACCTGAAGGTGCTGAATTCAAGCTCCCCCGTAGCGAGTTTCGGGCAATGTTACATTTCTGTGAAAACCCAGGAAAATTACAAAGCCGTCAAGAATTGTTAAAAAAGATGACAGGACGTGAGCTAAAGCCTCAAGATCGTACTGTGGACGTCACGATTCGCCGTATTCGTAAACATTTTGAAGATCACCCAAACACCCCCGAAATTATTGTGACGGTTCATGGTGAGGGGTATCGGTTCTGTGGGGAAATTGAATCATAAAACGGTCATCCATTCTTAACTACACCCAATGGGCGAGCTTTTAGTTCGCCCTTATTTCGCATAAAACAACAGAGCCCAGGTATTACACAACAAAAAACTGTTTGCTGTAACTCACTCAACAAAGATTGTTATTGTCATAAAATCAACATAACAGGAAACGAGCTATAAAATAATCATATCATCACGGTGAAGGGCAACCGCGCCATATTCATAGCCTAAAATCGCTTCAATTTCTTGAGATTTTTTTCCCTTGATTAACAATAACGCATCACTGTTATAGCGTGGCATACCAAGTGCAATATTTTTGCCTGCCTGATTGCGAATTTTCACGACCTCACCACGGGAGAAACATCCTTCCACCGCCACAATTCCAGCAGGCAAAAGCGATTTATTTTGCACAAGCATGGCTTGCTCTGCACCGTCATCAATGGTGACCACACCGGCTGAAGGCGCAGCAAATAACCATTGCTTACGACTTTCTAAACGATCGGTATGATGGGCGGTGAACTTCGTACCAATATCCTGTTCGTGTGCCAAATCCACAATCACATTTGAACGGTTACCCGGAGCAATAATCGTTTCAATACCGGAACGTGTTGCCACATCTGCCGCGATGATTTTCGTACTCATCCCCCCTGTGCCAAGATTCGTACCGCTGCCACCGGCTATCGAACGAATATGATCGGTGATTTTATCCACCACCGGAATGAGTTTTGCATTGGGATTTTTACGTGGATCGCTATCAAATAAACCCTGTTGATCTGTTAAAAGATAAAGTTGTTCCGCTTGCACCAAAATTGCGACCAACGCAGACAAATTATCGTTATCCCCGACTTTAATTTCCGCCGTTGCCACCGCATCGTTTTCATTAATAACAGGGATAATGTGATTATCCAAAAGCGCATGCAACGTATCACGGGCATTAAGAAAGCGCTCGCGATCTTCAATATCCGCACGAGTCAGTAAAATTTGACCGATATGAATATCATAAATCGCAAACAATCTTTCCCACGCTTGAATGAGCTGACTTTGCCCCACAGCGGCAAGTAATTGTTTCGATGCAATGGTTGGCGGTAATTGCGGGTGGTTCAAATAATGGCGACCTGCGGCAATGGCACCGGAGGTCACAATCACAATACGAAAGCCCTCATGATGAAGTTGTGCAATTTGTCGCACAATTTCCATCATATGTGGCGAATTTAATTTGGGTGAACCTTGGGTTAAGGTGCTGGTACCGAATTTCACAACAATGGTTTTATTCATTTTATTAACCCTTTTTAATTATCAAAAAATGCCACATACGTTAGCACTAAACTCATCAAAAAGCATTAAATTTATATTGTGCTGTGATATATTGTTCAGCAATTCAACAAGGAGCTTTTATGACGTTCAGTTTAATTGTCGCAACAACCCTTAACCATGTAATCGGCAAAGACAATCAAATGCCTTGGCATCTACCGGCTGACCTTGCTTGGTTTAGAAAAAATACTACCGGAAAACCTGTCATTATGGGGCGTAAAACCTTTGAGAGTATTGGTCATCCCCTACCCAAGCGGGCCAATATCGTATTGTCTCGCCAGCCTTATGAATATGATGGCATAGTTTGGAAAAATAGCCTTGAAAGTGCGGTTGATTTTGTCAAAGATTCGGAAGAAATTATGCTAATTGGCGGGGGTGAACTCTTTAAACAATATTTACCCCAAGCAGATAAACTCTATTTAACCCAAATTCAAGCGGAAATCGACGGCGATACCTTTTTCCCCAACTTAAATTGGGCTGAATGGCATATTGAATTTGAAGAATACCGAGAGAAAGACGAGAACAATCCTTACGATTGTCGGTTTTTGATTTTAGTGAGAAAGTAAAAAAGTGCGGTCATTTTTAACCGCACTTTTTGTATTTGGAATTTATTGTCTTGCGACAACCTTGCCATCAGCATAATCCACAGTCACCACACTGCTTGGCAGTAATTGACCGGAAAGGATTTGTTGTGCCAATGGATTTTCGATCTCTTGCTGAATCGCACGTTTTAACGGGCGTGCGCCATAAACCGGGTCATAGCCTACTTCACCAATGAAATCAATGAGTCCTTCGCTGAATACAATTTCATAACCACGGCTTTCCATACGTTTTGCCAGACGTTCTAATTGAATGCTTGCAATGGCACGGATATTTTCTTTCGCCAACAGGTGGAACACCACGGTTTCATCAATACGGTTGATAAATTCCGGACGGAAATGTTGCCCCACCACCGACATCACCCTATTTTTCATTTCCTCATAGCCTTCGCCTTGATGTTCCTGAATTAAATGGGAACCCAAGTTTGAGGTCATAATCACCACCGTATTACGAAAATCGACGGTTCTGCCTTGTCCATCGGTTAAACGCCCGTCATCCAACACTTGTAACAAAATATTGAAGACATCAGCGTGCGCTTTCTCGACTTCATCAAGTAAAATCACAGAATAGGGACGACGACGTACTGCTTCGGTTAAATAACCGCCTTCTTCATAACCCACATAACCCGGAGGGGCACCAACTAAACGGGAAACACTGTGTTTTTCCATAAACTCCGACATATCAATACGCACCATGGCATCATCACTGTCAAAGAGGAATTTTGCCAAAGTTTTACACAATTCCGTTTTCCCTACACCGGTCGGCCCTAAGAATAAGAAAGAACCAATCGGGCGGTTTGGATCCGACAATCCGGCACGACTACGGCGAATCGCATTGGCTACGGCATCCACCGCTTCGTTCTGACCAATCACACGTTTGTGCAATTCTTCTTCCATTCGCAACAGTTTTTCTTTTTCCCCTTCCATCATTTTGGACACTGGAATCCCTGTGGCTTTGGAAAGCACTTCCGCAATTTCTTCATCGGTCACACGATAACGTAATAAGCTCATTTCTTTGCCTTCGCTCGTTTCAGCCTGAGCAAGCTGTTTTTCCAATTCAGGAATGCGACCGTATTGTAGTTCCGACATTTTGTTTAAATCACCGGCACGGCGTGCTTGCTCCATTTCGGTTTTCGCCGCATCCAGTGCTTGTTTAATATGCTGTGAACCCGAAAGAGCGGCTTTTTCAGATTTCCATACTTCCTCTAATTCCTCATATTCACGTTCTTTATCGGCAAGTTCTTTTTCTAAGGTTTCCAAACGTTTACGGCTCGCCTCATCTTCTTCTTTTTTCAGTGCTTGTTGCTCCAATTTTAATTGGATAATGCGACGTTCAAGACGATCAAGCGGTTCTGGTTTGGAATCAATTTCCATACGAATACTGGATGCCGCCTCGTCAATTAAATCAATGGCTTTATCCGGCAATTGGCGATCGGAAATATAACGATGTGAAAGGGTCGCCGCCGCCACAATAGCCGGGTCGGTAATATCCACATGGTGGTGAATCTCATAGCGTTCTTTTAAACCACGTAAAATCGCAATGGTGTCTTCCACGCTTGGCTCATCCACAAACACTTTTTGGAAACGACGCTCCAATGCCGCATCTTTTTCAATATATTGACGATATTCATCCAGGGTTGTCGCCCCTACACAGTGCAATTCCCCCCGTGCCAAACTCGGTTTTAACAAGTTACCGGCATCCATGGCACCATCGGTTTTACCGGCACCTACCATAGTATGAATTTCATCAATAAACAGAATGACCCGACCTTCTTCTTTTGCCAATTCATTCAATACCGCTTTCAAGCGTTCCTCAAATTCACCACGATATTTTGCGCCCGCAATCAACGCGCCCATATCTAAAGAAAGAACACGTTTATTTTTCAATCCTTCCGGCACTTCCCCATTGACAATACGCTGTGCCAAGCCTTCTACAATGGCTGTTTTTCCCACACCCGGTTCACCAATTAAAACCGGGTTATTTTTCGTGCGGCGTTGTAAAACTTGAATGGTTCGACGGATTTCTTCATTACGTCCGATCACCGGATCAAGTTTGCCGCTTTCTGCCCGTTTGGTTAAATCAATGGTATATTTTTCAAGAGCTTGTCTGCTTTCTTCTGCATTCTGATCGTTCACGCTTTGTCCTCCACGAATTTGTTGAATCGCTTGTGCAATTTGTTCTTTTTTCGCCCCGCACTTGGTTAAAATGTCTTTTAATGAACCGCGTTCTTCCAGTGCAGCAAGCAAAAACAATTCGCTTGAAATAAATTTATCCTGTCTTTGTTGGGCGAGTTTATCGCATAAATTCAATAAGTTAAGTAATTGACGGGAAATTTGCACATCCCCCCCATTGCCGGAAACTTGCGGCAATTTATTGAGTTCGCTATTTAACTCATTACGCAATAAGGCAACATTTACCCCGCTTGCGGTTAAAATCGGGGCAACCGAGCCATCTTGTTGGTTTAAAAGTGCGGTCAATAAATGCACCGGTTCGATAAATTGATTATCTTTGCCAAGAGCAAGCGATTGTGCCTCACTCAAGGCTTGTTGAAATTTTGTGGTAAATTTTTCTATGTTCATTTTTTCTTTTCCCTCTTAACTTACATTCAATTTGGCTTTTGCCATTCACATCGAGTAAGTAAGATCATTTGGAATGATTTCAAGGGGAAAAACAAGATATTTTTGATTTTACCTATCAATTAAATTGAAATGATAGATTTATCCAACCAAAATATCAAAGAGAGGCACATCCCAATGTTCAATAGGCAATGTGTCAATTTGCTGACAAGTGTGAGCTAAACCAATAGGAAGAAAGGCTTTTTGTTGCCAATTTTGCAAGGTTCGATCATAAAAACCACCGCCCATTCCGAGACGATTACCTTGTTTATCAAATGCAACTAAGGGGGTAAAAAGCATATCCAACTCATTGAGCGGCAACACATTTTGAACATTCAATTTCGGCTCCCAAATGCCAAAATGATTTTGTACCATCGGGGTATCGGGCAAGTATTGTAAAAAAAGTAAGTGATTTTTTGCGAAGGGATGCAAAACGGGCAAAAACACGTTTTTATTTTCTTTCCAAAGCATTTTTATTAGGGCTTGGGTCGAAATTTCACCATCAAAAGAAAGATATAATGCAATATTTTTTGCTTGATGATATTCAATCAAATTAAGGGCCTGTTGCGTAATGGTTTGTTCTGCCTGCTGCTGTTGAAGTGCGGTTAAATTCGAACGAGTTTTTCGAATCTGACGACGAATTTGCTGACGTTGTTGCTGAATATTCATAGAAGAGAAAAAGGAAAGAACCCAGAGTGCCGTTGCGGGTAGTAGTCCTTGAACCCGATGGTTCAAGGAAATCGATAAGGCCATTTTTAGGTTTCTTAATTCCTTTATGATTCAGATGAAAAATAAAGGCAAAGCCTACACACCAATGACGGGAAACCGATTTATAAGATTTTAAGTATCGGCTCAGGGACATAACCCACTGACGAGCACTCCAGGAAATTCTTATGCGGCTATACTAGCGGAAAGCACCATTTTTTGCCAGTCTTAATTTTTTAAAATTGTGATATTGTTCACAAATTATTCTCTTGTTGAGCGAATACTCCCCAAAGAATGATCTAACTGTTGAATCCGCGTTTTCAGTACATCTTCAATTTGTGCATTTTTATTCTTTTCCTGCGTAAGCTCAAAACTTAAATTTAATGCAACAATAGACAATACGCGATCAAGTTGAATCAATCCTGTTTTTTCTTTCATTTCAGATACCAAGGCATCTAAATGGCGTGCGGCTTGGCGCAATGCCTCTTCTTGATCTTGAGGCACATTTAAACGTAATACTTGCCCTAATACGACAATTTCAACCAGTTTTAATGACATGGTATTCCCTTCAAGTGATATTTTTGAGTGCGAAATATTATGCCATAGGCAAACTTTCCCGTCATATATTTTGCTCATCATCACTAATCCTATCCGTTCGCGCCCTTTCAAGATTTACGCTATAATGCGCTCACTTTAATTATATTAAACGAGATTTTTATGGCACAAATCGCAGCAAACCCACTGGTCTTAGTGGACGGTTCTTCTTATTTATATCGCGCGTTTCACGCATTCCCCCCATTAACCAATTCTGCCGGTGAACCAACCGGTGCGATGTACGGTGTGTTAAATATGCTGAAAAGCCTGATATCTCAGGTGCAACCAAGCCACATAGCGGTGGTGTTTGATGCCAAAGGGAAAACCTTCCGTGATGAATTGTTTGAACAGTATAAATCCCACCGCCCACCTATGCCGGACGATCTCAGAAAACAAATTCAACCGCTCCACGATATGATTCGTGCCCTTGGTATTCCGCTTTTAGTGGTAGAAGGCGTAGAGGCAGATGATGTGATCGGCACCCTCGCCGTACAAGCCTCCCGTGCGGGAAAAAATGTGCTGATTAGTACGGGGGATAAAGATATGGCACAGTTGGTTGATGAGAATATTATGCTCATCAATACCATGAACAATAGCTTATTAGATCGCGAAGGTGTCATTGAAAAATACGGTATTCCGCCGGAACTCATTATTGATTATCTGGCACTGATGGGCGATAGTTCGGATAACATTCCCGGTGTAGCCGGTGTAGGTGAGAAAACTGCGCTTGGGCTGTTACAAAGGATTGGTAGTATGACCGATATTTATGCCAATCTCGACAAAGTCGCCGAATTACCGATTCGTGGGGCGAAAAAACTCGGCGAGAAATTATTGGCTGAAAAGCAAAATGCAGATTTGTCTTACACCCTTGCGACCATTAAAACCGATGTCGCATTAAGTATCACACCTGATGAATTATTGCTTGGGGAAAGCGATAATGACCGATTAATTGAATATTTTGGCCGTTATGAATTTAAACGCTGGCTGAGTGAAGTGATGAACGGTTCGGATTCTATCACACAGGTTAACGACCAAGCAGTTAAGATCAACCCATATCAAGCTACACCAACGGTTTCTGCTGAAAGTTCGGTTGAAAATCAGCCCAAATTTCAAATTGATCGCAGCCAATATGAAACCCTTCTGACGGAAGCCGATTTAAGCCGTTGGATTGATAAATTATCAAAGGCTGATTTATTCGCCCTAGACACGGAAACCGACAGTCTCAATTATATGGCGGCGAATCTCGTCGGGCTTTCTTTTGCCCTAGAAAATGGCGAAGCCGCTTACCTTCCGTTGCAATTAGATTATCTTGGTGCGCCAAAAACTCTTGAAAAAACAACCGCACTTTCTGCCCTCAAACCCATTCTTGAAAATGCCGACATAAAAAAAGTGGGACAAAATATCAAATACGATCTGACTATCTTGGCACGTAACGGCATTGAGGTGCAGGGTGTGGCATTTGATACCATGTTGGAATCCTATGTGTTAGATAGCACCGGTCGCCACAATATGGATGATCTTGCCAAACGCTATTTAGGGCATCAAACCATTCGTTTTGAAGACATTGCGGGCAAAGGTAAAAATCAACTGACTTTCAATCAAATCCCCTTAGAAAAAGCCGCCGAATACGCTGCCGAGGATGCTGATATCACCATGAAACTCCACCAAGTTTTATGGGAAAAATTACAAGCTGAACCGAGCCTAACCACACTTCTTGAGAATATTGAATTGCCATTACTCAGTGTCCTTTCCCACATGGAACGAACCGGTGTGTTAATTGACAGTGATGCATTATTTGTACAATCTAACGAAATCTCCGCAAGATTGACCGCACTTGAAACGCAAGCCTATGAACTCGCCGGACAAACCTTCAATCTCGCCTCCACCAAACAATTACAAGAGAT
Organism: Rodentibacter genomosp. 1; assembly: GCF_001999285.1. Taxonomy (GTDB): domain Bacteria; phylum Pseudomonadota; class Gammaproteobacteria; order Enterobacterales; family Pasteurellaceae; genus Rodentibacter. The sequence goes on from NZ_MLHN01000011.1 coordinate 39,153, forward strand.
TTTGTTTGATAAGTTGGGCTTACCCGTTTTACAAAAAACGCCGAAAGGTGCCCCATCCACAAATGAGGAAGTGTTGGAAGAATTGGCTTACAGTCATGAATTACCAAAAGTCTTAGTAGAACACAGAGGGCTGAGTAAACTCAAATCCACCTATACGGATAAATTGCCGCAAATGGTGGAGCCTAACACAGGGCGTGTCCATACCTCCTACCATCAAGCCGTGACTGCCACAGGGCGTTTATCCTCCAGCGATCCGAATTTACAAAATATCCCGATCCGCAATGAAGAAGGTCGCCGCATTCGTCAGGCTTTTATTGCGCGTGAAGGTTATTCTGTGGTGGCGGCCGACTATTCTCAAATCGAGTTACGCATTATGGCGCATTTATCACAGGATCAAGGGTTGATTAACGCCTTTGCCCAAGGCAAAGATATTCACCGATCCACCGCTGCGGAAATCTTCGGTGTGCCATTGGATGAGGTCACAAGTGAACAACGCCGCAATGCGAAAGCCATTAACTTTGGTCTGATTTATGGTATGTCTGCCTTTGGGCTTTCCCGTCAGCTTGGTATTCCACGTGCTGATGCACAAAAATATATGGATTTATATTTCCAACGTTATCCAGCAGTACAAACCTTTATGCAGGATATCCGAGAAAAAGCCAAAGCACAGGGCTATGTGGAAACCCTATTCGGTCGCCGTTTATATTTGCCGGATATTCACTCTAGCAACGCTATGCGTCGCAAAGGGGCAGAACGGGTTGCCATCAACGCTCCAATGCAAGGTACGGCGGCAGATATTATTAAACGTGCAATGATTAAACTCGATGAACTTGTTCGCCATGATCCTGATATTGATATGATTATGCAGGTCCACGATGAATTAGTGTTTGAAGTGCTGTCGGAAAAAGTGGAATTTTTTAGTGAACTCATCAAACAAAATATGGAAACTGCTGCTGAACTTGTCGTACCTCTGATTGTAGATGTCGGCCTCGGGAAAAATTGGGATGAAGCCCATTAATGTTCAATAAAGGCATAAATTATTCATAACTTAATTTTAAAAAAGATGATGAACCAAGAAAGATTACAGCAAATTGAAAAGCCACTACTTTATATCGTCAAACGTGATGTTGTGCCAGCATTGGGCTGTACCGAACCGATTTCTCTCGCCCTGGCTTGTGCAACAGCGGCAAAATACTTAGGTAAAACGCCTAGCAAAATTGAGGCTAAAGTTTCCGCCAATTTGATGAAAAACGGTTTAGGTGTCGCCGTACCGGGAACAGGTATGGTGGGCTTGCCCATTGCGGCGGCAATCGGTGCCTTGGGCGGTGATCCTGAAGGTGGGTTGGAAGTGTTAAAACAGATCACCGCACAACAGGTTTCAGCTGCAAAAGCCATGCTTGATCAAAAACGGGTGAGTGTCGATATTCACCCAACGGATCATATCCTCTACTCCGAAGCCGTGCTTTTCGCAGATAAGGATTGGGTCAAAGTCGCTATTCAAGATCAACATACCAATGTGATTTTGATTGAAAAAAATGGCGAGATCCTCTTTGAAAAAACCGAAAATGAATGTGCCGATACTGATCCTTATGAAATTTTCAAACAGGTCACCGCTCGTGAAATTTTTGAATTCTCCTGCGAGGTTGCCTTAGATAAAATTCGCTTTATCGGACAAGCCGCCGAACTCAATCGAGCCCTTTCCAATGAAGGCTTACGGGAGAATTACGGCTTACATATTGGGCGAACCTTGCGTAAACAAGTAGGGAGCGGTTTAATTTCAGACGATTTACTCAGCAAAATTATGATCGAAACCACAGCGGCTTCCGATGCCAGAATGGGCGGTGCTACCTTGCCAGCCATGAGTAATTCCGGCTCCGGAAATCAAGGTATTGCGGCGACTATGCCCGTTGTGGTGGTGGCCGATTATTTGAATGCCGATGAAGAAAAACGCCTCCGAGCCTTATTTTTATCACATTTAATGGCGATTTATATTCACAGTAAACTGCCGAAATTATCCGCACTTTGTGCCGTCACCACCGCCTCTATGGGAAGCTGTGCTGGCATTGCTTATTTATTAACGGGGAAATTTGAAACTGCCAGCATGGGCATTTGCAGTATGATCGGCGATATCAGCGGCATTATTTGTGATGGTGCAGCAAACAGTTGTGCAATGAAAGTCTCCACCAGTGTGGCATCAGGTTATAAATCCGTACTTATGGCAATGGATGAAACTCACGTTACCGGCAATGAAGGCATCGTTGAACACGATCTGGATCGCACTATCGACAACCTCTGCGCCATCGCTTCAAAAAGTATGCAACATATCGATCGCCAAGTCATTGAGATTATGGTGAACAAACCTTGTCCTTAGTTTTTTTGTTTATTTGTAGGGACACACTGAGTGTGTCTGATGATAATATATTGAAATAATTTTATTTCGGACACACGCAGTGTGTCCCTACATATCGTTGAAATTTCTATTTTTGTGTATTTGCTACATAATACTGGATTTTTCGACCGCACTTTTATTCCCAAATTACATATCAATTAACTAAAAGTTCTTGGCATATTCTCGTTGAATTTATTAAAAATAACTCATTCTTTTTCTAGATTATCTTAGGGGGGGCTATGCTTTTGACTGGGTTATTCTGTGGTATTTTGCTTGGGTTTGTGATGCAACGGGGGCGATTTTGTATTACCGGCGCATTCCGTGATTTATATGTGACAAAAAGCAATAAAATGTTTGTTGCTTTGTTGATTGCTATCACCGTGCAATCTATCGGTTTTTTTATTTTAAAAGAAGTCGGCTGTCTGAATATTGAGCCTGCCAAAAATTTTGAATTTGTTGCCGTTATAGTGGGCTCTTTTGTATTTGGTATCGGTATTATTTATGCCGGTGGCTGCGCAACAGGGACTTGGTATCGTGCGGCAGAAGGTTTAATTGGTAGCTGGGTGGCGTTGTTCATGTATATGCTGTTTAGTGCGATGATGCGTACAGGTCCACTTGGTGAATTCAACCAAACATTACGCAGTGTAAAAATAGACGAACGCAGTATTTATGAAAGTGTTGGAATATCTGCATGGTGGCTGGTAGCACTACTAACCCTTGTCACTGGCTATTATGCGTATAAACACCTTGCAAAACCACAGGTGAAAATCGCCACACTAAAACCGAAGAAAACCGGCATTGCCCATATTTTATTTGAAAAACGTTGGCATACCTTTGTTTCCGCCATATTAATCGGTTTGATTGCATTTGCAGCTTGGCCGTTAAGTGTGGCAACCGGACGAATTGGCGGTTTAGGTATCACCACGCCATCGGCAAACATTATACAATATCTCATCACCAATGAGACAAAATTCATCAATTGGGGCGTATTCTTGGTATTAGGGATCTTTATCGGTTCATTCATTGCCGCAAAAGGCAGCAACGAATTTCGTCTCCGCCTACCGGATACTCAAACCATGATACGTAGTGCGTTCGGTGGTTCGTTAATGGGTATAGGTGCGAGCTTAGCCGGTGGTTGCTCAATAGGCAATGCCCTTGTCGCCACTGCTTATTTTTCATGGCAAGGTTGGGTATCCCTTCCATTAATAGTACTTGGCACTTGGTTTGCCGCTTACTTCACCATCATCCGTCCACAACGATTAAAAACTGCAAACGCTTAAATTAGGAGAAAAAAATGATTGTCAAATTACCAACACTGGGTTTAGTTTGTCCCTTCCCCTTAGTGGAAGCAAAAGCCGAAATGGCAAAACTCAATAAAGGCGATGGGCTTGAAATTGAATTCGATTGTACTCAAGCCACAGAAGCAATCCCAGCTTGGGCAGCAGAGGAAGGTTATGAAGTGACGAATTTTGAACAAATCGGCGATGCAAAGTGGACAATTACTGTCTTGAAATAACACGATGAAGTGCGGTTAAAAAACAAGGAAATTTTTCAGTATTATGTAGCAATTGCATAAATCTGTTTTTTTGGTGGTTTGTAGGGACACACTGCGTGTGTCCGTTATAAAATCAAAATGATTTCAATATGTTAAAATCCGGACACACGCAGTGTATCCCTACATATCGTTGAAATGTCTATTTTTGTGCATTTACTACATAATAATACCGAAATTTTTAACCGCACTTTAAGTAAAAAAACTAGACTAATGAAACAGGGACTTTCACCACAAGTTTTTTAATTTTTTCCGGTTTTCCATTCACCACACAACATGGCTTGTGCGGTTCGTAGGGGTAGAATACGGCAAACATTTTAGGCGTTAATGTGACGGTAAATTTATTCTCAATATCCGCTGTCAGTTGATAGTCATCGGCTTCATTATAATCTTCATATTGAGTTAAATCCGGATAGGTGACGCCGACTTCAATGTTTTCCGTTCCTTGGATTAATACTTGTATATCTAGATAGTCATGGTGCAATTCCGCTTTTTTGCTGCTTGATTCGGCAGTTTCCGGTTCCATCACGTTCATATAAATTTGATCGTTAATATCGTGGCGACCTGTTTCTAATGCCTTGAGATCTAGTGTATTAAGATAGTCGCATACTTCTGCGATCACCTTCGGTAAGCCCACTTTAAAATTCGGGTTGATTAAGCTGCTAATAATCATCTTCGCTCCTCATGAATGAATAAAAGTTGAGCTATCATAACAAGTTGATGATATGAAATAAAGTTACCAATCACATTAAAACATCTGTATAATGCCTAAGCTTTATTTTCTGTATTAGCGTGCGGCTAACAAAAGACATTTTTCTGATATATGTATTCCTACATTTCTTTGAAATTTCTTTTGCTAGTCGCAATCTGGAAAATAAAGCGTTGTTTTTAATATCAAAATTAAAGGAAAACATTGTGAATCCAATTGTTAAACAATTTAAATATGGTCAGCACACCGTCACATTAGAAACCGGTGCGATTGCCCGTCAAGCTACTGCCGCCGTCATGGCAAGTATGGATGACACCAGCGTGTTTGTTACCGTTGTAGCCAAAAAAGATGTAAAAGAAGGTCAAGATTTCTTCCCATTAACCGTTAATTATCAAGAACGTACTTATGCTGCCGGTCGTATTCCTGGTGGTTTTTTCAAACGTGAAGGCCGCCCCTCCGAAGGCGAAACCCTCATTGCCCGCTTAATCGACCGTCCTATCCGTCCATTATTCCCGGAAGGTTTCTTCAATGAAATTCAAGTGGTGGCGACCGTTGTTTCTGTCAATCCACAAATTAGCCCGGATTTAGTGGCGATGATTGGTGCTTCTGCGGCTTTATCGCTATCGGGCGTCCCTTTTAACGGTCCTATCGGTGCGGCACGTGTTGGTTTTATCAATAATCAATTCGTGTTAAACCCAACTATGGCTGAACAAAAACAAAGCCGTTTGGATCTTGTTGTAGCTGGAACGGATAAAGCCGTATTAATGGTGGAATCTGAAGCGGATATTTTAACAGAAGAACAAATGTTATCTGCAGTGGTATTCGGTCATCAACAACAACAAGTTGTGATTGAAGCGATTAAAGAATTTACCGCAGAAGCCGGTAAACCTCGTTGGGATTGGGTTGCACCTGAACCAAATACCGATTTAATCAATAAAGTAAAAGCTATCGCAGAAGCGCGTTTGGGTGATGCCTATCGTATTACAGAAAAACAAACCCGCTATGAGCAAATTGATGCGATTAAGGCTGATGTTATCGCACAAATTACGGCAGAAAACGAGGAAATCAGTGAAGGTAAAATCGTTGATATTTTCACCGCCCTTGAAAGCCAAATCGTCCGTGGTCGTATCATTGCCGGCGAGCCACGCATTGATGGCCGTACCGTAGATACCGTACGTGCTTTAGATATTTGCACCGGTGTGTTACCTCGCACTCATGGTTCAGCAATTTTCACCCGTGGTGAAACTCAAGCCTTAGCCGTGGCGACGTTAGGTACTGAGCGTGATGCCCAAATTATTGATGAATTGACCGGTGAGCGTTCCGATCATTTCTTATTCCACTATAACTTCCCTCCGTACTCTGTCGGTGAAACCGGTATGATCGGCTCACCAAAACGTCGTGAAATCGGTCATGGTCGTTTAGCAAAACGTGGTGTAGCAGCCGTGATGCCAAGCCTTGCTGAGTTCCCTTATGTAGTACGTGTGGTATCTGAAATCACTGAATCTAACGGTTCTTCCTCTATGGCTTCCGTATGTGGTGCGTCTCTTGCCCTAATGGATGCCGGTGTACCAATTAAAGCGGCAGTAGCCGGTATTGCAATGGGGCTCGTGAAAGAAGAAGAAAAATTCGTTGTTCTTTCCGATATTCTAGGTGATGAAGATCATCTTGGCGATATGGACTTTAAAGTGGCCGGTACCCGTGAGGGTGTCACCGCACTTCAAATGGACATTAAAATTGAAGGAATTACCCCTGAAATTATGCAAATCGCTTTAAATCAAGCGAAAAGCGCACGTATGCACATTCTTGGCGTCATGGAACAAGCCATTCCAGCACCTCGTTCTGATATTTCTGACTATGCACCACGTATTCATACGATGAAAATCGATCCGAAAAAAATCAAAGATGTGATTGGTAAAGGTGGAGCAACTATCCGTGCATTAACCGAAGAAACCGGTACTTCAATTGATATTGACGATGATGGTACGGTAAAAATTGCCGCAGTCGATAATAATGCGGCAAAAAATGTGATGGCTCGCATTGAAGAAATTGTGGCGGAAGTCGAAGCAGGTGCAATTTATAAAGGCAAAGTGACACGCTTAGCAGATTTTGGTGCATTCGTCGCTATCGTAGGCAATAAAGAAGGATTAGTTCACATTTCACAAATTGCGGAAGAGCGTGTGGAAAAAGTGAGTGATTATCTTCAAATAGGCCAAGAAGTCGATGTGAAAGTCGTCGAAATCGATCGTCAAGGTCGTATTCGCCTGACAATGAAAGAACTTACACCAAAACAAGATGCTGAAAACATTCAAGAAGAATCTACTGAAGAGTTAGAATAATCTTGATAACTTAATCAAAACTTGGTGGTGTAACACCATCAAGTTTTGTTATTTTTTAATTAGTCACACAAAAGAAAGCAAATGCAGTATTTTCGGTTATTTCACCGTTGTCTAGCCTATTTATTTAGCTTATGTGCAATATTGTTTCTTACCGGTTGTATTCAATCCAATGGTACTTTTGTGTCTAAAAATTTTGTAGTACTTGCTGAACAAAATCCTAATGTTCACTTTGAACAAGAAGTGATGATTGTACGAATCAGTCAAGTATTGCTTGTTGGAAAAATGAGTAACGAAGAACGGGCGTCATTACATTTTGAACGTGGTGTTCTATATGATTCCCTCGGTTTATGGGGACTCGCACGTTATGATTTTATCCAAGCTCTAGCACTACAGCCTAAAATGGCTTCGGTATATAACTATCTAGGGCTTTACTTATTGCTTGAGGAAGATTACGACGGGGCATTGGAAAGTTTCAATGCTGTGTTTGAATTAGATCCAGGCTATGACTACACCCACCTTAATCGTGGTTTAAATTTTTATTATGTAGGACGCTATAATCTTGCCGAGCAAGATTTCTTACAGTTCTACCAAGCCGATATAAAAGATCCTTATCGTGTCTTATGGCTGTATTTGAATGAACAAAAATTAAAACCACAAGATGCCCATAAAAACCTTGTTGAACGAGCAAAAGGGCTATCAAAGGACTTCTGGGGTACAAATATCGTTCAATACTACTTAGGGCACATTTCTTTGGAAGAATTACAGCAGCGTGCCGGCGAATTTGCTGAAAATGCACAACAATATGCTGAAATTCTTACGGAAACCTATTTTTATCTAGCAAAACAAAAACTCAATGTAGGGCTGGTTGATGAAGCGGCGGCTTTATTTAAACTGGCTATGGCGAATCAGGTTTATAACTTTGTTGAGTATCGTTTTGCCTCTTTTGAGCTAATGAAACTAAAACCTGCTCAAACAGAACAGGAAAAAGAAGTAAAAAGTGCGGTAACAAAAACTGGAAATTTTTAGACCGCACTTTATTCAAAAGTTAAACCGAAAGCCCTCTTTGAGCTTTCCTTTTTATATTCGAGTATTTTAATGACTGACAAAATCACCTTTAATGACTTAGGCTTACCTGACTTCATCTTAAAAGCAGTTTTTGACCTAGGTTTTGAAACCCCTTCTCCAATTCAACAAGCCTGTATCCCTCACTTGCTCAACGGCAAAGATGTGTTGGGTATGGCTCAAACCGGTAGTGGCAAAACAGCGGCATTCTCCTTGCCACTATTAGCTCAAATTGATACAAGCGAAAAATATCCTCAAATGTTAGTGATGGCACCAACCCGTGAACTTGCCATTCAAGTAGCTGACGCTTGCGAGCAATTTGTCAAACACGCACAAGGCGTACGTATCGTAACCCTTTACGGTGGGCAACGTTATGACATTCAACTACGCGCATTAAAACAAGGTGCACAAGTCGTCGTAGGCACACCGGGGCGTATCCTTGATCATATTCGTCGTGGCACGTTAGATTTATCCGAACTTCGTTTCATTGTATTGGATGAAGCTGATGAAATGTTACGAATGGGCTTTATTGACGATGTGGAAACGGTCATGGCTGAATTACCTGAGCATCATCAAACCGCTCTTTTCTCCGCCACAATGCCGGAACCCATTCGTCGAATCACCAAGCGTTTTATGAATGATCCGCAAGAAGTGAAAATTAAAGTCAATAACGAAAATGCACCGGATATTGAGCAAAATTGTTGGTATGTCCATGGTGTACGCAAAAATGAAGCACTACTTCGTTTCTTAGAAGTAGAAGATTTTGATGCGGCCATTATCTTTGCCCGTACTAAAACAGCTACGTTAGATATTACTGAATTATTAGAGAAAAACGGTTTCCGTTCTGCCGCACTTAACGGCGATATGACCCAGCAACTGCGTGAACAAACCCTTGATCGCTTACGTAACGGCAGTCTTGATATTGTTGTCGCCACAGATGTTGCCGCACGTGGTATTGACATTGAACGGATCAGCCTAGTCGTGAACTACGATATTCCGCTTGACGCGGAATCTTACGTACATCGTATCGGTCGTACCGGTCGTGCCGGTCGCTCCGGTCGTGCATTGTTGTTTGTAGAACCACGTGAACGCCGTTTACTCCGCAATATTGAACACCTGATGAAAAAACCGATTAATGAGGTAGAACTACCGAATCACTTAATATTGCAAGAATGCCGCCGTAAAAAATTCGTGGCGAAAATCACCAAACAACTTGAACATCACGATTTAGAACAATATCGTAGCCTATTAGAAGATTTATTCACTGCTGATCAAGATCAGGAGGATATTGCGGCTGCAATGCTTATGTTGCTTCAAGGTAAACAAAAATTAATCCTTCCACCTGATCCGCCAATGGAAAAACGTCGCCGTAATGATCGTGCCGAACGTCGTGAAAATCCTCGTTCAGCAGAGCGTCGTGGAGAACGAAAAGGTTACGGCAACCCACAACCAATGGATTTATACCGTATTGAAATCGGCAGAATGGATGGCGTTGAAGTTCGTCACATTGTTGGCGCAATTGCAAATGAGGGGGATATTAATAGCCGATATATCGGTCATATCAAACTTTATGATGATCACTCCACAGTGGAATTGCCACAAGGAATGCCAAAAGAATTACTTCAACAATTCGGTAAAACCCGTGTGCTAAACAAGCAAATGAGAATGTCATTCCTTGGTGCGGTAAAATCAGAAAACTCACGTGAACGTGATGATTTCGGCGGAAAACGGCGAGGTCGTGGTAACGATAATGGTGATCGTGGCGGGCGTAAATTTAATGAAAAAAATAACCGCACTTTTAACGAGAAACCTCAAAGAGGTCGTCGCACTTAATATAGATAGAGGGTAGGGATAGCCCCTCCCCTTTGCCACGAAAAATTCGTTTCAAACTTTTATAAATAAGGAAAACGTATTTGAAAGGTTTATTTTTACGCATTATCGCGGCTTTTGCTTTGCTCCTTTGGGCAATAGATATGGTTTTTCCTTGGCAAAAAATCATGCAATCGGAAGAAAATCATTATGCTGCAATTCAATCACGCGGTAAGCTCATTGTCGGCACAATTAATAACCCTATTTATTATTTCATTGATTCCAAAGGGGAATCAGGCTTGGAATATGAGTTAACAAAAAATTTTGCTGATTATTTAGGCGTAGAACTTGAAATAAAAACGCTTGAAAATACAGATTCCCTTTTCAGCTCACTTGAAAACAATCAAATTGATTTAGCTGCAGCCAATTTACTTTTTCATCCTAAACGCGCTGAACAATTTCAAATTGGGCCCGCTTATACCTCCGCTTCTTGGCAATTAGTCTATAAAAAAGGGGAAAATAGACCAAAAGATTTAAGCATGGTAAAACAGGAAATAGTCATTTCGGGCGGTCAGGAATTAGATGAATTGCTCTCACAATTTCAACAAAAATTTCCCACATTACAATGGAAAAACAATAAACAATTCACACAAGAAGAATTACTCATACAAGTCTCAGAAGGCAAAATTCCCTACACTATCGCAAATTCTATAGATGTCGCCATGGTGCAGCAAATTCGTCCTAATATTGCTATCGCCTTTGATTTAACTGATGAATCCAGTGTGCATTGGTATCTTGCTAATAATTCTTATAATGAGCTACAAGCCGGCTTATTGGATTTTATGAATAATGCTTTAGAAACCGGCCTGATTGATCGTATTGAAGAAAAATATTTCCGCCATATTGCTCAATTTGATTATGTCGATAGCCGTGCTTACTTGGAAGCTATTGAAAAAATTCTCCCACAATATCAACCGCTCTTTGAAAAATATAAAGGGAACTTGGACTGGCGTTTATTAGCTGCCGTTGCCTACCAAGAATCCCACTGGAACCCTGATGCCACGTCTCCCACCGGTGTAAGAGGAATGATGATGCTCACCAAAGATACCGCAGAGCGTATGAAAATCACCAATAGAACAGACCCCGAACAAAGTATAAAAGCAGGTTCAGAATATTTACATTGGTTAGTTTCACAAATGCCTGATAGTATTGCGCAAGAAGATCGTATTTGGTATGCGCTTGCCGCCTATAATATGGGACTAGGCCACCTCGTGGATATTCGTCGTTTAACAAAAAAATTAGGTGGAAATCCGGATAATTGGCTTGATGTAAAAAATAACTTGCCATTATTAGCCGAAAAACGTCATTATAATAGCCTAAAATATGGCTATGCCAGAGGTTATGAAGCCTATCAATATGTGGAAAATATCCGCCGTTATATGAATAATATTGTGAATTATCATCGGGTTCAGAGCAACCAAAATAGCACAGGGCTTGAAAATGAAATAGACAATAGAGAGGAATAAAAATAAGGAGAAAATAGATATGCTAAAACGTAAAACCTTTCTGAAAAAAGTAAAATCACGCGATATTTCTGTTTCCCGTAACTCACGTATCAGACGGCTAAAACACCGTAAACAAAAACAATTTGAACGACATACAATGCAATTTGTTCTACAAGAATTTGGTAGCTAAATAAAGCTTTCGCAAAAAACATAAAACCCCGGCTGACTATCGGGGTTTTTTCTCTATTTATTTAGTTGTGGCTGGCACGGTCAGCTCAGGATCTTCCGGTTTCTCCACTTTCATAAACTGCTTATCTTTATTTGCATCAATAATTTGTTGGGTTTGATTTGCTAAGTTTTCTAAGCCCATTTTTTTATAGGCATCACGCATTAGGAATAAACCTTCATAAGTGGCAAGAGTGTCGGGATATAATTGCAACATCCCAACAACACGATTCGCTACGGCAACATCTGCATTACGTTTTGCATAAAATTTGGCTATTTCTAATTCATGGCGAGCCAAGGAATCTTTAATATAAGCCATACGTCCTAACGCATCTTGTGAATAAGGGCTGTTTGGAAAAGCCTGTACTAAACTTTGGAAATTTGAAAACGCAGTTTTTAACGAGCTTGTTTCTCGCGTTGCACGATCAATCCCAAAAAAATCTTGAATCGCATTATCTGCTGTCGCAGCGTTAGTTAAACCCGCCATATATACGGCATAATCACGATTTTGACTTTGTGGAAATTGGTTTAAAAAACTATCTACAGTAACTAATACACCTGTGTAATCCTGAGATTTATAGTTCGCATACATCAAATCCAACATTGCCTGTTCTTGGTAAATACTTCCAGGAAAACGTTCGGTTGTCGCATTTAAATAACGAATAGCTTCGGAATAACTCCCTTCTTGTAAAGCTGTTGCACCTTTGTTATAAAGCTCACCCACTGTTGCCTGTTCTACTTCTTTATTTCCACTTGAACAGCTCACCACAAAGGCAGCCGCCGCAATCAACGCTAATGATTTTATTTTACGCATTGTTTTTTCCTTAATTTTTACGAAAGCCAATAAATCAGATACAATTGGCAAGTATTCTATATAACATTGGTAAATAAACCAACTTTTAAAACGATTGAGACAAATTTTATGCCACAAATTACCCTTTCAGCTGAGGTTAAGCCTGAACAAGCAGGACTGCGTTTAGACCAAGCTCTCGCCGAATTGTTCCCCGAATATTCCCGTTCACGGCTCAAAACATGGATTGAAGCGGATCTCGTTAAAATTAATAACCGTATCGCCAATGTCCCTCGAGAAAAACTACTCGGTGGTGAACAAATTGAAATTACCGTTGATGTAGAAGATGAAACCCGCTTTGAACCAGAAAATATTCCATTGAATATTGTGTATGAAGATGAGGACATTATCGTTATTAACAAACCAAAAGATCTCGTGGTTCACCCTGGTGCCGGTAATCCAAATGGTACGGTATTGAATGCCCTTCTTTATCATTATCCGGCTATTGCTGAAGTACCTAGGGCAGGTATCGTACACCGTTTAGATAAAGACACAACAGGTCTCATGGTTATCGCAAAAACCATCCCTGCACAGACCAAACTAGTGCGAGATTTACAAAAGCGAAAAATTACACGTGAATATGAAGCCGTCGCTTCAGGTATCATGACAAAGGGTGGCACGGTAGATCAACCTATGGCTCGTCATGCAACCAAACGGACACTGATGGCCGTTCACCCTATGGGGAAACCGGCTGTCACGCACTATCGCATTATGGAAAACTTCCGTAATTATACACGTTTACGTTTACGTCTAGAAACCGGCAGAACCCATCAAATCCGTGTTCACATGGCACACATTGCCCATCCTTTATTAGGCGATCAAACTTATGGCGGTCGCCCCCGTCCCCCCAAAAATGCCAGTGAAACCTTTATGGGAGTATTGCGTAATTTTAAACGCCAAGCTCTACACGCTGTTATGCTACGTTTAGCCCACCCAATTACCGGTGAAATCATGGAATGGTATGCCCCTCTGCCTGATGATTTTGTTGAATTAATCAGTGCATTAAAAGCAGACTATATTGAACACAAAGAAGAATTGGATTACTAGTATGAAAGCAATTTTTCCCAAATGGCAGGTTCCGTCCAATATTCATGCTTTTACCACAACGCGTGCCGGTGGTGTAAGCCAAGCTCCATTTTCAAGCTTTAATTTAGGTGATCATGTGGGAGATGAAAAAAGTGCGGTCAAAACAAACCGCACTTTATTGGTGGAATCGTTCCATTTACCCCATTCCCCTTTATTTCTCACTCAAACTCATAGCACTAATGTCATCCAATTACCTTATTCCGGCAATAACTTTGACGCCGATTCGGTTTATACCAACCAACCCAAACAAGTCTGTGCCGTGATGACAGCAGATTGTTTGCCTGTGCTTTTTACGACCAAACAAGGCAACGAAGTGGCTGCGGCTCATGCAGGTTGGCGGGGGCTATGCGATGGAATATTAGAAGAAACAGTGAAATATTTTCATACCGAGCCACAAAATATCATAGCTTGGCTCGGACCGGCTATTGGCCCAAAAGCATTCCAAGTAGAAAAAGATGTCATTGAGCAATTTATGAAATTTGATCCTCATGCGGAAAATGCTTTCCAGCCAGATCCAAACCAACGAGGAAAATACTTCGGAAATCTTTACCAAATTGCTATACAGCGTCTGAACAAACTAGGAATCGTAGAAATTTCCGGCGGAGAACACTGTACATTTTACGAAAAAGATCTGTTCTTTTCTTATCGACGAGAAGGAAAAACGGGAAGAATGGCAAGTGTGATTTGGTTTGAATAATAAATGAATTATCTAAAAAAACAGGGATGGAAATATTGTTTCATCCCTGTTTTCATTCATAACCTTTCTAAACTAAAAAGGATTAATTAGGCTGATCGTTTCCCTAAAAATAATGATAAGACTAGTGCGATAAAAGCCGGTATCAACCACCCCATTCCCTCTGCATAAAGCGGCAAATAATTTAAGATATTTTCAATCCCTTGAGGTAATAAATCTATATTTTTTAAACTATCACAAGCACTAAAGCTCACTGTGACAAGTAGTGTGAAATAGTAGCTAAAGGTGATATTAGGTAACTTATTACGAATAATCTGCAAAAATACCAACATAATTGCAACAGGATAAATTAACAATAATGCAGGAATAGTAATACGTAGTAATTCCGTTAAACCGGTCTGAGCCACCGTTATTGTCAAAGCAGTAAATACCATTACCCAAAATGAATAGGACAAACGAACATGAAATTTAGAGAAATAATCAGCACAAGCACTGGTGACGCCAACAAGCGTTGTGAGATTCGCCAAAATAATAATACCTGACATAATCCAAGTGCCACCGGCACCAAATAAGGCATTAACATAGCGAGAGAAAATTTGTCCACCATTCGTCGCCCCTTCGGAAACTTGTGCACTGGTTGCGCCTAAGTAAAACAGTGCAAAATATAAAGCTGCTAATAAAAATACCGATATCAAACCGGCAGAAATCGTGTATTTCACCACATTTTGTGTAGAAGATACATTTCTCACAGCCAACGCTCGTGCCACAATGCCCCCAAATGCAATTGCAGCTAAAACATCCATTGTTTGATAACCACTAATTAACCCTGATGTCATTGCAGAATTTGTCACATAAGCCTTAGTTGGTTCAACAATATCAGAGAGTGGTGAAATAACAACATTCACAGTAACGACGACTAAGAGTACTAATAATGCCGGCGTCATAAATTTTCCCACTGTCGAAATAATCGTATTTGGGCGAAGCATAAAAAGCATACCGACAATATTAAAAATAAAAGAGAAAACAAAATGCGTATAAGGGCTATCTTCCACAATATTTAGCGGTAACCACGCCATCTCATAGGCAACGTTAGTCACTCGCGGCATCGCAAATAAGGAACCAATGACTAAATACAATGTGGCTAAAAAAACTACCTCAGCCCATTTAGGCAAATCACGGGTAAGTTCCTCACCTCGCCCTACCATGGCAACAACAACCAAGGTAATAAATGGCATAAATACACCGGTTAATATAAAACCAAAAGAAGCCGTTGCCCAATTTGTACCGGCGGTAAATCCTTCCATTGGCGGAAAAATAACATTTCCTGCGCCTAAAAAAAGCGCAAAAATCATCATACCTAAAACAATAATATCTTTACGAGTAAACATAATCTTCTCAGTTCATAAAAAGGAAGTCATTCTACTACAAAAGTATAGAAGAACCCTAACGCTCAGACGCAGAAATGTGAACTCAGTCACATTGTCAATCTCACCTAAAAATATCAATAAAAATAACCGCACTTATCTCGATATTTTCCTCAAGAAATAAAAATGTGGTAGTATCCTTGCTATCGTTATTTTTTTGTTATATTTGTTTTAAATTTTTTGGAGGATCTTTAGTGTTACAGCTTTTACAACGATTTTTTAAACTGGAATCTGCCGGTGGAATTTTGCTACTTCTTGCTGCGCTTATTGCAATTTTGTTTGCCAATTCACCTTTAAATAGTGCTTATCATGACTTCTTGAACCTTCCTGTCAGTATCCAAATCAGCAGTTTCGCAATTAATAAAACCCTCATTCATTGGATTAATGACGGTTTTATGGCGGTATTTTTTGTTCTAGTAGGATTGGAAGTAAAGCGTGAATTGTTAGAGGGTTCGCTTTCCAGTTATCAACAAGCCGTTTTCCCAGCAATCGCTGCAGTCGGCGGTATGCTAATCCCTGCATTGGTTTATATTTTGATTGCACACGACGACCCAACCTTAGCCAATGGTTGGGCTATTCCAATGGCAACGGATATTGCCTTTGCACTAGGGGTTATGGCGCTATTAAGCAAGCAGGTTCCTCTACCGTTAAAAGTCTTTTTATTAGCGCTTGCGATTATTGATGATTTGGGGGCTATTGTCGTCATTGCGTTATTCTTCTCCCACGGATTAAGTATTCAAGCCCTCATTTTCTCCGCAATCGCAATCATTCTACTCATTGCGTTAAACCGTTTTAAAGTCACCGCACTTTGTGCTTATCTGGTGGTTGGCACAATCTTATGGGCATCTGTATTAAAGTCCGGCGTGCATGCCACACTAGCCGGCGTTATTATCGGTTTCTGTATCCCTCTCAAAGGTGAAAAAGGCGAAACACCATTAGAAGATTTTGAGCATTTACTTGCGCCTTGGACTTCATTCCTTATTTTACCGTTATTTGCCTTTGCCAATGCGGGGGTAAGTTTTGAAGGGTTGGATTTCTCTATGCTGAGCTCACCTTTATTACTCGCCATTGCCTTAGGTTTGACTATCGGTAAACCGGTCGGTGTGTTTGTCTTCAGTTATCTTTCGGTGAAGTTGAAGATCGCTAAGTTACCGGAAGGAATTAATTTTAAACAAATTTTTGCCGTCGCCATTCTATGTGGTATCGGATTCACGATGTCCATGTTCCTGGCAAGCCTTGCTTTTGAGGCGAATGCCGGTGAAAGTGTAAATACCCTTTCCCGTTTGGGTATTCTAATCGGTTCCACAATCTCTGCCATCGTTGGGTATATCTTCTTAAAACAAACCACAAAAGCATAATATCTTCTAAAAAGTGCGGTTAATTTTGACCGCACTTTTACTTTACTTCCTATTTGACTTTAAATAATTTCAACAGCAAATCAAAAATATAATTTTCCACCGTTGAATAATTATTTTTCTTCAATCGGCACAGTGTGACCCGCCATAAAATCGGTTCGTTAATTTTACGACAGACAAATTCCGGCGATTGATATTGTTCGGCGATGGGATAAGGTAAGATTGTTAATAGATCGTGATTGAGTTTTACCGCACTTAGCATAAAGTCCCAAGAGCCGGATTCAATCACAATATTCGGATAAATGTTATGTCGTTCGAAATGTTCTTTCAATTGATGGGAGATCATAAAATTCTTATCAAAGATGGCCATTTTTTGTTTATTTAAATCCCGCCATTCAATTTTTTCTTTATTTGCTAGCGGATGATTCGGCGATAAAAAGAGAGAAAGTTCCGAATGATGAATGGCAAAAGAATCAATGATATTTTTAGAGATCCCCTCCGGATAAAGCAAAACGGCAAGATCCACTTGTTCCAGTAATAATTCGCTTTTTAATGCAAAAGCGCCTTGCTCCTTTACAGTAATATTGATAGTAGGGTTATTTAGAATAAGTGAAGGAATCACATCAGAAAAGACAACGGATAAGATTAAAGGCGGAATACCAATCGTGATATTACCAATCAGTTCCGTGTTCTCGTTATGTAAATTGCGGTGCATGTCGTTATATTTAGCAATAATTTCCTTCGCATCGTGGTAATAATTTTCACCGATATAAGTCAGCCCCATTATTTTTCCGTTTGAACGTTTAAATAATTGAATTTCCTCTCTTTGTTCAAAATCAGAAATCATCATACTGAGCGTAGGTTGAGAAATATATAAATTTTGAGCCGTTTTACTCAAATTAAAGTTATTTTCAACAATCGCAATGAAATAGCGTAAATGCCGAATATCCATTTGATGTCCTCTGTAAGGGTGACAAACTTTATAAACCGATTCTATATTTTGTATAAATTAAATTTATAGCATTCTAAAAAATCTGTATTTCTCCTGCTAAATACCTTCTGATATTCTGCTTTGCAAGTTTTGTAAACAGGAGGAAAAAACACCTTAGTGTAACAATTAATTCCTACTTTATACCTGAAGTTAGGCTGCATTTCCAGTATTTATGCCGTCACTAAATAGAAAGTTATATTGTTTGTTTTATTTTAAACGAACAGCGTCTTTATTATAAAAATTTTTGATTAAAACATTAATTTGGAGAAAACTATGTCAAAAATTATCCCCATTACTGAATTAAAGAAACATTTCTTTGACGGCATGACGTTGATGTCGGGCGGTTTTATGGGCGTCGGTACGCCTGAAAAAATCGTACAAGCTCTTTTAGAGAGTGAGATTCGCAATATTCACCTGATTTGTAGCGATACTGCCCAAGTGCATAATGGAGTTGGGCCATTGATTGTGAATAATCGGGTAAAGAAAGTATCGGCTTCTCATATCGGCACTAATCCTGAAACGGGCAAAAAAATGATTGCCGGCGAAATTGAGGTTGAGTTAATTCCACAAGGCACCTTTGCAGAGCGGGTGAGAGCCGGTGGTGCTGGATTAGGCGGTTTTTTAACACCGACTGGGGTCGGCACGGTAGTGGAAGAAGGTAAACAAAAAATAGAGCTTGATGGCGTGACTTATTTGTTAGAGCGTCCGTTGAAAGCGGATATTGCCATCCTGAAAGCCGATATTGCTGATGAGGCGGGCAATCTGATTTATAACGGTGCGGCACGCAATTTTAATCCGCTAATGGCATTGGCAGCGAAAACCGTGATTGTCGAAGCGGAACAAATCGTCAAAGCCGGTACGCTCGATCCCAATCAAATTATGACCCCTGCAATGTTGGTTGATTACCTTGTTTCTAGCCATTAAAGGAGAACATTATGAACGCAAAAGAATTAATTGCCCGCCGTATTGCTATGGAGCTAAAAGACGGCGATATCGTGAATTTAGGTATCGGCTTACCAACCTTAGTCGCGAACTATTTACCGGATAATGTTGATATTACCCTGCAGTCAGAAAACGGTTTTTTAGGTTTAACCGCTCACGATCCGCAAAACGATAATCCGAATATCGTGAATGCTGGCGGACAACCTTGTGGTATTAAAGCCGGTGGAGCATTTTTCGACAGTGCATTTTCATTCTCTCTCATTCGTGGCGGTCACGTTGATGCCTGCGTGCTTGGCGGGTTAGAAGTGGATCAACAGGCAAATCTGGCAAATTGGATGGTACCCGGGAAAATGGTGCCGGGTATGGGAGGTGCAATGGATTTAGTGACCGGAGCGAAAAAAGTCATTATCGGAATGGAACATTGTGCGAAATCCGGCAGCTCAAAAATTCTCAAGCAATGCAGCCTACCTTTAACTGCGGTAAACAAAGTCAAAATGATTGTCACCGAATTGGCAGTATTTGAATTTGAACAAGACAAACTTGTGTTAAAAGAACACGCACCGGATGTGGATTTAGACACCATCAGACAGAAAACAGAAGCTGATTTTATCGTTGCCGATGATTTCAAACCGATGGTGATCAGTCAAAAAGGATTACTCCTATGATTAACCGAATTTCCCGTTGTATGACAACATTAGTCAGTCGATATATGCCAGAACCGCTTGTTTTAGCGGTTCTGCTAAGTATAGTGATTTTTTTCTGTGCGTGGGGATTCACCGATAATACGCCCGTGCAATTAGTCAATATGTGGGGAGACGGTTTTTGGAATTTGCTCTCATTCAGTATGCAAATGGCAATGGTCGTGGTGACGGGCAACGCCCTTGCCTCCGCCCCACAAATTCGCCGCTTTCTCGGTATAACGGCATCGATCGCTAAAACGCCCGCCCAAGGTGTAATGTTAGTAACCTTTATGAGTGCCCTTGCCTGTGCGATTAACTGGGGATTTGGTTTGGTGGTGGGGGCAATGTTTGCCAAAGAAGTCGCCAGACGTATTCGAGGTACGGATTATGCGCTCTTAATCGCCTGTGCTTATATCGGCTTTATGACCTGGGGCGGTGGATTTTCCGGTTCAATGCCACTCCAAGCCGCCACCCCGAATAACCCTATTGCCCATCTTATTAGTTCAGAATCCAATCCTTTAGGTATCGTACCTGTCAGCCAAACCTTATTCACCGGCTATAACATTTTTATCATCTTAATGTTGTTAGTCAGTTTGCCTTTTATTACACGGATGATGAATCCCAAAGGCGAAGACGTTCGCAATGTTGATCCGAAATTATTACAAGCGGATCCGGATTTCAGTAAGACTTTAGACGAAAACGCCACCTTTGCCGAACGTATTGAAGAAAGCCGTTTGTTAGCCTATGTGATTGCAGGTACCGGATTTAGTTATCTCGCCCTCACTTTTTTCAAAAACGGATTTAGTTTGACGATTAATTCGGTCAATTTAATTTTCTTGATGACAGGGATTTTATTGCACGGCTCCCCTGCCGCCTATGTTCGAGCGATTACCAATGCCGCTCGTAGTACCGCAGGCATTTTAATTCAATTCCCGTTTTATGCCGGTATGCAATTAATGATGGAACATTCCGGATTAGGCGGCATGATTACCGAGTTTTTCGTCAATATCTCCAGCAAAGACACCTTTCCGCTTTTAACCTTCTTTAGCTCTGCTTTAGTGAATTTTGCCGTGCCGTCGGGCGGCGGGCATTGGGTCGTTCAAGGGCCGTTTGTTATCCCTGCCGCACTTTCGCTTGAGGCGGATTTAGGTAAATCGGTGATGGCGATTGCTTATGGCGATATGTGGGCGAATATGGCACAACCGTTTTGGGCGTTGCCGGCACTTGGTATAGCAGGGCTCGGGGTAAGGGACATTATGGGCTATTGTATGACCGCCCTGATTTTTACCACCCCAATTTTTGTCATCGGACTCTATTTCTTATAAATCAACAAGGAGAACATAATGGAAAATATTGTCATTGTGAGTGCGGCTCGAACCGCTATCGGGCGTTTTGGCGGTGGATTGGCGAGTACAAGTGCGGTCGATTTGGGAGCTATTGTCATTAATGAAGTGTTAAAACGTGCCAATCTAGATGTGGCAAAAGTCGATGAAGTCATTATGGGCAACGTGCTGCAAGCCGGTCTCGGGCAGAATCCGGCTCGTCAAGCGGCACTGAAAGCCGGTATTGGTGAAGATATTTCGTCTTTTACAATTAATAAAGTGTGCGGTTCAGGCTTAAAAGCCGTGGTACTTGGGGCACAAGCCATTGCGACAGGTGATGCTGAGGCTATCGTGGTAGGCGGAATGGAGAATATGAGCCAAGCCCCCTATGTGCTAGACAGCAAAGTTCGTTTCGGTGCCAAAATGGGTAACCTAACCCTAAGAGATACAATGGTGGAAGACGGTTTAACTTGTGCGATCAATCATTACCATATGGGTATTACGGCGGAAAACATTGCGGAACAATATCAGCTCAGTCGAGAAGAGCAGGATCAATTTGCCCTTCGTTCACAAACCTTAGCAAAACAAGCGATTGAATCTGGTGCGTTTTCTGCAGAAATTGTACCGGTGAGTGTGAAAACCCGTAAAGGTGAAACCCTGTTTAGCCAAGATGAGCATCCAACTTTTGACACTACCGCCGAAACCCTTGCCAAACTTCGTCCTGCATTTATTAAAGATGGCACAGTTACTGCCGGCAATGCGTCCGGTTTAAATGACGGAGCAGCGGCATTGCTGTTAATGAGTGAGAGTAAGGCAAAAGCGCTGGGATTAACACCGTTAGCCCGTATTCGCAGCTATGCCGCCTCAGGCAATGATCCGAAAGTAATGGGCTTAGGGCCTGTTCCCGCAGTCAAAAAAGCCTTGAAGAAAGCCAACTTAGCCTTAGACCAAATCGATTTAATTGAAGCGAATGAAGCCTTTGCCGCTCAAGCACTGGGTGTTGCCAAAGAGCTCAATTTAGATTTAACCAAAACCAATTTGAATGGCGGAGCAATCGCTCTCGGTCATCCGATTGGTGCCAGTGGTGCCAGAATTTTAGTCACCTTACTGTACGGATTACAAGCCAAAAACCAAAAATTAGGTTTGGCGACCTTATGTATCGGCGGCGGGCAAGGCATTGCAATGATTGTTGAACGTCTTTAAACCTCAATTTTTATTCAATAGGAGCTCTCTATGTTAAATAACAAAATTGCGATTGTGACCGGTGCGGCAAGCGGTATCGGTTTAGCAGTCAGCCAAAGCCTTGCACAAGCAGGTGTCAAGCTGGTGATGGCGGACATCAATCAAGCCCTTTTAGAACAGGAAGCCAAAAAGCTACAAGCGGCACATATTGTGGCGGATTTATCCAAACGGTCGGAATGTAAAGCTGTTGTCGATTATGCAGTTGCCGAGTTTGGTGGGGTGGATATTCTAGTGAATGTTGCGGGGATTCAAACGGTTTCACCCATTGCGGATTTCCCTGAAGATCGTTGGGATTTTATGCTGAATGTGATGCTAACCGCGCCGTTTTTACTCACCAAATATAGTTGGCCTTATATGCAAAACAAGGGTTGGGGACGGGTTATCCACTTAAACTCCATTCACGGTTTAGTCGCATCAGAGTTTAAATCTGCCTATGTTTCCGCCAAACACGGGTTATCCGGTTTGACCAAGACGGCGGCATTAGAAGGAGGGGCATACGGTATTACGGTGAATTCGATTTGTCCTGCCTATGTGAGAACCCCGTTAGTCGATAAACAAATTGCCGATCAAGCCAAACATCATGGCATTTCTGAGCAAGAAGTCGTGAGTCAAATTATGTTGCAAAAAGCAGCGGTTAAACGGCTCATTGAACCGGCTGAGATCGGTGAATTTGTTAAATTCCTCTGTTCCGATGCCGCCGCATCCATTTCAGGGGCTTGTTTACCGATGGATGGCGGTTGGACAGCCGGCTAGTACCTCATAGCACAACTCACTGCAAGCGGTGAGTTGTGCTGTCTTTTTTCAATCAAGAACAAGCAGTACTCAACGTTCATTATAAAAATAATTGGGAGAACCCTATGCTCAGTTTAATCGGCATTTTTGTAGGATTAGTTTTGCTTATGTTTTTAGCCTTTCGAGGCTATTCGATTGTTTGGATTGCCCCGTTGTGTGCAGCGATTGTTGCCTTCACAGGCGGGCTAGATATTTTAGATGCCTATTTAGGCAGTTATATGAATGGCTTGGTCGGCTTTGTTAAAGCCTGGTTCCCTGCTTTTCTATTGAGTGCCGTATTCGGCAATTTAATGGATGTCACAGGCGGTGCAAAATCCATTGCGGTTTGGCTAACCAAAGTGATGGGATCGAAAAGTGCGATCGCCTCTATTGTGTTAGGCTGTGCATTATTGACCTATGGCGGCGTGAGTTTATTTGTGGTGGTGTTTGCCGTTTATCCCCTTGCGTTAGCGGTCTTTAAGGAAGCCAATATCAGCCGCCGACTAATTCCCGGCACCATTGCTTGCGGGGCATTTACCTTTACGATGACCGCATTGCCCGGTTCACCGCAAATTCAAAACTTAATTCCGACCCAATATTTTGGCACAGACGCCATGGCGGCACCGATAATGGGCTTAACTGCCTCGGCTATTTTATTTTTCGGCGGGGTGGCGTATCTCGAATATCGCCGTAAAAAATATGCGGCAAACGGTGAGTATTTTATCGAAGCGGATAATGCGATTGCGACAGAACCGCAGGAACGGCTGCCTAGCCCATTACTGGCAATTCTGCCGTTAGTAAGTGTGATTGTGGTATTAAATTTTGTGCCGCCGTTAATTGGTTTTAAAAACGGCGATCCGAAAAATATCGTACTGGCGTTATTAGCGGGAATCAGTTTAGTGATTTTGCTCAATTTGAAACAACGTAGCCACTTTATTCCCGCTATCGGCAAGGGGGCAAATGGTGCGGTAGGGGCGATTATCAATACCGCAGCGGCTGTCGGCTTTGGCAGTGTGGTGAGAATGGCACCGGGTTTTGAACATTTAACGGCAATGATCTTAAACATCCCGGGCAGTCCGTTAATTTCATTGTCGGTTGCAGTTAATGTTTTAGCCGGTGCAACGGGATCGGCTTCCGGTGGAATGGGCATTGCGTTAGAAGCGTTAGGGGAAAAATATCTTGCGATAGCCAAACAGGCAAGTATTTCGCCTGAAGCGTTTCACCGTATCGCCTCACTATCTTCCGGCGGTTTGGATACAATGCCCCATAATGGTGCGGTCTTAACATTACTTAGCAATACGGGAATGACGCATAAAGATTCTTATCTTGAGATTGCCGTTACCTCATTTATTATGCCGATTGTAGCCACAATCATTGTCATCTTACTCTTTAGTGTATTTGGCATTTATTAAACATTTATCTTGTTGGGCTGAAAACATTCAGTCCAAAACATTCTATAAATTGACCGCACTTTATACCTAAACGGCTAGCAAGTTCGGTCAATTTTTCTAAGGTTTTGCTAAAATCGGTTTCAAGAATCTCGCCGTATGAGAGCCTTCCACTTTTGCCACCTCTTCCGGTGTGCCGGTGGCAATGATCTGACCGCCTCCGCTCCCTCCTTCCGGTCCGAGATCCACAATCCAATCAGCGGTTTTAATCACATCTAAATTATGCTCAATGACAACAATGGTATTGCCCTGATCACGCAAGCGGTGCAACACTTCAAGTAATTGTTTAATATCAGCAAAATGCAAACCTGTGGTCGGTTCATCCAAAATATAAAGGGTTTTCCCCGTATCCCGTTTGGAAAGTTCGGTAGCCAGCTTGACACGCTGTGCTTCCCCGCCGGAAAGTGTCGTGGAAGATTGCCCTAAACGAATGTACGATAACCCTACATCCATTAAAGTTTGCAGTTTACGGGCAATGATTGGAATGGCATCAAAAAACTCACGCGCCTCTTCCACTGTCATATCCAACACTTGATGAATAGTCTTTCCTTTATAGCGAATTTCTAAGGTTTCGCGGTTATAACGTTTGCCTTTACACTGATCGCACGGAACATACACATCCGGCAAGAAATGCATTTCCACTTTGATTACGCCATCGCCCTGACAAGCCTCACAACGCCCGCCACGCACGTTAAAACTAAAACGCCCCGGGTTATAACCACGGGCACGAGCTTCCGGCACGCCGGCAAAAAGTTCTCGAATCGGCGTGAACAAACCGGTATAAGTGGCAGGATTTGAACGCGGCGTACGCCCGATTGGGCTTTGGTTGATGTCGATGACTTTATCGAAATGTTCCAACCCTTCAATGGATTTATAAGGGGCATAATCGGTTTTATCCGCACGATTTAGGGCATTTTGTGCTAACGGGAACATGGTATCATTAATCAATGTGGATTTGCCTGATCCCGATACCCCCGTAATACAAGTGAATAAACCAACAGGAATATCTAAATTCACATTTTTTAAATTATTCCCGGAGGCGCCTTTCAGTTTTAACCATTTTTTCTTATCAAGTGCGGTCCGTTTTTTCGGAATTTCAATTTGCTCAACACCGGATAAGAATTTACCGGTGATGGAATCAGCATTCGCCATAATTTCTTGTGCATTGCCTTGTGCAATCACTTGTCCACCGTGTACGCCTGCACCCGGCCCGATATCAATAATATGATCTGCGGCACGAATGGCATCTTCATCATGTTCTACCACAATCACCGTGTTACCAAGATTGCGTAAATGAATCAATGTATTCAATAAACGTTCATTATCACGCTGATGCAGCCCGATCGAGGGTTCGTCCAACACATACATCACCCCCACTAAACCCGCACCAATTTGGCTGGCAAGGCGAATTCGTTGCGCCTCGCCGCCCGAGAGGGTTTCGGCTGAACGGGAAAGAGAAAGGTAGTTCAAGCCCACATTCACCAAAAACTGCAAACGCTCACGAATTTCTTTCAAAATTTTCTCGGCAATCTGAGCTTTTTGCCCTGTTAATGAAAGTGCGGTAAAAAACTCTAGCGTTTCACCAATGCTTTTTTCAGAAATCATCGGTAAATTAGTCGGCCCGATATAAACATTACGTGCTTCCGGACGTAAACGTGAACCGCCGCAATCGGCACAAGGACGATTGCTGATATTTTTGGCGAGTTCTTCACGCACCGAGATTGACTCCGTTTCTTTATAACGGCGTGCCATATTGTTTAAAATGCCTTCAAAAGGATGTTTACGAATCACCACGTCACCGCGATCATTCATATATTGAAATTCAATCTCTTCCTTGCCGGAACCGTGCATAATGATGTGCTGAATTTTTTTCGGCAAGGTTTCGTAAGGAGCGTCCACATCAAAATCGTAATGTTTGGCAAGCGAGGTAAGCATTTGATGATAATAGAAATTTCGACGATCCCAGCCTTTTACCGCCCCACCTGAAAGGGAAATACTCGAATTTTGCACCACACGTGCTTCATCAAAATATTGCTGAACCCCCAAGCCATCACAAGTCGGGCACGCACCCGCCGGGTTATTAAAAGAGAACAAACGGGGTTCTAATTCGGGTACAGAATAACCACAATGCGGACAAGCAAAGTTTGCAGAAAAGACCAGTTCCTCCGCTTTAGGGTTATCCATTTCCGCCACAATCGCCGTACCGCCGGAAAGCTCCAATGCCGTCTCAAAAGATTCCGCTAAACGTGTGGCTAAATCTGACCGCACTTTGAAACGATCCACCACGACTTCAATAGTATGTTTTTTCTGTAATTCGAGTTTTGGCGGATCAGACAGATCACAAATTTCACCATCAATCCGCGCTCGAATATAACCCTGTGCCGCAATATTTTCTAAGATTTTAACGTGCTCCCCTTTCCGATTTTTTACCACGGGTGCGAGCAACATCATTTTAGATTCTTCCGGCAAACTTAATACTTTGTCCACCATTTGACTGATAGTTTGGGCTGTAAGCGGTACATCGTGATTTGGGCAGCGAGGTTCACCCACGCGAGCAAAAAGAAGACGTAAATAATCGTAAATTTCCGTAATCGTTCCCACGGTGGAACGAGGGTTATGGGAGGTTGATTTTTGTTCGATAGATATCGCCGGTGACAAACCTTCAATGGAATCCACATCCGGTTTTTCCATCAAAGATAAAAACTGGCGGGCATAAGCCGAAAGCGATTCCACATAACGGCGTTGGCCTTCCGCATACAGGGTATCAAAGGCTAATGAGGATTTGCCGGAGCCGGAAAGACCGGTGATCACGATGAGTTTATCGCGAGGAATAGTTAAATTAATATTTTTAAGATTGTGAGTTCGCGCACCGCGAATATCAATATTTTCCATAAATAATGCGTTCTGATGATTATTTTTTCAAAATTGCGAGCATTATCGCACATTTCAACATCTGTGCAAATATCCAGTTAAATTTTATAGATCTTTTCAAAAATTTCAGGCAAAATAACCGCACTTTTTTAATATGAAAAATGAGGATTCTATGGCAGGAGTAAATAAAGTTATTATTGTGGGGCATTTGGGCAGTGATCCCGAAATTCGCACAATGCCGAATGGTGATGCCGTTGCCAATATTAGTGTCGCCACCAGCGAAAGTTGGAATGACCGTAACACGGGTGAGCGTCGCGAGATCACAGAATGGCATCGTATCGTGTTCTATCGTCGCCAAGCGGAAATTTGTGGCGAATACTTACGCAAAGGTTCACAAGTTTATGTAGAGGGTCGTTTACGCACCCGCAAATGGCAAGATCAAAATGGTCAGGATCGCTATACGACAGAAATTCAAGGTGATGTAATGCAAATGTTAGGCAGCCGCAACCAAAATGCTGGTGGCTACGGCGCGCCGGACATGGGACAAAGTAGCCCACAACCCTCTTATCAAACAAACTCTAGCAGCAGTTATCAATCATCTCGTCCAGCACCACAACAACCAAAACCGCAACCAGAGCCGCCAATGGATGGTTTTGATGATGATATTCCGTTCTAACAATCAAAAAAACAAAAGGAAGCAACCGCTTCCTTTTTAAGTTTACACATGTGACAGACATTTTTATACTTATAATCCAGGTTAAAATCAAATACTGATATCATTTAAGAACTAATTAGCTTTGTTCACCCCAAGTGTACCGTCATCTTCAATCTCTTTTGCTACGCCAATAACTTCAGCTAACTTATCCCCTTCTTTAAAGAATACAAAGCCACCGTTTTCCATTTTGGTCCAAGATTCATCTTTGGTTAGTGGAAAAGTCGTGATAATAGTCACTTTATCCCCCTCTTTTGCATAATCATTAAAGTCAATCACACCATCGTCATCAACACGATGTGCTTTACCAAAAGGAGCCTTACGGGTTAAGTAATGCAAGTTAGTCGAACAGTGTGCTATCATCCATTCCCCATTAGAAAGAATAAAATTAAATGTACCATGGGTAACGAGTTCTTTAGTGACCTCTTGAATCACCTCAAAAATTTGCGTTTCTGTCGGTTTTTTACGAAAACGGTTTTTTAAATATTCAGCCATATAACAGAAAGCAGTCTCGGAATCTGTAGAACCAATCGGTTGACAAAAATTTTCAGACATATCCGGTAAGTCTTTCAAATTACCATTATGTGCAAATACCCAATTTTCACCCCATATCTCACGAATAAAGGGGTGAGTATTTTCAATATTTACTTCACCTTGAGTTGCTTTACGAATGTGTGCAATGACATTAAGAGATTTGATATTATACTGTTTCACACAATCAGCGATAGGCGAATGGGATGCCGGGCGATTATCTCGAAAAATTCTTACGCCACGCCCCTCAAAAAAAGCAATACCAAAACCGTCAGAATGGCAATCTGTTAAACCTGCTCGACGCCGAAAGCCCTCAAAAGAAAAGACAATATCTGTTGGCGTATTACAATTCATACCAAGTAATTGACACATAAAACCCTTCTAAAATACGACTAATCAATAACCTTATAATGAGTGATGATTTAACACCATTACAATGTTAATTTCAAGAGAGGTTAGATAAGATTTTTGGTTTCAAATACATCGTAAAGTAGTAAAAACTATTTATATAGGGTATGGTACATCTTTCTTAATTCCGGCATCTCACTAAGCTTTTCTTTTGCTTCACTTAACCTATTTTGATTAGCAAGGACTACGGCCTCCTTTGCTACGTCAATAACGTTCTGTAAACCTTGCTGATAACCTGGAAATTGTGAAATATCTCCTTTCCATTTAGATGGAACAATGGTTTTAGATTTTTCTGCTGCCTCAATAAACTTATCCATGTTGTTTTGAAATTCATCAACCGAATAAGCTCTATTAGCAAAATTCAAACGCTGAGCCATAACCATCATCTCATCACGAAGACTGATGTGATCCGATGCAAGGATTGAAATGGTAAAAAAAGAGAAGATAAATGATGTGAAAAATTTTTTCATAGGTGGTTCCTTATAACTTCATTTATTATGTAGTTGGGAAAGACTATTCTTAAGACAAATAGTTTTTTTAGAAAGTAAAAAACCGCTAAATCTCTTTAGCGGCTTCTTGAATTTGGCTCCTCCTGCGGGACTCGAACCTGCGACATATGGATTAACAGTCCACCGTTCTACCGACTGAACTAAGGAGGAATTGATGGTGCCTCGAGGCGGAATCGAACCACCGACACGGGGATTTTCAATCCCCTGCTCTACCGACTGAGCTATCGAGGCGTTATCACTATCGGCTACTGCCTGACAACGGAGCGTATTAAACTATTTTTTCAGTGTTCGGTCAACAACTAAATTTAAAAAAAGTGGAAAAATAAGTTTGTTTGAGTGGTTAATAATCAAAACGTATATAAAAAAACCGAATTTTGTAAGTTTACTTAAAGTAGCTGCACTTTTTATATTTATAAAAAAGTCCGAAGAAATTTGTTCGGACATTTTTTAAATATGGGGATTATCGTCTTACTCGGAATTTCTTCTGAGCTTTATCTACTTTTAACAAGTAGTTTCGGGCTTGAAATGAAGGATGCGCCGTTGTTAAAATACGATAAACCTGTTCTGGATACATTTGATTGATTTTGTAGATAGCCTCATCTTTATCGTTATCAAATACACGTAATACAGCTCCAGCTCCACTGTTGTAAGCAGAAATCATTGCAAAACGTTTAGAGGTAGGATTCGTAATACCATCTAAATACTGATTTTGCAGGATCCATAAATAAGCAACACCAGCATCAATATTATTTGCCGGATCATACAAATAACGAGTTGATGGCTGACCGCTTTTTCCTTTCATAGCAAAAATATCGCGACCGGCTGTATGGGGTACTACCTGCATTAAACCAATAGCATTTGCATAACTGATGGCATAAGGGTTAAAACTTGATTCAGTTTGCATAATTCCCAAAATTAAACTTTCATCAATACCATAACGTTGTGCCGCTTTTCTTACCAATGGTAAATATTTTTGAGCACGTACTTCAACATGGTTGGCAATCATCGGGATTGTCACAAATTGCACCATATTGCCATTTTGTAAACGGCGAGTTTGCAATTTATTTTGAATTAAATAAGTCGCAAAATTGCCTGCGATGAACTGATTTGAAATTTGCTGACCATTGTTATCAACCACTTGTCCAAGAAGAAAAGGTCTTGAGCTGATCGGCACATCACCTGATGCGAATAAATCGATCCCTTTTGCATCAGAGCCCATTAACAGAGTATGTACTATCGCATTATGTAAACGATTAAAATCCTGCTGAGTTTCAATAATAATATTACCTTCATCAAAACTCACATGACTACGAGTATAAAAAGAATCAGTATATTTCACATAATCTTTACGACTCGCGACAAGCAACTCGTTTACTCCCCAAATGCGATCGATATTATGGGAAAATTGCCCGGTGAGAATATCTAAACCTTGCGTATCTTTCGCAAAAACTTCATCATAATTTATGCTACGGCGATTGGGAGAATCACTACACGCATATAAAAGTGGCAATAATGCCAATAACCAATACTTTTTCATTATTTAATGCCAATTATTTAGATTGGGGAACATAGCCTTCAATATGCACATCTTTTCCTTCAAATAGGAAGCTTACCATTTCTTGTTCAAGTAATTGGCGGTGCTCCAGATTCATCATATTCAGTTTTTTCTCATTCACTAACATCGTTTGTTTTTTTATCCACTCAGCCCAAGCTTGTTTGCTGATAGAATCAAAAATTCGCTTACCCAATTCCCCCGGATAAAGTTGGAAATCTAAGCCTTCCGCTTCTTTTTTGAGATACTCACAAAACACTGTTTTAGCCATAATGATTCCTTACAAATTGCATTAATAAATTTTTTACAGGCTGCGCCAGCCCGATCTGTTCGGGATTTCTCGGATCATACCAATATTTGACCGCACTTGATAGACTTGGTTTGTATTCTGTTGGTTTTTCCATCACTTTACGCCAATCCCGATTTTCCTGCTCAATTTGAATATTATCTTGCTCAGCATAAATTGGATAAATATCTAAATGAAAATGGCTAAATGTATGACGAAAACTCGGCCAGCTCTGATAATACGAAATCCCTTCGTTGCTCAAATAAGTGAGTAAATCTTCTCGTGATTCAAACTGAGGAAAACAGAATAATCCTCCCCATAAGCCCGAATTTTCTCGTTGTTCCAACCATACTTTGCCATTTTTAGACAGAATTAAAAAATACGTCTCTCTTTCCGGTAGCATTTTTTTCGGTTTTTTACCGGGAAATAACGCCCAACTTTCATTCTTATAAGCTAAACAACCTTTTTTCAGAGGACACAAGTCACATTTTGGTTTTGTACGTGTACAAATCATGGCGCCAATATCCATCATCCCCTGATTAAAATCTGAGACGTACTGAGTTGGTGTAACCTCTTCCGTTAGATGCCATAAGCGATTTTCCACCTTTTTTTCACCCGGCCAACCTTCTACGGAAAAATAACGAGCTAACACCCGCTTTACATTACCGTCTAAAATGGGGTAAGGCTGATTCAACACAGAAGACAAAATTGCCCCTGCCGTTGAACGCCCCACTCCCGGCAATGCCCAAACTTGTTCAAAACTCGTAGGGAAAATGCCATTAAATTCATCTCTCACTTTCTGTGCGGCTTTGTGTAAATTACGAGCCCTCGCATAGTAACCTAATCCAGTCCATAAATGTAGCACTTCATCTAGTGAAGCATTAGCAAGTTCGGTTACATTTGGAAAAGTTTTAATAAATCGTTCAAAATAAGGAATCACAGTCACAACTTGAGTTTGTTGAAGCATCACCTCAGAAAGCCATACGCCATAAAGCGTTTTATTTCTCTGCCAAGGTAAATGTTTGCGTCCAAATTGGTCATACCATTTCAATACCGATTGGGCAAAAGGCGCCTGTGGAGAAGATTTTGCTAACATAACTTTCCTAAAATGAATCTAAAGTGCGGTTAAAAATAACATCAATTCTACACGAAAATGGGGCTTGTTTATCTCTATTTTTTCAGTATAATTTGCACCCTATTTTGGTGCCAAATATGGCGTATTATTCACTCACGCGGTGTAAGAAGAAAGTTCTTATAGCGGCGTGGTTTCATTTTGAGGTTTTCTATGAAACAAGGTATTCATCCTGAATATAAAGAAATCACAGCAACTTGTTCCTGTGGCAATGTGATCAAAACTCGTTCAACTTTAGGCAAAGACATCAACCTTGATGTTTGTGGAAACTGCCACCCATTCTATACCGGTAAACAACGTGTTGTAGATACAGGCGGTCGTGTTGAGCGCTTTAACAGCCGTTTCAAAATTCCAAGTACAAAATAATTTTGAATTTTTCTCTGAACCCTGCTTACTTAATAGTAGGGTTTTATTTTACTTACTATCTTGTGTAAAGTTTCTATAAAAATGTATTAAAACTCTAAACTATCTCAGTATTTTTAACATTCACAAAAAATAAGAGAAAATATATTATTGACTTAATTTATGAATTCAACTACCCAGTTATTAAGCTAACTTTTATTAGCCCATCATAAAAACTTCCACTACTGCGATTTGCAAACAGTCTGATGTCGTTACCTGACGTGGAAATTATAAAAGCTACCTTAAGACCGGCTAGAAAAAACATCTTAACTGATAAATTAAAAATGTAGCACATTATGACAAAGAAAAAACTAAAACCAGGTTCAAATACGATTGCTTTAAATAAGCGTGCTCGCCATGATTATTTTATTGAAGATGAAATCGAAGCAGGGCTTGAATTGCAAGGTTGGGAAGTTAAATCAATGCGTGCAGGTAAAGCCAATATTAGCGACAGCTATATTATTTTCAAAAATGGAGAAGCTTATTTATTTGGTGCGACAATCCAACCACTCAGCTTAGCTTCAACACATATCGTATGTGATCCTACTCGAACCCGGAAACTTTTACTCAATCGACGTGAATTAGAATCTCTATTTGGAAAATCTAGCCGTGATGGTTTTACTATTGTTGCCCTTTCTCTATATTGGAAAGGTGCTTGGGCGAAAATTAAAATCGGTTTGGCCAAAGGGAAAAAACAACACGATAAACGTGATGATATTAAAGATCGTGAGTGGAAATTAGCAAAAGAGCGTATTATGAAAAATGTCAATCGTGGATAATTTTTCTATCTAAAAAATAAAGTGCGGTCGATTTTAACAATAAAATCAACTGCACTTTTTTAGATGCACTAAGGTTTGTAAATAAACTCTATACCTTCATCATCTTCTTCTGTCCAATCATCATCCCAATCGTCCTCATCTTCTAATTGATGCTCCGCCAATTGCTCTTGATGATAATCTTCCCATTTAAATTTGACCTCTTCCGGAGCGAGCTGTGGTTCTTCCGTTTCTCGTGGATGAGCTTCAATAAAATCCATAATATCGCGACATAATGAAGATACATTTTTTCCTGTCGCGGCTGAGATTAAGTAATACTCTTCATCCCATCCTAAACGTTCGGAAATGTCTTTTGCACAGTCATGAGCCTCCTCATCAGTCATCGTATCAATTTTATTGAATACCAACCAACGCGGTTTATCTGCTAATTTTTCACTGTATTGGAACAATTCAGATTCAATGACGGCAACATTGTCAGCCGGATCCGAACCATCAATTGGATTAATATCCACAAGATGAATTAACACTCGGCAGCGCTCTAAATGTTTTAGGAAACGAATACCTAGACCCGCACCTTCTGCTGCCCCTTCAATCAAGCCAGGAATATCGGCAACAACAAAACTTCTAGCCTCATCCATTTTCACCACTCCAAGGCTTGGCACTAACGTGGTAAAGGGATAATCTGCCACTTTTGGTTTTGCTGCGGATACCGCACGAATAAAGGTTGATTTACCCGCATTCGGCAATCCCAACATACCGACATCCGCAAGTAACATCAATTCCAATAATAAATCCCGCTTTTCCCCTGGTGTACCCATCGTTTTTTGGCGTGGGGCACGATTGACGGAAGATTTAAAACGGGTGTTCCCCAAGCCATGATACCCCCCTTTTGCCACCAACATTTTTTGCCCATGTTTGGTCAAATCGCCTAAGGTTTCTTTTGTATCATTATCAATGGCACGTGTACCAACCGGAACGGACAAAATAATGTCTTTACCACGGCGACCGGTACAATCCGAGCTTCGACCGTTTTCACCACGTTCTGCAGCAAAACGTTTGTTAAATCGATAGTCAATCAGTGTGTTTAGATTTTCATCAGCGATTAAATAAACATCACCACCATCACCGCCATCGCCACCATCGGGTCCGCCTTTAGGAATAAATTTTTCACGGCGGAAACTTACACATCCATTTCCACCATCTCCAGCTTCTACTCGAATCAAAGATTCATCAATAAATTTCATTAAAAATCTCCAAAATTTAACCGCACTTTTTTGCTATTTTACTCTATGCGATGGTAATAATTTGTGTCCAATTGCAGATAAAATTGCTCCGCATACTACAATAAATGCCCCAATATAGCTAATGCTATTTAATTCCGGTGCACTAAAATGTTCTGGGCTAAGAGTATGAGCAATATGGGAAAAGAGAATGGTAAAAAGTGGTACTAATGTCACTACAACACTAACTTTTGAGACCTCCCAACGATTTAAAGCTTCTGCATAAGCGCCATAACCAATCAATGTATTTAAACAGCAGTAAATAAAACAGATCAATGCTAAAGGTGTTAAAGTATTGACTTGAGAAAATTCTGCCATTGGTGTGAATACTATTACACATCCGAAATACATCATGAGTAGGATTTGTTGTGAACTAAATTTTCTCAGCATTAATTTTTGTACCATGCCATATGCCACCCATACTAAAGCGGCACTCACACTTAATATCACACCTGTTGAATATTGGTTAAGTTCGGAGAAGGCCTCAAAACGATCATTGAAAAATAGCCCTAAACCGCTCAATAAAAGTATGATTCCTATCTTTTGATGTAAACCTAATGTCTCTTTGAAAATAAGTACACCGAAAATTAGCATACCAAAAGAAGAGAGGTGGATAAAAATCTGTGCTATTGAAGGTTCAATATAATTAAGGGAGGAACTAAATAGTAAAAAATTACCCGCAAGCCCAAATACACCGATTATTGCTAGCCAACCATACCGCCCGATTTTTCTTGCTTCGGGGAGTTTCTTTTTATAAGCCAGTAAAAACAACAGAGCGAGAGAAGCCACAACAAAACGATACCAGACTATAGTTTGAGCATTCATTATTGCCACCACTTGCTTCAATGCAATAGGCAATGATCCCCAAGCCATTGCTGTAATCAGTGCAAAAATAAAACCTAATAGGGGTTGTTGTTTCATATCTCTCTCACTTATAAAAGTTAAAAAAGACAAAAACGCCCCACAATCTTGCGGGGCGTTTAGTTAAATCTATTTTAAATTACTCAGTAACAATACTTACGTACTTACGGCTTTTTCCGCCTTTTACTTCAAATTTAACTTTACCATCAGCGGTTGCGAATAAGGTATGATCTCTACCCATACCTACATTAGTTCCCGCATGGAATTTAGTACCGCGTTGGCGAACAATAATACTACCTGCTAATACAGATTCACCACCAAAACGTTTAACCCCAAGGCGTTTAGCTTCAGAATCGCGACCATTACGAGTTGAACCACCAGCTTTTTTAGTTGCCATCTACTTGCTCTCCTCTGAATTATGCTTGAATCCCAGTGATTTTCACTTCAGTGAACCACTGGCGATGACCTTGTTGTTTACGACTATGTTTGCGACGACGGAATTTAACAATCTTCACTTTCTCGCCACGACCTTGTGCTACTACTTCAGCAACAACTTTAGCACCGGCTAAAACAGGTGCACCAATTTTAACATCTTCACCGTTAACGACCATCAACACCGAATCGAATTCAACTGTTTCTCCAGTTGAAAGCTCAAGTTTTTCTAAACGAACAACTTGGCCTTCGCTTACACGGTGCTGTTTACCGCCACTTTGAAAAACTGCGTACATAAATACTCCGCTCAACTGTGTTTTTCTGCCCTCACCGGCAGTCCACACTTCAAAATTCATATAAATAGGTCGCGAATTCTACGGAAAAAACCATCTTATGGCAAGAATTTATTTACGATAAAACAAAAAAATTCCGTTTTCTTTCTGATTAATTTTAGAAAGTGTAAAAATTCAGGTAAAATGCACCGCACTTTTATTTAAAATCAATCACAAAAGATGAAAAAACAAGATTTAATGGATATGCCTACCATTCAGCAATTAGCTGATTCGGATATGCAAAAAGTTAATCAAAATATTCTTGCTCAGCTAAATTCCGACGTTGCCTTAATTAATCAACTTGGCTTTTATATTGTTCAAGGTGGTGGGAAAAGGATCCGTCCTTTAATCGCTGTTCTCGCCGCACGTTCGCTAGGATTTGAAGGATCGCAAGTCACCACCTGTGCAACTTTTGTAGAATTTATTCATACGGCTTCTTTATTACATGATGATGTAGTAGACGAATCCGATATGCGCCGAGGTCGTGCCACTGCAAATGCGGAATTTGGTAATGCTGCAAGCGTATTAGTCGGTGACTTCATTTATACTCGGGCATTCCAACTTGTTGCACAATTAGAATCTCTAAAAATCCTTCGTATCATGGCAGATGCGACAAATGTTCTCGCAGAAGGTGAAGTGCAACAATTAATGAATGTAAACGATCCGGAAACCAGCGAAGCTAACTATATGCGTGTAATCTACAGTAAAACGGCACGGTTGTTTGAAGTTGCGGGACAAGCTGCGGCGATTGTTGCAAATGCCACGGAACCACAAGAAAAAGCCTTACAGGATTATGGTCGCTATCTCGGTACGGCATTTCAGCTTGTTGATGATGTATTAGATTACAGTGCAAACGCCCAAGACTTAGGCAAAAATATAGGTGATGATTTAATGGAAGGAAAACCTACTCTTCCTTTACTTCATGCAATG
The DNA here is from genome assembly GCF_001999285.1 of Rodentibacter genomosp. 1. GTDB lineage: Bacteria > Pseudomonadota > Gammaproteobacteria > Enterobacterales > Pasteurellaceae > Rodentibacter. Next base: position 76,559 of record NZ_MLHN01000011.1, read on the forward strand.
CGTCACGGCAATGGAAAACAGGCAGCATTGATTCGTGAAGCGATTGAACAAGGCGGTAAACTTGAAATCATTGATGAAATATTAGCTATTATGGCAGAACATAAATCACTAGAGTACGCAATGATGAAGGCAAAACAAGAAGCACAAAAAGCGGTAGATGCTATTTCCATATTACCGGAAAGTGAATATAAACAAGCTTTGATCTCTTTAGCATATTTGTCTGTTGATAGAACCTACTAACACTTGAAATATTTTATCTTTTTCTACTTTTAAATGATCACTTTATGAATAACACGAAAGCACAAAATACTTGCACTGCGAAAAAAAAACTAAAGAAAGAGCCTAATGCCCCCTTTATTCGCGAAAAACTTGAGCTACCGAATGGACACAATAAACTTCTTCTTCACTCTTGTTGTGCGCCTTGTTCCGGGGAAGTAATGGAAGCCATTCTTGCTTCAGGCATTGAATTTACGATTTATTTCTACAATCCCAATATTCATCCACTCAAAGAATACCTAATCCGTAAAGAAGAAAATATTCGTTTTGCCAAAAAATTTGGAATTCCATTTATTGATGCGGATTACGACCGCCAAAATTGGTTCGATCGAGCGAAAGGGATGGAGTGGGAACCTGAGCGCGGTATTCGTTGCACCATGTGTTTTGATATGCGTTTTGAAAAAGCGGCTGAATATGCTCACCAGCACGGTTTTCCTGTCTTCACCAGTTGTCTTGGCATTTCACGTTGGAAAGATATGAACCAAATTAACGGTTGCGGCCACCGAGCAGCAGAAAAATATGATGATGTCATTTATTGGGATTATAACTGGCGTAAAGAAGGCGGTTCGCAGCGAATGATCGAAATCAGCAAGCGTGAACGTTTTTATCAACAAGAATATTGTGGCTGTGTCTATTCGTTACGCGATAGCAATAAATGGCGCGAAGAAACAGGACGTCAAAAAATTGAAATCGGAAAACTTTATTATTCACCGGATTAAAATACGCGAAAAAATGACCGCACTTTCTCCAAATACCAACTATCCTGTAAATATTTTTACTGAAAAATAAACGAAGGAAAAAATGGAAGAGAACCAACCAGAAAAATTACCGGCATTTGTCGTTAACATACTCAAATATGTCTTAAGCACAGCGCTTATTGCACTATCTATCGTTTTGATTATTGCCTTAGCCAAAATCACCTATTCTCTTGCTTTAATGGTGATAAATCCTTCCACTGTTGTGCCTTATGCACTAGCGGAACAGGCTGTTATGTTTTTCTTGTATTTTGGTTTCATCGGCTTAATTGTTCAGTATTTTAAAAGCGGCTATCATTTCCCATTACGTTATTTTATTTATGCCGGTATAACGGCGATGCTCCGACTAATTATTGTGAGCCATGAAAATGCCGTAGATACACTTCTATTTGCCGGTGCAATTTTGATTATGGTACTTGCACTCTGTTTAGTGCTTTATTCCAATAAATTAAGGAATTTCTAGAGCTGAAATACACAGTGTTTATTAGTGCTTCTTAAATTTAACAAGATGAGCAAATACGAAAAAAGCAAGGTGATTTACCTTGCTTTATTGATAATCACAACAAAACAGAAGACATAACTGATTGATTTAATTAAATATCAAAAGCAACACAATCAAACCTTGTTACTAAACGTGTTACTAAAAACAAAAGTCATCATTTAGTTTTGTCATATTCCGCTTAATCCCACATTATCCAACATAATCCCGCATTGTTTTTATTTTCAAGTTAGTTAGCAACAGGGCTTGACTAAAAAAATGAAAAATAGCCCTTTTTAGGGGCTATTCTGCGGGATTTTATGCACTAATGCAACCCTTGATAAGGTAGCCGGCTGACTTGCCAACAAGGTGCGGTTTGTGAATATCCGTACAGCGGATGATTTGAACCTTTCCGCCTTTTTCCGGATAAGTATCCACAAATAGCCCGCCTTTGCGTCTTACAGTGTAGCCATAAGACGGGTCAAAAATGCTGCCGTCTTTGCCTTTTGCTTTGGTGGATACATAAGCAAGAATTATGCAATCCGTCCAAATTGGTTTTAATTCTCCCTCTATTTCTTGCATAGACGCACCAATTTTTACTTGTTCAACATCAATTAGCTCGGCAAATACAGCCGGTGTAAGAATGCCGGTGCGGGTGTATTTGATACACTCTAATAGCGTTTCATTTTTCTTTAATACGGCCCAAACATCAGCGGAAATGACGCAAACGTTAGGCTTTCGCCCAATGGTGGAATAAATCGCATTAATACCAGAATCAATCACCTCTAACGGATTTGATTTTGCATTGCTGAATTTTGCGTTGCCGGATAAGGTGATTTTGTTCTGCTCGATATAATTGGCTTCATCTTGCGCAAGTTTTGCTGTTTCGACCTCCCGCCCTAGGGTGATCAAATCTTGCACCACTGAAAGCGCATATTTTTTCAATGGATAACTGGCATCATTGTCTTCTCGGTAGTCAATCGGGTATTCAATATCGTGTTCTTCAAGCTCGACATTGATTGCGCTGACATCTTCCGGGGTCAATCGGTTACTGTCGCCTAATACTTGGCGAACGGTGGATTGTTGACGGAAAGCCAAGCGCCCAAATTGTGGGATTTTGCCCGCTTCTTTCTCAATTTCCACCACAGGGAAAAGGCTTTCGCATACCATTTCGGCATTATAATAGCCTTGCGCCAATTCGGTTAAAATAGGGTCTTGAATTCGTTTTTCTGTTAAGCTCATTTATTGCTCCTTAGTTTATTTATGAATAAGGTTAAACGCTGTTTTATAATCAATGTGGTGTTCTTTCATACATTGGCGGATTTGTTGGTCAAGTGCGATAACATCCGCCGGGGTATTTTCGGCATACTCCACTAAATCATTAGATTGCCCGCTTACCGCACGTTCTTTTGTGGCAAATTCCCCAAATTGAATGATTTGAGGTTGAAGGCTTAAAAACTCCCGCACTTTTTGCGCAAGGCTTTCCCCTTCGTTGAAATTAATCACGCCCGCTTGGTCACATTCCTCCGCATAGTTCAAGATTTCTACGGCTTTTTCTCGTACAACCGGAGCAAGTCTGCCGGAATCAATTAAACTCTCGGTAAACTCTAACGTGTCTTTCTGTGCAGATTCCGCTTTTAGCCGCGCAATTTCCGCTTTAAGTGCGGTGATTTCGTCATCTTCAATATTCACCGCAAAATTTACAACTCCGCTTTCATTGTCGGTAAATTCAGGATTACGCAAGCCTTTCACCGCCGGAGGCATTGCCCCTAAAAATCCCACGTGGCGCAAATATAAATAACCGGGCTTTGGATTGTGTGGACTGTCGGCAAGATAGAATGAGGCGGATACTTTTTTAAATCGCCCGGCTTCCACCATTTCAGCAAAATTCGGGTCAATCTGTGTCAACTCGGCTTTTAAAGTATCGCCCTCAACATTAAGCCGTTTTACCCACGCATAAGCGGGGGCATTGTCTTTCGGGTGTCCTATCACTGCTGGGGCTTCGTGTAATTCGGGATTGTAAGCCGTCACGGCTTGGATTAAATCTTGTAATTTAATTTCTATCATTTGCCCACTAGCGTCCGGTCGTTTTCCGGTTTTAAAAATTTCAATGAGTTTCATTTTGCGCTTTCTCCTGTTTTTTCTTGCTTTTTCTTAAAATTGAATAGATCCATTGAACTGATAATCCATACTTTTTCGCAAGTTCAGTGTGATTTATTCCGTTAAATTCCTCTATGATCGCTTTATCTCTGTCGGAAGTTTGATGGCTACTTTTCCATTTCGGGATATATAAATTCAATCCACCGCATTTAAACTGAAATGTTTTTAACGCTTTTGAACTTAGCTCTTCGCCCTTTAGTCCTAATGCTTCCGCTTCTTGAACGCTTGATTGGAATGCATAGGCAAATTCTTTAAAACTTAACATTCTTTTAAATTTCCCCCTTAATACTCTTCAATAGGTGAACTTTAAACAAATTAAAAAACCGTTTCTTTTAAACTACTTTAAAGAATTAAAAGAGAAAAAAACGTTGTTGAAAATGTTGTAAGAAAAGTTTTGAAAATTTTTTTCACTTTTTCACTTAATAGACTAAAGCCTTGCGGCGTAAGGCTTTAACTTGTTTTGTCTAGGAAAAATAAAATCACTTTTTCAAGTGATAATTTATAAAACACGGCTTTTTTATACAAAAAAAGAGCGGTTGCCCGCTCTGTTTTTGTTGGTTATCCTTCCCACTGCCTTATTGATAAATCCCGATTTTTCCAATAAACATTCGTTGTCGGGTGTCCGTAGTGCATTTTGTCCTCATAGGGGATTTTTCCCCTAGTATTTTGAAGGCGTCGGCGATTGAATTATTAAAGCTAAAGCGATTTATTGGCGTTAATCCATTACATTCGCAAAAATACAAATAGGCGGAATAAATACTATCTGGTCTGCCGGTTCTGTCACCGTAGGGAATAAATCCGCCCTGAGCTTTGCCCACTCTTAGGGCTTTTTCGGTGCGGTGCTCTCTGATTTCAAAATGCCCTAGGAAGTCAATTAAATGATTGGCTTCCCGTTTAATATTTTTCCCTTCGTCCAATTCCTTATAATCTTCTAAAATGGCTCTCGCTTTATCCGGTTCCGGAAAAAGGGCGAGAAGTTTATTCACTATGCCATAAACTTCCGCTTGCACTTTTTCCGTGAAATGCACGTCTTTTTTCTCTTTCGGGATTGCTCGGTCAAACGGGATAATAATTCGTCTGCGCCCGATTCCGCCGTTGCGGTCAATAAAATTCAACGGATAATTTGTTACCAACATAAAAACAGGTGTGAGTTTAGTGGAAAAATCGCCAATATAATTGATTTTGACGGTAATACTATCTCCGCCGGTAATGGCTTTCAATTCGTCCGCACTGCCTTTATAGGGCTTTTGGTCGGGGGAAATTGCGAGGCTTTTTCCGATTAGCATTGCCCGCTTTTTATCAATTTCCAATTCTTGCAAACTGATGTATGCCGTATTGCACCCACCGTTGATAATGGAGGCAATTTGGCTAAATACCGATTTACCCGCACCCGCTACGCCTGTTGCTTCCAAAAATAAGCCCCATTCGTGCCGATTGGTGAGTACCATATAAAGCCCGGCTAAAATCGCGTTCTTTTTGTTGGTGTTGCCATTGCAAACAAATTCCAACCAGTCATCAAAGTGCGGTGTATTTTGGCTTTGAATATTGCACGAAAACTTTTCTATTCCCCGTAAAAAATGGCTAATATTATGCGCTAAAAATTCGCCCGTTTTCTTATTCAGTACGCCATTTTCAAAACCAATAAAATCAGGACTTTGGGCGGGGATTTCGTCCGCTTTCAAGACAATCAAATCCGCAATCGATTTTAAATGCCGTGCGGTATAATCTCCGCCAAATTCATCATAAAAATCCATCACTTTACGCTGTAAATGATGTTCTTGCACAGGCTCCCAATATAAGCCGTTATATTCAAGCGGTTTCCCCTCATTAATATCTCGTCTTAGTGGTTTATCAATCCAATCTAAAAAGGCTTCGGCGATTTCTTTTTGTGTTGGCTTCTCGCTTAAAAAATCAATCATCACGGCTTTTTTATTCTGCTTTTCCGCCACCATCTCCGCCACGCTGTCGCCTGCCTGTTCTCGGGTGCGTTTAAGCCAGTCGGATAAATCCCCATTTTCTTGCAATACCCCTAAACTGTCGCACAAGGTAAGCCGTTGAACTTGGGTATTTTTCGCCAAATTTGCCACCACTGCCGGCAATGCTTCAGAATGGGAGAATTTGCCAAATTGACAAAGGCGAACGGAAGTGCGGTCATTTTCTGCAAGATTTAAGCGGTTGATTTCCGCTAATTGGCTTTCACCCATAATTACAGGTGGTTGTTTAGGATTGGTTTTAATGGCTTGTGCCAATAACCCCCATTCTAGCCCCTCACCTTTATTCCACGCCTGCCACGCTTTAGAACCGATTAAAATAATCAATTCCGCGCCGTCTTGTACTTGTTCCGCTAAATACGGGGCATTTTTACATACCTTCTTCATTTTTTATTCTCCCAATATTTAACAAATTTGTGCGTTGATTTTCAGGTAAATGTAAATAAAAATTCGCTACTTCTTTTGATGCAGATAAACTTTGTAATAACGTTATATTTTGCAAAAAGAGTTCGCCTAAATCATAAAATAAATCCCCTGTAATCACTTCCTTTTGTAAATCTTCATCAAGGTTGATGAGTTCTTTCATTATCTTTGCAGAACCTTGCAAGCCTAGTGAGATGGCTTGCTGCTTTTCAGTAAGAAATTTTTTATATTCTTCTAAACGTTCAGGGGAATTTTGATTAACCACAACATAAGCGTTAAAAATATCATTAAGCATAAACCACCTCCGAACGGTTGGAGGTGAAGACAATAGATACAGTTTTGGCGGTGTTTCCGCTTCGGGTTTGGTAGGTTTTCATTTTGAATTGTCTCTTATTAGTAATTAGTAAATTTGAAATGCCAACCTGTAAAAGGCGTGGCAAGGCTTCAACTACCGCTAATAATCGGCTCGCCTTATTCGTGCGGATAAACTCCGCCTTATTTCGACGTATAGACCTTGCCACAAATTCGGCTTTGAATAGGTGTAGTAAACCTATTGAGGGAATTTGAGGTGTAAAAAATCCGCAAGTCTTACGGGTGCGGTGTCCGTTATTAGTGATAGTGCCACAGATACTACCCACATCAACGGCATTTGGCAAGCTGTGATTTTGTTCAGGTGAAAAAGTACGGTCATTTTTAAGATTGATTTTGCCGGCAAGGACAAGCACAAATTCACGGGATAAAACAGCACGGGCTTGTTGTTCGCTGTCAGCATTAATGCGGATTTTTTGGATATGATTGGTTAAATCGGTGCGACGTATTGCCGCAAAAATGAATTGATACATTTGTGTAACTCCACTGAATAGTTTTTCAAGAGTTACCGCTCGGAAGTTTCCAGGCTTTGGGCGGTAACGTGTAACGGGCTGGAAAACTGCGATCAGTGGAACACAGCAAAGGGCGAAACCTTTCCCGCTACACGCTACCATAGATAGACGCTCTAGGCGTTCTTTAGGTGTGTGTAAACCACGCATAAAAAAACACGCTTTCGGCGTGCTATGCGCCACTGATAGATAGTTCGAGTTTCCAGGCTCGGCGGTCGTTTTTTGCGACTGCGTGGGAATAATGCCAAAATTGACCGCACTTTGTAAAGCCTTTTTGGCAAAAAAAGAAAATATTTTGTTAGAATGTGAATCAGTCATTGTTTTGCTCGCTTGGCTAAATGATGATAAGGGGCTTTTTGGTGTTGGCGCACTGAAAAGCCCCACCTGTTTTTGTGTCTTCATTGGTTGATACTCGCTAAATAACGTTGGACTTCTGTCGCTTTGTAAAGCGTGGTTGCGCCAAATTTCGTTTTCTTGATTTTTCCCTCTCGGGCTAATCGGTCTAATTTGCTTCTTGATACGCCAAAAAGCTCGCCCATTTCGCGCACGGTGTAATGCTTGTCGTTGGTTTGTGTGTTCATTTGTTTTCCCTCTTATTATTAATTCATCGTAAGTCAAGATAAATCAGCGTGGTGCAAAAATCTTTTAAAGTAGTTTAAAGATTTTTTATTCATACAAAATAATAAAAAGATGAAAATATTTAATAACACTTAAAGCACGATTTAAGCTGGGTTAAATTGTGATAAAGGAAAATTGAAATGATGTTACATATAGTGAAAAGCTCTCATTTGCTTGGTTTAGTAAATCCTACTTTAACCGGAACAAAATGATTTTTTCCATTTCCTACTTAAAGCGGAATTTTTCCACTTAATCACTTGTCTTTCTTATTTTTATCACTTCTTTATTTTTCCTTTTATTTCAATATGTTAAAAAGAAAAAATAATAGATTAAGTGATAAAGTGAAAAAAAAATCTCAAAACTTTTAAAACGAAAAGAGAGAAAGGAAAACTGCGGACGAAAAAATAGGGCGATTGTTCGCCCTGTGGTGTGATGATGATTGGTGATTATTTGAATAACTCCGTGCCTTGTGAGCATTGTTCGACATAGTCGCCCCAATCTTGCATAATTTTCTTGCGTTGCTTCATATAGGTGGCGTGGTTGTAGGATTGGCTTACATTGCTCCCTGTTCGGTGAGCTAAACAGGCTTCGGCGTGTTCATAAATCACATTCGTGTCGGCTAAATGCGTACGGGCCAACCCTCTTAAACCGTGGGCGGTCTGCTTTCCGGCATATCCTAGGCGTTTAATTGCCATATTTGCGCTTGAAGAGTTCATTGGCTCGTGGTTGTTGCCCCGTTTCGGGAATATATACTTAAAACGCCCGGTAATCGGCTCTAGTTCCTCTAATATCTTAATGGCTTGGCTTGATAATGGAATAATATGCACTTCACGGGCTTTCATTCTCTCTGCCGGTATTGTCCATAATTTCTTGGCTAAATCAATTTCCGACCATTGCGCCCCGCTCGCTTCATTCGGGCGGGTCATTGTGAGCATTTGGAATTGAACAAGAAAGCGGGTTTGCGGTTGTATTTTGGCATTTGCTAACGCATCCATAAATGCCGGTAATTCTTCGCTATTTATGTGCGGATTATTCTCTTTTTTGTGCTGTTTAAGAGTTTTATTCATCTTCAAGCAAGGATTGAACGGAATAAGCCCACCATTCACGGCAAAATTTAATATTTCGTTGATATAACCCGCTAGGCGGTTTGCCATATCAATATTATTGCGCTGTTCAACTCTTTGTAATGGGATAAGGGCAAGAGTGGGGACTATTTCGGCTATTGGGTATGAGCCAATAAAAGGGAATATATGAAGGCGCAAACTACCCCAATATTTCGCAAGAGTCTTATCAGCTATTTCCCCCTGTTTCTTTGCCCGCCATTTTTCCGCCACCGCTAAAAAGGTGTTCGCTTCTGCAAGTTCTTGTTCACGTTCTAGGCGTGCTTTATGGGTTTGAGGGTCTATCCCTTGAGCAAGTAAAGCCCGCCATTCTTCACGCAGTTGCCGTGCCTGTGCAATGCTGATTTCAGGGTGGTTGCCTATGGTGAAATTTGTTCTTTTTTTGGTGGTGGGGTGATAGTAATTAAAGATCCAAGTTTTCGCCCCTGTGGTTTTAACACGTAGGCTTAATCCTCGCCCGTCTACAAGGTTATATTCTTTTTCTTTCGGTCTTGCCCTTTCAACCTCTGTATTAGTTAAAGGCTTGGTAACACGTGCCATAAAATCCCCTTTTAGTAACAAGATTTCGTGTTACTTTATCATAATGTTACTAAACGTGTTACTAAAAATTACGGTCAACATAACTCAGAATGAATCAAAATAAACGATAAAATGCCCTGAAATGCTTTATTTTAAACGAAAAAAAAGCAAGGTGATTTACCTTGCTTTATTGAATTGGTGGAGATAATCGGGATCGAACCGACGACCTCTTGAATGCCATTCAAGCGCTCTCCCAACTGAGCTATATCCCCAAAAGATGGCGGTATCTTAAATTTTACCGCTATCGCTGTCAATATGAAATTGTCTCGAAAAAATCAGACGATTAAATATTAAGCATTTTGAGCTTGAATAAAATCAATCGCACGTTGAATCCGAGCAAGCACACGTTCACGACCAATTCCCACTAAAGTCACATCCATTGATGGCGATTGCCCGGAACCTGTCACTGCCACACGTAACGGCATTCCTACTTTCCCCATTCCCACTTCAAGCTCCGCAGCGCTTTGTTCAATCACTTCATGGGTAGAATGTAAATCCCAAGTAGAAAGTGCGGTCAATTTTTCTTTTACTTTTTCAAGTGCATCAACAGCACCGGCTTTGAAATGTTTTTTCACTGCCGCTTCATCAAAAGTCTCAAACTCTTCAAAGAAATAACGGCTGGCAAGTGCCATTTCCCGTAGCGTTTTACAACGATCAGCTAACATTTTGACGATTTCCGCTAAAGCAGGCCCATTGGTTGTATCAATGCCGAGATCCCGATATTGCCATTCAAGATGTTTTGCGACATATTCCGGTGCTAATTCACGAATATAATGATGGTTTAACCACAAAAGTTTATCAGTATTAAATGCACTGGCAGACTTACTCACATGATCCAATTCAAAATATTTGATCATCTCTTCGAGACTAAAAATCTCTTGATCGCCGTGTCCCCAACCTAAACGCACAAGATAGTTGACTAACGCTTCCGGTAAATACCCTTCATCACGATATTGCATCACACTGACTGCACCATGACGTTTAGAAAGTTTTTGACCGTCATCACCGTTGATCATAGAAACGTGGGCATACACCGGAATCGGTGCCCCAAGGGCTTTTAAGATATTAATTTGACGTGGCGTATTATTAATATGATCTTCACCACGCACAACATGAGTAATGCCCATATCCCAATCATCCACCACCACACAGAAATTGTAGGTCGGCGAACCATCGGTTCGGCGAATAATTAAGTCATCTAATTCGCTGTTGCTGATTTCAATACGACCACGCACCGCATCATCAAATATAACCGACCCTTCTGTTGGATTTTTAAAACGTACAACATGAGGCTCATCAGGTGAATGACCGTGATCATGCAAACAATGACGATCATAACGCGGTTTTTCTTTATTTTGTTCTTGCGTATGACGCAACTCTTCCAAACGTTCTTTAGAACAATAACAACGATAAGCCAAGCCTTGTTCAAGCATTTCATCAATCACTTGATTATAACGATCAAAACGTTTGGTTTGATAATAAGGACCGTGTTCCCAAGCAAGATTAAGCCATTCCATCCCTTCCAAAATCGCCGCGGTTGCTTCCGGTGTTGAACGCTCTAAATCCGTATCTTCAATGCGTAACACAAATTCACCTTGGTTATGTTTTGCAAATAGCCAAGAATAAAGTGCGGTACGCGCACCGCCTACGTGCAAATAGCCCGTCGGGCTTGGAGCAAAACGTGTGCGTACTTTTACATTTGGATCTAAATCAAAAGGGGCATCTAATTTCATTTTCTAACCTATATTCAATAAAAAATTAGTCGCTATTCTACTACGACTAGACACAGTTCTGAATAAAAAAGCTATTTTTATGTTTATTTTTACGACAATTAAGTTAAATTTTATAAAAAATGATTGACTGAAAATGCATTATCCCTATAATGCCAAGCCACAACGTTAAGGGCGATTAGCTCAGTTGGGAGAGCACCTCCCTTACAAGGAGGGGGTCACTGGTTCGAGACCGGTATCGCCCACCACTTTTTCCAAAGTATCTTAATGTTGTAGAGTTTGACCAAGCGGGCGATTAGCTCAGTTGGGAGAGCACCTCCCTTACAAGGAGGGGGTCACTGGTTCGAGACCGGTATCGCCCACCACTTAATTCAGTTTAAGTATCTTTTCCGCTCAAACTTCCCTTTTATTTAAACGCTATCTTAAGTGGGCGATTAGCTCAGTTGGGAGAGCACCTCCCTTACAAGGAGGGGGTCACTGGTTCGAGACCGGTATCGCCCACCACTTAATCAAGTGTTTAAATAAACCGAAATATAAGGCACAAGTCTTAATATTATCGGGCGATTAGCTCAGTTGGGAGAGCACCTCCCTTACAAGGAGGGGGTCACTGGTTCGAGACCGGTATCGCCCACCAATTCTCACTATTCAAATGCCTTTTCTCGTTTTTACTTTTTCTGACAAGATAAAAAGCGACCATAAGTTCTCATTTATGATCGCGCTATACAAAGTATTAATTAAATCGGATCTAACCCCAATACTTTCCGTCCATTAATACTTGCAATATCCACCATTGCGTCCAAATGTGGAAAACGGCACCCCGCTGCAAGTAAACTTAATTCCTGCCATAAATCCCCCTCACAAAGTGGCACCATATAATCACAAATATTATCCGTTCCCAGCGCCACAGTAATCCCTTCAGGGATCATTTCATCTGCAGGGGTTAAGGCATTATGAAATGGCATCAAATCTTCTTTACGATTACTATCAATCCACGCCATTGGACAGGCGATCATCATCATTTTTGCCTTACGCATTTTTTCGTAAAGTTTATAGCGATATTCTTTTGAATGAGAGCCGATTGAAATGCCGTGAATCCCCACAACCCGTCCTTCCATTCCATGTTCGATGGTTTTATCGCAAAGTTGTTCCGTTTCTTTTTCACTTGGATTATTGAATTGATCCACATGCACATGACACATAATACCGAGCGATTTGGCTTTATCGAGCAAAATATCCATGGCTTCGAGCCCCCGCCCATAATCTAACTCATCACGATAAGGCAAACCACCGATCATATCCACCATTTCTGAGCCGATATCGAACCATTTCCGTGCCGTCGGTTCAATCACGCCTTTTAAGGTTTGATTCGCAAATTTAAGAATAATATCGTGTTTATACACTTCACGGGCTTTATGAGCAGCGATAATCGCACGATCCTCACAAATCGGGTCAATATCAACAAAAGTACCGAATGCCGTTACCCCTTGAGAAATCATTAATTCAATGGATTGGCAGAAACGTGCATAATAGTCATCCACACTAGAGGTTCGTTTTACCTCATCGACCAAATCCCATTTTTGTTGCAAATTACTGCTGTGATAAATCCCGATTTTCTCCGGTGTCATCGTAAAGGCGCGGTCTGCGTGAGCGTGAGCATTGACCCAGCCCCCTTTTTTAATGATTTCATCACGGATATAAGTTTTAAAACTACGAACATGGCTTTTCATACAAACTCCATAAAAAGAATGAGGATAAAAAGACGAGAAGCGTATTAATTGAAAGGCACGACAAACGTGGCGAGAAGCATTGTAATAATGTTATGAAAAACTCACGGATTTTCATTAATAACATCTTTTCAGTCTTAAACCGGGGCGCAAGTATAAAGGGTAAAATATCAAAAAGCTATTCATTATTTCTCAAAAAATGAATTTTCCCGTTTAAACATTTCTAAGAACAAACCTAACGGTGGGCGTTCGGAAGACAGCTCTTGATAAGTGCGGTCAAATTTTTTGTAATTTCCTTTACGATCAATGTGATATTGCGTGCCATCGGGCTGAACCAACACATTCCAACGATAATTAGACACTAGTACCCAATCATCACCATTACGCTCAAACAAATTATGACCTTGTGAATAATCATTGAAAGGATTCTCAACATTAAACACATTTTTCATCAATGCAGGGAGCAAATCCGTATGGCTTGTCAACCCCTTTTCACTCCCCACCGGTAAATCCTTCCAATAAATCAACAACGGCACTTGAACTTCATCTCGACCAAAATAATTGAATCGCTCTTTTTCACTCATTTCATTAAACGTCCAACCATGCTCAGCGGTGATAATGACCATCGTATTATCTAACGGTGTCTTCGTTAATACACTTTCAAGTTGCTGATCGATTTGTACTAAAGCGCGTTCATAGTCCATTTGATTTTTAGCTTTCAGTTCAAGATCAAGGTAAGCAAACCAAGCTTCATTCGTTTTTCTCGCCGTAATAAATTCGTTGAAATTTTTGACCGCACTTTCATTACCCAATTTACCTTGAGGTAATTTCATTCCCCGGAATAATGCTTGGCGGAAAAGACTCTCTTTAAAATGGGTTGCGGAGAACAAACCAAATTGATATTTCTCCGCACGTAATTTTTCAATCAATACTGATGGCGTATGATTACTTAAAATGCTGTCCATATAAGTGGCGTTTAATCCATAGAACAGCCCAACCAATCCCGCATTATTCGTATTACCACTACTATAATGATTGATAAATTGGGTCGAACTGGTGGCAAACTCCGCCAATTTGGGCATTTTTTCATTGGAAATCGCATCATAACGCAAACCTGAGATCGTAATGAGTAAAATATTCGGTTTCGATACCATTGATGCAAAACTGAGCGTATTTTTAGGATAACCAATTTTCAACGCATCTAAGCGCCCTTCCTGATCTAATTTTTGTGTATATTGTTCCCCATCCAGCCAGCCGTGTCTCTCTAAGAACGAACGGGCGGTCATTGGATAAGAAAGAGGGAAGTTTGAACGTTGCATCGTGATAGGGCGATACAAATACGCATCTGCCCAGGCATAAATAAGATGGGTTGCAATAAAGGTTAAAGTGAAGAAAATCCCCACCGTTTTTAACCATTTTTGGCGTTCCAAACTACGAAGTTTTTCCCAGCTCCAACGGGAAAACAGCATTTGCACCAAGAGAATAATCGGCATTGGTACAAAGAAAATTTGCCAATCACGAGACATTTCACCATTTTCCGGATTGACTAATAGTTTCCATACCACCGACGACAAATGTAAATTAAATCGGTGGAATACTTCCGTATCAAAGAGCAATAATGTTGTACAGATAGTGGATAGAATTACGGTTAAGCCGCGAAAAGTGCGGTGATTTTTCACAATAAAACTTAGCGGAAAAATCACTAACAAATAAATGGCAAAAACACTAAAGCTGAAATGCCCAAACAAGCTGACAAAAAAGTAAAGTTTTCCGCCAAGTGTATCGGGCCAATCAATCAGGAAAGCATAACGTGCCCCCACAAGAATTGCGATAATAATATTAAAAAAGGCAAACCAATGTCCCCACGAAATTTTTTGTGAGGTCTCATCACGGTATTGTTTTCCACTAAATGTGCCTTTTTTAAACCACATCATATTTTAGTGCGTTTTGACTGCGTGAATTAAAGAATGGGAGAAAGCTTGCGCCAAGGCTTCACGTTGAGTTTGCGGTACACTGCTGGTAAGTAAATTACTTACCATGTTACCTAATGCGATTAGAGATAAATCAACCGGTGCTTTATGCTTTTCTAATACGGCAATCATATCATTGACAATGGCGCTTAATTGCGCATCAGAATACTTAGAATGTTGAGCCATTTCGTTAAAAAATAAATAAAGAAAAAAGTTGCTCTATCATACCTGATTATTTATGAGATCCTAAACAATTTCTTTTTTCTTGCTGAAAAAGTGCGGTTATAATTTGCCTTGTTTTTTAAAAGAGGGAATGAGAATGAGCATTACTGTAAATCAAATTGTACTGCACCAATTAGTCAAACAAATTGACGATGAAAATCCAAAAATGGAAAGCATTCTACGTGATGAATTGCTGACGGTTACACCTGAAGCGGAACAAATGATGTTACAGCTCCACCAAGGTTATCAAAATAAAGCCAAAGCGTTTGGGATATTCCAAGAAAATTCGGTATTTGCACAACATTTGAACCGTTTACTGGAACAAGAAATAGAATTTTTAGGCTTTAGCCAGTATGCAACGAAACTCTTAGCCGATGAATTAAGCAAATATAATTTTGCTGACAGCGGTACGCTGATTTTGTGCCAATATAATTTCTTAGCCACCGATTACTTATTTATTGCGTTGTTGGATAGCCGTCACAGCATGTTGGTCGATGAACATTTAGACATTCGCCGAACAGAATATCTCGACATCACACAATTTGATATCGCAGCACGGGTGAATTTGACGGATTTACAGGTGAATGCTAATTCCAACCGCTATTTAACTTTTATTAAAGGTCGCGTAGGACGAAAAATCAGTGATTTCTTTATGGATTTTTTAGGTGCGGAAGAAGGGTTAAATCCACAACTTCAAAATCAATGCTTGTTACAAGCCGTCAGTGATTATTGCCAACAAGGCGAACTCAACAACATACAGACCCAAGCTATAAAAAAACAAGTTTTTGAGTATTGCAAAGGACAACTTGCTGGTGGTGAAGAAATTGAATTAACGGAACTTTCTGCAAACTTACCGACTCTAAACGAACAATCTTTTATTTCCTTTGCTGAAACACAAGATTACGGGTTGGAAGAAAATATCCCACCCGTGCGTTCCACATTAAAATCACTCACAAAATTTTCCGGTTCGGGTAAAGGTGTCACATTAAGTTTTGATGCGGATTTACTCAACACTCGTGTTCACTGGGATCCAATGGCTGATGAGCTCACAATTAAAGGCTTACCACCTAATTTGAAAGACCAATTACAGAAATCCCTCAAATCAGAGAATTAGTTTGGCAAGCTTATTAACTTTGGGTATTATTTGATTAAATTTGCAAAAATTAAGGTAAAGAAAATGCAATTCAAAACTCTTTTTAGCGTAGCTGTGTTGGCATTAAGCCTTTCAGCCTGTTCCACCGTTGAAAAAGTGGTTTATCGTATTGATGTGCCACAAGGCAACTATTTAGAAGCCTCTAATGTCGCACAAATCAAACAAGGAATGAACGTTCAGCAAGTCCAATACTTGCTTGGTACCCCTGTTTTAATTGATCCTTATAGCAATTCCACTTGGTATTATGTATTCTTACAACAACGAGCCTACCAATCACCGGAACAATATACTTTCAAAGTGAAATTTGACCAGCGAGGTATAGTCACTGAAACCAATCTCGACAAACCATTGCCGGAAGTGGCTTCACAAAACGAAAATAACACGATTATTGAACGTAGGGGTGACACAACTAAAAAATCTTGGTGGAAATTTTGGTAATCCCTTTGTCGCCTGCTCTGCAGGCACTTTCCTTTCCGATTTATTAAGAATAATCTCAAGAGGCTAAATAATGTCCAAGATTTTATTAGTTGATGATGATACCGAACTCACTCACTTACTTTCGGAAGTACTCTCGTTATCAGGCTTTTGCGTAGATATTGCCAATAACGGACAAGAAGCACTTGATAAGCTCAAACAAGACTACTCACTCATTTTGTTAGATGTCATGATGCCTGTACTCAACGGTATTGAAACGCTCAAGCAAATCCGCCAACAATCCAATATTCCGGTCATGATGCTCACCGCTCGAGGAGAAGACATTGACAAAGTACTTGGCTTAGAACTCGGAGCCGATGACTATCTCCCAAAACCGTTTAACGATCGTGAATTAGTTGCTCGAATCAAAGCGATTTTACGCAGAAGCGAAGGTAATTATCCGGAGCCGGCTGAAAATACCACAACACAGAAAGAGGATGACAATTGGCTCTATTTTGATGAACTAAGGCTTCACACAGGACACCAACAGACATTCTACAAAACACAAGAGCTTTTCCTTACAGCCTCAGAATATTCCCTGCTTGAAGCACTTATTCTCTCTAAAGGCGAACCTATTACACGTGAAACACTTAGTATGCATGTATTAGGTAAACCGCTTAGCCCCTTTGACCGCTCCATTGATATGCACATGTCAAATTTACGCAAAAAATTACCGCCAAGAGAAAATCGGTTACCTTGGTTTAAAACCTTACGAGGTCGTGGATATCTCCTCATCAGAGAATAATAGCAATGCAATATCAAAATAAATTTAGTTTAAATCAGCTCACTATCCGAACATTTACCGTATTTTGGCTCGGCTTCTTTGCGATGATGATGCTTGTGGTGACACTACCCTATTTTGATAATAGTCTTTACTCTTTATTAAAAGGGAGTGAAATTACTTACTACCAAAAGAAAATTGAAGAATCAATTCGTAGCAATAAAATTAAATCACTGATGTCTGAAGTTCCTGTGCTACCCATTGATAAATCGGATAATGCACGACCTATCCTATTCAACCCTAACACAAAAGAAATCCTCGGTGCATTTAGCAGTGAAAAAGACCACATTTATCGCTTCATTGATAATGTCAGTGAATTTTCTCACCCAATGAAGAAAACATTTAAAGATATTCAGATTGCAGGTCCTTTTCAAATTTACTTAGATGACTTTAATGAGCCCTTTTCACTTTTGTTTATCTCTTGTATAAATCCATATCAAGAGATATTAGTATATATGATTGATCACCCTATTATTCTTTTATTACTGACTGTCTTTATTACCAGCCCATTGTTATGGTGGTTTACCTATACTATTGTAAAACCAATCTCACATTTACAAAAAGCCGCTAATTCTATTGCACTCGGAAATTTTGAGGTTAACCCACAATTAACCAAACATGGGCCACTAGAGCTTCGCCAAGTAGGGCAAAGTTTCAATCGAATGGCCAAATCAATCAATCATTTGATTTCAAATCATCAAAACTTACTTTCTTCTATTTCCCATGAACTCAAAACACCGCTTACCCGATTACAATTAGCGACAGCTCTTATTCGCCATCAAATGGGTGATAGCCTTGCGGTGAAGCGAATTGAAAAAGAAATTGAACAAATGGATAAAATGATCAATGAATTATTACTCATCTCCCGTCAAAAAATGAATACACACATTGAGCGAGATGTTTTCCCCGCGGAAAATATTTGGAACAACGTGATACGGGATGCCCTCTTTGAAGCCACTCAGAAAAAAATTAAATTTGAACAAAATATCAGTTTGCCAGACGATGGTAAACAAGTCTTCCTCAACGGCAATATTAGTTTATTGCAAAGTGCGGTCGAAAATATTGTTAGAAACGCGTTGAAATATACAAAGGATAAGATCAAAATTAATATTTTTATCCAAGAAGAAGAAGAAGAAGAAGAAGAATTTCTCAGGATCCGCATCGATGATAACGGATCCGGTGTACATCCCGATGAATTTGAAAAAATCTTCGACCCATTTTATCGTGTTGATGAAGCCCGTACACGCGCAACCGGCGGCACCGGATTAGGTCTATCAATTGTTTTAAACACAGTTAAAGAACACCAAGGAAAAGTTTGGGCTGAAAAAAGTGAACTCGGCGGCTTAGCCGTGACGATGGCTCTGCCACTTTGGCTAAATAAGTAGTGACTACCCTTTTTACAATATTATTATTCTGAGGTGAACACAAATGCTTACATTTAGGATCACTTTTCACTAGCACTTACAGCCTTTTTCTCAACAATAATCCCAACACGGTGGGCTTGAGCGACCGCTTGAGGCTTGCTTATCTTTAATCGTAGCCATAAAATGCCAAAACGCTGTAGTAACTGGTCAGCCACCTCATAAGCGACTCTCTCAATCAATAAGAAAGGTTTTGACTGTACATAATCTAGGATAAATTGGCTCACTTCCGCATAATTTAGGCAATGTTGTACATCATCGGTTTCTGCTGCTTTTCGGCAATCCCACGCCATTTCAAGATCAAAAATAAGCTTTTGCTTAATTTGTTGCTCCCAATCATAAACGCCAATTTGAGCAAATACCGTTAATTCTTCAATAAAAACTTTATCCATGGTTAGATTCCTTCAAAATTATTGTAGGCGTATGCTATCAAGTTTAGGTAGAATATCGAATCAATTTTATCGTTCTGAGGTAAAAAATGAGCCTATTTGCTATTCTTTATATGATTTTTGCCTATCTTTTAGGCTCAATTTCCAGTGCTATCTTAATTTGTAAAATGATGGGATTACCCGATCCTCGTCAGCATGGTTCTCATAATCCCGGTGCGACGAACGTACTTCGCATTGGAGGCCGATGGGGAGCATTGGGGGTACTGATTTTTGATATTTTAAAGGGAATGTTTCCTGTTTGGGTCGGATATTACCTTGGACTTACACAATTTGAATTAGGAATGGTGGCATTAGGTACTTGCTTAGGGCATATTTTTCCCATTTTTTTCCAATTTAGGGGAGGAAAAGGCGTTGCTACAGCATTCGGTGCGATTGCGCCAATTGCATGGGCGGTAGCCGGATCTATTTTTAGTACTTGGCTTATTATCTTCTTGGTGAGTGGTTATTCTTCTTTAAGTGCAGTGATTACCGCATTACTCGCACCTTTTTATGTATGGTGGTTTAAACCTGAATTTACTTTTCCTGTTGCATTAGTAAGCTGTTTATTAATTTACCGCCATCATGATAATATCCAACGTTTATGGCGTGGGCAAGAAGACAAAATGTGGTCAAAATTTAAGAAAAAATAAAACCTGCTACTCAGCAGGTTTTACACTTTAAAAAATCCCTAAAAACTGACCGCACTTTTCAGTTTTTTCAATGCGTTAGCTTCTAGTTGTCGAATACGCTCTGCAGAAACATTATATTTTGCCGCTAAATCGTGTAAGGTTGCTTTATCATCATCTAACCAACGGGTTTTAATAATATCCTGACTACGAGCATCAAGGTTCTTCAATGCAACGCTTAACTGCTCTACAGCTTGGCTTTCAAAATTTTCATTTTCAAGTTCAGCTGCAAAATTAGAACTTTTATCTTCTAAATAAAGCGATGGTGAATAAGTTTCTGAATCACTATCATCTGTGGGTAAGTCAAAGCCCACATCTGCACCTGTCATACGTGATTCCATTTCAATCACATCTTCTTTAGATACGCCTAGTTCATTTGCGACCATATCGACTTCATTGTCATTGAACCAACCTAAGCGCTGTTTTGTTTTACGTAAATTAAAAAATAATTTACGTTGTGCCTTTGTCGTTGCCACTTTCACGATGCGCCAGTTTCGTAAGACATACTCGTGAATCTCAGCTTTAATCCAATGTACGGCAAATGAAACTAAGCGTACGCCTACTTCCGGATTAAAGCGTTTAACCGCCTTCATTAAGCCAATATTGCCCTCTTGGATCAAATCCGCTTGAGGTAAACCATAGCCGGAATAACCACGTGCTACGTGAATAACAAAACGAAGATGGGACAATACTAATTTTTTAGCGGCCTCAATATCACCGTTATAATACAAACGTTCTGCTAATTCTTTTTCTTCCTCAGCAGTCAACATTGGATATTCATTTGCTGCACGAATATAGCCTTCAATACTGCCCTGAGGAACCAACATCATTTGTGTTTCTTTATCCATCTTTTCCTTCTTTTCGTTGGCATCTGCCAATTAATGCCTCTAGTTATAGCACAATAAAAGGTTTTATTGAACTAATTTGTATGGTAAGACAGGTTTTACCAATCAAAAGTTCAAATTTTTGATTAATTCTTTAATGCTTCAAGATGTAGTACTAACTCTTTCTCAATAACATTGAAAAGTAAATCAATGTTCGGATGTTTACCCGGATTCTGTCTAGCATCTTCAACGTGTTCAGCAAACCATTCTATACCTTGCTGTGCAGAAGTGCGGTCTAATTTTCCATTAAATTTCTCTGCAAGCCCATAATAGAGACGTAACGAGCCAAGTTTACCCTGTATTGCAGGAATATGATGAACGACCTCATCTCCCTGTTTCACATTTAATCCTGATAGATGCTCAATCGTTGGAAGTCCATTCAAAATTTCGTTAAAAGTCATTTTATTGTCCTTTATATTTATAAGATTCTTCTACCTTTATGCCATTATGTTTGAGTGAGTTTTTCTAGTTAAGAAATCGCTTTTTCACTATCTACTTCACCATCTTTCCCTATAAACCGTACTTCAGGTTGTAAAAATACGCCGAATTTCTCCGCGACGGTTTTACGCACATAATGAGCTAATTTCACAACATCTTTTCCCGTAGCATTCCCTTTATTAATCAAAACCAGCGCCTGCTTTTCATGAACCGCTGCCCCACCAATTTGGAAACCTTTGAGATGACATTGATCTATTAACCAACCTGCAGCTAATTTGACCGAACCATCGGCTTGTGGAAAGTGCGGTACATTTTCAGCCTGTTTTTGAATTTCAGCGAACTGTTCAGCAGTCACCACTGGGTTCTTAAAAAAACTACCGGCATTACCCAATTCATTTGGATTCGGTAACTTATTTTGACGAATCCGACAAACTTCATCAAAAATTTGTTTTGCTGTGACTGTTTTAGGATCAAAATTAACAAGTGAGCCGTATTTCAACACAGGTTGCCAATTTTTTGCAACTTTTAATCCCACCGCTGTAATAACATACCCCGTTTGATAATGATGTTTAAAAACACTTTCACGATAACCAAATGCACAATCTTCCGCACTTAAACGGCATAATTCATTGGTATTCAAATTTAGCACCTCTACATAATTGCAGAAGTCTTTAAATTCCACACCATAAGCCCCAATATTTTGAATCGGTGCGGAACCGGCACAGCCCGGGATCAAAGCAAGATTCTCTAAACCATAAATCCCTTGTTCAAGAGACCATTTCACTAAATTATGCCAATTCTCACCGGCATTAACGTGAAGATAATGGAAATCATCATCTTGCTTATAGCTAATGCCGAGCAAATGGTTAATGATTACCACTCCCTTAAAATTTTCTAAAAATAGCATATTGCTACCTTGGCCAAGAAAAAGTATCGGTAAATTTTGAGCAAGAGCTTCAGCCCAAGTTTGTTTTAGATCCTCGAGCGCTTTTACTTCAATAATCTTATGTGCCTCAACCGGAATATGAAAAGTATGAAATGGTTGTAAACTTTGCATTGTATTTCCTTAAAATAATGTCTGTGGCAAGGTAATTTTGACTTGCGTACCGCCTTGTTGACGGTGATTAATGGTTAATTCAGCATTAAGCTGGCGACTCCGCTCCGCCATAATATTTAAACCGTAGTGCCCCGTTGGTTCATCTAAGCTTGGAATACCAATACCATCGTCTTGAATCAGTATTTCATATTCACCCTCGGTATTCGTATAAGCTCTAATTTCAATGAATTGCCCCTTTGAATGTTTAATCGCATTCAGCGTGGCTTCCCTTACAATTTGCAATAAATGAACAAGTTGTTGCGGGTTTAAACTTTGTGAGGGTAATTCACTACTAACGGTCATCTTCATTGATGTTTGTGGACGTAAGGAATCAATCACTTGCTCTAATGCTAGTTGTAGGTTCGCCTCTTGTACCGTTAATCGGAATGTCGCCAATAATTCACGTAACTGAGCATAACCACTGGAAAGGGCTTGCTCAAAATCCTCAATAATCGTTAGACTTTTCTGTTTGGCAAGCTCACCTTCTTTCTGTAAATTATGTTTCAATAAGGTCAGTTGGATTTGTAAAAACGATAATACCTGAGCCAAAGAATCATGTAATTCTCGTGCGATAATTGACCGCTCTTCCATTAATAAAAGATGCTCTTGTTGTCTTTGGCTCTTGTGAAAGAAAAGTGCACGCGCTAACATCTGAGCCAAATTTTGCATCATACGAGGATCAGGGCAAGGTAACCCAGCTTGCCAAGAAAGCACGCCTAAGGTTTCATTTTCAACTTTCAATTCAACGACTTGTAAACTTTGATCTGTCTGTTTTTCACCAAAAAGGATATCCCAATGTTCTGCCCCCAACACTTCCAATTCAATATAGCGCAAATGTTCACTAACACATATGTGATTCAACAACTGACTAAGCGTTGTCTCATTAATTGAATTGACCGTAAGTAATTGAGAACTATGATAAAGCGTCATTAAAGAGCGGTTACTTTGGCGCAATTTTTGGGTTTGCTCGTTTACGGCATCTTCAAGTCTCGAGTAGAGTTTACCCAATTCTGTTGACATCTGCGTAAACACTCGAGATAAAGTACCAAGCTCATTATCATTTTCTGTATGCAATGGAATATGGTTAAACTGGCGCATTTGTACTTGCATACTCGCCCTTGTCAGTAACTTTAAGGGTTTTACCACTTCACGTCGGGTAAACCAAATCACATAAGATACCATGCCTACAATCAGTAACATGGAAAAACACAAGACAGATAAGGCAAAAAACCATTTTTGTTCACTAAAACGTTGCAATTCAAACACAAAATAATCTACTTCACTCACATAATCCGTCAGATTCAGGCTGTATTGCTGAATATCGCTTTGGCGGGCAAAATTTTCCATTTCGGCCCAACGTTTAAGAATAGTTTGATAGGACTGTTTGACGCCATCAGGGGTGAAAAGCTGATGTTGAATATCAACCAAACTTGGCGCTCGGAGACTTTTTTCATAAAAACTCAGATTTTTTTCAACCGTGTCCGGTTGCTTTTCCATCAAATATAACAGGCGATAACTTTGCATCCGCAAAGATCCGGAAACATTAATGGCTTCCGCATCGGATTTATTGCTTGCCATAATTGCCAAACTCAAGGAAATGATCACCCCTGCGACAATAATGATAAGAGAAAGATATTTCGCAATACGTAAAGAAACGGAACGGGTAGCCTGCACGACAATGCCTTTACTAGAAAAAATTGACATTAGTTTAGCATGAAAATGTGATGAATTTTAAATACAAATCCACCCATTAGTATAAGGTGGATTTGATAAATTAGGCGAAAATCAACCGCACTTTATTGTAATGCTTTGCCTTTTAATTCCGGTATAAGAAAAACCGTGGCAACCATATCAATCACATAAATAATTGCTAAGAATGCAATGGCAAGGCTGAATGAGTAGGTAGAAACAATCGCACCCACAACAACCGGCCCGAAACCTCCGACTGCCCGCCCTAAGTTGAACAGGACATTTTGTGCGGTAGCTCGTGCTTCCGTAGGGTAAGCCTCCGCCATTAAGGCACCATATCCTCCCATCATACCGTTCACAAACATCCCCAGAAACGCACCGGCAATAAGCATTACAGTAGGATCGGTAAGTTGAGAATAAGCAATAATGCTGACAACCGCACCGAATTGGAATAATAAGAAACTTGGTTTTCGCCCTAATTTATCGGCAAGGCGACCAAAAACCCAAATCCCTAACATCATGCCACATACGGTAACTGCCGTCCAAATGCCTGATTTTGTTAAACTAAATCCGAGTTGTTTGGAAAGGAAATTAGGCATCCAGATCAT
This sequence comes from Rodentibacter genomosp. 1, assembly GCF_001999285.1. Lineage (GTDB taxonomy): Bacteria > Pseudomonadota > Gammaproteobacteria > Enterobacterales > Pasteurellaceae > Rodentibacter. Next base: position 101,142 of record NZ_MLHN01000011.1, read on the forward strand.
AATGCCGTAGTAGCCAAAATTTTGTACGGATGTCAGCACGACAACCCCTAAACTCACTTTAGCCGTCGCTTTATCTTTCACTAAAAGTTTAAAAGATTCCAATTTTGATGTTTTTTGTGCTGAAAGTGCGGTCTGTTTTTGAGTAAAAATTTCAGGTTCGTGCAAACGAGAACGTAAATACCACGCCACAAATGCCGGAAAAATACCAAGAATAAACATACCACGCCAGCCAATATGAGGTAGTAATATCGGTGTCAATAATGCCGCACCTAACACACCGACTTGCCAACCCAGTGCCACATAAGAAGCCGCTTTTGCACGATGGCGTGCCGGCCAAGCCTCAATAGCAAGTGCCATACCGATGCCAAACTCACCGCCCAAACCGATACCGGCGATAGTACGATAAATAAGCAAATCCCAGTAACCTTGGGCTAATGCGCATAAACCGGTAAAAACAGCAAATAATACGATAGTCCAAGTCAGGACACGTACTCGACCGTATTTATCGCTTAATGCCCCGAATACGATTCCACCGAATACGGCGCCGATTAGCGTCCAAGTAACAAGCGATCCTGACTGAGCAGGCGTAAGACTCAGATCGGCAGAAATCGCGCTGAGCATAAAACCAAGAATCAGTAAATCGAAACCGTCCATAGCATAGCCGACGGCAGAGCCAATAAGGGCTTTCCAGCCGTATTGATTGACTTTAGTTGTCATATTGATGTCCTTTTACTACTCACAGGTAGTGTTTAAAGTGATAGAGGGGTTATGTGATGAGCCAAAAACTATCCAGACTCAAAACCGGGGGCGTAGTTTAAAGAATCTTTTTCTTTTAAGCAAATAAAAAGCACAGGGGCAAAACACTGTGCTTTAAAAATTATGCTAAATCAACCGCACTTTATTCAACGGTTACTGCTTTTGCAAGATTACGTGGCTGATCCACATCTGTCCCCTTGATTAAAGCCACGTGATATGCCAATAACTGCATTGGTACCGTATAAAAAATCGGCGCAATGATTTCGTTTACTTTTGGCATAGTGATAATTTTCATCCCTTCTGTTTCAGTGAAACCGGCCTCTTTATCCGCAAAGACATATAATTGCCCCCCACGAGCGCGTACTTCTTCAATGTTAGATTTTACTTTTTCTAATAAATCATTGGTTGGCGCTACCACGATCACCGGCATATCTGCATCAATGAGTGCCAATGGACCGTGTTTTAATTCCCCGGCGGCATAGGCTTCTGCATGAATGTAAGAAATTTCCTTTAATTTCAAAGAGGCTTCCATGGCAATCGGATAATATTCGCCACGACCTAAAAACAGTGCATGATGTTTTTCAGCAAAATCTTCCGCAAGAAATTCAATATCTTTATCAAATGCTAAACCTTTTTCAATATCTGCCGGAAGGGAATGCAATGCCTTAACAATTTCTTTCTCTTTTTCATCAGAAATATTGCCATTGAGTTTTCCAATTGCGGTCACCAACATGAGCATTGCCGCTAATTGGGTCGTGAAAGCTTTTGTTGACGCCACGCCAATTTCCACGCCGGCACGAGTCATAAAGGCAAGGTCGGATTCGCGCACAAGAGAAGAACCTGCCACGTTACAAATTGTCATTGCCGCCATATAGCCCTTTTCTTTCGCTAAACGGAGTGCTGCCAAGGTGTCCGCTGTTTCACCCGATTGAGAAAGAGTGAGTAATAAGCTGTTTGGGCGAGTGACAAATTTGCGATAACGGAACTCAGAGGCAATTTCCACATCACAGCTTACACCTGCAAGAGCCTCAAACCAATAACGTGCGACCATACCGGCATTATAAGATGTACCACAAGCGACAATTTGTATGTGCTGAACTTTCTCTAAAATGTCTTTCGCCCCATTGCCAATAGATTCCACTATCACGTTATTATGATTAATACGACCCTCCATCGTATTGATCAGTGCAGTCGGTTGTTCAAAAATTTCTTTTTGCATAAAGTGACGGAATTTGCCTTTCTCCGCCGCATCATTTTCAAGATTAGATTCATGCACTTCACGCTCAATCTTATTACCCTGCATATCATAAATATCCACAGTACGGCGGGTGATTTCTGCAATATCACCCTCTTCTAAGAAAATAAAACGGCGGGTTACGCTCAATAATGCTAACTGGTCTGATGCTAAGAAATTTTCACCAATCCCTAAACCAATCACTAATGGGCTACCGGAACGGGCTGCCACCAAATGTTCTGGATGATTGCGATCTAGCACCACCATACCATAAGCACCGGTAAGCTGTTTTACGACTTTTTGTACCGCTTCAAGTAAGGAATCCGAACTGCGCATTTCCCATTCCACAAGATGGGCTATCACTTCCGTATCAGTTTGTGAAAGAAACACATAACCACGGGATTTTAATAATTCACGTAATTCTTCATGATTTTCGATAATACCGTTATGTACCACCGCAAAATTGCCTGAAGTATGAGGATGGGCATTGGTTTCTGATGGTTCACCATGCGTTGCCCAACGTGTATGCGCAATACCGGTGCCACCGATTAACGGGTTTACTGCAACCGCTTCATCCAATGCTTTAACTTTGCCCAAGCAACGTACACGTTGTAATTCACACTGTTCATTGACCACCGCTACACCGGCTGAATCATAACCACGATACTCTAAACGATGTAATCCATTAATTAAAATTTCTGCTACATCACGTTGTGCTACCGCACCGACAATACCACACATAAGTTTTCCTTAATTGACTAACTACTTTGAAAAATAATGATAATTTTGACCGCACTTTAAACGCAGATTACTTCTACACCCTGTGCCAAAATTGCTTGTTTATCTTGTTCCAACAACCCACTGTCTGTAATCAATACATTAATTTGCTGCCAATTCAATTCTAGATTTGGCATTTTTCGACCAATTTTTTGGGATTCCACCATCACAATCACTTCGCGTGAAACTTCTGCCATTACTTGGCTTAACCTGACCAATTCATTAAATGTGGTTGTTCCTCTTTCGAGATCAATACCATCTGCGCCAATAAAAAGCTGATCGAAATCATAGGAGCGTAACACCTGTTCCGCCACATTGCCTTGAAACGATTCGGAACGGGTATCCCAAGTCCCGCCCGTCATCAGTAGAGTCGGTTCATTTTCCAACCCCCTAAGCTCCGTTGCCACCGACAGGGAATTTGTCATCACAATCAAGCCTTGTTTTCGATTCAGTTGCTTAATTAATGCCGCCGTGGTGCTGCCACTATCTACAATAATACGATTATGATCTCGAATACGCTCTGCGGCTGCCTTGGCTATGACTATCTTTCGTTTCGAAAGTTCCTCATTTTCACTTTCATCAATTATTTCTTTCGGCATTAGGATTGCCCCGCCATATTTACGCAGTAAAAAACCACTACTTTCCAACGCGGTTAAATCCTTACGGATAGTCACTTCTGAAGTGTCAAACAACTGAACCAGTTGTTCCACTGCCACTTCACCCTGCTGTTGTAACAGTTGCATGATCGCATGTCGGCGTTGCTGTGTATTACGTGGCTGGCTGTTTCGTTTCATTGGCTGATGATTAGGATTTTGCAAGATAAATTTCGGTTCGGAAGTTTATAGAAGAGCAATGTCTTTGTAAAGCTATTTTAGGTAACAAAAAACCCTGTTAAAAAACAGGGTTTATCATCATTCTTATATCAATTATTTAATTGCATCTTTTAATGCTTTACCGGATACGAATGCCGGCACTTTAGACGCAGCAATTTGAATTTCCGCACCGGTTTGTGGATTACGACCGGTACGTGCAGCGCGCTCGTTTACTTTGAATGTACCGAAACCGATTAATTGTACCGGCTCACCTTTTTTAAGGCTTGCAGTGATCGCATCTAAGGTTGCTTCTAATGCAGCTTTAGCTTGTTTTTTATTTAGCTCTGCAGCACTTGCAATTGCATCAATTAAATCTGTTTTGTTCATAACTTGTACCTTTTGTTAATTTAATTTGTTTCTCTAATATAAAGCGCGCTACCAAGCACTCTGTCTAGGCAACAACAGCTGAGCGAAAGGATAATCTAAGTTTTAAGGAAATAAAAGTAAGATTTTTAAAATTTGTGATAAATCTCACGTTATTGATTAAATTCTACGCCAATGTTGGATATACATTCAGCCCGAATCTCATTCTTTAGATCCAAAATCAGGGCGACATCCCGCTTTTCACAAGCTCTTAACAAGCGATAAATCTGCCACTGAATATCCAATTCTCGTTGAATATCCTCATTCTCTTTTAGCTCATGTTCAGAAAAATCACGACTATTTTCTGTTTCTAATAATGACCTGATCGTACCTAAGGAAATTTGGCTAATTTCAATCGCTTTTTCTAAGGTTTCACCCGCAATAATCGCATGTAAAATTTCGGCGAGCGCCTCTGCTGCGTCCAATGCGGCGACTACGCCGAAATTGTCATAATTGTTCACATCAGGAATAATGTTTTCTAGCTTTTCAAGCTGATTTTCAAAATTGATTTTTGCCTCTTTTATCGTTAAATATTCCCAAACAAGGTTGAGAATATTTTGATAAATTTTTGCTTCCCTTTCTTGATCATTCATTTTACAGAACAACTTGAAATTTGGAGCCATACGTTCACACAAGGCAGCCATAAAGGTTAAATGTTGCCAACTTTCAAGGTTTTCTAAACGTTTATGAATAGGATTTCTCAGAGATCTTTGCATCACTGTTCCTTATTTATGGTAGGCTTTGGAATAATCGTGAACAGCATCCACAAACACTTTTGGTGCGTTTTCAGGCACATCTTGATGGATACCATGTCCTAAATTAAACACATGCCCACTTCCTTCGCCAAAATCAGCTAAAATTGACCGCACTTCTTGTTCAATACGCTCTGCCGGTGCATAAAGTACACTTGGATCCATATTGCCTTGCAGGGCAACTTTATGTCCGACACGGGCTTTTGCTTCTGCGAGGTTTACTGTCCAATCTAAACCGATAGCATCACAACCGGTATCCGCTATTGCTTCAAGCCATAGTCCGCCACCTTTGGTAAAGAGTGTGACCGGCACAGCCCGTCCTTCACTTTCACGAATCAAACCATCAACGATTTTATGCATATATTGGAGAGAAAAATCCAAATATTCACGATGACCCAATACGCCGCCCCAGGTATCAAAAACCATCACCGATTGTGCTCCGGCTTTAATTTGAGCATTAAGGTAAAGAATCACTGCATCCGCCAATTTATCCAATAATAAATGCAATGTTTGTGACTCCGCATACATCATTTTTTTAATTTTAGTGAAGGTTTTGCTCCCCCCGCCTTCTACCATATAAGTGGCAAGCGTCCATGGGCTACCGGAAAAGCCGATGAGCGGAACTTCGCCTTTGAGTTCTCGGCGAATGGTACGTACCGCATTCATCACATATTGTAGTTCTTGCTCCGGATCGGGAATAGGAAGATTTTCCACCGCACTTTTACTTTCAATCGGTCTGGCAAATTTCGGACCTTCGCCAGCGCCAAAGCTTAATCCTAGGCCCATTGCATCCGGAATAGTTAAAATATCAGAGAATAAAATGGCCACATCTAAATCATAACGGCGAAGCGGTTGCAAGGTCACTTCACAGGCTAAATCCGCATGACGACAGAGAGACATAAAATCCCCAGCTTGGGCACGTGTGGCTTTATACTCAGGTAAATAACGTCCGGCTTGGCGCATCATCCACACCGGCGTGCAATCCACGGGTTGGCGCAATAGGGCTTTCAAGTAACGATCATTTTTTAGTGCTGACATTTAAATTTCCTTTTATTGTTATCTGCTGCTTCACAAAGCTCAAGCGTAGCATGAATTAATTTGCGTGCGATAGTACCTGTTGGTGGTAATTCTGGCAAGGGTTGATGATAAGAAAACCATTGTGCATCGTGAATTTCAGTTTCCTGTAATTGAATCTCGCCACCTTCATAATCAGCCAAAAATCCCACCATTTGTGAGTTAGGAAACGCCCAAGGTTGACTACCAAAATAACGAATATTATTTACCTCAATTCCCGTTTCCTCAAACACTTCACGGCGAACCGCTTGTTCAAAGGTTTCGCCTACTTCGACAAAACCGGCAAGTGTTGTATATATTCCACCACCGGGCTGATAATGACGCTTGTGATTAGCAAGTAAAATCTGAGTATCACGGCGTACTGCGACAATAATGGAAGGGTGAATGACAGGATAGGTGCGATAGCTACAATGAGTGCATTGCATGGCGAGTTCATCTTCCGTTTGTTGATTCAAATGACCACACTTGCCACAAAATTGATGGTTTTTTAGAAAATGATTAATTTCTACCCCACGACTTAACAAATAAAATTTTTCTTCCGGCAAAAAAAGCTGAGTGCGTAAATTCACATACTCACGTTGTTCATCATTCTGTTCTTCAATAAGCCATAGTGGTGATTCATTCCACTCGCCTATTATCATTCCCTTTAAACCGACAAATCCAAGTGATGAGGCTGTTCCATAAGGCAATTCACCATGAATTAAATATAAATGGCTCCCCTGTGTGAGGAGCCAATAACCCGAATCATTTGACTCAATATGGCGCATAAAATCCTCTGTAAAAACGACCGCACTTTGAATGATAATACGCCATATAGTAGCTGAAAACCACTCGATTTTCTCTAAATATAATAATCTAAATCCACGCTCATTTTCGCTTGTAATAAAAATTGCTTGGTTCTCGCTTTCTGAGGACAAGTAAAAAATAACTCGGCACTATTTTGTTCCACAATATTGCCTTCAGCCATTAAAATCACACGATCTGCCACCTCCTTGGCAAAATTCAATTCGTGCGTCACAATAATCATCGTCCAACCTTCCTGTGCCAGTAATTTTAGCGCTTGTAATACTTCACCCACCAACTCGGGGTCAAGTGCAGAAGTCGGCTCATCCAACAAAATAAGATCGGGTTCAACCGCAAGAGCTCGTGCAATCCCAACCCTCTGTTGCTGACCACCGGAAAGTTGTGAGGGGAATAATGTTGCTTTGTCTTTAAGTCCCATCTTGTCTAACAAGACAAGAGCTTTTTCTCGAGCTTGTTCTTTTGTTCGTTTTTGAACAACAACCATTCCCTCCATCACATTTTCAAGTGCTGTTCGGTGGGGGAAAAGATTATATTGCTGAAAGACCATTGAAGAACGGCGACGTAATTTCAATTCATCCGATCTAGTGATTTTTTGGCTGAAATCAATGTTTAAGCTACTGTCCGTAAATGCCAATTTCCCTTGTTCCGGCCGTTCCAATAAATTTAAACAGCGTAAAAAAGTGGTCTTGCCTGAACCTGATGGGCCAAGGATTGCCACTACTTCGCCTTTTTTAATGTCAAAATCAATACCCTTTAATACTTGATGGCCATTGAAATTTTTATGAATATTTGTGACTTTTAACATAGCATTCCCTATAAATGACGTGATAGGTGCTTTTCCAAACGCATTTGCCCCATAGACAGGAGAAAACAAAAAATCCAATAGATCAAGGCTGCTTCACTGTAAATAAGAATAAATTCATAGTTTTCAGCCGTGATATTTTGTGCCACCCGAAATAACTCGGCAATCCAAACCAACGAGGCAAGAGAGGTATCTTTTACTGTACTGATAAAGGTGTTAGATAAGGAGGGCACAGAAATACGTAATGCCTGTGGCATAATAGTGCGAATAAAGGCTTGTGAATAATTCATACCAATCGCATAAGAGGCTTCCCACTGTCCTTTGGGAATGGCTAAAACAGAGGCTCTCACTGTTTCTGCGGCATAAGCACCAATATTAATAGAAAAGGCAATAATGGCTGTTGGGAAGGGGTCAAGCGTAATCCCGACTTCCGGTAAACCATAAAAGATAATAAATATTTGCACTAACATTGGTGTACCACGAATCATCGAAATATACACCCGACAAATGGCTTGTAAAATTTTAGTGGGAAAACTTGGGTGCGGAAGTGTGCAAATTACCGCCACAATAACAGCAATGAATAGTCCGCAAACAAAGGAAATGACCGCGAGGGGAATCGTATATACAATCGCAGCTTCCAACATAGGCAAAAACGAACTGATCACATAATCAGCCCGTTCTGCTGTCATAAATGGCAAGCTTGCTAACAAATTATTGAGTAATGTCATCACCAAACCATTTCGTTGAAAGTTGTTTTAATGTCCCGTCTTGACGAAGCTCTTCAAGAGCGTTATTCACTTTAGCGATAAGTTCTTCTTCGCCTTTTAGGAAAGCAAAACCCGTTGGAATTTTTTTATCACTTTCCACCGCAATTTTTAACCCCGCATTGGGTTGTTTTTTGAGATAATCCAGCACAGCTAATTTATCATTTACCGTGGCGTCCACCCGCCCTTGTTTTACCGCCTCAAGATTTTGTGCCAAGCTATCGACCGTAATAATAATCGCCCCTTGCTCACGGGCATCCTTACTCCAATTACTTGTCGCAGATTGTGCTGATTTTTTCCCTTTTAAATCTGAAAAGGTTTTAATGCTATCGTTATCGGCCCGAGTAACAATCACGCCGGCAGAATAATTATAAGGTGCGGAATAATCATATTTCTTTAACCGTTCAGGGCTAGGATTAGTTTGATTGGCAATCACATCAAACCGTTTGGCATTTAAACCGGCATACATTCCATCCCACGCCGTTTCTTTAAATTCAACTTTCCAACCTAATTTTTGGGCAATTCGCTCAATAATCTCTACATCAAAGCCCGTGAGTTTTCCGTCTTTATCGTGGAATGTAAAAGGAGCATAAGTTCCCTCCGTGCCAACTAACAATGTTTTGTTTTTTTCAACACGATCGGCAATTTCCCCCGCATGGGTCAAGGTTGAAAAAGTAAGACTCACCGCTAAAAGTGCGGTAGAAAAAAAAGATTTTTTCATCATAAGTTCCTCTTAGGTTATATGTTTTGCAATGATTTGGATTATAAAAGCCCCATTTAATAAAAAACAAGACGATTTATTTATGAGTTAGATGTTTTAGTTATAACACAAAATTTACCTCTTGATTCATTCTAAAAAAACAAACCGCACTTTAGCAAAAAATGGTGTGAAGTTAGGTATTAGTCTTCTTGAGCAAATCTCATATATTATTTCCTTTTAGTAAAATATCTTTCAATAAATCCAGTATTTATTCACTTTTCCGTAATCGTATAATACACGCCATCAACAGAACGATAAGTTCTATCAACAAACTTAAGGAGATTGATATGAAAAAAGTAGCGAATGTTTTCACAGCACCGGAAAAACACTGGGTGGGTAATGGTTTCCACGTGGCATCTATGTTTAGTTATAATGACAAAGATAAAAATCTTGATCCGTTTCTTTTAATGGATTACAACCCACCAAAATTTTTCCAAGGTGGCCGTCGTGATAATTCAGAATTTGATTTACGTGGCGTGGAAGAACATCCTCATCGTGGCTTTGAAACCGTTACCATTGCTTATCAAGGTGAAGTGTCTCACCGAGATTCTCACGGCGGTGGTGGAACCATAGGTACGGGCGATGTTCAATGGATGACGGCAGGTTCAGGTGTGATGCACGAAGAAATGCACTCAGAAAGATTCGCAAAAGAAGGCGGATTATTTGAAATGGTGCAACTTTGGGTAAATTTGCCGGCAAAAGATAAAATGACAACACCAAAATATCAAGCCATTAAATCAGCGGATATTCCGATTGTTAGCTTGCCGAATGAGGCAGGTTCTGTTCGGGTTATTGCCGGAGAATTGCTTGGTAAAAAAGGTTCGGCAAGCACATTCAGCCCAATTAATATGTGGGATACCACAATGAATGCGAATGCTACACACGCTTTTAGCGTGCCGGCAAGCCATAACGTCGTCATCCTCGTATTAGAGGGGACTATTCAAGTTGGGGGGGAGGCTATCGCTCGCCGTGGTGAGTTAGTCACATTCGAGCGTGGTGGCAGCAATGTCCTGATCGAAGCTAACAATGATGCCAAATTGTTAATTTTGACCGGTGAGCCACTTAATGAGCCAATTGTGGGTTATGGCCCGTTTGTGATGAATACCCGTGAGCAAATTATTGAAGCATTTAATGATGTGCGTGCCGGTAAATTTGGTCGATTAGACTAAACAAAAAGCCACCTGAAAGGGTGGTTTTTTTGTTGAGTATGCACACAGCTTACTTTGCACCTCACGTTTATTTTCCCCTCTACAGGAGGGATTTATTGCAATCCCTTCAAAAATAAATGAGTGATTCAATCATCATAAATTCAAAAAAATTTGTAAGAAATGAAACCATTCCTCGTCTAAAACAATATCGCTTCAATATTAAAGGAGGAATCTATAATGAAATTTTCAAAAATCTTTCTATTTTTGACCGCACTTTATGTGACAAGCCAATCAGTTTTGGCAGGAGAAAAAACCATACCAACGCAAAATACGGAGCAAAAAACCATGACTGAAAATCAACAAAATATTCGCGAAATTTATTTAGCCGGTGGCTGTTTTTGGGGTGTAGAGGCGTATATGGAACGCATTTACGGTGTGAAAGATGCGGTTTCAGGCTATGCCAATGGCAATACGGATAAAACCAGCTATACGCTTTTAGCCGTTACAGATCACGCTGAGGCGGTCAAAGTCACTTACGATGCAAACCAAATTTCACTGGATAAATTGCTGCAATATTATTTCAAAGTGATCGATCCAACCAGTGTGAATAAACAAGGCAATGACCGAGGACGACAATATCGTACGGGGATTTACTATCAAGATAGCGCAGACAAAACCGTAATCGACCGTGCGATTGCCACACTTCAAACGAAGTACAAAAATAAAATTCAAATCGAAGTACACCCCCTTAAAAACTACACAGAAGCAGAAGAATATCACCAAGATTATTTGAAAAAAAATCCCAATGGCTATTGCCATATCGACATTACACAGGCAGACGAACCGATGATTAACGAGAAAGATTACCCAAAACCAAGCGATGAAACTCTCAAAGCGACATTAACCCCATTGCAATATTCGGTGACTCAGAATAAGCACACGGAGCGTTCCTTCAGCAATGAATACTGGGATAACTTCCAGTCGGGCATTTATGTCGATGTCACAACCGGTGAACCGCTGTTTTCATCCAATGATAAATTTGAATCAGGCTGTGGCTGGCCGAGTTTCACTCACCCGATCGCCAAAGAGGTGGTGCATTATCAAACGGACAACAGCTTTAATATGCAACGCACTGAAGTGCTAAGTCGCAGTGGTAACGCTCATTTAGGGCATGTTTTTGATGACGGTCCGAAAGATAGAGGCGGTTTACGTTATTGCATCAACAGTGCCTCCATCAAATTTATACCTTTGGCTGAGATGGAAAAAGCCGGATATGGATATTTAGTGAAAACCATCAAAAAATAATGTGGGTAAGAGGTGTGCACGCCGTTTTCGCACCTTACAAAATATAAGGAAATAAAATAATGTTAGACCAACAACTTCTTATCGGTACAGTATTTTTAGCGGGAATCGCCTCTTTTCTTTCCCCTTGTATTTTTCCGATTATCCCGATTTATTTTGGTATTCTCAGTAAGGGAGGGAAAAAAGTCCTCAACACCTTTTTATTTATCTTAGGACTTTCACTTACCTTTGTGAGCCTCGGCTTTAGCTTTGGTTTTTTAGGGAATATTTTATTCAGTGACACGACCCGTGTGATTGCCGGTATTATCGTGATTATTCTCGGAATTCATCAACTTGGTATCGTTAAAATCGACTTGCTTGAACGCACTAAATTACTGGAAATCAAAACATCGGGAAAATCTACCGCACTTGAAGCCTTTGTGCTTGGTTTAACCTTTAGTCTTGGCTGGACGCCCTGTATTGGCCCAATACTCACCTCTGTTCTTGCGCTTTCTGGTGACGAAGGTTCGGCAATTTACGGTGCCTCTATGATGTTTGTTTATGTGCTCGGTTTGGCAACCCCTTTTATGCTGTTTTCATTCTTTTCCGATACTTTGCTTAAACGAACTAAAAGTTTAAATAAGCACCTAGATAAGTTCAAAATCGGTGGTGGAATTTTAATTATTGTGATGGGATGTTTACTCATCACCAATAACTTAGCCTAGCATTTGCTATGCAGGTTCTTAAACTAAGCCATATCGTAGTTTTAGAAAACCATCAATATGACTTGAATTGAATAACCCGCCCCCTTGGTATAACAAAACAAAAAGGAAAAAATAAATGAAAAAATTACTCTCAATCTTATTAATGGTGTTTAGCTTTCAGGCTTTTGCAACAACCAACTTGGCGGACATTCCCCTCAAGGATTTAAACAATCAACCTATTACGCTTGAGCAATACAAAGGTAAACCTGTATATATCAAAATGTGGGCATCATGGTGTCCTATCTGTTTAGCCGGTTTAGCCGAAATTGACGATGTTAGTGCGGAGCAACATCAAAATTTTGAAATCATTACGATCGTTTCCCCCTCTCATAAAGGAGAGAAAGCAACGGCAGATTTCATTGAATGGTACAAAGGTTTAGAATACAAAAATATTACGGTGCTACTTGATGAAAAAGGGGAAATGATTGATCGTGTTCGGGTGCGTGGTTACCCCTTTAATGTGTTTTTAGAGGCGGATTTAAATGTCAAAAAAACCATACCGGGGCATATAAATGTAGAGAAAATTCAACAATTTGTCGAACAATAATCTTAAAAGTGCGGTTATTTTTATAGTCGTTTTCCGTCATAAAAAATGCGGCTTATTTCTAGCCGCATTTTCTCCTTAATATACTAATATTATGGCTCAGTTATAAACCTGACTTCAGGTTTATTTGTAGGGATGCGCGAGCCTTCCAAAATTAGGCTTCAATGCCTTCAAACAATGCCGTGCTAAGGTAGCGTTCTGAGGCAGAGGGAAGAATAACCACAATCAGTTTGTCCTTAAATTCCGATAACCTTGCAATACGGTCGGCAACAGCAACTGCTGCTCCGGAAGATATTCCCGCTAAAATGCCCTCTTCTGCCATCAAACGGCGGGCAGTCGCGATAGCCGTTTCACTATCCACCGTTTCGACACGATCAATTAAGGACAAATCTAAATTTTTCGGTACAAATCCGGCACCGATACCTTGAATTTTATGTGGACCCGGTTTGACTTCTTCACCGGCTAAGGTTTGAGTAATGACAGGGGATTCACTTGGTTCAACCACCACAGAGGTAATCGCCTTACCAAAATCCAGTTTAATTGCACGAGAAACACCTGTGATTGTCCCTCCAGTGCCGGCTCCGGCAACGACCACATCCACTTTGCCTTCCGTATCATTCCAAATTTCTTTACCGGTTGTTTCACGGTGAATTTGTGGGTTAGCCGGATTTTCAAATTGTTTCAACATCACATAGCGATTCGGATCAGAAGCGACAATTTCTTCGGCTTTGGCAATGGCACCTTTCATTCCTTTTGCGCCTTCGGTCAGCACAAGGTTCACGCCCAAACCACGCAACAAACGTTTACGCTCTAAACTCATGGTTTCCGGCATAGTAAGGGTGATTTTATACCCCCTTGCTGCAGCGACATAAGCAAGTGCAATACCGGTATTACCACTGGTGGCATCCACAATTTCTTTGTTTTTAGTCAGAATACCATCTTTTTCTGCCTGCCATACCATATTCGCCCCAATGCGACATTTCACGCTGAAACTCGGGTTTCTCCCCTCAATTTTTGCGACCACATTGCCGTGACCAAAATTTTTTAAGCGTACCAACGGTGTGTTACCAATACTATAAGAATTATCTGCATGAATTGTCATATTTCTCCCCTATGAAGATGATTGAATATTACCGATAACGCAGTTATAACACTGATATTGACACGACAAAAATAGTTATTTGATCTATTTTATAACTAAATGCTATTTCACAATTTGGTTATTGTTTGTACCAACATCCGTTCCCTTAGTACAGGTCGTTACCTCTGTCGAAGGATTGCCTCGGCGATAATCAAAATTCATATCAAAGCGTAAACGATCGCGATAATTTTCAACCCACATTACCGTCGCACCACATACTGCAACAGGAATAATCACTAAATTCACAACAGGTAAAAACGTACAACAAGTAATTAAGCTCCCAAAGGTGAGATTTTGTGAGCGTTGTTCCCCCAAGGCGTTTTTCATCACATTAAATGAAATCTTATGGTTATCAAAAGGATAGTCACAATATTGAATTGCCATCATCCAAGCTGTGAATAAAAACGTTAAAACCGGCACAATAGTTTGCCCGACAATGGGAATAAACCCCAATAAAAACAAGCCGACAATTTTGGGCAAGCTATACCACAATTTTTGCCATTCTCGGTGTAGCATTCGTGGTACATCTTTCATGACATCCAGCCAATTATCATCGTTAATAGGTTCACCGGTTAGCATTTTTTCCAATTTTTCTGACAATAACCCGTTAAAAGGTGCGGCGATAAATCCGGATAAAGTCGTGAAAGTGAAATAAAACAATAACAGAATCATTCCAATAGAAAGCACCAGCAAAATGATACTCAAAAAGCCGAGCCAGTCCGGAACAAAACTCATCAACCAATCAATCATGGTACTAATTTGTGAAATAAACAGCCAAAATAACCCCGTGAGTAAAACCACATTCAATAGAATAGGCATGATGACAAAACGGCGTAGCCCTTTTTGAGTAATAAAATGCCAGCCCATCACAAAATAATGAAAGCCGGATTTAATTTCTTGTTGATTAATCATTCTTTTTCCTTCTTTGAAACTATATTCATAATAGTTGATAAGTGCGGTCAAGTTGGACTATATTTTTGCTATGAAATTCCCCCCGAATGCCCTGTTTTTTCAGCTTTTAAAATATGGTAGCATTAGTGCAATTTTATTGCCTATAAGGAGCAAAAATGGATCTTAATACAATCTTGATTATTTTAGGTGTCGTGGCACTTATTGCCCTTATCGCACACGGATTATGGTCAAATCGCCGTGAGAAATCAAAGTATTTTAAAAACGCAGCCACTTTTAACCGCACTTTCTCGCAAGATCAACAAACGCAGTCAGAACAAAGCACTTCTGAATCCGTATCGGTTTCAGATTCCAACCCGCCCACCTCTGTGACATCGACACAATCATCTTTTGATTATCATCAACCCGTGTCGCAAGTAGATTATCGTGAAACCGAACGCACGGTAGATGATATAAAAATATCTATTCCTCATACCGTCACACAGGAACGTGAGCCGGTTCGTATGGAATACAATATGAAACCGACACAGACACAAACTCCCCCCAATCCTGCTACGATGACACTTGAACAATTGGAATCACAAAACAGTGAACTTGAGAGAATTAATTCCTCCTCGCCTGAATTACGTGAACAACTTTCACAAATGTCACGGGGGGAATTAGATGAAATAAAACCAACCGTACATTTTAATGAAGTACGCCAACCTGAAGCAGAGGTGAAAAAACAAACCTCGGGCTATATTCAACTTTATGTTATTTCGCCACAACATCGTGAATTTCACGGTTCACGTTTAATTCAATCTCTTGAAAACTTAGGCTTTATTTTTGGTAAGCATAATATGTATCACCGCCATTTTGATTTAAGCGTAGCAAGCCCTATCCTATTTAGTGTTGCTAATGTACAAGATGAAGGTGGCTTTGATCCATATAGTGGGGATTTTCGAACTATTGGCGTAACATTGTTTATGAAATTACCTTCCCCCGGCAATGATCTTGCCAATCTTAAATTGATGATTCGTGCGGCTAAAACTCTCGCAGAAGATTTAGGCGGTTCGGTGCTTACCGAAGATGAACACATCTTTGATGATGACCAAGAGCAACATTATCTTGCACGAGTATAAAACCCATTAATATTCAACCGCACTTTAGTTTCTGGCGAACACTGAGTTCGCCTTTATTGTTCAATAGATTTAAAAGTGCGGTCATTTTTTATCGAGAATTTTATGACTGACATCCAAACTCAACTTCAAATCTTACGTAAAACACTCCGTCAATACGAGTATGAATACCATGTTTTAGATAATCCCAGTGTACCGGATAGTGAGTATGATCGTCTTTTCCACCAGCTCAAAGCTCTAGAGTTGGAACATCCTGAATTTGTCACATCAGATTCCCCGACCCAACGAGTAGGCGCAAAGCCACTATCTGGCTTCAGCCAAATCCGTCATGAGATTCCCATGCTTTCTCTTGATAATGCCTTTTCTGATGAAGAATTTAATGCTTTTGTTAAGCGTATTGAAGATCGTTTAACTGTTTTGCCTAACCCCCTCACTTTTTGTTGTGAACCTAAACTGGACGGGCTTGCGGTGAGTATTTTGTATGTAAATGGCGTATTAACTCAAGCTGCAACCCGTGGCGATGGCACAACCGGCGAGGATATTACGGCGAATATTCGTACCATTCGCAATATTCCATTGCAATTATTAATGGATAATCCACCGACCCGCTTAGAAATTCGGGGTGAAGTTTTTATGCCCCACACAGGGTTTGAACGTCTGAATGAACAGGCACTAGCCCATGGTGAGAAAACCTTTGCCAACCCACGTAATGCAGCGGCAGGCTCGCTACGTCAGCTTGATCCGAAAATCACCAGCAAACGCCCGCTTGTATTGAATGCTTATAGTGTTGGCATTGCCGAAGGCGTAGATTTACCGGCCACCCATTATGAACGTTTACAATGGCTGAAATCAATTGGTATTCCGGTAAATCCGGAAATCCGTCTTTGCCATGATATTGAAGAGGTACTGGCGTTTTATCACGCTATGCAAAATAAACGTCGTAACCTTGGCTATGATATTGACGGTACCGTATTGAAAATTAATGATATCGCTCTGCAAAACGAACTCGGCTTTATTTCCAAAGCCCCCCGTTGGGCGATTGCCTATAAATTCCCTGCACAAGAGGAATTAACGATATTAAAAGATGTGGAATTCCAAGTGGGGCGTACGGGGGCCATTACACCGGTGGCAAAACTTGAACCGGTATTTGTCGCAGGCGTTACTGTGAGTAATGCCACCTTACACAATGGTGATGAAATTGCCCGTTTGGATATTGCCATTGGCGATACCGTGGTTGTTCGCCGTGCCGGCGATGTGATTCCGCAAATTATTGGTGTTTTGCGTGAACGCCGTCCTGAAAATGCCAAAGCGATTATGTTCCCGACACATTGCCCTGTGTGTGATTCGCAGATTATTCGTATTGAAGGCGAAGCCGTGGCACGCTGTACCGGCGGATTATTCTGCGAAGCACAACGGAAGGAAGCCTTAAAACATTTTGTTTCACGCAAAGCGATGGATATTGATGGCGTAGGCGGTAAATTAATAGAACAGCTGGTGGATCGTGAGCTGATTCATACCCCTGCGGATTTATTTAAACTTGAGCTCACCACATTAACCCGCTTAGAGCGTATGGGGAAAAAATCGGCAGAAAATGCCTTAAACAGCTTAGAAAAAGCCAAACATACCACCCTCGCCCGCTTTATTTTTGCTTTAGGGATTCGTGAAGTGGGTGAAGCCACAGCATTAAATTTAGCCAATCATTTTAAAACCCTTGAGGCGTTACAACATGCTGATTTTGAACAACTCCAACAAGTGCCGGATGTGGGGGAAGTGGTGGCGAACCGCATTTTGGCATTCTGGCGTGAACCCCATAATGTAGAAGTGGTGAGGGATCTACTTACACAAGGTGTACATTGGGAAACGGTAGAAGCCAAAGAAGTGCAAGACAACCCATTCAAAGGCAAAACCATCGTTCTCACAGGCACACTCACCCAAATGGGACGCAACGAAGCCAAAGCCTTACTACAAGAAATGGGCGCAAAAGTCAGTGGATCTGTTTCCGCCAAAACGGATTTTGTGATTGCCGGTGATGCAGCCGGTTCAAAACTGACTAAGGCGCAGGAATTGGGCGTATCGATACTGATGGAAGAGGAATTTCTGGCACAGATTTAGTGCTTAACCGAGAAAATCTAGCTCTAAATTTTACTTAAAAAATACCGCACTTTGTCCTGATGGTAAAGTGCGGTATTTTTCTCATTTTGGCTAATTGGGCTCATAAAAGAGTTGCATATTATAACTGACAATAATTTGCCCGACTGAATTTTCACTGAAGGTGATTATATAAGGTCGCGAACCTTTATCAGTTACTAAGTTTGCACGGCAAACTAATTGCTTACTATCCCTTTAAGGGTTTCAACATTTTTATATCGACAATCTCCTAAGGCTGGGACGGAGCGATCGTTTCAGTCGGTATAACCGGTGAATCTGCGACACTCAGTACTGAAGAAAATGTAAAAGTGATTGAGAAGACCGTGGAACCGGCAAACGGTCGTATTCCTGTTATTGCCGAAACAGGTACTAATGCCACCGGTGATGAAGCCATTGTGATGATGAAATTATTACGTGATAGCGGAGTACACCTGAATATTGGTTTTATTTTAGGGTTAGGCGTGATAGACTGTGCGTCCAAATTTATTTAGCAGCGTTAATATTAAGGAAACATTATGGCAAAAATTCTCGTGATTTCTGCACACCAAAATCTTGAACAATCTGTCAGTAATAGCCTCATTTTAAGTGCCTTAGAACAACATTTTGGCGATAAAATTAGCGTTCGCCGTCTATCTAGCCTCTACCCTGATTTCAATATTGATATTACCGCAGAGCAAGCTGCCTTAGTGGAAGCTGATATTGTTGTATTCCAATACCCAACTTTTTGGTTTAATACTCCAGCTATTTTGAAAAAATGGCTAGATGATGTGTGGACTTATGGGTTCGCTTACGGTACCGGTGGTGATAAATTACACGGCAAAAAACTTTTCGTTTCCACATCAACAGGCTCTCCGGCCCAAACCTATGACGGTAAAATTGAACCATTAATTGAGGATTTGGTAAAACCGGTTGAAGCCTCTGCCCTTTATTCAGGTTTTGAATGGCACGGTGTAGAAGCCTTATATGGTCAACTTTATATTCCGGGTTTACACGGTGAAGAAGATTTAGCCCGTGTTCAAAATAATGCTCGTGAACATGCAGGCAAAGTGATTGCTAAAATTGAAAAGTTACTATAATTAATTTTTAATGAATGTTTATCTGAAAAAGTGCGGTCATTTTTGACCGCATTTTGCTTTCCGAGTATCACACTATTCCGCTTTCACACCAAGATTACCAATTTTTACGCCAAGTACACCAAGGGAGACGGCATCTAAATAATCTCCCAAAAACTTAAATAGTTCATTTAATTCGGTGAATGAGCGTTGGATTTTAACTTGGTCTTCAACTCTTCGCACAAATTCATAGCGAATCCCATTTTCTTCAAAGTGCGCAGTAAGGGTTAAATAAACGGTTTCAAAAAAATGGCTATGTGCGCCTTCTTCACCCGGATCACTAATACGTACGTTCCATGTTGTATTGAATAATGTTTCTGTTTTATTTGACATTTTTACCTCACATTGCATTTTTTACTTAAGAAAAACCCGATTATAAAGTTTCTGAAATCAAAAAATTTATAATCGGGCTTTTCAAAAAATGTCCCTACGTGTTTTGCTTTTCGTTGGTAGCTGCCTTTTCCTTTACGTTTTTTCTCAATACGCTGGCGGAATAATTTATCATGTAATAATGCCATGATCGCATTATCCCTTACCGAGCCTCTCATGTGCTGATAAACGGTTTGATTTTCAACCGCACTTTTTTGTTTTTTTGCCATAATTTTTTCCTTAAAAAAGCCGTGAAGACATTTCCACGGCGGTGGTATTATACGGATAAACCTTAAAATTACAAAATTTCAAGCACACTCTCAGGTGGCCGTCCAATTTTTGCTTTGTCGCCATTCACCACAATAGGCCGTTCAAGTAAAGCGGAATGCTCACTGATTGCATTCAATAGTTCTTCATTCGTCAATGCCGAATCCGCAAGATTTAGCGAACGATAAAGTTCATCTTTCACTCTCATCATCAAGCGAATATCCGTGATAGCTAATTTTTCTGCAAGTTGTTGTAATTCTGTAACGGTATATTGTTTTTGCAAATAAAGCTCAATGTTCGGATGAATACCTTTTTCCTCTAGTAACGCCAAGGTTTCTCGGCTTTTGGAACAACGAGGATTATGATAAATAATAACAGACATAGAATTTCCTTTAGCTAGCTATAACTGGAGGAAATTTTAACTTATAATGGCGAAAAATGCTCTCGGGGATGTTGTAATTATGTTAGAAATGTTGAAAAGCTGGTATGCACGCCGTTTAGGCGATCCACAGGCTATGGGGTTATTGGCAATTTTACTTTTTGGTTTTATTGCTATTTATTTTTTCGGTGATTTAATCGCCCCCTTGCTTATCGCTATTGTGCTTGCTTATTTATTAGAAATGCCAATCCATTTTCTAACAAGCAATCTAAAACTACCACGTATGTTAGCCACGATTGTTATTTTTGGTGGGTTTATTGGTTTAGCAACGGTGTTCTTCTTGGTTCTTGTCCCGATGCTTTGGAATCAAACGATTTCCCTACTGAGTGATTTACCGGCTATGTTTAATAAACTTAATGAATGGCTACTTAGCTTACCGGAAGATTATCCTGAACTCATTGATTACTCCATGGTAGATGCGATTTTTAATTCTGTACGGGAAAAAATTCTCGGCTTTGGGGAATCCGCAGTCAAACTTTCTCTCGCTTCGATTATGAACCTCGTCTCACTTGGCATTTACGCTTTCCTTGTTCCATTAATGATGTTTTTTATGTTGAAAGATAAGGGTGAGCTTTTACAAGGCGTGAGCCGTTTTTTACCCCGCAACCGCCATCTTGCTTTCAAAGTATGGACAGAAATGCAACAACAAATTGCCAATTACATTCATGGAAAACTCTTAGAAATTTTAATTGTCACCTTGGTCACTTACGTAATTTTCTTAATCTTCGGATTAAATTATCCACTCTTGCTATCCGTTGCGGTTGGGCTTTCAGTCCTCGTTCCTTACATTGGTGCGGTGCTTGTGACCATTCCTGTTGCGCTTGTTGCGTTGTTCCAATTCGGCATTAGTCCGACCTTTTGGTATATCATCATCGCTTTTGCTGTGAGCCAATTATTAGACGGAAATTTATTAGTCCCTTATTTATTCTCTGAAGCGGTAAATTTACACCCACTCATCATCATTATTGCTGTCCTCATTTTCGGTGGGTTATGGGGATTCTGGGGGGTATTTTTTGCAATCCCACTTGCGACTCTCGTGAAAGCCGTGATAAATGCCTTACCGGAAGATGAAATAGAAAAGGGCTAGCTCACTGTGTTCCTCTTAAAACACACAAAAAAATAACCGCACTTTTAAAGTGCGGTCATATTCAACGTCTTTTTAACCCACGACAAATGGGAGGTAGCCGGCTCGGATGGCAAATGGGATAGAGGTAATCACCACACCTAATATCAATACGATAAGTAAGGTTACATTGCCTCCCCATACTCGGTATGGAAGATTAGGATGAAGGTTGCGCGCTTTCCAGACAAGACTTACCGGCAATACCACCGCATAGAAAGCAAACATTTGCCCCGCATAACCTAACGCTAAGATAAATCCTTCCGGATAAAACAAAGCGAAAGCTAACGGCGGAATAAATGTCAGTAAACCGAGAGAAATACGCCCTGCAGAAATGTTAAACGAACGTTTTAACAAATCCTCAATACATTCCAACAAGCCCAATCCTACGCCTAAGAAAGAGGTCACTAAGGCTAAGGTAGAAAATAATTTCACCGCACTGGCAATCACCGAACTGCCCGTAATAGCAAGGGTTGCCTTAACTAAACCATTTAAAGTGGCATCTTCTTTTAGAATTTGTAAAAATTCATTTTGGGTGAGCAAACCATGGGTAGAAAGCTGCCATAAAATATAAGCACCAAGCGTAATCGCTGATCCCAATAAAATAGAAATTCGTAGTGCCTTAACATTTCCATCTAAATATTTATTCAAACTTGGAATAGAGCCATGGAAACCAAAAGCGGTAAAAAAGACCGGGCTGGCGGAGATAATCAATGCACTATCAATTGGCATTGCTAACAAATTATCCATTTTGATTTCCGGTAACATCAATCCTAATACCACGACAAATGCAGCCAACATAACAAAGAATAAAACACGGTTAATGCGATCCACACTATGTGTACCAATCACAATAAAAGCACCAAAAATCAAGGTAAACAAGATAATGCCGACACTGTTCCCCAGCCCTTCCGATAATAAACTATTTAATAAAGAGCCACCACCACTGATGTAGGCCGCAATTAAGGCATATAAAAAGATAATAAGAACAGCAGTAGCGACAACACGCCCGAACTTACCAAAATATTGTTCGGCGAGTGTCCCGATCCCGGCATCACTGTCTGCAGTTTGATAAAGTTCCACAAATAATAATGCGGTAAACGTTAGTAATGCCCAGAGCCCTAATAATAAAACTAATGTAAAACCAAATCCGATCCCTGCGGAAGTCAATGGCATCGCCAACATTCCTGCTCCAATCATCGTGCCGGATACCAGCAATGTGCTACCAACCGTTTTGTTCATAACATTTCCTTTTTGTAAGATAAAATTTACAGAAATTGTATTTTAAAATTTACATCCTGTAAACACCTACCACAAAAATATCTTTAGAATTCACTACGCTTTCTCGTTACAATAGCCAACAAATCAACTAAGACATAAAAAATAGGAGATCTTATGATTTATAGTATGACAGCCTTTGCCCGCCTTGAAGTCAAAAAAGATTGGGGCGATGCCGTGTGGGAAATCCGTTCTGTTAACCAACGCTATTTGGAAACCTTCTTTCGACTGCCTGAACAGTTTCGAGGTTTAGAAAATACATTGCGTGAAAAACTCCGCCAAAATCTCACTCGTGGCAAAGTTGAGTGTACGTTACGCATTGAAACCAAAAAGCAAGTCAATGACGAACTCAATCTCAATAAAGAACTGGCAAACCAAGTGATTCAATCTTTACAATGGATAAAAACTCAAGCAGGTGAAGGTGAAATTAACCTAACAGACGTTTTGCGTTATCCCGGCGTAGTGGAAACTCAAGAACAGGATTTGGATACCATTAGTCAAGATCTATTGATCGCCTTTGATGAATTACTCACCGACTTTATCGCAATGCGTAGCCGTGAAGGTGAAAAGTTACAAGATATTATTCAACAACGCTTAACCGCCATTACAATTGAAGCCGATAAAGTGCGGTCGCAAATGCCTGCTGTTTTACAATGGCAACGTGAACGTTTGTTGCAACGTTTTGAAGACGCCCAAATCAACCTTGAACCTCAACGTCTTGAACAAGAAATGGTTTTACTCGCACAACGCGTAGATGTCGCAGAAGAGCTTGATCGTCTACAAATGCACGTTAAAGAAACCACAAATATTTTGAAAAAAGGGGGGGCAGTCGGGCGTAAATTAGATTTTATGATGCAAGAGCTCAACCGTGAATCCAATACCTTAGCTTCAAAATCAATCAATGCGGATATCACTGCAGCAGCAGTAGAATTAAAGGTGTTAATTGAACAAATGCGTGAACAAATTCAGAATTTAGAATAGGAGAAAAGGATGGCTCAATTTATTCCATTAAATCAATATCAGCTGATTGAAGCACAGGGCGCTGATGCCGAAATCTATCTGCAAGGGCAACTCACCACCGATGTCATTACATTAGCTAGCGGAGCAACAACCCTTACTGCACATTGTGATCCCAAAGGCAAAATGAACGCAATCTTTCGTTTATTCAAAGTGAGCCAAACACAATTCTTTTTATTGGTGAAAAGAGATTTGTTGCCCGGTGCGCTAGAAGCACTAAAAAAATACGCCGTATTTTCCAAAGTCAGCTTTGATTTGTTGGATTGGCAAATTGTGGGCGTGATGGGAGAAAAATGTGGAAAAATTCAACCGCACTTTTCATTGGAAATAGATGAACAACGCACTATCCTACTCAATGAAACCCCATTATCGATCACCTTTAATGCTGAGGAAAAACTGTGGGAAGTGGCAGATATTCAAGCCGGTTTACCGGACTTAACGACAAAAACACAAAATGAATTTATTCCACAAGCTTTAAATCTTCAAGCGGTTGAACAGGCGATCTCCTTCACCAAAGGCTGCTATCTTGGACAAGAAATTGTGGCACGAGCGAAATACCGTGGTGCCAATAAGCGAGCGATGTTTATTCTCAAAGGGGAAACTACCGCCCAGCCCGAAATCGGTGATACTATTGAAATGCAAATAGACAATCATTGGAGAAAAACCGGCACGATCACAAGTGCGGTTAATCTTGGGGGGACTTTGTGGTTACAGGTCGTGATGAACAACGATGTGGAAACCGACCAACCATTCCGTTTAGTAGGAGATAACATTCCTCTTACCGTTCAACCCTTACCTTATGTATTAGAGTAAAATGGACGCACAATATTATATTGGGATAATGTCCGGTACGAGCCTAGACGGCGTAGATGTGGCACTGATGGATTTTTCCTCTACGCCACCTAAATTAGAGGCGACAGATTTTACCCCAATGCCCCAGCATCTACGTGAAAAAATCACCACGCTTGTGCAATCGGGCGAAACATCCTTACAACAACTGGGCGAATTAGATCATCAATTGGGACGGTTGTATGCAGATTGCGTTAATGCTTTCTTACAGAAATACCACCTTTCTCCGAAAGAAATTCAAGCCATTGGTTGTCATGGGCAGACCGTATGGCATTCCCCAAAAGGGCAATATCCCTTTACGATGCAAATCGGCGATATGAATTTACTTGCGGCTCACACCGGCATAACAACCATTGGTGATTTTCGACGCAAAGATATGGCATTCGGTGGGCAAGGAGCCCCCCTTGTGCCGGTATTTCATCAAGCCGTCTTTTCCGATCCCAACTATGCCACGGTCGTACTAAATATTGGTGGTATCAGCAATGTTTCTTTATTAATTCCGGCGCTGCCGATAGTGGGCTTTGACACGGGGCCAGGCAATACTTTGCTTGATCAATGGATCGAAAAACACAAAGGCATAACCTATGATAGAAATGGAGATTGGGCAGCGACAGGACAAATCAATGAAACATTACTAAGTACTCTGTTAGATGAACCATTTTTCCACCAACCTCCACCGAAAAGCACAGGACGAGAACAATTTAATTTAGTTTGGTTGGAACAAAAAATTCAACATTTGGCGTCAGATTCAACCGCACTTTTACCACAAGATGTGCAGGCGACACTGGTAGAATTGACCTCAACAAGCATTACTAATGCCCTAGCCAAATTTGAGACGGATTTACCCAAACGCTTGCTGGTTTGTGGCGGGGGGGCAAAAAATAGCTTAATCATGCAGCGCTTGACAGAACAGCTCCCACAATGGGAAGTTCACACCACCAATGATTTTGGAATAGATTCTGATTATGTCGAAGCAGCGGCTTTTGCTTGGTTAGCCTATCGTAGGCTAAATAATCAATCGGGAAATTTACCAGAAGTGACCGGCGCTCGAAGGGAAGTCAGTTTAGGTGCAATTTTTCCAATGCCTTAACTTCATAATATTTAAAAGATATATTCCATAAACAACCAAACCTCAGAGTGAAAATATCTACTGAGTATTCAAGATAGAGCGATTATGAATAAACCACTTCTTAACACACTCTCAACGTTGATAACAGAACAGCGTAATCCTAACTCAATGAACATCGATCAACTTTCTGCATTAGACATTGTGACGTTAATGAATGCTGAAGATAAACGGGTTCCCCTCGCTATCGAACGGGTGCTACCTCAAATTGCCCAAGCCGTGGAAGCGATTGTCAATGCCTTTCAACAAGGGGGAAGATTAGTTTATATTGGTGCGGGAACCAGCGGGCGATTAGGGGTATTAGATGCGTCAGAATGTCCCCCCACTTTTGGCGTCAGTGGAGAAATGGTAAAGGGGATTATTGCCGGCGGTGAACGGGCAATTCGCTATCCAGTGGAAGGGGCAGAAGACAGTCAAACGGCAGCAGTCGAAGATCTACAAACCATCCAATTTTCTACTCGGGATGTGTTGGTAGGTATTGCTGCTAGCGGACGAACGCCCTATGTACTCAGCGCATTAAACTATGCAAAACAATTAGGGGCATTAACAATTTCCGTTACCAGTAATCCCAATTCGGCAATGACACAAATCACAGATATTGACATCAATACTCTCGTCGGTGCCGAAGTCCTCACCGGTTCAAGCCGACTAAAATCCGGTACAGCACAGAAATTGGTACTCAATATGCTTTCAACTGCCTCAATGATTTTACTTGGTAAATGCTATGAAAATCTTATGGTGGATGTGCAGGCAAGCAACGAGAAACTCAAAGCTCGAGCCATTCGTATTGTTATGCAAGCTACCGATTGTGATGAAACTACGGCTGAACAAACACTTATCCTCGCTGAACAAAATACTAAATTGGCGATTATGATGATTCTAAGTGGACAACCCAAAGCGGCAGCAGAAAGATTATTAGAAAAAGAGAAAGGGCATTTGAGAAACGCCTTAAATCAGGGCGACATTTTATAGCAATTGTATAAACATAATTTGGCATTTGTAGGGACACACTGCGTGTGTCCGTTACAAAAATCAAATTATTTCAATAGGTTAAAATTCGGACACACGCAGTGTATCCCTACATCTCGTTGAAATGTCTGTTTTGTGCATTTGGGACATAATACAGACATTCTATAAACAACATTTATATTAAAGTTTTAAATATTTCAATCTTAAGGCATTCATCAAGACAGAAACGGAACTTAGAGCCATCGCTGCCCCAGCAATGACCGGGTTCAGATAACCTAAGGCGGCAAGCGGAATGCCAAGCACATTATAAATCAAGGCAAAAAAGAGATTTTGTTTGATATTTTTCAATGTGGCTTGGGCGATAAAAATGCCATCAACAAGATGATTGACCGACTGGCGCATAAGAGTGGCTGAAGCCACTTGCTCCGCCACATCAGCTCCCGATTTCATAGCAAAGCTGACGTTTGCCATCACCAATGCCGCGGCGTCGTTAATGCCGTCACCCACCATCGCAACAATTTTCCCCTCTTGCTGTAAAGCTTGAATTTTCGCGGCTTTATCACGCGGACTGAGCTTGCCAAATGCGATTGTAATATTAAGCTGTTGTGCAATATCGTCCACAACAGATTGACGATCACCACTCATTATCATGACATCAATATTTTGTTGATGTAAGCGTTCAATAGCGCCTTTACTTTCTTCCCGTAATGTGTCAGTGAGAGCAAATGCACCAACAATGTTGCCATTAATCGAAACAGCCACGATACTGGCAATCTCCCACACAGGGTCAAGTTGAATAGGTAAATTAAATCCACAGAACTCCGGTGAACCCACTTTCACTTCCCCTATTCCTTCAAGTTCAGCGGAAATTCCTGCACCGATTTTTGTATTCACCGAAAGTGCGGTCGGACTGATCAAATTTTTTTCTAATGTTTCACGCACAATCGCTTGAGCAAGGGGATGTGTTGCATACTGCTCTACTGCTGCACTCATTCGATATAAATCATCTTCAGAAATGACCGCACTTTCAGGTTGCCACACGGCTGCGATTTTTAGCTCCCCCGTTGTCAATGTGCCGGTTTTGTCTAAAATAACCGTATCAATATGGGCGGCTTGTTCCATCGCTGCCGCATCCTTAAACCAAATACCTTGGCTCACCGCTTTCCCCATTCCAGCCATAATCGCAGCCGGTGTAGCAAGCCCTAACGCACAAGGGCAAGCAATCACCAATACGGCAACGGCATGAATAATTGCCGTGCCAACATCGGCACTCAACCACCATGTTAGCCCAAGTGTTACAGCTGCAATCATAAGTACTATTGGAACAAACACTCCGGCAACTTTATCAGCGAAGCGGGCAATTGGTGCTTTTGTGCCTTGTGCTTCAGAAAGCGCTTTCATCATATCGCCTAACAATGTTTGCTTACCGAGTTGATTGGCACGATAAGTCAAACTGCCTTCCGTAACCATCGCTCCCGCAAGCACAGTGCTTCCTATTTGCTTCATTTCCGGTAAAGCTTCTCCGGTTAAATGGCTTTCATCACACCAACCATAACCCATTTCCACCACACCATCAGCTGCGATACGCTCACCTTGGTTAGCACGCAATACATCACCTATTTTCACTTGCTCAAGCGAAATAGTTTTCCAAGTTTCGTCACGCAACACGCCAACTTGTTTTGGGGTAAGCTGTAATAATGACTGTAAGCTATTTAGGCTACGTTTTTTTGTACGTTCTTCCAAAAATTTGCCTAAACTGACAAACCCTATCACCATAACCGCCGCTTCAAAATAGATGTCATGTAAAGCATTATGCCCTTGAGCCGTATGATAAAACAACATAAAAGCAGAATAGAAATAAATCGTGAGCGTCCCACTGCTGACTAATACATCCATATTAGCTAAACCGCCCCTAATGCTTCCTATCGCCGCACGGTAAAATGGGATAGCTAAGCCAAATTGAACAATCGTCGCCAACACAAATTGCCACATAGGTGGCAGCATTAAGTTGTGATAACCGGTAAGCATACCGATCATGCCAATGAGAAATGGCACATTAATCAGCAATAACAGCCAAAGTCGCCAATAGGATTTTTTTTCGTCCTTTTGAATAAGAGTGCTATCTTTCTTTAAAATACCTTTAAAGCCTGTTTTTTGAATAATATCAAGAATATCTTTTTCATTGGCTAATGTTGGATCAAAGTCTACTTGTGCTTCTTCCACAGCAAAATTAACGCCAGCCTGCTTAACAAAAATTTTTTTATTCAATACCTTTTCAATTCTATTCGCGCAAGATTGGCAAGTCATCCCCTCAATTTGAAGGATAATTTTCTTACTCTGTTGCATCGAAACCAGCATCCTCAATAACATCAATGAGTTGTGCAATAGTGATTTTTCCCTCATCAAATTGAATTTCGGCATAACCTTCAAGGGAAACATTCACTTGTGTTACCCCCTCCAATTCTTCCAATAAACAGGTTACACTTTTTACACAGCCACCACAATGCATCCCTGTTACAGTTAAACGAACGTTTTTCATAATTTTCTCCTACTGATATTGAATCATTGATTAATGTAAACTACTATAAACCTTAACTAAAGGTGAAGGTCAAGGTATTTTTTGGTGAATATTAGCAAAGCGGCGAAATTAAGTGGGCTCAGCACAAAACAAATTCGAGATTATGAAAAATTGGGCTTAATTAAACCGGCACATCGAAATATTTCCGGTTATCGCCATTATGAAGAAAAAGATATTGATAGGTTATATTTTATCCGTCATTCACGGGATGTGGGTTTTTCTTTACAACAAATTGCACAATTACTCGCCCTTCAAGATAACCCGGCACGTTGTAGCCGTGAGGTGAAAGCCCTAACCGCACAGCACATTGCAGTATTAAGACAACAAATTACTCAATTAGAAGAAATGGTTGAAGAGTTACAACATTGGTATGATGCTTGTCAGGGGAATGATTGTCCCGAATGTTCCATTTTGGACGGCTTAAAAGAGAAAAATTAATAATCCCAACTTTCAGGATCAATGCCCAATTGACGCATAATTTCTTTTGCTTCTTCCGGAATTTCATCATGGCGCTCTTTAAGTAAATCAGCATCGGTTGGCAGAGGCTGACCGGTAAAGGCATGAAGAAAAGCCTCACAAAGCAACTCACTATTGGTCGCATGGCGTAAACTTTTTAATTGGCGACGGGTACGTTCATTAGTCAAAATTTCCAATACTTTAATAGGAATTGACACCGTGATCTTTTTCACCTGCTCACTTTTCTTGCCGTGTTCCGCATAAGGGCTGATGTATTTGCCATCCCAATCTGCCATAACGCACCTTTTATAATAATTAAAAACCCAATAAGCGAGGATATTCTAAAGAAAAAACGAGTAAATAACAATCTAGACGGCTAAACGACCGCACTTTTCAACATCAAAGTTAATTGTAATTGATAAATGTTTTATCTCCGTGTCGCCGTCGAAGCGAAGGTGATTTTATCAGGGCGATAACTAATACAACCATACTGAAATGGGCGGCCATCAGCTAAATAAGTCGTGCTGGTGACACTCACAACCATATTGTATTCACCAAGATCTAGTGCATTTTCCTCTTCTTCATCGGCATAACGGAATACAATTTCCCGTTGTGAGTGACTGATGTTTAAGCCTAACTCATTTTCTAAATATTGATAAATTGATTGTTCTGCAATATCACGATTAATAAAAGGCACAATACGCCGATCAAAATAGGAAACCTCATATTCCACACGCTCTCCATCAATTTCACGTGTTCGAGCGATACGATAAAAGTCAATTTGATCATTGACGTTAAAGATTTTCATTAATTCTTCTTCACCCTGTACGATATATAAACTGCTTAATGTGGTTTTGACCTGATGTGACGAAAAAGGGTTTAATTCACCAACGGTTTTAATTTCAGAAAGTATTTGTGGTTTTGGTAAATGACGTTCTAAAACAATGGAGTTTCTACCTTGTTGCTTTTGAATGTAACCGTTTATTTCCAGTAGGGAAAGGGCTTTTCGGATAGTATCTTTTGAAAAACCATAATGTTGCATTAGTTCACTTTCACTCGGCAATTCTTGCTTTGCCGCTAACGTACCATTGCTAATATTCGCTTTTATATCGTGATAAACTTTCTTATATTTGCTCATATTCTACTCCGTCTATCTAATCTTTGATTCCATTCCCTTTTTTCTTCATAGGATAACATAAAAAATCCAAGTTATACGTACAAACATTGATTAAAATCATATTTTTACGTTAATGATAAAACTTTTACGTAAAAGATATTGCATCAAGTCTGATTTTCGTTAAAATTGACGACAACGTTTACTCCTAGGAGATATATTATGCTCACTCGTTCTAGCGGTGTTTTAATGCACATCACCTCACTCCCAAACTCATTTGGTATCGGTAGTTTTGGACAATCCGCTTATGACTTTGTAGATTTTTTGGTTGAAACCAAGCAAACCTATTGGCAAATCCTTCCGCTCACAACCACAAGCTATGGCGACTCACCTTACCAATCTTTTTCTGCCATTGCCGGTAATACTCATTTAATTGATTTTGAATTGTTAGAAAAAATGGGGCTTTTGCAAGAAACTGATTATCTTTCGGTCAATTTTGGGGATGATCCAACACAGGTTGATTATGAGCGTATTTTTTATGCCAGACGCCCTATTCTAGAAATTGCGGTAAAAAATTTCGTTGCAAATGATAAGTTACAACCTGCATTTGAAAACTTTGAAAAAAATAACCGCACTTGGTTAGCTGATTATGCCGAGTTTATGGCAATTAAAGAGCATTTTGGTAATCACGCCTTACAGGAATGGGAAGATAAACAAGCTATCGCACGAGAACCGGAAAGCTTAGAAAAATATCGCACAATGCTGGCACAGCAAATTCAATATTTTAAAGTTACACAATATTTTTTCTTTCAACAGTGGCAAGCCTTGAAAGATTATGCCAATCAAAAAGGCATCAAAATTATTGGAGATATGCCGATTTATGTTTCCGCAGATAGTGTGGAAGTCTGGACAAAACCGGAACTCTTCCAATTAGATGCCGAACGTAACCCTGTATTTGTAGCAGGTGTTCCGGCTGATCAATTCAGTGCTACGGGACAACTTTGGGGTAACCCACTTTATGATTGGAACGAGCATAAAAAACAAGGCTATGCTTGGTGGATTTACCGTATAAAGGAAAGCTTCAAAATTTACGATGTGCTTCGTATTGACCATTTCAAAGGGTTTTCTGATTACTGGCAAGTTGATGGAAAAGCGGAAATTGCGAAGTTTGGAAGCTGGCAACCTGGTCCGGGCTATGAGCTATTTGAAGCCGTAAAACGACAATTAGGCGATTTACCGATTATCGCTGAAGATCTGGGCAATATTGATGATAAAGCGAAAAAACTGTTAGCTGATTGCGGTTATCCCGGTATGAAAATTCTACAATTTGGTTTTGAAGATACCACGGGAGCCAGTTTTGATAGCCCTCATCATTGCATTCCTCATTGTATTGCTTACACAGGGACGCACGATAATGATGTCATTAATGGTTGGTATAACAATTTAACACCAGAGCAACAACAATATATCAATGACTATACACATCGTGGCACTGATGAATCTGTTTGTCAGGCAGTGATTCGTCAACTATTTGCAACGGTCAGTAATACAGCGATTGCCACTATGCAAGATATTTTAGATTTGCCAACCTGTTCAAGAATGAATATCCCTTCTACCATTGGTGGAAACTGGCAATGGAGAATGCAAAAAACCGATCTCACGCAAGATAAAAAAGATTTCTTAACAAAAATAACCGCTCTTTATCAAAGAGCGAATAAGGAAAAAAAACAATGATTAAATTTAGTACTTTTGTGCAAACCACAACCAACAAAACACTTGAAGAATTAAATGATCAAGATGTTTATGTACAATTATTAAACTATATAAAAACAATTTCTGCGGATAAGCCTAAAAATACCGGTAAACGTAAGGTTTATTATATTTCGGCTGAATTTTTGATTGGTAAATTATTATCTAATAATCTTATTAATCTTGGCATCTACCAAGAAATTAAAGATGAATTAGCTCGTGTAGGAAAATCATTAAGCCATATCGAAGATATTGAGCCTGAACCTTCTTTAGGAAATGGCGGCTTAGGCCGTTTAGCCTCTTGTTTTATTGATTCAATGTCAACTCTTGGCTTAAATGCAGAAGGGGTAGGATTAAATTATCATTGCGGTCTGTTTAAACAGGTCTTTAAACACAATGAACAAAAAACAGAACCCAATTATTGGATCGAAAACAATTCTTGGTTAGTCCCGACAAAAATTAGTTACGAAGTGCCATTTAAAGCCTTTACGTTAACATCAAAATTAGATCGTATTGATATTTTAGGTTATCAAAAATCGACTAAAAACTATCTCAACTTATTTGATATCAAATCAGTGAATTATCACTTAATTAAAAATGGCATTGAATTCGACAAAACCAATATTGAAGAAAACTTAACCCTATTTCTTTATCCGGATGATTCTGATAAAAACGGGGAGTTACTACGTATTTATCAACAATATTTTATGGTCTCCAATGCGGCACAATTATTAATTGATGAAGCGATTGAGCGTGGTAGTCATTTACACGATTTAGCAGATTATGCTTATGTACAAATTAATGATACCCACCCTTCAATGGTCATTCCGGAGCTCATTCGCTTACTCACCGAAAAACATCATTTGGAATTTACGGAATCGGTCAATATTGTGCGTAATATGGTGGGTTATACCAACCATACCATTCTTGCCGAAGCCTTAGAAAAATGGCCGCTTGATTATTTAGAAGAAATTGTCCCTCACTTGGTTGTGATTATCAAAAAATTAGATGAATTAGTACGTAGCGAATATCAAGATCCTGCGATACAAATTATTGATGAATACAACCGTGTGCATATGGCACATATGGACATCCATTTTTCAAATTCGGTAAACGGTGTGGCAGCATTACATACCGAGATTCTAAAAAATTCGGAACTCAAAGCATTTTATGCGATTTATCCAGAGAAATTTAATAATAAAACAAATGGGATTACTTTCCGCCGTTGGTTAGAATTCTCCAACCAAGAACTTGCTGCTTACCTTAAACAGTTAATTGGTGATAACTATCTGCAAGATGCCACACAGTTAGAAAAACTGCTTGCTTTTGCCGATGATAAACAGGTTCATCAAAAACTGGCGGAAATTAAGT
Source organism: Rodentibacter genomosp. 1 (assembly GCF_001999285.1). Classification (GTDB taxonomy): domain Bacteria; phylum Pseudomonadota; class Gammaproteobacteria; order Enterobacterales; family Pasteurellaceae; genus Rodentibacter. The sequence continues at coordinate 134,967 of NZ_MLHN01000011.1, forward strand.
TTAAGAACAAATTAGCCTTAAAAACCTATCTTAAAGAAAATAAAGGCATTGAGTTAGATGAAAATTCAATTATTGATACGCAAATTAAGCGTTTCCATGAATATAAACGTCAACAAATGAATGCACTTTATGTGATTCATAAATACCTTGAGATCAAAGCAGGTAAATTGCCTCAACGTAAAATCACCGTTATTTTTGGTGGAAAAGCAGCCCCTGCTTATATCATTGCGCAAGATATTATTCATTTAATTTTATGTTTATCCGAACTCATTAATAATGATCCGGAAGTCAATAAATACTTAAACGTTTATTTGGTGGAAAATTATAATGTCAGCGTGGCGGAAAAATTAATTCCGGCAACCGATATTTCCGAGCAAATTTCCCTCGCTTCAAAAGAAGCCTCAGGCACAGGGAATATGAAATTTATGCTCAATGGCGCATTAACGCTCGGTACGATGGATGGCGCAAATGTTGAGATAGCGGAGCTTGCGGGGGCTGAAAATATTTATACTTTTGGTAAAGATTCACAAAGTATTATTAAACTTTATGAAACGGCAAGCTACGTTTCAAAAGATTACTATGACAGTGACGAGCAGATTAAACGTGCGGTAGACTTCATCGTTAATCCGATATTGGTAAAACTTGGTAATGCGGAGCGTTTAGAACGTCTTTACCATGAACTCTTGAATAAAGACTGGTTTATGACCTTAATTGACTTTAATGCTTATGTAAAAGCTAAAGAGCAAATTTTAGCGGATTACGAAAATCAAGACAGTTGGAATAAAAAAGTCATTCAAAATATCGCCAAAGCGGGCTTCTTTTCCTCAGACCGAACGATTGCTCAATATAACAAGGATATTTGGCACTGTGAGGGTTAAAGGAGGGGCAATGAAACTACTTACCCTAAACGTACACGCGTGGTTAGAAGATAACCAAGCAGAAAAAATTGCCATTCTTGCTCAAACGATAGTGGAAAAGGGGTACGACATCGTTGCACTGCAAGAAGTCAATCAACTTATGGCAGCAATGCCTATAGCCCCAACCTTAAAGCAGGATAATTATGGCGTAATATTATTACGCCAAATTAACCAGCAAGTTGAGCAAAAATATTCATTATTTTGGAGCAATTCACATATTGGCTATGACAAATATGATGAAGGCATCGCATTTTTAACCCGCCTGCCGGTTTATGAAGTCGATCCTTTTTATTGTAGTCGGCATCAGCGACTTGATTCCATTCTCTCACGTAAAATACTAGGATTAACTGTGGAATACCAAAATCAGCTTATTGATTGTTATTCCTGTCATATTAATTTGCCTGACTGCGAAGGCGAAAATCAACTTGATAATATTCAAAATATCGTTAAACGTAGTCAGAGTGGAAATTTAAAAATCCTCATGGGGGATTTCAATACTGATGCAATCAGCAATCCACAAGCCTATCAGCAAATCAAATCATTAGGTTTACTTGATACTTACGAACTTGCCGAGCAAAAGGATTCGGGTATTACGGTAGAAAAAGCCATTGATGGCTGGCGCAGTCATAGCGAAGAAAAGCGTTTGGATTATATTTTTTTAAATCAAGCCAAAAGGGTATTATCAAGCCAAGTGATTTTTAACGGCAAAAATAAACCTGTGGTTTCCGACCATTTTGGCTTGGAAGTGGATGTCATATTGTAGGAGAAAACAAATGAAAAAATTGCTAAGTTTTGAATTTTGGCAAAAATTTGGCAAGTGCCTGATGGTGGTCATCGCTGTCATGCCCGCTGCCGGATTAATGGTCAGTATTGGTAATTCGTTACCTTTACTTAGCGATGCGGAATGGGTCGCACGCATTGGTAACATTATTGCCCAAATTGGCTGGGGAATTATCGGTAACCTCCATCTTTTATTTGCTTTAGCCATTGGAGGAAGCTGGGCAAATGAACGGGCAGGCGGTGCATTTGCCGCAGGTTTAGCCTTTATTTTGATTAACTTAATCACCGGTCATTTTTTCGGTGTAAAAATTGAAATGTTGTCGGATCCTAATGCTCATGTCGGTACATTATTTGCCGGTGACATTCCGGTAGCAAATTACTTTGTCAATATACTTGGGCAGCCGGCATTAAATATGGGCGTATTCGTCGGGATTATCGCAGGTTTTGTCGGTGCAACGACCTTCAATCGCTACTACAATTTCCGCAAATTACCTGAGGTTCTCACCTTCTTTAACGGTAAACGCTTTGTCCCTTTTGTCGTCATTTATCGCTCTGTACTGGTCGCATTAATCCTTGCCTTGTTCTGGCCTTTAGTACAGACGGGGATCAATCATTTCGGTCAATGGATTGCAAGTTCACAAAATAGTGCGCCAATCCTTGCCCCTTTTATCTACGGTACATTAGAGCGTCTTTTATTACCTTTTGGCTTACATCATATGCTGACTATCCCGATGAATTACACATCATTAGGGGGAACCTATGAGTTCTTAACCGGGGCTCAAAAAGGTGCACAAGTCTTTGGGCAAGACCCATTATGGTTGGCTTGGATCTCCGACTTAATTAATTTAAAAGATGCGGGAAATCTAGCACAATATAATGATTTACTTTCAAATGTAACGCCGGCTCGTTTCAAAGTGGGGCAAATGATTGGTTCAAGTGGTATCTTAATGGGGATCACCCTTGCTATGTATGTGAATGTCGATGCGGATAAGAAAAAACTCTATAAAGGGATTTTCCTTTCCTCTGCTCTTGCCGTATTCCTAACAGGCGTAACCGAACCGATTGAATATATGTTTATGTTCGCCGCCATGCCGCTTTATATCGTGTATGCTTTGGTTCAAGGTGCCGCATTTGCCATGGCGGATATTGTGAATTTACGGATGCATTCATTCGGTAATATTGAGTTTTTAACCCGTACCCCAATGGCGATTAAAGCCGGTATCGGTATGGATGTCATCAACTTTATTTGGGTTTCCATTCTCTTTGCCGTAGGAATGTTCCTCATTGCGAATTTTATGATTAAGAAATTCAACCTAGCAACCGCAGGGCGCAATGGTAACTATGATGCGAAAAGTGCCGACGAAAACACTTCCGGTGAACCTAAAGTCGCCAACGCAAGTGCACAGGTTGTCCAAATTGTGAATTTACTTGGTGGACGCAATAATATTGCCAATGTTGATGCTTGTATGACGCGCTTACGTATTTCTGTACATAACGCAGATTTGGTCGGTGATGAGTCTGGTTGGAAACAAGCCGGTGCAATGGGGGTTATTATCAAAGGTACCGGAATTCAAGCTATCTACGGACCGAAAGCTGATGTGCTTAAATCCGATATTCAAGATCTGCTTGCCTCCGGTGCTGAAATTCCAAAAGTTTAAATGAAGTTCCGGTATTATATTTATAATAGCGAACACATAAAATAGAAGTCATATCATTGTAGGGACGCCACGCTAGCGTCCTTATTTAAAAGATTAACCAGCATAGTGTCCCTACTGCGTATTCAATATAGGGTATATTGTGCAAGTGCGACATAATATTGAAAAAGTGCGGTCAAAATTGACCGCACTTTTTTCTTCCTAAAATCAACCAAGCATTAGCGCATTGTCACAAATTCTTCTGAACCCGTTGGGTGAATCGCTACGGTGTTATCAAAATCAGCTTTTGTTGCGCCCATTTTAATTGCAACCGCAAAACCTTGAATCATTTCATCCACTCCGAAACCGATTCCATGCAAGCCGACAATTTTCTCATCTTTGCCAACACAAACTAACTTCATTCGGCAAGGTTGGCGATATTGAGTGACTGCGGTGTACATTGCAGTAAAGGACGATTTATACACTTTCACGTTTTCTTCGCCATATTGCTCAATAGCCTGCGGTTCAGTCAGACCAATTGTGCCAATAGGAGGGTGACTAAATACCACCGTTGGAACGAGATTGTAGTCTAAATGCTCGTTAGGTTTACTATTGAATAGACGCTCAGACAAACGTCGACCTGCTGCAACCGCAACCGGTGTTAATTCAATACCGCCTTCAATAATATCACCTACCGCATAAACCCCTTTCACATTGGTATTTTGGTACTTATCTACCTTAATATAACCACGTTCATTGGTTTCCACACCCGCACGCGATAAGCCAATCTTATCGGTAGCCGGCTCACGACCTGCCGCCCAAATCACGCAATCCACAGTAATGCTACGTTCATGGTCAAATTTCGCCGTGAGAGAACCATCCTCATTCTTAATGATTTCTTGAATGGTCGTATGTTTGTGCAACAAAATACCGTCTTGTTCCAATACTTCAAGTAAGGTTTCAACAATTAATGGATCTTGATTTCGCATTGGTGCATGGCGGCGTACAACTAAGTGCGTTTCAGAACCAAGGCTATTTAGCACACCGGCAAGTTCCACTGCGATATACCCTGCACCAATAATCGCGACACGTTTAGGTAGTTCAGTTAATTCAAAGAAACCATCAGAATCAATGCCGTATTCTTGTCCTTTCACAGAATAAGGACGAAACGGTCTTCCTCCTGTCGCAATTAGAATATGATCTGCAGTCACCTGTTCAGTTGAGCCATCAGCAAAAGTGATCTCAATGGTATGAGCATCAATAAACTTACCGAATCCCTTAATCACATCAACGCTATTTTTAGCAAGTACATTGTTATAAGAAGTATGAATACGGCTAATGTAGGCCTGACGACTCTCAATAAGTTTTTCAAAATCAAACTTTTTCACATCCACATCAAAACCATAGTCGGGTGCATAGTGATGAATCGCCTCCGCAATTTGAGCGCCATAAAACATCACCTTTTTCGGCACACAGCCTACATTCACGCAAGTTCCACCTAAATATTTTGCTTCAATAATCGCACATTTTTTACCATAACTTGCGGCCCGATTAATTGAAGCAATGCCCCCACTACCACCACCAATGGCAATATAGTCATAATGTTTAGTCATTGTTTTACCCTTTTTTAAATATAGAAATTTTCCGTATTCTGCCGAAAATTCACCAAGAAAGCTATAAATTAGTATGATTGAGAATGCCTATATAGAAGTAAAGTGTAATCATTTTTACCTGTATCTGGCCAACTAAGATTTATCCTACTTTATCTTTTCTTGCAATCCTAATAAATCTGCGTATGATCCGACCCCTATTTTCAACTCGGGTTCCCTCACCCCGATTTCTATTGATTTAAAAAGGTAAAACATGAATATTAATTATCCTATTTTTAATACGCAACAAAAGCGTACCGCCCTCATTTGGTTAAGTTTTTTCCATATTTTGATCATTGCGGCAAGCAATTATTTAGTACAAATCCCCTTTGAAATTTCCCTAAAATTAACCGCACTTGGTGCCGCACAGGATTTTTCCTTCCATAGCACTTGGGGAACACTCACTTTTCCTTTCATTTTTCTTGCCACAGACTTAACGGTACGTGTGTTTGGTGCAAAAGAAGCCCGTTGGATTATTTTTATTGTGATGATCCCAGCTCTTATTATCAGTTATATCATTTCTGTGCTGTTCTCTGATTCTCAATATCAAGGTATCGGAGCATTAAATGGCTTTGATATGTTTGTTTTCCGCATTGCATTGGCGAGTTTTTTAGCTTATGTGGTAGGGCAATTATTAGATGTCACAGTATTCAACCGATTACGGCAACTTAAAACTTGGTGGATAGCCCCAAGCTGTTCAATGACCTTGGGCTCCATGGCAGATACCTTCGTATTTTTCAGTGTGGCATTCTACCAAAGTGCCGATCCTTTTATGGCTGAACACTGGGCACAACTTGGCTTTGTCGATTATTTATTCAAATTGTTTATTGGTATTTTGCTATTCATCCCTGCTTATGGCGTGGTATTGAATGTGATTTTGTGTAAACTCCAAACATTAAGCAACCAAAAATCGGTTTGATATTTATAGGGACACACTGAGTGTGTCCGAATTTTAACCTATTGGAATAATTTGATTTTTGTAGAGGATATACTGCATATAGCACTACAAATAAACCCAGAAAGCAAGTTTGTGCCGCAGCCACATAGTGCCAAAAAACCATTAAATATTGACCGCACTTTATGTTCAGCCAATCACTGTCCTTGGTTTTTATCCCAATTAATCCACATACGAGTGATTTGAAGTCGTCCTTCATTCATTTTGGTGCGAAAATACATCTTTAAACGCATCGCTTCTACACTTTCCCCTAAAAATGAGGCTTTCAAATCATAGGTAGCGGTCAGCCTATCTTTACCGATCGGTAACACTTTGACGGCTTTCAACATATCATAATACAATACCCCGTCTTTTAAATTATTCAGCCAATCTGCCTTGGTAAAACGATTTCGCTTTGCATCTCGAATCACGGTCAGCACAAAACCATCTGCTAATAATTTATCAAGCTCAAGATAATTTTCGTTTTCAAGGGCAATCACAAGTTGTGAGTACAATTCGGCGAGTTCAATCTGTTCTGCCTCACGATTTCGCATATCGTACAATGCCGGTGTAATGGCTATCGCACTGACTGTGAGTGATAATAATAGAGAAAAGAACACATGACGTAATTTCATTTTGCTTACCAAATCAAAAAGACAAGAGGAATAATATTCATCACAAGTGCTGTCGTTCCTGCCAAAATCAACTTAGATGTCCCAAACATCAAGCCTTGATTGACCCCCTTATCCAATTTCACCAACATATTCGCCATCGCAGTATTCGCAAATAAGCTCACAAAAGCAAAGATAATCAAATAAAGATAAGCAGTCATAAAGGAAAGAAAATCAATAACATAAAACCATGGTACGATCAATGTAATCACTAATAATGGAGCAATATAAGTGAGTTTTACTACACTAAAATCCAATTTACGTGTAAAACGGGATTGAAATAACACGGCAATTAAATTATTAACAAAGAAGGCAACCGGAATAGATTCAGGACTATCTAATAAGTTACTGAAAATATAGGGGAAAATAATATAAAAAGAAGTCCCCATTGCCAACGGAATAAAAAGAAGTAAATGTGCAAACACAAACCGCTTACTTAATACTTGCTTAATATTATAAAACCTAAAGGGGGTACTTCTCACTTTACAAGGCGTTTCTTTAACAGCAATCAGCATAAAGATCAACATCGACACTTCAATCGCACAGCTCAACCAAATCAACATTTCAGGTAATTGAAAATGTAAGAATGGGAGGGCAAGCAACGGGGCAAACATTGATGCGAGGCTTTGAATCCGCAAAAACTTCCCCTGCGCTTTGGCTTTATCCTGATAATTATCAGCCGCGGTAGAAAGCAACAAGGCTCGGGCATTAGTGCCAAATAATGTACTACCAAAACCAAAAAAGAATGTGGCTAATAACAAAAACGGATAATAATCGGTGGTGATCAACAAAATGTAAGCAACTGCATCCATCAAGCACCCCATCAGCATCATTTTTGAGCGCCCAAACTGATCACCCCATACCCCGGCAAAGAGAGAAAAAGCTTGGCTTGCAAATACCAACAGTGAAAATGCTGTGGCAATTTGTGAGGTTTCAAATCCTTTATTGTTCTGTAAATAAATAAAAAAGACGCTCTGCATTGCCGTGTATGCCACACCAGAGAAGAAACGTCGCCATAAAATGACATTTTGAATATTCATATTTCATTCTTTCCGAATCTAACTATCAAAAGATCGCCAAAGTGATCTGAAAAATCCATCAAATTTAACCGCACTTTCTCATTACAATCTTGATTTTTCCCCACCAAATTCATCTAATAAATTTTCAGTGAGTTTGCTAAGAATACCTGTCATCAAGACAAAATCCGCATCAAATCGTTGGGCGAAATCTTCTTTTAATATATCGTCATTTTTCTCACGTACCGTATCAGCAAATTTTAAGCGTTTAAGGGTACAATCCTCATGAAAGACAAAGGTGAGAATGTCTTCCCATTCCAATGCCAGTTTGCTCACGACTTTTTTGCCCTCTTGTAAAAGCGCTAGAATCTCATCGTTTTCAAGGGGTTGTTTTTTACAGCGAATCACACTGTCTTCTTGGCTGCCCCGCAACTCTGCTTCTTCAAGAGCAATCAGCCAATGCGGTAAACTATCTTGAGTGATCCAATCTGTCATCACCGTGCTGGGGTCATTGGCGAAAGCCAAAGGTACGACAGGTAAAGAACCCAAAGATTTTCGTAATAAAGCTAGAACGTCTTCTGCCCGCTTGCTTGATGCCGCATCCACATGAATCAGCTGATTTTCCGTATCAATCCATAAAGCGGTATGTTGATTTTTACTGAAAGCTCGTGGCAACAGGTTCATCACCACATCATCTTTTAAGGTTTGTTTTTCTACTTTTTTCAATTTGCGGTTTTCTTTCTGTTCCAAACTTTCGATACGTTCATCCAACTCACGTTTTACCACGTTTGCCGGCAAAATTTTTTCTTCCTTTTTTGCCACTAATAAAATGTGATTGCCCACGGAAAAATAGAGTAAATCCGCCCCCCGCAACGGATAACCCCAACCAAATTTACTTTGATCTTGAGCCCCACAAGGATGAAATTGACAGGTTTCAAGCTGTGTTTGAAGCTGATTACGTTCCCAATCCAAAGGTTTGGTAAGCCTATAACTCATTAAATTTTTAAACCACATCGTACACGTCCTTCATAATCAGGTAAAATAGGCGTCATTGTAGCCCATAAACTGACAGGAAAAAATGATGCAACAGAAATTAATCGCCTTTATTGGCGGCGGCAATATGGCACAAGCTATCGTGCTGGGTTTATTAAAACAAGGTTATCCGGCAGCACAAATTATTATCAATGACCCCAATGAAGAAAAACGGGCATATTTCGCCAAACTAGGTGTACAAACAGCAGAAAATAATGTGGAAAGCGTCACTCGTGCGGAAGTTGTTTTACTTGCCGTGAAACCACAAATGATGGCGGACGTCTGTGCGCCATTAAGTGCGGTAGATTTTTCCGATAAATTATTAATCTCCATTGCCGCGGGTATTTCCACTGCCCGTTTGCAAGCCCTGATTCCCAGTGCCAAATCCATTGTGCGGGTCATGCCAAACACGCCGGCATTGGTGGGGGAAGGTATGTCAGGATTATTTGCCCCTGAAAATACAGCAGAAACCGACCGCACTTTTGCCCAAGCTTTGTTAAATGCGGTGGGTAAAACGCTATGGGTGACAGAGGAAAATCAAATGCACACCGTAACCGCCGCATCCGGTAGTAGTCCGGCATATTTCTTTTTAATGTTAGAAGCGATGCAACAATCATTGATTGAAATGAATATAGATACCCACACCGCCCGTCAACTGGTGCAACAATCTATGCTTGGTGCGGCTAAAATGGTGGTGGAAAACCCACACATTACGCTTGCCACGTTAAGAGAAAATGTCACCTCAAAGGGTGGAACAACAGCCGCCGCATTAGATGTATTTAATAAGCGGCAATTTAATCAAACTGTAGAAGAAGCCATGCAAGCCTGTGTGGCACGCTCACAAGAAATGGAAGCCTTATTCTAATGCAAATTCGTCCCTTTTACTGGCTCTCCCTGAGCTTTCTTGGCTACTACTGCGCTTATGGCGTCTTTTTGCCGTTCTTTCCCGCTTGGTTGAAATCACAACAATACGGCGAAGAAATGATCGGGCTTGTTATCGGTAGTGCCTATATTTTCCGTTTTATTGGCGGATTATTTTTTTCCTCATTAATCAAAAAAGCCGATCACATCATCAATTCCCTGCGATTATTGGCGTTATGTTCCGCCCTGATTATGGCGACCATGAGTTTAGTTTCCGATAATTTTTGGTTACTGTTTTTTGCAATTGGACTTTTTGCTATGGTCAATTCTGCCGGTATGCCCATTGGCGATTCGCTGGCTTCCACATGGCAACGCCAAATCGGCTTGGACTATGGCAAAGTGAGGTTGATTGGTTCTATCGCCTTCATTTTAGGCGTCGTCGTATTTGGCGGAATGATTGGTTGGTTGGGCGAACAAAATATCGTTTGGATTTTAACCGCACTTTTATTATTTTATGCCTTGATTCAATTATTCACCCCAAGTATTCCCCCGAAAGATGAACCCTTAGAAGAAGGTGTATCAAGCCAAATCAGTTTTTTAGCGTTATTAAAAAAACCAACTACATTACGCGTTATGCTTGCCGTGGGGCTAATCCAAGGCTCTCACGCAGCTTATTATGTTTACAGCACGATCTATTGGACAAATATCGGTCTTTCAGTGCCACAAACCAGTTTACTTTGGGGCGTTGGTGTATTAGCTGAAATTTTATTATTCTTCTTTTCACGCCGTTTATTCCAAAGTTGGTCGGTGAGCAGAGTTTTCTTTTTGTCTGGATTCGTGGCAACTTTACGTTGGGCCGGTTTGGCTTACGCAAACACCTTCTGGCAAATTTTACCGCTCCAACTGGCGCATAGCCTCACTTATGCCGCTTGCCATTATGCGATTGTGCGCTATATCACCACACAACCGCAAAACCATATTGCAAAATTGCAAGGGCTGTATAACGGCTTATCAAATGGCGCGCTTATCGCCCTTTTCACCGCAATTTCAGGTCTCATTTACCCGATTTCACCAACAATAACGTTCTTACTGATGAGTGCTATTGCCGCGACATCATTTTTCATCATTCCACGCAAATTGGATGCATTTTTGGTGAAAGCTAATTGATTATATGAAAGGAGAGTGAAAAAACATCACTCTCCCTGCATTCCATTTAATCAATCAGAAAAAACGGCGACTAAAAATAGGTTGTGGGCACCAAAGGACTAAACTAAACCAAACAAAAACCGACCGCACTTTAACCGGCAACGGTTGGTAAATAACCGGCTTGAATGAGAAATGGAATCACCATAATCACGATACCAATGACTAAAGCAAGAACTAGCGCTATATTTCCACCAAGAACACGATAAGGTAAATGAGGATTTTTTTGGCGGGTACGCCATGCTAAGCCAATCGGTAAAATTAAGCAGTAAAAGGCACACAGCAATCCGGCATAGCTTAATGCCGTGATAAAGCCTTCAGGGTAGAAGAGGGCAAATACGAGAGGGGGGATAAATGCGGCAAAGGTGAGTGAAATTCGGTTATGAGGCAAACGATAGCGCTTAAATAAATCGCCTAGACCTTCAAATACCCCAAGCATTACGCCAAGAAAGGAGGTAATCAAAGCAAGGGCAGAAAAAATACGCACCACCTCACCCATTACATTTGATCCCGTAATTTCACGTACAGCATTGACTAAACCATTTAAGGTGGGATCTGCCTGCAAAATACGAACAAATTCGCTTTGGCTTAACACGCCATGCGTTGCCAGCTGCCATACTAAATAGGCAATAAGCGGTATTGCTGTACCAATAAGAATGGCTTTGCGGAATTGAGTAACGTTCCCTCCTAAATAGCTGTTTATACTTGCCATAATTACGTGAAAGCCAAAAGAGGTGAAAAAAATCGGTGCGGCAGAGATCACAAAAGCATAATTAAGTGGCAGTGCCATCAAGTTATCTGTTGCCACTTTAGGCAGCATCATAAACAATACGAAAGCGAAAGCAATTAATTTACCGATAAACAATAAACGGGTAATGCCATCTACGCCTTTTGTTCCTATCACCACAAAAGAACCCAATACTAGAGTGAAAATAATGATTGCAATGTTAGGCGACATCGCGTCCATACCAAATGCGGTAGGTAAACCGGAAAGCAAAGAACCACCGCCGGTAATATACGCTGCAGAGAGCGCATAAAGTAAAATTAATAGGCTTAATGTTGCTAAAATACGCCCCGGTACACCAAAGTATTTTTCTGCTAGAGTGGCAACACCGTCATCAAGTTGATCTGCAGTTTGATACACTTCGACAAATAATAAACCGCTATAAACGAGCAAAATCCAAAGTCCGGCTAATAACAGAACTGTATAACCAAATCCCATTCCTGCTGAGGTTAATGGCATAGCAAGCATTCCTGCACCAATGGTTGTCCCAGCAATAATTAAGGCACTCCCGAAAGTTTTATTTTTTAGCATAATATTAACCTTATATTTCTAGTTGTTGTGTTTGAAAATGATATGAAAAAATCTCAGTTAAATTTGACCGCACTTTTCTTTGTAATGAGACCGACAAACGGAAAGGTAGGTGTCGTTTCCGCCAATTTGGATTTGCTCCCCCTCTTTGATGACTTCACCATTTTCAGTGAGACGAAGGACAAAATTTGCTTTGCGTCCGCAATAACAAATAGTTTTTAATTCTTCCAATTGATCTGCCCAAGCCAACAAATATTTGCTTCCTTCAAATAACTCCGCTTGGAAATCGGTGCGTAATCCATAGCACAGTACGGGGATTTTGAGCTTATCCACCACATCACTCAACTGATAGACCTGTTGTTTGGTGAGAAATTGAGCTTCATCAATCAGCACACAATGAATTTTTTCCTGTTGTAAATGTTGACTAATTTCATAAAACAAATTGGTATCGCCATTAAACAAATTTGCCTCTTGAGAAATGCCGATGCGGGAAGTAACTTTTCCCACGCCAAAGCGATCATCTATCGCAGCCGTATAAACAAGGGTGTTCATGTTACGTTCACGGTAATTATAAGAAGATTGTAATAGCGTGGTGGATTTTCCGGCATTCATGGTGGAATAATAAAAGTACAATTTTGCCATTATTTAAGTGCCCATTTCCAAATGTGATAAGTGATAAAACCGGCAAAAGGTGGCAATGCCGCAAGCAAAAATGCACCATAAGTCGTCCCCCCACCCAGTTGTTGTCCTGCCAAAGTGAGAAGATTTACTATCTCATCACTTGAAGAAGAGAAGACCCATACACCAATAGCAATTAACACAATAAAGCAGCCCATTCCTGCCGCGCGCATTGCACGAAATTTAATTTCTTTCATTCAATTCCCCTTAAATGAGAGTTCAGTCATAGGCCAACGAGGTTTGACATCTATCGATAATCCGTTTTGCTGACCTTGTTTTAAACGTAAAAAACCCGTGTAGGCGATCATTGCACCATTGTCAGTACAAAATTGAGGTTGGGGATAAAAGACTTCCCCCTTTAAATTTTTCATTAATATCGCCAAAGTTTCACGTAACCTTTTGTTTGCACTCACGCCCCCCGCAATGACTAAACGTTTATACCCCGTCTCTTTTAATGCTCGTTTGCATTTAATTGCTAAAGTATCCACGACAGCCTCCTGAAAAGCATAAGCGATATCTGCTTTGGTTTTCTCGGTTAATTCTCCTTCCTCTTTCAGGGCTTGATTTACCGTGTTGGCTGCAAAGGTTTTCAAACCGGAAAAGCTAAAATCTAATCCCGGGCGATCTGTCATTGGACGGGGGAAAATGAAACGATTCGGTGTACCTTGTTCCGCTAAACGGGAAAGTGCCGCTCCCCCCGGATAATCCAATCCGAGCAACTTCGCGGTTTTATCAAAAGCTTCGCCTGCGGCATCATCAATGGATTCCCCAATGACTTTATAACGCCCTACACCGTCCACCCGTACTAACTGTGTGTGTCCGCCCGAAACCAACAAAGCTACAAAAGGAAAATGCGGTCGATTTTCCTCTAACATTGGGGCAAGCAAATGCCCTTCCATATGGTGCACCCCAATTGCCGGTACATTCCAGGCATAGGCCAGTGAGCGGGCAATCGTCGCCCCAACAAGCAAAGCTCCGACAAGCCCGGGACCACTGGTGTAAGCCACACCATCAATGTCTTCCGCTGTTAAGTTTGCTTCCGCCAATGCTGCCTGAATCAAAGGTGCCGTTTTACGGATATGATCACGAGAAGCAAGCTCCGGCACGACACCACCATAATCCGCATGGAGTGCAATTTGAGTATAAAGCTGATTTGCAATTAACCCCTTTTCTTCGTCATAAATTGCTACGCCCGTTTCATCACAGGAGGTTTCAATTCCTAAGATTTTCATTGATTTTCTCAATTTAGTTTCTAAAATAAGGCGCGATTTTACCTTGTTTAAGCGGTTTTAACCAGTTGAAACCATGAATTAAGGCGAATTACGCATTCTTTCCTTTACTTTCTCCCTGAAATTAGATTAGAATTGCGACCTTTATTGAATTTGCCATTTATGGCATAGATAAATTTTTAAATTGCAATTAAATTAAACTCATTGAGGTGATTGGCTTATGCCTGTAATTAAAGTACGTGAAAACGAATCATTTGACGTAGCTTTACGTCGTTTCAAACGCTCTTGCGAAAAAGCCGGTATCTTGGCTGAAGTTCGCGCTCGTGAATTCTATGAAAAACCAACTACTGTTCGTAAACGTGAAAAAGCAACGCTCGCTAAACGTCACGCTAAACGCAACGCTCGCGAGAATGCGCGTAATACCCGTTTATACTAATTTGTAGTATTTTCTAACTCGAGTTAAGACAAACCGTGGTTCCTTTGGTATCACGGTTTTGTTGCTTTAAAACTCAGTCAAAAACGACCGCACTTTTCACATCATATTTTAAGGAGGCAAAAGTCATGAAAGGCACCATTCCACGCCCATTTATTGATGATTTGTTAACAAAATCCAATATTGTTGATGTGATAAACTCTCGTGTGAAACTGAAAAAAGCCGGACGAGATTATCAAGCCTGCTGTCCCTTCCATCATGAAAAAACGCCTTCTTTCACGGTAAGCGAAAAAAAACAGTTTTATCATTGTTTCGGCTGTGGTGCGCATGGTAACGCAATTTCCTTTTTGATGGATTATGACAAGCTTGAATTTGTTGAGGCCATTGAAGAGCTTGCTGCCATGGCTGGGTTAGAAGTGCCTTATGAAAAGCGGGCAAACTCAACTCATCAACGTCCCCAAATCAGTTATCAGACCAAACGTAATCTATATGAATTGATGCAAGAGATCGCGCGTTTTTATCAAACACAGCTGCCCTTAAATATTCCTGCGCAGCATTACTTGCAGCAACGTGGTCTATCCCCCGAAATTATTGCCCGCTATCAAATTGGCTTTGTGCCGAATACACCTGATTCTGTATTACGCAAATTTGGCTTCAATCGTGAAGAACAACAAAAATTGCGCGATCTGGGTATGCTATCACAGAATGAGCGAGGTCATGTTTACGATAAATTCCGCCACCGAATTATGTTCCCTATTCGAGATAAACGTGGGCGTACCGTAGCGTTTGGCGGTCGGGTATTAGGTGATGAAAAACCCAAATATTTAAACTCACCGGAAACCCTTACCTACCACAAAGGCAAAGAACTCTATGGCTTATATGAAGCCTTACAACATAGTGATGAGCCACCAAAATTATTGGTGGTCGAAGGCTATATGGATGTAGTGGCATTAGCACAATTTGGCGTAAATTATGCGGTTGCGTCTCTCGGCACGTCCACCACATCAGAGCAAATTCAGCTTCTTTTCCGTGCCACAGAACAAGTGATTTGCTGTTATGATGGCGACCGAGCAGGACGGGATGCCGCATGGCGGGCGCTGGAAAATGCGTTGCCTTATTTAGAAGATGGGCGGCAAATTAAATTTATTTTCCTACCCGATGGTGAAGATCCCGATACCTACATTCGCCAATACGGCAAAGAAAAATTTGAAGAATATATCGAAAGCGCACAATCGCTCACCGATTTTCTCTTTGCCCACTTAAACCCACAAGTGGATTTTTCTACGAAAGAGGGACGCAGTAAATTAGTCGCCCTCGCTTCCCCTTTAATTCGCCAAATTCCGGGCGAAGCATTACGGTTATCTTTACGCAATACATTGGCACAAAAGCTTGGTATTTTTGATGAATCACAACTGGAAAGTTTAATTCCTAAACAAGCAACCTCCCCGGTATCCATAAAAGGTGATAGCCAACCTAAAATGAAACAAACACCAATGCGAATTGTCATTTCTCTTTTATTACAAAATACGCATTTGGTTAATCGTATTACTGAAGCCGGACTCACCGCATTGAGAGGCGAAGCCGGTTACGAGCTGTTGGAAAAATTGACCGCACTTTGTCGCTCAAGGGAAGGCATCACACTGGGGCAAATTCTCGAACATTTTCGCGATACGGAATACTTTCGCCCCCTTGAAATCTTAGCGACATGGGAGCATTTACTGGACGATAAAGAAATCATTAACGCCTTTTCACAAAATTATCGCCGTTTGAATATTCAAGCTATTGAACGCGATATTGCAATGCTTATTGCAAAAGAGCGATCCGAGGGATTAACGGAACAAGAAAAACAAGTGCTGATTACACTCATTACGGGTAAAGAAGAACAGAAAAAACAGTTAGTTAATCCTCAATAACAATGGTAAAATCTCCCGCTAAAACGAGAAATTTCATCCATAAAAACACGACGACATGGGTATAAACATGGAACAAAATCAACAATCTACTGCGGAACAATATTCAGAACAAATTGAACAATTAATGGAATTAGGCCGAACGCAAGGTTACTTAACCTATGCAGAAATCAATGATTTACTGCCTGAAGATGTGGTCGATCCTGAATACTACGATAAATTACTCCAAACCTTGCAAAATGATGCAGGGATTCCTGTGTTGGATGAAGCACCGGAAAGCGATGATATGATGTTAAACGACACCATTCCAGATGAAGATGCCGTAGAAGAAGCGACACAAATTCTTTCAAATGTCGAATCGGAAATTGGTCGCACAACCGATCCGGTGCGTATGTATATGCGCGAAATGGGAACGGTTGACCTATTAACACGTGAAGATGAGATCAGCATTGCCAAACGAATTGAAGAAGGTATTGATGAAGTTCAAACTTCCATTGCTGCTTATCCTGAAGCCCTCAATGATTTACTCGACCAATACAATAAAGTAGAAGAAGGCAATGTTCGCCTTGCTGATCTCATTTCGGGTTTTGTAGATCCTAATGTCGTCACCGAAGAAACACCTGAATTATCAGATACTTTTGATGAAGATGATGAAGATGATGAAGACACACACACAACGGACGTTAATATTGACGATAATGAAGAGGAAGAAGAGGATAACGATTCAGCAACAGATAGCTCTGATACCGATAATAGTATCGATCCTGAAGTTGCACGTGAAAAGTTCACTGAACTCAAAACACAACATACTAAAACCTTAGCTGCAATTGCTAAACATGGACGTGATCATAAAAAATCACAGGAACAAGTCGTTTTACTCGCTGAAATTTTCAAACAATTCCGCCTTGTACCAAAACAATTCGATTTACTTGTTTTATCTATGAAAAATATGATGAAGCGAGTGCGCGCCGAAGAGCGCCAATTACAAAAAGTGTTAGTTGATATTGCCGGTATGTCAAAAGAAGAATTTGAAAAAATCATCATCACTTTTGGTAGTAGCGATACATGGCTGGATAAAGCCTTAAAATCTTCTAAACCTTGGGCAAAACGTTTACCAAAATATGAGGAGCGCATCCGCCAAGCTTTAGCAAATTTAGCTATTTTTGAACAAAGTTCAAACCTCACCGTCCAACAAATGCGCACCATTTGCGATGCGGTGTCTCGTGGTGAACAAAAAGCCCGTCGAGCTAAAAAAGAAATGGTAGAAGCCAACTTACGTTTGGTTATTTCTATCGCTAAAAAATACACAAACCGTGGCTTACAATTCTTGGATTTAATTCAAGAAGGTAATATTGGCTTAATGAAAGCGGTTGATAAATTTGAATATCGCCGAGGCTATAAATTCTCCACTTATGCGACTTGGTGGATTCGTCAAGCCATTACTCGCTCTATTGCCGATCAAGCGCGTACGATTCGTATTCCTGTTCATATGATTGAAACGATCAATAAACTCAACCGTATTTCTCGTCAAATGTTGCAAGAAATGGGACGTGAAGCCACGCCGGAAGAATTGGCAGAACGGATGGGTATGCCGGAAGATAAAATTCGTAAAGTATTAAAAATTGCGAAAGAACCAATTTCTATGGAAACCCCTATCGGTGATGACGATGATTCACATTTAGGTGACTTTATTGAAGATAGCACTCTTGAATTACCGTTAGACTCTGCTACCGCACAAAGCTTAAAAGTGGCGACTCATGAAGTGCTAGAAGGTCTCACACCACGTGAGGCGAAAGTATTACGTATGCGTTTTGGTATTGATATGAATACGGATCATACCCTTGAGGAAGTGGGCAAACAATTTGATGTAACCCGTGAGCGTATTCGCCAAATTGAAGCTAAAGCCTTGCGTAAACTTCGTCATCCTAGTCGTTCAGAAACTTTGCGTAGTTTCTTGGATGAATAGTTATATTCAATAAAAATCGTTTTGTGTGAAACAGTGTTTTACACATGCTACATTCTCATCTGTATCCCAAAGGTTGCATAACCAACCGATTAAGATACAGATTTTTTTCAGTGTTATATGGCAAATACACAAAACAAAATTTCTACAGATAAACCAAACATCAAATTTGTGTAATAACAACATGTCGGATTTTCAAATATGCTTTTTGGCTTTCATGACAATATTTTTCTCGACATCAAGCACTTCTACGACATCTAACGAACCCGATTTAATTCGCCACTTAATATTAAATTCATAAAGGCTAATTCCGTAAATACGTTCACTTAGCTTACCCTGCCGGTAGGCTGGACGGGGATCTTGCTCAATGACCTCACGAATAAAACGTCCTAAGTGCGGTCGTTTTTCTTCAAGTTTTTTCACCACACTTTTAGCGTGCTCAGTAAATTCCACATGAAGTTTTGACTGTGGTTTTTCTTGTGCAAAACCTGATTTTGCATAGGGCTCACTATCCGCATAGGCAATATAAGGTTTGATATCGAAAATCGGTGTTCCATCCACCAAATCCACGGCCCCTAAATGTAGAAATACATTTCCGTTTAGACATTCCACCTTACGCAATTCCACTTTTGACAATCCCAATGGATTTGGACGATGCGTTGCCCGTGAGGCAAATACCCCTACCCGCTGATTTCCCCCTAAACGTGGCGGGCGAACTTTTGGCTGCCATTTTCCTTGTTGAATTTGATCAAATTGAAAAATTAACCAGAGATGGCTAAATTGTTCTAGCCCTTGCACCGCCTCCGGTAAATTATAAGGAGGAAGTAGCTCGACAATACCGACACCGTCTTGCACTAAATCAGGTTGACGTGGAACAGAGAATTTTTCTTTATAAGGGGTATGGATAATGGCGATGGGAAAGAGGGTTAAGTCATTCATAAATACCTGAGATTAATGTAGAATACACCACCTATTGTAATCAAAAGTGCGGTCAAAAAAAATGACAAATGAAAAATTGAAAATGTGGTGGGAAACGGCGCGCCCAAAAACATTACCGCTCGCATTAGCCTCTATCTTCACGGGCTCAGCCCTTGCTTACCGGGCAAAGCCTGAGACATTTAATGTTTCGATAATGGTACTTTGCCTGCTGACAACGATCTTATTACAGGTACTCTCAAACTTTGCCAACGACTATGGTGATCACCAAAAAGGTTCAGATACAGAAGAACGTATCGGTCCATTACGAGGTATCCAAAAAGGGGGGATTTCAGCCGTTGAATTAAAATGGGGCTTAATCTTAATGATTGTTGCAAGTTTTATTTCCGGCAGTTTTTTGATTGGCATCGCTTATGAAAACCTCACCGATCTCTTAGCCTTTGCTCTACTTGGCATTTTAGCAATTATTGCTGCCATTACTTATACCGTAGGAGCAAAACCATACGGCTATATGGGCTTAGGCGATATTTCCGTTTTAGTGTTTTTTGGCATACTTGGCGTGGGGGGCACTTATTACTTACAAACACACAGCATTGACAACCACATTATACTACCCGCTATCGGCTCAGGTTTACTTGCCAGTGCTGTCCTAAATATCAATAACTTACGAGATATTGAACAAGATGCCAAAGCCGGTAAAAATACTCTTGCCGTTCGTTTAGGGGCACATAAAGGGCGTATTTACCACTGTATTCTATTAAGTTTCGCTACGCTGTGTTATTTACTATTTACATTCAAAACCGCCACCTCTTGGCTCAATTATTCATTCTTACTTGCTTTTCCATTACTCGCTAAACAGGCTGTTTTTGTTTATCGTAGCCAATCCCCCGCGGCACTACGTCCAATGCTGGCACAAATGTCAATGATCTCACTCTTTACCAATCTACTTTTTAGTTTGGGCTTGCTTATCGGCTAAATCAGCATATACTAAGTAGCATCTCAACATTTAATAGGGGAAATTTATGTTTATTGATACTTCGGAACTTTGCGATCTCTATGCGGATCAAGTCGATGTGGTAGAGCCAATTTTTTCAAGTTTTGGGGGGGCGAGCCATTTCTTTGGTAAAGTCACCACCGTAAAATGCTTTGAAAATAATGGGCTTATTGCTGAGGTATTAGAAGAAAATGGTGAAGGTCGCGTATTAGTGATAGATGGTGGTGGTGCAGTGCGTCGTGGTTTAGTTGATGCCGAGCTCGCACAACTTGCTGCAGATAATGGTTGGGAAGGAATTATCGTTTACGGAGCCGTTCGCCAAATCCAACAATTAGAAAATATTGATATTGGTATCCACGCCCTTGCGCCAATTCCGGTCAGTGCAGATGAAAACCAAACAGGAGAAATTGATATTCCCGTTAATTTCGGAGGCGTAACATTCTTCCCTGAAGATTATATTTATGCGGATCTCACGGGTATCATCCTCTCCCAAGAAGCGCTTGATTTAGATGATTTCGAGGAAGAATAAATAAAGGCTATCCTAGATAACCAAATAGGCAAAAAAAAACGGCTTATGCCAATGCATAAGCCAAAGTCTTTTAAAAACCAACCACACTTTAAAAAAATAAAATACTTCCCCACACGACACCTACAATGCAAAGTGCAATAAAGACAGCAGCGGAACCTTGATCTTTGGCTCTGCCGGAAAGTTCATGGCGTTCGGTACCGATGCGATCGACCACTGCTTCAACGGCGCTGTTTAATAATTCCACAGCCATAACAAGTAAAACAGATGAAATCATTAAAGCGATTTCGATTTTAGTCTCTCCCAAAAAGAAGGCTAGCGGGATTAAAATCACCGCAAGAAAGCATTCGTGGCGAAAAGCAGTTTCGTTCTTAAACGCACTTTTTAAGCCTTGAAGAGAATATTTTGTGGAATTGATTAAATGGGTTAACCCGGTTGTTTTGTACATAAATTTACCTATAAGCGTTTTGCTTCAATCACGTCATCCAACTTTGCCAATCTTGCTAAGATTTTGCTTAAACTTTCTACATTATGAAGTTCAATCTCCATATCAATAGTTGCTATCTGTTTTTTAGTATCAGCTCTGCTGGACACCCCCAATACACTGATTTTTTCATTCGCAAGCACAGTGGTGATATCACGTAGTAATCCGTTTCTATCGCTTGCGACAATCCGAATATTAATATGGAATCCTCGAGCATAGTTTTCCCCCCAGATGGAATCCACCACTCGTTCCGGGTGTGCCGTTTGTAGCTCTAAAAACTGTTCACAATCACTGCGGTGAATAGAAATCCCCCTCCCCATTGTGATATAACCGACAATGGCATCGCCCGGAATAGGTTGGCAACAACGGGCAATATGATGCATTAAATTCCCCACCCCTTCCACGATCACGCAGCCGCTCTTTTCTGTATTTTTTTGCTGAGAATTCACCGCACTTTTGGTTGCGACATGACGCAAAATTTCTTGATCGGCTTGCTCGGCGCTGACTTTGATAAGCTTACTTTGTAAAAAGTTCACCAAATGATTGAGACGAATATCGCCACTGCCAATTCCCGCATAAAGATCCTCTAGATTTTTCAAGTTATAACGAGGCAGAGCGTAAGGTTCTACTTGCTTGATACTCAGATTTAAACGAGCTAACTCATTATCTAGCAATTCTTTTCCTGCCGGCACATTTTTATCACGATCTTGCTTTTTAAACCATGCCTGAATTTTTGATCGAGACTTCGCCGTATGAGTAAAACCTAAATTAGGGTTGAGCCAATCACGGCTTGGATTCGGATTTTTCTGGGTAATGATGTCAATTTGATCGCCCATTTGTAACTGGTAAGTAAAAGGGACAATGCGTCCTCCTACTTTTGCGCCAATACAACGATGGCCAATTTCACTATGAATCGCATAGGCAAAATCAAGGGGGGTTGAACCGGCAGGCAAATCTACAACTTCACCTTTTGGGGTGAACACATAGACACGATCATCAAATACTTGGCTTCGTAATTCCGCCATCACTTCGCCGGAGTCGGTAATATCATCTTGCCATGCGAGTAATTTACGCAACCATGCAATTTTTTCTTCATAAGCGGATAAACTGCCGGTAGTGCCTTCTTTATATTTCCAGTGTGCTGCCACACCTAACTCCGCATCATCGTGCATTTGTTGGGTGCGAATTTGCACTTCAATCGGCTTACCGCCTTTTCCTAGCACAACGGTATGAATAGACTGATACCCATTTGGTTTAGGATTAGCAACGTAATCGTCAAATTCTTTTGGCAAATGTTTAAAATGGGTGTGAACAATACCTAATGCGGTATAACAATCTTGTAATTTTTGAACGATAATTCTCACCGCTCTTACATCGTATAGCCCACTAAATTCCAGGTGTTTTTTCTGCATTTTACGCCAAATGCTATAAATGTGTTTTGGGCGTCCATACACTTCGACACAGTCAATATTTTCACGCAGATAACCACTTAATTCTTGTACAAAATCCGCAATATAATGTTCACGATCAAGACGACGCTCTTGTAATAATTTGGCGATAGCACGATATTGTTCCGGGTGTAAATAACGGAAACAATAATCCTCCAGCTCCCATTTAAGCTGCCCAATCCCTAAGCGATTTGCCAATGGGGCATAAATATTAGAACATTCTTTGGCGGCAAGCACTTTTTCTTCTTCAGAACAACGATTTTCAGCATCACGTAAGAAGGTAATGCGTTCGGCAAGCTTGATAATGACGCAGCGGAAATCATCCACCATCGCAAGCAGCATACGGCGTACATTATCCACCTGTAAGGCATTGGCTGAATGGCTAGCGTTAAGCTGACGGATATTATCCATCTCTTCCACGCCTCGAAGTAGTTTCGTGATTTTCGTGCCAAACTCTTCCTTTAAGGCTTCCCAATCCACTAAACGATTCGCCACCGCCGGGAACAACATTGCCGTGATAAGACTCTCGGTATCCATATTGAGTTCGTACAAAATCTCCACCATTTCCACACCGGATTGGAGTGTCAATGTGGCATTTTTCATTTCATCAGGGTGGCGTTCCATCAAATTACGTACATAGTACCACGCCTCAACCAGACTTCTTTCCGTCTGTTCAGCAAGCTTTAATGCTGCACACCATTGTTCAATCACAAAATCTTGCGGATTTAACAAATGAGAACCACGAACAGCAACCATAATACCCCCTTGTTGATGAAGAAAAGAGCAACCTCCTGTTACTCCATTTTAGCCCAGTCATTGTAACAGAATAACCTACTTATTTTGTAGAAAATAACGTGAGAGATTCCAAATGCCCCGTATGAGGAAACATATCAATCACCGCACTTTTTTCAATTTTATAGCCAAAGCTGCGTAGAATTTCTGCATCACGTACCAAGGTAGTCGGGTTACAGGACACATAAAGGATTTTTTCTGCTTTTAACTCACACAATGCATTCAGGGCAAATGCCGCGCCGCTCCGTGGTGGATCAAGCAAGATCTTGTTGAAACACTGCATTGCCCAAGGCTGATTGATAAAAGATTGGTCAAGATTTGCTTGAAAAAATTCAATATTATTGATCTGATTACGTTCAGCATTTTGTTTGGCTTTTTTCGCCATGTCAAAAACGCCTTCAATTCCCACCGCACTTTTCACTCGTTTTGCCAAAGGAAGCGTAAAATTACCCATTCCGCAAAATAAATCTAACACACGATCTGTTGGTTGAAGATCAAGCCAATCCAGTGCTGTTTGCACCATGATTTCATTTAGCGTACGATTAACCTGAATAAAATCCTGAATATCAAAATGAAATTTCGTGCCATCGGAAAATTGATAATAAGGTAAGTCTTCACAAGCTTGTTCAATGCCCTCATCACTTTGTAGAAAAAGCATTAAATTTTCTTGCTCGGCAAAATTCAACAATAAAGTGCGGTCAATTTCGGTGAGATTTCCAGTATAGCGCAATAGCATTGCTACCCCATTATCTGCCACGACTAACTCAATATGTCCAAGTTGTTTTTGGTTGGAATAACGTCCTAAAAGTGCGGTCAATTTTGGTAGTAAATAATTGATGGCAGGTTCCATCACGTCACAGTGTTCGACTGCAATCAAATCATGGGAATTTTTCTGGCGAAATCCCATGTCAATGTGCTTGGTTTTAGGATTAAACCATAAACTTAAACGTACCCGACGGCGATATTGCCAAGGTTCACCACAAATCATCGGTTGAAAATCAATAGGTTCTTGCTGAAGCCTTGTCAAGCGTTTAAACAGCGCTGACTGTTTAACTTTACGCTGCATTTCAACAGGGATATGTTGGGCTTGACACCCGCCACAACGCCCGAAATAAATACATTGTGGCGAGACACGAAGCGAGCTTTTCTCAAACCATTTTGTTACCACAGCCCGACCATATTGGCGTTTTTCTTCCAACACAGTACATTCCACTTTCTCTTGTGGTAGGACATTTTCGATAAACCAAGTTTTACCATTAATTTTTGCCACGCCTAGACCTTGGTAATCCAGCTCAATAATTGTTGCCGTGATCTTTTTTGGCTTATTGAGTTTTTTCTGTGGCGTATAAAGCAGTACCATTATTTTAAAAATAAAATATTTTGAGTGAATAATTCCCGGCTTTTTAGAGGTTTATCACCGAGGTAAGGTTTAAGTGCTATGCGAGTGAAGCGTTTCGCTGCCTGGCGTACAGCTTCATCGGAAAAATCAAGGGCTGCAAAGGCTATCAGATCTCGCCCGTAAAAAGTGAGATTATCTTTCACCAATGAGGCGATAAAGCCCTTCTCCTCACGGTAGCGGTAAGTCATTGCCGGTTCCACCGGCAGCCCCGAGCCGACACAATGCAGAAAATCCACACCATAGCCGAGAATTTGCAGTAAGTTAAATTCAAATAAACGCAAGCAAGGTTCGACATTTGATTCTGTAGCCAAACTCGTTAAGCATTTTAAATAATGTTGAAATAAAGGTGAATTTGCCGTTTCCGGCTCAATAACTCGGGTGAGCAACTCATTCACATAAAACCCACTATAAAGTGCGGTCTGTTGTAAAGGTAAAGTGATCGCAGCCGGTTCTGCTTTGGTAAGCGTTTTCAGACCACCTTTTCCCGTCCAACGTAATAATAAGGGCGTAAAAGGTTGCAAGACAGATTTCCAAGTTGAACGTTTCGCTCTCGCCCCTTTTGCGATGACAGTGAGACGACCGCTCTCTTCCGTGAATAAATCCACTAATAAGCTGGTTTCGCTATAAGGTCGGCGGTGTAACACAAAACCACGTTGGAGTTCGGTTTGCACGTATTATTTACTCAATGAGGGGGCAGAAGATTTCAAAACACATTGCTCAGCCAAAATGTCACCAAGACTGTTTTTTAGGGTACTAAAATCATTACGCTCTAACCATGTCCAACGAATATTTCCGTAATTCTTGCCACGTTCTGAAATCATTTGAGTGAGTTTTTCCGTAACTTGATTAAAGGTTATGGAAACTTGTTTCAACATTTTCTTATTTCGTTTCTGTGCACTGTATACGACACGAACTTCCTTATCATCTTTGCAGAAATACAATTTTGCCGAGCCGATTTGTGAGGCTTTATCAACCTTCTGCACAGCCATCTTTTGTGGAGATTGCTCACTTAATAATGGACTATGAGCACACCCACCAAACAAAAGTGCGGTCAAAATAAACAATGTTTTTCTTAGCATAATCCTTCACCAAAAGGAAACAAAAAGGGCGAAGATTCGCCCTTACAATTATTTTCTGAATTGATATGATCCGTCAGCCTGACGTACAAACTTAGTGCCATTAGATAAACGCAACTCACTGACTCGGCCTTGCCCATTCAGGGAAACTTGGACTTTATCTCCCGGCTTAAAGCTACTCAAAACATTGCCCGCTCCGTTTGCTTTTGTCATCGCATTCACGTCTGAAATATTCAAATTGTGATCACGGAATACTTGCATAAGAGAAACACCTTTCGGTACGATTAAGGTTTTACTTGCACCGTTTGATGCCACTTTTTCTGCATTAGTCACAGGTTTTGCTTCAACAATTTGAACTTTGCGTTCATTTTTCACTGTCGCTTTTGTTTCTTGAACAGGAGCTTTTCTTGCCAGTTCGGTTTTAGGTTGAACCGATTTCGCTGTTGGTTTTTCTACGATTTTACGTTCTTGAGTAACAGCTTTAACCCCATCATGTTTGACGGTTTCACGGACGCTGCCAACGGTACGTTCAACTTGTTTAACCGATTCGGGACGAACAGGGGCGACAGGAACGGGCTGAGAAACCCTCTCATTGACGGATGATACGGCCCCCGTCTCTTTTGTCGAGTCTGTTGCCACTTTTTGATCGCCAACATATTCCATTTTACCCGGCTCAGAAGTATTAGATTCAGACTGCATTTGTGGCTCTGCAATCGGTGTGCTTGCTTGTAGCGCCGAGATATTGTCTAACACCGTGGTTTCTACCGGTTGAGACTGATCTAAAGACTGGAATTGTACCGGAATCTCATTGTTATTTTGTAATTCAAAAGATTCCACCGTATCGGAATTCGGTTTTAACGCAAAAAACACGATTAAAAGTAAAACTAGCGCTAGAATCGCAACAAAGAGACGACGGTGTTTTTCCGGTAAAATTTGAAGAATTTTCCATTTTTCAGGGCGCTTTAACGCTGTAGTTCCCGCATCTAAGCTTTCTTTTGCCTGTTCGGTGACCGAAACGACACTGTCCTCCATTTCTTCCACTTTCGCTTGAACCGTTTCGCTCACCGGTTCAATCGTGGATTCAGCCTCTTTTGCAACACTTTCAGCCGTTGTTTCAACTTCTGTTGCCAACGTAGAAGATTGGCTAGGCTGAAGGGGATCTTGCTGTGTGTGGCTTTCACCAAATGTCGGTTCTTTACGCACATGAAATTGGGTTTCAGGCTGCTCTTTACGCCCAAATAATCCTTTTGCTTTATCAAATAAAGATTCGTTTGAATGAACCGGTTTTCTTGGTGTAATTGAATCTGCTTGGCTTAACCCAAGCTCAAGTTCGCCTTGTGATTTGTTATCGTTTGATTGATTGCCATTCATAGAATTCACGATTACCTCAGTTTAATAATTATTGGCCGTTTTTTATTGTTATCGCCACGCACAAAAGTGCGGTGAAAAAATTGCGTGTATTCTATCGGATCTTATTCAGCGTATAAAGTCTTATTTGGCTCACCTGCAATCTCACGAGCAAGTTTAGGCACAAGATAACCGGATGTAAGTGATTGCAAGGTTTTATAAATCACCATAGCTTGTTTATCACTGATTAAAAAATGACTTGCCCCTTGTACCTTATCCAATAAATGTAAGTAATAAGGTAAAATCCCTATTTGAAATAATTTATCACTAAGTTTTTTCAAAATTTGTGCATCATCATTAATGCCTTTCAACAAGACGGATTGGTTAAGGAGCGTTATCCCTGAATGACGAAGTTTTTTCATCGCATAGTCTAAAGGCTCATCAATTTCATTAGGGTGGTTAATATGAGTCACCAATACCGCTTGTAAACGGCTATTCGCCAAAATATGACAAAATTCATCGGTGATTCGCTGTGGAATCACCACTGGCAAACGAGTATGAATGCGTAAACGTTGTAAGTGCGGTAGATTTTCGAGACGTTTTATCAACCATTCCAACTCGTGATCTTTCGCCATCAGCGGATCGCCACCGGAAAAAATCACCTCTTCAATTTCATCATGTTCGGCGATGTAATCCAGCGCCTGTTGCCAACTTTGTTTATTCCCCGGATTTTCATCGTAAGGAAAATGACGACGAAAGCAATAACGACAATTCACCGCACAACCGCCTTTCACCATAAACAAAAGACGATTGCCATATTTATGCAAAATATTCGGCACAGCATTGGCATTTTGCTCCTCAAGAGGATCCGTTGAAAATCCTTCAGCCTGCACAAATTCTAAATCGGAACACATCACTTGCAAAAAAAGTGGATCGTTCGGGTTACCTTTTTCCATCTTTGCGACAAAAGGATGAGGAACCCGAAGAGCAAAAAGTTTACGGGCATTTAACGCCTGCTCAAAATCCTTTTCCGGCAACTCAAGGAGTTTTAGCAATATTTTAGGATCAGAAATCGCATGTTTTAGAATCGCGAGCCAATTTTGTTCTTCTCTAAGAACGGGATCTTGAGTTAGAATACGCACTTTTAAAACTGTCTCTATTTTTAGGATATTTAATATGGCTACATATACTACCAGTGATTTCAAACCGGGTCTAAAATTTATGCAAGATGGCGAACCTTGCGTGATCGTTGAAAATGAATTTGTCAAACCGGGAAAAGGTCAAGCATTTACCCGTACCCGTATTCGTAAATTAATTTCCGGCAAAGTGTTGGATGTAAACTTTAAATCCGGTACTTCTGTTGAAGCAGCTGACGTTATGGATCTTAACTTAACCTATTCATACAAAGACGATGCATTTTGGTATTTTATGCACCCTGAAACCTTCGAGCAGTATTCTGCCGATGCAAAAGCAGTGGGAGATGCAGAAAAATGGTTATTAGACCAAGCAGATTGTATCGTTACTCTATGGAACGGTGCACCAATTACCGTAACACCACCAAACTTCGTTGAATTAGAAATCGTGGATACCGACCCTGGCTTAAAAGGTGATACCGCTGGTACCGGCGGCAAACCGGCAACCCTCAGCACCGGTGCAGTCGTAAAAGTGCCTCTATTCGTTCAAATTGGTGAAGTAATTAAAGTGGATACCCGTTCGGGCGAATATGTTTCCCGTGTGAAATAATCCTTTTTTAAGATAAAAAGAGCGGTCAAAAAATCTCATGAATTTTTGACCGCTCTTTTGTTTTTAAAATCTACACTCCAAAAAACAGATAAATAGTGGTAGCATTGGATTAGAAATGAGCAAAGCCTTCTAAGGAATATTATGACACTCACACAACGATACAAACAAGCTGCTAAGGAAGCGAGATGGGCATTAGGGCTCAGTTTCTTATATGTGATCGGTTGGTGTTTATGCGCTTACTTACCAAAAGAAACTTTAGGTCCAATCGGTTTCCCCCTTTGGTTTGAGCTTTCCTGCATCTATTTACCGATTTTGTTTATCGTTGTCGGCTATTGGGTCATCAAAATTGTCTATCTGGATATTTCCTTAGAAATCAAAGATAAGGGCGATAAGCAATGAATCTCGGCATCATTCTTCCTTTAATCATCTATCTCACTTTTGTATTTGGGGCGGCGATCTATGCTTATGTGAAGCGAACAAAAGGCGATTTTTTAACAGAATATTATGTCGGAAATCGCTCAATGACAGGTTTTGTGCTTGCCATGACCACTGCCTCTACCTATGCCAGCGCCAGTTCTTTTGTCGGGGGGCCGGGAGCTGCCTATAAATATGGGTTGGGTTGGGTATTGCTAGCCATGATCCAAGTGCCTGCCGTATGGCTTGCTTTGGGCGTATTAGGCAAAAAATTTGCTCTCCTTTCAAGAGAAACGAACGCCCTCACCATCAATGATCTTTTCTTGTATCGCTACAAAAATAAATACCTTGTTTGGATTTCAAGTCTTGCCTTATTACTCGCTTTTTTTGCGGCGATGACCGTGCAATTTATCGGTGGTGCACGATTACTTGAAACGACCATTGGAATTTCTTACACGCAGGCGCTTTTACTTTTCGCCTTCACTGTGGGGATTTATACGTTTATCGGCGGCTTCCGTGCCGTGGTGCTGACTGATACCATTCAAGGCACCGTGATGATTATCGGTACGGTGATTTTACTAGGCGGAACCATTTATGCTCTTGGTGGCGTAGAAAGTGCGGTCAATAAATTAACCGAAATTGATCCTGCCTTAGTCAGCCCTTATGGACCGAACAATATGCTCGGTTTTCAATTTATGGCTTCATTTTGGGTGCTCGTCTGTTTTGGTGTGGTAGGATTACCACACACAGCGGTGCGTTGTATGGCATTTAAAGACAGTAAAGCTCTGCACCGCGGGATGTTGATCGGCACCATTGTGCTTTCTTTAATTATGTTCGGAATGCACTTATCCGGTGCATTAGGGCGTGCGATTATCCCTAATTTAACCATTGCGGATCAGGTTATCCCCACCCTCATGTTGCAAGTTCTTCCACCTATTGTGGCAGGGATTTTCTTAGCCGCCCCGATGTCTGCCATAATGTCCACCATTGATGCACAGCTGATTCAATCATCATCAATTTTTGTCAAAGATTTATATCTTTCTGCCAAGCCAAATGCGGCTAAAAATGAGAAAAAAATCAGCTATTTTTCTTCCATTATTACGCTGATTTTAACCGCACTTTTAATTCTTGCTGCTCTTAATCCGCCAGATATGATTATTTGGCTGAACTTGTTCGCTTTTGGAGGATTGGAAGCCGCCTTTTTATGGGTTATCGTGTTAGGAATTTATTGGGATAAAGCCAATGCTTACGGGGCATTAAGCTCAATGATTGTCGGCTTAGGCAGTTATATTTTACTCACGCAACTCAATATGAAACTGCTTGGATTCCATCAAATCGTGCCGGCATTAACATTCGGTTTAATCGCATTTTTAGTGGGGAATAAATTGGGTGAGATCCGTATGAAAAAACAGCGTAAAAAATCACCGCACTTGAGGAATTAACCGACATTATGTGGCAGGGACACAGACCTGAAATAAAATCAAATTTTTAATATGCTATTACTGGACACAAGATATGTGTCCCTACAAATAAACAAAAATAATGCTCTATCAAATTATCGCCTTGCTGCTTTGGAGCAGTTCACTCATCGCAGCCAAATTCACTTATTCGATGATGGATCCCGTGCTTGTCGTCCAAGTGCGGTTAATTATTGCAATGATTTTCGTCTTTCCCCTCTTTTTACGTCGTTGGAAAAAAATTAGCTATCCCATGAGAAAACAATTGTGGTGGCTCGCCTTTTTTAACTATACCGCCGTTTTCTTATTACAATTTATCGGCTTGAAATATACTTCTGCTTCCAGTGCGGTCACGATGATTGGGCTAGAACCTCTTCTTGTCGTATTCGTTGGCCATTTCTTTTTCAAAGACAAAGCAAAATGGTTCCATTGGCTCTTCGGTGGTCTCGCATTTTTAGGCGTTGCCGTGATGATTAATGGTGGACAACACCATGAAGGGATCAATGAAATTAGCTTATTTGGTTGTTTATTAGTGTTATCGGCAGGTATTATTTTTGCCTGTGTGTTGCGTTGGACACAATCTATTGTCGCCAAAATATCTACTCAAGCCTATACTTCAGCAACCCTTGTATTAGGTACAATCACCACATTGCCCTTCACCTTAGTGTTAACTGAAAACTGGGAAATTCATTTGAATGGATACGGTATCATCGGATTATTTTATCTCGCTATCGGTTGTAGTTGGCTCGCTTACTGGCTGTGGAATAAGGGGCTAAATAGTGTAGATGCCAACCTTTCCGGCGTTTTAGTCTCTCTTGAGCCCCTATTTGGTATTTTATTTGCAGTTTTATTACTTGGCGAAACGCTTTCATTTTCAACCGCACTTGGCATCACAATCATTATGTTTGCCACACTTGGTTCGACATTACTGCCGAAATTTTTGAAAAAATCGGTATAATGCACGCCATATTCACCCAATAATGAACATATAGCAACTGCATAAGCTTGGTTTATCTGTAGGGACACACTGCGTATGTCCCTTATAAAACCAATTTATTTCAATATGTTACGGACATACGCATGTCGTGTATCTCTACGTTTTATTGACATTCTTATTCGTGCATTTGCTATAAATATCGTAAACAAAGGAAAAATATATGGCTTGGATTCAAATTCGCCTAAACAGCACAAATGAAAAAGCAGAACAAATCAGTGATTTTTTAGAAGAAATCGGTTCGGTGTCCGTCACATTTATGGATAGCCAAGATACGCCGATTTTTGAACCTTTACCGGGTGAAACCCGCCTTTGGGGTAATACGGATGTGATAGCGTTATTTGATGCAGAAACCAATATGACGGAAATTATTGATTTGCTAAAACAAGCAGGGCATTTAGATGAAAATACCGCCTACAAAGTTGAACAAATTGAAGATAAAGACTGGGAGCGGGAATGGATGGATAATTTCCATCCTATGCAATTTGGTAAACGTTTGTGGA
This sequence comes from Rodentibacter genomosp. 1, assembly GCF_001999285.1. Classification (GTDB taxonomy): domain Bacteria; phylum Pseudomonadota; class Gammaproteobacteria; order Enterobacterales; family Pasteurellaceae; genus Rodentibacter. The sequence goes on from NZ_MLHN01000011.1 coordinate 167,302, forward strand.
TTTGTCCAAGTTGGCGTGAAGTGCCGGATGAAAATGCGGTCAATGTCATGCTTGATCCCGGCCTCGCATTTGGTACCGGTACACACCCTACTACAGCCCTTTGTTTAGAATGGTTAGACGGATTAGATCTGGAAGGTAAAACAGTAATTGATTTTGGTTGTGGTTCAGGCATTTTAGCCATCGCCGCATTAAAGCTAGGCGCCAAGAACGCAATTGGAATTGACATCGATCCTCAAGCTATTCTTGCCAGCCGTAATAATGCGGAGCAAAACGGTGTGGCGGCTCGTTTACAACTCTTTTTATCTGATGAGAAACCGGAAAATCTAAAAGCTGATGTTGTTGTTGCCAATATTCTCGCCGGCCCATTAAAAGAGCTTTATCCGGTGATTAGTCAGCTTGTAAAAGAAAACGGCGAGCTTGGCTTATCCGGTATTTTAGAAACCCAAGCCCAATCTGTGTACGAAGCTTACACACAAACGTTTACTTTAGATCCTGTATCCGTGCGTGAAGAGTGGTGTCGTATTACAGGTAAATTAAAAAACCATTAATTTCTTTTTGTCAATCAAAAAAAGTGTATTTTTTGAACAAATTTCACTTTGCAAACTAGGGTAAAATGCGTATGATAGCACGCCTTATCGGTTGTCGCCCCTATTCAATGATAATAGTGGTGACGATAATGGATTTAGGTTGGTTTAGGTGGTAAAGATAAAATGCGAATCGGTTCATACCAGTTAAAAAATCGTGTTTTACTCGCCCCAATGGCTGGCATTACCGATAAGCCCTTTCGTCGTCTTTGTACACATTATGGTGCAGGGCTCACATTCTCAGAAATGATGTCCGCCAATCCGCAAGTTTGGCATACGGAGAAATCTAAACTTCGTTTAGCCCATAGTGATGACTTAGGCATTAATGCCGTGCAAATTGCAGGTTCCGATCCATTAGAAATGGCACAAGCTGCTGCTATTAATGTGGAATACGGCGCAGAAATTATCGACATCAATATGGGATGTCCCGCTAAAAAGGTAAATCGCAAGCTCGCAGGCTCAGCCTTATTGCAATTTCCTGAATTGGTAGAAAACATTCTACGGGAAGTGGTCAATGCCGTTAATGTACCTGTTACTTTAAAAATTCGCACTGGCTGGGATAAATCCCATCGAAATTGTATACAAATCGGTAAAATTGCCGAACAATCGGGTATTCAAGCTTTAACGATTCATGGGCGGACGAGAGAATGTCTGTTTGAAGGTGAAGCTGAATACGACAATATTCGTGCAGTCAAAAGCGCTATTTCAATTCCAGTAATTGCAAATGGCGATATTGATTCTGCTGAAAAAGCAAAAACAGTGCTTGATTATACAGGTGCTGATGCAATTATGATCGGTCGTGCTGCACTCGGTAATCCATGGCTATTTCAAGCAGTAGATGCCTTCATTGAGCATGATTCGATAATTCAAACGCCGAGTCTAAGTGAAAAGTGCGGTCAAATCTTGCATCATATTAAAGAATTACATCAATTCTATGGTGAGCAAAAAGGTTATCGTATTGCACGTAAACATGTAGCTTGGTATTTACAGGGAATTCAACCCAATTCCGTTTTTAGACAGACTTTTAACACAATCAGTGATCCTAAAGAGCAGCTTATTGTGTTGGAAGAGTTTTTAAATTCAATTTTGGATAGAGAGAAATGTTAGAACAACAACGTAGTCCATCTGAAGCATTAACCGTTTCAGTTTTAAACGCTCAATCACAAGTAACCAATAAACCATTACGTGATTCTGTTAAACAAGCATTACGTAATTATTTATCACAATTAGATGGTCAAGATGTGAATGATCTTTACGAATTAGTATTATCGGAAGTTGAACACCCTATGTTGGATATGGTTATGCAATATACCCGCGGTAACCAAACTCGTGCTGCTAATATGCTTGGTATCAATCGTGGCACCTTACGCAAAAAATTGAAAAAATACGGTATGGGTTAATCAAATTCCTCCGATAAATTAATGCTAAAAATTGCCTACTTAACTCAAGTAGGCTTTTTTCTTCCATTAAAAAACAAGTCATCCAACCCCATTATTTCTCTTCATAATCAGTCGGCTAATAGGCATACTCATTGGGGAATTTCTCTATTCATGCTATCCTAAGCAACTTTTTCAAAAAATATGACTGTTATGACACAAAACCACTTAAGCCAACAACGATTTTCAGATCTTGCTTTACACCCTATCGTGTTAAAAGCATTGCAAAATAATAAATTTGAATATTGCACACCTATCCAAGCCCTTTCACTGCCGATCACATTGAAAGGCAGAGATGTTGCCGGACAAGCGCAAACCGGTACGGGTAAAACCTTAGCTTTTTTAACGGCGACTTTTCACCATTTACTCAATAATCCCAAAAATAGCATTCGTTACAATCAACCAAGAGCCCTCATTCTGGCTCCAACTCGTGAACTTTCGGTACAAATTAGTCATGATTCAGAGTTGTTTACAAAAACAACCGGATTAAAAACCGCACTTGCTTATGGTGGCGAGGGCTATGACAAGCAATTACAAGCCATTGAACAGGGTGTAGATATCTTAATTGGCACAACAGGACGCGTGATTGATTATGTCAAGCAAGGGATTATTCATTTAGATCAAATTCAAGTGGTTGTATTAGATGAGGCAGATCGAATGTTTGATCTCGGTTTTATTCGCGATATTCGTTATTTACTGCGTAAATGTCCTGTGCCTCAACATCGTCTAACGATGCTCTTTTCTGCCACGCTTTCTTACAAAGTGCGGGAGCTTGCTTTTGAAGATATGAATACTCCGGCATACATCGAAATTGAGCCGGAACAAAAAACCGGGCATCGTATTAAAGAAGAATTATTTTATCCATCAAATAGTGACAAAATGGCATTATTATTGACACTCATTGAGGAAGAATGGCCGGATCGCTGTATTGTGTTTGCCAATACTAAACATAGGTGTGAAGAAATTTGGGGCTATTTGGCGGCTGATGGACATCGGGTAGGATTACTAACCGGTGATATTGCACAGAAAAAGCGCCTTTCTTTGTTAAAACAATTTACTGATGGTCAGTTAGATATTCTCGTAGCCACCGATGTTGCTGCACGAGGTTTACATATCTCGGATGTTACCCATGTCTTTAATTATGATTTACCGGATGATCGTGAAGATTATGTCCATCGCATTGGACGTACCGGTCGTGCCGGTGAAAGTGGGGTTTCTATTAGCTTTGCATGCGAGGAATATGCGATGAACTTACCGGCCATTGAAGAATATATCGGGCATTCAATTCCTGTCAGCCAGTATGATTCGACTTCTCTATTAAATTTACCAAAACCACTTCGGTTGAAATCAAAATTTAACAATCATACCCGCACGCTATCAAGAAATCATCGCACCTATTGATAATGAATTTTATAAACAAAAAAGCAGAGATAAAACTCCGCTTTTTTTATCCATTATTGTAAACTAAAACGAATAGGAACAGAAAGTTTGCTTGCAAGGCCTGTCGGTTTAGGGCCTACCGGTTTTGCGTTTTGCACGGCTTTCAATGCCGCATTATCTAGACTCTCATCACCCGAGGATCTCACAATATTTTCACCACTCAACACACCATCATGCCCGATATTAAACGATATGTGAACAATACCTTGTTTACGCATCATTTTAGCCCTTGTCGGATATTGTTTACGGCGCTCAATTTCACGATATAACGCAGCCTTATAAGTAGCAATTTCATTCGTATTTGAGCCACTTCCAACCATATTGGACTGAGTATTGACCATACTGGTACTCGTCGCCTTTGAACTTACTGAAGAGGCAGAATTTATATTACGTTCTCCAACCGGTAAATTTTTTGACAAGGTTTGCCCTTTTTCTTTAGGCTTCACCTCTTTTTTAGGTTTTTCTTTTTGTGGTTTTACCTTATCTTTTGGTTTTTCCGGCTTTCTCTCCGGCTCTTTTTTCTTCTCAACTTCAGGTTTCTTAGTTGGATCAGCAATAATCTCCTTTTTCAATAGTTCGGGTTCAGCTTTTTGAGGTAATGGTTCCGAAGACGATTCCTCCACACGCATCCCCTGTATCATTTCCATAGAAATACTGGTTGCTAATTCACCTGCATGACTATTCGCACTATCATTTCCTTTATGCCAGTTCCACAATAATACACTTACAACCGCCCCATGAATAAAAAGAGAAATAAGTAAACCTAAAAATGAACGTTTAACTTGTTTCATTGCTTTTCCTATTTCGTCGCTGCTTCCGCTATTACAGATTTTGAACTACTCCCTCTATCCTTCATTGATACGATTGCCACATTCTTAATTTCATTTTTGGCCAGTAAATCAGTAATATTAACAAAATCTTGAAAGCTCGCTTCTGCATCAATTTTTAATGTTACTTTTTGTGCTTTATTCCAATGATTAACTTCCGTTTCTAGCGCCTCCCGAGAGATAGGTTTATCATTAAAATAAAGCTCACCTTTCTGAGTAACCGTTACAAGTTTCGCAAGTTCATCAGATTTAAACGCAACAGCCGTACTCGCTTTTGGTACATTAACTTGAATTTTACCCTGTGAAATAAACGAAGCCGTAATTAGTACAATCGCTAACAGCACCAACATAATATCAATGAAAGGAATAATATTAATTTCATCAAATCTCTTCACGATTATTCCTTATCTTTTTGTGAATTTAATACTTTCCACTTTAAGCGGTTTACTTCAATCTTACGATTTAAGCCGTTATAAAAAATCATTGAAGGGATAGCGACTAAAATACCAAGAGCCGTCGCCTTTAATGCTAAAGAGAGGTGTAGCATAATTTCACCGGCATCAACATCGCCTCCCCCCTGACCAATTTGATAAAACGTCAATAAAATACCAATGACCGTACCTAATAAACCAACATAAGGTGCATTTGCCCCTACTGTTGAAATAATAGTCATATTTCGATTCAAATCGATATCTAAAGCATGGATATTAGCGTATTTACTTACATTTATTTTAGTTAAGAAAATAAAGCGCTCAATAACCATGGCAAGCATAAGAACGCTCATAACAAGTAAAAGCCCGATAATGATGTAGTCACTGTACTGTTGTAAAAATTCAAAAAGTTGAGGCATTTCCTATCCTTAAAAAACAATTGAGAATTGATTTCAATTAGATTACAAATTCTAACAAAAGGAAAAGAGATCGTAAATACGAATTGGATAAACACGGGAATTTTTAACCGCACTTTTTTAATGCTGATCCCGTTCCCATAGTTCTGCATATTTCACAAATGTAGAGTGGGCAGACAGTGCTGCGAGTAGAAAGCCTTGCTTTCCATCTAAGAAACCAGCTTTCAAAATATACATTTTGACAAAACAGGCAATAGCATGGCTTGAACCTTGCCAGAGTGTCGCCTTTTTATTTTTTGCTTGGCGTTGGTCTGCCCAAGCTTTTGCATAATTGGCTGATTTCACGAGATAGTGATGAATGCTTTTATAAGTGAAATGTTGTAAATCACCTTCCAATTTTTCAACACGGGTATGGCTTGGATAGCGAACTTTTTCATGTACTAATGAGTCATCATAGCCAGCATAATCTGTACGATATAAACGTACTACGTAGTCAGGGTACCAACCCGAATGACGAATTTCACGTCCAAATACTTCGCTGACCCGTGGGATCTTAAACACGGTATTTTCTGCATTTTGTTGCACCGCCTGTTTAATTGAGGCCTGCAATTCAGGCGTCACCCGTTCATCGGCATCCAACCAAAATACATAGTCACAGGTAACATATTGTTGAGCGATCTGACGTTGTTTACCAAAGCCGGGCCAGTCGGTATTCTCATAAAATTTTGCCCCATAGCTTAGCGCAATTTCCTTTGTATTATCGGTACTGCCTGAATCTAAAATGATGATTTCATCTACCCAATCTTTCACTGTATCTAGGCACAATGCAAGATCTTTAGCTTCATTTTTTACAATCATCGCAATACTAATTGTTGGCATATTCTGATCCTTTTTTTGCTATACTACCCAAAATTTTTTCCAGTATAACCGAATTTAATCTATGTGGCGTTTTTTTTATACCGGCATAATGTATTTGAGTCTACCCTTGCTACTTTTCTTTATGTGGATAAGAAGTTTCAAAGCTCCTAACTATCGTAAAAGATTAGGCGAGCGATATGGGTTTTATGGAAATTTGGCTCGCCCGAATGCAAACGGTGTGATTATTCACGCAGCATCTGTTGGAGAGGTGATCGCCGCGACACCTTTAGTTCGTCGTATTCAACAGCACTACCCCGATTTACCTATTATTTTCACTACAGTGACGCCAACAGGATCTGATCGCGTGAAAGATGCCTTTGGTGATACAGTGAATCACTACTATTTACCCTATGATATTCCTTGGGCAATCAATCGTTTTATTGATTTTGTTCAACCCAAACTTTGTATTGTGATTGAAACAGAACTTTGGCCGAACTTAATTCAACAACTATACCGACATAGTGTGCCGTTTATTGTTGCAAATGCCCGTTTATCCGCTCGTTCTGCAAAACGCTATGATAAGGTACGACGACACTTACAGGGAATGTGGTCGCAAATTAGCTTAGTTGCGCCCCAAGATAAAATCAGTGAGAAACGTTTTATCGATTTGGGTTATCCAAAAGAAAAAATTAATCTGACCGGTAATATCAAGTATGATTTAACCGTCAGCCAGACCTTGCTTGAAAAAATTCAAATATTGAATGAGCAATGGGGGGGAGAGCGTCAAATCTGGATTGCAGCAAGTACACACGAGGGCGAAGAAGAAATGATTTTGCAAGCACATCGTCAGTTGCTGAGAAAATACCCTAACTTACTTTTACTCCTCGTCCCTCGCCATCCGGAGCGGTTTAATTCAGTCGCCATGTTAATTGAAAAAGAAAAATTTCAATTTATTCGCCGCTCCTCCGGTGAATTGCCCAATGCCAATACCCAAGTGATTTTGGGCGATACCATGGGCGAAATGATGCTGATGTATGGTGTTTCTGATATTGCTTTTGTTGGGGGAAGTCTTGTCAAGCACGGGGGACATAACCCTCTTGAACCCTTGGCATTTAAGATCCCGGTTATTAGTGGGAAACATACCTTTAATTTCCCTGAAGTGTTTAGAACACTCGTAGAAGTGCAAGGCGTATTGGAAATTAATTCAACTGTTGAGGCATTAGAGCGAGCCGTTGAGTCATTACTTGACTCAAAAAAGGTGTGTTTGCGTTTAGGTCATTCAGGTTATGAAGTATTAATGGAAAATCGGGGCGCATTATCGCGTTTATTTGATTTATTAAAGCCTTATTTGGAGCGTAAAGTATGACAACGGTGATTTACCCTGGCACTTTTGATCCTATCACAAACGGGCACTTGGATATTATTGAGCGAAGTGCGGTCATTTTTCCCAAAGTTTTCGTGGCGGTGGCGAATAGCCCGAGTAAAAAGCCGTTATTTTCTTTGGATGAACGCATTGAACTTGCCCGACAATCCGTTGCACATTTAGCGAATGTTGAAGTCTTTGGTTTCTCCGATTTGTTGGCGAATGTCATTAAAGCCCGTAATGTTGCGGCGATTATCCGTGGTGTGCGAACGACAACCGATTTTGAATACGAACTCCAGCTCGCTTCCCTTAATCGACTACTTACAAACGGCGTTGAAAGTCTTTTCTTTCCACCGACTGAAAAATGGGCGTTTGTCTCATCCACTATCGTGCGTGAAATTTATTTACATGGTGGAGATGTGTCTGAACTTGTACCACCAGCTGTCTTCAATGCCTTGCAAGAACGATGCCAAAAATAGCCTTCATTTTAACCGCACTTTTTGCCCTATCCGGTTGTGGTACCGTGGTGAAATTGGTTGATCCTTCAGAAGACTATACTGCCTATGCCGGTGTCGCCTATGATCTGGAAATGATGAAACAATGGGGCTTACCGATTTTGGATTTGCCTCTCTCCTTTTTACTCGATACTGTTTTACTGCCCTACGCATGGGCTCAATAACAATGATGAAACTGAATCCCCAACAACAACACGCAGTAGAATGTGTTACCGGTCCCTGCTTGGTGCTTGCCGGTGCAGGTTCCGGAAAAACTCGTGTGATTATTAATAAAATTGCGCACTTGATCGCAAAGTGCGGTTATTCTCCGAAACAAATTGCGGCGGTGACCTTCACTAATAAAGCCGCACGAGAAATGAAAGAGCGGGTGGCGCATTCCATTGGAAAAGAGCGAACCAAAGGTTTGACAGTTTCCACCTTTCATACTCTTGGTTTTGACATCATCAAACGGGAATACAAGGTATTGGGTTTCAAAGCCAATATGACCTTGTTTGATGAATACGATCAATTTGCTTTGTTAAAAGAACTCACCGCAGATGTGTTGAAAGAAGACAAAGATCTGCTGCGTGAATTAACTTCGGTGATTTCCAATTGGAAAAATGATTTAGTTTCACCAAAGCAAGCCTATGCTTTAGCACGGGATGCGAAATATCAAACCTTTGCCAAATGTTATGAACGTTATGCGACACAAATTCGTGCTTATAATGCGTTAGATTTTGACGATTTGATTATGCTTCCCACTTTATTGTTCAAGCAAAATGAAGAAGTGCGGTCAAAATGGCAGGAAAAAATTCGTTATTTGTTGGTCGATGAATATCAAGACACTAACACCTGCCAATATGAGTTAATCAAATTGCTGGTGGGGAAACGAGACTGTTTTACCGTGGTGGGGGATGATGACCAGTCCATTTATTCCTGGCGTGGGGCAAAACCGGAGAATATGGTGCGTTTGCGTGATGATTTTCCTAATTTACAAGTGATTAAATTGGAACAAAATTACCGCTCCACTCAGCGTATTTTGCATTGTGCCAATATTTTGATTGATAACAATCAACACGTGTTCGACAAAAAATTGTTTTCTAACATCGGCGAGGGTGAAAAATTATTGGTGATTGAAGCGAAGAATGAAGAACACGAAGCTGAACGCATTGTTGCCGAATTGATCGCTCATCGTTTTAGTCGCAAGACAAAATATAAGGATTACGCGATTTTGTATCGAGGCAATCATCAATCCCGTTTGTTGGAAAAAGTGTTAATGCAAAACCGTATTCCCTATAAAATTTCCGGTGGCACTTCTTTTTTCTCTCGTGCGGAAATTAAAGATATGATGGCGTATTTGCGTTTGGTCGTAAATCAAGATGACGATGCGGCATTTTTGCGTATCGTAAATACGCCAAAACGTGAGATCGGCACGACAACCTTACAAAAACTGGGCGAGCTTGCACAGGAAAAACATATAAGCCTATTTGAGGCGATTTTTGAGTTTGAGCTTATTCAACGGGTGACACCGAAATCCTATAATGCCCTCCAAAAATTTGGACGCTGGATAGTCGAATTAAATGACGAAGTGCAACGTTCGGAACCGGAGCGTGCCGTTCGTGCCATGTTGTCTGCCATTCATTATGAAGAATATTTGTACGAATATGCCACCACGCCAAAAGCCGCTGAAATGCAAAGTAAAAATGTCGCCACATTGTTTGATTGGGTGGCGGATATGCTGAAAGGCGATGAAACCAATGAACCAATGAACCTTAATCAAGTAGTCACTCGTTTAACCTTGCGTGATATGTTGGAACGGGGTGAAGATGATGAGGAAAGCGATCAAGTCCAGTTGATGACGTTACATGCCTCGAAAGGACTAGAATTTCCTTACGTGTATTTGATCGGTATGGAAGAAGGCATTTTGCCACATCAAACCAGCATTGATGAAGATAATGTAGAAGAAGAACGCCGCTTGGCTTATGTGGGGATCACAAGGGCTCAGAAGGAACTAACTTTTTCCCTATGCCGAGAACGTCGTCAATATGGCGAGCTGAGTCGCCCGGAACCGAGCCGATTTTTAGCTGAATTACCGTATGATGATGTGCTTTGGGAACGAGATAAACCCAAACTGACGGCGGAACAAAAACAACAGCAGACACAAAGTCAGCTAGATCGTTTACGTTCCATTTTGAATGGTTAAAAAGTGCGGTCGGAAAAACGAACGTTTTACTCAGCGCACTTTATTTACACAATCTGAAGAGAAAATATTCAAACGCATTACCTTTTTCAAAAAAGGGTTTGACATATTTTCAAAAAAACGTATCATACCGCCCACACACCGATTGTGGTGAGATGGCCGAGAGGCTGAAGGCGCTCCCCTGCTAAGGGAGTATGGGGTCAAAAACTCCATCGAGGGTTCGAATCCCTCTCTCACCGCCATTTGTGGTTTTATTTATTCTGCACCCGTAGCTCAGCTGGATAGAGTACTCGGCTACGAACCGAGCGGTCAGAGGTTCGAATCCTCTCGGGTGCGCCATTTTAGAACGGCTCTATCTTAATAAAATGGTTAACAGTAATTAAAACATCATTACGCACCCGTAGCTCAGCTGGATAGAGTACTCGGCTACGAACCGAGCGGTCAAAGGTTCGAATCCTTTCGGGTGCGCCATTTCCCTCTTATCTTTCGTTTCTAATAATTTCCACTAACTAATTTAATTAGATAGTATTTCATCTCCCATCACGATCATCAATATTTTTCAATAAATAATTTCCATTGACGTCAGCAAGGCTACGGAATCCTACGTTTGTAATTTTGTAAGAATGCTGGGTTTTATAAATAAAATTATCGTGATGATGACCATGGAAGATATGTTTTACCCCCATTTTTTCTGCAAGCTCATTAATCACTTGAAATCCCATAGGGTGCGGTTTTGGTGCTTCATGACAAATTAAAATATCAGCCTGTTTATTTTCAAGCATTTCAATATCGGAAGGAAAAATTGATGTACGATGACGTAGTGGCACACCACCACGCCAAATCTTTTCTTGTGAACTATATTGACAATAATGGATAGGATCAAAAAACATTGGACGATTTGGCGGCATCCAAATTTGACCACGGAATACCCCACCTAATCCGGCAATATACACTCCTTGAATTTCCTCTACACGATTGTGTAAATTGCGATTTTTCCATTCCGAACCCCAAATAGCTTCAAACGCTGAGACAGTTTTGCTATCGTGATTGCCGTGAATAAACCAAATATCACAATATTTCGCGAGCTTATCCAATTCACAGGGCGAGGTCAGCTGCAAGTCACCCAAAATAATCAACGCAACATTGTCGTTTTCTTGTACAAAAGGATAAAGATGTTCATAACTTCCGTGCGGATCACCTGCAAATAGAATCATTTTATTTACTCTTTACTGTTCTTGGGCCGTTCTGTAAATTGTCTAGTTCTTCTTCGTTTAATATTTTTTCAATCACTGATTTGATTTGATTGTAACGTTCCAAGTAGCTTGGCGATTCAATTTCAATATAAGGTACTTTGTATTTATCTAACAATTTTTTTAAAAGTTGTTGGAATTGTTGGCGTTGCTTTTGAGAACCTAAACTACGCAAGCCATCATCCACCCATTTGGTATTATTTTTTAGTAAAATCGTGACATCAAAAGGATATTCCTTGATCATTGAATCAAGAAATGGATGAGCTTTACCTTCATATTGAATACAAAAAGCCTGTGTGGTAATAAAATCCGTATCAATAAAGGCAATTTTATGGGCGTGGCGGACAGCATAATCAATGTAGCGTTGGTGTCCCAATGCCATTTGCGGATAATCAGAATATTGCATCGCTTGTTCATCGCCACCCAGTTTTTCAAACACAAATTCACGCCCATATTCCCAGGCTGACGTAGTATTAAATACCGCAGCAAGTTTATTGACCAACACACTTTTACCGCTACTTTCACCGCCTAAAATGGCAACGGTTTTGGCAAAAAACGGGCGGACTTCTTTCGGAATAAATTTCCAATATTGAAAAGGAGTCGTACGAATTTTGGTTGCCGATACATTAAAGAATGTACGGTCAGGATCCACTAAAGAAACCTCTAAACCTAAATATTTTTCATAAGGGGCTTTATCCTGTGGTTCACTACTGAAAACCACGGAGGGTTCAAATTCTTTTTCTCTGAACAAAGTTTTTACTGCCTCGCTCCAAGCCTGCCAGCCGTTGGGGTAACTCGGAATACCGTCTTCGATTAAATGGTGGATAAAAATCTGATTTTTTTGATATTTGAAGATTTGTTGCATCCAGCGTAAGCGGTCTTGCACGGTAGGCATACGTTTCATTTTGCTATCGTAAAAGAGCTTCAAATCACGTTCGGTATCGCTACACACAATCACGTGTAATTCATCGACTTTACTAAACGCCTCATAAATCATATTAATATGACCGGTATGCACGGGATAAAACTTCCCAAAAATAACACCGATTTTTTTCTCTTGGACTGCTGACATGCTTTACCTGACAATCACATAAGGATTAAGTGCACGTATTGTAGGCTAAATGCAAATATTTTTCACGTTCTGATTTTGCACCTGACGATTTTACGCTATACTTTATGCTCATTCTCAGGGCAGGGTGAAATTCCCAACCGGCGGTAGAGCCCGCGAGCACTTAAAAAGTGCGGTCAATTTTTAACGAGAATTTGACGCATTAAACGCTTTTTAAGGTTAGCAGATTTGGTGTAATTCCAAAGCCGACAGTAAAGTCTGGATGAAAGAGAATAAAGCGGATTGGAATCCCAAACCGTTCTTTTTATTTACATTTCTCAGCCCTGATTCTGGTTAATTTTAATCTAAGAAATAAGGAAATTACGATGAATCAGTCTATTTTATCCCCATTCGGTACAACTGCCGAAGAACGTGTACTTAATGCTATCCAAGCGTTTAAAAACGGCAACGGTGTATTGGTATTAGATGATGAAAATCGCGAAAACGAAGGGGATTTAATCTTCCCGGCGGAAACCATCACCACCGAGCAAATGGCGAAATTAATCCGTTACGGTAGCGGTATCGTGTGTTTGTGCATTACGGAAGAGCTTTGCCAACAACTTGATTTACCACCAATGGTGGAAAACAACAATAGCGTAAACAAAACCGCTTTTACCGTGACTATTGAAGCCGCGAAAGGCGTATCCACAGGAGTATCTGCCGCTGATCGCGTTACCACAATTCAAGCCGCTGTTGCAGATAACGCCGTGCCGACCGATTTACATCGTCCCGGTCATATTTTCCCGCTTCGTGCGGTAAATGGCGGTGTACTTGCCCGCCGTGGTCATACAGAAGCCTCTGTCGATTTAGCCCGTCTTGCCGGTTTTAAACCAGCCGGTGTCATTTGCGAAATTACCAACGATGACGGCACCATGGCTCGCGCACCTGAAATTGTTGAATTTGCACAAAAATTTGGTTACGTCGTGCTGACGATAGAGGATTTGGTCGAATATCGCTTGGCGCACCAAGTTTAATTTGGGGGACAAATAAAAGAGCGGTTAAAATTCACAGAGATTTTTAACCGCTCTTTTATCTAACTATTTTTTCTAAATTCCCTTGGAGTCATGCCAAATTCTTTCTTAAATACGGAATAAAAGTATTGAATGGAAGGATAGCCGCAAATCTCGGAAATTTCTTGAATGGAAATCTCCGTTTGTTGTAATAAATTTTTTGCGCGCGAGATTTTTTCTTCGTGAATAACCTGATGAATGGTTTTATTCATCGCATTTTTGAAACGTTGCTCAAGATTAGAGCGTGATGTTTCAAGATGATCCAATACTTGTTCCACTTTTATGCCTTGGCACGCACGGTGGCGAATATAATGCATCGCTTGCATTACGAGGGGATCATGTAGCGAGCGATAATCGGTGGAGTTTCTCGAATGTATAGTGATAGGTGGAATTAAAATCGGCGTATGGGAGACTTTTTGCCCATTTAGCTGACGATGTAGCAATTTGGCGGCTTGGTAGCCAATTTCTCGAGTGCCTTGTTCGACAGATGAAAGGGAGACTCGAGATAGATACTGAATCAATTCCTCATTATCAATACCCACTACGCAAAGTTCTTCCGGGACGGCGATTTTGCTGTATTCACAGGCTTGCAATAGATGTCTAGCTCGTGCATCGGTGACGGCAACGATGCCTGTATGAGGTGGCAAAGTTTTTAACCAATTGATGAGTTTTGCTTGTTCAGTTAGCCAATTTTGTGCGTCAATTTGTCCGCATTCATAGAGGTAGAGCGGATAATGATTTTTTTCCATTAATTCAATAAATGAATTCTTTCGTTCCTTTGACCAATGCTTTTCGGTTTCTACTTGTATTCCGTAAAAAGCGAATTGAGACAGCCCTTTTTGTTGAAGGTGTGAAAGGGCAAGTTCAACAAGGGCGAAATTATCGGTTGCAACATAAGGAAAGTGCGGATAAAGATGAGGCTGTTTATAAGAGCCGCCAACGGCAATCGTCGGAATTTGGGTATGTTCAAGTAACTCCGCCGTTTTAGGATCATCAAAATCGGCAATAATGCCGTCAATAGATAAATGATTTATGCTGTCGGCATGGTAAGTAAATTCATCTTCTACAAAAATATCCCACGTACATTGTGAAGCCTGAATATATTGCCCAATGCCCTCCACCACTTGCCTATCATAGACTTTATTGGCATTAAATAAGAGTGCGATTTTGTAGTATTGCTCCGCCATTGTTTTGTCCATTAATTGGGTTATAAGAAATATAGCGGAAAATGGATTTTTATAAAAGTGTGGATAGAAAAATCGCCATTTTTCAATGGCGATAATATGTTACATTTTTTTCTTGCTACTGGTATCAATCCATACGGCAAGTAATAAAATTGCACCCTTGACGATATATTGCCAGAATGTCGGGACATCAAGCATACTCATGCCGTTATCTAATAATGCAATAATCAATGCACCAATGACCACACCGAAAACACTCCCGACACCGCCTGCCAAACTTGCGCCCCCAATGACACAAGCAGCAATGGCGTCTAATTCAGCATTTTGTCCGGCAGAAGGTGAGCCAGCACCTAAACGGGCACTTAAAATTAATCCGGCAATGGCGACTAATACCCCATTCATAGCAAAGATGATGAGCTTAGTTTTTTCTACGTTAATACCGGATAATTTGGCTGCATCAATATTTCCCCCAATGGCGTAAACATGGCGACCGAAAGCGGTTTTACGGGAAAGAAATAACCCAAATATAGCGAGGATGGCAAGCACTAATACGGGAAACGGAATGCCGCGATAATCGTTTAATAAATAAATGGCACCTAATACAATGATGGCAAACAAGGCATATTTTGAAAAATCTTTTGATAATGGAGGAACGTTAAGTTGAAGCTGCTGGCGGCTTTTGCGTTGGTAATTCCCCCAGAGAACAAAACCAATGACCGCTATTCCACCAAGTATAAATCCAGTTATATCGGAAAGGTAACCTTGTCCAATGACCGTCATTGAACCGCTAATCGGAGATACGGTCGTGCCATTGGTGAGACCGATTAAGATTCCGCGGAACGCGAGATAACCGGCTAGTGTGACGATAAATGAAGGGACTTTACGATAGGCGACCCACCAACCGTTCCAAATACCGAAGAGTAAACCTAAAGCAAGGGTTGCGATGATTGTGATCGGTAATGGCAATCCCCACCACACATCTGCAATGGCGGCAAATCCCCCTAATAGCCCCATTAGGGAGCCAACGGATAAATCAATTTCGGCAGAGATAATGACAAATACCATGCCAATGGCAAGAATACCCGTGATTGATGTTTGACGCAGTAGATTAGAAATATTTCGTGCACTTAAATAAGCACCGTCCGTTGTAATAGTGAAAAATACCATAATCACCGCTATGGCAATTAACATAATATAAACTTGTAAGTTTACGGATTTTAACTTAAACATTGATTACTCCTTAAGCGCGTTTTCCATTACTTGTTCTTGCGTGAGTCCGTTATTGACCAGACTGGCTTTGAGTTTACCTTGGTGCATTACGAGAACTCGGTCACTAATGCCCAACACTTCAGGCAATTCGGAGGAAATAACAATAATAGCCATCCCTTCTTTAGCTAATTGGTTGATTAATTTATAAATTTCATATTTTGCACCAACATCAATTCCTCGTGTCGGCTCGTCTAAAATAAGAATTTTAGGATTGAGTAATAAGCATTTTGCCAGAATGGCTTTTTGTTGGTTTCCACCGCTTAACCGTCCGATAGGAAGTTCTGGAGAAGAGGTTTTCACTTTCAATTGTTCAATCGCAGAGTCAATAACCTTTTCCTCTTTTGCATCATTGACGACGATTTTGCCAAAACAATATTCTTTTAACGATGAAAGTGTAATGTTTTTGCCAACGCCCATAATAGAGACGATACCGTGTTTTTTCCGATCTTCCGGAACCATCATCATTTTATGTGCAATAGCTTGTGCACAATTTTTGATCTGTACTTGTTTCTGATGAATAAAAATCTTTCCTTCATATTTACCTTGATAAGAGCCGAATAAGCATTGCACCATCTCCGAGCGACCGGAACCTACAAGCCCGGCAATACCAAGAATTTCCCCGGAATGAAGGTTAAAACTCACATTGTTCACACGTTTAATATGTGTATTGATAGGGTGCCAAGCAGAAAGATTTTCAACACGTAAAATTTCGTCTTTAATCTCGTGAGGTTCATGAGGGTAGAGGGAAGTGATTTCCCTTCCCACCATCATGGTGATAATGTCATCTTCACTCATTGTATCGGCATTTTTTGTTCCGATATGTTCGCCATCTCTAATGACACAGATTTTGTCAGAAATTTCTTTTACTTCATTTAACTTATGGGAAATATAGATACAGGCAATATTATGTGCTTTTAAATCTTTAACGAGTGTTAATAGAATGGCGGTTTCTTTTTCGGTTAATGAGGCGGTAGGTTCATCAAGAATTAATAATCTCACTTGTTTGTTTAGTGCTTTTGCAATTTCAACCAATTGCTGTTGACCAAGCCCTAATTCCCCTACACGCGTATTAGGATCAATATCTAATTGAACTTGTTGCAGTAATGTTTTACAGCGTAGATACATTTCATTATCTGCGGTGATACATTTATGTGTCACTTCGTTACCCAAGAAGATATTTTCTAATACTGACATATTCTTAACCAGAGTGAGTTCCTGATGGATAATGGAAATGCCTTTTTCCTCAGTCTCCTTAATATTTTTGGCTTTTAATTCACTTTCTGAAAAATAAATATTGCCACTGTAATCGCCATAAGGATAAATACCGCAAAGCACTTTCATTAGTGTGGATTTCCCTGAACCATTTTCACCACATAAGGACAGGATTTCCCCAGCTTCAAGCTCAATGGAAATATCGCGAAGTGCGGTCACATCACCAAATTTTTTTGTGATGTTTCTCATTTCTAACAATGCCATAGCTATACTCCCTAAAGAATAGGGGAAGAGACTTCCCCTTTAAGCTTATTGATAAATGCTTTCTTTTGTATGGAAGCCGTCTTTAATGATTGTTTCATCAATATTGTTTTTATCAACGGCAATCGGATCAAGTAAATAGGCAGGTACGTTTTTAAGTCCATTATTCAGTTCTGCATTAGATTCAACTTTTTCGTTTTTGCCTAGTTGTACTGCGATTTGAGCTGCTTTATCTGCGAGTTTTGTAATAGGTTTATAAACGGTCATTGTTTGTGAGCCGCTGACGATGCGTTTAATTGCGGCTAAATCCGCATCTTGACCTGAAATAGCGACTTTACCTGACAAACCTTGCGCACTTAATGCTTGAATTGCGCCACCTGCGGTTGCATCATTTGAAGCGACAACGGCATCAATATTATTTTTATTGGCGGTGAGAGCGTTTTCCATAATTTGTAATGCTTTTTCGGCGAGCCAAGAATCGACCCATTGATCGCCAACCACTTTAATTTTTCCTGTTTTAATTAAGGGGTCTAAGACTTTCATTTGCCCTTTTCTAAACAATTTTGCATTGTTATCGACCGGTGAACCGCCCATCAAGAAATAATTACCTTCAGGTTTTACTGCGACAATGCTTTTAGCTTGTAATTCCCCCACTTTTTCATTATCAAAAGAAACATAGAAATCTAATTCGGCATTGTTAATTAAGCGATCATAAGCCAATACTTTGATGCCTTCTTTTTTCGCTTCGGCAATGACATTGCTCAATACTTCACCGTTGTGCGGAATAATCACTAAAACATCAATATCTTTATTGATCATATTTTCAATTTGAGAAATTTGTGCCGAATCATCACCATTCGCAGATTGTACGAAAACTTTTGCGCCCATAGACTCTGCTTTTTTGACGAAAATATCGCGATCTTTTTGCCATCTTTCTAAACGCAAGTCATCAATAGATAAGCCGATTTTAAGATCTTTGGAATAGGCAGAACTACTCAATACCGTTAATGCTGCTGCAAGGGTGAGTAAAGCTGATTTAATTTTCATACTGATACCTCAATAGTTAATTGAATAGAAGGTAGAGCGGTTGCTCCGATGGTTAGTTTTCTTCTTTTAACCCTCTCTTTCAATTATAAAATCTTTCACTATTATTACGTTTTTTCACAATTGTGATCTATGCCACAATTGCAAATTATCGCCATTGGAAAACAAAATAACGTAATTGATGAGGATGGTGTTTTTCATAAAAATACAGGAAATTTCATCATTTAGAGAGGAAAATCCTATGGCAAACTACTTCGATAAAATTGAAAAAGTCACCTTTGAAGGCGTACAATCAACCAACCCCTTTGCTTTTAAACACTATGATGCGAATCAGGTTATTTTAGGCAAAACGATGGCGGAACATTTGCGTTTAGCCGTATGTTATTGGCATACCTTTTGTTGGAATGGAAATGATATGTTTGGGTTGGGGTCTCTTGACCGAAGTTGGCAAAAAAATGCTGATACACTTGCCGGGGCGGAACAAAAAGCAGAGATTGCCTTTGAGTTTTTCAGTAAATTAGGTGTACCTTATTATTGTTTTCATGATGTGGATGTCGCACCGGAAGGCAATTCTGCAAAAGAATATTTACAAAATTTCCATCATGTCGTGGATATTTTAGAACGCAAACAAGCTGAAAGCGGTGTAAAACTGCTATGGGGAACAGCAAATTGTTTTACCCATCCGCGTTATATGTCCGGCGCATCGACCAATCCGAATCCCGAAGTCTTTGCCTGGGCAGCGATGCAGGTATTCAATGCAATGAACGCCACAAAACGCTTAGGAGGGGAAAACTATGTATTGTGGGGCGGGCGTGAAGGCTATGAAACCTTGCTTAACACGGATCTTAAACGTGAGCGTGAACAACTCGGTCGTTTTATGCAAATGGTGGTGGAACATAAGTATAAAATTGGTTTCAACGGTACGTTATTAATTGAACCGAAACCGCAAGAACCGACAAAACATCAATATGATTATGATGTGGCAACCGTCTATGGCTTTCTAAAACAATTTGGGTTGGAAAAAGAAATTAAGGTAAACATTGAAGCCAATCATGCGACCCTTGCCGGACACACTTTCCAACATGAAGTGGCAACCGCCTGTGCATTAGATATTTTCGGTTCTATTGATGCCAACCGTGGTGATCCGCAACTTGGTTGGGATACGGATCAATTTCCGAATAGCGTAGAGGAAAACACCTTAGTGATGTATGAAATTTTGAAACATGGCGGATTTACTACGGGTGGTTTTAATTTTGATGCAAAAATTCGTCGCCAAAGTACCGATCCTTATGATTTATTTCATGGTCATATTGGGGCAATTGATGTGTTAGCATTATCTTTAAAACGTGCAGCAAAAATGATCGAAGAAGAAACGCTACACAAAATTGTTGAAGCGCGCTATGCCGGTTGGAACGGTGAACTCGGTCAACAAATTTTGCAAGGTCAGCTTTCTTTGGAACAACTAGCCCAACTTGTGCAAGAAAAAGAGTGGGATCCAAAACCGGTATCCGGTCAGCAAGAATATCTAGAAAATATCGTGAATCAAGTCATTTATCGTTAAGGTTTAGTTCAAAAGTGCGGTCATTTTTCACCGCACTTTTTGGTTTGGGAGGCAGTATGTATATCGGCATTGATTGTGGTACACAAGGCACAAAAGCGATTATCGTAGATTATACGCGGAAAAAAGTGATTGGGGTGGGGTATGCCGCACATGATTTGATTGAACAATCGAACGGGCGACGTGAACAGCATCCTAATTGGTGGCTTGACGCATTCAACCAAGCATTAAGCATGGCGTTAAAACAGGCGCAAACTTTACCACACTTTTCGCCACGTTTAGTGAAAGGCATTGGGATTTCTGGTCAGCAACACGGTTTAGTTTTGTTGGACGAGGTCGATCAACCTTTATACAACGCAAAACTTTGGTGTGATACGGAAACGGCAGATGAAAATGCCGCGTTGATTGAGCGTCTTGGAGGCGAAGAGAAAGCATTTCATCAACTCGGTATTATGTGCCAAACAGGCTATACTGCCTCTAAATTGTGTTGGTTTCGCCAGCATTATCCGGCGCTTTTTGGACGAATCCGAAAAATTATGTTACCTCACGATTATCTTAATTATTGGCTTACCGGGAATTTTTGTACGGAGTTTGGTGATGCTTCCGGTACCGGTTATTTTGATATTGTAAAACGGCGGTGGAATCCAACCGTATTTTCACAAATTGCACCGGAATTAAATATGGAGGAGGTATTGCCAACCTTGCTTTCTGCAGAAACAAAACTTGGAGTGATAAAACCTGACATTGCGGCTCAATTCGGTTTTAACGAAGATGTCGTGGTTTCCACCGGTGGCGGCGATAATATGATGGGCGCAATAGGCACAGGAAATATCCGTGAGGGCATTGTCACGATGAGTCTTGGTACATCCGGCACCCTCTATGCTTACACACATAAACCGTTGCAGGATTTACCTCCGATGATTGCTAATTTTTGTTCGAGTAATAATGGTTGGTTGCCGCTCATCTGTGTGATGAATATGACTTCATCAAATAAACAGGCGATAAATTTGCTTAATATTAATGTGGAGGAATTTAATCATCTTGCACAACAAGCACCGATTGGATCGGAAGGGGTGACAATTTTGCCATTTTTCAACGGCGAGCGTGTCCCGCCTTTACCGAATGAAAAAGCCCGTATTTTAGGTTTAGATTCAAGTAATTTCACCCAAGCCAATCTTTGCCGTGCCATGATGGAAAGTGCAACTTTTACCTTGCGTTACGGGTTGGATCTTTTCCGACAAGCTGGGTTGGCAACGTCACAAATTCGTTTGATCGGCGGAGGGTCGAAAAGTGTACTTTGGCGACAAATAATAGCCGATGTGATGAACACAGAAGTCGTGTGTTTGTTGGAAGACGAAGCGGCAGCGCTTGGAGGCGCAATTCAAGCCATGTGGGCAAATGGCGAAGGTGAGTTAGACGTATTATGTGAAGCATTTGTGCATTTAGACCCAGATTCAAGATGTTTCCCGCATCAAGAAAACGTTGAATCCTATGAAAGGGTTTACCAACGTTATCTTGCCTATCTTCATTCTCTTCATTAAAAAAGGTGGGCTACCCCACCTTTCGTTTTATTTATTAGAAAAATTGACCGCACTTTCATAGCCTAACTGTCGCCAAGCTTCATACACGGTAACCGCCACGGAATTGGATAAATTCATACTACGGCTGTTGGCGGTCATCGGGATTCGGATTTTCTGTTCCATCGGTAGGCTGTCTAAAATCGACATCGGGATACCGCGGGTTTCGGGGCCGAACATTAAATAATCGCCCAACTCGAATTTCACTTGGCTGTGCGCCTGCGAACCTTTGGTGGTGAGGGCAAATAACCGTTTCGGTTTTTCGTTTTCTAAAAACGCCTCAAAGGTTTTATGGCGTTTGATCTCAGCGAATTCGTGATAATCCAAGCCCGAGCGGCGTAATCGTTTATCATCCCAAGTGAAGCCAAGAGGCTCGATTAAGTGCAAACGAAAACCGGTATTGGCACAAAGGCGAATAATATTGCCGGTGTTTTGGGGAATTTCCGGCTCGTATAAAACAATGTCTAACATAATTTTTCTCAGTTTTGATATAAACGATAACTCACCATTCCGGTGGTTTTCTCTTTTAACAATGTCCAATTTTCAGGTGGGGTGAGGTGATTTTCTTTTTCCGTTTCTACATAAATAAGGGCATTCGGATACAGCCAGTTATTTTCAACAAGCAGTCGGATCGCTTGCTCTGCCAAGCCAAAATGAAAAGGCGGATCGAGAAAAACCACATTAAAGTGCGGTTGATTTTGCGGTTGTTTTAAAAAATCCAAACAACTTTGATTGAGTACTTGAGCCTGTTCTACTGTACATTTTAGCGTTTGCAGGTTTCTTTTCAGTTGATGGGCAACAGTTTTGTCTTTTTCTAAAAAGGTCACTTTTTCGGCTTGACGGGAAAGCGCCTCAATCCCCAACGAACCGCTACCGGCAAAACCGTCTAAACATTTTGCATTGTGAATGTAGGGCATTAACCAATTGAATAAGGTTTCTTTTACACGGTCGCCGGTGGGGCGTAATCCCTCTGCATTTAACACCGGCAATTTCCGACCACGCCAAAGTCCGGCAATAATGCGAACTTCGCCTTTTGGCGATTGTCCTTGTGATTTTTTCATAAAGAAGCGTATTTTTAGTGAAAATTGTGCTTAGTTTATACGATTTTTTGCTAGAATGAACCACATTTTTATCGGACAGCAGTTAAGAGAACAATTTATGGCAGAAGAAAAGAAAAAAGGCGGATTTTGGGCATCATTATTTGGGCGTAATAAAAAACAAGAAAGCACGCAAATTGAACCCATCATTGAAGAAGAAAAAATCAAGGAAACGGCAGTTGAAACCGAAATTATCGAATCTTCTGTTGAAAAGGTAACAGAACCGTTAGATGAGGTGGAACAAGCCGAAATAGAAGAAAAAAACTCGGAAATTTCAACCGCACTTAATTTGCCTGATACGATCATTGAGCCAGAAAATGTGGAAGAAAATCGCAGAGTTGCAGGGGCAGAGATTGATGCCGATATTGTCGAAGAAGTTAAACAAGAATTTCATCCTGAACTACAAGCGGAAGTGCAAACTGAAATCCGTGAAAAACCAAGCGAAGGCGGTTTTTTTAGCCGTTTAGTGAAAGGCTTACTCAAAACCAAGCAAAATATCGGTGCCGGTTTTCTCAGTTTTTTCTTAGGCAAAAAAATTGATGATGAATTATTTGAGGAGTTAGAAGAGCAGTTGTTAATTGCGGATATTGGTGTGCCGACAACCTCTAAAATCATTAGAAATCTAACCGAACACGCAAGTCGGAAACAATTACAAGATGCAGAGCTACTCTATCAACAACTCAAAGTCGAAATGGCGAATATTCTTGAGCCGGTTGTGCAGCCATTGAAAATCGATACCTCGAAAAAACCTTATGTGATTTTAATGGTGGGGGTGAATGGGGTGGGTAAAACCACCACGATTGGCAAACTTGCACGGAAATTCCAAGCAGAAGGAAAATCCGTCATGTTGGCTGCCGGCGATACCTTCCGAGCAGCAGCAGTGGAGCAGCTACAAGTGTGGGGAGAACGAAATCATATCCCCGTAGTGGCGCAAAGTACGGGAGCGGATTCCGCCTCCGTTATTTTTGATGCAATGCAATCTGCGGCGGCACGCAACATTGATATCTTAATTGCCGATACCGCAGGGCGTTTACAAAATAAAAATAACTTGATGGACGAGCTGAAAAAAATCGTTCGGGTGATGAAAAAGTATGATGAAACTGCGCCACATGAAATTATGCTCACTTTGGATGCCGGTACCGGTCAAAATGCGATCAGCCAAGCAAAATTGTTTAATGAGGCAGTCGGTTTAACCGGTATTTCTCTCACAAAACTGGATGGTACGGCAAAAGGCGGGGTGATTTTTGCGATTGCCGATCAGTTCCGCTTACCGATTCGTTATATTGGTGTGGGTGAAAAAATTGAAGATTTGCGCGAATTTAATGCTAAAGAGTTTATTGACGCATTATTTATCCACGAAGAAGAAGAATAAGGACAGATTGTGATTAAATTCTCCAATGTATCCAAAGCCTATCATGGTGCGATTCAACCGGCGTTGCAAGGGCTAAATTTTCATTTACCGGTAGGCAGTATGACCTATTTGGTGGGGCATTCCGGTGCAGGGAAAAGTACCTTGCTTAAGTTGATTATGGGCATGGAAAAAGCCAATGCGGGACAAATTTGGTTTAACGGCCATGACATCACTCGTCTGTCAAAGTATGAAATTCCGTTTTTGCGTCGCCAAATCGGTATGGTTCACCAAGATTATCGTTTGTTGACGGATCGCAGTGTGGTAGAAAATGTGGCATTACCGCTTATCATTGCCGGCATGCACCCGAAAGATGCGTATTCACGTGCTATGGCCTCTCTTGATCGTGTAGGGTTGCGTAATAAAGCGCATTATTTGCCGCCACAAATTTCCGGTGGAGAACAACAACGGGTCGATATTGCTCGTGCGATTGTGCATAAACCGCAACTTTTATTGGCGGATGAACCAACGGGAAATCTCGATGATGAGCTATCATTAGGCATTTTTAATCTTTTTGAAGAATTTAATCGTTTAGGCATGACTGTGTTAATCGCTACCCACGATATTAATTTAATCCAACAAAAACCAAAACCTTGTTTGGTGCTTGAACAAGGCTATTTACGTTATTAAGGAAAAACCATGAGCCGCTCAACTGATGCTTCTTTTTTTGTGCAAACGGCTTACACCTTACGCGCGGTGTGGGCGGATTTGTGGCAACGCAAATTCGGTACTTTACTCACTATTTTAGTGATTGCCGTTTCGCTCACCATTCCTACTGTCAGCTATTTAATGTGGAAAAATTTACATTTAGCCACAACGCAATTTTATCCTGAAAGCGAACTCACTATTTATTTACACAAAAATTTAAGTGAAGAAGATGCCAATTTAGTGGTGGAGAAAATTCGCCAACAGGAAGGCGTGGATTCCCTGAATTATGTTTCTCGTCAAGAAAGTCTTAAGGAATTTAAAAGTTGGTCAGGTTTTGGTGAAGAATTAGAAATTCTTGATGATAACCCATTGCCTGCCGTCGTGATGGTAAAACCGACGAAAGAATTTAATGCTTCCGAAAAACGTGAAATATTGCGTGCCAGTCTTGATAAAATCAAAGGCGTACAAGAGGTTCGATTAGATAATGATTGGATGGAAAAATTGACCGCACTTTCATGGCTGGTGGCACACGTGGCGATTTTTTGCACCGTATTGATGGCAATCGCCGTCTTCTTAGTGATTGGCAACAGTATTCGTTCCGATGTGTATAGTAGCCGGGCTGATATTGACGTGATGAAATTACTCGGTGCAACCGATCATTTTATCCTTCGTCCTTACCTTTACACCGGTATGATTTATGCCCTGTTGGGTGGTTTTGTTGCTGCCATTTTTAGTAGTTTTATCATTGGCTATTTCACTTCTGCAGTGAAGTATGTCACCGATATTTTTGCCGTACAGTTTGCCCTAAACGGCTTAGGCATTGGCGAATTAATCTTCTTATTAGTCAGCTGTTTGATTATGGGCTATGTTGGCGCTTGGATTGCCGCTAAAAGACACATTGCGTTGATTGATAAACGAATTTAAGTGTTGATATTGAAAAGTGCGGTCATTTTCCATCTTGTTTTGATTTTGAAACAATTGGAAAAATAACCGCACTTTTTGTATATTTTTGAATAAATACCTTGCAATCCGTTTCGGTTTTATGTAGTATTGGCGGGCTTTCGATATGAGAGCCGTTTAATGTAATCATTTATTAAACGTGCGTAACGATATGTTGCGCTAAACAATGTTTCCGATTTGGAGACTATATAACAGGTAACTTGCACCTCCTTTTCTATGTTTGAAGTTAGAATTGCGATTGGTGTTAGTTTTTTATTAGCTAAATTTTATTGGAGCTCTGGTCTAATGCAGAACCAAAGAATCCGTATCCGCTTAAAAGCGTTCGATCACCGTTTGATCGACCAATCTACTGCGGAGATCGTAGAAACAGCTAAACGTACCGGTGCGCAAGTTCGTGGTCCGATTCCTTTACCAACTCGTAAAGAACGTTTCACCGTGTTGATTTCTCCACACGTGAACAAAGATGCTCGTGACCAATACGAAATTCGTACTCACAAACGTTTAGTAGATATCGTAGAGCCAACAGAAAAAACTGTTGATGCATTAATGCGTTTAGATTTGGCTGCCGGCGTTGACGTGCAGATCAGCCTAGGTTAATTAAGAGGTTATTACAATGATTGGTTTAGTCGGTCGTAAAGTTGGTATGACCCGTATCTTCAATGAAGACGGTGTGTCAGTACCAGTTACCGTTATCGAAATCGAAGCCAACCGCGTAACTCAAGTTAAAACTCTTGAAAACGATGGCTATACTGCAATTCAAGTTACTACTGGTTCTAAAAAAGCGAATCGTGTAACTAAGCCTGAAGCAGGTCATTTCGTGAAAGCAGGTGTTGAAGCTGGTCGCGGTTTATGGGAATTCCGTACTGAAGGTGAAGAATTCACTTTAGGTCAAGAAATCAATGTTGACATCTTTGCAGATGTTAAAAAAGTGGATGTTACCGGTACTTCTAAAGGTAAAGGTTTCCAAGGTGGTGTTAAACGTTGGAATTTCCGTACTCAAGATGCTACCCACGGTAACTCTTTATCACATCGTGTCCTTGGTTCTATTGGTCAAAACCAAACTCCGGGTCGTGTGTTTAAAGGTAAAAAAATGGCAGGACATTTAGGTGCTGAGCGTGTAACCGTTCAATCACTTGAAGTTGTTCGTGTAGATGCTGAGCGTAAATTGCTATTAGTAAAAGGTTCTGTACCTGGTGCTATCAATGGCGATGTTATCGTTAAGCCGGCAGTTAAAGCATAAGTCTAGGAGATAGAGATGGAATTACAAGTTGTAGGTGCAAATGCACTCACTGTTTCTGAAACTACCTTCGGACGTGAGTTTAACGAAGCATTGATCCACCAAGTTGTTGTTGCTTATGCAGCAGGTGCGCGTCAAGGTACTCGTGCTCAAAAAACTCGTGCTGAAGTGTCTGGTTCAGGTAAAAAACCTTGGCGTCAAAAAGGTACAGGTCGTGCTCGTGTTGGTGATATTAAATCTCCAATTTGGCGTTCTGGTGGTACAACCTTTGCGGCAAAACCACAAGATCACAGCCAAAAAGTGAACAAAAAAATGTACCGTGGTGCAATTAAAAGCATTCTTTCTGAATTAGTTCGTCAAGACCGTTTAATGGTTGTTGAGAAATTTGAAATTGATGCACCAAAAACTAAAGTTTTAGTACAAAAATTAAAAGATTTAGCAGTTGAAGATGCGTTAATTATCACAGCGAGTTTAGATGAAAATCTATTCTTAGCCGCACGTAACTTATATAAAGTTGACGTACGTGATGTACAAGGTATCGATCCGGTAAGCTTAATTGCTTTTGATAAAGTGATTGTTACTGTTGATGCTGTGAAACAAATTGAGGAGATTTTAGCATGAGTCAAGAACGTTTGCTGAGCGTGCTTCGTGCACCGCATATCTCTGAAAAAGCAACTAACAATGCTGAAAAATCTAACACTGTTGTACTTAAAGTTGCTTTAGATGCGAACAAAGCTGAAATTGCTGCTGCTGTTGCTCAATTATTTGAGGTAAAAGTAGATTCTGTTCGTACTGTGGTTGTTAAAGGTAAAACTAAACGCCGTGGTACTAAAATGGGTCGTCGCAGCGACTGGAAAAAAGCTTATGTAACTTTAGCTGAAGGCCAAAATTTGGACTTCGTGGACAGTGCAGAGTAATCGGAGGAAAATAGAGAATGGCTATCGTAAAATGTAAGCCGACCTCCGCTGGTCGTCGTCACGTTGTTAAAATCGTGAACCCTGAATTACACAAGGGTAAACCTTACGCACCATTACTAGATACTAAATCTAAAACCGGTGGTCGTAACAACTATGGTCGTATTACAACTCGTCACATTGGTGGCGGTCATAAACAACACTACCGTTTAATCGATTTCAAACGTAACAAGTTAGATATCCCAGCGGTTGTTGAGCGCTTAGAATATGATCCAAACCGCTCCGCTAACATCGCTTTAGTGCTTTATAAAGACGGTGAACGTCGTTATATTTTAGCACCGAAAGGCTTGTCAGTAGGCGATCAAATCCAAGCCGGTGTAAATTCACCGATTAAAGTGGGTAATGCGTTACCAATGCGTAATATCCCTGTAGGTTCAACTGTACATAACGTTGAATTAAAACCTGGTAAAGGTGGTCAAATTGCTCGTTCTGCTGGTGCGTATGTACAAATTATCGCACGTGAAGGAAACTATGTGACTTTACGTTTACGCTCAGGCGAAATGCGTAAAGTATTAGCGGAATGTGTTGCTACAATTGGTGAAGTTGGTAACTCAGAACATATGCTTCGCGTATTGGGTAAAGCCGGTGCTAACCGTTGGAGAGGTATTCGCCCGACAGTTCGTGGTACTGCAATGAACCCAGTTGACCACCCACACGGTGGTGGTGAAGGCCGTAACTTTGGTAAACACCCTGTTACTCCATGGGGCGTTCAAACCAAAGGTAAGAAAACTCGTCACAACAAACGTACTGATAAATATATCGTACGTCGTCGTGGCAAATAATAGATTAAATTAAAGAGGATTAGCCATGCCACGTTCTCTCAAGAAAGGTCCTTTCCTTGACCTACACTTGTTGAAGAAGGTAGAGAAGGCGGTGGAAAGCGGGGATAAAAAACCAATCAAAACTTGGTCCCGTCGTTCAATGATCATTCCATCAATGATCGGATTGACCATCGCAGTCCATAATGGTCGTCAGCACGTTCCAGTTTATGTATCTGATGAAATGATCGGTCATAAATTAGGTGAATTTGCACCGACTCGTACATACCGCGGTCACGCGGCAGATAAGAAAGCTAAGAAATAAGAGGTAAAGAGATGGAAACTATCGCAAAACATCGTTACGCTCGCACTTCTGCCCAAAAAGCTCGCTTAGTTGCCGATTTAATTCGTGGTAAAAAAGTTGCGCAAGCATTAGAAATCTTAACTTTCACAAACAAAAAAGCTGCGTCTTTAGTGAAGAAAGTTTTAGAGTCAGCTATTGCAAACGCAGAGCACAATGATGGTGCAGATATTGATGATCTTAAAGTTGCTAAAATCTTCGTAGATGAAGGTCCTAGCATGAAACGTGTTATGCCACGTGCTAAAGGTCGTGCAGATCGTATTTTAAAACGTACTAGCCACATCACTGTGGTTGTGTCAGATCGTTAATCAGTAGGAGAATAGCAATGGGTCAAAAAGTACATCCACATGGTATTCGCCTAGGTATTGTAAAACCTTGGAGCTCTACTTGGTTCGCGAATACAAAAGACTTCGCTGACAATCTTGAAGGCGATTTCAAAGTACGTCAATTCTTAAATAAAGAATTAGCAAATGCTTCAGTTTCACGTATTACTATTGAGCGTCCGGCTAAAAGTATTCGTGTCACTATTCACACAGCTCGTCCTGGTATCGTAATCGGTAAAAAAGGCGAAGATGTTGAAAAATTACGTAACGCAGTCTCTAAAATTGCTGGCGTTCCGGCTCAAATTAACATCGCTGAAGTGAAAAAACCTGAATTAGATGCGAAATTAGTTGCAGAAAGCATCGCTTCTCAATTAGAACGTCGTGTAATGTTCCGCCGTGCAATGAAACGTGCGGTACAAAGCGCAATGCGTTTAGGTGCGAAAGGTATCAAAGTTGAGGTTAGCGGTCGTTTAGGTGGTGCAGAAATTGCACGTTCAGAATGGTATCGTGAAGGTCGTGTACCTCTCCATACTCTTCGTGCAGACATCGATTATAACACTGCAGAAGCACACACAACTTACGGCGTAATCGGCGTAAAAGTGTGGATCTTCAAAGGTGAAATTCTTGGTGGAATGGCTGCCGTTGCGCAATCAGAACAACAACCTGCCGACAAGCCTAAAAGAGCGCCGCGCGGTAAAGGTCGTAAGTAAGGAGAAACGCTAAATGTTGCAACCAAAACGTACAAAATTCCGTAAAGTTCACAAAGGCCGCAACCGTGGTATCGCAAATGGTACTGAAGTGAGCTTCGGTACTTACGGTTTAAAAGCTGTTGGTCGTTGTCGTTTAACCGCTCGTCAAATCGAAGCAGCGCGTCGTGCGATGTCTCGTGCGGTAAAACGTCAAGGTAAAATCTGGATTCGAGTATTCCCAGATAAACCAATTACTGAAAAACCATTAGAAGTCCGTATGGGTAAAGGTAAAGGTAACGTTGAATACTGGGTAGCCTTGATCCAACCGGGTAAAGTGCTTTATGAAATGGATGGTGTGTCTGAAGAAGTGGCAAGAAATGCATTTGCATTAGCTGCGGCGAAATTGCCGGTTAAGACTACCTTCGTAACTAAGACGGTGATGTAATGAAAGCTCAAGATTTACGTACAAAAAGTGTTGAAGAGCTGAATGCTGAATTATTAAACCTTCTAGGTGAACAATTCAAATTGCGTATGCAAACAGCCACCGGTCAGCTTCAACAAACCCATCAGGCTAAACAAGTGCGTCGTGATATTGCACGTGTAAAAACTGTATTAACCGAAAAGGCGGGTGAGTAATGACTGATAAAATTCGTAGCGTACAAGGTAAAGTTGTTAGCGACAAAATGGAAAAATCTTTCGTTGTTGCGATTGAACGTAAGGTAAAACACCCGTTATACGGTAAATTTATCCGTCGTACAACAAAATTACATGTACACGATGAAAACAATGAAGCCAAAGTTGGTGATACTGTAGAGATTCGCGAATGTCGCCCTCTATCAAAAACCAAATCTTGGACATTAGTTCGCGTTGTTGAAAAAGCGGTTATCGCTTAATTCACAAGATATAAGAATAAGGCCAATAGCTTGAGCTATTGGCTTTTTAATTGTGCAGACTCACTCAATCTCGACCATATCCCACTATTAAAGCCTCCCTAACTATCAGTCTCAGGTTTTATATGCTGTCTAAAAGATAAATCAGCACTAATAATATTCGAAAGACATGGCTAACTTAAAAGAAATCGTCACTTTTGGACAAAAGAATTTTAGTGAGCACTGCTGGTTATGAGCACAGCTAGCTTAAGTAAAAGATGATAGAGGAATATATAAGGAATCAAGAAAAAGAGGATACGATTCAAGATAATCTACCAACGAAGAATATAATCAAGGACTGCATTCAATTTCGCAACCCCTTGAGGAAAGCCTAAACCCGCACGTTTTACGTACGGGTTGTTATTTCTAACGTAACAATCGCACAAACTTATTTACCAAGTAGGGATAGCTACACAGTAGCTCCATATTTTCCTCTTTGTGAGTTTGCTACATAATAATGATTTAATGATAAAAACTAATTTTTCGCTGCCTCAGCCGCTTTTACGATCACCGCAAATGCCGGTGCCTTAAGTGATGCACCACCTACTAATGCACCATCAATATCTGGCTGGGTAAATAATTCCGCTGCGTTCGCATCATTTACAGAGCCACCATATTGAATGATCACTTGATCAGCCACCGCTTGAGATTTGGTAGCAATATGACCGCGAATAAAGGCATGAACAGATTGTGCCTGTTCAGGAGTAGCCGACTTGCCAGTACCGATTGCCCAAATTGGTTCATAAGCAATCACCGCACCATTAAACGCTTCCACGCCTAATGCATTAATGACGGAATCAATTTGACGAGCACACACTTCTTCAGTTTTACCTGCTTCATTTTCAGCTTCTGATTCACCAATACATAATACAGGGACTAAACCAGCTTCTTTTAATGCGGCAAATTTTTTCGCAATAAACTCGTCGCTTTCTTTGTGATAAGTGCGACGCTCAGAATGACCAATAATAATATATTTTGCGCCAAAATCTTTTAACATTTCCGTTGAAATATCACCAGTAAATGCGCCTTTCACATTCACATCGACATTTTGTGCACCAAGTAAAATTTGGCTACCAATTAGAGAGGTTTCAGCTTCCGCTAAATACATTACTGGAGGGGCAATTGCAACATCACAACCGTTCACACCTGCTAGCTCTGATTTTAAATTTTCAATCAATTCCTTAGTAAAGCTTTTGTCACCATTCAATTTCCAGTTACCCATGACTAAAGGACGACGTGCCATTTTTATTTCTCCATATTAGTTAATAGACTTGCTTACTATACCAAATTTTCACCTTGATTCTTTGTTCAAAATCACAAATCTTAAAAATTTTTTCCTGAGTGCGTGATTCTTCAACGTGAAAAAGCTACAATTCACTGTATAGTTCAAATAAAAAATAGCCAATTTTATTAATATGAAGATTTTCAAGGCCGAGCAGTGGAATATTGAGGTGCTTTTGCCTCTTTTTGAACATTACCGTCTTAGTAATGGAATGACAGAAAATCCTGACCGCAGTTTAACCTTCCTCACTAATCGCATTCGCTTTAATGAAAGCCTCTTTTTTATTGCCATTAATTCACAAGATAAAGCCGTTGGATTTATTCAACTTTATCCTCGCCTATCATCACTCCAACTACAACGTTACTGGCAACTCACTGATATTTATGTCATTGATAATACTCAGAAAACCGAGATTTATACCGCATTAATTTCCAAAGCCAAAGAATTTGTACTTTATACTCAATCAAATCGCTTAGTCACTGAATTAGAGCCAGCACAGCATGAGTTACTTGAATACGAAGGCTTTAAATTAAACCCAAAGAAAAGCCTATTTGAGCTGAGTTTATGATGTATACCGAATTACAATCTTACTGGGATTATTTACGTATTGAACGTCAGGTCAGCCCTCATACTCTCTCTAATTACAAACACCAACTAGAGACTATCGTCACATTGCTTAACAAGCAAGACATAAATCAATGGGAACATATCACACCGAGTGTAGTACGTTTTATTTTGGCGCAAAGTAAAAAAGAAGGGTTGAAAGAAAAAAGTCTGGCTCTACGTTTATCCGCCCTAAGAATGTTTCTCGGATATTTAGTTCAACAAGGGCAATTAAAAGCAAACCCTGCTATAGGAATCTCTCCCCCTAGACAGGGAAAACATTTACCTAAAAACATTGACGGAGAACAAATTCAGCAGCTACTTGCCAACGATAGCAAAGAGCCTATTGATATTCGTGATCGCGCTATTTTAGAATTAATGTATAGCTCTGGCTTACGCCTGTCTGAACTACAAGGGTTAAACTTAACGAGTATTAATACTCGTACCCGTGAAGTTAGAGTACTTGGGAAGGGCAACAAAGAGCGTATCGTGCCTTTTGGTCGCTACGCCTCTCATGCTATCCAAGAATGGCTCAAAGTGCGGTTACTATTTAATCCAAAAGATGATGCGCTGTTTGTGAGCCAACTGGGAAACCGTATTTCTCATCGCTCTATTCAGAAACGTTTGGAAACTTGGGGAATCCGTCAAGGGTTAAACAGCCATTTAACCCCACATAAGCTCCGCCATTCTTTTGCCACACATATGTTGGAAGCAAGCTCAGATCTTCGAGCGGTACAAGAGCTGTTGGGACATAGCAATCTTTCCACTACACAAATTTACACCCACCTTAACTTCCAGCATCTCACCGAAGCTTACGACCAAGCTCACCCCCGAGCAAAACGTAAAAATAAATGAGTCTACCTTTCAAATTATATTTAGCCAGTACTAACACAATATGATATTCATTTTCAGTACGATAAACCCCATTATAATAAATGGGGTTTATATTATTTAATATGGTGTAACAAACCATCCTGTATCAAAAGGAGGACTTACTCCCCTCCTCAATCTACAACCTTTTCGCAAGGTTTTTAATAAATACCTTAAAATCTTCACCTAATTTATTATGACGAATACCGTATTCAACAAATGCTTGCATATAGCCAATTTTGTCACCACAATCGAAAGTATCACCAGTCATATGGAAAGCCTCTACAGTTTCTTTTTCAATGAGCATATCAATCGCATCAGTTAATTGAATTTCATCACCAACCCCTATAGGAGTTCTTTCCAATAAATCCCAAATGGCTGCAGAAAAAACATAACGCCCAACAACTGCAAGGTTTGATGGTGCATTCTCAACTGAAGGCTTTTCAACGATGTTATTAATTTTAATACTTTCACCGCCATGTAAAGCCATACCACCACAATCAGCTACACCATAGTTACTCACGTCCTCTTGAGCGACAGGAGCAACCATTATTTGGCTTGCTTGAGTTTCATTGAAACGCTTGATCATGGCTGATAAATTCTCTTTGGATTGATCCGCACTAAAATCAGCAAGTAATACATCGGGTAAGACCACAGCAAAAGGTTCATTTCCCACAATTGGACGCCCACATAGCACTGCATGTCCCAACCCCTTCGCATTACCTTGACGAACGTGCATAATCGTCACATCTTTTGGACAAATAGAACGCACTTCTTCGAGAAGCTGACGTTTAACACGCTTTTCTAACATCGTCTCAAGCTCAAAAGAGGTATCAAAGTGGTTTTCTATAGCATTCTTTGATGAATGGGTCACAAGCACAATTTCTTTAATGCCTGCAGCTACACATTCATTTACCACGTATTGAATCAGTGGTTTATCTACCAACGTGAGCATTTCTTTTGGAATCGCCTTCGTAGCAGGTAACATACGTGTGCCTAAACCGGCAACAGGAATAATCGCTTTCATACTTTACAAATCCGTTAAATTTTTGAATCATCAAGGTGAATTATTTGAAGATTCATCTTGCGTCTGCTTAATTCGTTGGTAAATTTCTTCTCGGTGAACTGATACTTCTTTAGGCGCTTGAACACCGAGCTTTACTTGGTTTCCACGTACACTCAAAACCGTGATAGAAATATCATCTCCAATAAGTACACTTTCGCCAACTTTACGAGTTAAGATTAACATCTTTTATCTCCTTAGTTTGCATTTATTAGATATCCCTATCAATCAAGGAAAGGTTGGCAATCCCACCAACCAAGGCTTGTACTACAGATTTTCGTTTAACCAGTTCTGTGCCACCACTAATGCTTGTGCCACATTTTCCGGTTGGGAGCCGCCTGCCATTGCCATATCCGGGCGACCACCGCCTTTACCACCAACCTGTTGAGCCATAAAATTCACAAGCTTACCAGCTTTAACTTTAGTGGTTAAATCGCTTGTCACGCCAACGACGAGGTTAACTTTTTCATCTAAAACAGATGCAAATACAATAACACCTGAGCCAAGTTGATTTTTGAGGTCATCAACCATGACACGTAGCGATTTTGTTTCAATACCATCTAATTGATGTATAATCACTGAAACATCGTTAATTTTGACCGCACTTTTTACTAAATCCGAACCCGCTTTCATAGCAGCCTTCTCTTTCAGACTTTGCAGTTCTTTCTCAGCTTTCTTCGATTTATCCTGAAGCTGTTGAATTTTATCCGCAAGGGTATTAACATCTGACTTCAATAATTCTGCACTTTGGTTCAAAATACATTGTTGGTCTAAAATCCAATTTATGGCATTTTCACCGGTTACCGCTTCAATACGGCGAATACCCGCAGCAACAGCAGTTTCAGAGGTAATTTTAAATAAACCGATATCACCGGTTCGTTTTGCATGAATTCCCCCACATAGTTCAATGGAGAAATCTCCCATTGTTAAGACACGAACCTGCTCTGCATACTTCTCACCAAATAATGCCATTGCGCCTTTCGCTTTTGCGGCTTCAATCTCCATAATATCCGTTTGAATCAGGAAATTTTGACGTATTTTTTGGTTTACAAGACGCTCTATTTCCGCAATCTGATCTTTGCTGATTGCTTCTGGGTGTGAAAAATCAAAACGTAATGCTTTTTCTGAAACCAGAGACCCTTTTTGGACAACGTGGGTACCGAGCAATTTGCGTAGTGCAGCATGTAATAAATGTGTTGCAGAATGATTAAGAGAGGTTTGATGACGACGCTCAATATCAACCACTGCATTTACTATTTGACCAACCGTGAGTGTACCTTGTTCCAGCTCACCAATATGACCAAATACCTGACCATATTTTTGTGTATCTTTTACGTTAAAGGTGATACCTTGTGCCAGTAAATGACCACTATCACCAATTTGACCACCCGATTCAGCATAGAATGGTGTGTTTTCTAGTATCACAACCGCACTTTGCCCAGCGGAAATTTGTTCTACCAATTGCCCCTCATAGAAAAGTGCGGTAATTTTTGCTAAGGATTCCGATTCCGTATAGCCTTCAAATTTGGTTTCACCTTCAACACGAATAACATTGTTGTAATCTACCCCAAATTGACTTGCCGCTTGCGCTCGAGAGCGTTGTACTTCCATTTCTCTCTCAAAACCTTCTTCATCAATAGCAATATTACGTTCACGACAAACATCAGCAGTAAGATCCAATGGGAAACCGTAGGTATCATAAAGTTTGAAAGCAACTTCACCGGAAAGCACGCCGTTATTAACTTCTGCAAGCGCCTCATCCAACAGGCTTAAACCTCGCTCTAATGTACGAGCAAACTGTTCTTCTTCTAAGCGCAATAATTTTTCAACATTCGCCTGTTTTTCTTTAACATCTCGACCGGCTTCTGCCATTACGTCAATCAAAGTCGGCACCAGTTTATAGAAAAATGCTTCTTTTGCACCCAGTAAATGACCATGACGTACCGCACGACGAATAATACGGCGCAATACATAGCCACGACCTTCATTTGATGGAATTACTCCGTCTGCAATTAAGTAAGCACAAGAGCGAATATGATCGGCAATAACACGTAAGGATTTATTACTTAAATCTGTTGTTCCGACAATTTCAGCTGCCTTTGCAATTAATGCTTTAAAAATATCAATATCATAATTTGAATTCACATGTTGCAATACGGCAGAAATACGTTCTAACCCCATACCGGTATCTACAGATGGACGAGGCAATTTCTCCATGGTACCGTCTGCCAAGCGATTATATTGCATGAAAACAACATTCCAAATCTCAATATAACGATCGCCATCTTCTTCAGGCGAACCTGGAGGCCCCCCCCAAATATGCTCACCATGATCGTAGAAAATTTCAGTGCATGGTCCACAAGGACCGGTATCTCCCATTGCCCAGAAATTGTCAGATGCATAAGGTGCCCCTTTATTATCACCAATTCGGATAATACGCTCTACCGGCACACCAATTTCTTTATTCCAAATATCATAGGCTTCATTATCCGTTTCATATACGGTAACCCACAATTTTTCTTTAGGTAAACCGAGCCACTGAGGAGAAGTTAAAAACTCCCATGCAAAATTAATAGCATCATGCTTGAAATAATCCCCGAAACTGAAATTACCCAACATTTCAAAGAAAGTATGATGGCGTGCGGTATAACCCACATTTTCTAAGTCATTGTGTTTTCCACCTGCTCGAACGCAACGTTGCGCTGTTGTTGCTCGCGAGTAAGGGCGTTTATCTAAACCAAGGAATACATCTTTAAATTGGTTCATTCCAGCATTGGTAAAAAGCAATGTCGGATCATTTTCAGGAACAAGTGAACTACTCGCCACCACCTGATGTCCCTTACTATGGAAAAAATCAAGGAACGATTGTCTAATTTCCGCTGTTGTTTTCATCACAAACCTGTCGTTACAAATAATTTAAAGTTAAAAACTGAAACACATTATTCTTGCATACTTTTTGAGTTTAGAGAAAGGCTTTTTAATAGTAATTATCCATCTTTGTTTATTATTTAAACGACCTATTACTTTTTATAAAACATACTTGCATAAAATACTCACTGAAACTTAAAAATAAAACCGCACTTCATCATTCAATCTGAAGAAGTGCGGTTAAAATTTATTTCAGACTGTTAACAAATAAATACTATTATTCATCACGAAGCGGAACAACTAACATATCAATCTTAACCGTATTCATCACTTGACGTGTTGATGACATTAATTTACTCCAAAAATCTTGATGATGACCCGTTACCAATAAATCAATATCATACTGCTCAATCGCATCCGTCAGTACCTGACGTAAATCACCACTACCACTCAATTTTTCCTGAACCGGATAACTTGCATTTTCTGCGAGGCTTAATAATGCCTTTTGAGTTTCACTTGAAATTCGATCTTGCATAGATGACATATTGACATCAACCAATCCGGTATAAAGATCCGAAAAATTCACATCTACATGGATAATTGAAAGTTTAGCCTCATGGCGCTTGGCAATGCCAACCGCTTTTTTTAGTAAGAAAGCACTTTCATCGGAAAGATCCACTGCAACTAAAATATGCTTATACATAATCGACTCCTTATCTGATTGGAACTATCTTTCCACATCATAGTAGCACTTCAATTCTCAAAAAAACTTGCTCTCGATCACATTTTGAGAAATTGTTCATTTTTTTGCATTAGATTTTCAATAGCATCAATCTCTTTTGGTACGGCTGCTGTTAAGATTTTATTGCCATATTCCGTTATAAGTAAATTATCTTCAATACGCACGCCAATACCTCTATATTGCTCCGGCACCTTCGCGTCTTCGGAGATATACAACCCCGGCTCAACGGTGAGCACCATACCGACTTCTAGGGTTCGGCAACGTTCTTCGCCATATTCCCCCACATCGTGCACATCTAAGCCCAGCCAATGCCCTAACCCGTGCATATAAAATTGGCGATAGGCTTTTTGTTCTATCAACGACTCGACATTTCCCTGTAATATGCCTAAGTCGACTAATCCTTGTACTTTAATACGGATCACTTCATCATTCACACTTTTAATTGAATTACCCGGTACCAATAATTCTATCGCACGTTTTTGCGCTTTCAGTACTAAGTCATAAATCTCACGCTGAGCTTGAGTAAATTTGCCATTTACAGGAAACGTACGGGTGATATCACCTGCATACATCGCAAACTCACATCCTGCATCAATTAAAACTAAATCACCCTCTTTCAGTGGTTGATCATTTTCTGTGTAATGCAAAATACAGGCATTATCCCCCCCAGCGACAATGGAATTATAAGAAGCAAAACGTGCCCCATGACGATTAAATTCATGCAAAATTTCACTTTCAATTTCATACTCAAAGCGATTAGGGCGGGTTTCTTGCATTGCTTTGATATGCGCTAATGCAGTAATTTGTCCGGCTTGTTGCATTAATCGAATTTCATTAGGGGATTTAATCAAGCGCATTTCACTAATGATAGGACGCCAATCTAAAATTTCAGCAAAATTAACCGCACTTTCTGACAGTAATTTGTCTCCCCACAAATGAAGCTCCGGCGCATAGTAAAGTGCGGTCAGATTTTCAGTAATTTTAGGAAAAACGACATTAAAATCATCAATAGAATATGCCTCATTTATATTGAGTTTTTCAGGGGCCCATTCTACGCCTAAACGACGGCCGTTCCAAGTTTCAAGTAAAGGATCTCGCGGTCTAAGAAGAATGATTGTTTTTTCAAATTGTTCGGTCTTCACCAATAGTAAGGCGGCATTCGGTTCATTAAAACCGGTTAAATACCAAAAGTAACTATCTTGGCGAAACGGAAAAGTACAATCATTATTACGACGTTTTTCAATTTCAGAAAACAGTAACAACGCTGAATTAGTCTGCATTTTCGCCAGCACTTTTTGACGGCGTTCTACAAATTCTTCTTGTGGCAATTCTGCCATATACGCTAGATCCATTTTTTTATCCTTTATATGAGCCGTTTAAGGGAGTAAAGATGTTATTTTAGTGTAATAGTTGTTTTCCTACTGCTGACGATTGATTAAATTGAGTATAAAACAAGGTCGCAATCGTCCGAACATATTCAACGATCTCCTCAAGCGCTTCGGCCATTTCTTCTTCATCGTCATCTTCATCATACCCCAGTTGGCAAATATCATGTAAATCATCTACAGCCTCGGCAATTTCACCTTTTTCTCGATCCAAATACGGTTGTGCTAATCCTAAGCCAAGTAAAAAATGATTTGCCCATTCAGATAAACTATCTGCACGTGCAAATACATTATCATGTTCCACTAGCCCTAACTCAAAAGAAAAGCTTTCAACATCCGCCAATGTTTTAGAAATTATTTGATAAAGTTTAGTCACCGTTTCCAAAAGTATAGTCGGATAAGCATGATTCTCGTTGGTAAATTGGTAAACTAGCGGTTGCCAACTTTGGTCTTTGATACCACCACAAATTAAGCCACTTAAGAAACCGTGAAGTTCTGTTGCGTTAATACCTATGCCGTTGGATTTGAGTTGCTGATTAAGTTCGGTTTGAGAAATCGTCATTATTTATTTCCTTAGTAAAAAGGCTTTTCAGTGTAAACCTTTATCAATAAAAAAGCGATCGCTTTTCCAATGGAAAAACGACCGCCCTTTCTATCTTGTCATAGGAGGAAAAATTACATCATTCCGCCCATGCCTCCCATACCACCCATTCCGGCACCTAAATCTGCTTTTTCTTCTTTTGGAAGCTCAGTAACCATACACTCAGTGGTAATCATTAAGCCGGCTACCGATGCCGCGAATTGTAATGCTGAGCGGGTAACTTTTGTTGGATCTAGAATACCCATTTCCAACATATCACCATATTGTTCAGTGCTTGCGTTATAACCGAAGTTACCTTCTCCTGCTTTCACTGCACTAGCCACAACAGAGGCTTCTTCTCCGGCATTGGTGACAATTTGA
Source organism: Rodentibacter genomosp. 1 (assembly GCF_001999285.1). Classification (GTDB taxonomy): domain Bacteria; phylum Pseudomonadota; class Gammaproteobacteria; order Enterobacterales; family Pasteurellaceae; genus Rodentibacter. Next base: position 207,982 of record NZ_MLHN01000011.1, read on the forward strand.
CGTAAAGGCGCTTCCATCGCACGCAATGCAAGTTTGATTCCCACATTTTGCTCTTCATTATCACCTTGTAGGCTTGCTGCCACTTTAGAGGCTGCACGCACCAAGGCTACGCCACCACCGGCAACGATACCTTCTTCCACTGCTGCACGGGTTGCGTGTAATGCATCATCTACACGGTCTTTTTTCTCTTTCATTTCCACTTCTGTTGCCGCACCAACTTTGATCACCGCAACACCACCTGCTAATTTCGCTACACGCTCTTGAAGTTTTTCTTTGTCATAATCAGAGGTAGATTCTTCAATTTGCTGACGAATTTGAGCTACTCGACCATTAATTTGAGCTTGCTCACCCACCCCATCAATGATAGTCGTGTTATCTTTGTTAATCACCACACGTTTTGCTTGACCAAGATCTTCTAATGTCGCTTTTTCAAGCTCCATACCAATTTCTTCAGAAATCACTGTACCAGCAGTTAAGATTGCAATATCTTGCAACATGGCTTTACGACGATCACCAAAGCCCGGCGCTTTCACCGCAGCCACTTTCACAATACCACGCATCGTGTTCACCACTAAAGTCGCAAGGGCTTCACCCTCCACATCTTCAGCAATAATTAGTAATGGTTTACCCGCTTTCGCCACCGCTTCTAATACAGGTAGTAATTCGCGAATATTGGCAATTTTTTTATCCACTAACAAGATATATGGATTATCCAATTCAACGGTTGCGGTTTCCGGTTTGTTAATGAAATATGGAGAGAGATAACCGCGATCGAATTGCATACCTTCCACAACCGCTAATTCATCTTCAAGACCGGTACCATCTTCTACCGTGATGACACCTTCTTTCCCCACTTTTTCCATCGCCTGAGCAATCAATTGACCCACTACGCTATCTGAATTTGCAGAAATCGTCCCCACTTGTTCAATTTCTTTTGAAGTTTCGCAAGGTTTAGAAAGGGTTTTAAGCTCAGAAACGACCGCACTTACCGCTTTATCAATACCACGCTTTAAATCCATTGGGTTCATACCCGCAGCCACGGCTTTTAATCCTTCGCTAACAATCGCTTGTGCAAGAACCGTCGCAGTCGTTGTACCATCACCGGCCGCATCATTAGCTTTAGAGGCAACCTCTTTCACCATTTGTGCGCCCATATTTTCAAATTTATCTTCTAATTCAATCTCACGTGCGACAGATACACCGTCTTTAGTGATAGTTGGCGCGCCAAATGATTTATCTAAAATCACATTACGCCCTTTCGGCCCAAGAGTGACTTTTACTGCGTCCGCTAACACATTCACGCCTTTCAACATTTTTGCACGAGCATCATTACCAAATTTTACGTCTTTTGCTGCCATTTTCTTCTTTCCTTTTATTATTTATACATCCGATTAAATGCATCTTAGGTGAGATTCCCACCCTACACTAAATTATTCGACAATCGCTAAAATATCACTTTCAGAAATGATTAAGACTTCTTCCCCATCGATTTTTTCACTTTTTGCACCATAACCCTCATTGAAAATGATAGTGTCACCTACTTTTACATCTAAAGGCTGAACGGTACCATTCTCTAAAATGCGACCTTTCCCCACCGCCAACACTTTTGCACGAGTCGATTTTGTTGCAGCAGAACCGGTTAACACAATACCGCCTGCGGATAAGGTTTCCACTTCTTCACGTTTGATAATGACACGATCATGTAATGGACGAATATTCATTGTTAATTTCCTTCTAAAGTTTGAAATGCGTTTACTATAATAGGGTGCAAAATCGTCCTTTCAAGGGGAAAATAAAAAAATTTGCCCTAAAAAAACTAATGCGAAAAATGAAAATATGTCGTGATACCACATTTTAAAAATGTGATCTTTATCAATCTTTTTATTGCAGAAATTCCTATAATGAGCACAAATTAACTAACCAATATAGGTGGATTAACATGGCTCAATTTAGAACAGAGGTCGATTTACTTGGTGAACGCGAAGTCCCTGCAGAGGCTTACTGGGGCATTCATACACTAAGAGCGGTTGAAAATTTTAATATTTCAAATATCACTATTTCTGATGTACCGGAATTTGTACGTGGGATGGTGATGGTTAAAAAAGCGACGGCCCTCGCTAATGGTGAATTAGGTGCAATTCCAACAAACATTGCAAAAGCCATTGTGGAGGCCTGTGATGAAATTCTGACAACAGGAAAGTGCTTAGATCAATTCCCATCGGATGTTTACCAAGGCGGAGCGGGGACATCGGTGAATATGAATACCAATGAAGTTGTGGCAAATCTTGCACTGGAAAAAATAGGTCACCAAAAAGGTGATTACCATATCATCAACCCAATGGATCACGTCAATGCCAGCCAATCGACTAACGATGCCTACCCAACCGGATTCCGTATCGCTGTTTATAACAGTATTTTGAAACTTGTCGATAAAATTCAATACTTACAAGAAGGTTTTGAAAATAAAGCAAAAGAGTTTAGTAACGTATTAAAAATGGGGCGTACTCAATTGCAAGATGCTGTACCAATGACCGTTGGGCAAGAATTTAAAGCCTTTGCCGTATTGCTTGAGGAAGAAGTACGCAATTTAAAACGAACCGGAGAATTGTTGTTAGAAGTGAATCTCGGAGCAACGGCTATCGGAACGGGATTAAATACGCCACAAGGTTATACCGAATTAGTCGTCAAGCACTTGGCAAACGTAACGGGCTTACCTTGCATACCAGCAGAAAACCTCATTGAAGCCACCTCCGATTGTGGTGCTTATGTCATGGTACACGGTGCATTAAAACGTACTGCCGTGAAACTTTCTAAAGTATGCAATGACTTACGTTTACTTTCTTCCGGTCCTCGTGCGGGCTTAAAAGAAATCAATCTACCGGAATTGCAAGCCGGCTCTTCTATTATGCCGGCTAAAGTGAATCCGGTGATCCCTGAAGTAGTCAACCAAGTCTGCTTTAAAGTGATTGGCAATGACACCACTGTCACCTTTGCATCTGAAGCCGGTCAATTACAATTGAATGTGATGGAGCCAGTAATTGGTCAAGCCATGTTTGAATCTATCGACATACTAACCAATGCCTGTGTGAACTTGCGTGATAAATGCGTGGACGGCATAACGGTAAACAAAGAAATTTGTGAAAACTATGTATTCAACTCAATCGGTATCGTAACTTACCTAAATCCATTCATCGGGCACCACAATGGTGACTTAGTAGGTAAAATCTGTGCCGAAACCGGTAAAGGTGTACGTGAAGTTGTGTTAGAGAAAGGATTATTAACGGCGGAACAATTAGACGATATTCTTTCCGTTGAAAACCTAATGAACCCGACTTACAAAGCGAAATTGAATAAATAGTTTCATAGAATGATAAATAAAGTGCGGTTAAAATTCTTAACGGATTTTAACCGCACTTTTTTATTCTTTTCAACATTAACCCCATATGAGCTGATGAAAATCCCGATTATCTGATGTTTAGAGCAATACAAGAATTTTTTAGAATGAATATTTTATTATTTAATTACAATTTATCTATTCAAGTTGGAACTTTGATAAAAAATAGACAAAAGAAAACCGCACTTCAATAAAAGTGCGGTTAAATTTTTCAGAGTGTTAGTCACAATTATAGTGATGCTTGGTCAACTGCGACACCTGCACCCATAGTGGTAGAGATGCTGACTTTCTTAATGAAGATACCTTTTGCTGTGCTTGGTTTTGCTTTTGTTAAAGCTGCCAATAATGCTTGAAGGTTTTCTTTTAATTGTTCTTCAGAGAAGTTTGCTTTACCAATGGTGGTGTGGATGATACCGTTTTTATCGTTACGATAACGGATCTGACCAGATTTCGCATTTTTTACCGCTTCAGCAACATTTGGTGTTACAGTACCGACTTTAGGGTTTGGCATTAAACCACGTGGACCTAATACTTGACCTAATTGACCTACAACACGCATTGCATCAGGAGAAGCGATAACCACATCAAAGTTCATTTCACCTTTCTTGATTTGCTCTGCTAAATCTTCCATACCCACTAAGTCAGCACCCGCTGCTTTTGCCGCATCTGCGTTTGCGCCTTGAGTGAATACAGCTACGCGAACTTCACGACCTGTACCATGTGGTAACACGGTTGCACCACGCACGTTTTGATCAGACTTACGAGGATCAATACCTAAGTTTACTGCAACATCAACGCTTTCAACAAATTTAGCGGTTGCGAATTGTTTTAATAACGCAATTGCTTCGTTGATTTCATATGCTTTAGTAGAATCTACGCCAGCTTTGATTGCTTTCATCTTTTTAGTCAATTTAGCCATCGTATTATTCCTCCACCACTAAGCCCATAGAACGAGCAGTACCAGCGATTGATTTCATTTTGGTTTCAATAGTCGCACCAGTCATATCTGCTGCTTTAGTTTCAGCAATTTGACGGATTTGATCTAAAGTTACTTTACCCACTTTATCTTTGTTCGGCTTACCAGAACCAGATTTGATGCCTGCTGCTTTTTTCAATAATACGGCAGCCGGTGGAGTTTTAGTAATAAAGGTAAATGAACGGTCAGCATAGACAGTGATAACAACAGGAATCGGTAAACCTTTTTCTAAGCTCTCAGTACGAGCATTAAATGCTTTACAGAATTCCATAATGTTTACACCCTGTTGACCTAATGCCGGACCAACCGGTGGTGATGGGTTTGCCATACCCGCTGCAACTTGCAACTTAACGTAGGCTTGGACTTTTTTTGCCATTTTAGTTTTCCTCTAATTGGGTCATAGCGCTATAAATAGCTCCCCCGATGATTTCGACACTGTTCATAAAAGATACTGTGCCACACAAAAATATAAGCCGATAAACGGCTTACAAACAGGTTGCGGATTATATAAAAAGGGCGATTGCTTTTCAAGCAATTCAAATAAAAACATAGGAAAATTGCTAAAAAACAACCGCACTTTAAGAATAAAAATGCGGTTATAGTTCAATATAATTGGAAAAATTGAGATTAGAGCGTTTTTTCCACTTGACCAAATTCCAATTCAACCGGTGTTGCACGACCAAAGATGGAAACAGATACTTTCAATCGACCTTTTTCATAATCGACTTCTTCTACCGTGCCATTGAAATCAGCAAATGGTCCTTCAGTAACTCGAACCTCCTCACCTGGGTGATATTCGTTACGGTGGCGAGGTTTATCCGCGGTTTGCTCTAAGCGGTTTAAAATAATATCTGCCTCACGTTTAGAGATCGGAGCGGGTTTGTCTGGCGTTCCACCAATAAAGCCCATTACGCGTGGGACACTTTTCACTAAGTGCCACGTATCATCATTCATTTCCATTTCAACAAGCACATAGCCAGGAAAGAATTTACGTTCACTTTTGCGACGTTTGCCCGCAACATTTTCCACAACTTCTTCAGTAGGCACTAATACTTCACCAAACTGATCTTCCATTTGGTGCTGTTTAATATATTCACGCAAAGTCAATGCAACACGGCTTTCAAAACCGGAAAACGCTTGTAGTACATACCAACGTTTTTTTGATACTGTTGTTTCTTCCGTCATTTTAGAATCTCAAATCGGTTAAGAAGTTAATAATTGATACGATGATAGAGTCTGTCGCCCAGAAAAACAATGAGGCCACGACAGTCACCCCCATGACAATTAACGTTGTTTGACGCGTTTCTGAACGAGTCGGCCATACCACTTTACGCGCTTCATTTTTTGCTTCTTTAAAGAAATGACGCGCTTTTGTACCCTGATTCGTGATCGCAGCAAAAACAAATGCTAAGACAAGCACAATCGCCATACCAATCACCCGAACGGGCGCTGAATAAACTTTTTGGAAATAAACATTACCAATCGCCGCGGCGGCGAAGAAAACAGCCACTAAGACCCAAAGCAATGTGTTTAGACCTTTTGATTTATCTTCCATCGGCTCTTCTGTTTTTTTCTTTTTATCAACAATTTCAGTTGCCATAATTGAATCCGTTTAAAAAGAGGGGGTTAAGAATGAATTAGTAACGTGCGATTGTAGCATTTTCTTTTTAGATTGCCTATTGAAAAATAAAGAACATCAAAATAATGAAAAAATCAACCGCACTTTCTTACTTAAATAAACCTTAAGAATGATAAACCAATTTCGGTGCCTGATCTTCAAGCACACTAGCTTCATCAACAACCACTTTTTCAAGGTTCTCAATAGAAGGCAAATCATACATCGTATCAAGTAATAAGGTTTCAACAATTGAACGTAAACCTCGAGCACCGGTTTTACGCTCAAGTGCTTTTTTAGCCATAGCATTCAATGCTTCAGGGGTAAACTCTAATTCCACCTTTTCTAAACCAAACAATGCTTGGAACTGCTTGATTAATGCATTTTTAGGCTGTGTAAGAATTTGTACCAATGCCTCTTCATCTAATTCACTTAGGGGGGCAATCACCGGTAAACGTCCAATAAATTCAGGAATTAATCCAAATTTCATTAAATCGTCCGGCTCCACTTGACGGAATAATTCAGACAAAACTTGATCTTCTGCCTCTTTCTCCACTTTTGCATCAAAACCAATACTTGTTGCAGTTTGAGTACGCTTAGAAATAATTTTGTCTAATCCTGCAAATGCCCCACCACAAATAAACAAAATCTTTGACGTATCCACTTTCAACATTTCTTGTTGAGGATGTTTACGCCCCCCTTGTGGAGGTACTGATGCTATCGTTCCTTCAATCAGTTTTAATAACGCTTGCTGTACGCCTTCACCCGACACATCACGCGTAATTGACGCACCTTCTGATTTACGGCTAATTTTATCAATCTCATCAATATAAATGATACCTTGCTCTGCTTTTTCAGTATCGTAATCACAATTTTGTAGCAGTTTTTGGAGCACATTTTCAACATCCTCTCCAACATAACCCGCCTCGGTCAAAGTGGTGGCATCAGCCATCGCAAAAGGCACATTCAATTGACGAGCCAAAGTTTGCGCAAGCAGTGTTTTACCACTCCCTGTCGGCCCAATCAGTAAAATATTACTTTTACCTAACTCTACTTCATTATTTTCATGATTGGAGCGTAAGCGTTTATAGTGATTATACACCGCCACAGAAAGCACTTTCTTCGCATAATCCTGACCAATCACATAATCGTCTAAATGCGCACGAATTTCATGAGGTGTCGGCAGCTTGATCTCATTTTCAACCACATTTTCGCTCCCCTCTTCATTATTGTCTTCCAACATTGAATGACAGAGCTCAATGCACTCGTTACAGATGTAGCCCTCTGTTCCGGCAATCAATTTATCAACTTCGCTTTTTTCTTTGCCACAAAAAGAGCAATGTAAATCTTTATGTTCTGTTGTCATCTTCAATCCTTAACGTTTAATCAACACCTCATCCACTAAGCCATAGGCTTTGGCTTCCTCAGCAGACATAAAATTATCACGATCCGTGTCTCGTTCAATTCGTTCAATACTTTGTCCTGTATGAAATGCTAGACGATCATTTAAGGTATGTTTAATTTTCAAAATTTCTTGTGCGTGAATCTGAATATCCGATGCCTGACCACGATATCCACCTAGAGGCTGATGAATCATCACTCGTGAATTCGGCAAAGCCGCCCGTTTACCGGCCGTTCCTCCGGCTAATAAGAAAGCGCCCATAGAACACGCCTGACCGATACAAAGTGTACGTATATCTGATTTAACAAATTGCATCGTATCATAAATTGCCATTCCGGCAGTTACAGAGCCTCCCGGGGAATTAATATAAATATTGATGTCCTTTGTCGGATCTTCCGACTCTAAAAACAATAACTGGGCAACGATTAAATTTGCCATGCGATCTTCCACTTCACCTGTTAAAAAAATCACACGCTCTTTTAATAAACGGGAATAAATATCGTAAGAACGCTCTCCACGTGAAGTTTGTTCTACGACCATAGGAACTAATGCCATTTTCTCACCTATTATTATGTCTAAAAATTCTGAATATTCTACCTGAAACCGCTACAAATAAAAATGCGGCCGTTCTTCTAAAAATAACGACCGCACTTTTTAATCAATGAAAATTAAGCTTGTGGATTCATAATTTCATCAAATGAAGATGCTTTTTCGGTCACTTGTGCTTTTGCAAGAACCGCATCAACGGCTTGTTCTTCTAACACAACATTGCGAATATTATTCATTAACTCTTCATTTTTGCTGTAATATTCAACCACTTCAGCCGGTTGTTCATACGCGGAAGCAATATCTGCAACCATTGCTTTAGCACGTTCCTCATCTGCTTTCAATTCATTTGATTTGATCACTTCTGAGAATAATAAACCGACTTGAACACGACGTTTTGCATCCGCTTCAAATAATTCACGAGGTAATTGTGCGGCCTGTTGTGCATTTCCCCCAAAACGTTGCGCTGCTTGGTTACGTAACACGTTAATTTCTTCTTCAACAGCGGAAGACGGTACGTCAATCGGATTTTGTTCAATTAAACCGTTGATAACTTGTTGTTTCACGCGAGAAACTAAGGCATTTTTCAATTCACGTTCCATATTTTTACGGATTTCTGCGCGTAAATCTTCAACTGTTTTGGTATTAGGACCAAATTTAGCCACAAATTCATCGGTTAACTCAGGCAGTACAATGTTTTCAACTTTTTTCAGAGTAATGGCGAATTTAGCCGCTTTACCTTTCAAATTCTCCGCGTGATATTCCGCCGGGAAAGTCACATCAATATCAAATTGCTCACCAGCTTTATGACCTACGATACCCTCTTCAAAGCCCGGGATCATACGACCTTGTCCCATGAATAAAACGAAATCGGAGGCTTTTCCGCCCTCAAACTCTTCGCCATCAATAGAACCGATAAAATCAATTGTTACACGATCATCTACTTTTGCCACATCTTGGCTTTCCGCCCAAGTTGCTTGCTGTTTACGTAACACATCGACCATTTTATCAATGTCTGCATCTTTAATTTCAACGGTTGGTTTTTCAACTTTGATATTTTCTAAACCTTGTAATTGCACTTCAGGATACACTTCAAAAGTAGCGTTAAATACCAAATCTTTGCCTTGTTCAAAGGTTTCGATTGCAAAAGTCGGACGACCTGCAATATTAATTTTCTCTGCAATCACCGCATCAAAGAAATAGCGTGGTAATAAATCGTTTAATACATCTTGACGAATTGATGCGCCAAAACGTTGTTCAATAATGTGTGCAGGCACTTTACCTTTACGGAATCCATCCACACGCACATTTTTTGCCGCACGTTTAAATTCTTCACGTGTTGCCTTTTCAACAGTTTCCGCAGGAACGGTGATAGCCACACGGCGCTCTAAACCTTGGGTTGTTTCAATATTTAATGACATTTGTAACCTCAATTTATTTTTGCGCTCGGCCAAACTCTCACCGAACACGTTGTTAAAAAATAATAGCGATAAAAAACTGGCGAATTATAACGAAATAAAATCAACCAGTCGATAGAAAGTCAATAAACCGCCTCAAATCCATCCCATTTTGACGAATTTATCAACAATTTTTAGCAATAAAAAAGTGCGGTGGAAACTGACCGCACTTTTAAGTTCTTATAAATCTTTCGGCAAGCGAATTTTTTGCCCTGGGAAAATTTTATCCGCGTCTTTAATCACCTCTTTATTGGCTTCAACAATCGCGGTGTATTTTGCCCCGTTACCATAAGTTTTTTCTGCAATTTTCCAAAGGGTATCACCTTTTTGAATCACATAGAAAGTATCGTCAGAAGCTAAAGTTTCACCACTACTGATGGTAGCATCGCTGGTAACGGAAGTAATACCTTGAATGTTTCCCGCCATTAACACCGCTTTTTCCAAAGCTGCCGCAGTAGAAGCGACACCTTGAATATTTGCCACCCCATTTTCAACGGTAACGGAAAGATTTTCTACACCGGGATTATCTTCTGCAATGTGCTGTGTCACCGCTTTCGATGCTTCTTCCTCTTTAGAAAAAAGTTTTCTGCCAATATCGCCAACAAAATCAAATAAGCCCATGTTTTACTCCTTTTCAGTTGTGAATTTCGCCCCTTACGATACTGAAAAATGATGAGGAAGTCCATAAAACACTGCGTAAATACTTGTAAATCTTTCAGCAAAAAGGCTTTAAAGCTGACCGCACTTTGGTAGAATGCACTCATTTTTAATCATAGGTAAAGAGGCGATTATGCGTTGGCAAGGTAGAAGAGAGAGTTCAAATATTGAAGACAGACGGGGTTCCGGAGGTAATTTTGGCGGAGGAAAAGGCGCCGGTATTTTAGGATTTATTATTTTATTGGTCGGAGCTTATTATGGCGTTGATTTATCCGGTTTGGTCGGTACGCCTGATTTTTCAGGTCAATCCTCCCAACGATTAGAAACCCACGAAGAACAGCAACTTGCCGGTTTATCAAAAGTCGTGTTAGCGGATACCGAAGCCGTGTGGGGAAATTACTTCAAACAAATGGGTTATCAATATCAAGAACCCGTAATGGTGCTATACAGAGGCGCAACCTCTACTGCTTGTGGTACGGGACAATCGGCAATGGGGCCTTTTTACTGTCCGAATGATCACAAAGTTTACCTCGATCTCTCTTTTTATAATGATATGAAAAATAAATTGGGCGCGGCCGGTGATTCAGCATTTGCCTATGTTATTGCTCACGAGGTAGGGCATCATGTGCAAAACTTACTCGGCGTCTTAGGACAAGTTCACCGCGCACAACAAAGTACCGATCGCAAAACGGCTAATCAACTTTCAGTAAAATTGGAACTACAAGCGGATTGTTTTGCCGGCGTTTGGGCAAATCAAGCGGTGAAAAGTGGTTTATTTGAACGAGGGGATGAAGAAAAAGCCTTTAATGCGGCGGAAGCGGTGGGGGATGATCGCCTACAAAAACGCGGACAAGGCTATGTGGTTCCGGATAGCTTTACCCATGGCACCTCCGCCCAACGCCTAACTTGGTTTAGAAAAGGACTACAAACAGGCAACCCGAGCCAATGTAATACGTTCAATTAAAAAAGAAAGGTCTAGCGTTTGCTAGACCTTTTTCTCTTAAAAATTAATTAGAGAATAAAACGGCTCAAATCTTCGTTTTCGACAACTTCACCCAAGGCGTCCGCCACATAGGCCTCATCAATATTCACGGTTTGACCATTCATATCACTCGCATTAAAGGAGATTTTATCCATCAAACGCTCCATCACCGTATGTAAACGACGGGCACCGATATTTTCCGTTTTTTCATTGACACGGAATGCTGCTTCGGCGATTTTTTTCACCGCATCTTGAGTAAATTCAATATCCACCCCTTCCGTTGCCATTAAGGCTTTATATTGCTCGGTAAGCGATGCATTAGGTTCCGTTAAAATACGCTCAAAATCAGCCGCACTTAGGGCGGAAAGTTCCACACGAATCGGCAAACGTCCTTGTAATTCTGGGATTAAATCCGAAGGACGCGCCACTTGGAACGCACCGGATGCAATAAATAAAATATGATCCGTTTTCACCATACCATGCTTGGTGCTGACCGTTGAGCCTTCCACCAACGGGAGCAAATCACGTTGTACCCCTTCACGGGAAACATCCGCGCCGCTGTATTCACCTTTTTTGCAGATTTTATCAATCTCATCAATAAATACGATACCGTTTTGCTCCACTGCCTCAATAGCTTTTTGTTTCAATTCTTCCGGATTAATCAATTTTGCCGCTTCATCATCAATCAAGGTTTTCAACGCATCTTTAATTTTCATTTTGCGCTTTTTGGTTTTTTCACTACCGAGATTTTGAAACATAGATTGTAATTGGTTTGTCATTTCTTCCATGCCCGGCGGTGCCATAATTTCCACGCCCATAGAAACACCGGCTGAAACATCAATCTCAATTTCTTTATCGTCTAACTGACCTTCACGTAATTTTTTACGGAATGCCTGACGCGTACCACTATTGCTATCTTGGTTCTCGACTTCGCCCCATTGATTTTTTGCCGGTGGTAATAACGCATCAAGAATACGTTCTTCCGCGGCATCTTCTGCCTTCGCTCGATTTTTCGCAATTTCTTGCTGGCGAACCAATTTCATTGCACTATCCGTTAAATCACGAATAATGGAATCCACTTCTTTTCCCACATAACCCACTTCGGTAAATTTGGTGGCTTCCACTTTAATGAAAGGGGCATTGGCTAATTTTGCCAAACGGCGGGCAATTTCGGTTTTCCCCACCCCTGTTGGTCCAATCATCAGAATATTTTTAGGGGTAACTTCATGGCGTAGCGGTTCTTGAAGTTGCATACGGCGCCAACGATTACGAAGTGCAATAGCGACTGCTCTTTTAGCATCTGCCTGCCCAATAATGTGTTGATCTAATTCAGAAACAATTTCTCGAGGAGTCATTTCAGACATAATATTTTCCTTAATTCGGTAATTCTTCAATAGTGAAATTGGTGTTGGTGAACACACAAATATCACCTGCAATTTTTAATGATTTTTCGACAATTTCACGGGCAGAAAGATTCGTGTTTTCGACTAATGCACGTGCAGCGGATAGTGCGTAATTGCCACCGGAACCAATGGCTAAAATTTGATCCTCTTCCGGTTGTACCACATCGCCGATTCCGGTGATAATCAGGCTTTCTTTTTCATCCGCCACAATCAACATCGCCTCTAATTTACGCAATGCCCGATCCGTTCGCCAATCTTTCGCCAATTCCACCGCACTTTTCAACAAATGCCCTTGGTGCATTTCTAACTTACGTTCAAATAATTCAAACAGCGTGAAAGCATCCGCCGTTCCGCCCGCAAAACCCGCTAACACCTTGCCATTGTATAAACGGCGTACCTTGCTTGCATTGCCTTTCATCACGGTATTGCCTAAAGAAACTTGTCCGTCTCCTCCTACCACCACTTGCCCGTTACGGCGCACACTGACGATTGTTGTCATTCTTCTGTCCTTCTTTGAAAAAACTTGCACGCTTATATGGCGGCGAACTCTGGAAAATTCAAGTCTATGAATCGATTATTTACTTCTCACAAATAACAAAAACCGTAATTTAATAAAATTACAAAATAATGTTGCAATAATACAAATTCCGCCTATAATTATCATCATGTAATTTAAACAAGGCACATTTACAAATGAAATTGAACGATATAGTGGAAATTTGTGGCGGTCAAGCCCAATTCCGCATAACTGAAACGATGGATACAAATGCTCCCATTTATACTTTTTACTCCCAAGCCCATCTTGAACAAGATCTATATCTATCAAATAATCCTATTTCACCTAAAGAAGTAAGAACTTTTGATCGGATTACTAGCCTCCTTTCTGCCGGTGATGTTGTGTTTAGTTTAATTTCAGGGAAAGCCGCTCAAGTCGGAGAGTGGCATCATCAGTTGTTATATACACAAAATTACCTCAAGTTAATACCACAATCACAGATTGACCAAGGTTATTTGGTATATCTATTAAACGAAAATCAGAGTATTCACAAACAATTATCTTGTGGTTTACAAGGCTCTCAAGTGCTGAAATATACAACAAAACAGCTCAAATCTCTCAAATTACCCAAGTTACCAGCATTATCAAAACAGCGTCTTATAGGAAATATCTACCTTAAACAACAAAAATTGACCTATCTGAAACAACGAGTTGCCCATCTTGAAAGACAACTTGTATTGGCACAATTACAAAAAGCGAGCGTAAAATGACAAATAAAATGCCTGAATTAAAATTTGAAAAAGCCTTAATTGAATATCTTTGTACCGGTACGATCACCGCTACCGAAAATGTGATTTCTGAACCAAGTGCAGACTATATCGTGCGCACTAAACTTTGGCATTATGAACCTAATATAAAAACAACCGAAGACTTATGGGGAAATTTCAAACAAATTTTAGAAAAACTTAACCAAAAAACCCTAAATCGTCCTCTAAGTGCGGTGGAATTTGCGCAAGTTAAACGCAAGATCTCCAATCTATCCACCCCTTATGCCGCAGGGCAGTTTCTTTATGGCACAAATGGGGTATCACAAATTGAGATTGATTTAGATGATGATCGACATGTTTTTTTAACCGTATTTGACCAAAAACAGATCGGCGCAGGTGATACGGTATATCAAATTGTGAATCAAATTGAACGTCCGGCTGTCATTGCCGGTAAAAAGAATCGTTGTTTTGACACGACATTATTAATTAATGGCTTACCAATTATTCAAATTGAAGAAAAAAAAGAAACGCGGGATATTAATGAAGCCTTAAATCAAATGCATCAATACATCGCAGAAAATCAATATAGTGATATTTTTTCTACACTCCAAATCTTAGTGGCTATCACACCTAATAACGTGAAATATATGGCAAATACTACCGCTGAGCGTTTTAATAAAGATTTTGCCTTCAACTGGCAACGCCAATCGGACAATAAACCTGTTTATAAATGGAAAGAATTTGCCGATTCTATGCTGAGTATTCCTATGGCGCATCAAATGGCAACTAACTATATGATTTTAGACGGTACTCCAAACAAGCAAGCTCTAAAAGTGATGCGTCCTTATCAAGTTTATGCCACACGCCGTGTAATGGATAAATTAAAACGGGCAGATTTTGATCAAGCGTTAAATAAACTCGGCTACATTTGGCACACCACTGGCTCAGGCAAAACCATCACAAGTTTTAAAACCGCTTGGCTCGCAAGCCGCTCGCCAAAAGTAGATAAAGTCGTGTTTCTAGTCGATCGTATTGCATTAACCACTCAAACCAATGAGAATTATCGTGCTTATGATCCTGATGCGACCGAAGACAGTTTAGGCACTGTACTTGATACCAACAACACCACGGATTTAAATCGCAAATTACACAGCAAAGGTAGTCAAATCATTATTACCTCTGTACAGAAACTGGATACCTTGGTTAAACGTGCCTCTTTCAAAGCACCTGAAAAAAATATTGTCTTTATTGTAGACGAAGCCCACCGTTCCACCGGAAGCGAAAATTTCAGTGCCATTCAAAAAGCATTTAAACATTCCGCATGGATTGGTTATACCGGCACGCCAATGTTTGATGAAACCACAAAGGGCTTACGAACTGAAGATATTTTTGGAGAACTCTTGCACGCCTATACCATTAGAGAAGCGATTGCAGATCGTAATGTCTTGGGGTTTAAAGTGGATTTTGAAACCACAATTAGCGAAAAAAGTATGAAAGAAGATCATCTTCCGAAATTTTATCGCCATAAATATCCGGATTGGAGCGAAGAACAAATTGCCTCGAAAATTGCCAACTTAACCCAACAAGATATGGATGACAATATTGAACCGAGTTTCTACGATGAAAATGAAGAACACGTAAAATTGGTCGTCGCCGATATTTTCAAACATTGGAAAAACCGTTCAAATTGGGACAACAAACGCAATCAAGGACGATATAATGCCCTTCTGACCACCCACGTCGGTGGTGGCAAAGCCAGCACGCCAATGGCAATGATGTATTTTCGTGAGTTCCAACGTGTTAATAAAGTGCGGTCGGAAAATGGCGAGTTTTTGCTTAAAGTCGCCGTTACTTTTAGCCAAAATACAAGCAATAACGACACGATGCAGGAAACCAATCAAGGACTATTTGAAGCGATTCAGCACTACAACAAAGAATTTAACACCAATTTCACGATGTCTGAGGTATCGGCATACACCCAAGATGTCACCAGTCGATTAAATCGCACCGCGGCAGACAAACAGTATCTCGATCTTGTCATTGTAGTCGATCAACTGCTCACAGGGTTTGACGCTCCTGAGTTAAATACGCTCTATGTTGACCGCACTTTAAAAGGTGCCGGACTCATTCAAGCCTATTCAAGAACAAACCGAGTTTCAGATATGCGGGAAAAACCTTGGGGACGTATTATCAATTATCGCTGGCCTGCACATAATGAAAATTTAATGAATGAAGCATTGTCCATCTATGCCAATAAAGATTCTGCCAAATTATCTGATAAAGAGCGAAAAGCGAATAATATTAAAGACAATATTACCGCACCAAAATACGAAGAATTGCTCAATGAAACAAAAAATATCGTAAAAACACTCCGAGAAATAACGGATAACTTTACTCAGTTACCACCATCTGAAACGAAAAAATGGGAAATGTTTGAGCAATTACGCACCTATACTGCAAATATCGCCAAAATAAAACAATATTCTGTAGAAAATGAAAACGGTGAAATCACCGGCTTTGATTATGAAAACCCTGATAAACTGATTCACGAACTCGGCATGAATAGTGAAGAAGAAAGTATGCTCACCAACACCTTGACCAACGAACTCAAGCTCCATTTAGCAAAAAGTCGAAACGTGCCGGTGATGCAAATAGAGCTAAAAATGACCCACGTGAAAGATGTTGAAATTAACTATGATTATTTAACAGAGTTAATCACCACCTTACTCCAACAAATTGAAGCAGGTGAAAGCGAAAAAGCGAAAGAGACTCAGAAAGAATTGGAAAAATTTGCCAATGGATTGGAAGATCGTAGTTTTGCAAGTCGAATTAGCCGTGCGGCGAAAGCGATCACCAAAGGTTTTTTCAAATTAAAAGATGCATTTAAACAAGACGGGGTTTCCATTGTCGAACAGGCAAATTACGCAAGCCAAGACCAACAATTTTTGGATTTCCGCCTGCAATGGGGGCTAACAGAAATTCTAACAAACGCGCAACTTCGTCAACTTTTTGCGAAACACCAATTTCAACAAAAAGATTTAGATGACAATGATCAGCTCACGATACTCATCAAACAAGCGGGCATCACCTATCCGGAACTTGCCCAAAATGATGAGGTAAAAAAACTGACCAAAATGAAATATCGCAATCAGTTGCGTAATGCAATCTATGAACTGGCGGATGAATTTGTGAGGGAATAATATGCCAAGACAAGATTTTAGCGATTTTATTGTTTATGTTGATGAAAGTGGAGATCACAGCTTGACATCGATTGATGAACACTATCCTGTTTTTGTTCTCGCATTTTGTATTTTCTACAAAGAACATTACAGAACTAAGATTGTACCCGTAATTCAAAAACTAAAATTTGATTATTTCGGTCATGATTTAGCAATTTTACACGAGCGAGAGATCAGAAAAGAGTTAGGCGACTTTAATATATTTACGTCAAAAGAAGAAAAAGATGATTTTCTTCAGAGATTATCCGATATTATTGATCAAAATAATTTTGTTCTTGCTGCTTGTGTCATTGAAAAGCAAAAATTACATAATAAGCAAAAAGAAATTCACCCTTATCACTTTTCACTGACACATTGTTTAGAAACTTTATACGAGTTTGTAAGAGAAAAAGGGCAAGAAGATAAACTGACCTTTGTTGCAGTGGAAAGCCGTGGTAAAAAAGAAGATAAAGAGCTGGAAATTGAATTTCGTCGCATTTGTGATGGTGAAAATAAATTCAAGAAGAATTTACCTTTTTCAATCAAGATTATAGCTAAAAGCACAAACTCAACAGGATTACAACTAGCCGATTTAGTAGCAAGACCAATCGGGCAACACATTTTGCATCCTGAACAACCAAATCAAGCATTTGATTTATTAAAAGAGAAATTTTATTGCGAGGGTGGCCGTAAAAAAGTAGGAGAAGGATTCGATCAGAGAGGGTTAAAACATTTTCCCGAAACCTAAAAAAGCGAAAAGCCTCGATGAAACTCACCAAGGCTATAACGCCGACCAGGCACCCCCAATCCACTTGAGCGAAAGTATAACATGGATTTTGAACCGTTAAAACCGGAAAAAAGAATTAGCCGAAAACCAACCGCACTTTTAACCTGATTTAAGGAAAAATAAAATGAATAACGAAAAAAGACGTGTACCAAAATTACGTTTTCCCGAATTTACTGACGCTTGGGAACAGAGGAA
>NZ_MLHN01000012.1 GCF_001999285.1 Rodentibacter genomosp. 1
AGTCAGTCAGTCAGTCAGTGAGATTAGTCTAAGTTTTGTTGTTCCTGTTTACAATGTCGAAAAATATCTTGCTCAGTGTTTGGATAGTCTTGTTTCACAGTCCGTGAGTAAAGAAATCATCATTGTCAATGATGGTTCAACGGATGGTAGCTTAGCCGTAGCCGAGCAGTATTTCTCTCGTTATCCCTTCATTACCCTCATCAATCAACATAATCAAGGGGTTGCTTCTGCCCGTAATGCCGGCTTGAGGCAAGCGAAAGGACGTTATGTCTATTTTGTCGATCCCGATGACTGGCTTGTTGAAACTCATTTAGGCAGCATGGTTGAGATTGCTGACAGACATCAAGCCGATGTGCTAAAAGGCACCATAGAAAATAGTTATGAATGTGATTCAAGAGGACCTTGTTCACGCAGGTTTGAGTCCTCTCGAATAAAATCAAATCAATATGAGGTTATGAGTAGTTATCAACATTTGAATGATATGCTCAAATGGGATTGGCATCCAAGTTGCTGTTTTGGCTTTTTTAGAACAAACTTTTTGCGCCAAAATAATCTTTGGCTTAATGAAACCTTAAATGTTGGGGAAGATGTGCTATTTATTACAGAAATTCTTTCTCTCTCAGATGTTACAGTGATTGAGGTAGGGCGTGTATTTTATCACTATCGTTTAAGACCAAATAGTCTCACCACAACAAAAAACGATATATCAAAACTTGTTCATCTATTTGAACTTGATAAATATTTAATAAAACTTTATGAACAACGCCAAAATGACATTAAAAATGTCAATGACGAAACAAAACGAATGTTTGTAAATTTAGAAAGAATTAGAGCGATTAACTTTAGTATAGCTTATCGTTATCAATATTCACGGTATTCACCGGAATTTAAAGCTGAAGCCTATCATTATTTCACAGAAGAAGTATTACAATTGATGAAAAAATGGCTTCCTTTTGAGGTGAAATTATAAATCCTTAAAGCGATAAATAATCTGATTCGCCGATCCCCGCCAAAGTAAGCTTGGGTCGGCTTTTTCTTGTTCAAATTTTCCATCAATGAGGACATCAACATAGGGTAGCATGGCACGCTGATTTTCATCTAGCTCATCTAATTTGTAACCTGTCCATACCCAAATATCTTTGTCGGGGCATTCACGTTTTACCCGTTGTACGAAAGGCAAGAGTGTTTCTACGTTGCGAGGATGTAGTGGATCGCCACCGGATAGTGTTAAACCTTGGCGTTTAATACGGGTATCTTTTAAATCATTGATAATTTGTTGTGCCATGGCTTCGTCAAATACTACACCGGCACTGAACGACCAGCTTTTTTGGTTGTAGCAGCCCTTGCAACCATGGGTACAGCCACTCACAAAGAGTGTACAGCGTGTCCCTTCGCCATTTACCACATCAACGGGGTAATATTGTAAATAATTCATTATGCCAATTCCTGAAAAGTGTGGTTTAAATTCTCGTCAAATTCACCATTAGGTGCAATTAATCTTTGCAATGCCCCTTTAATTCTTGCATAATAGTGCGCAATCGCATTGCGATATCAATGGAAACCTTTTCGGTCTCTCGCAACGGTGTCCGGTTTACTCGGTCAGGTTCGGAAGAAAGCAGCCAAAGTCGGAATTTCTGTGTGCCGAGAAGAAGCTGGGAAGGTTTCCGCCCAACTTCTTCCTTTCTAGACACGTTCAATTAATCGTTTGAAAAATCCCTGTTCTTTTTGGATTAAACTTTCGTAATCGCCCTGTTCAATGAGTTTACCCTCATCAATGACAAAAATGCGGTCAAATTGTTCAAGTGCGGTTAAACGGTGAGTCACCATAATCAGGGTTTTATTTTTCGTATGCTGTAAAATTAAGCGTAAAATTTGACGTTCGGTTTCACGATCAAGCCCTTCTGTGGGTTCATCAAGTAATAAAATCGAGGCATGATTTAGTAAAATTCGGGCAATACCTAAACGGCGTTGTTCACCACCGGAAAGGGGGCGACCGCCATCACCTAACCAAAGATCTAATCCTTCCGGTTGTGTTAATAATTTGCCTAATCCCACTTGATTGAGTACCTCAATCATTTTTTCGTCAGATATTTTGTCGTGGCTAGCAAATTGTAAATTTTGACGCAAGCTATCGCTGAATACATGAACCCTTTGGGTTAGAAAACAGAATTGCTCACGCAGCGTTTGTTCGGCGTAGCTAGAAATTGCTTTATCTGCAAGTAAAAGTTCCCCTTGATTGGGATCATAGTTGCGTACCAATAATTGAAGTAATGTGGATTTACCGCTACCTGTTTTGCCAAGAATGGCCACTTTTTCTCCTTGCATTAAATCAAGCGTGAGATTTTCTAAGGCAAAATTTTCTCTATCCGGATAGGCAAAACTTAAATTCTTAGCGGAAATTAACCGCACTTTGGGTTCAAATTTTGCCTCACCGTTAAATTCAACTAAAGGCTGTTGTTCAACAATGTCCGTCACTCGTTCGGCAGCGGCGATAACTTGTCCGATATGCAAAAAAGCTGAGCCTAAAGGCATAATAATTTCAAAGGCGGCAAGGGCGGCAAAGGTGAATAAAGCAATAAAAGCCGCCCGATATTCGTCCACACCAAAATCCGCTTGGCTACCGAACCATAGCATAGTGCAAATAAGTAAGCCATTGAGAAAGAGAGCAAGTGCGGTGGAAAATCCGCCTAATTTTGCTTCTTTTTCTTGGGTAGCTTGCCAATGCTTTTCTGTGCTTGCCATTTTCTCTTTGACTTGATTTTCGGCATTAAACAGTAAAAGTTCGGCTTGGGCTTGGATAAATTCTAAGAATTGAGTGCGGTATGTGGCTCGTGCTTGTACTAAAGGTTTGCCAAATTGTTGACCTAAGCGATAGAAAATAGTTGGGATAAGCACTAATAATATTAACAAAACCATACCCAGCCCTAATGCAAGGGGAGTATGAATAAAACTTAAACCGATTGTCATTGCCATAATCACAAATGCCGCACTGAAAAAAGGCGCAAGTAGGCGTAAATAAAGGCTGTCGAGTGTATCCACATCCGATACGAGGCGATTTAATAACTCGCTGTTGCGATAACGGTTCAGCACAGCAGGGCTTAACGGAATGATTTTTTCAAAGACTTGTATTCGTAAATTTGCCAGAACACGGAAAGTGGCATCATGTGTGACAAGTTTTTCAAAATAACGGGCGACGGTGCGTCCGATAGCTAATCCTCGCACGCTGGCGGAAGGATAAAAAAAGTTAAACAGCGTACCGAGCCCGGCAATGGCGGTAGCAGCCAAGAACCAACCGGATAGGGTGAGTAATCCCATACTGGAAGCTAACCCTAAAGTCATCAAGATCAAACCTAAAATTAAGGGCAATTTAGCGAATGCAAATAAACGTATAAAAGGCAGTAATGCACGCATTATTGAATATCCTCTTGTCGTTGAGCGAGTAATTCGGCAAAAAAGCCGTGGGATTTGAGCTGAGAAAAATCGCCTTGTTGAAGAATTTCCCCTTGTTGCATCACAAAAATTTGATCGCATTGTTTGAGATCTTCAATGCGATGGGTGATCATCAATGTGGTTTGATAGCAACTGATGTCATTTAAAGCTTGTAAAACTAAGTTTTCTGATTGTGCATCGAGGCTTGCCGTGGGTTCATCAAGGAGAAGTAATTTGCCTTTGCGTAATAATGCCCGTGTAATGGCAAGACGTTGTGCTTGCCCCACGGAAATCCCTAAGCCCCCGTCTTTGACTTCATAGTTTAAACCGAGTTTGTCAGTGAATGTTTTGGCTTGTGCTAAGGTTAAAGCACGGTCAATTTCTTCATCGTTTGCTTGAATATCGCCAAGTAATAGATTTTCTTTAATTGTGCCTTGGAGCAACAATGGATTTTGCCCTACCCAAGCAATGTGTTTACGCCATTCGGTCAGATTGCTTTCACGGAGTTCTTGTCCATTGATTTTTAATGAACCTTCATAGGGAAGAAAACCGAGGATGACATTCATTAAAGAGGTTTTACCTGCACCACTTTGCCCCACCAAGGCGACATTATGATTAGGTGGAATATGGAAGGTGAGAGGTTTTGTCAGCGGTGTACCTTGAGTAGAAAGCACCACGACATTTTCTGCCCGAATTTCCACCGCACTTTCAAGAGGAATTTTCTGATCATTGAGATGAATGGCTAGGTAGTCTGTTTCTAAAAAATCCACAATAGCATCGGCAGCACCGATACCGGCGGCTCGGTCGTGATAATAGGTGCCGAGATCTCTAAGGGGTTGATAAAACTCAGGGGCAAGAATTAAACAGAAAAAACCGGTAAAAAGGGTAAGCGGAGTACTGTAAGTGCCAAATTCAATTTGTCCGAGATAGCTAAAGCCGAAATAAACCGCCATAAGTGCAATAGAAATCGAGGTGAAAAATTCGAGTACTGCGGAAGATAAAAAGGCGATTTTAAGTACATCCATGGTGGTTTCACGAAAATCTTCCGTGGTGTTTTTGATATGCTCGGTTTGTTCTAAAGTGCGGTTAAAAAGGCGTAAGGTTTCAAGCCCTCGTAGGCGATCTAAAAATTGTGCGCTGAGGCGGGCAAGGGTTGCCATATTTTTTTGATTGCTATCTGCCGCCGCAATGCCTACCAAAATCATAAAAGCCGGTACCAGTGGTGCGGTGAGCATTAAAATTAAACCGGCAGCCCAGTTTAACGGAAATACCGCAATTAAAATGACAATGGGGAGGATCACTGAAAGCGTTTGTTGTGGAAGAAAACGGGCGTAGAAATTGTGCAAATTTTCCACCTGTTCCAACATAATACTTGCCCAACTGCCTGCCGGTTTTTGATTAATGGTTGCCGGCCCGACAAGGTGAATTTTATCTAGAATTTTTTGGCGAATATGATTGCGTAATTGACGACCGCTTTCAAAACCGATTTTTTCGCGAGACCATAAGATGATTGCCCGAAAAGTAAAACAGAAAATTAAGCCTATAAAATACGGAATAAGATCATCCGATGGCACATTTTGCATAATGAGTTTATCGAGTAGAAAGGCGAGAAAATAAGTTTGTATCACTAAAATAAGCGATGAAACCGTTGCAAGGGCAATGTTGGCTCGCATCAATTTTTTGATAGGCTCTTGCTGGGTACGTAGCCATTTTTGTAAATATTTTTGGCGAAGTTTATCCATAGATTTTTATTCGTCCCAAGTCGGGGAGGATAGATTGGTACGCAGGGCTCTCCACGCACGATGATAAGTCGTTGGCGTGCCAACTCTCACTTAGCACGCCTTAATATTTATTTTTGTGCGTCAAGATAACGTTCAGCATCCAATGCAGCCATACAGCCCGTGCCGGCAGAGGTGATCGCTTGACGATAGTTATGATCCATCACATCGCCGGCCGCAAACACGCCTTCCACCGAGGTGGCAGTCGCATTACCTTCAAGACCGGATTTTACCACAATATAACCGTTGTTTAATTCAAGCTGACCTTGGAAGATTTCTGTGTTTGGTGTGTGACCGATTGCCACAAATAAACCGTCAATATTGAGATCTTCTTTTGTACCGTCTTTGGTATTTTGTAAGCGTAAGCCGGTTACTCCCATATTGTCGCCCAATACTTCGTCTAAAGTGCGGTCGGTATGAAGCACGATTTTTCCTTCTTCTACTTTTTTGTATAAGCGGTCGATTAAGATTTTTTCCGCACGGAAGGTATCACGACGGTGGATTAAGTGAACACAACTTGAGATATTGGCTAAGTAGAGGGCTTCTTCTACTGCCGTATTACCTCCACCAATCACTGCAACGGGTTTGTTACGATAGAAAAAACCATCGCAAGTGGCACAGGCGGAAACGCCACGACCTTTGTAATGTTCTTCAGAAGGTAAACCTAAATAGCGGGCTGACGCACCGGTGGCGATAATCAACGCATCACAGGTGAAATTTTGCACATCACCATAAAGTTTGAACGGACGAGAGGACAAATCTACACGGTTGATATGATCGAATACAATTTCTGTATCGAATTTTTCTGCGTGTTGCAACATACGTTGCATTAAACCGGAGCCTGTGGTTTCACCAAAATCCCCCGGCCAATTTTCGATTTCATCAGTCGTTGTAAGCTGACCGCCTTGTTGTAAACCGGTGACTAACACAGGGTTTAAATTGGCACGAGCGGCATAAATTGCCGCAGTATAACCGGCAGGGCCGGAACCTAAAATTAGCAGTTTGGCGTGTTTGGTATCTGACATAGCGTATCCTTTCTTAACATATTGAAATAATTTGATTTTATACTGGACACACGCAGTGTGTCCTTACAAATAAACCCAAAATCAAGTTTTTGTCACGGCGACATAATACTGTATTTAATAGAGCAGAGAGTAAAGTAACCGGCGGAATTTATTGGTGAGTGGATCCGCATTACCCATTGCACTTAAAATAGATAAAAATTGTTGTTTTACTTCACCGTTTTGTGTATTTAAATCCGTTTTTAAAAGATCAAAAAGAAGTCTGAGTGCTTCTTCATTTCTGCCCGCTTGATGTAATTGTACGGCAAGTTTAATAGCGATGTCAGGCGTCGGATTTTTCGCATAATCTGCTGTTAATTGTTGAATTTCCGGCGTGTTTGCCGCTTGAATTAATAATTCAATCTGGGCTTGTAAACCCTGCCAGCGGCTATCCCGATCTTGCAACGGAATTTGATTTAAAATTTCTTGTGCCGGCTCGGTTTTTTTCATCGCAATGTAGGTTTCCGCATAGAGTAGGGCGATATCGCTGTTTTTCTTATCGGAAAGTTCCCACGCCTCTTTTAATAGTGGCAATGCGGCATCGTAATTTTCTACTTGTAAGAAATCTAAGGCTTGATGAAATTTGAGTTCTTCCTCTTTTGGCAAAATCACACTTAAACGTTGTAAGAGCGAGGCTTGATCCAATGCACCGGGAAAAGCATCCAATGCTTGTGCTTCTTTGAATAAATAAGTGGTAGGTAAAGCTTGAATACGAAATTGCGCTGCAATCATTTGTTCGCTTTCACAATTCACTTTACCCAGTATAAATTGTCCTTGATATTGCTCAGCAACCCGTTCTAACAATGCTAAAAAATCTGCCGATTCTTTGTGGCTAGGCGCATAAAAATTCACTACCAGTGGTTTTTCAAGAGACTGTTGAAGAATTTCGGTGAGATTTTGTTCATTGATCTCAACAATAAAAGGAAAATCAGCCATTGTTCATCCTTGTTAGGAAAAAATAATGGCTGATTTTAGCAAAGTGCGGTCAATTTTAGAAATGTTTTGAAAATTGACCGCACTTTCAGTCTATAAAAGAATGCTGCCGATGAGGGCAATGATAAAGCCTACCACACCAATTGAGGTTTCAAGTAATGTCCAAGTTTTTAATGTGGTTTTGGTATCCATTTCTAAGAAACGGCTCATTAGCCAGAAGCCGGAATCGTTTACATGGGATAGGACGGTTGCACCCGATGCAATGGCAATCACGATAAAGCAAAGATCAAATTGACTTAAATCGGTTGCAGCCGCAACGGTGGGTGAAATCAGTGCTGCAGCAGTCGTTAAGGCAACAGTGGCAGAGCCTTGGGCAACACGCATTACCATTGCAATAACGAAAGCGGCAACGATGATTGGCATACCGGTATCCGATAACATAGCGGATAATACATCGCCGATACCACTGGCACGTAGCACACCGCCAAACATTCCGCCCGCACCGGTAACTAACACGATTGAGCAGATTGGACCTAGGGCGTTATCACAGATTTTTTCAATTTGTTCATGGCTACGTTGATCTTTTAGGAGTAAGATTGCCACGATCAATGTAATCAACAATGCAATGGGTGTTTTACCAATTAAACGGAGCGATGCCACCCAAGTTTGTGAACCATCAATCACTTTTGCCACACTTAACGTATTCAAACCGGTGTCAAATAAAATAAGAATAATTGGGAGCAATAAAACAGTCATCACACGGACAAAACTTGGTGGATTCTGTACTGACGTATCGGTAATTGCGCCTGCATTTAAAAACGCCTTTGGTAAATCGACATGGACTTTTTTGCTGATAAACATACTAAATAAATAAGTCCCGATATACCAAGTCGGGATAGCACAAATTAAACCGACAATCACTAATAAACCAATATTTACCCCCAGTAAATCACCGGACGCAACAGGGCCGGGATGAGGCGGAAGGAAAGCATGCATCACCGCAAATGCTCCTGCAACAGGGAAAGCATAGCGTAGTACTGAACCGCCGAAACGTTTTGCTACGCTAAACACGATAGGCAACATGACGACTAAACCGGCATCAAAGAAAATGGGGAAACCGAATAACAGTGACGCAACGCCTAATGCAAAGGGGGCTTTTTTCTCACCAAATTTATTGATAAGGGTATCAGCAAGGACTTTCGCACCGCCGGTGATTTCTAATAGGCGACCAATCATAGCACCTAATCCGACAAGAAGAGCCACAGAGGCGAGGGTGTTACCAAATCCACCAAGCAAGGTTGGTAAAATTTTTTCTACCGGAATACCGGAAGCAAGTGCGGTAAGTAAACTGACAATAATCAATGCCACAAATGCGTGGACTTTGAATTTAATAATAAGTAAAAGCAGCAATAAAATCGCCGCAATCATAATCACAATAAGCATAGATATTTCTCCAGGTGAATTGTTACCCGTAACATATCTTTTATTTCTATTGGGGTAAATGGTGAGTTTTCAACTTTGTGATCTTATTCACATTATTTTTAAATCAAGTAAGAGATTTCTGATTTATCAGCCATTAATTTTGTGATCAGGATCACAAAATAAAATGTTACGAGTAACAATTCATTAAAATTCTTATATGATTAAGAAAAATATTTGTGAGGTATGTTATGAGCAAAGGAAAAAGTTTTATCCTAATGGGAGTGTCAAGTACGGGAAAAACATCCGTTGGAACGGTTGTGGCACAGCGTTTAGGTATGAAATTGATTGATGGTGATGATCTTCATCCTCGTGCCAATATTATTAAAATGGGGGAGGGACAGCCTTTGAACGATGAGGATCGTGCCCCTTGGCTTGAGCGTATTCGTGATGCGGCGTTTAGTCTTGAACGTAAAAGTGAAGTCGGCATTATTGTTTGTTCGGCATTGAAAAAGAAATACCGTGATTTGATTCGAGAGGGGAATGAGAATATAAAATTTCTATTTTTGGAAGGTTCTTTTGATTTGGTGCTTGAGCGTATGAAACAACGCAAAGGGCATTATATGAAAACGGATATGTTAAAAAGCCAATTTGATACCCTTGAAGTGCCACAAGAAGACGAGCCGGATGTGATTCATATTGATATTGACGGCAGCTTTGAAAGCGTGGTAGAGCGTTGTATTAATGCTTTAAAACCACTGCCTGAATGATAAAAGTGCGGTTATTTTTAACCGCATTTTTACATGCTCTCTCCAAGATGGATTTTAAATCCAAGGTCAATGATTTTGTCTTTGAGGGGCTTACCATTTAATCGTGCTAATAATTCTTGAGCAGCGAGTTTTCCAATTTCCAAGCGGGGAGTAATCACTGTCCCAAGTTGAGGGGTAACGGAGAAACCGACATCATGTCCGTGAAAGCCTGCAATGGCAATTTGTGTCGGAACAGAAATGCTAAGTCGCTGACATTCAAACAGTGCGCCAATCGCCAAGTCATCATTGGTGCAGAAAATACCATTGGTTTCGGGGCGTTTTTCAAGAATTTGACGAAGCTGTTTTCCGCCTAGCGTGAAGGAGGAGGGTTCTTCCGTAATTAAGCTGTATGGGTCAAGCCCATATTTTTTCATCGCCTGTTCATAGCCTTGCATTTTGAGTTGGGTTCGTTTGTCCATTCGTGCAGTGAAATACACAATATTTTTGTATCCCCTTGTAATCATGGTTTCTACCATCGTTTGGGCTGCCGCAATATTATCAAAACCGATCACTTGTTGGATGCCGGTTTGCGTGCTATCCATAATTTCAATCACGGGAATGTTTGCCACTTCAATCATTTTGAGCGTTCGCAAAGAATGGTAATTTTCCGATAAAATCAGCCCGTCCACATTGTATGAAAGCAAACTTTCAATGCGTTCTTCCTCTTTTTTCACACTGTAACCATAGTGAGCCAACATTGTTTGATAACCCGCTTGATCGGTCATATATTCAATGCCTTTTAATACATCGGCAAAAACATGATTGGTGAGGGAAGGAAGCAACACGCCAATGGCTTTGCTTTTGGCATTGGAAAGAATTTCCGGTGCGCGATTAGGAATATAGCCAAATTGCTCAAGAGCTTGAGCAATACGAATCCGGGTTTCTTGGGCGACGGAATCGGGATTACGCAAATAACGGCTTACCGTCATTTTTGTGATGCCGAGGTGGGTGGCAATATCCTGTAAGGTGGGGCGTTTGTGTTTCATTGAAATCAAAATTAAATCATGCATAGCGGGCAGTATAACAAAAACATCGCATTTTTTGACCGCACTTTTCGTTTAAAAAAGGTATAATTCGACCCAAGTTTATAACAAAGGATAGCGTATGACGGATGACATTCGTTTAACACAATATAGTCACGGTGCGGGTTGAGGCTGTAAAATTTCGCCTAAGGTGTTAGGGACAATTTTACAAACACAACTTGAACATTTTGTCGATCCTCATTTGTTGGTGGGTAATGATACCGCAGATGATGCGGCGGTGTACGATTTGGGAAATGGAACTGCAATTATCAGTACCACAGACTTTTTCATGCCGATTGTGGATGATCCTTTTGATTTTGGACGTATTGCGGCAACTAATGCGATTAGCGATATTTTTGCGATGGGGGGAAAGCCGATTATGGCAATTGCAATTTTGGGTTTTCCGATCAATAAATTACCGGCAGAAGTAGCGCAAAAAATTGTCGATGGCGGGCGATTCGCCTGTCATCAAGTGGGGATTTCTCTCTCCGGTGGACATTCCATCGACGCATCCGAACCCATTTTTGGTTTAGCGGTAACGGGTGTGATTAATACTGAAAAAGTGAAACGAAATGCCTCAGCTGAGGCGGGCAGTAAACTCTATTTAACCAAACCTTTGGGCATTGGGGTACTGACTACGGCGGAGAAAAAAGGCAAATTAAAACCCGAACATCAAGGCTTGGCAACGGCT
The DNA here is from genome assembly GCF_001999285.1 of Rodentibacter genomosp. 1. Lineage (GTDB taxonomy): Bacteria > Pseudomonadota > Gammaproteobacteria > Enterobacterales > Pasteurellaceae > Rodentibacter. The sequence goes on from NZ_MLHN01000012.1 coordinate 11,143, forward strand.
GCTATGTGTCAAATGAATATTATCGGTAGCCAATTTTCCGAAGTGGATGGGGTCACCGCTATGACTGACGTAACAGGCTTTGGTTTAGTCGGTCATTTACTTGAAGTCTGTGAAGGCTCAAACCTCAATGCTGAGTTGTTTTTCGGTAAAATTCCGACCCTTGAGGGCGTATCGGACTATATTTCTGAAGGTTGCGTACCGGGAGGCACGACGCGTAATTATGAGAGTTATGGGCATAAAGTGGGGACATTGACGGATTATCAAAAAGCAGTGTTGTGTGATCCGCAAACCTCCGGTGGTTTATTGGTGGCGGTTAAACCGAAAAGTGAGCTGGATATCTTGGCGATTGCACAAACAGCGGGCGTTGATATTTATGAAATCGGTGTGCTGAAAGCGAGAGATAAAGAAAAAAGAATTTTTGTTGAGGTTCGTTAGTAAGAAGCGTGGGAGAAAAATCCAGTATTATGTCGGCATTGCACAAAGCCGGTTTTTCTTTCGTTTGTAGGGACACACGCAGTGTGTCCCTACATTTTGTTGAAACTTCTATTTTTTGTACATTTACATAATACCGAGTAAATCCACGCTTATTTTTATGCCAGTTTTTGTAAAATTAAATTACCCATCATTTCAATATGAGCCGGTTCGGCATTCAGTGCGGGAATATACTGATAAGATTCTCCCCCGTTATGGAGAAAGTTCTCACGATTTTCTTCATCAATTTCTTCAATGGTTTCCAAACAATCCACCGAGAAACCGGGGCAAACTACGGCAATTTTATGGATACCTTGTGCGCTTGCTGAAATTAAAAATTCATCGGTGTAAGGTTGTAGCCATTCTTCACGTCCAAAACGGGATTGAAAAGTCATTCCCCATTGGTTTTCCGTTAAACCGAGTTTATCGACAACGGCAATAGTGGTTTCTTTACAATGTTGGCGATAATAATCACCTTGGTCTTCATAGCCCAATGGAATTCCGTGATAAGAAAAGAGCAAAAACTCATCAGGTTTTAACCGCACTTTGATGGATTGCACTAAGGCACCAATGTAGTGTTTATCCAAATGATAGGAATGGATAAATTCAAAAGGCGGTATATTGCGAGTGTGTTTGAGTGTGTTGGCAAAAACATCAAATAAGGCACCGGTAGTGGTGCTGGAATATTGCGGATATAGTGGTAATACAATAATTTTTCCAACCTGATTTTTAAGCAAATTATCAACCGCACTTTGCATAGAAGGATTGCCGTATGTCATGGCAATTTCAACCTGTACATTGATATTTTTTGCCGATAAATAGGCTTGCAAAGCTTCTTGCTGCTGTGTGGTGATAGCAAGTAGTGGTGAGCCTTGTTCTGTCCAAATCGCCTGATAATTTTTGGCAACCCGTTTGGAACGAGGGGGAAGAATAAGGAATTTAAGCAAAGGCCACCACTTCCAACGGGGTAAATTAACAACACGGGGATCTGTTAAAAAAGGCCATAAATAACGGGAAACTGCCGTTGGGGTGGGTTCATCAGGGGTGCCTAAATTAGCTAGAATCACACCAATTTTTTTTGTAGTTGTCATAAATTTATAATAGAAAGCGTTAATCTTGAAACGCAGCAGAGTTTATCCTGTTCATTTCGGATGTCAATTTGCCAAACATGGGTATTTCGACTTAAATTGATAGGCATCGCCTTTGCTGTGACCTTGCCTTCTCTTACCGGGCGAAGATGATTGGCATTAATGTCTAAGCCTACCACGGCTTTTCCTTCCTCTACACAGAGAAAACCTGCAAGAGACCCCACCGTTTCTGCCAGAGCAACAGAAATGCCGCCGTGTAATAAGCCAAAAGGCTGTGTAGTACGATTATCCACCGGCATTGTGGCTTCAAGCCAATCTTCACCGAAAGCAGAAATTTCAATACCAAGATGGCCAACGGCACAGTTTTTCCCCATTTCATTAAGTTGTGGGAGGGTAAAGGGCTTTTTCCAAATCATTTTTATCCTTAATTCGCAAAATAAAAGAACGCTATTCCATCACTTCAAGCAATGCTTGGACGGGATGTTTTAATACCACTTGTTCATAACGTTTCACTTGGCTACGGCAAGAATAACCGGTTGCTAAACAAAAGTGCGGATCTTTTCCGTGAAGTTTTTTGCTCCATGAAATATCGTAAATTTCTCGGCTCATGGTTTGGTTTTGTGTTTCATGACCAAATACCCCAGCCATACCGCAACAGCCCACTTTTTCTACCGTTAATTGTTGCCCGAACTTTTCAAAAATTTGCTGCCATTCTTTTGGACTATTAGGCATAAATGTGGATTCCGTACAATGTGGAAATAAATGCCAATCAAAAGTGCGGTTGGTTTTTGGTAGGTTTTCTAATATGCCGGAATCCAGTTGGTTTTTGAGCCACTCATGGGCGGTCAATACATGGAAATCCCCCCGTTGTGCCTGTAATGCCTCTTTATACTCATCACGATAAGAAAGCACAATGGCGGGATCTACCCCCACTAACGGCACATCTAATTTAGCAACACGATTAAGAAATTCCGCTTGGTTTTTTGCTGTTTTCGCAAAACGTTTCAAGAATCCCTTGATGTGCATGGCCTTGCCATTTGGTTTGAAAGGGAGAAGAATCGGGTTAAAGCCCAGTTTTTGTGTCAATGCCACGAAATCCCGCACTACTTTCGCATCGTAATAAGAGGTGTAAGGATCTTGCACGATCAGTAAAACTTTCTCCTTTTCCACCGCACTTAGCTGTTCTAAGGCTTCTAACGGTTTGCCTTGATAGCCGATTTCTACAAGCTGTTGTTGCAAATTTGGAGTGGAAAGTAGCGGTAAATCTATCATTCCTGTGGTTTTTTCTACCAGCCTTTGGGTGCTTTTTAATTGGGTAAAGTAATTGAAAAATTTGGCTTGTTTCGCCATATAGGGAGCGGCAAGTTCCAAATTTGCTACGATATGATCTTTTACCGGACGCAAATAACGAATGTGGTAAAAATGGAAAAATTTGGCACGGAAACTCGGCACATCAATTTTGATTGGACATTGGCTGGCACAGGCTTTGCAGGCAAGGCAGGTATCCATTGCCGCTTTGACTTCATGAGAAAAGTCATATTCTCCACGCCATTTTTGCACGCTGTGGTGAATTTTGGCGACAAGTGCGGTCAATTTCACATTATTTTTTTGAAAATCAAGTTGTTCAGGCGAAATGTTTTCATTGGCTAATAAACGCAACCATTCCCGCACCATCGCAGCACGCCCTTTTGGGGAAAACACACGGTTTTTACTCACTTTCATTGAAGGGCACATAATGCTGTGTTCATCGAAATTAAAACATAGTCCATTTCCGTTGCAATTCATTGCACCTTTAAATTCCTCTCGTATTTGAATCGGTATTTGGCGATCGTAGTCAGCCCGCATTGGCGACAAAATAGAGTAGAGTTCATCTTCAGAACCTAAAGGTGTGCAGATTTTCCCAGGGTTTAGGCGATTATGCGGATCGAATAAAAATTTGATATAACGGAGTTCGTTCCAAAGTTCTGGTGTGAAGAATTTCTCGCCGTAATGGGAACGCACACCTTTACCGTGTTCCCCCCACAACAAACCGCCATATTTGATCGTGAGTTCAGCTACTTCGTCAGAAATTTGTTTGAAAAGTTTGACTTGTTCTTTATCGCATAAATCCAAAGCCGGACGCACATGTAATACGCCGGCATCGACATGTCCGAACATGCCGTATTGTAAATGGTGACGATCTAGTAAAGCCCGAAATTCGCTGATGTAATCGGCGAGATGTTCCGGTGGAACACAGGTGTCTTCTACAAAAGGAATAGGTTTCGCCGCCCCTTTAGCATTGCCGAGTAAACCTACGGCTTTTTTACGCATGGCGTAAATGCGTTCAATAGAAGGGAGGTCATCGCAAATTTGATAACCAATAATGTGATCCTGCTGTTGGGCGATTTTTTCATCTAATGCCTGACAAAGTGCGGTCACTTGATGATGGATTTTTTCTCGATTATTACCGGCATATTCCACAATATTTAGACCAAGAATAGGGCGGCTTTCTTCTTCCGTTAAAAGTTTGCTAACTGAGTGCCAAATAATGTCTTGTTTGGCAAGATTCAAAACTTTGGAATCCACTGTTTCGACAGACAGGGCATTCGCTTTCACCATAAAAGGCGCATTACGCAATGCTGCATCGAAAGAGCTATATTTTATATTAATGAGGGTGCGGTATTGCGGAATAGGCAAGAGATTCAATTTGGCTTCGCAAATAAAGGCAAGAGAACCTTCGGAGCCGGTAAGCAAGCGAGTGAGATTAAATTCAGTTTCGTCTTTATTGAAGACATTTTTTAAATCATAGCCCGTTAAAAAGCGATTAAGTAGTGGTAAATCATTGATGATACTTTCACGTTTTTCTTTGCAACGTTGTGCGATAGTTTGATGGAGGGCTTTACTGGTTTCATTTAAGCCAAGGGAATCAATATCGTCGAAAATAGCCTGAGATTTGACCGCACTTGTATCCAATATTTCACCGTTTATTAGGACGCTGCGTAATGCGAGGACATGATTTGAGGTTTTACCGTATTGCAGTGAGCCTTGTCCTGAGGCATCGGTGTTAATCATACCACCCACTGTGGCACGATTACTGGTGGAAAGCTCCGGTGCAAAGAATAAACCGTAAGGTTTTAAAAATTGATTGAGTTGATCTTTCACGATGCCTGCTTGCACACGCACCCAGCGTTCTTCTACGTTTAGTTCTAAAATTGCCGTCATATGGCGGGACATATCAACAATAATATTATGGTTAAGAGATTGTCCGTTTGTACCCGTACCACCACCACGAGGTGTGAAACTAAGGGGTTGATATGCAGACTGATTTGCCAGTTTAGTGAGACGCACAACGTCTGCCAGCGTTTTAGGGAACAAAATAGCCTGAGGCAGCTGTTGATACACACTATTGTCTGTGGCGAGGCTTAATCTATCGGCATAATCTGTGGCAATATCGCCCTCGAAATGTTGTTTTTTTAAGTCACTAAGGTAATCCTGAACAATTTCATCAAGTTGTGGTACACGGGAAAGGCGGGGTAACATAGTTTCACTCACAAAATAATACAGAAAAAGAACGAAGAGATAATATATGATACGGGTTAGAATGTCGATTTTTAAGGAGTGAAACTTGATAGCCTGAGCTTCGTTTTATTTAAATGAGAATGAATATTAACAAAGGATAAATGAATGTTCATTTTAATGATTAATTGTTTATTAATTAATCATAATAGGTAAAAAAAATTTGATCTTTGTCTATTTTATAGGATAATAGCTCCACTTTTGAACGTTCCTTTGGCGACACAAAGGAATTGAATTTGTCAAAAGTTGGTAACGATAGGGCAAATTCAAAACCCTAGTTAAGCAATGCTTAGAAGCCGTTTTGATTAGAATATTCAAAGGGTTTTTAAGTAAGGAAACTTTTATGATTAACGATGACTAAATAGAGGACATCAAAATGAAAAAAACTGCAATCGCATTAGTAGTAGCTGGTTTCGCAGCTGCTTCTGTGGCTCAAGCGGCTCCACAAGAAAACACTTTCTATGTTGGTGCTAAAGCGGGTTGGGCGTCTTTCCATGATGGTTTAAAACAATTTGACTCAAAATATGTCGGTCACCAAAATGGTTTCGGTGTTAACCGTAACTCTGTGACTTACGGTGTTTTCGGTGGTTACCAAGTCTTAAATCGTGACAACTTAGGTTTAGCAGTAGAATTGGGTTACGATGATTTTGGTCGTGCTAAATTCTCTAAAGGTGAAAAAGTTGTTTCAAAACACACTAACCACGGTGCACATTTAAGCTTAAAAGGTAGCTATGGTTTAGGTGGCTTAGTATCAGCTTTAGACGGTTTAGATTTATATGGTCGTGTTGGTGCTGCATTAGTACGTTCTGATTACAAAAATGCTAAAGGGGTTAATTTAGCGGATACAGCTTGGGGTACTCGTGCTCACAGCTTAAAAGTATCTCCGGTATTTGCAGCAGGTGTTGAGTACGCGTTACCTTCATTACCAGAATTAGCATTACGTGTTGAATACCAATGGTTAACTTCTGTTGGTAAAGATAACAAAATTGCAGAAAATGAAGACTATACTCCGTGGATCGGTTCTGTAACTGCCGGTTTATCTTACCGTTTCGGTCAAGGTGCTGCACCAGTTGTTGCGCCTGAAGTTGTAAGCAAAACTTTCAACTTAAACTCTGATGTTACTTTCGCTTTCGGTAAAGCAAACTTAAAACCACAAGCACAAGCAACTTTAGATGGTATCTATGGTGAAATCGCACAAGTAAATAGTGCTAAAGTAGCAGTTGCTGGTTACACAGACCGCATCGGTAAAGATGCAGCAAACTTAAAATTATCACAACGTCGTGCAGACTCAGTAGCTAACTACTTAGTTGCTAAAGGTGTTGCTGCACAAGACATCACTGCAACTGGTTACGGTGCTGCGAACCCAGTTACCGGTGCAACTTGTGATGCGGTTAAAGGTCGTAAAGCACTTATCGCTTGCTTAGCGCCAGACCGTCGCGTTGAAATCGCAGTTAACGGTACTAAATAATTTCATTTAGTTATCCGTTGATGGATTAAATAGAAGAAAGACCTAAACCTCGGTTTAGGTCTTTTCTTTTAGTAGAAGAATTCTTTAATTTTATAGGAACATTATTATGAAAAAATGGCTTGTTATTCTCCTTGTTGCTATCGTAGCCGGTGGGTTTGCATTAATGCCAAGTTATAATGGCTTAGTTAAAGCAGAAGAAGAAATTGATTCTGTTTGGGCGAATGTTGAATCTTCTTATCAACGTCGTGCGGATCTCATTCCTAATTTAGTGAATACCGTAAAAGCTCAAGCAAACTTTGAGCAACAAACTTTAACCAATGTGATCGAAGCTCGTGCAAAAGCGACACAAACTAAGATTGATCCTTCCAATATGACAGAAGAACAACTTGCACAATTCCAACAGGAACAAAATCAAGTAGGCTCGGCATTATCTAGATTACTTGTTACTGTCGAACAATATCCGCAATTAAAGGCGCATGAAGGTTTTATGAATTTACAAGCGCAGTTAGAGGGAACTGAGAATCGTATTAATGTTGCTCGTAATAAATTTAATGATGCCGCTCGTGGATATAACCAAAAAGTACGTCAATTTCCAACAACATTCGCTGCATTGATCTTTGGTTTTAAAGAAAAACCTTACTTTAAATCTACATCTGGTGCTGAAAATGCCCCTACTGTGAATTTTAATTAAGGTATAAGTAATGAAATTCTTTTCAAGGATTCCGGTCGATAAAAAACAAATAGAGGCGGCAATTGCTCGCCTTGAAAGTCGAAGTTCGGCAGAATTAAGGGTTTATATTGAACGTAAATTACCAAAAACCGAAAAAGGATTATCGGCGATTGAGCGAGCATTACAAATTTTTGGTGAGCTTGATATGCATCAAACAGCAGAAAAAAATGCAGTATTAATTTATGTTGGATACAAAAATCATCTTTGTGCCATTATTGGTGATAAAGGAATTCATCAATTTGTCGATGATGCTTATTGGCAAAAACAATGTAATTTAATGATTGCACGATTTAAGGAAAAAGCCTATACACAAGGTATCGTTGAGGCGATTGAACATATTACCGATACCTTAAAAACGCATTTTCCTATTCAAGTTGATGATAGAAATGAATTGCCAAATGAGGTGATTATTCATGACTAAAGTTTTGCAAATCATGAAAAGTGCGGTTGTTTTTATCTTTGTTTTTTGGGGGGCTTTTGTCTATGCCGTACAGTTTCCATCTACGCAAAATCCTTTTCGTTATGTGAATGATTACACGAATACGCTTTCCTCACAACAACAGCAAATTCTTGAAAATAAACTGATTTCTTATGGTAATGCGACTAGCTCGCAAATTGCCGTTGTGCTTGTACCGACTACCGGTGAATATGAAATTGCGGATTATACTTTTGCCTTAGGTGATAAGTGGGGAATTGGGCGTAAGCAACTTAATAACGGCGTTTTAATACTAATTGCAAAAAATGATCGCAAAGTATTTATTGCGACAGGGCAAGGTTTGGAAGGGGTATTACCGGACGCTTTTTTATCACAGGTTATCCGCAATGCAATTTTACCGCAATTTAAACAAGGGCAGTATGCTCAGGGTATTAATGACGGATTAAATGACATTATCGCTGCAAGCCAAGGGGAATATGGTGCTTATCAAATGGAAGATAGTGAGTTTGATAAATATATTCCCTTTATTATGGTGCTGGTGTTTATTGCCTTTGTTGTGTTTGGCGAATATCAATATCATAAAGATGAAATTTATATCAGCCCGAATCAGCGTGATCAATTGAATCGAATTGTGCGTCAATCAACATTATCCCGTCGTCGTGGGGGAGGCTCCGGTTTCGGCGGAGGATTTGGTGGCGGATTCGGCGGAGGTGGTTCATCGGGAGGTGGTTTTGGCGGTGGAGGCTTCGGCGGTGGCGGTGCGGGTGGAAGTTGGTAAACCTGACCTGATTACTCAAGTTCTAATTTGTGATACCTCTAACTTATGTTAGAATACGTGCCTCTATTTTTTACGGGGAACATTATGGAAACGTTAGACAAAATCAAAAAACAAATCAGCGAAAACCCGATTTTAATTTATATGAAAGGTTCACCGAAATTGCCTTCTTGTGGTTTTTCTGCTCGTGCAGCAGAGGCATTAATGAACTGCAAAGTGCCCTTTGGTTATGTGGACATTCTTCAACATCCGGATATTCGTGCTGAATTGCCCGCTTACGCAAATTGGCCAACTTTCCCACAATTATGGGTTGAAGGAGAGCTAATTGGAGGGTGCGATATCATGTTAGAAATGTATCAAACCGGTGAGTTACAAACTTTATTAAGTGAAGTGGCAGCAAAACACCAAGAAGCATAATCTTCCATCCTTAAAACCCGTTTATTGCGGGTTTTATTTTGTCTAAATTTTGTGATCAAGCTAACAGTTTTGTTTCAAGATGCTTGTATATTTTAAAAAGTTTATATAGACTTTTAGCCCTTAGTCGGGGTGCTAACATTGTTTGGCTGAGAGATACCCGTGAACCTGAAACAGATAATGCTGGCGTAGGAAACTAACTCTTTTCATTAGGCTGTTTCTTCATTTCTATTTTTATAAGGACAGTACAATGAAGAAAATAATCCTCATTTCAACCGCACTTTTTGCTGCTTCTGCATTTGCTCAAACTGCTGCACAACCACTCACTGTTTATACTTACGATTCTTTTAGTGCCGATTGGAGTGCTGGGCCGAAAGTTAAAACCGGCTTTGAAAAACAATTTCCACAGTGTCAGTTAAATTATGTTGCCTTTGATAATAATGGTACTTTGTTTAATCGTGTACGCTTAGAAGGAAAAAAAATTAAAGCGGATGTGGTATTAGGTTTAGATAATCATCAAATTGATGAAGCCAAAAAATTAGCAATGTTCGAACCTAACCAAGTGGATCTTGGTAAATTGGCATTACCGCTAAAATGGGATGATCGCACATTTTTGCCTTTTGATTTTGCAAAATATGCTTTTATTTACGATAAAAATAAATTAACTGACCCACCAAAAAGTTTTAAAGAATTGATTGAACGTAAAGATCTAAAAGTACTATATCAAGATCCGCGTACCAGTAGTATCGGGCGAGGTTTATTACTTTGGGTAAACTCCCTTTATCCGCAAGCGGAAGCACAAAATGTCTGGAAAACTTTGTCAGAACACACCGTAACCATTACAAAAGGTTGGACAGAAGCCTACGGTGCATTCCTAAAAGGGGAAGGGGAGCTTGTGTTAAGCACAAACACTTCGCCAATTTACCATATTCTTTCTGAGCAAAAAAATCATTATATGGCAACGGAATTTAGTGAAGGCGGCGTATTACAAGTGGAAGTCGTTGCTAAAGTGGCTAACCGTCATAACACTTGCGCGGATCACTTTCTTGATTATTTGATTTCACCGGAAGCACAAGCCGATATTGCGAAAAATAATGTGATGCTACCGGTTATTGATAGCCCTATCGAAAGTCATATTGATGCGTTAAAAAAACATACTCAAAATATGCCGGTACTGGATACGTCAAAAGTCACGGGGGAACAATTAAAAACTTGGATTAATCAGTGGCAAAAAGCCCTTTCTAAATAGTTTCTAATGATATCGTTGTTTTCTCATCCGCATTTCCGTCCTCGTCATTATATTGGCGGAAGTGCGGTTATTTTTTTCATTGTTTTGCTTTATAGCACATCGCTTTCTGCGGTATTTTCCATCGGTGGAAATTATTCTTGGGAGGCTTTCAAGCAGGATGATTATTTACATCAAGTTATCTTTTTTAGTCTCGGGCAAGCCTTTTTATCGGCGTTACTTGCCGTGCTGATCGGGGCATTATTTGGACGTGCGTTTTTTTATCAGCCTTTCCCGGGAAAACGTCTTATCCAGCGTTTACTTTCCCTTACTTTTGTGTTGCCGGCGCTTTTGGCGATCTTTGGCTTACTCGAGATTTATGGCACGGAAGGTTGGTTAAGTCGGCTAATGCAGTGGTTAGGGATTAATTGGAAACCGACAATTTATGGGTTGAACGGTATATTAATTGCCCACCTCTTTTTTAATATTCCCCTTGCTGCGAGGGTAACGCAACAAGCCTTGCAAGCTATTCCCTCAGAACAACATCAGTTAGCCGCACAATTAAATATTCGAGGTTGGCAATTTTTTCGTTTAATTGAAATACCTTATTTTAAAAATCAGCTTTTACCGACTTTTGTTCTCATTTTTATGCTGTGTTTTACCAGTTTCACCATCGTGCTTTCTCTTGGTGGCGGGCCACAAAATAGCACTTTGGAGGTTGCTATTTACCAAGCGATCTTTTTTGAATTTGATTTTCCTAAGGCGGCTTTATTTGCCTTGATTCAATTTGTTTTTTGCTTTGTATTATTTGGGATATCCCAAATTTTTGCTAAACCGCCGGAAACCAGCCTTTCCCAACGCTATATTTGGTTGATGCCACCATCAAGTGCGGTCAAAATTTTTAATGTTTTTATTTTGTTTAGCGTATGTTTATTGCTTTTCATACCATTGCTGAGTATTGTGGTGGAAGGGGTGGTGAGTGCACCGGAATGGTTTAGTTTTTGGCAAGATCCCCAACTATGGAAAGCGTTAATCTATTCCCTTTCAATGGCACCCGCTTCAGGTGTATTAGCGATAGTATTTTCTTTTTTATTACTTCTGCTTTCCCGCCAGCTACAATGGCTTCATTTTCCTGTGTTTGCAACCCTCATTCAAACCGGTGGTATGATGATTTTAGCCGTACCAACGTTAATTCTCTCGGTAGGATTATTTTTACTTTTACAGGAAATGGATTTTAGCAATATTCATTTATTTTTAATTGTTGTGTTGTGTAATGCGTTAGCCGCCATGCCTTTTGTCATTCGAATTTTAAACACACCGATGATGCAAGCTACGCAGTATTACGAAAAATTGTGTTTATCGCTAAATCTTAAAGGGTGGCAACGCTTCAAATTAATTGAATATCCCTTATTAAAAACACCGCTAAAATATACCTTTGCTTTGGCGACAACACTCTCTTTAGGGGATTTTACGGCAATTGCCTTATTTGGTAGTCCGGATTTTACTTCTTTACCGCACTTGCTTTATCAGCAAATCGGACAATATCGGAGTCAAGAAGCGGCGATTACGGCATTGATTTTGCTCAGCTTATGTCTTGGATTATTTATGTTTATTGAACACAATAGGGATAACAATGATTAAATTAAAACAAGTGAAATTTAATTATCAATCCATGCCGATGATGCTTGACTTACATATTGGTGGGCAAGAAAAAGTGGCGATTATCGGTGAGAGTGGTGCAGGGAAAAGTACCCTATTAAATCTGATTGCCGGTTTTGACTATGCCAATGAGGGGGAAATTTGGCTTAACGGTGAAAATCATACGAGAAGCGCCCCTTATGAACGCCCGGTTTCCATGTTATTTCAAGAAAATAATTTGTTCACCCACTTGACCGTGGCGGAAAATATTGCATTAGGCTTAAAACCGAATTTGTCCCTTTCAAAGGAAGAGAAAATACGAATTGAGCAAGCCGCAAGTGCGGTCAATTTACAGGATTTTTTAACGAGAAAATCGACCGCACTTTCCGGTGGGCAAAAGCAACGTGTTGCATTGGCACGTTGTCTGTTGCGTGATAAACCCATTTTATTATTGGATGAACCTTTCTCCGCACTTGATCCGCAATTACGTATGGAAATGTTAAAGTTGCTCGACCGGCTATGTAATGAAAAGCACTTAACATTGCTACTTGTGACACATCAACCACAGGAATTAGAAGGGTATATTGATCGTATCATCCCTATTCATCAAGGACGAAATTTATAGGAAAAGAATGACAAGCGTACAATCTATTCAATTAAATAGCATAACACCACATCCTTCCATTGAATATTGGTCGGTTTGCAAAGTCGAGGCTTTGTTTGAGATCCCATTTTTAGAATTAATGTATCGTGCTGCTCAAGTTCATCGTGAGCATTTTAATCCACAAGCTATTCAACTTTCGACTTTAATGTCGATTAAAACCGGAGGTTGTCCGGAAGATTGTCATTATTGCCCACAATCATCTCGCTATCAGGCGGGTGTTCAAAATCAACAATTATTGGAGATTGATGAGATTGTGGCTAAAGCTAAGATTGCGAAATCCCGTGGTGCTGCTAGGTTTTGTATGGGCGCAGCATGGCGAGGCCCGAAACCTAAGGATATTGAAAAAGTGACAGCTATTATTAAAGCCGTAAAAGCTCTTGGGTTAGAAACCTGTGGTACCTTTGGATTGCTGCAAGAAGGAATGGCGGAAGAACTAAAAGAGGCGGGGCTAGATTATTATAATCATAACCTTGATACAGCACCGGAACATTATGAAAAAGTTATCGGAACACGTCATTTTGGTGATCGTCTAAGTACTTTAGGGAAAGTGCGAAAGGCGGGTTTAAAAGTATGTTGTGGTGGGATTGTAGGGATGAATGAAACACGCAAAGAGCGTGCAGGTTTGATCGCTAGCCTTGCTAATTTAGATCCCCAGCCTGAATCTGTGCCAATAAATCAATTAGTGAAAGTAGAAGGGACACCGCTTGAAAATGCTGTTGAGCTGGATTGGACAGAATTTGTGCGTACGATTGCTGTTGCACGAATTACGATGCCAAAAAGCTATATACGCTTATCGGCTGGACGCCAAGGGATGACGGAAGAAATGCAGGCGATGTGTTTTATGGCTGGTGCTAATTCTATTTTCTATGGTGATAAACTACTCGTTACAGGTAATCCTGAAGAAGACGGTGATCGATTACTTATGGCAAAACTCGATCTTGAACCCGAAACAGAAGAAAATCGAAAAATTCTTGAATGATAGGATATAGAGATATAAAAAGTGCGGTTAATTTTAACCGCACTTTAGATTTTTAGCGGTATTATGGCGCAGTTGAACAAATCTGTTTCTGGGTTAGTTTGTAGGGACACACTGCGTGTGTCCGAATTTAACATATTGAAGTGATTTGATTTTATAACAGGCACACAGTGTATCCCCACCGTTGTTGAAATTCTACTTTGTGCACTTGCCAAATAATACCTATTTTTAGTTATTTTCTGGATTCAAATTCTGCTAATGCCTCATCAAATTGTTCTGCAACAAGAGGATGGACTGGGGCAAAAATTGAGGAGGTAAGTGTAATAAATGAGCAAACTAAGAAACCGGGAATAATTTCATAAAGTTTGGATAAATCTTCCCAACCTAAGAATTTCATTAGTGGACTCCATATTACGACAGTTATTGCACCGGATAGCATACCCCATAAGGCGGCTTTCGAGCTAATGTTTCGGTTAAAGAGCGAGAGGATGACAACCGGTCCAAATGCGGCACCAAAACCTGCCCATGCATAAGAAACCAAGCCCATGACTTTGGAATTTGGATCTTGTGCGATCACAATGGCAACAACGGAAATGACTAATACCATTAATCGTCCGATCCATACTAACTCTTTGCTTGACGCATTTTGACGGAAGAAACCTTTGTAGAAATCTTCGGTGATGGCGGCAGAACACATTAATAATTGGGCTGAAAGTGTACTCATCACTGCCGCTAAAATAGCCGATAATACAATACCGACAATCCACGGATTGAACATGACTTTTGAAAGTTCAATGAAGACAGCTTCGGCATTTTCAAGAGGAATATTTTCGTGGGTAAAATAGGCTAAACCAAAGTAACCAACTGATACCGCACCACCTAGACAAAGTAGCATCCAAGTAATGCCAATGGTTCTGGCTTTATTGAGTGCATGAACAGAATCTGCCGCCATGAAACGTGCCAAGATATGTGGTTGTCCAAAGTAGCCCAATCCCCATGCAAGTGCAGAAATCACCCCGATGCCTGAAACATTATGTAACCAGTTGCTATATGGAATGTTGGTTGCCGAAGACTTTACAGCTAATGCCATATTGATCTCTTCCCAGCTAATATTAACCAATACCATAACAGGTGCGAGAATTAATGCAAAAATCATTAAAGAAGCCTGAATTGTATCGCTCCAAGAGACAGCCAAGTATCCACCAATGAAGGTATAGGCAATAGTTGCCAGTGCACCAAGCCAAAGAGCGGTGGAATAATCCAAACCTAATAAACTTTGGAATAGTTTTGCACCCGCTACAACACCGGAGGCACAGTAAATGGTGAAAAAGAATAAAATAATTGAGGAAGAGATGATCTTTAACGCTTTTTTCTGACGAGGAAAACGTTGGGCGAAAAATTCCGGTAAGGTGAGTGCATTACTGTATTTTTCTGTGAAAACACGTAGGCGACCGGCAACAATCTTATAGTTCAGAAATGCGCCGATTGTGAGTCCGACCGCAATCCAAGCCTCTGATAAGCCGGAAAGGAAGATCGCGCCAGGTAAGCCCATTAAAAGCCAACCTGACATATCGGAAGCACCGGCAGACATCGCGGTTACAAAGCTTCCCATTTTACGCCCACCAAGAATGTAGTCGTCAAAGTTTTGGGTAGAACGGTAAGCATATAAACCGATACCCAAAATGATAATCAGATATAAGCCAAATGTGATGTAAATTTGCATAATTTTACTCCTATTATAATATTTTAGCTTTCCACTTTTTCTCCCCTAATCAGGGAGATTATGTCGGCTTAAGTTAAAAAATTTATGCACGTTTGAAAAATCAATAAATTGCGTGCAGGAACAATATTTTCCTCCTATCTTTTATTATGAATGAAAACTGCTAAGTTCACGGATATTTTTACTTTTCCATATCGTGTTGAATTATGCAGACTAACTTGTGAAATTCTATCATTACAACACTTTTTAATGCTCTTCCGATGCCATCAATGAGGTGTTTCCACCCGCAGCAGTGGTATTATAACTACGAGAAAACTCATTGTATAACATCAATATATCTTGTTCTGTACGCCAATCGACACATTTGAAGATTGATTGACTATTTTCTGCTAACCACAGACGGCGTTCAGTCTCAAGTTCGGTCAAATAGATGCCTTTTTGGCAATGACCAAGTTTCGTATCAACGCGAATCCCTGCTTTGTTTACCCCTGCTAGTGGATGGTTTGGTTCAACCAACACAGTAAAACCTGCTGTTAGTAATTTGTCTGCTGCAGCTTGAGAAACCGCTAAATCACCATTGAGAATAGCAATCTCACAAGGTAGATAGGAAAGACTGTTGTGTTCTCCGGTTATGCTTTCTAACACAGGGTTGGTTTGTGCAAGACTATGTTCATCACCGAATTGGCTATAGTAACGTGGCGTACGAGTTAAGTGTTGGAGATAAAATTCTCCCCCTGCTTTTGGTCCGGTACCGGATAAACCATGTCCACCAAATGGTTGTACACCAACTACTGCACCGACAATGTTACGGTTAATGTAGAAGTTACCACAGTTAAGGTGTTTTTCCACTAAGTTCATTTGTTTACGAATACGAGTATGACAACCACCGGTAAGTGCATAGCCTTTTGCATTTACGCTATTTAATATATTTACCAAGTCATCTTTACGATAACGAACAATATGAAGAATTGGCCCGAATACTTCTCGTTGTATTTGTTCAAGATTATCCAACATATAAACGGATGGGGCAACGAAATGACCGTTGTCCGGAGTGGATAATTCCGTGTAGTCTCGTGCAATTTTACGCATATTGGCTTGGTGATTGAGTAAGTTTTGTTTTGCGTCTTCATTAATGACCGGGCCAATATCGGTTTCCAGTAAACGAGGATCGCCTATGCTTAACTCTCCCATTGCTTTAGAAATCATTTGGTAGTATTGATCCGCAATTTCTTCTTGTAAGAGTAAAATACGAAGAGCAGAGCAACGCTGACCGGCAGAATCAAAGGCTGAATTTAATACGTCTGCTGCGACTTGTTCCGGCAGGGCGGAGGTATCCACCACTAATACATTTTGTCCGCCAGTCTCGGCAATTAAAATTGGATCGTTATCAGCGAGGGCTAAACGTTTTTCAATGAGTTTTGCCACCTCCGTTGAGCCTGTAAATACCACCCCATCAAAAGGCTGTTGTACAAGGGCTGCACCAAGATCACTTGCACCTAATACAAGTTGTAAAGCTTCTACCGGTACTCCAGCTTGATGGAGTAGTTTGATTGCGGCATAAGAGATAAGGGAAGTTTGTTCGGCAGGTTTTGCAATAACCGCATTCCCGGCAGCAAGTGAAGCGGCAATTTGTCCCGTGAAAATGGCTAATGGAAAATTCCAAGGTGAAATACAAAGTATCTTACCACGAGCTTCTCCAAGTTGGTTATGATTGGCTAAGTATTCAAGTTGGTTTGCATAATAGCGGAGAAAATCAACGGCTTCACGGAGTTCTGCAATGGCATTTGGCAAGGTTTTTCCAGCTTCGAGTATTGCCAGCTTCATTAACAAACCATGGTTTTCCTCATAAAGATCGGCAGCGTAGCGTAAAACCTCTGCTTTTTTGACCGCACTTTGGCTATGCCAGTGTTGATTGGTTGAGGCATTGAATACTTCCTGTGCTTGCTCAATTTTTAAGAATTGAACTTCTGCCACGGTCTCACTTAATTTAGCAGGATTTTTCACAATATGAACATCTTGTTGGGTTAGATGTGGTACTGCTGTGATTGAGGTCGCATTTTCAATTTGTGCTTCATTCAATGAACGTTCAAGCTTTTCTAATACTAATTCATTCGTTAAATCAAAGCCTGAGGAATTACGGCGATTGCGAAAGAGCTCAGGTGGCTTGCGTATTAATTGGTTAGGTTCGCCATTTGATTGTGAATAACGTTTCCAAGGTAGGTTAACCAGTTCAGAGACGGGGATATTTTCATCTACTAATTGGTGAACAAAAGAAGAGTTCGCACCATTTTCAAGCAGACGACGAACGAGGTAAGCCAATAAAGTTTCGTGAGTTCCAACAGGAGCATAGACGCGAACTTGGCGGTCAAAATTTTCTTTGCCAACGATATTATCGTAAAGACTTTCTCCCATGCCATGTAAGCATTGGAATTCAAATTGCTTGCCCTGCCCCATTTCATAAATCGTACACATCGTGAGCACATTATGCGTAGCAAATTGTGGATAGATAACATCTTGTGCAGCCAATAATTTTTTTGCACAGGCAACATAGGCAATATCCGTGTGATTCTTGCGGGTATAAAGTGGAAAATCGGTTAAACCATCGGTTTGAGCCCATTTGATTTCACTATCCCAATAGGCACCTTTAACCAAGCGGATCATTAAATAACCCTGTTTTTCACGTGCAAGATCAATTAAATAATCCAATACATAAGGACAACGTTTGGAGTAGGCTTGAACAACAAAACCGATCCCCTTGTAGCCTTTGAGTTCTGGCTCATCAAGTAATTTTTCGACCAAATCTAAAGATAGTTCTAGGCGGTTGGCTTCTTCTGCATCAATATTCACACTAATATTATGTTTTTGTGCAAGTAAAAAAAGTTGTTTTACTCGTGGGTAAAGCTCATTCATCGTACGGTCATATTTGGCACGATTATATTTAGGGTGAATAGCAGAAAGTTTTACTGAGACACTGTTTCCATCATAGATCGTACGACCCACAGCATTTTTGCCTACTTCTTCAATAGCGTGAAGGTAGTCGTTGAAGTAGCGATTGGCATCGGTGGCTGTCATTGCCGCCTCACCGAGCATATCAAATGAGAAAGTGAAACCTTTGTTATAGCGAGGTTGCATGTGTTTGAGGGCCTCTTGCATATTTATACCTGCAACGAATTGCTTACCCATCACTCGCATTGATTTCACCATAACTTGTCGTATGACCGGTGCTGCAAAGCGGGAGAATAAATTGTTTAAGCTATGAGAGAGTTGTGCTTCAGTGAGATTTTCACTAATTTTTTTACCGAAGAGCAGACCATAGCTAGCCGCATTGATGAAAAAAGATTTAGCATTCCCCAAATGAGCTTGCCAGTTGCCGTCTTGTAATTTTTCGTAGATGAGTTCATCACGAGTTTTTGCATCAGGAATTCTCAATAAAGCTTCGGCTAAACACATCAACGCAACACCTTCTTCAGAGCTTAAAGAAAATTCTTCCATCAAAGCATCTGCACCATATTGTTTTTGTTTGATATGACGGAGTTTATTGATGAGTTTTGTCGCATTGTCGGTAATGCGTTTTTCTTGTTCTTCAGTAAAATCAAGCGTTGCCATTAATCGGTCAACGGCAGTTTTTTCATCAAGAAGCGTATTTTCGGTAATTGCTCTGCGTGTTGGGCAATAAGTTTTTGAAAGTGAAATAGACATTTGCTCATCCCTTGTTTCTATTTTGTTACAAGATTATTAATGAAATTTAATTTATTTAAATAAAATGTAAACAAAAGTTTTTTAGATTTGTGAGTAATGTCACAGAAAAAAATAGGGATTTGCCATCGTGTTGAAAAAATCCTCTTATTCAGGAGGAATAAGAGGATTTAAGTAGGATTAAAGATGTTGGTTGATGAAGTTGGCTAACTGACTTTTTGGTAATGCCCCCACTTGTGTTGCAACCACTTCACCGTTTTTCACTAAAAGTAAAGTTGGAATACTGCGTACACCGAATTGACCGGCAACAAGTTGATTTTCATCAACATTGATTTTTACGATTTTCGCTTTGCCGGAAAATTCTGGGGCAAGCTCGTCCAATACTGGGGCAATCATTTTGCAAGGACCACACCAAGGGGCCCAAAAATCAACTAAGACTGGTAGGTCAGAACGTAATACGTCTGCTTCAAATGTTGCATCTGTTGTGTGTAATACTTGGCTCATTTTTATTTCCTTTGTTTGTGAATCATCCCTCTATATAAGGGTATTTTTCTAGGTTACAAGTGCGGTCAGAATATCACGACTTATTCAAAAATACACTTATTAATTTGATTATTGAAAACTAAGAGGGAAAAACAAGATTTTCACAAGGTTTTCCAGATTTTAGCTTATACATATTAGCGAATGTGACATCTGCTATGTTGGTTAAGGCTTCTTCAGTTAAGAATGCTTGGTGGCCTGTAAGCAACACATTATGACATGAAGAAAGGCGGCGAAATACGTCATCTTGAATAACCTCGTTAGATTTATCTTCAAAGAACAAATCACGTTCGTTTTCATAAACATCCATGCCTAATGCGCCAATTTTACGTTGTTTGAGGGCATCAATTGCAGCAGGTGTATCAATAAGAGAACCACGGCTTGTATTGATGATCATGACCCCATCTTTCATTTTCGCGAAAGTTTCACGGTTAAGTAAGTGATAGTTTTCCGGTGTAGCAGGGCAATGTAGCGTGATGACATGAGATTTTGCATACAGCTCATCAAGTTCGACATATTTTGCACCCAGTTCTTCCGCTATAGGATTTTTAAAAGGATCATAGGCAAGAATATTCATACCAAATCCTTTTAAAATACGCATGACAGCAATACCGATTTTTCCGCTACCGATAACGCCAACAGTGCGTCCATACATATTAAATCCGATAAGTCCTTCTAGAGAAAAGTTTGCTTCACGAGTACGTTGATAGGCTCGATGAATACGGCGGTTAAGTGTCATCATCAGTCCAACTGTATGCTCAGCGACAGCTTCTGGGGAATAAGCCGGGACACGAACAACTTGGATACCAAGGGATTGCGCGGCTTTTAAATCGACATTGTTGAAACCCGCACAGCGTAACGCGACGACTTTGACACCAAGTGCGGCTAATTTTTCCAATACTTTTCGACTACCGTCATCATTCACGAAAATACAAACAGCTTCACAATGTTCAGCTAAGCGCGCAGTACTTTCATTCAACATAAAATCAAAAAATTCAAGATCAAAACCGTATTTTGCATTAATTAATTCAAAGTATTTACGGTCATAATTTTTTGTACTGTAAACAGCAATTTTCATATTATCTCCGAGATTTATTTTAAATTTGCAAAGGCTTGAAGCAAGTCTGCTTTTATATCTTCAACATCTTCAATCCCTACGGAAAAACGAAGCAAAGTATTCGTAATGCCACGGGCGATACGTTCAGCTTCCGGAATATCCATATGGGTTTGAGTGGCGGGATAAGTGATAAAACTTTCTGTTCCGCCAAGGCTTTCTGCAAAGGTAATAAGTTTGATAGATTTCAAGAAAGTATTAATCCAGCTTTCATCTTTTAAACGGAAAGAAAGCATTCCACCTTTGTTTGGATAAAGAACAGAATCGACCTGAGGTTGGGCGCTTAAAAATTTAGCGATGGCTTGAGCATTTTCTTGATGGCGTTTCATTCTCAAAGAGAGGGTTTTCATTCCTCGAATAGTCAGCCATGAATCAAATGGAGAAAGCACCGCACCTGCACCATTTTGAATATAGGCAATTCGCTCACAGAGTGTTTGGCCCTTTGCTACGATCAACCCTACTAAGGCATCGTTATGTCCTGCAATATATTTAGTACCACTGTGAATGACAATGTCTGCGCCTAAATCTAATGGGCGTGAAAGGACAGGCGTTAAAAACGTGTTATCTACAATCAACATTAATTGATGTTTTTTCGCAAGTTTTGCGATTTCCGCAACATCGCATTCTTCCATTAATGGATTGGAAGGGGTTTCAATGAAAATTGCTTTTGTGTTTGGTGTAATAGCCGTTTCGATCTCTTTGACTGAAGCAGTATTAACATAAATTGGTTTGACACTGTTATTATTCTTATAAGAAAAATCCAAAAGGCGATAAGTTCCACCATAAACATCACTGGAAACAATCCATTCATCGGGTGTAGTGAAAAGGCTCATTAATACTAGAATGGCCGCCATACCGGATGAAAATGCAAAACCCTGATCACCATTTTCTAGTTGGGCAATGGTCTGTTCAAGAATAGTACGAGTTGGGTTTTTTGTACGGGTATAATCAAAGCCTGTACTTTCACCAATGCCGTGATGCCCATATGCTGTGGAAAGAAAAATAGGCGTAGAGACCGCGCCAGTACGTTCATCGCTACGATTTCCTGCTTGGGCGAGTAGAGTATCAATTGAGTATTGTTGTGTTGTCATAATATCCTCGAAAATAGTTTTAAAAGTGACCGCACTTTTTATTAAAAAAGAACGAAAGCATTTTGGCACAAAGCCTAAAGTGATAAAAGGAGAAATTAAAAAATAGTGGATGAATTCACTTTTTCGTCATTTATTGTCAATAATTTAAGCGAAGTGAATTTTTTTTAAACGGTTGAGTTTTTTTTTTGAATCTGTAATTGACAGATTTTTAAATTTACGTAAAATGCGCACCACTAACAGCGAATGCGGGAATAGCTCAGTTGGTAGAGCACGACCTTGCCAAGGTCGGGGTCGCGAGTTCGAGCCTCGTTTCCCGCTCCAATTAACGGCGTGTTAGCAAAGCGGTTATGCACTGGATTGCAAATCCATGTAGCTCGGTTCGACTCCGGGACACGCCTCCATAATACGTTGTAAGTTAGTCTTTGCCCGAGTGGTGGAATCGGTAGACACAAGGGATTTAAAATCCCTCGCCTTTCGAGGCGTGCCAGTTCAAGTCTGGCTTCGGGCACCATTTTACAAAATCTCAATTTTGTAAAAGACTCCTTTAAAATCCTATATTTGGGTCGTTAGCTCAGTCGGTAGAGCAGCGGACTTTTAATCCGTTGG
>NZ_MLHN01000014.1 GCF_001999285.1 Rodentibacter genomosp. 1
AGTAGGGCACCGCCAGGTAGTTATTTCTTAAATTTATTGTTCTAAGAGTAAGTTTAAGAAATAGAATTTTTGGCAGTCATAGTGCAATAGCTCCACCTGAATCCATCCCGAACTCAGAAGTGAAATGTTGTGATGCCGATGGTAGTGTAGGGTTTCCCTATGCGAGAGTAGGACACTGCCAAGTGCCAAATTTAGTGGAGTGGTAGTTCAGCTGGTTAGAATACCTGCCTGTCACGCAGGGGGTCGCGGGTTCGAGTCCCGTCCATTCCGCCAATATTTTCATATCAGATAGGGGCGTAGTTCAATTGGTAGAGCACCGGTCTCCAAAACCGGGTGTTGGGAGTTCGAGCCTCTCCGCCCCTGCCATCTAAATAAATTTCATTTTATCATAAATAAACTTTATACTAGCTCTATTTTTATTTAGGGCTTTATTTATGTCATATTCAATTCAAGACTTTATCAAACTAATCGCTCAGCTTCGTCATCCGGACAAAGGTTGTCCTTGGGATCTTAAACAAAATTATGATTCAATGATCCCCTGTTTAACAGAGGAAACTTATGAAGTCATTGAGGCAATTCAAAAGAAGGATATAGCAAATTTAAGAGAAGAATTGGGTGATTTACTGTTACAAGTTGTATTTTTTAGTCAACTTGCAACTGAGGATAACTATTTTACTTTTGATGATGTACTTAATGATGTCGCTGAAAAAATTATTCGTCGGCACCCACATGTATTTGCAAATGTTACGGCAGAAAATGAAGAGGAAGCCCTTGCCCGTTGGAATAGCATTAAAGCGTTAGAAAAATCTAAAAAACAGACTCAATCTATTCTAGACAATGTCCCTTCTGCTTTTCCCGCATTAATGAGGGCACAGAGGTTGCAAAAACAATGTGCTAAAATTGGTTTTGATTGGAGTGAGATTGGACCTGTTCTCGCAAAAGTAGAAGAAGAGCTGCAAGAAGTTAAAGAGGAATTGAATAAGAACCCACAAAATATTGAAAGAATTGAAGATGAAGTAGGAGATTTATTTTTTGCGACAGTCAATCTATCCCGGCACTTAAAATGTAATGCAGAGGAGAGTTTACGTAAAGCAAATCTTAAGTTTGAGAGACGTTTCCGTAAAATTGAACAAAAAGTAAAAGCAGAGGGGGAAAAACTAGAAAGTCTCTCTTTGATAGAAATGGATATTTTATGGGATGAAGTAAAAGGAGAAGAAAAACAGCGAGCTAGTGAACTTGCCTCAAAAAGTTAGGTTCATTTAATTCAGGACTGAGTTCTGTATTTCTCGGGGGTTAGTCCTTTTAGTTGTAGAAGATCAGACAAATCACAATAAAAAGTGAGCGTTTCCCGTTTAGAATGTGAGCGTCAACTTCAATCTACATAAAAGGAGACGCTTATATTTTATTCTAACAATCCTCTACTTAAACGCAAGACAGGTTTACTCAATTTAGTCGACGAACTGGGGAAAGGGGGATGTATCTTTATCAACGAGCTGCCGAGTAAGGTGGTGTTCAGGTTTTGCTTAGTCAAAATCGCCGTCTTTCTAACTTAAAAATTGTGTCGATGAATCCATAGAGTAAGCTGCGCTTCAATTTGCCTTAGATAATCCAGATTTTGGTCAAGTTCATGTGAGCAATGAATGACGTAAACAAGGTATTTTAGTTTTAGCAGACGATGCTCCATTCTATTTGGTTAAGACATAATTTTGCTAATTTCAAACAAAGATTGACCGCACTTGAGGAATTATTATTCTCAATGAATCCCAAGTTTAAGCCTTAGAGAGTAAAAAGAAGATGAGTTTGCTTATGGTGAAATTGAAATGGTGCATCTGGGCTATTTTGGTGCTCAGGATACTTTCTATGTGGTGAATCTTAAAGGCGTTGGGTGAATTTATCAGCAAACCTTTATAGACAATCTATAGTAAAGCGTTTGCCAAACTCACACCATGAAAACAGCGACTACATCGGCATGCTTAATGATATTGACCATACAAAAACGAAAGTAAAACATCCACAGGCAAGTGGTATCCGTGAACTTTTTCACAAACCCATTTTGCATGAGTTTTATCAAATTGCTTTCAGAAAGCGAATTTATACGGATTTGAGTACATTACAAGCTGACTTGGATGCATGGTTGGTTCATTATAACTATCATTGAACTTATCAAGGAAAAATGTATTGTGGTATAACATCAATAGAAATATTAGTTGATGGAAAACGAATTTGGACGGAAAAGAATTTAAGTTCAAATTAATTTGACAGCTACCTAATTTTAAACGGGGTTTGTCTGACTGGGGTTGAGCTTCTACAATTTATATGCTTTTGAAGATTCCTAAAAAATTGGCACTATCAAGTTTTATAGGATAGCTGAAAGGTAAATCTTCGTTGATGATATTTGAAAGGCACATGCGAATCTAAAATATCAATATGGAAATAGTCCCGATTAGGAAAAGAGGTACTATGTAAGTCCGGTAGGGGTAAACACCAAAGTGGTTGAAGTAATATATAAGAAATCAAGAAAGGGAAGATATGCTTCAGGATAATTTATTGAAGAAAAATATGTTAGTCCCCTTGAGAAAAGATAACCCATAGATTTATTGTAAGGTTGTCGATCTTTTCGTGTACTTCGAGGGGCATGTGAAGTATTAGGACCTTATAGGGCAGGCTAAAAACCGCCCGTTTTACGGGCGGTTTTTTACAACGATTATGCCTTAGGACCTGCCGCAATTAATGCTTTTCCTTCTGTGTTGGTTGCATATTTTTCAAAATTCTTCACGAAACGACCGGCTAAATCTTCTGCTTTTGCTTGCCATTGGGCTTTATCTGCGTAAGTATCGCGAGGATCTAGGATAGTAGGATCTACACCAGGTAAAGCTTTTGGAATTGCTAAATTAAAGATTGGCAACTCACCCATTTCTACTTGCTCAATGGAGCCATCTAAAATGGCATCAATAATACCGCGAGTATCTTTAATAGAAATGCGTTTACCTGTACCATTCCAACCGGTATTCACCAAATAGGCCTCTGCACCAGCAGCTTGCATCCGTTTCACCAGCACTTCTGCATATTGTGTCGGATGAAGCGTTAAGAATGCTGCACCAAAACACGCAGAGAAAGTCGGTGTCGGTTCAGTGATACCGCGTTCCGTACCCGCTAATTTCGCGGTGAATCCCGATAAGAAATAATATTTGGTTTGTTCCGGTGTTAATTTAGAAACCGGTGGCAACACGCCAAACGCATCCGCCGTTAAGAAAATCACTTTAGTCGCATGACCTGCACGGGAAACCGGCTTAACAATGTTGTCAATATGATAAATTGGGTAAGACACACGGGTATTTTCTGTTTTTGAACCATCATCAAAATCCACGGAACCGTCAGTACGTACGACAACATTTTCTAATAATGCATCACGGCGAATCGCACGATAAATATCCGGTTCATTTTCTTCTGAAAGGTGAATAGTTTTCGCATAACATCCCCCTTCAAAGTTAAAGACTCCCACATCATCCCAACCATGTTCATCATCACCGATTAATTCACGTTTTGGATCTGTTGAAAGTGTGGTTTTACCCGTACCGGATAAACCGAAGAAGACAGCAACGTCTCCCTCTTTGCCCACGTTCGCAGAGCAGTGCATTGCCGCTACGCCCTTGAGAGGGAGGAAATAGTTCATAATGGAGAACATTCCCTTTTTCATTTCGCCGCCGTACCAAGTACCACCAATTAATTGAATACGTTCCGTTAAATTAAACGCAACGAAGTTTTCAGAGTTTAATCCTTGTTCTTTCCAGTTTGGATTCGTCACTTTGGAACCATTCATCACTACAAAGTCAGGTTCAAAATTTTCTAATTGTTCTTCTGTCGGACGGATAAACATGTTTTTCACAAAGTGGGCTTGCCACGCTACCTCCGTCACAATACGCACCGCAATACGGTCTTGTTCGCTTGCACCGCAGAAACCATCAATTACAAACAAGCGTTTACGAGAAAGCTGGTTTGTCACCAAATCTTTCAAGCTTTGCCAAGTAGCCTGATTCATTGGCTTATTGTCATTTTTTGCTGCATCAGATGTCCACCACACAGTGTCTTTGGTCTTTTCATCTAATACAATGTATTTATCTTTTGGTGAACGACCAGTAAAAATTCCGGTATCCACAGCCACAGCACCCGTAGTCGTTAATGTACCTTTTTCAAAGCCTTCCAAACCAGGCTTGGTTTCTTCTTCAAATAATTGTTCATAGCTTGGGTTATAAACAACCTCTTTTACATCATAAATGCCTAATGTCTCAAGTTGTTTGATTACTTTGTTTACATCTGTCATAACTCACCTCTATCAATAAAAGTCCAAGATTTAATCTGAGGCTATTCTAAAGAAAGCCAATAAAAAAAAATGTTAAGTAGATCTCATTTTTGAAAATTGATACCAATTTTGGATTATTTTTTAGGGAGATTTGATGCTCAGTATCAAAAGTGCGGTCAGTTTTTGAATTGATTTTGGAGGCGTGACAACTATTTTGCGAATCATACCTAAATAAAAATCCCCTATCCGAACTTAGATAGGGGCGACTATGATTCTCGACTATTCAATAATAGCGATTTATACCTTAGAGAATATGTTCATATTGCTCTAACATTTCTTTTGGCCATACGCTTGATTGAACCTCACCGATATGCTTTTTACGCAATAAGAACATGGCTAAACGTGATTGACCAATTCCACCGCCAATTGAGAGAGGTAATTTTCCGTCTAGCAATTCTTGATGCCAATCCATTTTTAAACAATCTTCTTTGCCGGTTAGTTCTACTTGTAAACGAAGTGCAGATTCATCAACACGAATTCCCATTGAGGAGAGTTCAAATGCGGTATTTAGCTGTTCATTCCAAACAAGAATATCACCATTTAAACCTTTGTAACCGTTTTCGGATTCTGTTGTCCAGTCATCATAGTCCGGTGCACGTCCATCATGTGGTTTACCATCGGATAATTTACCGCCGATACCCACTAAAAATACTGCACCATATTCTTTACAGATTGCATTCTCACGTTCTTTACTAGAAAGATCAGGGTAACGTTTGACTAAATCTTCACTATGAATAAAGGTAATTTGTTTCGGCAAAATGGAAGGAATGTCAAAACGTGCTTCCACGGCAAGTTCTGTGAGACGAATAGCACGATAAATTGAATTAACGGTTTCTTTTAAATACGCAAAGTTACGGCGGCCGGCAGGAATCACTTTTTCCCAGTCCCACTGATCCACATAAACAGAATGGGTTGGATCTAAAGAATCTTCATCCGGACGCAATGCTTTCATATGAACAAATAGCCCCTCGCCTTCTTTGAAGTGAAAACGTGCAAGAGTATGGCGTTTCCATTTCGCTAGAGAATGAACCACTTCATACACAGCGTTCGGAATACATTTCACGTGGACTTGAACCGCTTTCTCAATGCCTGACAAATTATCTTGCATTCCATTGCCCACTTCACTAAGAATTGGTCCTTGAACCTCAATAATACCCAGTTGCTCGATTAGGTTTTGAGTAAAAGTGTTTTTAACAAAACTAATTTCTTGCTGTTGTAAAATAAATGTTTTCTTCATATTTTCCGCCTGTTTTAATAATCAGTAAAATTTTGACTATTATTCAACAAATCATAATTATTATTCAAGCATTTTATTTACATTCAAAATAAATTTAAATACTATCTAATTAAATAGTGATTTATTAGATAACCTCTAAAGGAGAGTGTTTTATGCACAATATTGATAATCTTGATCAAAAAATTCTGCGCGTACTGACTAAAGATGCACGCACACCCTATGCGGAAATGGCAAAAAATTTTGGCGTTAGTCCCGGCACCATTCACGTTCGTGTGGAAAAAATGCGCCAATCCGGCATTATTGAAGGCACAAAAGTGATTATTGATGAACGGAAACTCGGCTATGACGTATGCTGCTTTATCGGGATCATTTTAAAAAGTGCGAAGGATTATGAGAAAGTGATTAAAAAGCTGGAAACCTTTGATGAAGTAGTAGAAGCCTATTATACAACGGGAAATTACTCAATTTTCATCAAAGTCATGACCCACACCATTGCTGAATTACATTCAGTTCTCGCCACGAAAATTCAATTAATTGATGAAATCCAATCTACCGAAACACTGATTTCAATGCAAAACCCTATTTTGAGGGATATTAAGCCTTGACTTTATTTACTTGGTGGACGTTTACCATTTCTAATGGGCTATGCTGGCTACTTGGTTTCTTTTATCTATGAGGAAAATTTGTTTGGTGCTAAGAGCATTCATTCAGCGTTGCGAACAGAATATTATATTGGGCAACGATTCCATCAAGTTCTTTTTATTGGCAAAGTTGTACCAACTTAAGCCAATTAGCTATTTCTCAATCTACTCTGCATTCTCTGTCACCAAGATTTAGTTTGCACGATATATCGTGCAATGCTAAAAATTGAGTCTCTAGCAACTTTCTCCTACATTGTAATCAATACTTAAACTTATGGAGAAAAATACAATGCCGAAAGAAATTGCCCTAATGTTAATGAGCCACGGAAATTTTGCTAAGGCTGCAATAGAAAGTGCGGAGTTAATTGTAGGGAAACAAACTAACTTCGATACCTTATCAGTATTTACCGTAGATAATGTGGCTCATTTAAAACAAGAGCTACAAGAAAAAATTGACGCATTAGATACACAATCGGGGATTATCTTTTTAACCGATATTCTCGGTGGTACCCCTATGAATTTGGCCTCTCACTTACTCACGAAAGAAAACATCTTAGTCTGTTGTGGCTTAAATTTACCACTATTGTTAGATGTACTCATGAATCGTGATTTGCCATTTGATGAAATGAAATCACTCATTAAAAACGCCTATCAAAACGGATTAACCATTCGAGATTTCAATGATCTACAAAAACAGGAGGATGAAGATGATTTGCTTTAGTCGTATTGATGATCGCTTGATTCACGGCCAGGTCGTCACAACTTGGGTCAATCTATTCAAAGTGGAACAAATTGTGGTGCTAAACGATAAATTAGCGATAGATCAAACCCAAAAAAATATTTTGGCCATGGCAGCACCGCAAGGTATCAAAGTCGTCGTACTTACGATTGAAAAATTTGCAGAAATTTATCAAACAAAAGGACTCAGCAGACGCACAATGTTGTTGTTCACTAACAGCATTGATGTGTTATCAACCGTCAATGCTGGCGTTCCTATTAATGAACTAAATGTTGGCGGAATGCGTTTTCAAGAGGGGAGAACTCAATTAACCAAAGCTTTATCGGTGACTAACGAAGAGCGTTCTGCTTTCCAACAACTGTTGGATAAAGAGGTTACGGTTACTATTCAAATGGTACCGAACGATGAAAAAATCAACTTGACGGAGGTGATTAAATGATAGCTGCACTTTTCGTTGCATTATGGGCGGGCATTTGTGCAATTGACGATATTGGTACGCAAATGATTAGACGACCACTATTGATCGCAACAGTTGTCGGCTTGATTATGGGCGACTTACAAACCGCACTTTTAATTGGTGCAACTTTAGAAGTGATGTGGATGGGGGTAGGCAATGTTGGAGCTTATTCTGCACCGGATATGATTTCAGGCACTGCAATTGGCACCGCATTAGGGATTGCCGCCGGAGGTACGGAAGCAGCTATCGCTCTTGCCGTTCCAACATCGTTACTTGCTCAGCAGCTCTTGATTTTATACCGTTCCGGCATTGTGGCTCTAAATCCAATTGCAGAACGTTGGGCAGAAGAAGGGGATTTCGATAAGATTTTTCGGATTCAATATATTCCGATGATAATCGCTTTCTTGATTCGCGCTGTACCTACCTTTTTAGCCGTCTATTTCGGTGCGGATTTAATTGCACAAATCGTGGCGCAATTACCGGATAAAATCATTACCGGTTTGAATGTTGCCGGCAAAATCATTCCCTCTATCGGCATTGCTTTACTCATGTTAATGATGTTGAAAAAAGCAGAACTTTGGCTTTTCTTAGTCGCGGGTTTTACGTTAGCCGTTTACCTTAAATTATCCGTCTTGCCGATTACTCTGATCGCTTTACCGTTAGCATTAATTTATGACTTAGCAATTCATAAAAATACTCAAGCGATAGTTTCTAATCAAAATACTAATGATGAGGATTATGATCTATGACCGAACAAACGTCACACCAAATTACGAAACAAGATTTAAACAAAGTCTTCTGGCGAATGCAGTTACTCAATGTCACCAACAATTATCAATCTATGCAGGCAATCGGTTTTCTATCAAGTTTCATTCCTGTTTTAAAACGTCTCTATCAAGACAAGCCTAAAGAACAGAAAGTAGAGGCAATGAAGCGTCACCTAAAATTCTTTAATAGCCATGTCAATTCAGATGCGCTGATTCTAGGTATTGCCGCAGCGGTGGAAGAGTCCACCCAAGAAAGTGAAAAAGAAACGGTCACTGCAATAAAAACCGGTTTAATGGGACCGCTGGCGGGATTAGGCGACAGTATTTTGAAATTCACTTGGTTACCTATCTGTGGCAGTATCGGTGCGGCACTAGCACTAAATGGTAGCGTATTAGGCCCAATTTTAATGTTCCTGCTTTACAATATTGTGAATGTTGCGTCTAAATATTACGGCATCCATTATGGTTACCATAAAGGTATGGATATGATTAACGGTAACAGCAATGTTTTACAACGAGTCAGCAATATGGCGAATGTTGTGGGGCTAATGGTGATTGGCGCTTTAATCGCTTCGGTTGTGAGGGTGAAATTCGGTGTCGAATTTAGTGTCGGTGAAAATACGATCAAACTCCAAGAAATGTTTGATAAAGTGATGCCCGGTTTGTTCAGTTTATTAGTGACGGTGGGGATTTATTCAATACTGAAGAAAACCAATGGTAAATATGCCGCCACATTAATTATCGGCACAATGCTACTCTGTATCGCCCTCGTATATTTGGGAGTATTAGTAAAATGACGGCAAATTTACAACAGCAAGCCCAGTTACGAACCCTCTCCATAGAAGGAATGAATAACTTTCGTGATATGGGTGGGTATCTCACACGGGATCATCGAAAAGTCAAATGGCAACGGCTTTATCGTTCCGATCATTTATACAATGCGAGCGAAAATGGGATAGCAATGTTAAAACCACTCAACATTCAGGCAGTAATTGACTATCGTAGCCCCAATGAAATTGCCAAATACCCCAATAAGATTATTGGAACGGAGCAAATTTACCAATTTGATCCCAATGCCCATACGGCAGAATTGGCAGCACAATTCACCTCCTCAAAGGAAAACGAAGATGAAAATTTAGTGAATAAAATCATTGAGCAGAAACAAAACGGTAGTTTGGTACATTATGATGATATTGTGATGAGACAATACAAAAATTTTGTGGAAAAGCCGGAATGCCAACAGGCTTTTGCTTCAATGTTAAAAGTTGCCGCGAATCTGAAAGGTGGCGCTTTTATACAGCATTGTCGTGGAGGGAAAGATCGCACCGGTTTTGGAGCAATGTTACTGTTAGGGGTTTTAGGAGTCGATAAGAATCAAATAATTGATGATTATATGCTGACCCATATCAATCGCTTAGAACGCAATCGACAGAAAATGGCGGTTTATCGCCAAATCACTCAAGATCAAGAAGTATTGAATTATCTTTACTCGCTCATTGATACCAAACCTGAGTTTATTGAAATGTCGATCAATACCATTGAGCGACAATATGGTTCAATTCAATACTATGCCGAACAACTGCTTGGTATCAGTCGTGCGGAAATCCTTCAATTACAAGCGGATTATCTTGAATAATCGGGCAATATCTTCTCAAAGTGCGGTCAATTTTGCCGATATTTTTGCATTATGCCGCACTACTCACTCATTGAGGTCTAACATGACAAAATCCTGCCTTCTACTACTCTGTGCTATGAGCTTTAAAATAAAGGAAATTGAATGGACATCAGTCAAATTTTAAGGATATTAGATAAAAACAAACGGTATAAAGCGATTTTTTTACTACTATTGAGAAGTAATCAATATATCAATAGTGAAAAATTATCAACTGAAATACAGGTAAGCAGCCGAACAATAAAAAATGACATTAAATATTTGAAAGAAATGCTAGAGAAATATCATGTTGTTATTTTGTCTAAAGCGGCTTATGGTTATAAATTACATATCGAGCAAGACGAACTCGCCAATGCCTTACTTTCTCACTTTCAAATCTCGCAACTCTCTAATATTAATAATAAATTTGAACATCGGGTGAATTATATTCTACGTAGATTACTTTCCAGTGAACACTATATTAAAATTGAGCAATTGCAAGAAGCACTATTCTTAAGTTTTAATAGCTCATTAAGTAAAGAGTTATGTCAAGTGAGAAAAACACTTGAAAAGTATGATTTAAAATTAGTAAGCAAGCCTTATTATGGTATAAAAGTTGAAGGGGCAACCTTTAAGAAAATTATGCTTACAATAAGAATGTATAAGTATTTTAACTATAAAACGAAACCAAATTTTTTCATACCTCAATTTAATCAACTTTTCATCCACCCTAACAAAGAAAAAATTCGACTTATATTAAATAAAACATTAATTCAATCTGAAATTTTACTTTCCGATATTTATGCAGAAAGATTTTTATTATATTTAATCTATTTTTATCACCAATATGATCGCCAACAAGATTATCGTATTGATTTACCCGTCCTACCCTTCCATTATAAGAAAACAAAAGAATATCTATTTTTAATCCAACTGTTGGAAAATCTACAAAAAGAAGATATAGCTTACTATTTCTCCCCGGAAGTAATACGTTTTCTCACTTATGTTCTCATTATGAGTAATGATCTTTACCGTTATGCTGATTGCAGTAAGGAAAACTACAATAACCTCATCAAACAAACCGCTGAAATTCATCAATTTATTTTTAACGAAATCACCGCTATTTTATATGTAGATATTTCAACGGATCACACAGGCTTCAAGGATCTGTTTAAATTACTCATTCCGATTACAATGAAAATTTCACTTGGCATATCTGATGATGTAGATCTTGGTTTTTACAATACAAATATTACTCAATCTAACCCTTTACTACTGAAAGTTGTTGAACGTTTAAACAAGGTATTTAAACAAAAATATTATTATCAATTCTCACAGCGTGAGAATTATTTTATTTTTGATGTACTTTCCGGCATTTTCAATCGTATAAAATTGAATAAGAAAAAACTTAAACTGGCTATTATCTCAATCAATGGCAGATTAAGTACTCAACAAATAAAATTCAATTTGAGAAATTATTTTAGTGATGAGATACTTAAAATTGATACAAAGATGCTCTATGAATTAGACTTAAATAAAAATCTCGATTATGACTATTACTTATGTAATAGCTATGGTAAAAATATGGATATTCCTTATTCTCCTATTTATTATGCTGATGATAATATGAAGGAGAATGAATATGTTAGTTCACTTTCTACTATTTTCTATCATACCTACCAATATGATAAAATCTTACCCAAAATCACACCTAGCCCCATTCCAAAAGAATACAAGCTCAACATATTTCCTATTCAAGAATACTTAGAGAAAGATAAATATTATCTATGTTTAGATATTTTATCTAAAAAACAAAAAATAGGTATTTATTGTAATTTATCTGCAAAAGAAGAAACACTTGATATTCACTATTTTCACGACCGTGAAGATTTCACTTTACATAGTGAAATTGTTTTTATGGTAATTAATCTTAATATTAATCAGAATACTCAGAAGCTAAAAATGTTGATGAATATTATTAAACAAATAGCAAGGCATCAACTTGATTTACGCCAGCTTTGTTTAAGCGAAAACCCGAATTATCAATTCTTTTTTATGAAGGATGATTACAACATTTAAAGCGATAGAAAATGAAGATATTATCTTCATTATTCCCAAACTGAATATTGTTAAGGAGTGAGCCATGAAAATGTTTAAAACCCGCCAAATTTTAACCGCACTTTTATTGGGAATAGGCGCATTCTCTCTAACTGGATGCGTGCAAAATGCTCAACCGATTTCACCTCTTAGATTGACCTTATCGGACAGTATCAGTGCACCACTAGGTAAAGAAAGCGGGCGTGGGCAACCGATCGAGAATCTTGTAGTAAAATATGCAGAAGATTATGTAAATGATCCTTACTTGAGAGAAGATGTGGTGGCTTTTCGCCGTTGGGAATGGCAGAAACTTTATCATTCTTTAGATCAAAAAGTGAAAAAAACTCCCGATTATCTTAATAGTTACCGTGTTCAGGCCGAAGCCTATCTCATTAATAAAGACTACCGCCCCGCGCTTTCCCAATTAGACCAAATTTTGCGCCGTAAACCGGATGATTTACATGCACTTGCCGTCAGTATTTTGGCGGCGAAAACGCTGGAAGATGAGACACAAGTGAAACAACGTTTAAATGCCTTGGAAAAACGTTCGCCACAAGCCGCACAGGCTATGCGTGATTTTTTTCGTTTCACCGAAAGTATTCTACAGCAATCGTTTTCCGACCAACCTCAAAGCCAATTATCATTTGATGCCATTGCTGTATTCGGGCAATCCCCCAATCCGGATGGATCACCCTCAAAAGGCTTATTACAACGTTTAGAAAAAACCAAGGAAATGGCGGAAAAATATCCCAATGCCAAATTGGTGCTAAGTGGTGGGCCGGTTAAAACGCCTTACGCAGAATCCGATGTGATGGCAAAATGGCTTAAAGAAAATGGGGTAAATCCAAACCGTTTTTTACTTGATCCGATTGCCCGTGATACGCCGGGAAATGCAATTGGTATGGTCAAACTATTTAAGCAACATAACTTGCATACTATTCTCGGTATAGGGACACAACTTCATATCCCAAGAGCCACCGCTGTTCTAAAAGGTTACGCTGATTATGTGGGCTATCCACTCAAGATTGATGGCGTAGGTGGCGGTAATCCACCAAGTGCTGAGAAAAAACATATTGAAGCGCTTTATACCTATGTCAATGTTGCTCGTTCAATGGGATTATTTACTCTCAGTGATTTTCAACGTTTCCAATAATCATTAAAAACCTACAATTTTTCGAGTCATCCCTCCCCGTTTAAAAGCAAAACGGGGAAGGGCTTAACACGCTTTTTATAAGGTAAATCTGATGAAAAAACTATGTTTATTTTTACTGGTTTCGAGCATTATTCCTTCTTCTTTTGCCGTCCCGCTCTACCAACAAGAAAATTCCCGTATAGATTTACGCGGTTCACTTCGCTTTCAATTACAACATAAACAAGGTGTTCCCACAGACTTGGTCGATAACAGTTCTCGTATCAGTTTACGGCTTACCCATAAAATTAATGAAAATTTGACCGCACTTGGTAACCTAGAAATGCGTTTTACCGATAAAAGTCTCGGAGATTCAGTTTATACCCGCTATCTTTATGCAGGCTTTCAGCATAAATCACTAGGCACATTGACTTTCGGTAAACAAACCACGAATGGTGATTTACTTAGCACTGCCGA
Organism: Rodentibacter genomosp. 1; assembly: GCF_001999285.1. GTDB lineage: Bacteria > Pseudomonadota > Gammaproteobacteria > Enterobacterales > Pasteurellaceae > Rodentibacter. The sequence continues at coordinate 13,556 of NZ_MLHN01000014.1, forward strand.
TTATAGTTATAACTTAACTGATGTAAAAAAAAGTAATTAAACGAGCTGACCAAGTGATTCACCTTACATCGAAGGATTTCTATGGTTTTAAACTGGGAGCTGATTATATTTTTGGTGAAAGTGGGAAACAAACCACCGACAAAAACGGGAAAGTCAAAAACCTACCCAATACCAATGGCTATGTCCTAGCACTATTTTTCAATAAAGCTTTTCAAGATTGGAAAATAGATGTCAAAGCGGGGTTTAGCCGACAGCGAAAATCAGAAACGAATGTTGATCGCAGTTTAGGCTTCGATATGGCATTCCGCTATCAGGATTTCGCAGTCGGGTTAGATTACGGCAAGCGCCGTTATTATCAACAATACGGATTTGGCTGGCGGGGGCAACAAGTTGAATCAAAAGGCAAACAAAGTAATGCACAATTCCGTCAAGTGGAAGAATGGTTGATTGCTGCCAAATATCAACTTAATCCGAAAAGTAAAATCTTCGCCGGCTATTTATGGGGTAAAGCCCGATCACCCATTAAAAATGGAAAAGAAAATTTCACGGCGAGAAAATTAAAAGGGGTGATTTTAGGTGCAGATTACAAATTACATCGTCAGGTTGTCGCTTTTCTTGAAGGGGCGAAATACCGCTATTCGGAAGGTGAATCAGTAAAATGGAATTTTGTTAATAATTCGGACTATGTGGTTAGTTTAGGACTGAGAATTCATTTTTAAAGAAACGCATAAGGCTGCCGCTTCTAATTGATATGACAGTATCTGTACAGATACTGTCATATTGGCAAACTCATTAAATCAGCACTATTAAAGTGCGGTCAATTTTAAATCTGTTTTTAACGATATTTATCTAAAAACTGATAGTATTTTACTCCAATCTTCGTGGCTAAATTTTTCACCCATTTTCCACCATAAACAGAAGGCACTTTTAATCCCTCAAAAATTTGCAGGCGTTCATCATTGCCTAAAATCGCTTCCGCAATAATGCGGCCGGCCAATCCCGTTAACGCCACACCATGGCCTGAATAACCTTGCGCAAAATAAATATGAGGAGAAATTCGCCCAAAATGGGGGGTGGAATTCATCGTCATATCAATGGGGCCTGCCCAACCGTAGTCGATTTTTACATTTTCTAATTGGGGAAAAACGTGCAACATATTTTTCCTCATCACCTCGACCATATCTTTTTCCGAACTGGAATCGCTGCCGAAAAGTAGGCGATTGTCCGCGCTCAAGCGATAATAATCCAGTAACAGATTGTTATCGCATACTGACATACCATTGTTAATCACAGAATCCGCTACGGTTTGGCTTAATGGTTCGGTGGCAATAATAAAACTTTCTACCGGCATAATTTTTCGGTTAATGCCATGGTGAATAGATTTAGGGAGTGCATCAATATAAGCGTTGGTGGCTAAAATAACATCTTGAGAAATGACCGCACTTTGGTCGGTTTTCACCTCAATACAGCCGTTTTTTTCGATGAGATCCACCACCGGTGATTGTTCAAAAATCTGCACGCCAAGATCTAAACAGGCTTTCGCCAATCCCAAGCAATAATTGAAAGGATGCAAATGACCGGAATTGCTATCATATAAACCGCCCACATAAATATCGCTGCCCAGATGCTGTTTGAGTTTTGCCTTATCCCAAAGCTGCATATTTTGATAGCCAAAATTTTTGTGGCTGGCTTTTTCCATTTCAATCAGATCATCCATACGGCGATGGTTCAACGCAAGGGTGGCATAGCCTTTTTTCCAGTCGCATTGAATACCATACTTTGCGATACGTTCATCAATAATATCAATGGCCTCTAGCGACATTTCCCAAAGTTGACGGGCTTTATCAAAGCCAACTTGTTTAATATATTCATCAATGCCTTCTTCAAAACCGTTAATCGCCTGGCCACCACTTCGACCGGATGCCCCAAAGCCCACCCGAGCACCTTCCAATACCACGACTTTTTTTCCTTTTTCCGCCAATTCTAATGCCGCAGATAACCCAAAAAAGCCCGCCCCGATCACACAGACATCAGCGTGTTCAATTTGTGTTAAAGCGGGAAGTTGGAAATCTTGATTGCGTGAATCAAAATAATAGGAAGGAACGTGTTCTTGATGAGCAAAAGTTAGCATAAAACCTCTCGGTGATAAAAATTGGCGAAATCTTACTCTGATGGGGAAATATGTCAAACCCTTTACAAAAAAATGCTATACTGCCCCACGCGTGTATACGCTCTTATTCACTTTTACCCTAGGAGGTCAATAAATTGAAAAAATCCCTTACTCAGCAACTCAAAAATCTTTTCCTTTCTGCAACCGCACTTTTTGCGGCCTCTGCCTTTGCCAACAACAAACTTTATGTTTATAACTGGACGGACTATGTGCCTTCCGATCTCGTTGCACAGTTCACGAAAGAAACCGGTATAGAGGTCATTTATTCCACCTTTGAAAGCAACGAAGAAATGTATGCCAAATTAAAATTGACGGAAAACACCGGCTCCGGCTATGACGTAGTGTTTCCCTCAAGTTACTACGTTAACAAAATGATCAAGGAGAATATGTTACAGCCTCTTGATCACAGTAAATTAGAGAATTTAAAACAAATCCCAAAACACCTGTTGAACAAAGAATTTGACCCAGAAAACAAATTCTCCCTGCCTTATGTTTACGGTTTAACAGGTATTGAGGTCAATTCTGATGAGATTGATCCAAAAACCATCACCAGTTGGGCAGATTTATGGAAACCTGAATTTAAACACAAAGTGTTGATGACCAGTGATGCCCGTGAAGTTTTCCATATCGCCCTATTGTTAGATGGAAAATCCCCTAACACCACTAACGAAGAAGAAATCAAAGCGGCTTATGAACGTTTGGTGAACTTATTGCCTAATGTGATTACTTTCAATTCAGACTCACCGGAAGTGCCTTATGTGCAAGGTGAAGTAGCACTTGGAATGATTTGGAACGGCTCTGCCTATCTCGCCCATAAAGAAAATTCAAGCCTACAATTTATCTACCCGAAAGAAGGGGCGATTTTCTGGATGGATAACTATGCAATCCCTAAAACCGCAAAAAATGTGGAAGGGGCACACAAATTTATTGATTTCCTCCTTCGTCCTGAAAATGCCAAAGTAGTGATTGAGCGTATGGGCTTTTCAATGCCGAATGAAGGCGTGAAAGCCTTGCTGAGTCCTGAACTGGTAAATGACCCAACCTTGTTCCCACCTTCAGAAGAAGTGGAAAAAGGTATCATGCAAGGTGATGTGGGTGATGCCGTGGATATTTACGAAAAATATTGGAATAAATTAAAAACCAATTAATTTCTTCTTTCAAAAAAGTGCGGTTAAAAATGACCGCACTTTTTGTTATACTCCCACCAATTTTTTCTTAATTTAACGAATTTAAGGTTAATTCAATGCGTACAAGTCAATATTTATTTTCGACATTAAAAGAAACCCCGGCGGAAGCCGCCATTGTCAGCCACCAACTGATGCTACGCGCGGGAATGATTCGCCCTCTCGCCGCCGGACTTTATAACTGGATGCCAACAGGGTGGCGGGTACTACGTAAAGTAGAAAAAGTGATCCGTGAAGAAATGGATAAAAGCGGTGCGCTAGAAATTAAAATGCCGGTGGTGCAACCTGCAGAGCTTTGGCAAGAATCCGGTCGTTGGGAGCAATATGGCCCGGAATTATTGCGTTTTACTGATCGTGGAGAGCGTGGTTTTGTGATTGGCCCGACGAATGAAGAAGCCATTACGGATTTAATGCGTCGTGAAGTTACCTCTTATCGACAGTTACCTATTAATCTTTATCATATTCAAACCAAATTCCGTGATGAAGTCCGCCCACGTTTTGGTGTGATGCGTAGCCGTGAATTTATCATGAAAGATGCTTATTCTTTCCACACTGATAAAGAAAGTTTGCAACAAACTTATGATGTGATGTATCAAACCTATAGTAATATTTTCACTCGGTTAGGGTTGGATTTCCGTGCAGTGCAAGCAGATACGGGATCCATTGGCGGCAGCGCTTCCCATGAATTCCAAGTGTTGGCGAATAGCGGCGAAGATGATGTGATTTTCTCGACTGAATCCGATTATGCCGCCAATATCGAATTAGCGGAGGCAGTGGCGATAGGCGAACGTGCTGCCCCAACAAAAGCGATGGAATTGATTGATACGCCAAATGCTAAAACCATTGCAGAATTGGTTACACAATTTAATCAGCCTATTGAAAAAACCGTGAAAACGTTGATCGTCAAAGGGGCAAGCGAGGAGCAACCACTGGTGGCATTAATCATTCGTGGTGATCACGAGTTGAATGAGATTAAAGCGGAAAAATTAGCGGAAGTGGCATCACCTTTTGAATTTGCCGATGAAGCAGAAATTAAAGCCAAAATTGGGGCAGGCGTAGGATCATTAGGGCCGGTCAATCTTAATATTCCTGTGATTATCGATCGTTCGGTAGCACTGATGTCAGATTTTAGCGCTGGCGCAAATATTGACGGCAAACATTATTTCAACATTAACTGGGAACGTGATGTTGCCTTGCCGAAAATCGCGGATATTCGTAATGTGGTGGAAGGCGATCCGAGTCCGGATGGAAAGGGAACGCTACTGATTAAACGTGGTATTGAAGTAGGGCATATTTTCCAACTGGGCAAAAAATATTCCGAAGCCATGAATGCCACCGTGCAAGGCGAAGACGGTCGCCCAATGGTGGTAACGATGGGTTGCTATGGTATCGGGGTAACCCGTGTGGTGGCTGCAGCGATTGAACAACATCATGACGAACGTGGCATTATTTGGCCAACTGATGAAATTGCGCCTTTCACTGTGGCAATTGTGCCGATGAATATGCACAAATCTGAAAGTGTCCAACAATATGCAGAGGAACTTTACCGCACTTTACAGGCACAAGGCGTGGATGTGATTTTTGATGATCGCAAAGAACGCCCTGGCGTGATGTTTGCGGATATGGAGCTTATAGGTGTTCCGCATATGATCGTGATCGGTGAGAAAAATTTAACAAACGGTGAAATTGAATATAAAAATCGCCGTACCGGTGAGAAAGAAATGATTGCAAAAGATCAATTATTTGATTTTCTGAAAGCAAAATTAGCTTAATTTACATAAGTGATCAGCCCCTCAAAATAGCGATATTTTAAGGGGCTGATTGTTTTATGGCTAACCTAATGGTCTAAAGTGCGGTCAATTATTGGCGTAAAATTGCCTCAAAACGGGCGGGTTTAACTAGCACTTTTTTAGCAAGTGCCTCAATCTTAGGTTTACTTGCAAGTTGCTCTAAATGTTGATAGAGATAAATTGATTGCGGATCGCCTTGTTGCCAATAGCTCTCTTCAATTAAACTTGCCACCGAGACCAATGAGTCAAACTGACGTTTAATTTGTTGCTGTTGTTCCGCCTGTTTTTTGCGAAGCAAAGTTTCATCAATGCCTTGTTCAATGATCTCATCTAAAATTTGATGGGTTAATTTAATCAGTTCATCTGCTCTCTCCGGCGCACAACTAAATTCAATTTTTCCCTCAATTTGCGGCATATAAGGTTCTTGACTAAACCAACTATTCACGGAATAAATACCCGATGCTTTTTCCCTCAACACAAGGCGTAGTTTTTCTTGCACGATATCGCCAAGAATGTCTAAGGCGTATTTTTGTTCTGCTTGCCATTGGTTTTCTGCAGTAAGATAAATTTCCACATCCGCTCGTGGTTCACTTAATCCTCTCATTGAGAATGTTTTGTTCGGTGTATGGATAGGGGTAGGTTGATAAACCCGAGATTGTGTTTTCACTTCAACCGTTGCCAAATATTGTTTTGCTAATTTTTCAACATCATCTCGTGAAATATCACCAATAATGAAATAAGTGAAATCCGTTTTATCTAAGATCTTCTCTTGATAAATTTGGCTTAATTGTGCCGTAGTAAAACCCAATAATTCCGCTTGATTTTGAGTATATGCGGTGGCGATATTCGGTTGGCGTAAACGGGAAACCGCCTGCATAAATTTGGTTTCCACATCAATTTGTTTGAAATAATCTTGCGTTTCCCGGCGATATTTTTGTAGTGCGCTGTCTGAAATCGGCGCGGATTGGAGTTTTAAACGAAACAGCGTGAGTAAATTCTCCAAATCCTGTGATTTCCCTACACCGGTGAAACCTTGCTTATCATCATCAATCACTGTTGCCAACACAAGGGGATTTTGCCCAAAAAGATGATTGATATCCGAAGAGGCAAGTTCACCTACACCGGTATCATCTACCAAAATAGTCGCCGTGCGTAATAGATGATAATCTTGATTCGGAACGGTGCGTAATCCACCACTTGTTACCGCTCTAAAATGCACTTGATTTGGTGTTTTATCGCTGTAATGATAAATCAGTTTTGCCCCGTTACTTAGGCGATATTCATCAATATTGCCTTTATCCCAATGTTTTTCCAACACCAATGCACCGCCCTCAGAAGCAAAGTGCGGTCGTTTTGCTTTGTGTTTTTCGTTTTGCCAAGGGTTTTGGGTTTGACGCAGGATTTGTTCCCAAAGCTGTTCAATATCTGTGGCATTAAATGGGAGTTTTTGTTCCGGTAGCGGCTGGGTCACCAATAATAATTTGGCTTTTAATGCCAGCATCTTATTAAAGGTTTCATTAATATCGCTGAGTTTGATTTCAGTTAAAAAACGGCGATTTAGTTTGTAGCGGTCTTTGGCATTTAACGTGATTTGATGGTTGGCCGCAACAGCAATCAACTCATCAGCAATTTTTAAACTGCCGCTACGAATCTCTTTTTGTTTTTCATTGAGGCGGTGAAGTCTTGTGATTTCCTCATTGAGTTCCTCCGGGGTAAAGCCGTGTTGCCTAATTTCAGCTATAAAGGTAAAAAGTGCGGTAATATTTTTTAAATAATGCGTATTGAATAATTGCAATGAAAAAACCGTTTGTAGGGTTTCTTTACCAAGATGAGAACGGTAAAAGTTGGCTGAATCCAACCAGTCGCCTTGACGTTCCTCCCATTTTTGCAAGCGTAAATTGACTAAACGCGTAACAATTTGCTGAATGAGATCTTGTTTGTAGTCCGTCAGTGTTTCCTGTTGTTTATCCTCTTCAAAAAAACTGAGTTCCAATGCCGGAATGTTTGTGCCTTGTTCGGCAACACTTGCCACCCGCCAATGGTTTATTAGTGGAATGGAAAAATTAATTTTATCAAGGGGTGTTTGTAAGCGTGGATCAGATTGCGCTAAGGCGTTATTCAGCAAGGTTTTGACTTCATTGGGGTCAATATCCCCCACCACGATCACCGACATATTATCCGGTCGATACCATTTATAATAAAAATCCGCCACTCGATCACGGTAAATATGGCGAATAATCTTCATATCGCCAATGGGATCACGTAATACATAGCGTGATCCCACCATTTCTATAGCACTTTTTTTATCGCCGAGACGCAACATCGGGCTTAATCGGCGACGCCATTCTTCTTCAACCACACCACGCTCACCGTCAAGGTCTTTCGGCAAAATAGTGAGATGATTCATCCATTGATTGATGACATCAAAGGCAAGAGATAGCTTTTGCGGGCTGTTATCGTCCAGATTTAGGGTATAAACGGTATTTTCAAAATCGGTGAAGGCATTGATATCACGGGCAAACTTCATGCCTAACTTTTCCAATGCAGTAATGATGGTATTTTCGGGATATTTTTTCGAACCGTTAAAAGCCATATGCTCCACTAAATGGGCGATACCTTTTTGATCGTCATCCTCGTGCATTGAACCGGCATTCACCACTAAACGAAGATACACCCGATTTTTAGGCTCGCTGTTGTGCAAAATATAATATTGCAGTCCATTAGCCAACTTACCCTGTTTAATATCGGGATCGAAAGGCAATGTGTCGGCATCTGCTTTGTTTTGACAGGCGATAAGCCCGCCCAAAGTACAAAGTAGTAAAAAAAGTGCGGTTAGTTTTTTCATCATTTTTGCTTAAATATAAAAAAAGAAAATCTACGCCAATTCACATTAGCGTAGAAAGAATCAACATTAACTTAAAATTTGTAGCCGACTTCCAACCAAAATTCACGACCGGGCGTGTAGATACCGTATTCATCATTCGTTGAAATGGCTCTAACGGTTTTGGATTTACGGGTTTGATTAAGTACGTTTAGGATATCAACCTGTAAATAAACACTGTGATTACCAGTAATTGTCGGTTGCCAACGAATGCTGGAATCCCACTGAGTATGGCGACCATAATGGTATGAGCGGTAACGGGAAATATCATCGTCAAAATTACTATCCAGTAATTCGTAGCTGCGAATCGGGGCTTTCATATAAACTTTATTTGACCAAGTAATATGGTAATCCGGAATCGTCATATCCACACCCAATCGGGCAATCCAATCTTCCGTAGAGCTATTAGCTTTATTTAGCATATTGCGGCGGGTCATTAATTTACCATCAAGATAAACGGTCTCATTTGGATCAAGCTCTCGACCAATATCGGCACGTTTTGTGTTCAGCCAATCAAAGCCTAATGAACCTGTCCAGTAGGTATTTCCCCATTTCCAAGGTTCAATGTTATTGACTTGGAATGTATAAATATCCACGCTGAAATCACTGCCATTATGATAGGAATTTACTCGGTTGGCGTCGCGTTTTAATAGAATCCGATTTTTATTCTGGCGGTGAATGTAATTCAATTTAAATGCTAAATTGCCGAATTCTTGCTCTATTCCCAAACTGACTTCATCGGCATAAGGCGTTTTTAGTGAATTGAATGCTTGATATTCACGGCTGGTATCACGGTTGATTTTTAAAATTTCATTGGTCAGTTTTAATGACGCGAAAGAGCGGCCGTAATAACGGTTCAATCCTAATGTTAAACCGGTTTCTTCCCAAGGTTTATAGCGAGCCACAAAACGTGGGGCGATATTATTGTTTTGTAAATAATCATCCCTTTCGATACGTACTCCGGGGCGAAATTCCAATTTTTTCCAAGAGATTAAATCTTCCGCATAAAAGACAAAGTTTTGATAACGGGTTTTAGCACGACCGCTATAAGTGATACTGGTGCTTTCCGATGGATAAAACGGAGATTGAACAATCAGTTTTTGGCGAACATCTTGAGGTCGGTGGAATTTATAATGTGTTGCCTGATAAATACCACCAACGGAAATAGAATGGCGACTTGTGCCTAAATCAAAAGGATCAACGGCAAATTCCGTTGAGAAATGAAGATTATCTTGTGTCAGAGAACTGTTACCATAACCGCCTTTTTCATAATCGTAAAACTGCTCATCATTTTCATCAAAAACAGAAACTGTTTCTACATTGGCAGAAGAGGATTTTCGTCTATCGTTGAAACGATCATAAGCAAGGGTATTTGTCCAAACGCCAGAATCAAATGAATGCACCCATGCCAATGTCGTGCCGAAGGCTTGGTGATAGTCGCTAACATCGCTATCAATATTGGTCGTGTAATATTTTTGTTCTTTATAATTGGAATAACGGAATCCTAGTTCAAAACGATCTTTTTCACTTGCCGCTAAGTTGAAATTCAGCAATAAATTATCGGAATTGCGTAGGTGATTTTGTTTATTTAGTTTGGCTTCGGTATCGTATCCGATGAGTCGATTTTGTTGGATACGGGAATGACGTTTACTGTAACCCAGCACCATACCTAAATTATCAGTTAAGCCTTTTTCCAAAACGATGTTGAATGTTTGCTTGCGATATTTAGGCTGAAATTCGGCAACACCGGCGGCATCAGGTCTGATTTTATCCAATAAATTTTGTGCCGAATTATCGACATTCATTTTTGCCCAGCCGGAATTTGTCGTGCGATATTTGAGTGAAACACTATCTTTACCATTATATTGTTTCGTTTTGGCGACCACTGCTCCCCCCATAAAGCCACCTAGACTGGCGGAAATATTGCTGTCATGTACTTCAACTTTGGAAAGCATAGAAGCATCAAAGAAATAAGCCTGTGTATGGCTAATTCCCGGTAAGACTTGCATTGCACCGTCAAAGATTTCACTATCCACCGTTAAATCATTGTTTACATTGACATTGTCCACAAAATAAGCAGTTTGGTTTGCATCCGCACCATTAATTGAGATATTTTGCGGCTTAATTTCGCCACGTTGAAAACCGTCCTGATCGCTGTCTTCATAACGAATATGTGGGTTAGAGCGTAAATAATCGGTGATGTTGTTATTGCTTGTCGGCGTTTTTTCCATCTCTGCGGAAGTGAGCGTTTGAGTGGAGGAAAGTGATTTATTATGTTCTCCATATACCACAATTTCCGGTAGCATATTGGATTGATTGTCAGTGATTTTTTCTTCTGAAAATGTATTTGTAGCATACAAGGTCGCACAGATAAAAAGTGCGATTCTATTTTTATACATGGTATTCCTTAAAGCGAAATTAAATTGATAATGATTATCATATTATTTTGAGTAACAATGTAAAGAAAATATTGACTAACGAGAGAACGTTTGATTTTTTATTGTGCTTGAAGAAAGAAAGGGATAAAGGAATGAACAATATCTGATCATAAAACAATCAAAAGTAAAGGGTAGCATGGCAATGAAGTGATAATCTACTTTAAGATAAAAAAATAAGGGGGAATTATCCCCCTAATCTTAATTTTCAAACAACTCCACGCTCAACACCCCTTCTTCCGTTTTTAATAGGGTGTAAATATCTTTAATCATCGTGCTATCAATTGCAAAACATCGAATTTGTACACGAACTTCGTTATTAACCAAATCTTTGACCGAAAGATTTTCAATACGGTAATCGTTTTGAATTAACAAGTTAGTAATCACAGCAAGAGAAGCCGATGAGCTGAGATGAATGATAATTTTAGTTTTCTTTTTACGACCTTTACGCCTTACTAAACGTTGCACCATCGGACTGAAACGCACCGAAACCAAAATCATCACTGTTGCAATCAGCGCATCAAAAATAAAGCCTGCACCGGTTGCAATACCAATACCAGCGGCAGCCCAAATAATTGCAGCCGTTGTTAAGCCGGAAATGGCATCATTCTTTTTATGCAAAATAACGCCAGCGCCAAGAAAACCAATCCCGCTAATCACCTGTGCAGCAAGGCGCATTGGGTCGGTACGAATATTTTCTGAAACTTGCGCATAATGTTCCGCTGCTTGAATGGAAACCATGGTTAATACGCAAGTCGTAATCGCAATAATCGAACAGGTTTTGATACCGACAGGTTTGTGTTTTAACTCACGTTCCAGACCAATAATGCTCCCCAAAAGCAAGGCTAAAAACATTTTTCCGAGGATAATCAAATGATGAGAACTTAAAAGTGCGGTCAAAATAAGCGGTGAATTTTCCATAATGTCATTATTCTTAATAAAATTGGGTAAAAATTCTAACGGGTTGAAAAATAAAATACAGCTAATTTTACAATTTTTTTACCTTTAATTGATCGCCTTTCACATTGAAATTGAGTAGAATTAGACGCTTTAATATGGCTAAAGTCGAGATAAATTTATGCAAAATCCAACCGGAAATATTGGCTTCGTAAGTCTGGGTTGCCCCAAAAACTTGGTTGACTCCGAGCGAATTTTAACGGAGCTGCGAACAGACGGGTACAATATTGTGCCAAGTTACGAAAATGTTGATTTGGTCATTGTCAATACTTGCGGTTTTATTGATAGTGCCGTGCAAGAGTCCTTGGAAGCTATTGGCGAAGCGCTGGAAGAAAATGGTCGGGTGATTGTAACCGGTTGCTTAGGCGCAAAAGAAGATCGTATTCGTGAAGTGCATCCTAAAGTGTTGGAAGTAACGGGCCCTCATAGTTATGAAGCCGTGATGGCACAAGTACACAAATATGTACCTAAGCCTTCTCATAACCCTTACACGAGCCTTGTCCCAAAGCAAGGGGTGAAACTCACACCAAAACATTATGCTTATTTGAAAATTTCTGAGGGCTGTGATCATCGTTGCACTTTTTGCATTATTCCTTCCATGCGTGGTGATTTGGAAAGTCGTTCCATCACTCAAGTATTGGATGAAGCCAAACGTTTAGCCGAAGCCGGCGTGAAAGAGTTACTCGTTGTATCGCAAGATACCTCTGCTTATTCTATGGATTTAAAACGCCAAGAAGGCGGAGTAAAAACATCATTTTGGAACGGAATGCCGATCAAAAATGATTTGATGACGCTCTGTAAGCAATTGGGAAAACTCGGCATTTGGGTGCGTTTGCATTATGTTTATCCATATCCCCACGTGGATGATTTAATTCCACTGATGGCAGAAGGCATATTACTACCTTATTTAGATATACCCTTACAGCATGCCAGCCCAAAAATTCTCAAAGCAATGAAAAGACCGGGCAGTATTGACCGCACTTTAGAACGCATAAAAAAATGGCGTGAAATTTGTCCTGATTTAACCTTGCGTTCCACCTTTATTGTAGGTTTTCCGGGTGAAACCGAAGAAGATTTCCAATTACTACTTGATTTCTTAAAAGAAGCTCAACTTGACCGTGTAGGTTGCTTTAAGTTTAGTCCGGTAGAAGGTGCACCGGCAACGGAGATGGCAGATCAAATACCGGAAGAAATCAAAGAAGAACGCTACCATCGTTTTATGCAATTACAACAAGAAATTTCAGCCGAGCGGTTAAAACAAAAAATAGGTAAAACCTTGGATGTGTTAGTCGATGAAATTGATGAAGAAGGAATTGTGGGACGTTCAAAAGCGGATGCACCGGAAATTGATGGCCTAGTTTATGTCGATAACCCAAACGGCATCAATGTGAAAGTCGGTGATGTCATTAAAGTCACCATTACCCAATCAGATGAATACGATCTGTGGGGAATCTGTTAAAAATTGAGAAGGAGGGTAAAGTGTCTGAAGTGAAGAAACCGAGTGTACTGCGTTTTGAAAAAGAGGTCGCAGCTAAAAACTATGAAGCGGCTTGTGTCGAATTACTTGATATTCTGGGTAAAATTGACTCAAATTTTGGCGATATTCAAGATATTGAAATTGATTTTCCTCAGCAACTTGAGAACCTAACCAAAGAGAAAAATATCTACTTTTGCACTCGAATGGTTGTTGCCATCACTCAATTGTTTAGCGATCCTCAATTAGATATTTCCCCTTCCGGAGCACAACGTTTCTTTGTTTTACAACGTTGGTTAAATATGATTTTTGCTTCATCCCCTTTTGTTAACGCAGATCATATCTTACAAACCTACAATCGTAATCCTACACCTCAAGATCCATTAAATATTCACTTAGATACATCAGAATTAGTTAAATTCTGTATTCTCTATTTACCTGAATCAAATGTTCATCTTAATTTGGATGCATTATGGAATCTTGATCCTGAGCTTTGTGCCTCACTGTGTTTTGCATTACAGTCACCTCGTTTTATTGGTACAGAACAATCGTTTGGTAAACGTGCAACCCTCTTGCAATGGTTCCCTGAAAAATTAGCGCAGATTGAAAATCTAAACAATCTTCCTAGTGGTATTTCTCATGATGTCTATATGCATTGTAGTTATGACGTAGCCGCCAATAAACATAATGTTAAGCACGCATTAAATCAAGTTATCCGCCGTCATCTTATCGCTTCAGGTTGGACAGACCGAGATGTAACAAAATTAGGTGAGCGTAACGGTAAACCGGTAATGATTGTTCTCTTAGAACATTTCCACTCCGCCCATTCAATTTATCGAACCCACTCGACCTCTATGCAAGCGGCACGTGAGCGTTTCCATCTAATTGGAATCGGTGGCAGTGCCGTAGATGATGCCGGTCGTGCCGTCTTTGATGAATTTCACTTAATTGAAGGCAATTCCATTATCGAAAAACTCACGTTTTTAAAAACTATTTGTGAAGAAAATGGCGCATCGGTATTTTATATGCCAAGTATCGGAATGGATCTCACCACTATTTTTGCCAGCAACACCCGCCTTGCGCCTATTCAAGTCATTGCATTAGGTCACCCTGCGACTACCCATTCAGATTTTATTGAATATGTGATTGTTGAAGATGACTATGTGGGATCAGAAGAATGTTTCAGCGAAACGTTGTTACGTTTACCAAAAGATGCGCTTCCTTATGTGCCATCAGCCCTCGCACCACAGAATATAGAATATCGCTTACGCACTCATCCGGAAGTCGTGAATATCGGAATAGCCTCTACAACAATGAAATTGAATCCTTATTTCTTGGAGGCATTAAAAGCCATTCGTGATCGTGCTAAAGTGAAAGTTCACTTCCACTTTGCATTAGGGCAATCTAGCGGCATCACTCACCCTTATGTTGAGCGTTTTATTAAATCTTATTTAGGTGACGATGCCACCGCTCACGCTCACTCGCCTTACCATCAGTATCTTCAGGTTTTGTATCACTGCGATATGATGGTAAACCCATTCCCATTTGGGAATACAAACGGCATTATTGATATGGTGACCCTTGGTTTGGTGGGAATTTGTAAAACCGGGCCTGAAGTGCATGAACATATTGATGAAGGCTTATTTAAACGTTTAGGTTTACCTGAATGGCTCATTGCCAATACCGTCGATGAATATGTAGAAAGAGCGATTCGTTTAGCAGAAAACCATGAAGAACGTCTGGCTTTACGCCGTCATATTATTGAAAATAACGGTTTGCAAACCCTCTTTACTGGCGATCCAAGCCCAATGGGTAAAATCTTACTGGAAAAACTTAACGAGTGGAAAGCAGAACATTTGAGCGAAAAGCCAAAGCAAAATGCTACAGTAAAAAAATCGGTAGACAAAAAAGCCGAAACCTCTAAAACCGGCGTGAAAAAAAGTGCGGTCAAATCTAAGGCTAAATCTACGGCGAAAAAAACCACGAGAAAAACTGAAAAATAGCTAAAAATCCCCGAAAGGGGATTTTTTATTGATAACAATTAATCCACTCATAAATTTATTGCTCTCCATCATAAAAATACTTGATTTTGACCGCACTATCTTGTAATTAATAAACCCATTCAAACACAACATTAACAAAGGAAAAAACTATGAAAAACGTTGGTTTTATTGGATGGCGCGGAATGGTCGGTTCCGTATTAATGGATCGAATGGTGCAAGAAAATGATTTTGCAAACATCAACCCTATTTTCTTCACCACTTCACAAGCAGGGCAAAAAGCACCTGTTTTTGCCGGCAAAGACGCAGGTGAACTCAAAAATGCCTTCGATATTGATGAACTCAAAAAATTAGATATTATCGTTACCTGTCAGGGGGGGGATTACACTAACGAGGTCTATCCGAAATTAAAAGCAACCGGTTGGAACGGCTACTGGGTGGATGCGGCTTCCGCATTGCGTATGGAAAAAGATGCCATTATCGTGCTTGATCCGGTCAATCAAAATGTAATTGACGAAGGCTTAAAAAACGGCATTAAAACCTTTGTGGGGGGGAACTGTACCGTCAGTCTTATGCTGATGGCAATCGGTGGGTTATTTGAGCGTGATTTAGTGGAATGGGTCTCGGTGGCAACCTACCAAGCCGCGTCAGGTGCCGGTGCAAAAAATATGCGTGAATTGCTTTCCCAAATGGGCTTATTGCGTGATGCGGTGAAAGAGGAATTAGCTAACCCGGCATCTTCTATTTTAGATATTGAACGTAAAGTTACTGCAGAAATGCGTTCTGCCGATTTCCCAACAGAAAACTTTGGGGCAGCATTGGGCGGTAGCCTTATCCCTTGGATCGACAAACTGTTACTGGAAACCGGACAAACTAAAGAAGAATGGAAAGGCTATGCCGAAACCAACAAAATTCTTGGCTTAAGTGACAACCCAATTCCTGTTGATGGCTTATGTGTACGTATTGGTGCATTACGTTGCCACAGCCAAGCCTTCACCATCAAATTGAAAAAAGATTTACCATTAGCGGAAATTGAGCAAATCATTGCCTCACACAATGAATGGGTGAAAGTGATTCCAAACGACAAAGAAACAACCTTAAAAGAATTAACGCCGGCGAAAGTAACAGGCACATTAAGTGTACCAGTCGGACGTTTACGCAAACTCGCCATGGGTGGCGAATACCTCTCTGCCTTCACCGTAGGCGACCAACTCCTATGGGGTGCTGCTGAGCCGGTTCGCCGTATTTTGAAACAGTTGGTGATGTGATGTAATCTTCCCTCACGAATGTAAAAACGGTCGGTTGTTTACCCGAAAACAGCCGACCGTTTATTATTTTCTCGTTATTTATTCATTTGTTTTTCATTATTTTCTCGTTATTTATTCATTTGTTTTTCATTAATTTCACGATATTTATCACAACCTTTCTGACTACCAAAATCGCAGGCAGAACCAAAATAGTCTTTGGCTTTTGTCTGATCTTCCGTTTTCTCACCTAATTTTAACCAAAATTCAGGATCATGATTGCTGTTCATTTCTGCCTCTAAAATTGCTACCCGTTCTTGATATTCTTTCGGAATATCCATAGTCAGAATCTCGACTTTTAATTCATCAAGAGATAATTCTTCTAGAATATTCTTCACTGTTTTGTTTTGTACAAGTGAATTTCTCTCTGCTAATAACTGTTGAGCTTTGGCTTCGTTTTTCTCTGTACCAATCCCTAACAAATAGAAAATTACCAATTGTTTATAAGTATCTTCAAATAAAAGATTGGTATTTTTCGTAGCCGGTATGGATAAATCAACAGCTGCCACATTTAACGCTTTCGCCCGTTGATAAGTTTGTAACGACCAATCAAAGGCTTTCTCCCAGTTTTGTTTTACCCCGATTCCTTCTCGATACATTCCGGATAATAAGGACATTGCATGAAAATAACCTGCTTTGGCTGATTTTTCTACCAACATTGCTGCGGTGAGTTCATCATTTTCCAAATAAGAAATTGCCAAATTATAATCAGCCTTCGCATCACCTAAGGCTGAGGCTTTTTCTAACAAGGCTTTTTTATCTGATTTGTTTTCCTCAAGATTCGCCAATCCCACATAAGCACGAGTAATTTTTTGCTCTGCGGCTTTTTCATACCATTTTTTTGCTAATGTATTATTCTCACTTTCCTTATAATAATGCCCACAGGTAAACACACATAAGTGATATATACGCCAACATAGGGTAGAAAAACGATACATCCCCCTAAAATTAAAAATGCCCAAAAGGCAGCCATACCCAAAAATGATGCTAACTTTTTACGCATACTATTTCCCCTCATTCAAATTACGATACATATCACAGGCACCTTGATCACCATTCTCACAACTCTTTCCCATCCACTCTTTTGCTTTTTGCATATCTTGTCTAACCCCTTCACCCAAGAAGTACATTGTCGCCAGCATACCTTGAGCCTTTGCATGCCCTTGCTCAGCGGCTAAGCGGAACCACTTCACGGCTTGGTAGTCATCTTGTTTTACGCCCCGTCCGTTGTCATACATCACGCCCAAATTAAATTGAGCCTTTGCCTCCCCTTGCTCAGCGGCTAAGCGGAACCACTTCACGGCTTGGTGGTCATCTTGTTTTACGCCTTGTCCGTTCAAATATGCATTCCCCAAATTAAATTGAGCCTTTGCATGCCCTTGCTCCGCCGCTAAGCGGTACCATTTCACCGCTTGGTGGTCATCTTGTTTTACGCCTTGTCCATTGTCATACATCAGCGCCAAATTAAATTGAGCCTGTGCATCCCCTTGCTCTGCTAAAGGCTTCCAAAGATTGTAAGCGGTTTGAAAATCGCCTTTTTCTATAGCTTCAACGCCCTGTTGAAATTGGCTTTCACTATCCGAAAAAGCCACTTGGCTAAGCGTAGCGGTGGAAAAAGCAAAAAGTGCGGTAAAAAATAGGGTGGTTTTGTTGAATTTCACTGGGTTTTCCTCTTTGGTTAAATCATTAAATTGGTTAAAAAATGATTATAAGTTGTTTTTTTTTTGCGCAATATTTTATACTTTGGCTTGCTTTAATTGATTGAAACTTGAACGTTATTAGAATGAAATCTGAGGGAAAGAGAATGCCGAATTTGGAATAATAAATGCTATAATGCCGACTCCCCCAAATCCTTAAAGTGCGGTCGGTTTTGGCTGATTTTTCTGAATAATGGCATGACATCAAAATATGACAAAAGCCCATTAATTGCGTTATTTTTATCCAAAAGCCGTTGGAATCATGATTATGATAAGAGAACCCCGTTTTTGCCAATTTGCCTTAGTGGAATTGTTGCCTTTTTTTGAAAGTGTGCCTACCCAATATGTTGTTGGGAAAGGCAATATTCGTATTGCCTATCGCCATTTTGTTCACGAGGGAAGTGCGGTCAAAAAATTGATGGTTTTGGTGAACGGGCGGGCGGAGAATATGATGAAATGGTCGGAGCTTGCCTATGATTTTTATCATCAAGGCTATGATGTATTGCTGTTTGACCACCGTGGTCAAGGCTATTCCGAGCGGCTTTTACAAAATCCGGAAAAAGGGCATTTAGATGAATTTCGTTTTTATGTGGAGGATATGCAAAAAGTGATTGAAGAAACGACCGCACTTTTTGACTATCAAACCCAACATCTGATTTCCCATTCTCTTGGTTCATTGATTGCTGCTTATTATTTGGCAAATTGCGATCATCACATTCACAAAGCGGTGCTTTCTTCCCCTTTCTTTGGCGTGCCGTTAAAACAGCCGATTCGTGATGAGCTGATAATTGCCACCATGAATTTACTGGGGCAGGGGACGCGTTATGTTTTCGGCAAAGGGGCTTACAAACCGGCGCATCTTGAACAAAATGAGCTGAGTTTTTGTAAAACCCGTATGAAATGGATGAATAGAATCAACCGAAAATATCCCGATCTTCACCTTGGCGGCCCGACCTTCCGCTGGGTACATTTATGCCTGAGTGCGATCAAACGCTTGCCTACCATTCTTCCCCGCATTGAAATACCGGTGCTGATTTTGCAATCGGAAAAAGAAAAAATCGTGGATAACAAAACCTTGGAAAAACTGACCGCACTTTTCCCTCACGCTCATTGCGAGCTCATTCATCAAGCAAAACACGAGATTTTATTTGAACGGGACGAACGCCGAACACAGGCAATGGAAAAAATTGCCCATTTCTTGCAAAAATCATCGTAGTTTTATGGGATTTTTGGGGCTTCAAACTCATTAGACCTCTGTTCATTTCCCCTTCCAAGGCGGTTTAAATGTTATAAAAATGTTGCAAATCCGCCTTGTTACCCTACAATGGCGGAGCCTCAAATACTAAGGTTCTTCCCTCTTTGAGTGTGGCGATCTTACTTGAAAGATCTGGTTTTATTTTCTGTATTAAGGAGAATAAAAAATTATGAAAAAATTGACCGCACTTTTCACTTCAAGTGTATTTTTATTTAGCACCCACAATATCGCAATGGCGAATGACAATACGGTTTATCTCTATACTTGGAGCGAATATGTGCCGGAAGGTTTACTGGACAACTTTACCAAGGAAACCGGGATTAAAGTGATTGTTTCCAGTTTGGAATCAAATGAGACCATGTACGCTAAACTGAAAACTCAGGGTGAAAACGGTGGCTATGATGTGATTGCCCCCACTAGCTATTTTGTCTCCAAAATGATTCGGGAAGATATGCTAAAGGCATTAGATCACGAAAAACTGCCCGTTATCAAAGAATTAGATCCGAATATGCTGGATAAACCTTTTGATAAAGGCAACAAATATTCCTTACCTCAATTATTTGGGGCGACCGGTATTGCTTATAACACGGATACGCAAAATCCCGCCCAATTTCAATCTTGGGGCGATCTGTGGAAACCAGAATTTAAGGGGCGTCTGCAAATGTTGGATGATCCAAGAGAATTGTTCAATATTGCCCTGTTAAAAATGAACAAAGACCCGAATACGCAAGATCCAAAAGTCTTGGAAGAGGCTTATCAAGAATTGCTTAAATTACGTGGCAATATTTTGGCATTTAATTCGGATAACCCATCCAGCAGCTTTATTTCAGGTGAAACAGAAGTCGGTTTATTATGGAATGGCTCCGTTCGCATTGCCAAAAACGAAGGGGCAAAAATTGATATGCAGTATCCGAAAGAAGGCACAATGCTTTGGATTGATAATTTGGCCATTCCGAAAACCGCCAAAAATGTGGAAAGCGCACACAAGCTGATTAATTATCTATTGAGTGCGGATGTGGCAGAAAAACTGACTTTACAAATCGGCTATCCCACTTCTAATCTCAAGGCATTAAAACGTTTGCCAAAAGAATTAACGGATGATCGTGCAACCTTTATCACTCAAGACATGATCGATAGAAGCCAATGGCAACTTGATGTGGATGATGCCATTGAGCTGTATGATAGCTATTATCAAAAATTAAAAGCCGCTCAATAATATTGACGACAGAAAAATAAACCGCATAAAAGTGCGGTTTATTTTTTGAAATAGAAGCAAATGGCGTATTTAGGTGAAAACATACACCTGTAATTAAATTGTAATTGGCTTTTTCCTCGCTCAACCTCTAAAATACCCTACATTAAAGTCTCTATTTTTCGGTCTATATTGCCGTCCATTTTCTTATCCCAAAACAGGTAACTCAATGATTTCAGAAGATAATTTTTCTCATGATGCAGCGGGTTATGTTTATTGATTGGCAAGGGTTGGCACGTTATTAAAATAAAAAGCTACATAATAACCTACACTTATGTAGCTTTTTATTATTGGTATTTGTTATTTATAGAATGGCTCAAAACGCTTTACAATATCCTGCCATTTATCCCAATTTATATCAAGTTGAAATTTGCTTTCAGCTTTTCTTAGTTGGTCATTTAAAACAACTTGATTATGGCGAGTTGAACCATTTTGGCTTGCTAAGTAGTTCTTTATTGAAACAGGTAAGCTCCTTGCTGTTTGCAAATATGGAAGAAAACCACTAATGTTATTTTCTATCAATTCTTCATCATAAATCTTTATGAGTAAAAATGGATTGTCTAGTTTTGATAAATTATGAAGTCGATATTTTTTCCCTTTATTTTTAGGTTTTATCCTAAGCTCTAGCCTTGTTATGCGAGTTTCAATATCCTTTTCACTAACAGTTATTAGGTCTTCACTATAATAGCTATTAGAAGTATATAGTTTTACCTTTTCATAAACCAGTAGATAAAAACTTGAACGATTTGAACCAACAGCATAGTTGTTTTTAAGATTATCCTTATTATTTATAAACCTAATACCTGTTCTTGCTTTCGAGATAGAGAAGTAATAATTGGTAATAAATTTTTTACTATGAATATCAATAGTAAGATCTAGTCTTGTTATTCTAGCTCTTCTAAATAATTTCTCTATTATTCCTTTACCAATTCCTTTCTTCAGCCATTCCACGATATTAAAGATTGAATCTATTTCTGCATATTGTGGAGATAACTCAAAGCGAATAGTTGGAACATTTACCTTATACAAAGGGTCATAGGATATCAATAAATAGAAACTAGGATTGTTTTTGCAACTAATTTTAAAGTTTTCCTTATATTTATTACTAAGCCCAATCTCCTTTTTGATATTATACCTTCTTGATGTTTCTTTGGACAAGAACTCTAGTTTTCTACATATTTCCTGATATTCTATTTTTGATTTTATATCACAAACAAAAGATAATTTATCAATTCCCATACATAGATTATTGCCTCGGAATTTTCCTACTCTAATGAAGTTATTCATTTTATAAATTGCTGCCTTATTTAATAGTATAGTATTACTCATAATTCCCCCATTAATTAGTATTACTAAGTAAATATGCTTGTAGTGTGCTAATAGAATGCGAAGAAACGCACTTACAAGTGGAAGAACGCTCTTCAATCCATTCATCAATTTCTTCTTCTAACCACGCAACCGCCCTTACTGAAAGCTTTTTTGGCTGTGGAAAATCAGATGATTTGATCAAGCGATAGATTGTCGATTTTGATAACGTCGTTTTTGCCATTACCTGGCGAAGTTTTATAAGTTGCATAGCTACCTCGATAGTCATCAAAAGGCGGAATTACCTTTTGTCGAGATGCATTTACAAATATGGGAAAATCAGTCTGAATTAGCTGAATTTTGGCTTTTTTATGAGTTAAAAACTGACAGTCAGTTATAAATAACTAAAATTTGCTGATTGTCAGTTTTGATAGGTATATACTGACAGTCAGTTGAATTTAAGAGAGGTATCAATATGCATAAGAATTTAATAGGTCAGACTGCTGAGCAAAAAAGAAACTACAAAGAGCAAAGAAAGCGGAGAGAGGAGATTAAAAAGAAATTCCCTAAGACAATAACTTACTATACCTATGAACCTATCAATAAAAAGATTGAGAAAAAAGCTGAAAGATTTACTGCAATTTTTGAAAAATTAAAGATTAAATATAGAAAAAGTGAACTAAAATCACTAGCTATTACTTACTATATCCATACTTATAAAAAAGAACATTTGAGAAAGTTATTTTTATTTATATATAAAAAATTAGTTACAGATGAAGCTAGTGTAGATGACTTAATTCGACATTTAAATCGGAAGTTCTCTGAAATAGAAAGAAAATGGAATAAAGAGTTGATTATTAAGTATCTACTATTCAAGAATTAAATGAGATAAAGAAAACTGATGTAGGTAGAATTTCTGATATATTAATGCTTTTTATTGAGCAGCTATCAAATAGTATTAATTCTTCATCAGTATAATTGTTGATTACACTCCAATGAGAATAAGTAGAGAATAAAACACCTGCGTTTGGAGATTGTAAGTGGGTAATAATGTTAGATTTTAGAGTTGAACGTCGCTTTATTTCATTAGGCTGAATTTTGATCTTTTTATATAACTTAGATATATGGTTGAGTAAATACTCCATTTGGTAAATATCTAAACCGTTAGTGAGGAGATCATAAACTCCCCAATTATTCATATAAGCAAGTAGTAACTCATTGAATAATGGTTTACGTTTTATTTTTCTATTTGATACGAAATAAACAGCATTCACAATGCTATAAATCCCACATAAACAGTCAAGTTCACCTTGTTGCAATGCTTTCATATTAAAATTATATATCAATATGTTAGCATATTTATTGCTATCTACAAAACTGTCTCTAAAAAGACTAAAAGCCCTCGTTTTTTATCTGCACTTAGACGAGCTAAGTGTGCCGCTAATCGATTTTGCACACTATCCTCTGAAACAGGAATAAACTTCCATTTGTCATTACTTTTAATATCGGATACACAATCAATAAAGAACCACCCGATTTCAGTGTTTAAGGTGGTTGCAATTTCGACTAAGTGAGCCACATTGATTTTATTTTCTCCACGTTCGTAGCGAGAAAGCTGCTGTTGGGCGATACCTATCTGTTCCGACAACTCTGAGGCGCTAAATCCAAGTTCTTTTCTTTTTTGTTGAATCCTTTTACCTATCAATCTATCCGTCTCTGTTACTGAAAGTTTCGACATTGCTCAAGCCCTAAATTATCATTTATTGCTATTTTGTAAGTGTTTTACTCCTTTAAAAATATCGGTTATAGTATCTTTGTTCTATTTTACTTAATTAAGGGGTTATTATGCCGTCTCAATCACAGGTTATCGATGCTTTCTATCGTTTGTATCAGGCTTATCATAATAAGCGGTTTACAAAGACGCTCAATTTTACTGAAAAGACAGAGCGTGAATTACTCCCGTTAGTAAGAAATTACCTATTTGGTTATTTTGATCATCTTGAACCGGAAGCTGGGGTACAGATTACTACAAATGTTCAAGGTCGCTTTGATTTCCTCATTAATAATATCGCGGTTGAATTTGCAATCAGATCGGCAAGAAAAGGAGGAAATAACCTTAAAGCTGAAAAGAATGTGGGTGAAATTAAAAAATTAATTAGACATCCGGATCATTCTTTAATGATTTTATTTGACTTTAAAAAATCTATTACGGATGAAGAGGTCAACAAAACCCTTGAAGAATATAGAAAAATTCCTTCTCTAGGGCGAGGAAATCCTCACAGATATCCATTTACAGTCGCTTACTTTTATCAAGATGAATCGGGGGATCTATCGTATGACACAAGGAGAATCCGAGTAAAAAGACGACCGATTAGTCTATGTGAAGATAAAGATATTATTGAGCAAATCAACGTTATTAACCAACGAGATTTGACTGCTATAGAATTTGATTTTAATACTGGAGATTATATTTGTACATACTTGGTTGAAGTGAGGCTGAAAAAAGAGGGAGAATTAACGATTGAATATCAGGATAGTGAAGGAAATTATCATCAATATAAGGGCTGTGAAACAAAGAATAATACTTATGAGTTAATCTCGGCTGAAAACTCGTTGAATAAAGCCACAGTATCTTTGTCTCTTGATGAAGAAGATAAAACGTTGACGATTGAAGGGACACTAATAGAAGATGGTTATAAAAAAGAGTGGTTTATCGAAAATAATACTGAAGTAAATAATAAAAAATAGCATGATTTTTCACTTTATTCTACTAGACAAATAGATATGATGAGTAAAACAAACGATGATAGTTCATTAAAAAATGAACAAATTATCCAAAAATTAGAAGAATTTTATAAAGAGTATAATATCAATATAAAATTTAAATCAGTAACTACTTATTTTCACTTTAATTCTTACAATTTTGAAATTAAAAAAAGTCAGGATTTTTCAACAATAAAATCCTTAGAGAAAAAATTATATAAAGCATTTCAATTACCTTCAATCTTGATTACACAACAAGAAAGTACTGATGTTTCCTTTCAAATCATTCATCAAGATAGAAAACCTTATGTATTTTTAGAGGCGGTTCAAAGTGAAGCTTTCCAAAATCCAAAAGATATGCAACTTCCTTTCTTGTTAGGAGAAAGAAATGGAGCATTCGTAGCAAATTTGGCTAAATTTCCTCATTTGTTAATTAGTGGATGTGTAGGTGCGGGAAAATCAATGTTTATTCATAATTTAATATTAAGCCTGCTACATCATCAATCGCCAGAAAAATTAAAATTGATCTTAGTTGATCCTAAAGTAGTAGAATTAAGTATATATAATGACATTCCCCATTTGCTGACACCCGTGGTTACCGATATGAAAAAAGCGGCAAATGCCTTACGTTGGTGTGTGGATGAAATGGAACGCCGTTATCAATTACTTTCTGCTTTGCAGGTGCGTAATATTGAAGGCTTTAATGAGAAAATTGATGAATATGAAGGAATGGGAATGCCGATTCCAAATCCGATTTGGAAACAGGATGATACTTCGGATCAAATGCCGCCGGCATTGAAAAAATTTAGCTATATCGTGGTGATTTTGGATGAATTTGCTGATCTTGTGATGGTTGCCAGCAAGCAAATTGAAGAGTTAATCGCCCGACTTGCACAAAAAGCACGTGCGGTTGGTATTCACCTTATTTTGGCAACGCAACGCCCTTCCGGTGATGTGATTACGAAGCTGATTAAAGCCAATATTCCAAGTCGTATTGCATTTACGGTTACTTCGGCAACTGATTCTAGAATCATTATAGATTGTAATGACGCTGAATGTTTGTGTGGTAGAGGTGATATGTTGGTTTCTCTACCTGGAAATTACGCTCCCCTTAGAGTTCAAGCACCTTTCATTAATGATGATGATATTTCACTTTTTACAGAAAGGTTACGTTTGCAAGGAAAACCGAAATATATTGATTTTCCTAAAGATTTTTCTAAAAGAATGGAAGAAAAACCGAAATATGATCCAATAATTCCCGATGTATTAAAATATATTCTTGATAGCCAAAATACCTCGATATCTGCGATTCTACGTCAATTTCATATCGGTTTTAATCGAGCTGCAAGAATTTTAGATTCTTTGGAAGATAAAGGTTTTATTTCTCCTTCTTATAACAACAAACGGAAAATCTTAATCAATGAATTTAGTGAGGCAGACTTACCACAAGAAATACTAGAGAGTAAACTACCGGAAGTTGTAGAAAATAAGCCTAGTTTACAAATAGGATTAATTACATTTGGAAAGTTTTCAGATAGCTTAATAAATAATATTGATGAATATAACATCACTTATTATTCTTATGGCGACATTGATTATAATGCTATAGTTAATATGGATGTTTTTATATTAGTTGGTGATATAAATGAGAAAATATTAACAAATAAAAAGTTAGAAAAAATAATAGAAAATAATACCGAATTAATTACTTTTATTATATCTTTCAATAAAGATAAGGATTTTTTAGATAAATTTAATATTCCATATTTTATAGGAGATGAAAATAATTCTGATAAGATTAATGAGTTAATAAGATCTTTATGCAATATGTCAGTTAATCCAGGGATGATTAATGTGGATATTGTTGATATTAGTTTAGCTTTTTCAGATTGTAGAAATGTGAAGTATTTATGTGTAAAAGATAGCACCAAAGAATATCGTCATAATATAAAAAATTATTTCAATAAATCAAATAAAAAGATATTATCTTCATTAGTGAATATTGAATCTGACTTTAGTTTATCTTTTGATATTATGTGTTCGATTACGGATTGGATTGCGGAGCAAGTTAATGAAAATGCAAGGATTGTCTGTGGAACATCATTGAATTTTGCTCTTAAGGATGAATTAAAAATTCATATTTTTTATGCAGAAGAATAAATAATTTTTATCTGAAAATCTAAATTCTCAGTCGATCTTATTAAAAACAAGTGCATCTTCCTCTATTGGGAAGTTTGGAAGAGGGGATTCTAAAAGCGGAGCTTTCATAGACAGGTGGGGAAAGCTCACCTATTTTATTTAGACCATATAAATGATGAGACCGGCTCTTTGAGCTTAATTATCCATCGTTTCTTATTGTTAATGGCTTTTTTCTCTTATTACTCATAGAATAGACCCCTAAAAGGCAAGACATAGTTCGGCTTTATCAATATTTAAGCATTAAAATGACTTTGAGATTAAGAGAAAGAAAGTGAATTTAAATGAAACATTATCCCAACACACCTGATTTAACAAGAATCCACAGTGCTTTTGTCAGTGATGAAGAAATTATGGCTATCACAGATTTCCTGCGTATGTTTGGACTACCTCGATATCAAGAAGATATTTTTACTGGTGAAACATTGTCATTATTAAATGACGAACTGGATCCTTTATTTGATAAAGTACGCAAATTCGTGATTAAAACAGAAACTACTTCAATCTCGGCAATTATACGCAAGTTTAGCATTGGTTTTAATCGTGCTGCTAATATTATGGCGCAGCTTGAAGCAGAAGGGGTTATATCAGAACCATTAAAATCGGGAAAACGAGAGTTACTCATATCAAAAAATTAAAGTAATAGGCAGGAAACTGCCTATTTCTCAATTACTAAATCATCTAAATAATCAGCCCATTTCTGTAACCAAATACGGCATTCTTTGTCATAACTATGTAAATTATAAGTTCCTTCAATTCCTTTTTTTGAATGTCCTAAAATAGCCTCTCCAACTTCATTTGGACAGCCTAAACGGGCTAAGCCGGTACGAACCGTTCTGCGTAGATCGTGTGGAGACCAATGTTCAATATCTAACATTAAGCCATTTTTTCTTAAAGCCCACATTCTTTCTGTTAGATACTTTTGTTGTATTGGCTTTTCTTGTAATCTCATTTGAAATAGGTATCTCGTTGAATGATCAAATGTTTTTATGAGTTCTATTGCTTGTGTAGAAAGTTGGACATAGCGGGAAGTACCTGTTTTTGTTTCTCTCAAGAAAATTGTTTTCATTTCTAAATCAATATCATCCCACTCTATTGTACAAATTTCTCCTGTTCGGCATCCGGTGAGTAATGTAAGCAAAAATACATTTTGGATTTTTTCAGTTAAGCGAGATTTTTTTATCCATTCTAAGAATATGCTAAGCTCTCTATGATCAAATGCTCGCGTTCCCCGATTATTAGTTAGCTTAACAGTACTCATTTTTAACGTTTCTTTTGCTAAAAGTGCAGGATTAACAAAATTTTCATCAAACTTGTCTAATCCTATTGCAAAACGGTAAGCTAAAGCCCACTCACGAAGAACGTTACCCGCTTGAACATTAGCTCCTCTTTCATTTACAATCTTCAAGATATGCTCGGCAATTTCTTTTCTAGTTATAGAAGACGCTAACCTATTACCAAAAGGAATGACAACATCATTATGTAATGTTCGACGAACTTCATCTGTCCTTTAGGTTTTCTTGCACCGACTATCAAACGACCATTTTCACTATAGTGATCTTCAATATACTGTGATAGATAGAGTTCAATAAGATCTTTAACATAGAACGGTTTTTTTGATTAGCTTGTTCTTTCTTGTATTTTTTTAGTTCTGATGCGGGACAGCGACCTGCAAGTCGAATATGTTTCAATTCTTTAAGCTGCTTTCTCGCTTCTGCTAAACTGACAGCAGGAAATGAGCCAATTTTTACTTGAGTAAGTTTTTGAGTTATCGGGCTTGAATAACGATAGAAAAAGGTTTTCAGCCCTGTCTTGCCACAGGTAACTCTTAGACCTGAGTATTCTCCAATATCAGCTTTATCGGGATCTTTGGGCTTCATCGCCTCAATAGTTTTTGTCGTTAATGGCTTTTTTATACTATTACTCATAAAATATCTCCTTAAAAGTGCTTATATATTATACTATAGGTTTATAGGAGCCTACAAATAAACCTATATTTAAGTATGGGTTTTTATAAGACTTTATGAAACTTTGATAAACTTTATGAAACGATGAACTTATTTAAAATCATTTAATATCAATAACTTAATTAATTTAATAATATGAATTTAAACGAAAAAATGTCACAACATACCCCAATGATGCAGCAATATCTCAAACTCAAAGCGGAAAATCCGGATATTTTGCTGTTTTATCGTATGGGGGATTTTTATGAGCTGTTTTATGATGATGCGAAAAAAGCGGCGGCATTATTGGATATCTCCCTAACCAAGCGGGGACAATCTGCGGGGCTGCCCATTCCGATGGCAGGGGTGCCTTATCATGCCATAGAAGGTTATTTAGCAAAATTGGTTCAGTTGGGTGAGTCTGTCGCTATTTGTGAGCAGGTGGGGGATCCGGCAACAAGCAAAGGGCCGGTAGAACGTCAAATTGTACGGATTGTAACGCCAGGCACAGTGAGTGATGAAGCCTTGTTACCGGAACGCCAAGACAATTTAATTGCTGCTATCTATCAAGAAAAAGATCAATTTGGTTTAGCCACATTAGATATGACATCCGGCCTTTTTCAACTGTGCGAGCCTGAAAATAAAGAAACGCTACGTGCGGAATTACAACGCATTGCTCCGGTGGAGTTGCTCTATTGCGAAGATTTCAGCGAAATGGCAATCATTGAACATTGTAAAGGATTACGCCGTCGCCCCATTTGGGAATTTGAACTTGGTACGGCGATTAGCCAGCTCAACCGTCAATTCGGCACGAAAGATTTGCGTGCCTTTGGCGTAGAAAAATCACCACTTGGACTAAGTGCAGTGGGCTGTTTGTTGCAATATGCGAAAGAAACTCAACGTACCGCCTTACCGCATATTAACAGCATTAGTGTGATTCAAAATCAAGATTATATTCAACTGGATGCCGCTACAAGACGCAATTTAGAACTCACTCAAAATCTTGCCGGTGGCACAGAGAATACGCTTGCTTCAGTGTTGGATAAATGTGTCACCCCAATGGGAAGCCGTTTGCTCAAACGTTGGATTCATCAACCTATTCGGGATACCCAAAAACTTCGCCAACGCCAACAGGCGATTGCAGAAATTTTAAATTTTGATCTAGTAGATGAATTACAACCCTATTTAAAACAAGTGGGGGATATGGAACGTATTTTGGCTCGAGTGGCATTGCGTTCGGCACGTCCACGGGATCTCACCCGTTTGCGTACTGCATTGGAGCAACTCCCCGAATTACAAGCGATCATTCAGCAAAAAACACCGCCATTTTTGACCGCACTTTTTACTCAGATCGCAGATTTTAGTGAACAGTGTGATCTCCTACAACGTGCCATTATTGACTTGCCACCACTTTTGATTCGTGATGGTGGGGTGATTGCACAAGGATACAATGAAGAATTGGACGAATGGCGAACCCTTTCTGATGGTGCAACTCAATATTTAGAGAATCTAGAAAAACGAGAGCGGGACAATACTGGGATCGATACCTTAAAAATCGGTTTTAATGCCGTTCACGGTTATTATATTCAAATTAGCCAAGGGCAAGCTCATAAAGCACCGATTCATTATGTTCGCCGCCAAACCTTAAAAAATGCGGAACGCTACATCATTCCGGAACTGAAGGAATATGAAGATAAAGTGCTGAAATCCAAAGGGGCAGCGTTGGCGTTGGAAAAACAGCTTTACGAGGAATTATTCGATTTACTGCTCCCACATTTAGGCGCTTTACAACTGGCAAGCCTTGCCTTATCGGAATTAGATGTATTAGTGAATTTGGCGGAACGTGCAGACCGATTAAACTATGTGATGCCTACATTCTGTGATGAAATCAGTATGACGATTGAAAACGGCCGTCATCCGGTGGTGGAACAAGTGCTTAAAGAGCCGTTTATCGCCAATCCGGTTGAACTCAATAAAGATCGTCATTTACTCATCATTACCGGCCCTAATATGGGGGGGAAAAGTACTTATATGCGTCAAACCGCCTTGATTGCGTTAATGGCGTATATGGGAAGTTTTGTTCCGGCAGATCAGGCAAAAATTGGGCCGATTGACCGCATTTTCACCCGTATCGGTGCCTCTGATGATCTTGCCTCCGGTCGTTCAACCTTTATGGTAGAAATGACGGAAATGGCGAATATTCTCCATCAAGCCAGCGCACAAAGTTTGGTACTAATTGATGAAATTGGACGAGGCACTTCTACCTATGATGGGCTTTCCCTTGCTTGGGCATGTGCAGAATGGCTGGCGAAAAATATCCGTTCGCTCACCTTATTTGCCACCCATTATTTTGAATTAACTGCTTTGCCGGAACAATTTGCAGGCATTGTGAACGTGCATTTAGATGCCCTTGAGCATAATAACACCATTGCTTTTATG
Organism: Rodentibacter genomosp. 1; assembly: GCF_001999285.1. Lineage (GTDB taxonomy): Bacteria > Pseudomonadota > Gammaproteobacteria > Enterobacterales > Pasteurellaceae > Rodentibacter. The sequence goes on from NZ_MLHN01000014.1 coordinate 44,604, forward strand.
CACAGTGTACAAGAAGGGGCGGCAAGCAAAAGTTATGGTTTAGCGGTTGCCGCCTTAGCCGGGGTACCGCAACAAGTCATTAAACTGGCGAAGCAAAAATTGACACAATTAGAAAAAATATCGGGTCATGCTGCCGATCAACAAATTCAAGCTTTGCGAGAAGCTCATCAACACCAGGGAGAGCTTGCCTTTGAACAAGAAATGGAGGCGTTACGAACAGCAATTGAAAAACTTGATCCTGATGAATTAAGCCCTAAACAGGCATTGGCGTATTTGTATCAACTGAAAAAAATGGTGAACTAAAACGCTCATAAAAACGACCGCACTTTACACAATTCGATCTGATATAAAAGTGCGGTCAATTTTTGAAAAGATTCTGTTGTTATGCAGGACAACACTGATTTTTTGTTTGCTTGCAGAGGCACGCAGTGTGTGTCCGAATTTTAACATATTGAAATGATTTGATTTTATAACGGACACACGCAGTGTGTCCCTACTAACCACGTTATTTAATATTGAATAGGTAATATTAGTCTTTCACTTAACGGGATTAGCAAAATAAAACGGACGCACATTGAGTTTCCTTTATAAAAAACAATTTCAACAAGTTATAAAAAATGACATACATAGTGTGTCCTTAAAAACAACTCAAAATGTTGTAAAAGTGCGGTTGTTTTCACTGATTTTCCCACCGTCTATGGTGGGAGGTGTGTTGTTAATAGTAGGAATGTTCGCCTCGTTGATGTTCTGTCACATCTTTTGCCCCTTTCAATTCATTCGGGAATAGACCGACTAATTGTTTTTCCACTCCATCTTTTAAGGTGACATCCACCATTGAACAACCATTACAGCCCCCTCCAAATTGTAAAACGGCATAGCCGTCTTCTGTAATTTCAATGAGGGTGATTTTTCCACCATGGCCGGCTAACTGTGGATTAATTTGAGTTTGAATGACATATTCCACACGTTCAATCAAAGGCGCATCATCTGCAACCTTACGCATTTTTGCATTTGGTGCCTTTAACGTGAGCTGCGCTCCCAATTCTTCAGTTACATAATCAATCTCGGCGTCTTCTAAAAACGGGAGGCTGATCTCATCCACAAAGGCTGAGAACGTACTATATTTCATTTCAATATCACTTTCTTCCACTGCACTCGGGGGGCAATAAGATACCCCACATTCTGCATTCGGCGTGCCAGGGTTTACTACAAAAATACGAATATTCGTGCCTTCTTCTTGTGTATCCAATAATTTACGAAAATGTGCCTGTGCCGCTTCCGAAATAGCAATTTGTTCCATAAAGCTTCCTTAATACTTGAGAAAATTTGTCAGATGATACGCCTACCTCGGTATTTTTTCCACTTTTTTGTCGCTCAATCTCATTAAACACGTGCCAATCCCCATACTTGTATTTCTTGAACACCCAATTGACGTAGTAACGTGGCTATTTCGTTAAGTGTGCTGCCTGTTGTAATCACATCATCTACAAGTGCTATCCGCTTATAAGGAAAGGGAGATGAAAGAGTAATTTTAAACGCATTGTTCAAGTTTCGGCAACGGGCTGTTGCACTTAAACCACGTTGGGTCGGTGTATTTTTTACTCGCTTAACAATATGGGATAAACAAGGAATATTAAGCCATCGACTGAGCACTTTCGCTAATAAATCAGACTGATTATAGCCCCGTTGCCATTGGCGGAGATGGTGGAGCGGTACAGGAATAATGGCTTGAGGAAAGGTTAATCCGTATATTCGCCTTGCCTCATAAAGCTCAAGTAATAATAAACGGGCTAAAGTTCGATCAAGCCAAAATTTTTTTTGAAACTTAAAATGATGAATTAAATGGGAAAGTGGCTCATCATAACGCCCGATAACCACGAGCCGATCCCAAATAAAGGCATGACGATAGCAATTTCCACAATAACCGGCAACATATTGCAAAGGTGCGCCACAACGGCCACAGTAGGTATATCGTGGGATTTGTCGTTGGCACCTTGAACACAAGCCATTTGCCCCCAGTTTTAACGGAGATTGGCATAGCACACAGCTAAATTGGAAAAATTCACTAAAATTTAACCGCACTTTTATTTTCCTGATTGGGTTTCTGTTTTTGGTTTTATCCCTTGTAAGCTTCCCCCTTGTTTTAGAATCCTTGGTGTAACAAAAATGACAAGCTCACGCTTCTGATGCCGCTCGGTTTCCTTACTAAATAATCGCTTGACTAACGGTATATCGCCCAATACGGGGACTTTATCAACACCTTTGGTGATCGTATCGTGAAACACACCGCCTAATACAATGGTTTCTCCGTCTTTCGCAAAGACTTGCGTATTGATTTCTTGTTTATCAATGGACACCACTTCATTATTCTGCTGCCCATAAGATAGCCGGCTTCCCGGTGAATTCTGGCTTACCAATAAATCCAACAGAATATTATTATCTTTCGAAATATGTGGTGTGACTTCTAACCCTAATACGGCTTCACGAAACTCAACGGATTGTGTCTCGTTTTTGCCATTTGTCACCACATAAGGAATTTCCGTACCTTGTTTAATACTGGCGCTTTTCTTATTTGTGGTCAGCAACCTTGGGCTTGCAATAATTTCGACATTATTTTCACGCTCAAGGGCGGTCAATTCTAAATCTAATAGTCTCCCATTAATTTTTGCCACTTGTAATGCAAGCGAACCTGCCGGTGTGATATTAGTCGCAAAATTGACATTCAAGTTATCCGTTAAATTCGAAAAACCATTCGCCGCAAGGCTTCCGCTGACACGATGAGCATTTTCTGCCGGTGAAAAAATGCCCCAACGAACCCCCAACTCTTTAAGGCTTTCATCCGTGATGGTGACAATACGAGCTTCAATGGCAATTTGCTCTATGGGTTTATCCAGTTCGGCAATCAGTTTTACCAGATTTTTGACGGATTTTGCCTCATCTTGAATAATCAATACATTACTCCGATCATCAAATGCAATACTTCCCACGGTAGAGAGTAATGAGCCGCTACCGGTCGTAAGTGATTTCATCACTTCGGAGGCTTTCGCAAAATGAAGTTTAATGGTTTTATTCACAAGGGGAGAGGAAGGTATTTTTATGTGATCCAAGACCTCTTGCCCTGTGGGTAATGATGACATTGCCGTAGAAGCCAAGGTTTTTTTTCCTAAGTAATGAATTCCATCTTCCAATCGTAAGGAAAGCCCTTTCATTTTTGCGACAGAACGCAATACCCGCTCAAAATCAACATGATCTAATTGTAATGAAAGCGAACCTTCTAATTCGTCATCAATAATTAAATTACGTCCCTGTGCCAACGCAAGTTCTTGTAGGCTAGACACCATAGGGGCTTGCTTCAATCGAATAGAAAAAACCTGATTATCCGCGAATTCTGCCGCAAACAAATCGGCACAATAAAAACTTAGTAAAAAGAGACCGCACTTTTTAAGCCATATCTTCATATTTTCTCCTAAAATCTAAGTTCTAAGGGGGTAGTTTGTTCACATTGCCCTACTTTTGAACGCAATAACGTTATGCCACTTTTTTCGATCTGCTGTACTAAATACCCTTCTTGCCCTAACCTGTAACCCTGTTTAACCATGATCAATTGTTGTTGAGGATCTAAAAACAGCGCCTCCGGTCTATTTTTGTAAAGTATTACACCCACTAATTTCAGCTGTTCAAAAGCACTTTCTGTGGCAAAGGAGGGTTCTTTAAACGCACATTTTTCTTTTGTTATTTTAGGGAGATTCACTTTATTTTCCCCAGTTTGGCGTTGAGTGTGATCAAAGGGATCTGCGGCGACCGCATTAAGGCTGAAAAGTAGGCAGCCCAATTCTAAAAAATGACGAGCTTTCAACATCCTTATTCCTCCCTTTTAAGTTGTAAAACAATGTTGCTTTGTACCTTTCCACTTTCTGCTTTTTCCATCGCAAGTTGCACGAAAGAAAGTGAGCGTTGTTGTACTAAAAGTGCGGTAAGAAAATGATATAAATATTGAAATTGCCCTTCTAATTGAATCTGCAAAATCGGGCGTGAGGAAAAATCCCATTGGTAAACGATCAGTTCAATGTCATTACTCATTAATTGATGAATTTGTTCATCTAAAGCGACAATTTGCTTGGTGAGCTGAGGTGATAATTCATGCTGATTAGAATGTTTTTTCAAAGTGGAAAGTAATTTGTCTTGATGAGCTAATTCTATTGATTGCTGTGCGATTTCCTGTGCTAACGTTTGCCGTTGCCGCTCAGTTTTCCAGCCCTCCAAAAGAATAGAAAAATTGACTGCACCTAAACAACAGATAAAAAAGCCCCAATGATACATTTTTGGCAATATCAACCACTTTTCAATAATGGGTATTCGCTGTTTAATTAGACGTCTCATTTATCACCTCTTACTATTTCTAGGGAGAGATCAACCTGAAAAACCAAGCGTCCTTGTTCTGTTTTAAATTGTGTCAATTTAACGGTGTTGAAATGCGAACTCAGAAATTCGTGCAATAATTCAAATTCCTGTTGTGATAAACAAAACCCATTCAGCTGAATCCGTTCTTCATTAAGACTGAATATTTCCAGCTCACCTTGTTGAAAAGGAAATTGAGGTAACAAAGACAAAACTTGTTCAACCGTATCAGATTCAATGGCTTGCCACCCTGTTAAAGAGTGTATCCTCTGTTTTATTTGGGCAATATTTTGGACAGTTTGCGTTAGATGACTTTTTTGTTGTTCAAACTGCTGTAATTGCACATTTAATGCCTCTTTTTGTTGGTGTTGAAACCAACTCAGTGCAACATATAGCAAAAAAGCAATTCCCAACACGATAAACGTTTTGAGCCAAAACAGAAACAGCAATTGCCGATATTTCTCTAGCCGCCAAGGCAGTAAATTAATGCCGTTCATTAAGATTCTCATTTAAAAGTGCGGTCGAAAAATCAACATTATTTTGAGGTAAATCCCTTTGCCACAACGCATTTCCTAAGGCAATAAAAGGCAAGTTTATAGTAACCCGTTGCCAATTTTCCGGTAAATTTATTTGTTCAGTGTCGGATGTTTGATATACATAAACATGCGCAATCTCAACCTCAAAGCGTTGGCAAAATTGTGTATAAAGTGCGGTTAAGTTTTCCCTTGTTTGTAAGACCTGCAATCCTTGGGGGGCGGGACGGATAGCAAAACAATGGCATTCATCTTGGTATAAATACAATGAATCCTCTTGTTCTTCACCTAAAAGGAAACGAAATGTACGTAAAATGGCATGATAGGCGACATCTAATACATCGAGAGATAAGCGTCCATAGATTTTTTGCGTTTCCTGAGCCACTTGTCGGCGAACGGCATAAATTTCTAAACGAAAACCTTGTTTTAACGGTGTTGAAATGTAATCAAACCACAGTTCTTCAAAAGGGATCGGCAATTCTTTTTGTAGGACAAAACGACATTGTTGCTCACATTCTTGCACATTCAATCTATGAGGTAAAAGTAAGGTTTTTGACCAAATCAAATGAGGCAAAATACAACCTACACAGCGTAATTTTAAACGGGTTTGTGGAAAATCCTGCACGAGACGTGCCATGACTTGGGCTTCAATATTCCTTTCATCGTCCGGAAGTGAAAAAGATTGGACTTGATTTTGGCTGTTCAACCAAACAAATTGAAATTGATCCCGTTGTTGATGAACGCCAATTTGTATTATTTGCCGTTTTTTATAAGGTATTGGCATATGCTTTTCCTATTATTTAGGCGGTGAATCTTTTATACTTATTAGCCAAATCATAATGTGATTTTATTTATTATCATCAATCAAGAGAGAATTTTACGATGAGGATCGCAAAATTAATATTTAGTAGCCTCTTAACCCTATGTATTTTAGGGCTAGTCGCGGGCGGTGTATTTTATCTCCACTTAAAGTCTGAATTACCTTCAGTAGAAACGTTGAAAAATGTCGAATTGCAACAACCGATGCAGATTTACACGGCGGATGGAAAATTAATCGGAGAAGTGGGGGAACAGCGTCGTATTCCGGTGAAATTAGAAAACGTACCGCCACGTTTAATTGAAGCTTTCTTAGCCACTGAAGATAGTCGTTTTTATGATCACCATGGGATTGATCCGATAGGTATTGCCCGAGCATTGTTTGTCGCACTCAGCAATGGTGGGGCTTCTCAAGGTGCCAGTACGATTACTCAACAATTAGCACGTAACTTTTTCCTAACACCGGAAAAGACACTTATACGTAAAGCTCGGGAAGTGGTGCTTGCCATTGAAATTGAAAACGCCTTAAACAAGCAGGAAATTCTTGAACTTTATTTGAACAAAATTTTCTTAGGCTACCGTTCTTATGGTATTGCAGCAGCGGCACAAACCTATTTTGGTAAATCCTTGGATGAGCTGACTTTGTCGGAAATGGCAATGATTGCAGGTTTACCTAAAGCCCCTTCAACAATGAATCCTTTGTATTCTCCAAAACGTGCTGAAGAGCGTCGTAATATTGTTTTGGCACGAATGCTTGATGAAAAATACATCACGAAAGAGGAATATAACACGGCGCTCAAAGAGCCGCTCACCGCAACCTATCATGGTGCAAAATTTGATTTCAGGGCAGATTATGTCACGGAAATGGTACGTCAAGAAATGGTAAAACGTTTTGGTGAAGAGAATGCTTATACCCGCGGTTATAAAGTTTTCACAACCGTCCTTTCCAAAGATCAAGCCGAAGCACAAAAAGCCGTACGTGATAATTTGATCAACTATGATATGCGTCATGGTTGGCGTGGCGGTGCACCGTTGTGGAAAAAAGGCGAGACGGCATGGGAGCATGAACGTATCGTTGCTTTCTTGAAACAACTTCCAAATTCAGATCCTTTTATTCCTGCGGCCGTCACCGCATTAAATAAAAATGGGGCAGAATTATTGCTAGCGAATAATCAAACGATGCACCTTTCAAGCAATGCGATGCGTTGGGCAGGAAAATCACCGGTCAAAGCGGGTGAACAAATTTGGATTCGCCAACGTGATAATGGTGAATGGATTTTAGGACAAATTCCGGCAGCCAACTCTGCTCTCGTTTCTTTAAATTCCGACAATGGCGCCATTGAAGCATTAGTGGGTGGTTTTAGCTTTGAGCAAAGCAAATTTAACCGTGCAACACAATCATTGGTTCAAGTCGGTTCTTCCTTCAAACCCTTTATTTATGCGGCCGCATTGGAAAAAGGCTTAACCCTTTCCAGTGTGTTACAAGATAGCCCAATCTCGATCTCCAAACCGGGGCAAAAGGTATGGAATCCAAAAAACTCACCGGATCGCTATGATGGGCCAATGCGTTTACGGGTAGGATTAGGACAATCAAAAAATATGATTGCGATTCGTGCCTTACAAACCGCTGGTATTGGTTTTACCGCTGATTTCTTACAACGTTTTGGCTTTAAGCGTGAACAATATTTTGCTAGTGAAGCCCTTGCTTTGGGCGCAGCCTCCTTCACTCCGCTTGAAATGGCACGGGCTTACGCTGTATTTGATAATGGTGGCTTTTTAATTGACCCTTATATTATTGAAAAAATTCAAGACAATAATGGTAAGGATTTATTCATTGCAAATCCTAAAATTGCTTGTATCACCTGCCACGATATTCCGGTCATTTACGGTGAAACAAAAGACAAAATTGATGGCTTCCAGAATATTGCCAAACCTGATGATTTAAAAGTGGCAAAAGGTAATACTAACACGGATACGGAAGAAGATGTTCAACCTGAAAATGTGCCTGACTTACCGGAACTGCAAGCACAGAGTGGCGTGTTAAATGAGGGGGCGGTTAATCTGATGGCTGATGCAAAAGACGAAAGTGCCAGAGTGCAATATGCACCACGTGTTATCAGTGGAGAGCTAGCATTTTTAATTCGCAGTGCATTAAATACGGCCATTTACGGAGAGCAAGGATTAAGTTGGAAAGGAACCAGCTGGCGGATGTCAAAAGAAATGAAATACCGCAGTGATATTGGCGGTAAAACCGGAACAACAAATAGTTCAAAAGTGGCTTGGTATGCCGGTTTTGGGGCAAATCTCGTTACCACTACCTATGTCGGCTTTGATGATAATAAGCGTGTATTAGGCCGAGGTGAATCCGGAGGTAAAACAGCAATGCCTGCATGGATCGCTTATATGAAAGTTGCGCTTGCCGATACCCCTGAAAGAAACCTTAATTTACCGCCAAATATTATGGAAAAAACGATCGACAGTAACTCCGGATTACTCTCGGAATACGGTGGGCGGAAAGAATACTTTATCGTAGGTACAGAACCAAAACGAACCTATGTGGCCGAAATGAAGGAACGTGGTTATTACGTACCACCTGAATTACAACAACGCTTAAACGGTGGAACAGGAAAAATACAAGATGCCACCCCGGTTGCACAACCGGAAGAATTATTCTAATCAGAGTATTACGTTGCTATGGGATTTGGTTTTAAAACGGATACTCTCGGTGTCCCTACGAATAAAACAAAAATCCGGTTTGAACAGCAATGTGACGCTATATCATCACTAAAGTGCGGTTAATTTTATTCACTCCTTTGGCGCTATTGGAAAAGCCAACATTCAAAAAACTTGTTTTTTGTAACCGCACTTTTTAACGAAAAGGACAACTATGCTGAGTTATCGTCATTCCTTCCATGCAGGCAATCATGCCGATGTGTTAAAACATATTGTGCTTATGCTCATTTTGGAAAATCTGAAACTCAAAGAAAAAGGGTTTTATTATTTGGATACACACTCTGGTGTGGGACGTTATCGTTTATCCTCAGACGAATCGGAAAAAACCGGTGAATATAAAGAAGGAATTGGTCGCTTGTGGGGACAAAGCGATTTACCGGAGGAAGTGAGCCGCTATGTGGATCTAATCAAAAATCTTAATTATGGTGGAAAAGTACTTCGTTATTATGCCGGCTCTCCGATGATTGCCGCACAATTACTACGCCCGCAAGATCGTGCATTATTCACAGAATTACACCCAAGCGATTACCCGCTCTTACGCAATAATTTTAAAGAATTTAAAAATATTACTGTAAAGTGTGACGATGGTTTTCAACAAGTTAAATCAACCTTACCTCCAAAGGAACGCCGTGGATTAGTATTGGTTGATCCGCCCTATGAGCTTAAAGAAGATTATGATTTAGTCGTCAAAGCCATAGAGGAAGGTTATAAACGTTTTGCTACCGGTACTTATGCTATCTGGTATCCCGTGGTGCTACGCCAACAAACTAAACGTATTTTTAAAGGATTGGAAGCAAGCGGTATTCGTAAAATTCTGAAAATTGAACTGGCAGTTCGCCCTGATAGCGATCAGCGGGGGATGACAGCAAGCGGTATGATTGTGATTAACCCGCCTTGGACGCTAGAAAATCAAATGAAAATGCTCCTGCCTTATCTCTCTAAAATTTTAGTACCTGAAGGTACAGGAAGTTGGAAAGTGGAATGGATCACGCCTGAATAAAACTCGGCAGGATTTGACCGCACTTTTGATTCAAAAAATCCCGATTTCTCGGGATTTTTTGTTGGTTACTCTGCTTATGTGGCTGATTTTAACGCGGTGATAGCGTCTTTATTAAAGAAATAATGAGTACCACAACATTCGCATTGCATATCAATACTGCCTTTGTGTTCTTCTAAAATTTCATCAATCTCCGCATCAGGAATCAATAATAATGCGGCACCGGAACGCTCTGCCGAACAACCGCAAAAAAATTGAATGGCTTGTGGCGCATAGACTTCTACCGTTTCTTCGTGATAAAGTCGATACAGCATTTCTTCCGCCGGTAAACCGAATAATTCCTCATCTTTTGCCGTTGCCGCTAATGTGGCAAGATGTTCAAAATCCTCAGGCGAACCTTCACCATCAGGCATAATTTGTAATAACATTCCGGCTGCCACAGGTTTACCTGCATACTCCCCAGTGCGAATAATTAACTGGGTTTGAAGCTGCTCGGAGCGGGCAAAATAATCCTCTAAACATTCGGTAATGGTTGGCTTATCTAATCCAATGACGCCCTGATAACGCTCACCCTCTTTCGGTGCAATGGTGATCACCAATACACCTTTGCCAATCATTTCATGCAGGGTCATTTCGGTTGATATTTCCCCTTCCACTCGAGCCAAAGCACGAATTTGTTGCTGATCATTGCCATTCACTAATGCAAGGCGAAGTGGACCGTCACCTTGAATTTGTACGGTAATATTGCCTTCAAATTTTAATGTCGCCGTAAGCAATGTGGTTGCCACCATCATTTCACCCAATAAATTCTGTACAGATTGTGGATAATGATGAGTGTTTAAAGTATCGACAAAACTTTGATTTAAACGCACCCATTCCCCACGAACAGCACGATTTTGGAAAAGATAGCGATAAAGTTTGTCATTGTCTTGTGTGTCATTCATATTTTGTTCCTTATTAAAGTGAACTAGAAAGTGCGGTCACTAAAAACAAAGTTTTTTAAACGTTAGCTCTGCCAACGGATCCAAAGGAATGAATAAATCACTTAGTGATTTATGAATAATTTTCGGTATTATGTAGCAGTTGCACAAATTTGTTTTTGAGTTAGCTTGTAGGGACACACTGCGTGTGTCCGTTATAAAGTTAAATCATTTCAATATGTTAAAATGCGGACACACGCAGTGTGTCCCTACATATCGTTGAAATTTCTATTTCTGGGCATTTGTTACATAATACCGAGAATTTTTACCGTACTTTTAGCTTGTGCTGTATTATGGGGGCATTTTAGGCAATTGCAATCCTAAAGAAAAAGCGAGCCACTTCTGACTCGCTTTGATAGCGGTAAATTTGATTACCAGTATGCCCGTAAACCGACGACAGTTTTTAAATCACGGCTACGATCAATACTGCTATTTTCATACTTCGTGCGTGTTGCCTGCCACTCTAAGAATGGTTTTAGTTTCAGCGAACCTTGTTTATAAACATAATATTCGGTTCCCACCATAAATTGGCGTTTTGTCGCTTTGTTCTCTAAACCGGAGGTCGGTTCAAATTTGTCCGTTTTATAGGCATACATCGCATAGACATTCCAATCATCATTCAAACCCTGGCGAATAACAGCACGTACTTCATTTTTGGTTTGTTTGTTCCCAATCGATGCTTTGTTTTTTATTACTTGTTGCTCAACATCTAAACCATAGGTAGTGTGGGAAAAATTGTAAGCTAAGCCTAGTGCATAAGCATTCTGTGAAAATGAAGAGGAAATAGATTGGTTTGCAGAAATCTCACGGGTAAACCCTGTTGCAAGGGTAAAATTTTGAATATCATCAATTTTGTGATTAAAAATAAATGCCGTTCCCCAAACATTTTTACGTCGATTATCCAAATCTAAATTGGTATCACCCCGTTTACTTGCCCCACCGTAATACACACCAAATTTGACTTTATTATCGCCATAGTGACCTCTATAAGTGTATTGAAGTACACGGCGGGCAGCTGAATCTAATAAACCATCGGATAAGCTATAGGTGTTTGGTAAGTCGGTTTGCTTCACTTCATCCGTAATTGTCGTCATATTACCATAAACCAATTCTCCAAATTGTTTATGCCCAAAACCGGCATAAAGCTGGCGGGTATAAATATGATCAAAATCATGCTGTGACGGAGCCTCACCACGGAAACGCCATTCAACACGACCTAATGCATAAAAATCACCGCCTAGATTTTGTTTTACCTTAAAGCCAAAACGTGAACCGTTGTTATCGACGGCGTGATTAATATGTTCTTTGGTTTCCACGCCATTCACATAATTTGTTTTATTGGAAGTGCTCTCCCACTTCACACGAAGAGAACCACTGAAATCAATATCGGTGCCGGTTTCTTTGATGTTGAATTGGTAGGCTTGTGCTGAACCGGCTACGAATGCAGCAACAGTTAAAGCAAGAAGTGTTTTTTTCATAATGCTTTCCTTATAAAAATGAAGAAAAAAATTGAACTTTTTGGAGTTTATTCTTTCCCTAAGAAGGGATCAAGCAATTTTTCATCTATGATATAGCGAAAAAACATGAGTCCATTTAATTTCATCTGATCAATGTATTCAGATATTCAAAAACCTGAGTCGCAGAAATTCTATCCATCGAACCTGCCGATAAATAATGCTGATTGTTTCCATAACAACCGATTAATTTAGGATCTGTTGCACCATAAAGAGTGATATTGGGTTTATCCAACGCCGCCGTTAAATGTGCTAATCCTGTATCCACAGAGACCACGGCAGTTGCATTCGCAATTTGCTTTGCCAACTCGGTGAGCGTTAGCTTTGGCAGTACTTGAACATTCGGATAATTTTTTGCTAAGCGTTCCGCCCGTTCTTTTTCTTTTTCATTCCCCCAAGGTAAACGGATTTGTATGGAAAGTGCGGTCATTTTTTCAATTAAATTTTCCCATTCCGATTCAAGCCAATGTTTATCATCTCGGGTAGTGGAATGAAAAAAAATCACATAAGGCTCAATGGAGGTAACGGTAAAATGTTGTGCAATACCATAATCACCTTGTGAATACGGCAATTCATAATTAAGGCTTAGTGCGAATAACTGCCGAATACGTTCAACAGCGTGTTGCTGATAGGAAATGGCGTATTTTTTATCATAAAAAAGAGAGGCTATCGGTTCTCGGATACTATGACGATCATAGCCATGCGTTGTGCCCTTTGCGAGACGGGTAGCAAAAAACGCACTTTTAAATAATCCCTGCGCATCAATCACGGCATCATAATGCTCTTTTTGGAGTAAAGTGCGGTAAGTTTTCCACTCATTTTTTGTTTGTGAGGAAAAAGGGGACTTCCGCCAACGACGGAGGGCAATAGGGATCACGCAATTCACCGCCGAATGCCATTGGGGAATTTCAGCAAAATTTTCTTCTACTACCCAATCCACGGCTAAATTTGGGATCATTTGTTGGGCATCGGTTAATGCGGGCAATGTGTGGATAACATCGCCCATAGAGGAGGTTTTAATTAAGCAAATTTTCATGATTTTGCTAATAATGTGTTTAATTTTTCCATCACCATTTGAGGGGGAATATCAATCAAACTTTGATGATACCCCTCGGCACTATCTTTGCTTTTACGTACTTTAATTAAATCCCCCTCAATTAATCGAATAATCACCGCTTTATCGGAAAGAGGTGGCGTGTAAGTCGGGCTGGTCGGGCCGTAAAGGGCAACTAACGGGCGATTGGTTGCGGCAGCAATGTGCATTAAACCGCTATCGTTGCTCACCACTGCCGTACAATTTGCGATAAGATCGACCGCTTGATTTAGATTCGTTTGCCCCGCTAAATTCACACAAAAGCGTTGCTGCTCTTGAGGCAAGGTATGACGGATTTGCTCACCCGCCTCAATATCTTTTGGCGAACCGAAGATTTCGACTGCGTAGCCTTGCTCAATGAGCATTCCCGCCAGTTCAGCATAATGATAATGAGGCCAACGTTTTGCCGGCCCAAATTCCGCTCCCGGACAAAAACCGATAATCGGGCGTTCGTCTAAAAGTGCGGTCTGTTTTTCAAATTTTTTTAAGATTTCTGTCTGTTGCTTTTCATTTACGCTTAAATAAGGGGTTAATACAGGAATATTTGCCGCCTCGGGAACATTATTTTTTTCAAATGCGAGCGCAACATAGCGCTGTACCATCATCGGATAATCCCGCTTGTTGTTGCGTAAATCATTCAATAAAAAATAGCGACTTTCTCCCTTCCAACCACGTCGTACAGCAATTTTCGCAAAGAGCGGAATCAGTGCGGATTTCAATGAATTCGGCAACACAATCGCCATTTCATATCTCCCACGCAATGCTTTTCCCAGACGATAACGCTCACCAAGAGCAAAAGTGCCATGCCCTAAAGGCATTTCAATGGCATTGCGTACTTCAGGCATACGGGCAAGTAAAGGTTTACACCAATTCGGCGCCATGACATCAATGTTGCAATGAGGATACTGAATTTTGAGTTGTTGATATAAACTGTGCGACATCATCATGTCGCCAACCCAGGAAGGACCAATAACGAGAATATTCATTTTTCACCTTGTAAAAAGTGCGGTAAAAAACAAATGAATTTTTGACCGCACTTTGCTTTTTAAATGTCGCAGATAAACTCAATCCAATGAGCGATTAATTTTTATTGAGCCATGCCATATAGGCCGTTGTCCCTTCGGCGACAGATTTAAATTCACCTTTATAACCTGCCGCACGTAATGCAGTTAAATCCGCTTGAGTAAAGGTTTGGTAGCGGGATTTGAGATGGTCGGGGAATGGGATTGTTTCAATTTTTCCTTTACCGTGGAATTTAATCACCGCTTCCGCAACAGCTTGGAAGGATTCCGCATTGCCGGTGCCGAGATTGTAAATGCCGGAAATACGATTTTGCCACGCCCAAATATTGACTTTCGCGACATCTTCCACATAAACAAAATCACGGAGAAACGTTTCCGAACCGGCAAATAATTTTGGATTTTCCCCTTTCAACATTTGATTATTTAAATGGAATGCCACACTTGCCATCGAGCCTTTGTGTTGTTCTCTCGGGCCATAAACATTGAAATATTTGAACCCGCAAACCGGCGATTCTACCGTTGGTAAAATTTTTCTCACATATTCATCAAATAAGAATTTTGAGTAGCCATAGGCGTTGAGCGGACTTTCAAATTCCCGTTTTTCAATAAAATTATCGGTACGTCCCCCATAAGTTGCCGCACTTGAAGCATAGAAAAAGGGAATTTGGCGATCTAAGCAATAATGCAACAATTCTTTGGAATATTCATAATTGTTCTGCATTAAATATTTGCCGTCCCATTCTGTGGTGGCAGAACACGCCCCTTCGTGGAATACGGCATCAATATCGCCAAAATCATCACCGGCAATAATGGAAGCGATAAAATCTTCTTTGTCACAATAATCGGCAATATCTAAATCCACCAAATTAATAAATTTAGTTCCATCTTTTAAGTTATCGACGACTAAAATATCTTTACGTCCTATTTCATTTAATGCTTTGACAATGTTGCTGCCAATCATACCAGCGCCACCGGTTACAATAATCATAATGCTGTCCTTTATCATCGTATAAAATTGTTGCCATTGTAATTGATTTTCAAGTGAAGGTAAAAGCAACCATCTTTTAACCTAAAAACTCGGTGAAAAACAACCGCACTTTTAACCCACAGTAACTTGTCCATCCTGTGGTGGCAAGATCCATTTTCCCTTTATTCAAAATAATGATCGTTGGCGTGACATTGGCTTGCCATTTTTGTGCGATTTCCCCTTGAGGATCATTGACTGTGGTGAAAATATAATTGTGTTCGCTTAAATACGCTTTCACCTCACTTGCATTCCCTGAACGTAGGGCAATAGAAATCACCGGATAACCTTCTTTTGCCAAATCATTAATTGCCGGGGAGGTATATTGACAATAACCGCACCAAGTTCCCCAAAAATAAATCAATGTAGGCTTATCTTGAGCAATTTGTGGGAGAAAGAAGGCATTACCCTGCAAATCATATAAGGCTGTGGTATTAATTTCCGGTGGAATCTCAGGCTTACGGATAAAATCCAAAATACTACTGACGATAATGAACGTAAGCACAAGGGAAATGCTATTTTTGAGTAATTTTGCTAATTTCATAAAATGTTCAATAAAAAAGAATGGCGATAATTTATCATAAAAGTGCGGTCAAATTTCACAATATTTTGCTATCATAGCCAGGCAAATTTTTACTGTATAAAGGAGAACCAAAATGGACAACAAAACCCTTGCAAAATATATTGATCATACCGCGCTTACCGCTGATAAAAATGAGCAGGATATTTTAATGCTCTGTGATGAAGCGGTGAAATACGGTTTTTACTCTGTTTGTATCAATTCGGGTTATATCCCCTTAGCAAAAGAGAAATTAGCAGGATCTGATGTGAAGATTTGTACCGTTGTCGGTTTTCCGCTTGGCGCTAATTTAACATCAGTGAAAGCCTTTGAAACGCAAGAAGCCATCAAAGCCGGTGCAAATGAAATTGATATGGTCATCAATGTGGGTTGGATTAAATCAAATAAATGGCAAGCGGTAAAAGACGATATTCAAGCTGTATTAAATGCCTGTAATGGAATACCGCTGAAAGTGATTTTAGAAACCTGTTTATTATCTAAAGAAGAAATCATTAAAGCCTGTGAAATTTGTCTGGAATTAGGTGTGGCGTTCGTCAAAACTTCTACTGGATTCAGCAAAGGCGGAGCTACCGTTGAAGATGTCGCATTAATGAAAAAAATCGTGGGTAATATTGGTGTAAAAGCCTCGGGCGGGGTACGTGATACGAAAACGGCATTAGCCATGATTGAAGCCGGTGCAACACGTATTGGCGCCAGTGCAAGTGTTTCAATTATTGGCTGCACTAATGAAGCACAAAGTGATTATTAAACAAAAATCCGCACATATTATGTGCGGATTTTTGTTTCTATATTTTTGAAAATCTTCTATATAAGAAATGAAACCTTTTTAGAATTTGAGGCATGTTATTTTCAATATTGATAATCTTCAATCTATAAAGTTTTAGGTAGTTTCATACCAAATTCGGTTAACGTAGTATGTTATACGCCCTGAAGGTGTTTTCACATTCACCTCATCATCAATGCTTTTACCAATTAAAGCACGTGCTACAGGGGAGTCAATAGAAATCCAGTTTTTTGCCGGATCAAACTCATCGCAGCCGACCAGACGATATTGCTTTATCTCTCCTGCGTCATCTTCTAATTCCACCCATGCGCCAAAAAAGACTTTACCTTCTTGTTTAGGGTTGTAATCCACAATTTGTAAAACTTCTAGGCGTTTGGTGAGAAAACGCACACGGCGATCAATTTCCCGCAATCGGCGTTTACCATAAATATACTCGGCATTTTCACTGCGATCCCCTAACGCTGCCGCATCAGACACCGCTTGAGTGACTTTGGGGCGTTCCTCTTTCCACAAAAATTTGAGTTCTTTGTCCAAAGCGTTCCAGCCTTGGCGTGTGATGTAGTTTGATTTTGCCATTTATTTTATAAAGGTCGGAAAATTTATTGAATTATATTTGAGCCAAGGTATCAAAACCAGTATTCTATGCCCGATTTTCATTAACTTTATTTTCAACAAAGACGTATTCCGATGTTAAATCAACAAATCAGTCAAATTATCGCAACAGAGCTTAATGTTGCACCTAATCAAATTCTCTCTGCCATTCAACTTGTCGATGACGGCAATACTATTCCATTTATTGCACGTTATCGTAAAGAGGCTACCGGTGGTTTAGATGATACTCAACTACGCCATTTTGAAACCCGTTTAGGCTATTTACGTGAGCTTGAAGAACGCCGTCAAAGTATTTTGAAATCTATTGATGAACAAGGCAAACTCACCGATGAATTACGTGCCCAAATTGAAGCGACACAAAGCAAAACTGAACTTGAAGACCTCTATTTACCTTATAAACCTAAACGTCGTACAAAGGGGCAAATTGCTATTGAGGCAGGGCTTGAGCCTCTTGCCGAGTTACTTTGGAACGAGCCAAAAAATGAGCCGGAAACGACCGCTCTTTCTTTCGTTGATACTGAAAAAGGTGTCGCTGACACGAAAGCTGCGTTAGATGGGGCACGCTATATTTTAATGGAACGTTTTGCCGAAGATGCACAATTATTGGCAAAAGTACGTCAATATTTGCAGCAAAATGCACAAATTGAATCGAAAGTAGCAGAAGGAAAAGAACAAGAAGGGACAAAATTCCAAGATTATTTTGACCATCAGGAATTATTGAAAAATGTGCCTTCTCACCGTGCTTTGGCGATGTTCAGAGGGCGTAATGAAGGCATTTTACAGATTACCTTAAATGCAGATCCTGATGCAGAAGAAGGAACACGCCACAGTTATTGTGAAGACATTATTCGAGAACACTTGGGCGTGCGTTTCAGCGCTCTGCCGGCGGATAAATGGCGTGAACAAGTCATTGCTTGGACGTGGAAAATTAAAGTCTCTCTGCATTTAGAGACGGAATTAATGAGCGCCTTGCGTGAAAAAGCGGAGGAAGAAGCCATTGATGTTTTCGCCCGAAATCTGACCGCTCTTTTAATGGCGGCACCAGCCGGGTCAAAAAATACTATGGGGCTTGACCCGGGGTTACGCACCGGGGTGAAAGTTGCCGTGGTGGATAACACAGGGAAATTATTGGATACAGCGACCATTTATCCTCACACCGGTCGTGAGAGTGAAGCGCGAATGACCTTATTCAGCTTGATTTGTCAGCATAATGTGGAACTTATTGCCATTGGTAATGGCACAGCCTCTCGTGAAACGGAACGTTTTGCGAAAGAGGTGATTAAAGAAATTAAAGACAATAAACCGCAAACTGTAGTGGTGAGCGAAGCGGGCGCTTCAGTTTATTCCGCTTCCGAATTTGCCGCCAATGAATTTCCAAATTTAGATGTTTCCTTGCGTGGGGCGGTATCCATTGCCCGCCGATTACAGGATCCTTTGGCAGAGCTGGTGAAAATCGAACCCAAGGCGATTGGCGTGGGGCAATATCAACATGATGTCAATCAATCTCAATTAGCCCGTAAATTAGATGCGGTCGTTGAGGATTGTGTGAATGCAGTAGGCGTTGATTTAAATACGGCTTCCGCACCATTACTTGCCCGAGTAGCAGGCATGACAAAAACCTTGGCGCAAAATATTGTGGCTTATCGTGATGAAAACGGTCGCTTTGACAGCCGTGAGCAACTAAAGAAAGTGCCTCGTTTAGGACCAAAAGCCTTTGAACAATGTGCCGGTTTTATGCGTATTGCAGACGGAAAAAATCCACTGGATGCATCAGGGGTTCATCCGGAGGCTTATTCATTGGTAGAAAAAATCTTACAAGCGACTCAACAATCCATTCAAGAATTAATGGGAAGCCATACGGTGCGTCAGCTTAACGCCGCACAATTTACCGATGAACGTTTTGGGTTACCAACGGTACAAGATATTTTCAAAGAATTGGAAAAACCGGGACGTGATCCTCGTGGTGAATTTAAAACCGCCACCTTTATTGAAGGTGTGGAAGACATCACCGATTTAAAAGCCGGAATGATTTTAGAAGGCACAATCACGAATGTCACCAATTTTGGCGCATTTGTAGATATTGGGGTACACCAAGACGGGCTGGTACATATTTCATCACTCAGTGATAAATTTGTAGAAGATCCACATCAAGTGGTGAAAACCGGTGATATTGTGAAAGTCAAAGTGTTAGAGGTGGATATTCCTCGTAAACGCATTGCACTGACCATGCGATTAGATGAAAGTGCGGTAAAAAATACCGATAAATCTGACCGCACTTCATCGGCTAAACCAAAGGCGAATATATCACGTCAAGATCGAAGCTCACGCCCAAATAATAGTGCAATAGGCAATGCCTTTGCGGATGCCTTGAAGAACTGGAAAAAATAGTATGTTTATCTTCCGAGGGATTTATTCTTCGGAAGATTGACTTTAAGGGAGATGGACGTTTTATTTGTTGCTACATTGGAAAGAGTTGTTTATCACATATTTGCTAATTTTTGTAATAACCTATCCATTGCCCGATATCCTAACGCTTCGGCTAAATGAAGCTGGGAAATGTGTTTTTCTTCATTCAGATCGGCAATGGTACGGGAGACTTTGAGAATACGGTGATAGGCACGCACTGAAAGTCCGAGTTTATTCAATGCATTTTCAAGAAATAATGCGTCTTTTTCGCTCAATCTACAATCACGTTCAATTTCTTTACCGGTTAAATAGGCGTTGATTTTGCCGGCTCGAGCTAATTGAATTTCTCGTACTTTTAATACTTTTTCCCGCACTTGTGCACTGGTTTCACCTCGATCGCCTGAATGTTGTAAACTCCCTTGTGGTAATAGCGGCACTTCAATGGATAAGTCAAACCGATCTAAAAATGGGCCGGATAATCGGTTTAAGTAGCGTATAATTTGCTGCGGTGATGTGCGATTATGTGTGCCGGTGTAATGTCCCGTGGGGCTAGGGTTCATTGCGGCAACCAATTGGAAACGTGCAGGAAATTGAATTTTTGCATTGGCTCGTGAGATGACAATTTCGCCACTTTCCAAGGGTTGGCGTAAAGCATCAAGGACTTTTCGCTCAAATTCCGGTAGTTCATCTAAAAAAAGCACACCATTATGCGCCAAGGAAATTTCTCCTGGTTTAGGGATCGTACCACCGCCCACGAGTGCGGGTAGTGAGGCACTATGATGTGGAGAACGGAAGGGACGTTGTTTCCAATTGTGGAGATTGAGTTCATTTTGCACAAGGCTTGTCACAGAGGCGGTTTCAATGGCTTCTTGATCACTCATTTCTGGTAATAGTGCTGTTAGACGGCTTGCTAGCATAGTTTTCCCCGTTCCCGGAGGGCCAAGCAAAAGTAAATTGTGTTGTCCTGCAGCGGCAATAGTGAGTGCCCGTTTAGCATGTTGTTGCCCAATAATATCTGTTAAGTCTAAGTGATTTTTATACTGAAAACTTACCGCTCTTTCTCTCGTTAATTCCGTGGCAGTCGGCAATTTTTCCTGATTATTAAGAAACTGCACAACATCAAGTAGGGTTTGAGCGAAGTAGGTGTTTTGTTCTGAGACTAATGAGGCTTCATTAGCATTTTGCTTGGCAATAATAAGTTCTCGTTTGGATTTTTGTGCAGAAAGAATGGCCGGAATGACTCCATGAACACCTCTTAAATGCCCAGTGAGCGCAAGTTCACCTAAAAATTCAAATTGTTTTAAACGACCGACATCTAATTGATCGGATGCCGCGAGAATTCCGATAGCAATAGGTAAATCAAACCGTCCCCCTTCTTTGGGTAAATCTGCCGGTGCAAGGTTTACGGTAATACGCTTTGCCGGATATTTAAATTGTGCGTTCATTAATGCACTACGTACGCGATCTTGCGCTTCTTTGACTGTTTTTTCAGGTAATCCTACGAGCGTAAATCCTGGTTTCCCGTTGCTCAAATGGACTTCAATGGTAACAAGTGGGGCCTGCACGCCCATAGAGGCTCGGCTATAAACGATGGCTAGGGACATAGGAATCCTAAAAGTGCGGTTAAAATTTAAAAAGTTTTCGTACTATAAAAAAAGCCAGTGGTGAAATCACTCATCACTGGCTTTTTTTGCGATCTTACTCGCAAAATTTAGATTTTATTCAGCGAAAACCGGCGAGAACCAACTATCTAATTTTGTTGCAAGTTTATCAATACCAATTTTATTTTGTGCTGAAAAGGCTTCCACTTGTATATCGCCTTGGAAAGGAAGAATAGCTTCCCGCACCATTTTCACTTGTTTACTCCGAGCGCTTTGGCTTAATTTATCTGCTTTGGTGAGCAGGAGTAAAATCGGTAAATCTGCGGAAACCGCCCATTCAATCATTTGTTGATCGAGATCTTTTAGGGGGTGACGAATATCCATCAATACGACTAAACCAGCTAAACATTCCCGTTTTTGCAAATATTCTCCTAAGGATTTTTGCCACTGAATTTTCATTTGCTCCGGTACGGCAGCATAACCGTAGCCCGGTAAATCCACAAGTTTACAATTCGGTTCGACTTCAAATAAGTTGATAAGCTGAGTTCGCCCCGGGGTTTTAGAGGTGCGAGCCAGGTTTTTTTGATTTGTTAACGCATTGAGTGCGGTAGATTTTCCCGCATTTGATCGACCGGCAAAGGCGATTTCAATACCGCTATCTTCCGGAATTGAGCGGATATTCGGGGAGCTAGTGAGAAAATGGGTTTTGTGATAATTCAGTTTAATTTCAGACATAATTTTTCCTTTGATATTGTGGCGTAAAGCATACCATAGATCGTAATTTTGCTGAAATTGTGTAAAATAGTTTTGCTTAAGAATCTATTCACATAACAATAAAAATGACGACAAAACAGCAATATACTTGGGTAAAAGCGAATGTTATTCATCCCGACCGCCCCGGTCGTTCTGATTATTTAAAACGTTTTCGCTATAATTTACGCAGCCTTTTGCATTGGTATTGGATCAAACGATTTGAGGGCTTTATTAAGCGGCATCCTGCCCTTATTCCGATATTGAATGAGCGTGTAAATTATGCCTATCCATTGGTGTCTCGTTTTTTAGATAAACGCTTTAGCGCATCTAAACGCTTTCAATGTATGTGTGATAACCTTCTGTTTTTATCTGAAAAACTAACCGCACTTTCTAAAGCATTATGGGAACAACCATTAAGTTTTGGTGAGGTTATCCCCGACTTTGAAATTACATTAAGTATGACGACACATCAACCGATGGAGGGGTATTGGGTGCTCGAACTGTGGCACAAACCTCAAAATGAATTGGTGTATTTGCTCACCTTCGCCAAACTTGAAAATGCCTTGCTTATTGCTGTTGTACAAGGGTCGAATTTTGAAGGCTCAAAAGAAATGGTGAAACACCTGACTAAATCTTGCCATGGTTTACGTCCGGCTTACTTGATGGTAGAAACGATGAAAGCCCTCACTAAGATTTTAGGTTTTAAAACATTACTTGGCATTCCTCAAAAATATCAAAATAAATCTCGCTTTATTCAATCGAAAAGCTATACCGTGAATTATGATGCCATTTTTTCAGAATCAGGCGGACAACGAAAAGATTATTGGGTTTTACCTTTGGAAGAGAATAGAAATCTTGATGATGTGCCAAGTAAAAAACGTTCTATGTATCGGAAACGCTATGCTATGTTGGATAATTTGGCAAAATCTATGACGAAAAAATTAGGACTTTAAGAATAAAAAAGTGCGGTGAAATTTGACCGCACTTTTGCTTTTACACTCTTTAAGGATTATTTCCCCTTATTCCGAATCTTCCTTCGCCCATTCTAATGAGCGTTTTACTGCTTTTTTCCAGCCTTTGTAGCGGCGTTCGCGTTTTTCATTGTCGTTATCCGGTGTGAAAGTACGCTCTACCCGTGCTTTATCACGAAGTTCGTCTAAGTCTTTCCAAAAACCGGTAGCAAGACCCGCCAAATAGGCAGCCCCTAGTGCGGTCACTTCTTTCACCACAGGGCGTTCTACATTCACATCCAAAATATCTGCTTGGAATTGCATTAAGAAATTATTGTTCGTTGCACCGCCATCGACACGGAGATATTGTAGGCGTTCGCCTGAATCGGATTGCATGGCTTCCAATACGTCACGAGTTTGATAGGCGATAGATTCAAGGGTTGCACGTACAATATGATTACGGTTTGCACCACGGGATAGTCCAAAAATTGCTCCACGAGCATAAGGATCCCAATAAGGTGCGCCTAGACCGGTGAAGGCAGGGACAACGTAAACACCGTTGCTGTCCGATACTTTTTGGGCAAAGTATTCGGAATCAAAACTATCGTGAACAATTTTAAGTTCATCCCGTAGCCATTGAATAGAAGCACCGGCAATAAATACAGAACCTTCCAAGGCATATTCCGGTTCGCCTTTCGCATTACAGGCGATGGTGGTAAGCAAGCCGTTTTTTGAGGTGATCGCTTTATCACCGGTGTGGAGCAACATAAAACAGCCTGTGCCGTAAGTATTTTTAGCCTGTCCGGCATGTACGCATAAATGACCATAAAGTGCGGCTTGTTGGTCACCGGCAATACCTGCTACCGGAATACGTACACCGCCTTTACCGCCAATGTTGGTTTGACCGTAAATTTCAGAAGAATTACGCACTTCCGGCAACATGGAACGTGGAATATTCAAGATTTCAAGCATCTTGTCATCCCACTGTTTAGTGTGAATATTAAATAACATAGTGCGTGAGGCATTGGTGTAATCGGTGACGTGAACACGACCTTGAGTCAGTTTCCACACAAGCCAAGTATCCACTGTACCAAATAATAATTCGCCACGCTCTGCTTTTTCTCGTGCCCCTTCCACGTTGTCCAAAATCCATTTCACTTTTGTTCCGGAAAAATAAGGATCTACCACTAATCCTGTGGTGTGGCGAATATAATCTTCATAACCGTCAGCTTTGAGTTTATCGGTAATATCAGCGGTACGGCGACATTGCCAAACAATAGCGTTATAAACGGGTACGCCAGTCGCTTTTTCCCACACAATCGTGGTTTCACGTTGGTTAGTGATACCAATCGCAGCGATTTCATCAGAAGTGATGCCTGCTTTGGCAACGACTTCATTGAGAGTGGAGCTTTGCGTCGCCCAAATTTCCATTGGGTTATGTTCGACCCAACCTGCACGCGGGTAAATTTGAGTAAATTCGCGTTGGGCAATTTCAACAATGTTGGCGTTATGATCCAATAATACGGCTCGAGAGCTAGTTGTACCCTGATCTAGAGCGATAATATATTTTTTGTCGGACATGGTGAACTCCTTGGAATACGTTCTTTAATGATAAACGAGTAGTTTGAGCTAAAACGAACAAATTGCGCTCGTAACCTAATTGAATTTTTATTAAATTTAAATACCCATTTTGTTATTTTATGACGGTGATCACAAAAATTTTTTCTTTTACGATAAATTATGTGATCAAGTTCTCATTTCTAAAATTTAGTTCAAATACCTACTTGATATGTAGGGCTTTTATCAGATAATGAGCGCGCTCACATTGAGTTTCTTACATTTGATCGAATAACGAACACAATTGCCTATCTGCGTTTCTTTTTAGGAATGCCTTCTTCAATCATTGTATGGAGATTCTCTTATGAACATTTATTTTGCTGAATTTTTCGGCACCGCACTTATGATTCTCTTAGGGAACGGCGTGGTTGCCAATGTTTGTCTTGATAAAACGAAAGGACAAAGTTCAGGTTGGATTGTGATTACGACTGCATGGGCGTTTGCGGTATATGTGGCAGTTGTCGTTGTTGGACCTTATAGTGGGGCGCATTTGAATCCTGCCGTTACTTTAGGACTTGCCGCAAAAGGTGCATTCGATTGGAGCTTAGTACCGGGTTACGTGATTGCTCAAGTTTTTGGTGGTATGGTGGGGGCATTGTTGGTTTATGTGATGTATCGTAGTCATTTTCTCGCCACAGAAAATGAAGGTTTAAAACGTGCTTGTTTCTGTACGGAACCTGCAATTCGTCATTATCCAAGCAACCTTGTGAGTGAAATTATCGGCACATTTGTCTTGATCTTTGTGATTTTCTACATCGTTGGGGCTGATATTACCTTGCCGGGGACAACAGAAGCGACGCCTATTGGCTTAGGCTCTATCGGCGCATTACCTGTGGCGATTCTCGTTTGGGCGATTGGTTTGAGTTTAGGGGGAACAACCGGCTATGCCATCAACCCGGCACGGGATTTCGGACCGCGTTTAACCTTAGGGCTTTTCCTCAGTCGCCAATTAAACACCAAACCGGATTGGGCATATTGTTGGGTACCGATTGTAGGGCCGATCATCGGGTCATTATTGGCAGCGGCTGTTTATGCAGTGGTGATGTAGCTAAGTCGAAAAACAGGTTGTAAAACAACCGCACTGTTCAAGCATAAAAAAGAACCCAATCTATAAAAGATTGGGTTCGTTCTTTTGTGCAGAAAAATTATTGTTTACCTTTCAAAAATTCAACGCCGGTATCAGGGAAATCTGTAAACACGCCTGTTGCACCGGCCTTATTCAGCAAGGCGTCATACATTTGATTCACATCGGTAAAAAATTCCGGTAGGGCATCTTTACGCACGGTATAAGGATGTAACTCCACATTATATTGTGCTAACTCTTTCACTAATGGCGTGTATTGAATATTACCGACTTTTGATTTTTCTTTATCAACTAACATATACCAACCCGGCCCTACGCCATCTGCATATTTCACTACTTCCGCCATTGCGCCCGGTTTGAACATCCAATCATAATCATAGTTCACCCATTTGCCTTGTGCATTTTTTTCTTCTGTTTCATGCCAATCGGTGTATGCCACTAATTGAACTAATTTCAAATCCATTCCCATTTTCGGCAGTAATTCGGTTTTGATGCGTTTTAACTCGTTGAAATCAAAGGTTTGTAAATAAACTCTACCGGTTTTTTTGTCATAACCATATTTTTTCAATACCTTGAGTGTTTCGGTAGCAATATCTTTACCGTTTTGGTGATGGAACCAAGGCGCTTTAATTTCAGGGTAAATACCCACTTTTTTACCGGTGGATTTTTCTAAACCTTGAATAAATTCAATTTCATCTTCAAAAGTATGGATTTTGAAATGGGATTTCCAAAGTGGGAAACGGTTCGGATAAACGGCAACTTGCTTACCATCTTTGGTTTCAAAGTTTTCCGTCATATTCAAACTTTGAATTTCTTTTAAGGTGAAGTCAATCACATAATAACGACCGTCTTTACGATGACGGTTCGGGAATTTTTTTGCCACATCGGTTAAACCGTCTAAAAAGTGGTCATGAATGACAATAAGACGACCATCTTTTGTCATGGCTAAATCTTGTTCTAAATAATCCGCTTGTTGACCGAAAGCGAGGGCTTTGGATTCCAGCGTATGCTCCGGTAAGTAGCCGCTTGCACCACGGTGAGCGATAATGATTTTTTCTGATTTCATATTATTTACCATCATTGAAGTTTGGCTGCTACAAGCGGCTAATACGCTAGTGGCCAGTAAAGAAAAGACTAATGTTTTAAGTTTCATAACTATTTCTCCTTGAAGAAGTGCGGTTAATTTTAAGACTGTTTTCGTGAATGAATAACATTGAATTAATATAATCTACTGATGTTAAAGATTTATTAAATAAAAAAGGCGACTTTAGCATTTGCTTGTCGCCTTTTTTACACGAATTATTTCGTGCCGTAGGTATCACCTAATTTTGCTTTGTGTTTGCCTTCTTCAATCATTACATTGAGAAGTAATAACACCGCTAAGATACCGCCGGCAATCATCACGTAGAAACCGCCATCCCAGCCGTAGTATTCAGCTGCCCAACCAACTACCGCAGAGGCTGATACTGTACCGCCTAAATAACCGAATAATCCGGTGAAACCGGCTGCCGTACCTGCGGCTTTTTTCGGTGCGAGCTCAAGGGCGTGTAAACCGATTAACATCACAGGACCATAAATTAAGAAGCCGATGGTTGTCATTAAAATGAAGTCGGTTAGTTGATATGGGTTTTGATACCATGCACTGTAGCTGGCAATCTCTGCTTCAGGCGTAGCCGGGTTTTTCCATAAAGCGACAACGGCAATAGTGGTTAATATCATAAAGATGAAACCGGTTAATCCGCGTTTGCCTTTGAAGACCTTATCCGATACCCAACCGCATAATAATGTACCCGGAATTGCCGCCAATTCATAAATGGTGTATGCCCATGCTGTGCCTTTAATGTTGAAGTGTTTGACTTCACCTAAGTAAACAGGCGACCATTTCAACACACCGTAGCGGATTAAGTAAACGAACACGTTAGCAATAGCGATGTACCATAATAGTTTGTTTTTCAACACATAAGTCATAAAGATTTCTTTGGTAGAAAGCTCATGCTCGTAAGTTTTTTCGTTATAGTCGTCTGGATAGTCATTACGCCATTTTTCAACTGGCGGTAAGCCGCAAGATTGTGGGGTATCTTTCATCACAAGATAAATTGGAATGGCGATGATCATTGCGGCAATACCCGGATAGTAAAGCGCTTGTTGCCATACATCTTTTGCCGTTGCTTCAACACCATGTGTGCTGAAATAAATTGCACCGGCTAGAAGTACCATCGCACCCGGCACCATGCCGCCGAGATTGTGTGCGGTATTCCAAATAGAAACGATAGTTCCACGTTCAGATTTAGACCACCAGTGAACCATAGTACGTCCGCATGGCGGCCAGCCCATTCCTTGGAACCAACCGTTTAAAAAGATCATAATCCACATGATCACGATGCCGGAGGTTGCCCACGGGAATAAACCCATCATGGTCATACATAAACCGGATAGCAATAAACCGAAGGGTAAAAAGACTTTCGGGTTAGAACGATCCGAAAGCATTGCCATAAAGAATTTTGACAAACCGTAGGCTAAACCGGCAGCCGTGCCGACAAGTCCCAACTCAGCTTTGTTATACATACCGGCTTCAATTAAACCTTTTTGAGCCAAGTCAAAGTTTGCACGCACAAAATAGTAAGCAGCATAACCAAAGAAGATCCCAGCAAATACCTGCCAGCGTAAGCGTTTGTAAGTAGAATCAATTTTTTCCGCCGGAAGTTCCGCAATATGCGGTGCGGGTTTAAATGGTCCAAACATAATTTTCTCCAACATTTATAATTATGGTTTTCCCTTCCAAATAAAGAGGAAAGGGCTGGGTGCATAATAATGAAAAATAAAAAATAAGAAAGTTTGATAACTAAAAAATGTGAACCAGTTCACAAAAAATTTATTTAACATGAGCGAATGAGAAAATAATTGTGATCTATCTCACATATTTATTTTCTTTTTCGCTCAAAATGTTGTTTATTTAGGCATTATTCTCTACAATCCATTTAGTTTTGTATTTTCTATAGTTTTTTGTGGGCTTTGGGGGTAAACATGGGATTATCGCCTAATTTATATCGAGATGTTGGAGAGTTTTCTTCCTTATCAACAGATGTGATTATCATTGGTGGCGGAGCCACAGGCGCAGGCATTGCACGTGACTGTGCATTACGTGGTATTAATTGCATTTTATTAGAACGCCGTGATATTGCCACGGGGGCAACAGGACGTAATCACGGGCTTTTGCATAGTGGCGCACGTTATGCGGTGAACGATCAGGAATCGGCGGAAGAATGTATTAAAGAAAACCGTATTTTGCGCAAAATTGCTCGTCATTGCGTAGATGAAACGGAAGGGTTATTTATCACTCTGCCTGAAGATTCCCTCGACTATCAAAAAACCTTCATTGAAAGCTGTACAAAATCCGGTATTGAGGCGGTTGCCATCGATCCCGAGCTCGCCAAAATTATGGAACCTTCCGTTAATCCAAATTTAGTGGGCGCAGTGGTGGTGCCGGACGGCTCCATTGACCCTTTTCGTTTAACTGCCTCTAATATGATGGATGCCGTGGAAAACGGTGCCAAAGTATTTACCTATTGTGAAGTGAAAAATCTCATTCGGGAAGGTGGGAAAGTCATTGGTGTGGATGTTTATGATCATAAAAATAAAATTAAACGCCAATTTTTTGCGCCTGTGGTAGTAAATGCCAGTGGAATCTGGGGACAGGGCATTGCGGAATATGCCGATCTCAAAATAAAAATGTTCCCAGCAAAAGGGGCATTATTAGTGATGGGGCATCGCATTAATAAAATGGTGATTAACCGCTGCCGTAAACCTGCTGATGCGGATATTCTTGTACCGGGTGATACCATTTGTGTGATTGGCACAACATCCAGCCGTATTCCTTATGATCAAATCGACAATATGGAAGTTACCCCCGAAGAAGTGGATATTCTTTTCCGTGAAGGCGAAAAACTGGCACCAAGTTTGCGTCATACCCGTGTGCTTCGTGCTTATGCGGGGGTGCGTCCATTGGTGGCGACCGATGACGATCCGTCCGGTCGAAATGTCAGCCGTGGTATTGTCTTGTTGGATCACGCAGAGCGTGACGGTTTAGAAGGATTTATCACGATCACCGGCGGTAAATTGATGACTTATCGTTTAATGGCGGAATGGGCAACGGATTTGGTGTGCAAAAAACTGAACAAAAATACACCTTGTGTCACCGCAGAACGCCCTTTACCGGGCTCGACAGAAAGCCGCCAAGAAACCAATCAGAAAGTGATTTCATTGCCAAGCACTATTCGTTATTCCGCTGTATATCGTCATGGTGCAAGGGCAAGCCGATTGCTGCAAACAGACCGTTTGGATCGTTCCATGGTGTGCGAATGTGAAGCGGTGACAGCAGGTGAAGTGCGTTATGCCATTGATGAACTTGACGTGAATAATCTGGTGGATTTACGCCGCCGTACCCGTGTAGGCATGGGAACCTGCCAAGCGGAACTTTGTGCTTGCCGTGCAGCCGGTTTGATGAATCGTTTTGAGGTTGCCACCCCTCGTCAATCCACCACACAACTGAATGCTTTTATGGAAGAACGTTGGCGTGGTATTCAACCTATCGCTTGGGGCGAGGCGATTCGTGAAGCGGAATTTACTGCTTGGATGTATGGCAGCGTATTGGGGCTGAATGATGTGAAACCGCTTGAGGAAAAAGCACAACAGGGGACGGATAGCAATGAATTTTGATGTAGCAATTATTGGCGGAGGGTTGGCAGGATTAACTTGCGGCATCGCCCTTCAACAGCGTGGTAAACATTGTGTGATTATCAATAACGGACAAGCCGCCATGGATTTTGCTTCCGGTTCTTTTGATTTATTAAGCCGTCTGCCGGACGGAAGTGCGGTGGAAAATTTAAAAGAAAATTTGACCGCACTTCGCACCGCATTACCGACTCATCCTTACAGTTTGTTGGGCGAAGAACAAGTGATGAGTAAGGCTCAGGCGTTTGAAAACCTAGCCCAATCCCTCAACCTTCATTTAGTGGGGGAGAGTGAAAAAAATCACTGGCGTATTACCGGACTGGGGAGTTTGCGTGGCACATGGCTCTCCCCGAATAGTGTTCCGACCGTGGAAGGAAACGAGCCTTTCCCCCACAAACGCATTGCGGTGTTGGGGATTGAAGGTTATCACGATTTCCAACCGCAACTATTAGCGGCAAATTTAGTGCTTAATGCACAATTCGCCCATTGTGAGATAACTAGCGGTTTCTTGAATATTCCTCAGTTGGACGAACTTCGCCAAAATGCCCGAGAGTTCCGCAGTGTGAATATCGCACAGCTTTTAGAACATAAATTGGCTTTTGATGATTTGATGAAAGAAATTGTGGACTCGGCGAAAGGTGCGGAAGCCGTATTTTTACCGGCGTGTTTTGGGCTAGAAAATCAAGAATTTATGGCCGCACTTCGCAAAGCCACAAAACTCGCTTTATTTGAATTACCGACTTTGCCACCATCATTACTGGGAATGCGCCAACGTATTCAATTACGCCGCCAATTTGAATCTCTAGGGGGCTTAATGATGAATGGTGACAGTGCCGTGAAAGCCCATTTTGATGGTGATCGTGTGCGTTGCATTATGACACGCTTGCACAATAAGGAAGAAATCATTGCCGATAATTTTGTGCTTGCTTCAGGTAGTTTTTTCAGTAAAGGGTTGATGTCCGAATTTGATCGAATTTTCGAGCCGGTATTTGATGCTGACATCACGGGCGTACAAGGTTTTAATGCAAAAGATCGTTTCACTTGGACGGATAATCGTTTCTCTAATCCGCAACCTTATCAATCTGCCGGCGTGGTGATTAACGAGCATTGCCAAGTACAAAAGAGCGGTGAATTTTTAACGAATTTATACGCGGTGGGGAATGTCATCGGCGGTTTTAATGCGTTAGAACTGGGTTGCGGTTCCGGGGTAGCCGTGGTCACGGCACTGACTGTAGCAGATGAAATTTTGGCGAAATAGGGGGCGATGATGGATACGAACATTCAACGATTAATTGACAGTGCAAAGCAATCGCTCAATTCACCGGCAAGCCATCAGTATATTGATGAAAGTTTTGAAAGCTGCATTAAATGCACCGCTTGTACTGCCGTTTGTCCGGTTTCCCGTAATAATCCCCTTTACCCAGGCCCGAAACAGTCCGGTCCTGATGGTGAGCGTTTGCGTTTAAAATCTGCCGAACTTTATGATGAAGCCCTCAAATATTGTACGAACTGTAAACGTTGTGAAGTGGCTTGTCCGTCCGATGTCAAAATCGGCGATCTGATTGTTCGGGCGCGTAATAATCATCTGGCACAACAGAAAAAACCGATGATGCACAAATTGCGTGATGCCATTTTAAGTAACACCGACATCATGGGGAAACTCAACACGCCTCTTGCACCTATTGTGAATACTGTCACCGGATTAAGTGCTACCAAATTTGTGCTTGAGAAAACCCTTAATATCAGTAAAAAAAGAACCTTACCAAAATATGCTTTTGGCACGTTCCGCAGTTGGTATATGAAAAATGCCTTAGAAGAGCAGAAAAACTTTGAACGTCAAGTGGCGTATTATCACGGCTGTTATGTGAACTATAATAATCCCCAACTGGGCAAAGAATTTTTGAAAGTATTCAATGCCATGGGGATAGGCGTAATGTTGTTGGAAAAAGAAAAATGCTGCGGTTTGCCTTTAACCGTGAACGGCTTTCCTGAACGCGCCCGTAGCATTGCCCGATTCAATACTGACTACATTGGCAAAATGGTGGATGAAAAGGGCTTAGAGGTAATTAGCGAAGCCTCAAGTTGTGCCCTAAATTTACGGGATGAATATCATCATATTTTAGGTATCGATAATGCCAAAGTACGCCCGCACATTCATATGGTGACCCCTTTCCTATATCAGCTTTTTAAAGAAGGAAAAACCTTACCGCTTAAGTCGCTGAAATTAAGAGTGGCGTACCACACAGCCTGTCATGTGGAAAAAGCCGGCTGGGCGCCTTACACATTAGAAGTATTAAAACAAATTCCTGGCTTGGAAATCATTATGTTGCCGTCACAATGCTGCGGCATTGCCGGTACCTACGGTTTTAAAGCGGAAAACTACGACACCGCCCAATCTATCGGCAAAACCTTGTTTGATAATATCAATGAGGGCGGATTTGATTATGTCATTTCCGAATGCCAAACCTGTAAATGGCAAATTGATATGTCCTCCAATGTCACCTGCATTCACCCATTGACCTTACTTTGTATGTCGATGGAGGGGTAGGAAGTAAAAGTGTGGTTAAATTGATCTGCATCTAATAAGGTTGGGTTACAATCCTGCTGAGTAAGGTGCAGATTTTTTACAACTAATCCAGCCCATTATTCAGATTGAAACTCATTGAAATTTATTCTTTAAATAGAAAAATTATTCAAATATCTTCTATTTCATCTCCATTTTATAAATAGTGTATTTTTTCGAACTGTTGTATTTCTCACAAATATTCCCTTGACTCCGTACCCACTACAGGCTTTACACTGATGTTCACTTAATCAACTTGCTCCTAAAAAGGAAAGATAAATGAAAAATGTACATCAAGAACACGGGCATTCCCACCCTCACTCTCATACCCCAAAGAACAAAAGGATTTTAGGGATCAGTTTTATGATTATCACTGGTTATATGATGGTGGAGTTTTTAGGGGGATACTTTTTTAATAGCCTTACTTTAATGGCTGATGCCGGGCATATGGCAAACGATAGCCTATCGCTTTTTTTATCCCTAGTTGCGTTATTTTTAAGCCTGAAATGGCAAAAAGTATTTGCTTTAGTCAATGGTATATCATTAATAGGTGTTGCAGTTTGGGTTTTATTTGAGGCGCGAGAGCGTTGGCAAATGGCGACTGAAATGTTGGTATTACCCATGTTGGGCGTGGCCGTTATGGGATTGCTTGTAAATCTTTTAGTTGCTTGGATGATGTTCAAAAGCGATCAAAATAACCTAAATATTCGTGCTGCTTATTTACATGTTTTAGCCGATTTATTTGGTTCTGTCGTAGCGATTTTGGCGGGGTTGAGTGTGTGGTGGTTTAATTGGCAGTGGGTTGATGTGGTCGCAAGCGGTATCTTGAGTGTGTTAGTACTACGCAGTGGTGTGTTAGTCACGTTGCAGGCGATTAGGGCGTTACAAGATCCCACAGGGTCTATTTCAATGACACCTCATTCTCATTAATGAGGGGATTTTGGTAAAATCTTGCAAGAATTAATCGTTTGGGGAGTATGATGAAAATCAATGAATTGAGCAAGTGTACGGGGATTAATCTTGAAACGATTCGTTACTATGAAAAACAAGGTATTTTACCCGAACCTAAACGGTTAGCGAATGGTTACCGTCAGTATCATGAAGAAAGTGTTAAGCAGCTAAATTTTGTTAAAAATTGCCGGGCATTAGGGTTTTCACTTGAAGATATTCGTGAACTTAATCGTTTGAAGTTCGGCAATGCTGATCATTATTATGCAGATCAGATGGTTTTAAAGCAGCTTGCTCGGGTGGAAGAAAAAATTGCTCAACTTCTAGACATTAAAATGTTTCTGCAATCGATCGCAACAGAAGAACCGCACTGTGAATCGGAATGTAAAGCCATGTTGGGATTAAAAGAAGGCAAGTGCGGTTAAATTTGCAGAATTTTTTTCAATCAATACAATACCCTCTCAATTTTATTGGTAAAAAATGAGGTCGTTGTATATGGCGTGGATTTATCTAGTGGTCGCAGGATTGATGGAGATTGGTTGGCCGCTCGGCTTGAAGTTGGCACAACAAGCGGGTTGGCGTTGGCAAGGCGTTGTTATAGCGATTTTATTTATGGCAGGCAGTGGCACATTACTTTTTTTAGCACAAAGAAATATTCCAATGGGAACCGCTTATGCGGTGTGGACCGGCATTGGTGCATTAGGTGCTTTCGTTGTGGGCGTGATGTTCTTAGGTGATGCATCTACAATGGGAAGGTGGGTTGGCGCTTTACTTATCGTTTCCGGTGTGATTGTGATGAAATTATCCAGTTAAAAGTTAGATATTGAAAATTAGTCCCAAAAATGACCGCACTTTTGATGATCGCCGTCATCATGTGATGTAACGAACACATTGTGATGGCGATTTTTTCATTGTTAGCGTAAAGCTCTCATCCAGCAATTCAAACAACAATCCTTCATCAATTTCCGCAAGATTTAAGCTGATCCAATGCTCTTTATTCATATGGTAAGCGGGATAAATGCCTTTTATCATCCGAAGAGAGCCAATTTCTTCTGGCTTGGCTTTTACATTCATGATTGAAACTTTCCCTTCCCTTAATATCCCTATTTTACTCGCTTCCACGACCATTAAAATGGCGAACCACTTACGATGACTTTGATGGCGGAAGACGGCATAATCAGGAAACTTTGCCCATGGATATTCCGCTTGGATGTGATAACGTTGTTCGATTTGAACTAAAAGCGTAGAAAGATTCATTTTACTCTTTGTGTTGCAAAAATTTTGTTTGATAAAAAATCTGCCCCTTAATAAGTTGGAGAGGATTTCCAACATTGGGGCAGATTAAAGTGCGGTTGATATACCTTATTTTTTTAATGCTTAGTAATCTTCAGCATTATAGCCATGGTAGGCGCGCGTTAAAATGTTTTCCATATCTGCTACTAACGGCAAGCGAGGGTTTGCCGGAGAACATTGGTCTTCAAAGGCGAGCAATGCAATATCACGGCGTGCATCTAACCAATCTTTTTCATCCAAGCCTTGCGCTTTGAAAGACATTTTGATACCGCAACGTTCTGCTAAGTTATAGCAGGCTTGGGCAAAGGATTTTACTCCCTCTTCCGGTGTCGCACAAGGTAAGCCGAGCATACGGGCGATTTCTTGGTATTTCACATCCGCCTTGTAGTAGTTGTATTTTGGCCAAGTTGATGTTTTTTCCGGTCTGGTACCGTTATAACGAATGACATGTGGCATTAAAATAGCATTAGTACGTCCGTGTGGTGTATGAAAACGACCGCCAATTTTATGTGCCAAGGAATGGTTCATGCCTAAGAATGCATTAGCAAATGCCATACCTGCTATGGTGGAGGCATTGTGCATTTTCTCGCGTGCTTCAGGATCTTTTTCTTTCACAGAGCGCTCTAAGTTTTCAAATACCAATTTGATGGCTTGCAATGCTAAACCGTCAGTAAAATCGTTGGCAAGTACAGAGACATAGGCTTCAGTTGCATGAGTTAGCACATCCAGGCCTGTGTCAGCGGCAACGTGAGCCGGTACGGTCATCACCAATGCCGGATCAACTATTGCCACGGTTGGCGTTAAGGAATAGTCGGCAATCGGATATTTTTTGTCGCCTTCGGTAATAACGGCAAATGGTGTCACTTCAGAACCGGTACCGGAAGTGGTTGGAATACCGATAAAGCGAGCTTTACGCCCTAATTGTGGGAATTTAAAGGCACGTTTGCGAATGTCCATAAATTTTTGCACAAGATCACGGAAATCTACTTCAGGTTGTTCGTAGAATAACCACATCACTTTTGCCGCATCCATTGCTGAGCCACCACCAAGGGCAATGATGGTATCAGGTTGATAGCTGCGTAATAATTCTGTACCACGACGCACGGTTTCGATTGATGGATCCGGTTCAACATCAGCAAAAAGTTGGTAGGTGACGTGGTTACCGCGAGCGGTAATTTGTTTCGCAATTTTTTCAACAAAGCCTAAATCTACCATGGTACGGTCGGTTACGATCACCACACGTTCCATACCTTTCATTGATTGTAAATACTGAATTGAATCACGCTCAAAGTAGATTTTTGAAGGCACTTTAAACCATTGCATATTATTTCTCCGTCTTCCCACGCGTTTTATGTTAATTAAATTGACCGCACTTACATTGTTGCCGACCGAGTTTTTCCCGTAAGAGCCACAACCGAGCGTTAACGATGGAAGGAAAGAGTTATACACATCACCAATTCCACCGAAAGTAGAAGGGGAATTCCAAATCACACGAATGGCTTTAACACGTTCGCCAAATTCTTTGGCCAATTCGGCATTATTGGTATGGATTGCCGCAGAGTGACCCAAGCCATGAAATTCCACCATTTGCTCCGCTTTATTTAAGCCATCTTCCGTTGAGGTGGCTTTCACTAAGGCAAGTACAGGTGATAATTTTTCACGGGTAAGAGGTTCTTTTTCGCCCACTTCTTTACATTCGGCCAATAAAATATTGGTGCGTGGCGGCACTTTAAAGCCCGCTTGTTCCGCAATCCAAGTGGCAGGTTTACCCACAACATTGGCATTAAGTTTTGCACCGGAACAATTTTTACTGTCTGCTTTCACACCAAACATCAATTCTTCCAGCATTGCTTTTTCTTTTTTGTTCACCAGATAGACACCGTAAGATTGCATTTCTTTCACAAAATCAGCGTAAATTTCTTCATCGACAATGGCTGCTTGTTCGGAAGCACAGACCATCCCGTTATCAAAGGATTTTGACATCACAATATCGTGAACGGCTTGTTTTAAGTTGGCGGATTTTTCCACATAAGCCGGGACATTACCTGCTCCAACACCAAGTGCCGGTTTTCCGCAAGAATAGGCTGCTTCCACCATGGCATTACCGCCTGTGGCTAAAATGGTCGCAATGCCGGGATGTTTCATTAGGGCAGAGGTACCTTCTATGGACGGATGTTCGATCCATTGGATACAATCTTTTGGTGCACCGGCTGCTACGGCTGCTTCATAGACAATACGTGCAGCGTGAGCAGAAGACTGTTGAGCAGACGGGTGGAATGCAAACACGATAGGGTTGCGGGTTTTTAAGGCAATTAATGATTTGAAAATAGCGGTTGATGTTGGGTTAGTGGTTGGAGTTATCCCACAAATCACACCGACCGGATCCGCAATTTCCGTGATACCCGTTACGTCATCTTCGCTAATCACGCCAACGGTTTTTAAGTTGCGCATATTGTTCACCACATACTCACAGGCAAACAGGTTTTTGGTGGCTTTATCCTCAAATACACCACGACCGGTTTCTTCGTAGGCGTGCATTGCCAGTACACCGTGCTGATCGAGGGCGGCAACGGAGGCTTTTGCCACAATATAATTGATCTGTTCTTGATCAAGTTGGCGGAATGCTTCAAGTGCAACTAAGCCTTTTTCTACCAAGGCATTGACTTCTGCTTGAGCCGGGGTGATGGCATTTTCAACTGCATTACTCATTGTTTTCTCCTAAAAGTTTAAAATCTAACTAAAAAGGATTATACGCCTTCATTTCTGTGATCTCGATCACATAAAAGACCTATTTAATGAAAAGCTGATCTTGATCAAGTTCAATAACGTAGCGTAGATTTTTTTCTGTTTTACTCTTTATTTTCTGACCGGATTTCGCCATAATGCGCAACTTTCATACTCAAAATTATTAAGGAAAATTTATGTCAGCGAAAGATGGTTTGGCTAATCCGGGTCCTCTAGGGTTATGTGGTTTTGCTTTAACAACTTGGTTATTATGTTTAGTCAATGCCGGTATTTTTGATGGTTCAAACCTAGGTTTGGTATTGGGAATGGCATTCGCTTTTGGTGGAACTGCACAAATGGTCGCCGGGATGTTCGAATTTAAAAAAGGGAATACTTTCGGCTTTACTGCATTTATCAGTTATGGTGCATTCTGGTGGTCTTGGGCGCTATTTGTTGCTTTCTTTAAGGGGGAGACTTCCGCACAGTTTGTGGCTTGGTATTTAGCATGCTGGGGAACATTCACCTTAATGATGTTTTTAGCGACTTTCCCAAAACCGCGTGCATTACAAGCGATTTTCTTCTTTTTAACCTTAACGTTTTATGCATTAGCCATTGGTGATGCAACAGGCAACCATGCCATTGTGAATATCGGGGGATATTTAGGGTTAGTCACCGCACTTTGTGCATTCTATTTAGCTGCGGCTGAAGTGTTAAATGAATCCTATGGCAGAACAGTATTGCCAATTGGTGAGAAAAAATAATTTTTAACGATTGGTTTGAATAAAAGTGCGGTCATATTTTCGAGAGAATTTATGGCCGCATTTTTTATTTTTAACTATCACATTCCGGCAATATATTTCAACATCACACCTGCTGCAATAGCCGAACCAATCACGCCAGCAACGTTTGGCCCCATGGCGTGCATCAGTAAGAAGTTTTGATGATCTGCTTCTAACCCGACTTTATTTGATACTCTTGCTGCCATAGGCACGGCTGAAACCCCGGCGGACCCAATAAGCGGGTTGATTTTGTTTTTGCTGAATTTATTCATCAATTTTGCCATCAATACGCCACTTGCCGTGCCAATACTAAAGGCGACAACACCGAGTAACAAAATCCCTAGCGTTTGAGGTTGGAGGAATTTATCCGCGACCAATTTCGCCCCGACCGATAATCCCAATACAATCGTGGTAATGTTGATTAAGGCATTTTGGGTGGTATCGCTTAACCGTTCTACTACACCGCTGACGCGCATTAAGTTACCAAAACAGAACATCCCCAATAATGGCGCCGCATCCGGTAAAATTAAGGCAACCAGTAGTAATAAGATGATAGGAAATAATACCTTCTCACGTTGGCTCACTGGACGAAGTTGTACCATACGGATTTTCCGTTCTTCTTCTGTTGTTAAGGCTTTCATAATCGGTGGTTGAATCAATGGTACAAGCGCCATGTAAGAATAAGCCGCCACCGCAATCGCACCAAGTAACTCAGGGGCGAGTTTACTGGTGAGATAAATTGCTGTTGGGCCGTCTGCCCCACCAATAATCCCAATTGCTGCTGCCTGTGGAAGGCTGAAGGAAATCACTCCCAGCCAGTTTAATGCTAATGCACCTAGCACAGTGGTGAAAATGCCAAATTGAGCCGCTGCACCTAACAACAGGGTTCTTGGGTTGGCAAGAAGCGGGCCGAAGTCCGTCATTGCTCCCACGCCCATAAATATGACAAGCGGTGCAACACCATAGCCAATGGCCACTTTATAGAATAAGGCGAGAATACCTGCGCTATATCCCATATCACCGGCTAAGGTTTCCAACTCTGCAATCTGCGATGGTAATGCGCTATTCAGTGCATTCTTAATTGCAACCGGATCGGCTACAGTATTAAGTTTTGCCGCAATAATGGCAAGTTGGTGCGCCGCGCCGGAATGGATAAGATTATCCAATGCGGTCATCGCAATTCCGGCTTCGGGAATGTTGGACAGCAGCCCGCCAAACCCTATAGGCAATAATAACAACGGTTCAAATTTTCGGGAGATCGCCAACCAAAGTAGGAGCAAGCTCACACCGATCATTACGGCTTGCCCCCATTCCAGATGCATGATCCCCATGCCTTTAAATAATGCAATAATACTGTCCATACTTCCTACCTACCACTTATGCGATGGTCATTAAGGTATCACCAACGGTGACGCTATCGCCCGCTTTAATGGTGATATTTTGAACGATACCACCTTTGGAGGCTCGGATTTCAGTTTCCATTTTCATGGCTTCCAGTACGAGTAATACATCGCCTTCTGCGACGGTCTGCCCTTCGCTGGCAACCACTTTCCAAATATTACCCGACATCGGTGCGGTAACCGGTTCGGCTGTGGCGGATTGTGCCTGTGCAGAAGGTGTTGGAGAAGGGGCAGAGGTTGATTGGGCTGAAGGTGCGGTTGGGGTGATATTTGTCACATCTCCGCCCTCGCTAACTTTTACCACAAAGGCTTTGCCTTCTAATTCCACAGTATAAACTGCGGCACCACTAGCTTTTTTGTTTGAAAGTGCGGTTGGTTTTTCTGAAGTTTTTTCCGTTGCTTGATCTGCCTCTGGAGCAGGTTCAAAGGCGTCAGGATTGCCACGATTTTCTAAGAATTTTAAGCCGACCTGTGGGAATAAGGCGACAATCAGCACATCATCAATTTCATTTGAAGCCAAGCTAATGCCTTTCTCCTTCGCAAGTTGTTTCACTTCTGCAGTGAGTTTATCCATTTCAGGTGCAAGATGATCGGCCGGGCGATCGG
Source organism: Rodentibacter genomosp. 1 (assembly GCF_001999285.1). GTDB lineage: Bacteria > Pseudomonadota > Gammaproteobacteria > Enterobacterales > Pasteurellaceae > Rodentibacter. The sequence goes on from NZ_MLHN01000014.1 coordinate 85,145, forward strand.
TGATAGGTTGAGCCCCTTCTAAGACACGAGCCTGCAACTCGCTATTTACCGCAGCCGGCGTACGACCATACTCACCTTTTAAAATACCGGCGGTTTCTTTGGCGATAGTTTTGTAACGTTCTCCCATCAACACGTTAATTACCGCCTGTGTGCCGACAATTTGCGAAGTTGGTGTAACAAGCGGGATGAAACCGAGATCTTCACGGACTCGCGGGATTTCTTGTAACACTTGGTCGAGTTTGTCTGAAGCATTTTGTTGTTTGAGCTGGCTTTCAAGGTTGGTGAGCATTCCGCCCGGCACTTGCGCGACTAAAATGCGACTATCAACGCCTTTTAATTGACCTTCAAATTTCGCATACTTTTTACGAACGGTACGGAAATAATCCGCAATTTTTTCCAGTTTAAGAATATCTAAACCTGTGTCATAGCCTGTACCTTGTAAGGTTGCAACCAATGCTTCAGTGGCTGGGTGTCCGTAAGTACCGCTCATAGAGGAAATTGAAGTATCAACACCGTCAGCTCCCGCTTCCACACCTTTTAGCAGTGCCATTTCAGCCATACCGGTCGTGGAGTGGCAATGTAGATGGAGACGAATATCGTAGCGTTTTTTGATTTCACTGACTAATTCATAGGCGGACATCGGCGTTAAAATGCCTGACATATCTTTAATCACAAGAGAATCAATACCGATTTCTAATAATTGTTCTGTGGTATCCAACCAAGTCTCTAAAGTATGAACTGGACTGGTGGTATAACTTAGCGTTCCTTGTGCATGACCGCCTTGTTTACGGACGGCTTTCAATGCCTGTTGCATATTGCGTGGGTCATTCATTGCATCAAATACACGGAATACACTCATTCCATTGGTGACTGCACGTTCGACAAAACGGTCAACCACATCATCGGCATAATGACGGTAACCCAACAGATTTTGCCCGCGTAAAAGCATTTGTAATGGGGTTTTTGGCAAGGCTTTTTTCAATTCACGCAAACGAACCCAAGGATCTTCACCTAAAAAACGAATGCAACTATCAAAGGTTGCGCCACCCCATGCCTCTAATGACCAATAGCCAATGTCATCTAGCGCCGATGCAATAGGGAGCATATCCTCAAGGCGCATACGGGTAGCAAAAAGCGATTGATGTGCATCACGTAATACCACATCGGTGATAGCAATTTTTTTATGTTGAGCAGTCATAAAATACCTCTTCCTTAGCCTATTAAATGAAAATGTTATTTTAGATCTTGTTGGCGACGGTGGTGTGCAATCGCTGCAACAATAACCGGACGCAGCCGAGCGATATCATCACTACTAGACACGGCTGCCGATTGATTCGATTGTGAGGCGGGAACCTCGTTTTCGGGAAAGAATCGATTAATGATTTTTGATGCAAATTCAATAGCATAGATAAGTAGGAAGAGAAAAAAGATGACGAATCCCATTCCTGCAAACATTAAATTGATCCCTTCAAGCATGAGCTCTGAACTTGTCATAATTACCTCAAAAAATTGAAAACGTAGTGAATATACTAGCTTTTTTCTATAAAGAAAACTTTGACATAGTTCACAAAATCATAAATGGGGGGAAAACATAGGAAAATGGGAGGGATTTTTGAGAGGGGTTGGCGGAAGGTCATGGGAGTCGAACCCACCCGAGAACGCTGGCGTCCTCAACAGGATTTGAAGTCCTGCCACCTCACCGGAGATGACGACCTTCCGTGGTTGAAATTGGCGGTACTTTAGCGTAAATTATTTGCCAATTCAACGTTATTTTAAACGGATTCAAAAATGACCGATCTTTTTCAACAGCTGCCTGCCGTTGATAAACTTCTCAAAATGCCACAAGGTGAACAGCTTACCGCAGAGTTTGGACATTCAGCCGTGGTGGCTATATGTCGGGAATTACTGACGCAGGCACGTCAATATATTCAAAAAAATCATCAACTGCCTGAATATTTCTCTGATTTTGACCGCATTTTTTTCGAACTTCGATCATATTTAAATCAGCAAAATACCGTGCAAATTAAAACCGTGCATAATCTTACCGGCACGATATTACACACTAACTTGGGTCGTGCAATATGGGCGAAAGCCGCTCAGCAAGCGGCATTGTCTGCGATGCAAGGCAATGTTGCACTAGAGTATGATTTAGAGGAAGGCAAACGGAGTCATCGTGATAATTATATCAGCGAGCTTTTATGTAGATTAACCGGCGCAGAGGCGGCTTGTGTGGTGAATAACAATGCAGCGGCAGTATTTTTGATGTTAGCAACGGTTGCACCGGGAAAAGAGGTGGTCATTTCTCGTGGTGAACTCATTGAAATCGGTGGGGCGTTCCGTATTCCTGATATTATGACACAGGCTGGTTGTCGCTTGGTTGAGGTGGGCACGACCAACCGCACGCATTTAAAGGATTATCGTGATGTGATTGGTGAAAATACGGCCTTATTAATGAAAGTTCATAGCAGCAATTATCAAATTTGCGGTTTTACCTCATCAGTTTCGGAACAAGAATTGGTTGAATTAGGGCGAGAAGTGAACGTCCCCGTAGTGACTGATCTCGGCAGTGGCGCTCTCATTGATTTAACCCAATACGGCTTACCCAAAGAACCAACAGTACAAGAAAAAGTGGCTCAGGGTGTGGATTTAATCACCTTCTCCGGTGACAAATTATTGGGTGGTGTGCAGGCCGGTATTATCGTGGGAAAAAAAGAATGGATTGCCAGACTGCAGGCTCATCCACTAAAACGGGTATTGCGTTGTGATAAAGTGACCCTGGCCGGTTTAGAAGCGACATTACGCTTGTATTTAAATCCTGAAAAATTAACGGAACATTTACCCACATTACATCTGCTTACACAATCACTCGAAGCATTACAGAATAAAGCAGAACAGCTTAAAGTGCGGTTGGAAAAACGGTTAGATTCACAGTTTGACATTCAAATTGAAGAAAGCCTTGCACAAATTGGTAGTGGCTCACAACCGATGGCGCGTATCCCTTCCCTTGCAGTTACGATTGCCGAAAAAACAAATGGTAAATTAACCACACTTTCCGAGCGTTTCAAACAACTCTCTCAGCCCATTATCGGACGTATGGAAAACGGCAAATTATGGTTGGATGTTCGCAGTGTTGCGACAATGGAAAGGTTATTACAAGTGGTGGATGAACTATGATTATTGTCACCTCAGGACACGTTGATCACGGCAAAACGGCGTTACTTAAAGCGCTAACCGGCACTAATACCGCTCATTTGCCGGAAGAAAAAAAGCGCGGAATGACGATCGATCTTGGCTATGCCTATTTACCTCTCGGTGAGAGCAAGAAAACCCTCGGTTTTATTGATGTACCGGGACATGAAAAATTCCTTTCAAATATGCTGGCAGGATTAGGCGGTGTTCATTATGCCATGCTGATTGTCGCGGCAGATGAGGGCATTGCGGCACAAACCAAAGAACATTTGGCGATTTTACGTCAGTTACAATTCCGTGAAATTATGGTGGTGCTTACCAAAGCGGATCGTGCAGATTCGGTGCAAATCGACACATTAATCCACAAAATTAAGCGGGATTACCCGTTTTTATGTCAGGCAAAATATTTCATTACTTCTGCAGAAAACGGTCAGGGTATTGAGGAATTGCGTAATTATTTACATCAACTGCCGGAATTGGCGGAAACACAAAAGCCATTTCGTTATGCCATTGATCGGGTTTTTAGCGTCAAGGGGGCGGGTACGGTCGTGACCGGCACTGCTTTTGCAGGAAGAGTACAAGTGGAAGATGAACTTTATCTCTCCACTGGGCAAAAAGTGCGGGTGAAAGCGATTCATGCGCAAAATACGCCGAGTGAACAAGGTTTGGCAGGGCAGCGTTTAGCATTAAATCTCAATGTGGATTTAGATCGTACATTGATAAAACGCGGTGATTGGTTATTGCAGGGCATTCCCCCTTTGCCCACGACACGCATCAGTGTGCAAATTTGGGTGGAAACACCACTAAATGAAAGCCAACCGATACATATTTATCATGCTGCCAGTCGTACGACAGGTCAGCTTGTTTTGTTACAAAGTAAAAATGTCGCCCAAAATGACCGCACTTTGGCAGAGATTATTTTGGATTCCCCCTTGTTTTTAGCCTTTGGCGATAAGCTTATTTTGCGCAGTGGTGATGCGAAAACACTTGTGGCAGGCGCTAGGGTGTTGGAAATTAACTCGCCAAAACGCCATAAGCGGACAGCGGAACGGTTGAGTTTCTTGGCAAATTTAGCTTTAGCGAAAAATGCTCCACAACGTATTGGATTAGCCCTTCAACATAATGCAATTGAAGCTAACCAAGTCATGTGGGGAGAACAGCTCAGTGTTATATCGCTAGACGAGGCACTGGCACAATGTGGTGCGATGCGCTATCAGGATTGGTGCTTTAATGCGGATTATCAAGCTGAAAAAACACAGCAAATTTTGACCGCACTTGCTACCTATCATGAGCAACATAATGATCAGTTAGGGGTGAGCAAAGCCCGTTTGTATCGTATAGCGCTGCTTAATCAGCCGGAACATTTGATTTATCACTTGATCGATGAGATGTTGGATAACGGTAAACTTCAACAAACCCGAGGTTGGTTGCATTTGCCCGAACATAAAATTCGTTTCGATGAGGAAGAACAGCATCGTTGGCAATGGGTATTAAAGGAATTTGAAAAGGCTAATGGGCAAGCGATTTGGGTGCGTGATATGGCAAATGCCTTAGTCATGGATGAAAACAAAATGCGTAATTTTATGTATAAAGCCGGGAAACTAGGTTATCTTACGCCGATTGTAAAAGATCGTTTCTTTTTAACTGAAACGATTTATGCTTATGCGCGTCTTATTAAGCAAATCGCTGAGGAAAAAGGGAAGGTTTCCGTTAATGAGGTGCGTGACCGCTTGAATTTTGGTCGCAAGCTCACCGTGCAACTTATGGAATATTTTGATCGTATCGGTTTTTTACGTCGTAAAGGCAATAATCACATTTTGCGTGATAAGAATATCTTTGATTTATAAGGAGAAAATATGAAAAGAACATTAATTCCAGCCGTAATTTTTACCGCACTTTTAACCACCGGTTGCCAAGATAAAGACGCTCAGACCAAAATTGAGCAGCTTAATCAAACGGTGGCCCAACTCACGGCAGAAAATACGCAATTAAAAGCAGAAAAATCGCTGGTGGAGAACGTGATCCCGGCGATTTTTGCTGAAGAAGATGTTGTGTTTAAAAAGTCGGAAACCATTCAATACCCGAAACCTAAGTCGGAAGAAGATTATTCGTCGGAAGAAGGAAAAATTGAGTATTCCATTTCGATGTTGAAAACTAATATTGATTGGTTAAATACCCTATTATGGGAAGAATTAACACGTGATGAAGATAATAAAGGCAAGGTACTCACACGTGAACAGCTTGTGGCGGAGTTACAAGAAAATTTTAATGAAACCTATGAGGGAATGAAAGAAGAAAAAACAATGGGCGTAGAACGCCGTCTTTGGGTAGATTTTATTGGGCAAAAAGAAAAATTAGCGACATTTTCGGTCGGAACTTATGAATATGAGGGCGGGGCACATGGTATGGGAGGTAATCTTTATTTGACCATTGATCTCACCTCTCATAAAATCTTGAAGCTCAATGATTTATTTGATGAGAAAGTGTTGCCGAAGGTGAAGGAATTACTGTGGGCGAATTATACACAAGATGGTGCGGTAAAAGATGACGAAACTTTTACGAAAAAAGCCGATTTTAATGTATCAGATAATATTTATTTAGATTCGGAAGGGGTGCATTTTATTTATAGTGCCTATGAAATCGCGCCTTATGTGGCAGGTGAACCTGATCTCACACTGAATTGGTGGCAATTAAAGGATTTGTTAAAACCGGATTTTAAACAACAAAGCTATGTGAAATTTAGGGAAGAATAAATGAGAGAAAGTGCGGTGAGTTTTCACCGCATTTTTTTATTTGCCTTTCTTTACCCAGTATTTAAAGGGGGGAGTGTCCATTTCGCTTTGTATTAGGGTATGTTCCATAAATTGACAAAAACTCGGAATATCGCGTGTAGTGGCGGGATCATCGGCTAGGATCAACAATATATCCCCATCGTTTAAATGACGGATGGTTTTACGCACTAACATCACAGGTTCAGGGCAACGCAAACCCAAGGTGTCAAGCGTTTGGGTAATCGTAATTTCAGACATTGCTTTCTCTTTCTACAAAATAATGCGCATAATACCACTTGTTTGGAAATTTCGACAAATCCCTATCATCAGTGATAGACTAGCACGATTGAAATTACTTAAAGAAATATCATGGCGGAATATCTTATTCCTAAAAGTGCGGTTATTTTTGAAGAAGAAATTAAAAAAAGCCGCTTTATCACCTATTTGCAGCACACAGAAGGTTTAGCTGAAGCGAGGACTTTTTGGGCGAAGATTAAGCAGGCGCACCCCCATGCACGGCATCATTGCTGGGCAACGGTTGCTGGCAATCCGGAGGATGCCCTGCAATTTGGTTTTTCTGATGATGGTGAGCCGGCAGGTACAGCGGGAAAACCGATGTTAAGTGCGTTACAAGGAAGTGGCGTTGGAGAAGTGAGTGTGGTCGTTGTACGCTATTTTGGAGGAATATTGCTAGGAACCGGAGGGCTTGTACGCGCTTATAATAGTGGTGTTCAACAAGCGTTAAAACTTTTAGAGACTGAAATTAAAGTGGAACGTAGCCCTTTTCGTTTGGATTGTGATTATGGACAATGGGGTTGGCTACAGCTGCTTTGCGAAAAATATCAGATAGTGATTTTATCACAGGATTTTCAGGCTCAGATTCACTTGATCTTAGGCATTAGTGAAAAAATGGTTGAATCTTTTGTCTCTGAATTAACCGAAAAATCAGCCGGTAAATTGATTATCCAACCTTTAGACACAGGCGAATAATTGTGCATATTTTATCTATCATTCGAATTATTGGCATTTTGGTTATGTGTTTTTCCGGTACGATGTTAATTCCTGCATTCGTCGCGTTGATTTATGGTGATGGTGGCGGAAAAGCATTTATGCAGGCTTTCGTTTTAAGCTTAACTGTTGGCTCGTTACTATGGTGGCCTTGCCATCATCACAAGCAGGAATTGCGTTCACGTGACGGTTTTTTGATCGTCGTCGCTTTTTGGTTTGTATTAGGCGGCTTGGCAACACTGCCACTTTTGTTATTTGATGCGCCTCATTTAACCTTGGCGTCCGCTGTATTTGAAGCGTTTTCTGGGTTAACGACAACGGGTGCAACGGTAATGACGGGATTGGATAATTTACCTAAAGCGATTTTATTTTATCGCCAATTTTTACAATGGCTAGGCGGTATGGGAATTATTGTATTGGCAATCGCGATTATTCCGTTATTAGGGATTGGTGGGATGCAACTTTATCGTGCGGAAATGTCTGGTCCGATGAAAGAGCAAAAAATTCGCCCAAGGATTGCTGAAACGGCCAAAATATTGTGGATAATTTATCTTTCACTGACAATTTCTTGTATGCTGGCTTATTGGTTGGCGGGAATGGATCCTTTTGATGCGTTGACCCATAGTTTCTCAACCGTCTCCATTGGTGGTTTCTCGACACATGATGCGAGTATCGGCTATTTTAATAGCCCGTTGATTAATGGGATTACCGTCTTGTTTTTATTGATTTCTGCCTGTAATTTTGGCTTGCATTTCCGTGCGTTTTCAACAATTGGGCGTGAAAATTTTGCCAAAATTTATTGGCGGGATCCCGAATTCCGTTTTTTTATTCGCTCTCAGATCATTTTGGTGGCGATATGTACTTTTGTTATGTGGAGCCATAGTTATTTTTCATCCTCCTGGCAAGATTTTGAACAAGTCCTGTTTCAAGCCGTATCAATTTCTACTACGACGGGCTATACGACATCCGATTTTACTGTATGGCCCTCTTTTGTACCGGTATTACTAATTCTCGCCTCTTTCATGGGGGGCTGTGCTGGCTCTGTCGGGGGAGGGCTACGTGTAGCACGAGTGTTAGTACTTTATTTACAAGGAAAACGGGAACTAAAACGTGTTGTTCATCCGAATTTAGTTTATCCCATTAAATGGGGTAAAACGGTACTTGATGAGAGAGTCATTGGGAGTATTTGGGCGTTTTTTTCTGCATACCTTTTAGTCTTTTTAGCTTGTTTACTCGGGGTGATTGCCTGTGGTGTTGAACCTTTTGATGCATTTAATGCGGTTTTAGCTTGTTTGAATAATCTAGGGCCTGCGCTAGGCTCTGTCAGCGGCAATATGATGGCGATCCCAGATAGTGCAAAATGGATTTTAACCGTAGCCATGGTATGTGGACGCTTGGAAATTTTTACCCTGTTAGCTTTATTTACCCCTGCATTTTGGAAAGCCTAATGAAAACATTAATTCTTTATTCAAGCCATGATGGACAAACAAAAAAAATTGCTGAATTTTTAACCGCACTTTTAGAAGGTGAGGTAATCGTTGATGCGTTACGAGAAGATTATAATATCGAAGCTTTTGATCGTGTGATTATTGGAGCTTCCATACGTTATGGGCATTTTAGTAAAATGCTTGACCGTTTTGTTATGAGTAACCATAAGCATTTGTCACAAAAAAGTGCGGTATTTTTTGGCGTTAATTTAACGGCGCGCAAAGAGGGAAAAGATAACCCGGAAACTAACGTATATGTACGTAAATTTTTGCAACGTACAAAATGGCAACCCAAATTATCGGCGGTGTTTGCTGGCGCATTATTATATCCACGTTATAAATGGTTTGATCGTGTGATGATCCAATTCATTATGAAGATCACAGGTGGGGAGACAGATACAAGCAAAGAAATTGAATATACGGACTGGGAAAAAGTTAAGGTATTTGCTCAACGAATTAATAAGTTGGATAAATCATCAAAATTCAGCTAAATTTCATTCAAA
>NZ_MLHN01000015.1 GCF_001999285.1 Rodentibacter genomosp. 1
AAGAAAGCGTGCGAGCTTTTCTAGAAAGAAGAAAATGTTGGGCCATAGTATTGAGATTACACCTTGATTGGACTAAAATATGAAATATCATTCATATTGATTGTGTATAAAATATCACAATCATTCACTTTTTCAATAGGTGTGTGAAATAATGTGCATATCAGAACGTTTAAAGCTGGTCTTGGATGCTAAAAATATGACCGTAACGGAGTTTTCCAAAGTAACTGGGATTTCGTATCGTTCAGCGATGAATTATTTAAATGAAGGGCGTGATCCTAATGTAGATGCTTTAATCAGAATACATAAAGGGCTGGCTGTTAGCATTACTTGGTTATTAACAGGTAGCGGTAATACATTTCATGAGGATAATACAGAATTCTCTTATAGAGAGAAAAAATTATTAGAAAATTATAATATGATGTCAATTAATTTAAAAAACAACTTTAGTTCTTTATTTGAAGAAATTGCCAAGAGTGCATCCATATAGTTTAAGGGTATCATAATGAATATAGAAAAAATTAGATTTGATAGTGTTAATAACTATCTAAACATAGAAAAAGAATTTGATAAAAATATTAATATATTCACAGGAATTAATGGTTCTGGAAAGACGACAATTTTAAAAATTATTGTTTCAATGCTATCTAAAGTACCAGACTTTGATTTTCTATCTTCGATTGCATTCAAAAAACTCCATATTTATTTATTTATTTATTTATTTATTTATTTATTTATTTAACGATAATAAAAAATATGAATATTTTTGCTTAAATGAGAATGGAATTAAAAGATTTGGAATCAAAACGATTAATGATGGTGATTTAGAAGATGTAGAAAATGATCCTGCCGTATTAGTATCATTTCCTGATTTTTCTAATAGAACTAAGAATCATGATGTAATTAAACAAATCAAGAACGAATTCGCTAAAAATAGCTTATGGGAGAAAGAGGATATTGTATATTTAGATTTACAAAGAAGCATTGAGGGAAAGGTTAAGGATAGATTTGAGATAGATTATTACCGTCCTTTATTTTCTTCAGCATCAAGATTTTTTGATAATGTTATTGCTGAAACAAATAAAAATAGCGAAGTAGAAAAGATAAAAAACATAGTAAAAGATAAATATATAAATATAATAAAAAGACAGAGGAGGATGGAGCAAAAACTTCAAGGTAAAATTATTAAATCCACATTTGACTTTATTAACATTGAAGATATAAGAAATGAAGAAGATATAGTTAAAGATATAATTGAAAAGAAAGATTATTTAATAAATGAAATTAATGACTTGAATGGAAATATAAAAAAATCAATAATCAATTTTTTTCAGAATTATGAAAAGGTGATAAATCTACCTAATGAAGATAAAACTAAAAAATTAACAATATCTTATAACTACAAACAATTTTTAAAAGTAAAGAAAATTATAGAAACAATAGATGAAACAAAAAGACAAAAAGATAATTTATATTCTCCCCTAAATTTTTTTCTTAGTAGTTTAAATGTATTTATAAGTTCCACTAGAAAAAAAGCAGATATAGAAAATGGTCTAATTGTAATAAGAAATAAGGAAAATGAAGAAGTAGATATAAATAATCTTTCATCAGGGGAAATTCAAATTTTTATAATTATAGGAAACTTAATTTTTAATAATAACACTAATAAGCTATTAATTATAGATGAACCTGAATTATCCTTACATATACATTGGCAAGATATGTTAAGGGAATTTATTATTAATAATATTGAGAATTCAAAATTGCAGCTAATCTTAGCAACACATTCTCCAGAGCTTATTATTGATTTAGATGAAAAGTGTATAAACCTAAACAACTATGTGTGAATTAATTAGAAGTCCGAAGGCTAAACGAAGTATTGGAACTGTGTTATTTGATAATATACCAAATGTCTTAAATATTTATGTAGAAGATCATGGAGTTGTATATGGTAAAATTTATACAAATATCTTTTCTCGGATTTTTAATTTTACTGAAGTTGGCTTTAAGATAAAAATACATCAACTAGAAAATACATCTGATCAAAAACAAGGGGGCAGAGATGAAGTAATAAAAGAATGTAAAAGAAATATAAATACTAGAATGAAACTCTATGTTATAGATGGCGATTTTTATCAATTTAAAGAAAAAGACAATATTCCAGAGGCAAAAAATTTATTTATCTTACCATATTATTGTATAGAAAATATGCTTTTAGATACTAGCAATGAAAATTATATAGAGTTTATTGATCAAAAATCATCTTTAGCATTTGATGAATTATCAAATAGTTTAAATATTAATGAATATATGTCAATTTTAGAGAGCTTACTATTACCATTGTTCCTAGAATATGCAATTTCTTTTCACCTAGAAACGGGAATAAAAACTGTAAGTAAGACGGTAAATCATTTAATGGATAAAAGCAGTGAGAGTTTGTTATCTAAAGAAAAGATTGACGCAGAAATTAGTAATATTAAGGAGAGTATAAAAAAATCTGAAAAATACTGTGAAAGCGAATATATTAGATATAGATATGAATTTCAAAGTATAATTGATCATTCTAACAGCAGACTAAGGTTCATATCTGGAAAAGATTTCTTATTTTATTGTATAAAAGATAAATTAAAAGAATTTGCATTTTGCCATATAAATGATCAAGAGTTAAAACTTTTTTTATCTAAAAAATGCTATATAAGGGGTGACATCAAAGAATCTTTATATAATATGGTAGGAGTTAATTTGAATGAATAACTATATAATTATATACCAGCTACCTATATCTAATGAGCTTAATTCATTAAAAGCTTACCTTAATAGAGAAATTGGTACAGTTGATTATTTTGAATCTGCAATTGGAACGGAAAAATATAAATTGCCAGAGACGATGCAATATATCTCATCAAATGAGAATAGAAGGGAATTATTTGAAAAAATAAGAGATATTTCTAATAAATTAAATATTACATTGTCAGTTATAATTCTAGAAGTGTCTGGACGGCTATGGTATAATTTACCTAAGTTATCGAATATAAAATAATTTAGTGATTATTAACTAAATTAGCAATCAAATAAGATTTTACTAGATAAGGACTAAAAACGCCATTAGGTTAGAATAAATCAATGGGAAAAAGTCGCTTAAGTTAGTATAAACAAAATAAACTCATTGAGTACGCTAATTTCTATTATTAATAAAGTAATAGCTGTAATATTTACATAGGGGATTCCCAAGTAAACAAGAATAAATAAAGCAAACGAATCAAAATTTTCCCTTTGCTTTTCCTTAGATTGGAAAGATAGGTAAACCGCTAAAAAGGTGCATTTTGCCACATTATGGGGTGAATGTCGCTGTGTGTTTATCTATGCGTTAAGTCCACAAGTTCCTTGTGGCGGTACGGTATTCGAGGCATAAACGCTTTGAGCCGATCTGATTTCTTCAGGTGGGCGTTTTTTTGTGTCTGGCGTTTAGCAAATCTCGAATGCCTTGTACTACACAAGGAAATTCGCAGTGGCTCAACATTATTTACTTTCAAGCAAATCAAAAAACATCAATTTAAAAGATATTTTACGCCTTACAGAGGAAGATGCTTTTCACCTTTTAAAAACTCATCGCTGGGGAAACCCTGATAATGTTCGTGATGTATGCTGTCCGCATTGTGGTATTCGCCACGAAGCCTATTTCCTTCCTTCTCGTAAACGTTGGTGTTGTAAACATTGCAAACGCCATTTTTATATTACAACAAATACAGCCTTTGCCTTTCATAAAGTTGATTTAGTCGATATTCTTGCTGTCATCTTAATGATGGTAAATAGCTCAAACGGCATTTGTACTTTGTGGGAAAGTTCGCGAAGCTTTATTTAAAACGCGCGATTTAAGTCCATTATCAGGCGAAATTCACGAAGATGGAATGTGGATCAACTTTACCTTGCGTCCAACTAATTTTCGTAAAAACAATCATAAACAACGTCAAAAAGCCGATGAGAAAGGTCGCAAATATCCTAAATTTAGAACGACTAAACGTTGTCTATTCGCTATTACACAACGTGCTGCAAATGATAGTAATATATCTGGAGCAAATCGTACCATTGTCGCAATGGATTACACCGAAAATGCTGATACTGTTTTTGCATTGAATCAACGCTTTGTGAAAGCAGGCAGTGATATTATGTGTGATGAAAACCCTGCTTATAAAAGTCTTGATTTTCACTACATCCGTTGGTCGGTGAATCATCAAGAGGCTTATAGTGCGAAAGGTGTAAACAACAATCTAGCAGAATCTTTTAATGCCAGAATGCGCGACTTAATGCGTGGTACACACCATAAAACCGATAATAAATATGCCTTACATTATGCTAATCAAGCTGCATTCTTTTCAGATAACCGCCGTAAATCAAATGGAGAACTCTTTGAAGATGTCCTCAAACTTTGCTTATGGGTGTTGCCGCTCAAAGAGTGGAGCGGTTACTGGCAAGGAAATCATCGTGAAGGTGAGCTTCTCGGTATGAAAGCCTTTGCACCTAACGAAATTTCATCACACTACTTTAAGCGACTTGAAGAACAAACTACATACGATGAAATTCTGATGGCAGCATACGCTAATAGACTTAGATAGAATTATATAGAAGGAAATAGCTTGCCCGAATGAAGGTTGAGCGGAATATCTCCGCCTTGAGTTTGAAAAAATGGAAAATTGATGTGAAAATTGCTAGATTGAAGTTAGAATTTGAGGTGAAAGAAATGCCTTTCACGATTTTCATTCGGAAAGGCATTTAAATTTATGCGGTAAATTAGTCAATTTTCGGACTTTGTGCAACTGCTACATAATACCGAAAAAATTCGCTATTTTTACCGCACTTTATTTTACAAAAACTTAAACTCCGTCCATTGATAATATCGCTCATTGGCTTGCTGAATGCCCCCATAATTTTGCCACTCGGGGTGATTCGGGGTATCCGGTAAACACTGGGTCTCTAATGCGATACCTGAAAAATCAGCGTATTTTCCGTGACCTCGAGTTGGCGTACCGGCAAGATAATTTCCGGTATAAACTTGCAATGCTGCCTGAGAAGTTCGCACTTCAAGAGTTAAATCGCCATTTGGGGAAGTCAGCAAAACGCAAGGTTTCTGCCATGCTTTATTCACAATAAAGGAATGATCATAACCTTTAGTCACCTGTTGATCGCCTTGTAAGAAGTCTTGCTTGATCAATTTTATCGTACGAAAATCAAAGCTTGTTCCTACCACGTGTTTAAGGGGAGAATTTGGAATCCCTTCTCTATCTACCGGTAAATAAAAATCCGCATTCAGCCGTAAAGTGTGTTCACGAACGTCCGAGCCTTGTTCTGCATTTTCTAAATTAAAATAGGCATGATTCGTGAGATTCAATGCCGTATCTTTGTCGCTGATACCTTCATATTCAATTTTCACAATATTATCTGCTGTCAACGTATAGGTCACCGTAACCGCAACATTCCCGGGGAAGCCTTGATCTCTATCTGGTGAATGAAGTGAAAAACAAACTGAATTTTCACCGCACTTTTGAATTTCCCAACGGCGTTTATCAAAGCCTTCCCCCCCCCCATGAAGTTGATGTTTGCCCTGATTTTCAGCAAGTCGGACTATTTCTCCATTTAATTCAAATTGAGCATTTGCAATACGATTCGCATAGCGTCCCACGCTTGCCCCCAAATAGGCTTGTTGAATCGGGTAATCTTCAATCTTGCAACCCAATAAGACTTCCCGCAATCCCCCTTTCACAGGGACTTGGCAAGAAAGCCAAGTCGCCCCCCAGTCAATCAATTTAATACACATTCCGTTTTCATTTTGTAAAGAAATGAGCTGATATGGCTTTCCATCGGGTGCAGTGAATGTTGTATTTTCTAACATGGTTTCCTCTTAAATCACATGTACACCTTGAGATGCCGTGCACACATAAAATGTTTCTTTTAATCCAGTGGTTTTTTCATAATTATCGGCAATTATTTGGCGTACCGCATCTACTTTATCTTGTGGTGCAAGAGCAACAATACAGCCACCAAAACCACCTCCCGTCATCCTTGCCCCGCCATTTTTACCAATCACAAGCTGAGCTAATTCAACTAAATAATCAATTTGTGGCACGGTAATTTCAAAATCATCACGCATTGAATCATGAGATTGCCCCATTAATTCACCTAATCGGATTAAATCATTATGCGCTAAGGCAGCCACCGCATCCAACACACGTTGGTTTTCCGTTACAACATGACGTGCTCGCTTGGCTACAAGAGGATCAAGTGCGGTCAATTCTACTTCTCTTTCTTTGAACGTTTCCACAGACACATCACGTAAGGCTTTTACACCGAAAAATTCAGCCGCACGTTCACATTGTTGACGGCGAGTGTTATATTCCCCCGTCACCAAATCATGCGGTACATTAGAGTTAACAATAATCACCGCAATATCTTGTGGCATCGGAGTGGGCTTCGTTTCAAGACTGCGACAATCAATCATTAATAGATGATCTTGCTGCCCTAATGCGGAGATAAGCTGATCCATATTGCCACAATTCGCGCCAACAAATTGGTTTTCCGCCTTTTGCCCAATCAATGCAATCTCTGTGTTTGAGAGAGGTAAATCCGCAAGTTGTTGGCAAAATTTCCCGACTGCCACTTCCAGTGCAGCCGATGAGCTTAAACCTGATGAAAGTGGCACATTGCCTGAAATCACCAAATTTGCACCTTGTCTGAAATCCGGGCAATGTTCTTGAATAAATTTCACGACACCACGCACGTAATTTGCCCACTTATGCCCACTTTTTTCAATCACTTCATTAAGAGAAAATTCATCGCTTTCGTTTAAATCTGACGCATAAACCAGCCAAATGTGGTCATCCCTTGTTGTTCCGCTAATGGCGGTACCGAAATTAATTGCACAGGGCATCACAAAACCGTCATTATAATCGGTATGCTCACCGATGATATTCACTCGTCCCGGTGCATAAACCGTGAGTGAAGGTTGAGTATGGAATTTTTGAGTAAAAATATGCTGTGATTGTTGGATTGGATCAGTCATGTTTTATATCCTTTCATCTTTATCTATTTGCTGTCTAACGTTCTTTATAATGAATCTCACTTAACACCCGTAATCGCTCTGCAGCCTGCTCTGCTGTAAAATCTCGCTGACTTTCAGCAAGCATTTCATACCCCACCATAAATTTACGCACTGTGGCAGATCGTAGCAATGGCGGATAAAAATGTGCATGAAGCTGCCAATGTTCATTTTCTTCGCCATTAAACGGGGCGGCGTGAAATCCCATTGAATAAGGGAAGGATGTTTCAAATAAATTATCGTACTTCGTTGTCAATTTTTTCAAGATGATTGCTAAATCTTTCGATTGCTCCTCATTTAATTCAGTTAAGCGTTTCACATGAGTTTTAGGAAGTAACAACGTCTCAAAAGGCCAAGCTGCCCAATAAGGCACAAGTGCTACCCAATATTCAGTCTCTATAACAATGCGTTCTCTTAATGCTAACTCACGCTTCACATAGTCCACTAACATCACAGTGCCGTGTTTTTGCCAATAATCACGCTGAGTACGATCTTCACGGGTCACTTCATTGGGTAAAAAACTGTTTGCCCAGATTTGTCCGTGGGGGTGTGGGTTAGAACAGCCCATTGTTTCACCTTTATTTTCAAAAATCTGAACCCATTGATATTTTTTCCCTAGCTCTTGAAGCTGTGCTTGCCACACTTTAATGACTTCTTCAATTTCAAGTGCGGTCAATAATGGTAAAGTTTTACTGTGATCCGGTGAAAAACAAATAACTCGGCTTTCGCCACGGGCTTGAGAACTCTGAAAAAGGGGATCGTGAAATTTTTCCGGTGCCGGCGTATCCTCTAGGAGAGCTGAAAAATCATTTTTGAACACATAGGGTTGATGGTAATCCGGATTAAATTCGCCTGAGATCCGTTTATTACGTGGACAAAGATAACAGCTTGAATCATAACGAGGTTTCTGCTCTTCATTAACCTTTTCTTGCTGGCCTTGCCACGGTCGTTTTGCCCGATGTGGCGAAATCAAAATCCATTGATCAATAAGAGGATTATAACGACGATGCGGATGATCCGTCGGTTCAAACAAAGCCTCACTCATACTTTGACTCCTTTATCATTTATATTTGTAAGCGATTACATTTATTACTTTTCTAAGATACCTAAATTATTTAAAACAAACCGTGATCTATGTCACAAAATCAAAATTCAAGTACGGCATTTTGTGATCTCCATTGCAAAATCAAAAAGTAACCGTTTTCAAATTTACAAGAAATTATTATGATACTTTTATCGTAAGATAAATCATCGAGAGGGTTGATTATGAGTACTATTCATGATGTTGCAGAACTGGCAAAGGTGTCTGTCGCGACAGTATCCCGAGTGTTAAATCATCACCCTTCAGTCAGCCAAAAAGCACGCCTTGCCGTACAGGATGCGATCTCTCAATTAAACTACCAACCGAATGCTAATGCACAAGCTCTTGCCGTACAAAATACCGACACCATCGGTGTCGTCGTCACAGATGTTACAGACGCTTTTTTTGCTATCTTAGTGAAAGCCGTCGATAAAGTTGCCGAAAAACACCACAAAACAATTTTAATTGGTATCGGTTACCATCACGCAGAAAAAGAACGTGAAGCTATTAATACTCTGTTAAGAAAACGCTGTAGTTGTTTGGTCGTTCACTCAAAAGCACTTTCCGATGAAGAGCTTACCGACTATCTCAATAATGTGAAAGGTATGGTCATTATTAACCGTGTTATTAAGGGATATGAGAATCGTTGTATCAGTTTAGATAATCAAAAAGGCACTTATCTTGCAACAGAAATGTTGATTCGCCATGGCCATAAAAAAATTGCTTATATTGGCTCAAATCACGCCATTTTTGATGAAGTTGAACGTCGAAATGGCTATCTTGAAGCATTAAAAACACATCATTATCCTATTGTCGAACATGCCATCACACATAATTCACCTGATTTTGAGGGTGGAGAGCAAGCAATGATTGATTTACTCAGTTATAACAAGGACTTAACCGCCGTTATTGCCTACAATGACTCCATGGCTGCCGGGGCAATTTCAGTACTAAATGAAAATAATATCAAGGTACCAAATCAATTTTCTATTATTGGATTTGATGATATGCCGATTGCTCGTTATTTAATTCCCAAACTTACAACCATTCGCTATCCTATTGATTTAATGGCAACCTATGCCGCAAATCTTGCTCTGAGTTTAGTTGATCAAAAAATCGATCCTCCCCCGGCAATTCAATTTAATCCGACATTAGTACGCCGCTTTTCTGTGGAAACAATAAGTTAAAATGTGATGAGCATCACAAATTTCAATATTATTTTGTAATCGTTTTCATTTATGTGAGTTTGATCACAGACTAAGGATAATTTGTTAAGTATGATTTTTACGAGTTGTAGAAGTAAACAACCTATATTTTGTTCACATCAACCTTCCAAATTAGGAGTGTTTTATGAAAAAAACAGCAGTATTAAGTGCAATCACTTTAGCAATCGGTTTAAGTGCCGCAACAATTGGCTATTCCGCAGATAACCGTATTGGTGTCACGATTTATAAATATGATGACAACTTTATGTCATTAATGCGTAAAGAAATTAGCAAAGAAGCACAAACACTAAAGGGCATTGAACTATTAATGAATGACTCACAAAATGCCCAATCCATCCAAAATGATCAAGTTGATGTATTACTTTCTAAAGGTGTGAAAGCGCTTGCAATTAACTTAGTTGACCCAGCCGCTGCACCTACAATTATAGGTAAAGCGAAACCAGAAAATGTTCCAGTCGTATTCTTTAATAAGGATCCCGGTGCGAAGGCAATCGGTAGCTATGAACAAGCATACTATGTAGGAACTGATCCAAAAGAATCAGGCATTATCCAAGGAGACTTAATCGCAAAACAATGGAAGGCGATGCCTGAACTTGATCTAAATAAGGATGGAAAAATTCAATTTGTATTGTTAAAAGGTGAGCCTGGTCACCCTGATGCAGAAGCCCGGACAAAATATGTTGTTGAGCAACTGAATAAAGTTGGAATCCAAACCGAGCAGCTATTCATTGATACGGGTATGTGGGATGCCGCAATGGCAAAAGATAAAGTTGATGCTTGGTTATCCGGTCCAAAAGCCAATAGCATTGAGGTGATTATTTCTAATAATGATGGTATGGCATTAGGCGCATTGGAGGCGACAAAAGCACATGGTAAAAAATTACCAATTTTTGGTGTAGATGCTCTGCCTGAAGCCCTACAACTGATTAAAAAAGGAGAACTTGCCGGCACTGTATTAAATGATGGTGTAAACCAAGGAAAAGCAATTGTCCAGTTAACAAACAATCTTGCACAAGGTAAACCGGCAACTGAAGGTACCAAGTGGGAATTAAAAGATCATGTTGTACGTATTCCTTATGTGGGAATAGATAAAGATAATCTAGATGAATTCTTGAAATAATTACTAATGATATAACCTTAGGGGAAGTGTGCTGTCTTCCCCGTTTTTAAATGAGGTTGATATGACGACTCAAAATTTAAGTCAAGACAATCAAGTTCTGCTCACTATGACGAATGTCTGCAAGTCCTTTCCAGGTGTAAAAGCCTTAGACAATGCAAATCTAACCGTGCGTTCACATTCTGTTCATGCGTTAATGGGGGAAAATGGTGCAGGAAAGTCCACATTATTAAAATGCTTATTTGGTATTTATGCCAAAGATGAGGGGGAAATTCTTTTCCTAGGGAAACCCGTTAATTTCAAAACCTCAAAAGAGGCTCTCGAAAATGGCATTTCAATGGTGCATCAAGAGCTTAATCTTGTCCGCCAAACCAGTGTAATGGACAATTTATGGCTTGGACGTTATCCACTAAAAGGCCCATTCGTAGATCACACGAAAATGTACAATGACACCAAAGCGATCTTTGATGAATTAGACATTGATGTTGATCCTAGAGAAAAAGTTGCCAAACTTTCTGTCTCCCAAATGCAGATGATTGAAATCGCAAAAGCCTTTTCTTACGATGCCAAAATCGTAATTATGGATGAACCAACGTCTTCCCTTTCTGAAAAAGAGGTGGAACATCTATTTAGAATTATTCAAAAACTAAAAGATCGCGGGTGTGGAATCATTTACATTTCTCACAAAATGGATGAAATTTTCAAAATTTGTGATGAAATTACTATTTTACGTGATGGGAAATGGATTAACACTGTCTCTGTAAAAAATTCAACTATGGAACAAATTGTTTCTATGATGGTAGGACGTGAGCTCACACAGCGTTTTCCAGAAAGGACAAATGTGCCAAAAGAGGTCGTACTAAAAGTTGAAAATTTAACTGCATTAAATCAACCCTCCATTCAAGATATTTCTTTTGAACTACGTAAAGGTGAAATTTTAGGTATTGCGGGCTTAGTTGGTGCAAAACGTACAGATATTGTAGAGGCAATTTTTGGGGTGCGTGAACTCAGAAGCGGAACCATTAAACTTCACGATAAAATTGTGAAAAATCGAACCGCACTTGAAGCAATTAATAACGGTTTCGCACTTGTCACCGAAGAGCGTCGCTCAACCGGTATCTATTCTAATTTAAGTATTGAATTTAATTCTTTGATTTCAAATATGAAATCTTACCTTACCCCTTGGAAGTTACTGAGTAATAAAAAAATGAGTAGTGATACTCAATGGGTTATTGATTCAATGAATGTGAAAACGCCTTCACATAAAACAACTATAGGTTCACTTTCCGGGGGTAACCAGCAAAAAGTTATTATTGGACGTTGGCTACTGACTCAACCGGAAATTTTGATGCTTGATGAACCAACTCGTGGTATTGATATCGGTGCTAAATTTGAAATTTATCAACTGATTCAAGAACTTGCCAAAAAGGACAAAGGTATCATAATGATATCTTCTGAAATGCCAGAATTACTCGGCGCAACCGATCGTATTCTCGTTATGAGCAATGGTAAAGTTGCAGGTATTGTGGAAACCGCAAAAACATCTCAAGAAGAAATTTTGCAATTGGCAGCAAAATATTTATAACGACAAAAGGAACGAATTATGAGTGCCTTAGAAAAAAATAAATCCTTTGATTTCTTAAAACAAAATGCGATCTATTTTGTGCTGTTGATTTTACTCGGTATTATCATTGCACAAGATCCAACATTCTTAAATTTAATGAATTTCAGTAATATTCTGACCCAATCCTCTGTTCGTCTCATCATCGCACTGGGTGTAGCAGGCTTATTAGTTACTCAAGGTACAGACTTATCTGCTGGTCGTCAGGTTGGTTTAGCCGCCGTTATTTCTGCAACCCTACTACAATCTATGGAAAATATGAATCGGGTTTTTCCTGATTTAGGCGAAATACCGATTCCCGTAGTGATCCTTACCGTTTGTGCTGTAGGCGCTGTAATTGGCTTAGTCAATGGTTTAGTTATTGCTTACTTAAATGTTACACCATTTATTGCAACAATGGGGACAATGATCATCGTGTATGGTTTCAATTCTCTTTATTATGATGCGGTAGGTGGTTCACCGATTGCTGGTTTTAATGAAAATTTCTCCGCCTTTGCCCAAGGTTTTTTCCGATTAGGAAGCTTCAAGTTATCGTATATCACTATTTATGCAGCGATTGCTTCATTTTTAGTATGGGTGATGTGGAATAAAACCCGCTTCGGTAAAAATATCTTTGCAATCGGTGGTAACCCTGAAGCCGCAAGAGTCTCCGGAGTAAACGTTGCTCGTAACCTTGTCGTTATCTATATCATTGCAGGTATGTTCTACGCCTTCGGTGGGATGTTAGAAGCTGGCCGTATCGGTTCTGCAACGAATAATCTAGGCTTTATGTATGAATTGGATGCAATTGCTGCCTGTGTAGTAGGTGGCGTATCATTCGCTGGCGGTGTAGGCACTGTACTTGGAGTGGTGACGGGTGTGATAATTTTCACTGTTATCAATTACGGATTAACCTATATCGGTGTCAATCCTTATTGGCAATATATTATCAAGGGAAGTATTATCATCTTGGCTGTCGCGATTGACTCTCTAAAATACGCGAAGAAAAAATAGTAGATAATGTAAACTCACTTTCAATTACAGGACTATGTTTCACATAGTCCTTTTTGTTTTACTACGTTCAGCCGTCAGAGCCTAGATGTAGTCTTTAAGAACAGCCTAAAAAGATAAAAAAGTGTGCTCAGATCAATTTTTATCGTCTTTTCCCTATCTAAATTGACCAAGATGATTATCAGTTTAGTTGAGGAAGATGATCAAACGGGTAAAGTGAGATTTTGTTGAAATGATAGAGGTTATTTTATCTACTGTACTAAGTGTTAAAAACAAATTTTGCTTTGAAGATCCAAAATCACTTTTTTATAAGTGCATTGATTATTTTTATATCTAAAAAAGAAGTAAGATACTTATGAACTCTCAAGAAATTCAGAGACTTATAGACTTTGAATAGCAAATACAATGGCAATGGAGCGGTATCACCCCAACTGCTTATATAGACTAATTGGCTGAAACATTGCTCCACTAGCCTTTTATTGGGCTTGAAGCCTTTCACGAGCATTTTAATAATATCAACAGAGATAAAACAACGGGTATTACCCGTCAAGAATACCATAATGAAATCGCACGACCACTTAGCGAAAATGAAGTTTTACTGATCTTTGGCTTTAGCACTTATAAACAAGACGATAATGGCGAAGAAAGCATATTTTTATCGTGGAATATGTCGCTTATTTTCCGCAAGTTTGACGATAATAATGACCCACGGGCATTTATCTCTACGAAATGCCTTTGATTTAGACAGCATCCCTAAGCTACGACAACTCTGGAATAGTCATAAAGTCTAAGGTAAATCACCTTTAAAGCAAATAAATGCCATCTGAATTCAGATGGTATTTTAACCTCAACAATTTGACTTTCCTCTATTTCAAACAGGTGAAGTCTGAATATAGTTCAGACTATACCAATCACAACGCTGCATCGGCTCTTTAAATTAAGTCATAATTTGAGAAAGATTAATACAGATGTTTTTTCTATCTAATATTGGAGATTAAAGTGCG
>NZ_MLHN01000016.1 GCF_001999285.1 Rodentibacter genomosp. 1
AGTTCACCGTATCAGCAACGAATACTTACTTAACTATGCTAATGAAATTGCGTACCGTGAGGACAATCGCCGTACCTCAAATAAAGCGCAGTTTATTGATGTATTAAGCCGATGTTTGAAAACCGCCAATGATAACAATGAATGGTGCGGTTATTGGCAACGAAAAATTATTCATCAAGAAGTGATTTGGCAGTAGATATATGGCATACAACCTAGATAAGAAGCTCAAAGAATTTGAGTTTGAACGTAAACAAGTATTGCATCATCTTGCGTTACTCGATGCGAACATTGCCACATTAAAACGTGCTATTGAGCTTACTCAACAGGAAAGTGATGTAGCCCTTTATAATACGGACAATTTTGTGTACCGTTCCAAATATAAGCTCTTTAAAGGGAAAATTCGTAAATACATCGTACAAATGATGCGAGAAGCACCTAATAAAGCCTTTACAATTGCCGAGCTTACGCAGCGCATTTTTGATATTGAACAAAATCCTGAGACACCGTCTGAAAAGCATCTTGATTCCGTTCGTAAACAACTGAATGAGTTTTATAAAAGGGAATGGATTAATAGAGTTCAAATCAGCCGAAATGAGGTTCACTGGCAATGGAAACAAAAATAGCGGTATTTCTACCGCTATTTACTATCCTTGCTCAAGTGTTCTCAATCGCCAATGTTGTGAGTTATCTATTAAGCATTTTTCCACTAACGATTTATACTTTAAATAGTTTAATGTACAAGCAATCGTTTGTGATTGTTTATACGGTATGACTTCTTCAATCTCTTGCCCATCTAACTTCATTGCCAGATATGTAATCTCCTTCACACTTAACCATTTTGAAGGCTCTTGTTTTAGTACCTGAGCAATCAACTGTTGAGGTGAAGTTTTGAAGCGAAGATTTCTAAATTTGGGGTTTGAAGGTAAAGGCGGTTCTTCTCGACCTCTTGCGTGATTTAATACTACACGATAGTCGGAAATCTTCCGATCAAGATCTTTTAATTCTTTATAGAGTTGCTTGATTTGCGCTGCAATTTCTTTCTTTTCGGTTTCAATTTCTTCAATTGCTTCTTCAAGCGCATTTTCCAAAGTTGATTTTTGTTTTGTCATTGACTATTCTTACCTTTTGTACATAAAAGATAAGAAAATGTAGCAGAAACAACAAATTAAATCTTTGTGCAACTGCTACATAATACCGAATTTTTTTACCGCACTTTATTTTTCATGTGCTTTATTTTGCGAAATCAGTCGAAATGTGGTACTTTTCCGCGCTAGTTTGGACTTTCAAAACAAAACAATATGAGTGACGGACAACATTTAATTCAATCGGAAAATTCTAAAAAATCTTTTTTCCAATCTTTATTTGGACGCTTTTTTCAAGGCGAATTAAAAAATCGCGAAGATCTTGTGGAGGTCATCCGTGATTCCGAGCAAAACGATTTAATCGATCAAAATACGCGTGAAATGATTGAAGGCGTAATGGAAATTGCAGAACTTCGTGTGCGTGACATTATGATCCCCCGTTCTCAAATTATCTTTATTAAAGATGAACAAGATTTGAATGCTTGCTTGAATACCATTATTGATTCTGCTCATTCCCGTTTTCCTGTGATTGCCGATGCGGATGATCGGGACAATATCGCAGGGATTTTACATGCTAAAGATTTACTCAAATTCTTGCGTGAAGATGCGGAACAATTTGATATAGAGAAGCTTCTTCGACCAGCGGTGATCGTGCCGGAAAGTAAACGTGTCGATCGCATGCTAAAGGATTTCCGTTCAGAACGTTTCCATATGGCGATTGTGGTGGATGAATTTGGTGCGGTGTCCGGTTTAGTGACGATTGAAGATATTTTAGAGCAAATTGTGGGCGATATTGAAGATGAATTTGACGAAGAAGAAATTGCAGATATTCGTCAACTTTCCCGCCATGCCTATGCCGTGCGTGCATTGACTGATATTGATGATTTTAATGAACAATTTAATACACATTTTGATGATGAAGAAGTGGATACCATAGGGGGGCTTGTCATGCAAGCCTTTGGCTATTTACCAAAACGTGGTGAGGAAATTGTTTTAGGTAACTTACAATTCAAAGTGACTTCTGCAGATAGCCGCCGTTTAATTCAGTTACGTGTCACTGTGCCGGATGAGCACTTGTCGGATATGACAACGACAGAAGAACAAACAGAGTAGTGCCTTTTGGTAAAATTGTTTTCCCCCTTGGTATTGAGGGGGATTTTTGTGATATTGAAATAAAATGAAAAATTTATTGACTTATTTCATTGCCATTTTTTCCGGTGTTATCGGTGTTTTCGCCTTTTCCCCTTTTGATTATTGGGGAATGGCGTATGTATCCTTATTTGGGCTACTTTATGTCGCTAAAACACCGAAAAAATCTACCGCACTTTTAGGTACTTTCTTATGGGCAATGGGCTTTTTCTGTTTTGGTGTCAGTTGGCTGAATGTCAGTATTCATCAGTTTGGCGGCGCATCGCTTGGGGTGAGTTATTTCCTTGTAGGATTACTTTCAGCCTATCTTGCTCTTTACCCGATGCTTTTCACCTATCTTGTTCAACGTTTTAAGGTTAAAAGTGCCGTTATTTTTGCGGTAATTTGGACATTCACAGAATTTTTACGGGGATGGGTCTTCACCGGCTTTCCTTGGTTACAATTTGGTTACACTCAAATAGATAGTCCATTTGCAGGTATTGCACCAATATTCGGTGTGGATGGACTAACTTTCTTTACCTTATGGGCAAGTGCGGTCATTTTTAATGGTACTTTTGCGGTATTGAAAGAAAAAAATATCAAGTTGTTAGTAGTCAATGTTCTACAGCTTGCTGTTGTTGGTTGTTTAGCTACTTATACGAAAAATATCACTTTTGTAAAATCTGTTGAGGATAAAGCTCTGACGGTCACTCTTGCCCAAGGTAATATTGAGCAAAATCTCAAGTGGGATCCGGCGTATTTCTATTCAACCTTAGAAATCTATCAAAAATTAATCGCAGAAAATTTAGGCAAAAGCGATCTTATTGTGTTACCTGAATCAGCGCTGCCGACTTTGGAAAATCATATTGTCCCATTTTTTGAAAGTCTTGATCGGGTGGCACAAGAAAAGAAGACGGAGATTATGATTGGCACGGTATATCAAGATATTGAATCGGGTAAATTGCTTAACTCTATTGTTAGCGCAGGTAATCCTGATTTTCCTTACCGATTGTCCACAAATAATCGGTATAGTAAGCATCATTTAGTTCCCTTTGGTGAATATGTTCCTCTGGAAACGTGGTTGCGCCCGCTAAATTCCGTGTTTAACTTACCTATGTCTGCTTTTCAACGTGGTGAGGCAATACAGCCTTCTTTTATAGCAAAGCAACGCGCATTTTCACCGGCAATTTGTTATGAAATTATTTTTGGTGAGCAAGTGCGTCAAAGCGTCAAAAAGGACACAGATTATTTACTGACGATTTCTAATGATGCTTGGTTTGGTGATTCTATTGGCCCTTGGCAGCATCTACAAATGGCGAGAATGAGAGCGTTGGAATTAGGTAAACCTTTAATTCGTGCAACTAATACAGGGATTTCGGTGTTTATTGGGGCAATGGGGGAGGTTTTGGCACAAGCGTCGCAATTTGTCGAAACCACTTTAACCTATACAATTGCACCGACTGAAGGCAAAACACCTTATTCAGTGTTGGGGAATATGCCGCTTTATGGTTTGTCGTTGTTGTTTTTAATGTTACGTGGTCTGATGATGTTTATTCGTCGCCGTATGAACCTTTCAGAAAAACAATAGTCAAAACGACCGCACTTTATTTGATGGGCTTGCTCATCACAGATTGAATAGTATTGGTGGGGTGATAATTCCATTCCGCCTAAAAGAATGAGATTTTAATGAGTCAAAATCTAATTGAAGTAAAAAACCTCACCTTTAAGCGAGGCGAACGGGTGATTTACGATAACCTGAATTTAAAAGTCCAAAAGGGCAAAATTACGGCAATTATGGGGCCGTCAGGAATCGGAAAAACAACCTTGCTAAAATTAATTGGTGGGCAGTTGCAGCCTGAGAAAGGCGAAATTTGGTTTGATGGTAAAAATATTTGTCGTCTTTCTAATCGTGAATTGTACGAACTACGTAAACGCATGGGAATGTTGTTTCAATCCGGTGCACTTTTTACCGATATTTCTACCTTTGATAATGTTGCGTTCCCTATTCGTGAGCACACACGTTTGCCGGAAACGTTAATTCGTCAAATTGTATTGATGAAATTAGAAGCAGTTGGATTGCGCGGTGCTGCACAATTAATGCCTTCTGAACTTTCCGGTGGTATGGCACGCCGTGCAGCATTGGCGAGAGCCATTGCGTTGGATCCCGACTTGATTATGTTTGATGAACCTTTTACAGGACAAGATCCGATTAGTATGGGGGTTATTGTCAGTTTAATTAAACGGTTAAATGAAGCGCTTAATTTGACATCAATTGTGGTTTCACACGATGTACAAGAAGTATTAAGTATTGCAGATTACGCCTATATTATTGCCGATAAGCAGGTCATTGCAGAAGGGACTTCAGCACAATTACTCGAAAGCCAAGATCCACAGGTATTACAGTTTTTAAAAGGTGAAGCTGACGGACCGGTGAAATTTCATTATCCGGCTAGCAATTATGTGGAGGCGTTATTCCAATGATGATTGAAACGATTTCTTCTCTTGGACGTAAGGTTATCCGTTTTTTTCGTGCTTTAGGGCGTGCCGGTTTAATGCTGTTTGGAGCGTTGGTGGGGAAACCTCAAATTCGCCAACATTTTCCACTTTTGATTAAACAGCTACACGTTTTGGGCGTACAATCTTTGCTGATTATCCTTCTTTCCGGTTTGTTTATCGGAATGGTATTAGGATTACAAGGTTACGTGGTGCTCGTGGATTTTTCCGCTGAAACCAGTCTTGGACAGTTGGTGGCATTATCGCTTTTACGGGAATTAGGCCCCGTTGTGACCGCACTTTTATTTGCCGGGCGCGCAGGTTCGGCTTTAACGGCAGAAATTGGTTTAATGAAAGCGACCGAGCAGCTTTCAAGTCTTGAAATGATGGCTGTGGATCCTTTGCGTCGGGTCATTGCTCCGCGTTTTTGGGCGGGTGTGATGGCGATGCCGATTCTTTCCGTTATTTTTATTGCTATTGGTATTTGGGGCGGGTCACTTGTGGGCGTAGATTGGAAAGGCGTAGATGCAGGGAGTTTTTGGTCTGTGATGCAAAATTCTGTCAGCTGGAGCTATGACATTCTCAATGGATTTATTAAAAGTCTGTTTTTTGCCATTGCGGTGGTATGGATTGCATTATTTAACGGCTATGATTGTGTCCCCACTTCGGAAGGTATTAGTCAAGCCACAACTCGAACCGTTGTACACGCTTCGTTAGTGGTACTCGGATTAGATTTCATCTTAACTGCCATTATGTTTGGGGCAGGTTAAAAGGGTATTTTTATGCGACAAACTGTTAAATATGAATTTTGGGTCGGATTATTCTTATTGCTTGGCATTGGTGCACTCGTATTTTTAGGTTTACGTGTAGCAAATGTGCAAGGTTTCGGTGAGAATAAATCTTATATGGTTACTGCAACTTTTGACAATATTGGCGGACTAAAAGTCCGTGCGCCGTTAAAAGTAGGAGGGGTTGTGATTGGTCGGGTAAGTAGTATTGAACTGGATGAGAAAACCTACTTACCAAAAGTGAATATTGCTATTAATGAAGACTATAATGAAATTCCGGAAAATAGTTCATTATCCATCAAAACATCAGGGCTTTTGGGAGAGCAATATATCGCATTAACGATGGGATTTGATGATGGAGAGACCGCCATGTTGAAAAACGGTAGCCAGATTCAAGATACAAAATCAGCTATGGTATTGGAAGATCTGATAGGTCAGTTCCTCTATGGCGACAAAAAATCTGAAGGAAATGCGGAAAACGCAGAACCGGCAGCAAAATAATAACAATGTTTAATTAGGAGATTTATGATGAAAATCACTCAGTTGAGAAAATGGTTTGCAATTTTAGCCTTTGCAATGACCGCACTTTTTGTTACTCGTACAGTAATGGCTGAAACCAGCCCTTATGTCTTAATGCAACAAGCCTCAGACAAATTGTTTGCAGATATTAAAAACAATCAAACGAAAATTAAACAGAACCCAAACTATCTTCGTACCATTGTACGTAATGATTTATTACCTTATGTACAAGTGAACTACGCCGGTTCCTTAGTGTTAGGATCACATTTTAAATCAACCACGCCGGAACAACGTGAAAAATTTTTCAAAGCCTTTGGTGATTTTATTGAGCAAGCCTATGCTCAAGTTTTGACGGCATACAGCAATCAGAATATTCAAATTGAACCTGCAAAAGAGGTGGGGGATAAAAACTTAGTGAGTATTCGTGTAAATATTATTCAAAGTGGTGGTGCAGCGCCGATTAAATTAGATTTTAAATGGCGTAAAAATAGCAAAACAGGGGAATGGCAGGCTTATGATATGGTCGCAGAAGGCGTAAGTATGGTTGTGACGAAACAAAATGAATGGAGCGGTATTTTACGCCAACAAGGTATTGATGCATTAACGGCTCAAATTCAAAAATCAGCGGCTCAACCTGTTACATTAAGCAAATAATCCATGACAACATTAAATTGGGATTTCGTTCAAAAGAATGATAAGATAGCGCTCCGATTTTTTGGGGAGCTATCTCGTAACACGTTGCTAGCCTTGTGGCGGCGACGTGCTTCTTTTTTATCAGAGGCTAAGTTAAATCGGTCAATTATTGAATGGGATTTAACGGAGATAACAAGAATTGATTCCGCAGGCTTTGCTTTGCTTTGTGATTTCTTATATACCAGTCAACAATTGCCAAACAAAACAGTATGCTTAGTTAATCCTCCTCAACAATTATTAACCCTTGCAGATTTAGCCAATTTATCTGATTGGCTCACTGCTTTTGTTGAATATCATTAAAATGGAAACCTGAATGGAACTGAAAGAAATTGAACGAATTTTAAAAGAATCGTTAAATGTTGATGAAGTGTACGCACAAGGTGAAAATGCGCATTTCGGCGTGATTGTGGTGAGTGATGAAATTGCTGCATTATCCAAATTAAAACAGCAACAAGCTGTTTATGCCCCTCTTATGTCCTACTTTAGTACCGGTGAAATTCATGCCTTAACCATTAAAACTTACACCACTGAAAAGTGGAAAATGGATCGTCTTTTACATCAATTCAGTTAAATTATTAGGATTTCTTACATGGAAAAATTTCGTGTTTATGGCGGACAGTCCCGTTTAAGTGGTACCGTCACTATTTCAGGTGCTAAAAATGCTGCACTTCCAATCCTTTTTGCCTCAATTTTAGCGACAGAGCCGGTAAAACTCACTAATGTACCGGAACTCAAGGATATTGAAACTACGCTTAAAATTTTACGTAAATTAGGCGTGGTCGCAGAGCGTGATGAAAGCGGGGCTGTGTTATTGGACGCATCAAAAATTGACCATTTTATTGCACCTTATGATTTAGTAAAAACAATGAGGGCTTCAATTTGGGCGCTTGCCCCCCTCGTTGCTCGTTTTCACCAAGGGCAGGTTTCCTTACCGGGAGGTTGCTCAATTGGCGCTCGTCCCGTGGATTTACATATTAGCGGTCTTGAAAAAATGGGTGCGGATATTGTGCTTGAAGAAGGCTATGTAAAAGCTCAGGTTATGGATCGTTTAATCGGTACGCGTCTTGTCATGGAAAAAGTCAGCGTAGGGGCAACTTTATCTATCATGATGGCGGCAACGCTCGCGAAAGGGAAAACTGTGATTGAAAATGCGGCCCGTGAACCTGAGATTGTGGATACGGCGGACTTCCTCAATAAAATGGGAGCAAAAATCAGTGGCGCCGGTTCGGATCATATTACGATTGAAGGTGTGGATCGCTTAACCGGTTGTGAGCATAGTATCGTACCGGATCGCATTGAAACCGGGACGTTCTTAGTGGCTGGGGCTATTTCAGGTGGCCGAGTGGTCTGTAAAAATACAAAAGCGGATACTTTGGATGCGGTAATTGATAAATTACGTGAAGCGGGTGCCCAAGTTGATGTCACGGAAAATACGATTACATTAGATATGTTCGGTAATCGCCCAAAAGCAGTAAATATTCGTACTGCCCCGCATCCAGGTTTTCCTACGGATATGCAAGCGCAATTCACCCTATTAAATATGGTGGCACAGGGAACGAGTATTATCACCGAGACAATTTTTGAAAATCGTTTTATGCATATCCCGGAATTAATTCGTATGGGAGGTAAGGCTGAAATTGAAGGGAATACAGCGGTATGTCACGGTGTGGAACAGCTTTCCGGCGCAGAAGTGATGGCAACAGATTTGCGAGCGTCAATTAGTTTGGTTCTAGCGGGTTGTATTGCAACAGGTGAAACCATCGTTGATCGTATTTACCATATTGATCGTGGCTACGAACATATTGAAGAAAAATTACGTTGCTTAGGGGCAAGAATTGAGCGCTTTTCAGAAAAAAATGAAGAAGAGTAACGTTTTCTTCTAGATAGATGTTAGAAAAGAGCGGTCAAATTTGGCCGCTTTTTTTACCCTTGTTTTATACAATCTCATTTCTGGATATAAGATTTCAATGTTTGCTCCACCTCATAAATCCAATCTAATTCATATTGGGTAAAGCCTGCTTGAATACGTGCATCAGTATTAATTACACCTTTAAAAATCACAATGCGATATTTATGCAACAATTCAGTGAAACATTTCATTGCATCTAATCCGCGTTTCTCAGAAAGTGCGTGATACCAATGATTGCCAATATA
This sequence comes from Rodentibacter genomosp. 1, assembly GCF_001999285.1. Classification (GTDB taxonomy): domain Bacteria; phylum Pseudomonadota; class Gammaproteobacteria; order Enterobacterales; family Pasteurellaceae; genus Rodentibacter. Next base: position 8,858 of record NZ_MLHN01000016.1, read on the forward strand.
AACATGACCAATCTCATCTTGCAAAATGATATCCAAAATATCAACGGCAGCGAAGTCTTTACGTTGGGCAATTTTTTCTTGTAATACAGGGGTTGCATCTAAACCACGGGCTTCCAAGACTCTTGGGACGAGTGCCATTCTCTCCCAAATATCGTGAGCGGTGGCTTGTGCCATTTCCCATAAACCGGCATGGGCTTCAAAGTCTCCGTATTGATAACCCAATGTTTTCAAATGCTCATTGATCAAACTAAAGTGCGTGCTTTCTTCACGTGCGACGCGCAACCAATCTTTCACAAAAGCCTGTCCTTCACCCAATTCTTCTTGGGCATTTCGCCCGAATCGCCAGGCTGCATCTAAGCCTAGATTAATTGCATTAAATTCAATATGCGCAATGGCATGCAAGGTGGCAGCATAGCCTTCTTTTGATGCAAAAGAACGTTTAGGAACATCTTTTGGCGCAACTAAAATAGGCGTTGAAGGGAATCTGGCAATATTTTGCTCAACACTAATTTGTGGAAAATCATTGATTTCCAAGAGTGAGATTGTCGGTAAAATTTCATCATAGAGTTGATTAACAAACGTACATTTAGTGTTCGGATCGGTTTCTTGCAAGGCTTCAGTGACCTTATGCCAAAATTCTTTTTTCATTATTTCCTCAAGTGCGGTTATTTTTGATAACGAATTAAGCCTTCTTGTTGTGTGGTTGCAACTAATGTTCCATCCAGTGAAAAAATTTGCCCACGAGCTAATCCACGTCCGGCAAAAGCGTTATTACTTTCGATTGCATGAAGATGCCAATTATTCAAGTCAAATGGGCGATGAAACCAAATACTGTGATCAATCGTCGCCACTTTCATTCCCTGTTGTAGAAAACCTTTCTCATGAGGGTGAAGTGTGGTCAAGAGACAGTGAAAATCAGAAAAATAGGCAAGCAAACACTGCTGTATGGCAAGATCAAGATATGCCTTACCCTGTGTTCTAAACCATGAATATTGTTCCGCCGGTAATTTCACACCATTGAACGGATTATTGAGATATTTTGTCTGTATCTCAAAAGGACGTTCAGCCATAAATTTCTCTTTTAATGATTCAGGCAGGGCGGATGCCATTTTTTGTATCATTGCGTTTTCGTCAATGAACTTTTCAGGTAACTCGACATCCGGCATTTTATTTTGATGATCAAAACCTTCTTCATATACTTGGAAGGATGTGGTGATATGACAAATAGGCTTGTTATGCTGAACTGCTTTTACCTTAAGAGTTGAAAAGTTTCTCCCTTCACGTAGCGTTTCCACATCGTAAATAATTGGATATTGACTATCACCCGGTGCAAGAAAATAGGCATGGCATGAATGTAAAAGTCGATCTTTCGGCGCAACCTGCATCGCCGCAGACAGCGCCTGTGCCACCACTTGCCCGCCAAATACTTGACGAAGCCCTAAATCTTGGCTTTCTCCACGAAAAATCAAATCATCAATTTGTTTAAGTTTAAGCAGATGAATTAAATGATTAAGCGCTCCTGACATTTTGCTTTCCCTGTTGAATAAAAGTGCGGTTATTTTAACGAAGATTTTAGGGAATACCAAAAGTTAACAGATGGAGTTTCAATCCCTTTAGAGCGGGCGGGGACTTTCGACTTAATAAAAAAGCGATTGTAAATTTTATATGATTCCAATCGCTTGTGCGATTAAGTGTCAGGTTATAGGTGTTTCACTCGACGTTTCACCTCTTCCTGTTTTCCGGCATTAAAAGGGCGTGCATCAGGGCTGCCTAGATAACCGCATACACGGCGGGTAACCGATACTTTACTGCTGTCGTGATTACCGCATTTCGGGCAAACGAAACCTTTGCTGGTGCATTCAAATTCCCCGGTGAAACCGCATTCGTAGCATTCGTCAATTGGCGTGTTGGTACCGTAATAAGGGACACGGTCGTAGCTGTAATCCCACACATCTTCCAGTGCTTTTAAGTTATGTTGGATATTCGGATATTCGCCATAGCAAATAAATCCACCACTGGCTAAAGGTGGGTAAGGCATTTCAAAATCCAATTTATCGTAAGGATTGACTTTCTTTTCTACATCTAAATGATAGCTGTTGGTATAGTAGCCTTTATCTGTGACACCCTCAATCACGCCAAATTGTTTGGTATCCAAACGGCAGAAACGGTCGCATAAATTTTCACTCGGTGTGGAATAGAGGCTGAAAGCATAGCCCGTTTCTTGTTGCCATTGTTTCACAGCACGATGCAAATGACGAACAATCTCAATTCCTTTTTCACGTAATTGTGCATCATCAAAAATATGGCCTTTGTGATAAAGAGCATTGACGGTTTCGTGAATACCAATGTAACCGAGTGAAATGGAGGCTCGTCCATTTTTGAAAATTTGGGCAACATGATCATCGGCATTTAAACGTACCCCACAAGCGCCTTCCATATAAAGAATTGGCGCGACACGGGCTTTCGTATTTTCAAGTCGGGCTATTCTTGTCATTAAGGCTTTTTTGGCGATAGCAAGGCGCTCATCCAAAGTGCGGTAGAATTCTGTCTCATTTTTTGATTCTAAAGCGATACGAGGTAGATTCAGGCTTACCACGCCCAAATTGTTACGCCCATCGTGAATTTCCTTACCCTGTTCTTCATAAGCGCCTAAGAAACTCCGACAGCCCATTGGCGCTTTGAAAGAACCTGTTACTTTCACGACCTGATCGTAATTAAGAATATCCGGATACATCCGTTTAGAGGCACATTCAAGCGCCAGTTGTTTAATATCATAATTTGGCTCGCCTTTTGCTTGGTTAAGCCCTTTTTTAATGGTGAACACGAGTTTTGGAAAAACCGGTGTTTTATGATTTTTACCCAAACCACGAATACGGTTTTTTAAAATCGATTGTTGAATTAAACGGGCTTGCCAACTTGTGCCTAGACCGAATCCAAAGGTCACAAAAGGCGTTTGCCCATTTGAGGTATGTAAGGTGTTCACTTCATACTCTAGAGATTGAAAGGCATCAAAGCATTCTTTTTCAATCAACGCTTTTGCATAGCCTTCTGCATCCGGTACTTGCCATTCTTGGGCATTTTTTAAATGCTTTTCATAACTTAACTGTACATAGGGGGCCAGTACTTCATCAATACGATTAATGGTGGTGCCACCGTAAATATGGCTGGCAACTTGTGCAATGATTTGTGCCGTCACAGCGGTTGCCGTACCAATGGATTTGGGTGGTTCAATTTCGGCATTGCCCATTTTGAACCCTTGGGAGAGCATGCCTTTTAAATCCACTAACATACAGTTGAACATTGGGAAAAACGGTGCATAGTCCAAATCATGATAATGAATTTCTCCTTTTTCGTGTGCTTCGACTACATCACGTGGCAGGATATGATGTTTGGCGTAATGTTTTGCCACAATACCGGCGAGTAAATCCCGTTGGGTCGGAATGACTTTTGCATCCTTGTTAGCATTCTCATTTAATAATTCTACATTGCTTTGCTCAATTAATCCCTCAATCTCCTTGGTGAGTTTGCTGCGTTTTTCACGGGCTAAATCGCGATCATGGCGATATTCAATATAAGCACGTGCTATTTGAGGATAGCGACTTGCCATTAATTTATCTTCAACGATTTTTTGAATTTGATTGATGTCGATTTCTTGTTGATGATGGGTAAAAATTTCATTTCCCACGTCATGTCCAATTTGATGACAATAAAATTCATCATGAATATTGACCGCACTTGAGGCTTTTTTGATGGCGTGAATAATGCGTTGAATTTCAAAGTCCGCACGTGAGCCATCGCGTTTGATAACGCTAAAACTATTCATTGTATACTCCAAGATATAGTATGTTTAAAATGCGTGGCATACTATATATAGGTAAAATAATATAATCAACACACAATATGTAGTGTTTTTTGTTTTGTTTTACAGATAGAAATAGGGTAGTGCCTTGATTTCAAAGGGGAGAGGTGAATTTTTTGTATGAGAATTAATCTCAAATAAATGTTATTTTTGTGATCTTGATCAAGATTTTATATAAGAACAGCGGAGCAATAAAAAACGGTCGAAAAATCGACCGCACTTTTATTTCAGTTACAAAGATTATGCTGCGACCATCACCATGGCGGGACGAATAACACGCCCGTTTAAAGTATAGCCTTTCTGTAAAACTGTCGTAATTTGGTTAGATTCAAATCCTTCAGCCGGTTGCATTGAAATAGCTTGGTGTAAATCAGGGTTGAATACCTCACCGACTACACCTACCGCTTCAACACCAAAGCGACCGACAGTTGAAATGAGTTCTTTTAAGGTGAGTTCTACGCCATCAAATAACGCCTTTATACTTTCATCCTCGGTGTTAGCCGGCGTAGCAAGTGCTCGTTCTAAATTGTCAATCGTATTTAAAATATCTTTTGAGAATTTTTCTAAGGCAAATTTATGGGCTTTTTCTATGTCTTGCTCTGTACGGCGACGAATATTGTCAATTTCTGCACGGGTACGGAGTAAAAGATCTTGCTCTTTTTTAGCGGTTTCTTCAACTTGTGCTTTAAGTTGTTCCTCAAGCTCCTGAACACGGGCAATGGCTTCTTCTAAAGGATCATCGGATTGTGCTTGCTCAACATTCTCTTGTTGCGTTTCTTCAACAATTTCTTCATTCGCATTAAATTTTTGTTCTTGTTCAGACATTTTGTTCTCCATTAATTCAAAAATTGGCGACATTTTAGCAAAATTAAAGTGCTATGTAATATAATGGCAAAAATTTTGAATTCAAGTGCGGTTGATATTCCGCCTAAATTAATGAAGATGAACGAACTACATAACTCCTTTAAAATTATTGGCTTAGCAGGGAAACCACGTAATGACGTGAATCTGCAAATGCACAAAAATGTGTACCATTGGCTAATTGAGCGTGGCTATCAGGTATTAGTTGAAAAAGAGGTCGCAGAAAAACTTGAGTTTCCTGAACACACACTGGCGACATTAGAGCAAATCGGGCAGCTGGCACAGCTTGTGATTGTAATTGGGGGAGATGGTAATATGCTTGGACGTGCGCGTATTCTTGCAAAATATAATATTCCTCTTATCGGAATTAACCGTGGTAACCTTGGTTTTTTAACGGATATCGACCCGAAAAATGCTTATGCCCAATTAGAAGCCTGTTTAGAACGAGGCGAATTTTTTGTGGAAGAGCGTTTTCTCTTTGAAGCCCAAATTGAGCAAAATGGAGAAATTATTGCTAAAGGAAATGCAATTAATGAGGCTGTTATTCACCCTGCAAAAATTGCACATATGATTGATTTCCATGTGTATATTAATGATAAATTTGCTTTTTCTCAGCGTTCTGACGGGTTAATTGTTTCGACCCCAACAGGATCAACGGCTTATTCCCTTTCCGCTGGAGGGCCGATTTTAACACCAAATTTAAATGCGATTGCGTTAGTGCCAATGTTTCCTCACACACTTTCATCACGCCCTCTCGTTATTGATGGCGACAGTAAAATTTCTATCCGTTTTGCCGAGCATAATACCTCTCAGTTGGAAGTGGGGTGTGATAGCCAAATTGCATTGGGCTTTTCACCGGATGATGTGGTTCATATTGAAAAAAGCAAACATAAATTACGTTTGCTTCATCTAAAAAATTATAATTATTACAACGTATTAAGTACAAAGTTGGGCTGGTTAAAAAATTTCTAAATAAAATCTTTACTGTATATTGAAACAGTATTAATATAATAAATATACAGTAAACAAGGATTTTATTATGCTTACCCAACTTACTATTAATAATTTTGCGATTGTTCGTCAGCTAGATGTTGAATTCGCCAAAGGAATGTCTGTGATTACCGGTGAAACCGGTGCCGGTAAATCCATTGCTATTGATGCTTTGGGTTTATGTTTAGGACAACGTGTAGAAAGTTCAATGGTAAGAGATGGGCAAGAACGTGCTGAGATTTGTGCGAGTTTTCACCTTGCTCCCCATAATCCTGCTTATCATTGGTTACAGGAACAAGAATTACAGGATTCCGAAAATCCTTTCGAATGTATTTTACGCCGGGTGATCAATGCTGACGGTCGCTCCAAAGCATTTATCAATAGCACACCTGTTTCTGCGGCTCAACTTAAAGAAATTGGGCAGTATCTTATTCATATTAATGGCCAACATGCCTCCCAACTTCTACTTAAAAATGACTACCAACTTCAATTAGTCGATAGCTTTGCACAACATGCTGATTTGCTCAACCAAATGCGTGATGACTATCGGGCATGGAAAAATTTACAAACTCAAGTTAAGACATTTCAGCAAAAAATAGCGGAAAATGAATCAAGAAAGCAACTGTTACAATACCAAGTTGAAGAATTAGATGAATTTAATCTTCGTCCAAATGAATACCTCGAATTAGAAGAAGAACAATGTCGTTTATCGAATAGTGAACAGCTTACTCAGCTTTCTCAATCTGCCTTACAAATTTTAAGTGAAAATGAAACGGTGAATATTGATACGATGCTATATCGTACTACTCAATATATTGATGAGCTTGTTGAGCTTGATCCCCGTTATGCGGATGTGCAAAATTTATTAAATGAAGCGTTGATTCAAGTGCAGGAGGCCACAAATGAAGTGCAGCATTTGTCATCAAATATTGAACAAGATCCCATGTTATTGCAAGAAATCGAACAGCGTATGGGGCAAGCATTACAGCTGGCAAGAAAACATAATGTAAAACCTGAAGAATTGGTCGAGTGGCATAAAAAATTAAAAGAAGAATTGACCGCACTTTTAGATTTTTCTGAAAGTGAAGAATGGTTGATTGCACAAGAAAAAGTGGCTTTTACACAAATGCAAGCAACAGCGGGGGCATTAACCGCAAGCCGGCAAAAATCAGCCAATACATTAGCAAAACAAGTGACCGCTTCCATTAAACAGCTTGCAATGGAAAATGCGGAATTTTATGTAGAAGTCAAAACTGATGATGAAAAAATCACTTCTAACGGTGCGGATCAAATTATTTTTACTTTACGCAGTAACTTAGGACAACAGCCTCAACCATTGGCAAAAGTCGCCTCGGGTGGTGAGCTTTCCCGAATTTCATTGGCTATTCAAGTATTAACTTCAGATCAATCTGCGATTTCTACGCTAATCTTTGATGAAGTGGATGTAGGAATTAGCGGTTCAACGGCGAGTGTTGTGGGGAAATTATTACGTCAGTTGGGAAATAAATGCCAAGTGCTTTGTGTCACGCATTTACCACAAGTTGCTTGTTGTGGGCATCACCAATTTAATGTTGAAAAATTTACAGTCGATGAAAAAACAGAAACTAAAATGACCGCTCTTTCACAGGAAGAACGCATTTCTGCGTTGGCTCGTTTACTAGGGGGAAGCCAAGTAACAGAGCTTGCATTGGCAAATGCGAAAGAAATGTTGGATTTAGTGGTGTAGTAAAATCGTAGAGAATAAAAGGTACAGTAAATTTAAGAAGTTGTTATAATCCACGACCTTATATTTCTAAAACGCACTTTATCAGTCATTTAGGAGAGGTATGTCATTACAATTCAATATGATCGCCTTATTATTGGTGATCCTCATTATTCTCGGTATTGTAAGCCATAACAGTGCCATCACTGTTTCCGCCGCCGTGTTGTTGATTATGCAACAAACTTTTTTATCTGAATATATCCCGTTCTTGGAAAAATACGGTTTAAAAATTGGTATTATCATTCTTACTGCCGGTGTATTAAGTCCGCTGGTTTCAGGAAAAATCAAACTCCCTAATTTGGCGGATTTTCTAAGCTGGAAAATGGCGCTTTCTATTATTGTTGGCGTATTTGTGGCATGGTTGGCTGGAAAAGGCGTTTCGCTGATGGGAGAACAACCTGTATTAGTTACCGGGTTATTAATTGGCACAGTGGCAGGCGTAGCCTTTCTTGGAGGGATTCCCGTTGGACCGCTTATTGCAGCAGGTATGCTGGCACTATTATTAGGAAAATAATAAATGAAAAACAAATGGTTATTTATTGCCGCATTAAGTGGCTTTTTCGGCGTAGCGTTAGGCGCATTTGCTGCTCATGGATTAACTCATATTTTGGATCACAAAGCGCTTGAATGGATTGATACCGGTCTGAAATATCAGCTGTTTCATACTTTAGCGATTTTAGCTGTCGGGCTGTCGGTATGGCAAAATGACAAATTTGCAAACTTAGCTGCAATGGCGTGGTCAGTGGGAATGGTATTTTTCTGTGGAAGTTTATATGCCCTTGCCTTTGGTGTAAGTAAGATGGTCGTTTGGATGACACCAATTGGCGGGACTTTATTTTTAGTTGGCTGGTTTAGCCTAGCCTACGGCAGTTTCAAAAGTAAATCAGAATGAAGAAAAGAACGATAAAATCCGAATTTAATTCTTTACAACAATCTCTTTTTTCTCAACTTGATAACTTGATGCTTGTGGAAAAGCGTCGGTTATTTTCGTGTATTCAGGGTATCGGTAAAATTAAAAACCAAGATACACAGCAAGCAGTGGCATTAGAAATTGAACAGCAAATTCAACAGGCAAAATTGCGTGTAGAACGGCGTGAAAGTGAGGTTAAAAATCCTATTGTTTTTCCTGAAGATCTCCCGGTTAGCCAACGTAGAAAAGAAATTGAAAAACTGTTATCTGAGCATCAGGTTATTGTCGTAGCAGGGGAAACGGGATCGGGTAAAACGACACAATTGCCTAAAATGTGCTTAGAGTTAGGATTAGGTCGATTAGGGATGATCGGGCATACCCAGCCCCGCAGAATTGCTGCCCGTTCTGTTGCAACACGCATATCGGAAGAATTACAGACGGAGTTGGGCGATTTGGTGGGATATAAAGTCCGTTTTAATGACCAAATCAGTGAGAATACCCAAATTAAACTCATGACCGATGGGATTTTGTTGGCAGAAATTCAAACAGATCGTTTCCTCAATCAATATTCCTGTCTGATTATTGATGAAGCCCACGAACGCAGTTTAAATAATGATTTTATCCTCGGTTATCTCAAACAGCTTTTGCCACGTCGTCCGGATTTAAAAGTCATTATTACTTCTGCAACCATTGATGTGGAACGCTTTTCTAAACATTTCAACCATGCACCGATCATTGAGGTATCCGGTAGAACTTATCCTGTGGAAGTGCGTTATCGCCCAATTGTTGATGAGGAAGATCAAGATCAGCTACAAGGCATTTTAAATGCAGTAGATGAGCTTCAGGCAGAAGGCCGAGGCGATATTTTAATTTTTATGAATGGTGAGAGAGAAATTCGTGATACAGCAGAAGCGTTACAAAAACAAAATTTAAAACATACGGAAATTTTACCGCTCTTTGCTCGTCTTTCTGTTCAGGAACAAAACAGAATTTTCCATCCTAGTGGATTGAATCGTATCGTTCTTGCAACAAATGTGGCAGAAACCTCTCTTACTGTACCGGGGATTAAATATGTGATTGACCCTGGCACAGCTCGGATTTCCCGTTATAGCTATCGAACAAAAGTTCAACGTTTACCGATTGAACCGATTTCACAGGCTTCCGCTAATCAGCGTAAGGGGCGTTGCGGTCGTATGAGTGAAGGCATCTGTATTCGTCTTTATTCGGAAGAAGATTTTAATTCTCGCCCGGAATTTACCGATCCGGAAATTCTACGCACGAATCTGGCTTCCGTGATTTTACAAATGACGGCATTAGGGTTAGATGATATTGAAGCATTTCCCTTTGTCGATGCACCGGACAGACGGCATATCCAAGATGGGGTGAAATTGTTGGAAGAATTGGGTGCATTTGAAACCATTAAAACAAAGTTTGGTGAAAAACGACGATTGACCCAAACCGGTCGCCGGCTCGCCCAACTTCCAGTTGATCCTCGATTGGCAAAAATGTTGTTAAGTGCGGTCAATTTTGCCAGTGTTTATGAAGTGATGGTGATTGTTTCTGCGTTATCCATTCAAGATCCGCGTGAACGCCCAACAGAAAAACAGCAAGCGGCAGATGAAAAGCATCGTCGTTTTGCGGATAAAAAATCTGATTTCTTAGCTTTTTTGAATCTTTGGAATTATATTCAAGAACAGCAAAAAAACTTGAGTAAAAATCAATTCCGCCGCCAGTGTCAAAAAGACTTTTTAAATTACTTACGCATCCGGGAATGGCAGGATATTTATCATCAAATTCGTCTTTCTGTGCGTGAAATGGGGCTACCGATTAATTCTGAAAAAGCAGAATATCAGCAAATTCATACCGCACTTTTAAGTGGTTTATTGTCCCATATCGGACTGAAAGAGGTCGAAAAACAACAGTATCTTGGCGCGCGTAATGCCCATTTTGCAATTTTCCCTAACTCCGTACTTTTCAAAAAACAGCCGAAATGGGTGATGGCAGCGGAATTGGTGGAAACCTCAAAACTTTGGGGACGTATGGTGGCAGAGATTGAACCGGAATGGATTGAACCGCTTGCAGCGCATTTAGTGAAAAAATCTTATGCCGAGCCTCGGTGGTCAAAATCTAGAGGGGCTGTGATTGCGGATGAAAAAGTGAGTTTATACGGTGTGCCGATTGTTGTGGCAAGACCGGTAAATTATGGTGCTATTGATCCTGTTGTAAGCCGAGAGATTTTTATTCAATCTGCTTTAGTGGAAGGAAATTGGCATACTAAACATCATTTCTTCAAACAAAATCAACGGTTGATCAATGAAATAGAAGAACTGGAACACAAAAGTCGTCGTCGGGACATCTTGGTTGATGAGCGAACCCTTTTTGAATTTTACGATCAACGTATCGGTACAGAAGTGGTATCGCAAAAACATTTTGATACTTGGTGGAAAAAAGCCGCAAAACAGGATGCAGAGTTACTGAATTTTGAACGTGCGTTTCTGATTAATGAAGGGGCGGAGAAAGTAAGTCAACTGGATTTCCCAAATTTCTGGCATCAGGGGGATCTGAAGTTCAAGCTCACTTATCAATTTGAGCCGGGGATAGAGGCGGATGGGGTAACGGTACATATCCCGTTGCCATTGCTGAATCAAGTAGAGATGACTGGATTTGACTGGCAAATTCCCGGGTTACGTGAGGAATTAGTGATTGCGTTGATTAAGTCACTGCCAAAATCATACCGACGTAATTTTGTTCCGGCTCCAAATTATGCTCAAGCTTTTTTAGGCCGTGCGGTTCCTTTAGAAAAACCGTTATTGGATACGCTTATCTATGAATTGCGGCGGATGACGGGCGTCACCGTAGATGCAGAGCATTGGAATTGGGTACAAATTCCAAGCCATTTAAAAATGACTTTCCGTGTTGTTGATGAAAAAGGGAAGAAAATTGCCGAATCTATGGATTTGGATGCGCTCAAATTTGATCTCAAAGAGCGTGTACAAGAAAGCATTTCTGCTGTAGCGGATGATGCTATTGAACAGACGGGTGTACATATTTGGAACTTTGCTGATTTACCGCAATTTTATGAGCAAAAAAAACAAGGTTTCAGTGTGAAGGCGTTTCCTGCCCTAGTGGATGAAAAAGAATCGGTGGGGATCAAGCTTTTTGAAACGGAGTTTGAGCAAAAGGTGGCAATGCAGCAAGGGTTACGCCGATTATTGCTACTTAATGTCCCTTCACCGATTAAATATCTACACGAAAAATTACCCAATAAATCCAAACTTGGTCTTTATTTCACGCCTTTTGGACGGGTATTAGATTTAATTGATGATTGCATTGCTTGTGCAGTGGATAGACTTATCATGGATTTTGGCGGTTTTGTTTGGACTGAAGAGGGCTTTGAAAGACTACGGGATTTCGTGCGTGAAAATCTGAATGATGTGACCGTTGATATCGCACAAAAAGTAGAGCAAATTCTCACTTTTAATCATGCATTAAACCAACGTTTAAAAGGCAAAATGGATTTTACTATGGCGTTCGCTCTTTCGGACATTAAATCACAATTGAGCGGGTTGGTGTATCAAGGCTTTGTGCAAAAAAGCGGCTATCATCGTTTGCCGGATTTATTGCGTTATTTACAAGCTATTGACAAACGCATTGACAAACTGACTCAAGATGTGAATCGTGATCGTGCGTCAATGCTGCGTGTGGAACAAGTGCAACAAGCCTATCAGCAACTATTGGCAAAATTACCCAAATCCAAACCGATTTCTGATGAAGTGGCGGAAATTCGCTATATGATCGAAGAATTGCGGGTGAGCTTATTTGCTCAACAGTTAGGAACAAAATATCAAGTATCGGATAAACGGATTTTGAATTTGATTGCGGAGTATTAACTAGGAGAAAAAATAAGGTTTTTACAGGGTCATAGCTATGATATGGATTTTTAATTACCTTGTTTTTACATATGCTGCTTTCGTTAAAAACCAGTGATCATAAATCAATCACTGGTTTTTATTTTTTGTGAGCAATGTCAAAGTTTCAACAAAAAGTATAAACCTTTTATTTGTTTTATCGTCTTTTGAGCGTATGATTTTTACCTTAGTATTTGGAGAGAAAGATGTCTAAAATTCAACAATTTAATCAGCGTGATATTGAGATTCTTAATGAGGATGTTGTGTATGAGGGTTTTTTCACGCTCAAGAAAATTCAATTTAAACATAAACTTTTTGCCGGTGGTGAAAGTGGCGTTGTTACACGTGAATTGCTTATCAAGGGGGCAGCTGCCGCAGTGATTGCTTATGATCCGAAGGAAGATTCGGTAGTGTTGGTCGAACAGGTTCGTATTGGGGCGGCTTATCATCCTGAACCAAATCGTTCTCCTTGGCTGTTGGAGCTAATTGCCGGTATGGTGGAAAAAGGTGAACGACCTGAGGATGTGGCACTCCGCGAAAGTGAAGAAGAAGCGGGCGTGACTGTGAAGAACCTTACTCATTGCTTAAGTGTGTGGGACAGTCCCGGTGGCGTTGTAGAACGGATTTATTTATTTGCAGGGGAAGTGGATAGTACACAAGCAAAAGGGATTCACGGTTTGGCTTGCGAAAATGAAGATATTCAAGTGCATGTTGTGAAACGTGAACAGGCGTATCAATGGATGTGCGAAGGGAAAATTGATAATGGCATTGCAGTAATGGGATTGCAATGGCTTCAGTTAAATTATGTGCAGTTGCAACAACGTTGGCAATGAAATTGGGAGTCATCTATGAGAAATACGTTTGTTTATCGTTCGGGTAAACCGATTGTGAAATTGCTACAAATTACTGATTCGCACTTATTTAAAGATGAAAACAATGAATTATTAGGTGTGAATACACAGACTAGTTTTGCACAGGTTTTGAAGGAAATTCAGCAAGAAAATACTGAATTTGATGTCATATTAGCCACTGGTGATTTAGTGCAAGATAGCAGTGATGAGGGGTATCAGCGTTTTGTGAATATGGTAAAACCTTTTGGATTACCCGTCTTTTGGATTCCTGGTAATCATGATTTTCAACCTAAAATGGTTGAAAATCTCAATCAGCCACCAATGGAGAAAGCAAAACATATTTTGTTGGGGGAGTATTGGCAGGTTTTATTGCTAGATAGTCAAGTTTATGGGGTAGCTCATGGTGAATTGAGCCGGTATCAGTTAGATTTGTTAAAAACAACATTGGAAAAATATCCTGATCGCCACACTTTAATTGTATTCCATCATCATGTATTACCGACTAATTCCGCTTGGCTTGATCAGCATAATTTACGGAATTCCCATGAACTATTTGATGTGCTTGCGCCGTTCAAAAATGTGAAAGGTATTTTATATGGACATATTCATCAACAAGTGGATAGTTGCTGGCAGGGCTATAAAGTGATGGCAACCCCTTCAACTTGTATTCAGTTTAAAGCCGATAGCCAACATTTTGCCTTAGACGACGCTCAACCGGGGTGGCGGGAAATTGAATTACATTCGGATGGCGTTATTGTGACGAATGTGAAACGAATCCGGCAGGCAGTATTTTTACCTAATATGCAGGAAGAGGGCTACTAAATTTAAAAAAGTGCGGTTAAAAATGACCGCACTTTTTTTACTTTTCCGATATTATGTCGCCAATGTGTAAAAAGTAAATTTTAGCAAAATCTAGGGACAAAATGCGCGTGTCCCTACAAGAGAACAAAAAACAACGTTGTGTCGTTGCTACATAATATTGTCGTTTTCAATCGTAGCAAAAGTAAATTTTGACTGGTAAGAGTGGGAACAAATTTGTACAATAGCCGACTGTTTTTATTGAATTGACTCACAATTTTAGAAAGATGACGCAAAAATTACATATTAAAACTTGGGGCTGCCAAATGAATGAATATGATTCATCAAAAATGGCTGATTTGTTATTAAGCACCCATGGACTTGAATTAACAGATATTCCTGAAGAAGCGGATGTCCTGCTATTAAATACCTGCTCTATCCGTGAAAAAGCACAAGAGAAAGTATTCCATCAGCTAGGGCGTTGGAAAGAGTTAAAGAAAGAAAACCCTAATTTAGTGATTGGTGTCGGGGGGTGTGTTGCCTCGCAAGAAGGTGAACATATTCGTCATCGAGCGCCTTATGTGGACATTATTTTCGGGCCGCAAACATTACACCGTTTACCCGAAATGATTAATCAAATCCGTGGCGGTAAAAGCTCGGTGGTAGATGTCAGTTTCCCTGAAATTGAAAAATTTGATCGTTTACCTGAACCTCGTGCGGAAGGACCGACAGCATTTGTTTCTATTATGGAAGGGTGTAACAAATACTGTACTTTCTGTGTGGTGCCTTACACCCGTGGTGAAGAAGTTAGCCGTCCGGTAGATGATGTATTATTTGAGATTGCCCAACTGGCGGAACAAGGTGTACGTGAAGTTAATTTACTTGGTCAAAATGTGAATGCCTACCGTGGACCAACTCATGATGGACAGATTTGTAGCTTTGCTGAATTACTTCGCTTAGTCGCCTCAATTGATGGGATCGACCGCTTACGTTTTACCACAAGTCATCCAATTGAATTTGCCGACGATATTATTGATGTCTATCGTGATACACCAGAACTTGTGAGTTTTCTACATTTGCCTGTTCAGTCCGGTTCCGATCGTGTTCTGACGATGATGAAACGTGGTCATACCGCCTTAGAATATAAATCCATTATTCGTAAATTACGTGCAGTTCGCCCTGAGATTCAAATTAGCTCTGACTTTATTGTAGGGTTTCCGGGGGAAACGGCAGAAGATTTTGAGCAAACCATGAATCTTATCGCGCAAGTGAATTTTGATATGAGTTTCAGCTTTGTCTATTCCGCACGGCCGGGAACGCCGGCTGCAGATATGCCTGATGATGTGACGGAAGAGGAGAAAAAACAACGCTTATATGTCTTGCAAGAACGTATTAATCAGCAGGCTGCACAATTTAGCCGTCGTATGTTGGGCACTGAGCAACGGGTGTTAGTTGAAGGACCATCGAAAAAAGATGTGATGGAGCTTACCGGTAGAACGGAAACGAATCGTATTGTGAATTTCCAAGGTTCACCTGATATGATTGGAAAATTTGTTGATGTGAAAATCACTGATGTCTATACCAATTCTTTACGTGGCGAGGTCGTTCGGACTGAAGAAGAAATGGGATTACGTATTGCACAATCACCACAAGAAGTGATGAACCGAACACGAAAAGAAGATGAACTCGGTGTGGGGCGTTATCACGGATAGTTTTAATAGGCTGGTTTTATACCAGCCTTTATTTTGATTATTCGCTTTCTCTTACACGCCAGTAAGTAGCAAATCGAGGTTTACCGGAATTTGTTAATCCTCGGTATTTATAGGTGATAACCGAGCCTATTGATGGGGGATTTTCACGTTCATTAAGATTAAATCCTGAACCGATTTTGAATTCTCCTCGATGATTTTTGCAGGTTAATGATCCCATCACATTTTCAAATTGCCCTTTACCTTTGTGGTGAGCAATGACGGTACATTCTTCATCGTGAGCCGTTTTCAATTTGAGTATTTGTGAACTACGTTTTCGTTCATAGGGCGTATTAGGATTTCGGACTACCACACCTTCCCCTTGTTGGGCTTCGACTTCTTTTAAAAATTCATACAAATGGGCTTTGTCCCGTACAGGGATTTGTTCAATGATTTGAATATAGGGCGTAGGCTGTGTTGAAAGATAGGTTTTTAGAATGTTGAGCCGTTCAAATAAATTTCCTTTTGCGTTTGGTACATCAAATACGTACAGCTTAAGTTTTTCCCAGTGCTCGCCTTTAAAGGATTTAGTGATGGAGGATATGTCTTCAAAATGGTTGCGTTCGCTAAACAACTCGCCATCAATGGCGAAAGGCGGAAATCCTTTAATAAAGTAGGCAGGTGGCGACAAGGGTTGCCCTTGACGTGTTAATAGTTGTGTCCCATCCCAATAACCACGGACTCCGTCAAGCTTTTCGGACATCACCCAGCCTTCAATATTTTGACCTTCATAGTTTTTCAAAAGCATCACATCAATATTGGCGTAAGTTTTTATACTAAAAAATATTATGAAAATCGCAAGGACTAAGTTCATAAGATCCCTTCTTAATTTATCGATCAAAAACTGAATAAAGGTTAAAAAAGTGCGGTTGTTTTTTAAAGTATTTTGAACGTGTTTTGCGATCTTGATCGAGAAAATAAGACTTGATGAGTAAAAACAAAGGTTTTCTGACCCTAGATAAAAGATGATATCTACTATAGAATATTGCGAAATTTTCTCATTTCTTAAAAGGAGCAATAATGTACTTGGATCAAATCAAAGCAGAACTTGTGGAAGCGCAAGATGTATTAAATAAATTTATCTCTGATGAGAATAATATTAAATTAATTCAGCAGGCGGCGCTGTTAATTTCTGATTGTTTCAAACAAGGCGGTAAAGTTTTGTCTTGTGGTAATGGCGGTTCACATTGTGATGCGATGCATTTTGCGGAAGAACTTACTGGGCGTTACCGCGAAAATCGCCCGGGCTATCCGGCAATTGCAATTTCCGATGTGAGCCATTTAAGTTGTGTCAGTAATGATTTTGGCTATGATTATGTATTCTCACGTTATGTCGAGGCTGTGGGGCAAAAAGGCGATGTGTTATTTGGTTTATCTACATCAGGCAATTCTAAAAATGTATTGAATGCCATTGAGGCCGCGAAAGCTAAAGGAATGAAAGTGATTGCGATGACGGGGAAAGACGGAGGAAAAATGGCAGGGATTGCTGATGTGGAAATTCGTGTACCGCATTTCCGTTATGCGGATCGTATTCAAGAAATTCATATTAAAGTGATCCATATATTGATGATGCTAATTGAGTTTGAAATGGCAAAAGTTGCCTAAAGTGCGGTTGCTTTTGATACTATTTTGTAAAATCCCAAAATATTTTGGGATTTTTTTATTTTAAACTATTGCATAAATATGCACAAAAACGTAATATTTGTTCATCTTGTCAAGTATAGAGAATTGAAATGGCTATTCGTGTTAAAAATTTAAACTTTTTCTATGGGGCTTCCCAAGCATTATTTGATATTAATTTGGAGGCGGAAGAAGGGGATACCGTGGTATTACTGGGTCCAAGTGGAGCAGGCAAAAGTACGTTAATCCGAACCTTGAATTTATTAGAAGTGCCGACCTCAGGGCAATTAAGTATTGCCAATAATGAATTTGATTTATCAAAAGCAACGGCTAATCCGAAAGCTATTCGTCAGTTACGCCAAGATGTAGGAATGGTATTTCAACAGTATAACCTTTGGCCACATTTAACCGTGATTGAAAATTTAATTGAAGCGCCGATGAAAGTGTTGGACATTAATGAAACCACAGCAAAAGCAGAAGCAATGGAGTTACTAAAACGTTTACGTTTGGAGGAATATGCTGATCGTTTTCCCCTACATTTATCGGGGGGGCAACAACAACGGGTGGCGATTGCTCGGGCATTGATGATGAAACCGCAGGTGTTACTATTTGATGAACCAACCGCAGCGTTGGATCCGGAAATTACTGCACAAGTAGTTGATATTATTAAGGAGTTACAACAAACCGGTATTACACAAGTGGTGGTGACTCACGAAGTGAATGTCGCACAAAAGGTGGCAACTAAAGTGGTATATATGGAACAGGGCAAAATTGTGGAAATGGGCTCTGCAGATTGCTTTGAACATCCACAAACCGAGCAATTTAAACAATATCTTTCCCATTAAAAATAAGGAGAAACTATGAAAAAATTACTTTTAACAGCAGTATTATTCGGATCCGCTACAATGGTCAATGCACAGGATATTACTTTCGCTATGGAGCCAAGTTATCCCCCGTTTGAATTTACGAATGAAAAAGGTGAGATCATTGGCTTTGATGTGGATGTTGCAAATGCAATCTGTAACGAAATTAAAGCTACCTGTAAATTTAAAGGTGAAGCTTTTGATGCATTAATTCCAAGTTTAAAAGCAAAACGTTTTGATGCAGCGATTTCTGCGATGGATATTACCGAAGTGCGGTCAAAACAAGTGTTATTTTCGGATGCTTACTATGACAGCACGGCAAGCTATGTGGCGTTAAAAGGTAAAGCCACGTTAGAAACAGCAAAAAATATTGGTGTGCAAAATGGTACCACCTTCCAACAATATACAGTCGCTGAAACAAAACAATATGCTCCAAAAGCCTATGCGAGTTTACAAGATGCGATTTTAGATTTAAAAAATGGGCGTATCGACATTATTTTTG
Organism: Rodentibacter genomosp. 1; assembly: GCF_001999285.1. GTDB lineage: Bacteria > Pseudomonadota > Gammaproteobacteria > Enterobacterales > Pasteurellaceae > Rodentibacter. The sequence goes on from NZ_MLHN01000016.1 coordinate 27,530, forward strand.
GTGATACTGCGGTATTGGCTGATATGATTAATAAAGAGCCTGACATTCAATTTGTCGGTGAGAAAGTGACTGACAAAAAATATTTTGGTAATGGATTAGGCATTGCTATGAATAAATCAAATAAAATACTTGCCGAAAGTTTAAATAAAGGTTTAGCGGCAATTAAAGCAAATGGTGAATACCAAAAAATCTATGATAAATGGATGACGAAGTAATCTATGTTTGCTGATTTTCTTTCTCTAATGTTTACGGCAGCCCTAATGACACTAGGGCTTGCAGTTTGTTCCTTGGTGGTTGGTCTGTTATTGAGCGTGATATTCGCTTTATTGGAAGCCAATCGATTAGTCGGGAAACCGATGGCGGTTTTTGTCGCATTATTGCGGGGATTACCGGAAATTCTTGTTGTTTTACTTGTGTATTTCGGTTCAACGGAAATTATCGAAATGTTGACTGGCGAATACATTGAGTTTGGGGCATTTGGCTGTGGGGTATTTGCGTTATCCCTTATTTTTGCGGCCTATGCTTCACAAACGTTGCGTGGTGCGATTCAGGCTATTCCCAAAGGTCAGTGGGAATCGGGAGTCGCATTGGGATTAAACAAAAGCTATACCTTCATTCATATTGTTATGCCGCAAGTTTGGCGTCATGCCCTGCCGGGGTTAAGCAATCAATGGTTGGTATTATTGAAAGATACTGCATTAATTTCCCTTATCGGTGTCGATGATTTAATGCGTCAAGCACAGTTAATTAATACTAATACCCATCAACCCTTTACTTGGTATGGTATTGCGGCGTTAATTTATTTGGCGGTGACATTAATCAGTCAGTTTGGTATTCATCGTCTAGAGAGACGTTTTACCCGCTTTGAGAGAGGAGTAAAATAATGTTTCAGGAATATTTATCAGTCATTGCACAGGGAATTCCAACGAGTTTATTGCTGACTGTGGTTTCACTATTCATTGCTTTTTTCCTAGCCTTATTCCTCACATTTTTACTTTCTATGGAAAAGAGATGGATAAAAAGTGCGGTCAATTTATACCTAACTTTGTTTACCGGCACGCCATTGCTTGTACAATTCTTCCTGATTTATGCCGGCCCGGGTCAATTTGAATGGATAGTGAAGAGCCCTTTTTGGCAGCTATTATCGAACGCTTGGTTTTGTGCCGCTTTAGCATTGGCATTAAACAGTGCGGCTTATTCAACGCAATTGTTTCATGGTGCGGTCAAAGCTATTCCAAAAGGGCAATGGGAAGGTTGTGTAGCATTAGGGTTAAGCCGAGTGCAAACATTGAAAATTTTGATTCCTTACGCATTAAAACGGGCATTGCCTTCTTATAGTAATGAAATTATTTTGGTATTTAAGGGAACGGCGTTGGCATCAACGATTACGATTATGGATATTATGGGATATGCTCGTCAGCTTTACGGCACGGAATATGATGCTCTCACAATTTATGGTATTGCTGGTGGTATTTACCTAGTGATTACCGGGGTCGCAACGTTATTATTGCGTAAACTTGAAAACAAAGTTCTCTCTTTTGAACGTTTGGATATAAAAAAAGCGTAAAGGGCGGTCAGTATTTTAAGAGAATCAGTGGGTTGCGGTTGCAACCCATTTTTTATGGTTGAGTAATGAAACTTGCAATGAGAATGAATAAGGCAAATATGCAAAACCAAATTAAGTGTAATTTTGTGCTTTTTCGGTTAATTTCTGCATTTTGCAGACGTCTTTCTTCTAATTTTTGTTTATAGATTTCCAAATCTTCTTGCTTAAAAGAGAATCCACAATTTGGGCAAGTTTTTGCGTATTCGATAATTTTTTTTCGACATTCAGGACAGAGGGTAAGAGCCATTTTTTAATCCTTATTAGGTATTATTTGTAAGATATTATTTTATCGTTAAAATTGAAGTAGCAGTTAATGTGATATTTATCACAATTTTGTGGAAATTTCGTAAATTAAATTTTTTGTTTAGTGGAATTTAGCATAGAATACCCCGGCTTGTTTAGAGCGTTTTAAACAACCGTATGATTATTTCTTGAGGTGCTTCTATGTTGTGGTTTTTCTTCTGTGTAGCCATTTTGATTCTTGGCTATCTTATTTATGGAAAAATTATCGAAAAAATCTTTGTCATTAATCCTAAGCGTCAAACGCCGGCTTATCAAATCAATGATGGCGTGGATTATATGCCAATGTCTAAAACCAAAATTTGGTTAATTCAGTTATTAAATATTGCAGGAACAGGCCCTATTTTCGGACCGATTCTTGGGGCATTATACGGGCCGGTTGCCATGCTTTGGATCGTGATCGGTTGTATTTTTGCCGGTGCAGTACATGACTATTTTTGTGGAATGTTAAGTATTCGCCATGGTGGCGCAACAATGCCTTACTTGGCCGGTAAATTTTTAGGTCGTCCTGTAAAAGTATTTATCAATATTCTCGCATTAGTGCTGTTATTATTGGTTGGTGTTGTATTCGTTGCAAGCCCAGCACAATTAATGGGGACGATTACCATGGATGTACTCGGTGCTTCTCAAGGCGCATTACAATTGGGCGATGCCGAGGCCGTTCATCAGGCTGTAGAAGCCGGAGGTGTAAAAGTATGGGGAATGGATAAAGCGACAGTTGTTGCTGTCTGGACTGTGATTATTTTCGCTTACTACATTCTTGCCACTTTATTGCCAATTGATAAGATTATTGGTCGAATTTATCCACTTTTTGGAGCTTTATTGCTCTTTATGTCTGTGGGAATGGTATATGGTTTGGTATCGGCTCATTTCAGTGCGGTCGATCCAATTGAATTTTTCCGTACTGTTAATGCTGACGGACAGGGGTTAACATGGGAAAAATTTGCACAAAATTTCCAAGTGAAAGGTGATGTGCCGATTTGGCCGTTACTGTTCTTAACCATTTCCTGTGGCGCACTATCCGGTTTCCATGCAACACAAACACCGTTAATGGCTCGTTGTGCAGAAAATGAGAGTGAAGGTCGTTTTATTTTCTATGGGGCAATGATTACAGAGGGAATTATTGCATTAGTATGGTGTATGGTTGGGCTGGCATTCTATGAAAATCCACAAGCATTACAAGATGCGATTTCAGCAGGTTCCCCGTCTAAAGTTGTATATGACAGTTCGTTGCATTTCCTAGGATTTATTGGCGGTATCTTCGCTGTACTAGGTGTGGTTGTGCTTCCAATTACATCCGGTGATACAGCATTCCGCGCAGCACGTTTGCAATTAGCAGAAATCTTCAATATTGATCAACGTTCTCTTTCCAAGCGTTTAGTGATTGCGGTTCCATTGTTTGTATTAGGGTATTTTGTATCAACGATCGATTTTAGTCTCTTATGGCGTTACTTCACTTGGGCAAACCAAATGACTGCAATGGTAATGTTATGGACTGCGGCAGCGTATTTATATCGCTATCATAAATTCCACTGGGTTGCCTCTATTCCGGCTTGGTTTATTACTACGGTATGTGCCACTTACTTGTACTACAATAAAATTGGCTTCAATCTAGATTATCAATTATCCGTGTATCTTGGCTTGGCAACAACGGTTGTGTGTATCGTACTATTCTTCACCTTGTTAAAACCATTAGGTGAGAGTGATGAAGAAGCTTATGTAAACACAACAAAGTGATAAATTTTCAAGGTTAATAAAACCGTTCAAGTGAAAACTTGGACGGTTTTTTTCTTGCTAAAAATTTACCGCATTTTACATTGGAATAGCTTGCAACTTTGCCTTACAACCGATAAACTTACAAACAAGTGGTGAAAAGTGGTTTTTTGTGGTGATTTTTCCAAAGTTTTAATTTTAAAGGCTTAAAAAATGTTTCGTGGTGCGGCAGCGGTAAATTTAGATTCTAAGGGACGGGTTGCAATCCCGACTCGCTATCGTGCTGAAATCATTGAAAAAAATCAAGGTCAAATGGTTTGTACTGTCGATATTCGTCAGCCTTGTTTGTTACTTTACCCTTTAGATGAATGGGAAAAGATTGAGCAAAAACTCCTCTCATTATCCAATTTTGATCCCAATCAACGACGTTTACAGCGTGTGATGCTTGGTTATGCCACAGAATGTGAAATGGATGCCCAGGGGCGTATTCTACTTAGTGGTCCATTGCGCCAGCATGCAAAATTAGAGAAAGGTTTAATGTTGGTTGGGCAATTAAATAAATTTGAAATTTGGAGCGATTCTGAATGGAACGCTCAAATTGAAGAAGATATTGCTGTGGCAGGAACCGCTGAATTTGCAATGGACTCGAATTTAAATATGCTGTCACTCTAAATTAAATTAGAAAAAGAACAGCAGCACTAGCAGGATAATCGGTGCTTTGCACCGAATTATCTTTTCCCCCAATTTATTTTTTATTAACTAACGTTTATGACTACGCAACATCCCTTTTCTTCACCGGAACATACCACGGTTCTACTTCATGAAGCTGTGGAAGGTTTGGCTTTGAAAGAAAATGGTATTTATATTGATGGTACGTTTGGACGTGGTGGGCATTCTCGTTTAATCCTCTCAAAACTTTCTCAACAGGGGCGGCTCATTGGGGTTGACCGTGATCCCCGAGCGATTGCTGAAGCGTTAAAAATACAAGATGCCCGTTTTCATATTGAACATAACAGTTTCTCTCATATTCCCGATATCTGTGAAAAATTAGATTTGGTAGGCAAAGTCGATGGTATTTTGCTCGATCTTGGCGTGTCTTCCCCACAGCTTGATGAGGCTGAGCGTGGCTTTAGTTTTATGAAAGACGGTCCATTGGATATGCGTATGGATCCAACCCAAGGTTTATCCGCTGCTGAGTGGTTAAAACAAGTTTCAGAGGACGATTTGGCTTGGGTATTAAAAACCTTTGGTGAAGAGCGTTTTGCTAAACGCATTGCAGCCGCTATCGTAGAATACAATAAAAGTGCGGTCAAAAATGGTGGAGAATGTTTATCTCGTACTTCTCAATTAGCCGAATTAATTTCACAAGTTGTGCCTTTTAAAGATAAATATAAGCATCCAGCTACCCGTAGTTTTCAAGCAATCCGAATCTTTATTAATTCTGAACTGGATGAGTTAGAAAGTGTGTTAAATTCTGCCTTGGATATGCTTGCACCCGAAGGGCGTTTATCAATCATTAGCTTCCATTCTTTAGAAGATCGAATGGTTAAACATTTCATGAAAAAACAAAGTAAAGGGGAGCCGATTCCTAAAGGTTTGCCTCTACGGGAAGATCAAATTCAACGAAATCAAAAATTAAAGATAATTGGTAAAGCAATTCAGCCATCAGAAGTAGAAATTCAAACTAATCCTCGTTCAAGAAGTGCGGTATTACGCATTGCGGAAAAACTAAGTTAGAGGAAAAAATGTTAGAGAACAGCGAGCGTTACCCTTTACAAAATATTTTAGTGGAAGATTTATTTTCATCTAATAAATTAGCTATCTTACTGTTATCGCTGATTTTAATTTCTGCGATAGCGACGATTTGGGTGACACATCAAACCCGAGGATTAATATCTGAAAACGGTCAGTTGATTTTACAACATCAAGCACTAGAGGATGAATACCGGAATCTGCAATTGCAAGAGGCAACGGAGGGTGATAGTACAAGAGTTGAATCTATCGCAATTGGGACATTAAAAATGAAAAGAATTGAGAGTGACCAAGAGGTTGTAATTTTGGAGTAAGCATAGTAGTTGGAATAGGATAATAATAAATGGTTCGGTTTAATTCGCCAAAAAAATCAAATAAATCTAAAAAGACGATTAGAAAACTCGCAACATCCACAACGGCAGTAAAATCCAATAAGCCTAAAACGGTGTTTGAGAAGTGTTTTTTACGTGGGCGTTATATTATTGCGACAGGTGCTATTTTTTTAGGATTAGTTGCATTGGTTACTCGTGCCGCTTATGTTCAATCCATTAATTCCGATATTCTTTCCGGTGAAGCGGATAAGCGCTCCTTACGTAAAGATGAAGTTCTTTCTGTTCGTGGTTCAATTTTAGATCGTAACGGTCAATTATTATCTGTCAGCGTGCCGATGAGTGCGGTTGTGGCAGATCCTAAACGTATCTTTAAAGAAGGTTCTCTTAATGACAAAGAACGAATTAAGGCTCTCGCTGAAGTATTGGGTATCAGTTATAACGAGTTAGTAAAAAAAATTGAGAAAAATCCAAAATCAGGCTTTTTATATTTAGCCCGTCAAGTTGAAGCCGGTAAAGCACAATATGTTAGAGAGTTAAAAATTAAGGGCATTTCTTTAGAAAATGAGCCAAGACGTTTTTATCCTCGGGTAGAGGAGACTGCACATCTAATTGGTTATACCGATATTGATGGTAATGGCATTGAAGGCATTGAAAAGAGCTTTAATTCTATGCTTGTTGGGAAAGATGGGGCACGTTTAGTCCGTAAGGATAAGCGTGGAAATGTGGTTGAACATATTGCCGATCAGAAAAAATACGATGCCCAAGATGTGACGTTGAGTATTGATGAAAAGTTGCAATCTATGGTGTATCGTGAAATTAAAAAAGCCGTGACTGAAAATAAAGCTGAATCAGGTACTGCTGTGCTTGTTGATGTCAGAACAGGTGAAGTGCTGGCTATGGCAAATGCGCCTTCTTATAACCCGAATAATCGTGTTGGGGTTAAAGCCGAACTTATGCGTAATCGTGCGATCACTGATGTCTTTGAACCGGGATCTACGGTAAAACCTTTTGTGGTTTTGACCGCACTTCAACGAGGTGTCGTGAAACGTAATGAGGTGATTAATACGGGGTCTTTTGTTGTAAGCGGAAAAGAAATTATGGATGTTGCTCCCCGAGCCCAGCAAACATTAGATGAAATTTTAATTAACTCTAGTAACCGTGGTGTGAGTCGCCTTGCTTTACGTATGCCGCCAAGCGCATTGATGGAAACCTATCAATCTGCCGGTTTAGGGAAAGCGACCGATTTGGGATTGATCGGAGAGCAAGCGGGTTTGCTAAATGCTAATCGTAAACGTTGGGCTGATATTGATCGGGCAACCGTTGCCTATGGCTATGGTATTACTGCAACGCCATTACAAATGGCGCGAGCCTATGCTACATTGGGAAGTTTTGGCATTTATCGCCCTCTTTCTATTACCAAAGTTGATCCGCCTGTGATTGGGCAACGGGTTTTCTCTGAGAAAACGACAAAAGAAATTGTGAATATGCTAGAACAAGTTGCGGTCAAAAATAAACGGGCTATGGTAGAGGGATACCGAGTGGGCGTGAAAACCGGTACCGCACGTAAAATTGAAAATGGTCGTTATGTGAATAAATATGTCGCATTTACCGCAGGTGTTGCGCCAATTAGTGATCCGCGTTATGCGCTTGTTATTTTAATTAATGATCCAAAAGCCGGACAATATTATGGGGGCGCAGTATCTGCACCGGTATTCTCAAGTATTATGGGTTATGCCTTGCGTACAAATGGTATTGCACCGGATGCTGAAAGCACAGAAAAAACCGCAAAACGTACAGTTCGTATTACACCTCGTAAAGTTGAACAAAATCAAGTAGAACGGGTAAATTAAGGAAAAACAATGAAAAAATTAACTGCACTTTTTAATTTGCCGTCACTTCCGGAACTTGATATTCATGAATTGGTTTTAGATAGCCGAAAAGTGAAAGCCGGTGATTTATTTGTTGCAATAAAAGGGCAACAAGTTGACGCAACTCGCTTTATTGAACAAGCCATTTTAGCTGGGGCAAGTGCGGTTGTCGCTGAAACCGATTCGGTAGATGAGCATCTACGTATAAAATATCAACAGCAGGTACCGGTTATTTACTACGATAATTTATCGGCAAAGTTATCTGAAATTGCGGATAAGTTTTATGATTATCCTTCTAAAAAATTGACCCTTGTTGGGGTAACAGGTACAAATGGAAAAACGACAGTTTCTCAGTTGTTAGCACAGTGGGTTCAACAGTTAGGGCATAAACCTGCGGTGATGGGAACAATTGGAAACGGATTATTAGGGCACATTGTTGAAGCTAAAAATACTACCGGGTCACCTGTTGAAATTCAATCTTCACTTGCTTCGTTTGTTGAGGCAGGGGCGGATTTTGCTGCGATTGAGGTATCTTCCCACGGCTTAGTTCAACATCGTGTAGAAGCACTTGATTTTAACGCCGCAATTTTTACTAATTTAAGCCGTGATCATCTAGATTATCACGGAACCATGGAAAACTATGCTCAAGCTAAAAAACGTTTTCTTTTTGAACTAAATCCCGAACTGAAAGTTGTGAATGCGGATGATTCTGTTGGTGCTGCATGGTTAGATGAATTACCAAAGGGTATTGCTGTCAGTATTCATGTAAATTTTCAACCAAAGACTGAGAAATGGTTAAAAGCGACATCAGTGAATTTTACCCAAGAAGGTGCAATCATTGATTTTGAATCCAGTTGGGGAAATGGAACGTTAAATAGCCCATTAATTGGGGCATTTAATGTGAGTAATCTGTTGCTGGTAATGGCAACGTTATTGGCATTGGGTTATTCATTGGATGACTTAATAAGTCATATTTCAAAATTAAAAGGAGTTCGTGGAAGAATGGAAATGATTAAAGTAAACGGAAAACCAGCTGTTATTGTTGACTATGCGCATACACCGGATGCGTTAGAGAAGGCGCTTATTGCTGCACGTGAACATTGCACAGGAAAACTTTGGTGTATTTTTGGTTGTGGCGGTGATCGTGATATAGGTAAACGCCCGTTAATGGCAAAGGTCGCAGAGCAATTTGCGGATATGATTATTGTGACCAAAGACAATCCCCGTACAGAAGATCCTGATAAGATTGAAGCTGATATTGTTGCCGGTTTTAGCGATATGAATAAAGTAGGCTTAATTTCTGATCGTGAGCAGGCTATTGAATTTGCGATTCAAGGTGCGGGTGAAAATGATCTGATTGTGATTGCAGGAAAAGGGCATGAAGAGTATCAAATTATTGGTAACGAAACTTTGCATTTTTCTGATCAAGAAACCGTCATGTTTTACTTAAATCAATAAACGTATTTGACTTATTTATGATTAATTTAACCACGCAACAACTTGCTGAAGTTGTTAATGCTTCGTTGATGGGTAATGGGCAGATTGTTGTTGAGAATATCAATACGGATACACGTCAATCTGTGCCAAATCACGTGTTTTTTGCATTAAAAGGCGAAACATTTGATGCTCATCAGTATCTTCATCAAGCAGTAGCACAGGGGGCTACTGCTTTGGTCGTTCAGAAAGCCGATCCTACGATTCATATTCCACAACTTGTGGTTGAGAATACTCGGTTGGCATTGGGGCAATTGGCTAAATGGTTGCGTGAAAAAATTAACCCTCGTACAGTGGCAATGACAGGGTCTTCCGGTAAAACGACTGTAAAAGAAATGACAGCGAGTATTTTGCAACAAGCCGTAGGAAATCCGGAAGCGGTACTTTTCACTCAAGGCAATTTCAATAATGATATTGGAGTACCGCTCACTTTGTTACGTTTAGAAGAAAAACACCGTTTTGCGGTCATTGAACTAGGGGCAAATCATCAAGGTGAAATTGATTATACGGCAAAGCTTGCTCAGCCTGATGTGGCACTGATCAATAATATTGCTCCTGCTCATTTAGAAGGCTTTGGCTCTCTAGAGGGGGTTGCAAAGGCTAAAGGTGAAATTTATAGGGGATTAACATCTAATGGTATTGCGATTATCAATGCAGAGCATAATTACCTTGATATTTGGCAAAAAGAAATAGGTGAGCATCCGATCCAATATTTTAACGGAAAGGATTTTTACGCTGAAAATCTTCAATATCATGAACAAGGTTCGAGTTTTACATTAGTTTCACCGAAAGGAAAAGTTGAAATTAATTTACCTTATTTAGGTGTACATAACGTAAAAAATGCCTTGGCAGCGACCGCACTTTCAATGAATGTGGGGGCGGCTTTAACGGATGTAAAAAAGGGATTAGAGCAACGTTCTCAGGTAAAAGGTCGTTTGTTCCCTATTCAAGTTAATCACAATTTGCTCCTATTAGATGATACCTATAATGCGAATCAAGATTCACTGTGTGCGGCAATTGATGTACTCAAAAATTATCCGGCCTTCCGTATTTTATGTGTGGGGGATATGAAAGAGTTGGGCGAAGATTCTCTTGATATTCATCGTAAAGTAGGGCTGTACGCTAAGGAGGCTGCTTTGGATTTAGTTTGCTCTTTTGGCAATGAAAGTGCGGTCATTTCTGAGGCTGTTTTGGGAAAACATTTTGTCGATAAAGCCGAAATGGTAGATTTCTTGGTTCCGCTTATTGAGGAAAAATTGAAACAAGATCAATATGTTGTGGTACTAGGAAAAGGTTCCCGTTCAATGAAAATGGAAGATGTGATTTATTCATTAAAGGATAAAATTAAATGTTAGTTTGGCTTGCTGAATTTCTTGTTCGTTATGAAACGGCGTTTAACGCAATCTCATATATTACCGTGCGCGCAATTCTTTCGTTATTGACCGCACTGATTATTTCACTTTGGATTGGCCCAAAAGTTATTAAACGCTTGCAAATTTTAAAATTTGGCCAAGAGGTACGTAACGACGGTCCGGAAAGCCACTTTGCTAAAAAAGGCACGCCAACGATGGGGGGCGTGATGATCCTTTTTTCCATTGGTGTCAGTACACTACTCTGGGCAAATTTAACCAATCCCTATGTGTGGGTTTGTCTATTTGTATTATTTGGTTATGGGGCAATCGGTTTTGTTGATGATTATCGTAAAATTACTCGAAAAAATACGGATGGTCTAATTGCTCGTTGGAAATATTTTTGGATGTCAGTTGTGGCGCTGGTAGTGATTATTTGGTTGTACTGGCTTGGACATGATACTGATGCAACTCGTTTAGTTGTTCCTTTCTTTAAAGATATTATGCCTCAATTAGGCTTGTTTTATATTGTGCTATCTTATTTTGTGATTGTTGGTACGGGGAATGCAGTAAATTTAACCGATGGACTAGATGGTTTGGCAATTATGCCGACCGCATTGGTCGCAGGGGCGTTTGCATTGATCGCATGGGCAACAGGGAATGTAAATTTCGCTGGATACTTACACATTCCTTACATTAAATATAGCTCAGAGGTTGTTGTATTTTGTACCGCAATTGTTGGGGCTGGGTTAGGTTTTCTTTGGTTTAATACTTATCCTGCACAAGTGTTTATGGGGGATGTGGGCTCATTAGCATTAGGTGGTGCATTAGGTGTTGTTGCAATTTTAGTTCGTCAAGAGTTCTTATTAGTGATTATGGGCGGTGTGTTTGTGGTTGAGGCACTTTCTGTAATTCTACAAGTTGGCTCTTATAAGTTGCGTAAACAGCGTATTTTCCGCATGGCGCCTATTCATCATCATTTTGAATTGAAAGGTTGGCCGGAACCAAGAGTGATTATTCGGTTCTGGATCATTTCGTTGATATTAGTATTGATGGGACTGGTCACACTAAAACTACGTTGATATTTATTGGGTTTCGCTCTGTCCTTATTGAGGGAAGTTAACTTTAACCGAAACCTGACCGAATCATTATAAAGAATCAAAAAAGAAGAAATAAAATGAGTCATTACCAAAATAAAACGATTACGGTTATTGGTCTAGGTAAGACAGGCTTATCTTGTGTTGATTATCTCCAATCTCAACATGCCAATATTCGTGTTATGGATACGAGAAAAAATCCGCTAGGTGCTGATAAACTTGCCAAAAATATTCCGCTTCACACGGGAGGGTTAAATCAACAGTGGTTGAATGAAAGCGATATAATCATTATCAGCCCAGGACTTTCGGTAAAAACACCGGAAATTCAGACCGCACTTTCTGCCGGCGTGGAAGTTATCGGTGATATTGAATTATTCTGCCGAGCTGCGACTAAACCTATCGTGGGAATTACAGGATCAAATGGTAAAAGCACGGTAACGACACTCGTGTATGAAATGGCAAAGTCGGCAGGCATAAAAGTGGGAATGGGGGGAAATATCGGTATTCCCGCTTTATCGTTATTAAAAGAAGATGATGAGCTTTATGTGTTGGAATTATCAAGTTTCCAGTTAGAAACGACTTATAGCTTAAAAGCCTCCGCAGCAACGGTGCTAAATGTGACAGAAGATCATATGGATCGTTACGAGAATTTGGAAGAATATCGCCAAGCCAAATTACGTATCTATCAGAATGCGGATGTCGCCGTTGTGAATGGCGAAGATCAACTAACTGTTGGCGAAGGTGAAAATCAAGCAGAACAGATTTTGTCTTTTGCAGAACATCATGGGGATTATTGGATCAGAACAGAAAAAGGTAAACAGTATTTAATGGTGAAAAATGAGGTGCTTTTACCTTGCGAAGACGTGGGGCTTGTTGGGCGGCATAATTATATGAATATTCTTGCGGCAACGGCGTTAGCACAATCGGTAGGGATAGATCTAGAAGCAATTCGTACCACACTTCGTCACTTTAAAGGCTTGGATCACCGTTTTCAACTGGTGCATAACGCAAATGGGGTACGCTGGATCAATGATTCTAAGGCAACAAATGTTGGTAGTACTATCGCCGCACTGACGGGGTTATTTGTAGAAGGCAAATTGCATTTGTTACTAGGGGGAGATGGTAAAGGCGCTGATTTTTCAGAATTGGCAACCTTGATTAATCAACCCCATATTATTTGTTATTGTTTTGGTCGTGATGGGGCGGAATTAGTAAAACTTTCTTCGCAAGGCTATTTGTTTGAAACCATGGAACAAGCGATTGAGTTTTTACGCCCAACACTAAAAACCGGTGATATCGTATTATTGTCACCGGCTTGTGCAAGTCTTGATCAGTTTGCTTCTTTTGAAAAGCGTGGTGAGGAATTTAGCCGTTTAGCAAAATTAAATTAATAAATAGAACGATGGAATTTATTCAGAAAATTAAACACAATCTTGATGATTGGACTCGAATTACGCCTCAAGGATTGCTATATGATCGGGCATTATTCTTGCTTTTTGTAATTTTATTAATTGTTGGTTTGGTTGCAGTAACATCTGCTTCTATCCCTTATAGTTCAAGATTATTTAATGATGCTTTTTATTTTGCAAAACGTGATGCACTTTATGTTTCTCTTTCTCTTTTGACTTGCTATTTCACCATGCAAATTTCCACCCAGAAATGGGAAAAATGGCATGTAAATATCTTTTTCCTGGCCATCGCTTTGCTGATTGCTGTACTCATTGTGGGCTCATCTGTAAATGGTGCAAAACGTTGGATTTCCCTCGGAATCCTTAATTTCCAACCGGCAGAGTTTGCTAAACTTGCACTAACCTGTTTTTTAGCCGGTTATTTTACCCGACGTTATGATGAGGTGCGGGTAAATAAGCTAAGTGCTTTTAAACCCTTTATTGTAATGGGCGTACTGGGAGTTTTCTTACTGAAACAACCAGATTTAGGTAGTACCGTGGTATTGTTTGTGATTACCTTTGGGATGCTTTTTATTGTTGGCGCAAACTTTTGGCAATTTATCGGTTTAATTGGAACCGGTACATTATTATTTATATGGTTAGTCATTTCCGAATCTTATCGTTTTAACCGTTTTATTGGTTTTCTAGAGCCTTTTAAAGATCCTTATGGAAAAGGTTTCCAACTTACCAATTCACTGATGGCATTTGGTCGTGGAGAAATTACGGGAGAGGGGCTCGGTAACTCTATTCAAAAATTAGATTACTTACCGGAAGCGCATACGGATTTTATTATGGCAATTATTGGTGAAGAATTCGGGTTTATCGGTATTTTAGTCGTCGTGTTTTTATTAGGATTATTAGTATTCCGAACACTAAAAATCGGGCGTGAATCGTTGTTGTTAGAACAGCGTTTCCGAGGATTTTTTGCCTTTGGTATCGGTTTTTGGATTTTCTTCCAAGGTTTTGTGAATTTAGGAATGGCACTTGGGATGTTGCCAACGAAAGGGTTGACTTTCCCATTAGTGAGTTACGGCGGTTCGAGTATTATGATTATGTCGGCCACCATTGGTATTTTGCTTCGTATTGACCACGAAAACCGTTTACAACATGGTGGACAAGCACACTTGCGTGACGATTAGGAATAAAAATGAATAAACAGAAAAAATTATTAGTTATGGCTGGGGGAACGGGAGGTCATATTTTTCCTGCTGTTGCGGTAGCGCAAACTTTACAAAAGCAGGGGTGGGATATTTGTTGGTTGGGGACAAAAGATCGAATGGAAGCCCAAATTGTCCCTAAGCATGGTATTCCGCTCCGTTTTATTCAAATTTCCGGTTTACGTGGTAAAGGGATTAAAGCACTACTTACGGCACCTTATGCTATTTTTCGGGCAGTGCTTCAAGCGAAAAAAATTATTCAAGAGGAAAAGCCTGATGCGGTGCTTGGTATGGGCGGTTATGTTTCCGGGCCGGGTGGTGTGGCAGCAAAACTTTGTGGGGTACCCATTATTTTACACGAACAGAATGCAATTGCGGGTTTAACAAATAAATGGCTTGCCAAAATTGCAACTCGTGTATTACAAGGTTTTCCTAATGCATTTCCAAATGCTGAAGTGGTTGGGAATCCGGTTCGTCAGGATTTCTTTAATATGGTTATACCTGAGGTGCGTTTTGCTGACCGTAGTGAAAAACTAAGAGTGCTAGTGGTGGGCGGTAGTCAGGGGGCGCGTGTATTGAACCACACATTGCCAAAAGTGGTTGAACAACTAGCAAGTAAATTAGAGGTTCGCCATCAAGTCGGGAAAGGTATGGTCGAAAGTGTGATGGCGCGCTATGGTGAAAATGCATCGCAAGTAAAAATAACAGAATTTATTGATGATATGGCTGAGGCTTATTCATGGGCGGATGTTGTAATTTGTCGTTCAGGAGCCTTAACCGTGTGTGAAATTGCGGCAGTAGGGGCGGCAGCAATTTTTGTTCCATTTCAGCATAAGGACAAACAACAATACCTTAATGCCAGATATCTCGCTGATGTAGGGGCGGCTAAAATTGTGGAACAGGCCGATTTAACACCTGAAATTTTGATTAATTATTTGCAGAATTTTACTCGAAATGAGCTTTTACAAATGGCAATGAAAGCCAAGACCATGTCCACACCATTTGCTACACAGCGTGTTGCTGACGTGATTATTGAAAATGCAAAATAATATAAAAATCCTTTGGAATTTTGACCGCACTTTTGGAAAAGGTGACAATTTTTATTAAAGGATATAAGGAAAAGAAAATGAAACATTCTTACGAAGAAATTAGAAAAATAATCCCCGAAATGCGACGTGTTCAACAAATTCATTTTATTGGCATTGGCGGTGCAGGTATGAGTGGTATTGCTGAAATTCTTTTAAATGAAGGTTATCGAATTTCAGGCTCGGATATTGCCGATAGCGTGGTGACGCAACGTCTTGTACAAGCCGGGGCTAAGGTTTTTATTGGACATTCAGCCTCAAATATTGAGGGGGCAAGCGTTGTGGTGGTATCCAGTGCGATTTGTGAGGATAATCCTGAACTTATTGCCGCAACACAAAAACGTATTCCTGTTATTCAGCGAGCGCAAATGTTGGCAGAAATTATGCGTTTCCGCCACGGTATTGCAGTGGCTGGAACCCATGGAAAAACAACCACGACTGCGATGATTTCAATGATTTATACCCAAGCGAAATTAGACCCAACATTTGTCAATGGTGGGTTAGTGAAATCAGCCGGAAAAAATGCACATCTTGGTGTAAGTCGTTATTTAATAGCGGAAGCGGATGAAAGTGATGCGTCCTTCTTACATTTGCAACCTATGGTATCGGTAGTGACCAATATGGAGCCGGATCATATGGATACTTATGAAGGCGATTTTGAAAAAATGAAAGCCACTTATGTGAAATTTCTACACAATTTGCCCTTCTATGGTTTATCGGTAATGTGTGCCGATGATCCGGTATTGATGGAATTAGTGCCAAGAGTAGGACGACAAGTGGTGACTTATGGTTTTAATGAGAACGCTGATTATCGAATAGAGGATTATGAACAAACCGGTTTCCAAGGACATTATGTAGTCATTTGTCCGAATGGCGAACGTATTAATGTGTTGTTAAATGTACCGGGTAAACATAATGCGTTAAATGCAACAGCGGCACTTGCAGTAGCAAAAGAGGAAGGGATTGGTAATGAAGCAATTTTGGAAGCTCTCGCCGATTTCCAAGGTGCAGGGCGTCGTTTCGATCAATTAGGTGAATTTATTCGTCCAAATGGAAAAGTTCGTCTAGTGGATGATTATGGACACCACCCGACGGAGGTTGGGGTCACGATTAAGGCAGCCCGTGAAGGCTGGGTGGGGAAACGTGTTGTGATGATTTTCCAACCGCACCGTTATTCACGTACCCGTGATTTATTTGATGATTTTGTTCAAGTCCTTTCACAAGTGGATGCGCTCATTATGCTAGATGTCTATGCTGCCGGCGAATCGCCAATTGTTGGGGCAGACAGCAAAGCACTCTGTCGCTCAATCCGTAATTTAGGAAAGGTTGATCCGATTTTAGTTTCTGATACCGAACAATTAGGTGAGGTACTTGATCAAATTATTCAAGATGGTGATTTGGTATTGGCACAAGGGGCGGGGAGCGTGAGTAAAATTTCTCGTAATTTAGCCGAATCTTGGAAAAATTAATGTTGTGATATGAATTAATGTTCATATATGAAAAGCCAAATCGTAACAAAAAATTATAATGGTAGGATAAAAAGATGAATTTAAAACAAGAAAAAATAGCTGTTTTATTAGGAGGAACATCTGCTGAACGTGAGGTTTCGTTAAATTCCGGTAAAGCAGTATTAGACGCTCTTATCGCTCAAGGTTATGATGCTCATCCGATTGATCCGAAAGAATATAATGTGGCAAATCTTAAAAAAGACGGTTTTGATCGTGTATTCAATATTTTGCATGGTCGGGGCGGTGAAGACGGTACGATGCAGGGGTTGTTGGAGCAAATTGGTTTACCCTATACCGGTTGTAGCGTGATGGCATCCGCGTTAACGATGGATAAAATGCGTACCAAAATGTTATGGAAAGCCTTTGGTTTACCTGTGGCTGATATGGAAGTGGTAACACGCGAGACTATTGAGCAGTTAGATACGAAAGCAATTGTGGAAAAATTAGGTTTACCCTTAATGGTTAAACCTTCATTAGAAGGATCGAGCGTAGGATTAACAAAGGTTAGCCGTGAAGAAGATCTGAAAAGTGCGGTCGAATTTGCACTTAAATTTGATAATACTATCCTGATTGAAGAATGGCTTGCAGGTGATGAATTGACCGTACCGGTTTTAGGTGAGCAAGTGTTACCGGCAGTACGTATTGTACCTGAAGGTGAGTTTTACGATTACGAGGCAAAATATATTTCCGATAATACCCAGTATTTTTGCCCTGCCGGCTTGACACCCGAACGTGAGCAGGAATTAGCTGTATTAGTGAAACGGGCATATGATGCAGTAGGGTGCCGAGGGTGGAGTCGTATTGATGTGATGTGTGATGCAAAAGGTGATTTTCGTTTAGTTGAAGTTAATACTAATCCGGGGATGACAAGCCATAGCTTATTTCCTAAATCAGCGGCGACAGTGGGCATTTCTTTTGAACAACTGGTTGTGAAAATTTTGGAGCTGAGTGCGTAATGAATGTACTGAAACGCAAAAGTACGTCAAATGTTCGATATGGTGAATCAACCTTTAAATATCTTATACAAATTCGCTTGTTGATTGTGCTATTGTGTGTCGGGGTTGGCTATTTCGTTTATTCAAATTGGCAGGATT
This sequence comes from Rodentibacter genomosp. 1, assembly GCF_001999285.1. Lineage (GTDB taxonomy): Bacteria > Pseudomonadota > Gammaproteobacteria > Enterobacterales > Pasteurellaceae > Rodentibacter. The sequence continues at coordinate 45,333 of NZ_MLHN01000016.1, forward strand.
GGTTAGAAAGTTTTGATTCAAAGCCGATTACTGCCTATGCATTAGTCGGGAAAACAGAATTTACGGATTATGCGGATGTGAAAGACGTACTTCTGAAAATGGGGGATCTAAAAGGTTTTTGGGGACAAGATGTTAAGGCTGTTCAAGAACAGCTGGAAACGTTACCTTGGGTGAAAGGGGCGGTTGTTCGTAAGGTTTGGCCTAATCGTCTGAGTATTTGGTTGACGGAGTATATGCCGGTGGCAATTTGGAATAAAACAGAGTTCGTTACAAAAGATGGGACAGTTTTTCAGTTGCCAATGGAACGTTTGAAAAATAAGACATTACCTTATTTAGGCGGGCCTGATTACCAGAGCTTAAAAGTACTTGAAGCTTGGAACCAGATTTATGCAGACTTTAAAGCAAAAAATTTAAACGTAAAAGGCATCACAATTGACGAGCGGGGCGCATGGCAAGTGACTCTTGATAATGATATAGTACTGAAACTTGGGCGAGGCGCATGGAAATCAAAATTGGAGCGTTTTGTGACAATTTATCCACAAATTGAAGTATCGGAAAATAAACGAATTGGCTATGTGGATTTACGGTATAGCTCGGGCGCTGCGGTGGGAATGGTCGATAAATAAAAATTCGGTGGGTGTAATAGATAATGGCAAAACTAGTTGAAACAAAAGCAATTGTCGGACTTGAAGTGGGAACGTCAAAAGTTGTAGCTGTCGTAGGGGAAGTCTTACCCGATGGCGTGGTGAATGTACTTGGCGTGGGAAGCTGCCCCTCAAAGGGAATTGACCGTGGAAGCATTACAGATTTAGATGCAGTCGTCAATGCTATTCAGCGTGCGATTGAAGCTGCAGAATCAATGGCAGATTGTCAAATCATGAGTGTTACTTTAGCGATTACCGGGGAGCATATTCAAAGTTTAAATGAAAGTGGATTTGTTCCTATTGGTGAAACGGAGGTGACCCAAGATGAAGTTGATTCCGCTTTATATAATGCGAGTACAATCAAATTGCCCGAAGGCGTTTCTTTATTACATGTGATCCCACAAGAATATGCGGTGGATCGTCAATTAAATATTAAAAATCCGCTTGGTTTGCAAGGGGTTCGCTTAAATGCCCATGTCCATTTAATTACTTGTCATCAAGATTGGCAAAATAATCTGAAAAAAGCAGTGGAGCGTTGTGGCTTACAGGTCGATAAAGTGGTGTTTTCTGGTTTTGCTGCAACCCATTCGGTTTTAACTGACGATGAAAAAGATCTTGGTGTTTGCTTAGTTGATTTTGGTGCCGGTACAATGAATGTTATGGTGTTTACTAACGGTGCATTACGTTTTAGTAAAGTCATTCCTTATGCGGGAAACATTGTGACCAATGATATAGCCCATGCTTGTACGATTTCTCGTGCTGAAGCAGAACGTGTTAAGGTCAATTACGCAAGCGCAATATATCCTGCGCGTTTACAGGGTGATAAGAAAATTGAAGTCGCGGGTATTGGTGGACGAGCCCCTCGATCTTTAACGAAAAGCGATTTATCTTTAATTACATCAGCCCGTTATACGGAACTTCTTGGCGTTGTAAAGGACGAATTAGATAAATTAAAAGCAGATTTAGAACGTAAACATATTAAGTTTGAATTAATTGCTGGAGTGGTGATTACCGGTGGTGGGGCACAAATTGAAGATCTGAGAGAATGTGCGATGGATGTTTTTGGTTGCCAAGTGCGAATTGGTAGCCCGCTAAATATTACCGGCTTAACCGATTATGTGAATCGTCCACAGTATTCAACTGTTATAGGTTTATTACAATACAGTCATAGCAACAGTGATGATGAACTTATTGGTGGTGATCATTCTGAAAGCAATCTTCTAAGTACACTCTGGTCTTGGATTAAAAAAATTGCAAATAAAGTGAAGTCAGAGTTTTGATTATTTTGATTTTTCATCTACAATACAAAAAATTTAACTTTTATTAATGTGCTAGCAGAGTATTAGCGGAACGGAGAACATAAATGTTATACCCAGATTACGGTGATTTTGAAGAACAATCAGGTGCACTGATTAAGGTGGTCGGTGTTGGCGGTGGTGGCGGTAACGCTGTTAACCATATGGTTGCTAATATGATTAAGCAAGACATCGGTGGTACTTTTCTTGGGGAAAATTCGTTTGATAGTGAGGAACATGGAAAAATTATTTTCTATGCAGTGAATACTGATGCACAAGCATTACGTAAAAGCCAAGTTCAACAAACTGTGCAGATCGGTGGTGCGACGACAAAAGGACTTGGTGCTGGGGCCAATCCTAATGTGGGTCGTAAAGCGGCTGAAGATGATCAAGAAGAAATCCGTAAAATGCTTGAAGGCGCTGATATGGTCTTTATTGCTGCCGGTATGGGTGGTGGTACAGGGACAGGGGCTGCCCCTGTTGTTGCTAAGGTTGCAAAAGAATTGGGTATTTTGACTGTCGCTGTTGTAACAAAACCTTTTGCTTTTGAAGGCAAAAAACGTATGCAGTTTGCAGAGTTAGGTATTAAGGATCTCGCACAATATGTTGATTCAATGATCATTATTCCTAATCAGCAAATTCAGAAAGTTCTCCCTAAAAATGCAACGTTAATTGATGCATTTGCTGCTGCAAATGACGTATTGCGTAACTCTGTGATGGGTATTTCCGATATGATTACCTCGCCTGGTATGATTAACGTGGATTTTGCAGATGTTAGAACTGTTATGTCCGAAATGGGGCAAGCAATGATTGGATTTGGTTCTGCAAAGGGCGCGCCAGGTGAAGGTCGAGCCGAAGAAGCCGCGAGAATTGCAGTTCGTAACGATTTATTAGAAAAAGTAGATTTAACGAATGCTAAAGGTATTTTGATCAATATTACCGGTGGTTTTGATATTGCATTTGATGAATTCAATGTCGTGGGTGATACCATTCACAGCTTTGCCTCGGAAGATGCAACTATTGTTGTTGGTACAACCTTGGTACCGGAAATGAGTGATGAAATTCGAGTGACTATCGTTGCTACGGGATTGGGGGAAATTGCACCTAATGAAAGTATTCAGGTTCAAAAAACAATTCAGCCGTCACAGCCACCGCTTCATCACCCGAGTGAAAATGTTCAAGGAATTTCATTAAGAACACAAGAACAAACAACGACATCATTCAGACAACCTGAGCCAATTCGCTCTTCTTATTCTCAAGACTCGATTCCGCAGCCTAAAGAATATCGTAGCGAATTGGAAAAACCGATTACTGAGCGTTTGTCTTCTTTTCAAAAGTTTGATCCAAAAGTAATGGATCAAAATGATAAATAGCAAATAAGATCTTGTTGTCAAACAATAAGGCAAAAATATGATTAAACAAAGAACGTTAAAACAAAGCATTAAAGTGACGGGTGTTGGCTTACACAGTGGTAAAAAAGTGACATTAACCTTGCGTCCTGCAATGCCGAACACGGGGGTTATTTATTGTCGTACGGATTTAAATCCACCGGTAACTTTCCCTGCAAATGCTGAATGTGTACGAGACACAATGCTTTGTACAGCTCTTGTAAATGAACAAGGTGTCCGTGTTTCAACCGTTGAACACTTAAATGCAGCATTGGCAGGACTTGGTATTGATAATATCATTATTGAGGTGGATGCGCCTGAAATTCCAATTATGGATGGTAGTGCAAGTCCATTTATCTATTTATTATCAGATGCCGGTATTGAGGAACAAAATGCTGCGAAAAAATTTATTCGTATCAAACAAAAAGTGCGGGTAGAAGAAGGTGATAAATGGGCTGAATTTAAACCTTATAATGGTTTTCGTTTAGATTTCACTATAGATTTTGAGCACCCTGCGATTGGTAAAAATGTGCGAAATTATGTCATGGATTTTTCCACTCAAGCATTTATTCACCAAATTAGTCGCGCAAGAACCTTTGGTTTTATGAAAGATATTGAATATCTTCAATCACAAGGTTTGGCATTAGGCGGAAGTTTAGATAATGCCATTGTGTTGGATGATTATCGTATTTTGAATGAGGAAGGCTTGCGTTTTAAAGATGAATTAGTACGTCATAAGATGTTAGATGCGATTGGTGATCTTTATATGGCAGGTTATAACATCATTGGTGATTTTAAAGCTTATAAATCCGGTCACGGATTAAATAACAAATTACTTCGTGCTGCCTTGGCAAATCAGGATGCATGGGAGTTTGTGACTTTTGAAAATAAGGAACAAGTACCTCATGGATATGTTACTCCTGTTCAAGTACTAATCTAGTTATGTTTTGTAAAAAAGCTATATTTCCACAAGAAGTATAGCTTTTTTGTTTGTGTTTGCTCGAGAAAAGAGCGGTTAATTTAGGATGAGTTTTCATGAAAAAATTATTGACTGTTTTACCTTTAGTTCTTGTAACCTCTGCTGCAATGGCATATGAACAAGACAAGACCTACCATTTCACACTTCTTCATACTAATGATACTCACGGGCATTTTTGGCCAAACAGTAAAGGCGAGTATGGTTTTCCTGCTCAAAAAACAATCATTAATCGTGTGAAAGCGGAAGTAGAAAAGAAAGGTGGATCAGTGATTTTATTAAATGCCGGTGACTTTAATACGGGGGTACCTGAATCTGATATGCAAAATGCAGAACCTGATATCCAAGCGATGAATGCAATGGGGTATGAAGCGACGGTATTGGGTAATCATGAATTTGATAACCCTCTACAAATGCTTGCTATGCAAGAATCTTGGGCTAAATTTCCGTTCTTATCGGCAAATGTATTTAATAAGAAAACTAATCAACCACTTGTTAAACCCTATACAATTTTAGATAAACAAGGATTGAAAATTGCAGTGGTGGGATTAACAACAGAAGACACAGCAAAATTGGGTAATCCAGAATATACCGGTAACGTGATTTTTAAAGATCCGACAGAATCTGCGAAAGAAACCCTTAAAATGCTAAGTGAAAATGAAAAACCGGATGTGAAAATTGCATTAACGCATATGGGCTACTATTACGATGCCCAATATGGATCCAATGCACCCGGTGATGTTTCACTTGCCCGTAATTTAGATAAAGGGGCATTTGATATGATTGTGGGGGGACATAGCCATGATCCCGTATGTGTAGATGAAAAAGGCGTATGGGTTAAGGATTATAAACCGACTCAGCCCTGCAAGCCGGATTTCCAAAATGGTACTTGGATAATGCAGGCATACGAATGGGGAAAATATGTAGGACGTGCGGATTTTGAGTTCAAAAATGGTGAATTAAAACTTGTGAATTACGAATTAATTCCGGTGAACCTGAAGAAAAAAGTCACAAAAGAAGATGGTAAAATCGAGTATGTCAATTATGGTGAAGTGATTCCTCAAGATCCAGAAATTGAGAGCTTATTAAAAGTTTATCAAAATAAAGGTGATGAATTATTGGGACGTGAACTAGGCGAATTAAAAGGCAAGCTGGAAGGTGATCGTACTATTATTCGTTTTCAGCAAACCAATCTTGGCCACTTAATTGCTGAAGCGCAACGTGAACGTGCGGGGGCGGATGTTGGAATTATGAATTCAGGTGGAATTCGGGATTCGATCCAATCGGGTAAAGTGACTTATCGTGATATTTTAAAAGTTCACCCATTCGGCAATATTGTGAGCTATGTGGATTTTACAGGCAAAGAGTTGATTGATTATTTGAATGTAGTGGCATTAAAAGAAGTGGATTCAGGTGCTTATGCACAATATTCCGGCATTTCTATGGTCGTGAACAAAGAGGCACAAAAAGTCGAAAATGTTAAAGTTCAAGGTAAGCCACTAGATTTAAATAAAACTTATCGTGTTTCTTTACCAAGCTATAACGCCGCCGGTGGAGATGGTTATCCGGTTGTAACAAAAAATCCAACATTCTTAAATACTGGTTTTATTGATGCGGAAGTACTTGCTAAATATATTTGGAAAAATTCACAAAAAGCCCCGCTTGATGCATCGAAATATGATCCAAAAGATGAAATAATCTTTAAATAAGGATGAATATGGCGTTAGAATTATCTGAAATTCGGCAGCTCATTACACAAATTGATCGACGTCTTTTAAAGTTATTGTCTGAACGCCATCGTTTGGCTTTTGATGTGGTAAGAAGTAAAGAAATCACTCAAAAAGCCTTACGTGATGCAGAACGGGAGCAACAACTTTTGCAAGATCTTGTGCAATTTGCGGAAAATGAAAATTATCAGCTTGAGCCACAATATATTACGTCTATTTTTCAAAAGATCATTGAAGATTCGGTATTGACTCAGCAGGTTTATTTACAAAATAAACTGAATGAACAACGTAGCCAAAATTTGCATATCGCTTTTTTAGGAAAACGAGGCTCCTATTCCAATTTAGCAGCCCGTAATTATGCTGGACGCTATCAAAAGCCGTTTGTGGAAGTTGGATGCCAGTCGTTTGAACAAGTATTTGAAAAAGTGAAAAATGGCGAAGCTGATGTTGGTGTTCTGCCCTTAGAAAATACGACATCAGGTGCGATTAATGAAGTTTATGATCTGCTTCAGCATACTGACTTATCGCTTGTTGGTGAACTTGCTTATCCGATTAAGCATTGTGTTTTAGTCAATGGAACAACGGATTTAAGTCAAATTGATACCTTGTATAGTCACCCACAGGTGATTCAACAATGTAGTCAATTTATTCATAGCTTAGAGCGTGTTCATATTGAGTATTGTGAAAGCAGTTCGCATGCAATGCAGTTGGTATCAAGTCTGGATAAGCCAAATATTGCCGCACTTGGAAATGAGGATGGCGGAAAGTTATATGGATTAACGATGTTGAAAAGTAACATCGCGAATCAAGAAAATAACCTAACTCGATTTATTGTGGTATCAAGAGAACCACAAGAGGTTTCCCCACAAATTCATACAAAAACCTTATTGCTGATGACGACACCACAGCAGGCAGGCTCTTTGGTTGATGCGCTTTTGGTATTCAAAAAATATCAAATTAATATGACTAAACTTGAATCCAGACCCATTTATGGAAAACCTTGGGAAGAAATGTTCTATTTGGAAATTGAGGCGAATATTCATCATCCTGATACACAAAAAGCTTTGGAAGAATTGAAAGCTTATAGCCATTACTTAAAAATTTTAGGTTGTTATCCCAGTGAAATAGTTAAACCTGTTAATCTTTAAGAAAAAAGGGCGGTCATAAAAACATGAATTTTTTCGGTATTATGTAGCAAATGCACAAAATATAAATTTCAGCGATATGTAGGGACACACTGTGTGTCCAAATTTTAACCTGTTGAAATAACTTGATTTTTATAACGGACACACGCAGTGTGTCCCTACAAGATAACCCAAAAACAGATTTGTGCAACTGCTACATAATACCGAATTTTTTGGCCGCTCTTTTTATAAGATAAGGGAATAGGGGGAGAAATCCGGTACCAAAAAAAGGACTTCACTCGTACTTTGAGTGAAGTCCTAGCTTTTAGAGTTATTCTTCTGTTATCCCTGTTTCTTCTGAGGTCTCTTCATCATCCATATCGCACACTCGCTCAAGGCTGACCACTTGTTCATTTTCTGCTGTACGGATTAGGCGTACACCTTGAGTATTGCGTCCGACAATTCCCACTTCGCTGACACGAGTGCGAACAAGCGTACCGGCGTCAGTGATTAGCATAATTTGATCAGTTTCTTCCACTTGGGTGGCGGCGACGACTTTTCCGTTGCGTTCACTTACCTTAATCGAAATCACCCCTTTTGTATTACGGGATTTAGTTGGATATTCGCTTAATTGAGTGCGTTTACCGTAGCCGTTTTGTGTAGCCGTTAAGATGGTACCTTCACCTTTTGGAATAACCAAGGAAACCACTTTGTCGATATTGAGATCCAAAGACTCTTCTGTGTTTTCATCAGAAACTTCTTCAATTTCGACCGCACTTTGGTCTTCTGACATATCATTGGTTAAGGCGAGTTTAATGCCACGAACTCCGGTTGCTAAACGCCCCATTGCACGCACGGCAGTTTCAGCGAAACGCACTACACGGCCTTGAGAGGAGAACAACATAATTTCATTGTTACCGTCCGTAATATCGACACCGATTAACTCATCTTCATCACGTAAATTTAAGGCGATGATACCGCTTGAACGTGGGCGGCTAAATTCGGTGAGGGCAATTTTCTTCACAATACCGCCGGCCGTTGCCATCACTACAAATTTATCTTCTTCATAAGCGGAAACCGGTAAGATGGCGGTGATACGTTCATTTTCTTGTAACGGCAGAATATTCACAATTGGACGACCACGTGCGCCACGGCTGGCTTGTGGAAGTTGGTAAACTTTCAGCCAATATAAGCGTCCACGGCTTGAGAAACAGAGAATCGTGTCGTGGGTATTGGCAACCAGTAGTTTTTCGATGAAATCTTCTTCTTTCATCTTCGTCGCTGATTTTCCTTTCCCACCACGGCGTTGCGCTTCATAATCGGTCAGCGGTTGATATTTCACGTAACCTTCGTGGGAAAGTGTCACCACCACATCTTCTTGAGCGATCAGATCTTCTAAATCAATATCGCCCGAAGCCGTAGTAATTTCCGTTAAACGTTCATCACCAAATTGTGATTTCACTTCCTCTAATTCTTCACGGATCACTTCCATTAAACGTTCAGCACTGCCCAAAATATGAAGAAGATCGGCAATTTTTACCAATAATTCTTGGTATTCTTTCACCACTTCTTCAAAAGCGATGCCGGTTAAACGGTGTAAGCGAAGTTCTAAAATTGCATTGACCTGTGCCGGTGATAAATAATATTGTTCGCCTTGAATGCCTAGGTTTTCCTCAAGATCGTCCGGACGTGCAGTAATATCAAGTAGATTGATAATATCGCTGTGCAATGCCCAAGAACGAGAGCTAATGGCATTAGCTGCGTCCTCTCGGTTTTTGGAATTGCGGATAATGGCGATCATTTCATCAATATTAGAACGAGCCACCGCTAAGCCTTCTAAGATATGGGTACGCTCACGGGCTTTACGAAGTTCAAAAATTGAGCGACGTGTCACGACCTCACGGCGGTGCAATACAAAGGCTTCAATGATTTCTTTCAGGTTGAATAAACGTGGCTGACCGTGATCCAAGGCAACCATATTGATACCAAAGGTGACTTGCATCTGGGTGAGAGAATAAAGGTGGTTTAATACCACTTCACCGACGGCATCACGTTTGATGTCGATCTCAATACGAATCCCTTCTTTGTTGGAAAGGTCGGTAATATTGCTGATCCCTTCAATTTTTTTCTCGCGAATAAGTTCGGCAATTTTTTCCACCAGTTTTGCCTTGTTGACTTGGTAAGGCAATTCAGACACGATAATTTGTTCGCGACCTTTATCATTGGTTTCGACAGTCGCCCTTGCACGAACATAGACTTTACCACGGCCGGTACGATAGGCTTCTTCAATACCCTTACGTCCATTGATTAAGGCCGCAGTAGGGAAGTCCGGCCCTGGAATATATTGCATTAATTCATCAATCGTGATGTCATTGTTATCAATATAAGCTAAACAACCGTTTAATACTTCGTTTAGGTTGTGAGGCGGAATATTGGTTGCCATTCCCACAGCAATACCGGACGAACCGTTTGCAAGCAATGCGGGAATACGGGTTGGCAATACATCAGGAATCATTAATTCGCCGTCATAGTTTGGTGAGAAATTGACGGTTTCTTTATCCAAATCCGTGAGCAATGCCTGTGTAATTTTTTGCATACGTACTTCGGTATAACGCATTGCCGCAGGTGCATCACCATCAATTGAACCAAAGTTACCTTGCCCGTCCACCAACATATAACGTAGTGAGAAAGGTTGTGCCATACGGACGATCGTGTCATACACGGCAGAATCACCATGAGGGTGATATTTACCGATCACATCCCCGACCACACGAGCAGATTTGACGTATTTTTTATTAGCCGTATTGCCTTCACGATCCATAGAAAATAGCACGCGGCGATGTACGGGTTTTAAACCGTCACGGACATCAGGTAAAGCACGTCCGACAATCACGGACATCGCATAGTCAAGGTAGGAGGATTTGAGTTCTTCTTCAATATTGACAGGGGTAATAGAGGATTGGATTGAATCCGTCATGGGTAGTCCTTTTTTGATCAAAAAATTGGGCGAATTGTAGCATAAAAGCGGTATTTTTCCCATGAAAAAACGGTGCTTTACGCTTGATAAAACACCGTTTTTATAAAATTGCTGTCAAACAGACCGCACTTTTAATCTTATTGCACGAGTAAATAGAAATTGCTGTTACCACGCAAAATATTTAATGCCACTGCGGAAGGTTTATCTTCTAAAACCTTACGTAAATCTTGGGTTGATTCCACCGCTTGGCGATTTACCCCAATGATAATATCGCCAACTTTTAATCCTCGTTGTGCAGCAAGGGAATTCGGTTGAATTTTACTGATTTCAATCCCTTTTATCCCTTTCTCATTGTAGTTATTTAATTCTGCACCGTCTAAGGCTCGCAATTCAATACTGCTTGCACTTTGACCTTTTCCGTCATCCGCTTGTAATTTCACCTTCACATTTTGTGATTTACCATCACGTAAATAGGTGAGCTCAATTTCTTTTCCTGCGCCAGATGTCGCAATTTTGGCACGCATTTCTGCAAAACTTGAGATTTTTTGACCGTTCATTGCAGTGATTACATCACCGGCTTTGATTCCGGCTTTTTCTGCAGCGGAATGAGGTAATACTTCACTCACAAATGCACCTTGTTGAGCATTAACATTGAAGACTTTTGCGAGATCGGCATTTAATTCACCGCCTTTAATTCCTAATAATCCACGACGTACTTCACCAAATTCTAAAATTTGTTGAACGATATTGTTCGCTTGGTTACTTGGAATTGCAAAAGCAATGCCGGCATTACCGCCACTTGGTGAAATAATCGCAGTATTGATACCGATTAGCTCACCATTTAAATTTACCAGTGCGCCACCGGAATTGCCACGGTTTACCGCGGCATCCGTTTGAATATAGTTTTCATAAGCGCCACTATCAGAACCCGTTGAACGCCCGAGTGCGGAAACAATACCTGAGGTTACTGTTTGACCTAAACCAAATGGGTTACCAATAGCAATGGTGAAATCACCCACACGCAATTTGTCAGAATCGGCAAATTTAAGTGCGGTCAAATTTGATGGCTTTTCAATTTGAATTAACGCAATATCTGACTGTTCGTCTTTCCCGACTAATTTTGCTTTAAACTCTCGCCCGTCTTGTAAGGTCACATTGATTTTATCTGCATCATTGATGACGTGATTATTGGTTAATACATAGCCTTTATCTGCATTAATAATCACACCTGAACCCAATCCTCGGAAGTTGCGTGAACTGCCACGGTGACCAAACTGTTCTGCGAATTGATCACCGAAGAAAAATCTAAACTCCTCTGGAATATCATCCGGAAGTGCTGAACGACTATTTCGTTTTGCTTTGCCTTCCACGGAAATGGTCACCACGGCCGGCTGTACTTTTTCAAGCATAGGAGCAAGGCTATTTTGTTCACTGATAAAACTCGGCAAACTTGCTTGTGTACTAATAGATGTGCCTAGAACACTTAAACCTAATGCAATACTGCTTAATAAAAAATGACTTTTTTTCATAGAATCTCCAAGTAAAAATATAGACAGTCTCTAAATATGTGCTCGGTTAGACAAGGATATGGGGAAAATGTTCAGAAATACAAGGGAGAAGAAGGTGGCTATCTAGTAGAAATATGATGAAATGCCCCCTATTTTAGATAAGCAAAAAGGCGAATCTACTGCGATTCGCCTTTAGTATTAGAGACATTATTTCAATTCTGGAAACAACATGTTCAGTACATTTTGCGTGACCCTGCGGGATTGCCCCATATAAGGGAAAATATGCATCATCATCATAGGATTGAAATTGGCTTCAATTACGCCCCAAGACCCCAAATGCGGCTCAGCGGGTTTGGTGAGATCTGGGATAATTAAATCCACGCCACACACCGCCGCTCCCATCGCCTTAGTGATGCCCACTGCAAGTGCTTTATAACTTGGATGCATTTGATCGGTCATATCAATTGAATCACCACCGGTACTGATATTGGAATTGGCTCTTAATTGCACCAACTGATCTTTTGGCGGTATGCTATCAGCCGTCAAGCCTTGTTCTTTTAACTGTAATTGTTCAATATCGCCTAAGGTAATTTTCTTCAGTGGCGTACGGCTACCATCACCACGCAGAGGGTGATCGTTTTTCTGAGCAACTAATTCCGCTACTGTATGCACGCCATCACCGATGACATTAGCCGGAACCCGTAATAACACAGCCAAGGTTTCATCGCCTAAGACAAAGAAGCGATATTCGGTACCGCTGAGATAATCTTCCACCATAATTTCTTTGTCTTCACGGAAAGCGATTTCAATGGCTTTGGCAAAATCCTCACGATCATGCACGCTTTGTTGGAAAATGCTGATACCTAAACCATAATTGGTAGATTTTGGTTTGATCACCACGGCACGTCCCGCAAATAAAGGGTAGCCGGCAATAGCTTGTTTTATATCGGTAAATTCTACGCTCTGAGGAACATTAAAGCCGGATTTTGCCAACACCTTTTTGGTGACGACTTTATTTTCCATGATAAGTGGTGAAATATAGCTATCGTGCGAAGTCATATTGCCGTTTTTTACATATTCCAAATGATCACCGAATTGCAGACTGAGGAATTGATCCCGCTCATCTAGAATTTCAATTTTTAGCCCTTTTTGGATCGCATCAAACATTAAGGCTTGAGTAGAAAGCTCCATATTATCAAAGGCAGACAACGCATAAAAACGTTCAAATGCCTGTTCTTTATAGCGTATCGCCAGTTTTGCCCCCAGTTTTTGATAACTGCCATGTTCTTCAATCGCTTTTACTAAACGTGCGCTGAGGGTTTGAGTTGGATTGGCAAATTGCGTGAGTTTATCCTTAACAATATTTTTGATTTTCTCATCGCTATGAATGTCTGCCAACATAGCTAGCAGTTGGTGTAAAACCTGTTCTCCTTCCGCTTGAAACGCAGTGGGAGATAATGGATCTTCCAAGGCTACTTGTGCTAATTTTTCTTTGCCTAAATTGACCGCACTTTCGGTGGATTCTTCATCCAGCCAAGCCATAAGTAAAATGAAATAATGCACGAACTTTGCATCGTTCAAGCCGATGCCATAAGGCTCAAATGGATTCAAATCAAACAGTCTGAATTCTAAATATTGGATACCGTTTTGAAGCAGTTCTCGGGCATGTTTTGCGCCACGCAAACGGACGTTGGAGTACAACTCTTTTTCTGCAATTAACTGACCGCTATTAACCGCATGTTCCAGCGTGTTCACATAATCTTGTAGGCTATCGTAAGAAATTTTTACACTTGGATCATTCACATAACCGTATTGGCTGGAACGCAAACTGCGTACATATTGCCCCGGTTTGAGTGGCGTACCGTCGCGAAAATAATTGGTATCAACAGTTGGTGTTGCTGCCAGTAAATAAACAAGAATCCATTGATAACGCAAGAAATTACGGGCAATTTTCAGATATAAATCATTTTGAAAATCTACCGCACTTTGGTAGTCATTTTGCCCGCTAAAGAGCTGTTGAACTAAGGTAGGATCGAGTTGAAAGTTATAGTGAATACCGCTCACCATTTGTTTACTTTTTCCGTAAGACTTTACCAAGTGCTCACGGTATGCTACATCCACCGGGTTTTCCAATTGTGCCACTTTGATTTGATCTTCCCGAGGCAACTTTGCCGGCATACTTAACGGAAACACATATTCATCTTGCGGCATAGTACGCAATACCACTTCATGAATGGCTGACAGCCAGCGGAAGGTGTCTTCAATGTTTTTATTTGGTGGCGTAATTAATTCAAGCTGGCTTTCGGCAAAATCTGTTTGGATATAGGGGTGATAAGCGCGATCGCCAAAACTTTTCGGGTGTTCAGTCACGACGATGGATCCATCTGCATATACACGTTGACTTTCTTTTTCAATCCCAAAAGAGCCTTGCTGAAACAGCAGAGCCAACCGATTTTCTTTTATAACCTGCTGAATTTTCATAGAGTCTCCTTTCTCCTTATTGGGTAAGGCATTGATATTGCCCGGTTGGAATTTATTTTGATATGACCAAATTATCAAAATTAATTTATCTCAACGCAAATAAAAAAATCGCCTTAGCTATAAGGAATAGTTATAAGAGAATGGAGAAATATTTTTAGGTGTAGGAAACATATTGTAAGAAAAAGGAAGAAGAAAATAACGTCGATATTATGTAGTGGCGTTAAACTGGTTGGTTTTGGGTTCTGTTGTCGGGACTGCTTGTGTCCATTTTTTCTATATTGAAATCATTTGATTGATATGAGACGCACACTATGTATCTCTATATTCGTTGGAAATTTCAGTTTTTTGGAATGTGCAACATAATACGGGGATAAAGAGTATCGGCGAAATAAAAAATCATTCCAATATGGTAAAGGGCATCTGTATGATGCCCTTAAACGCATTATGCTCTTATTCTTCCAAGATGACTTTACCAATGTAACCTAAATTACGATGGCGTTGGGCGTAGTCAATACCGTAGCCAACAACAAATTCATCGGGGATTTCAAATCCGACCCACTCCACCGGCACGCTAACCTCACGGCGTGATGGTTTATCTAATAGGGTACAAATCGCTAGGCTTGCAGGATCTCGTAAATTTAGAATTTCCCGGACTTTTTCAAGAGTGTAACCCGTATCAATAATGTCTTCTACGATTAGTACGTGTTCACCACGAATATCGCCTTCCAAATCTTTTGTGATCTTCACATCATGGTTAGTCGTTATACCGCTACCGTAACTTGAGGTTGTCATAAATTCAATTTCGACCGGCAGTTTTAATTCACGGACTAAATCTGCCATAAACATAAATGAACCACGTAATAAACCGATAACGATCAGTTTATTGATTTGTTTTTCTTGATAAAAAGCGGTAATTTCTGCACCTAAAATCGCAATACGTGCTTTGACATCAGATTCAGAAATGAGGACATCAACGTGATGTTTTTTCATTGTGTTTCCTTTTGGGGTATAAGACGAATAAACCTCGCTATTCTACAAAAAAAAGCCTGAGGTTTAAACTGTCAGGCTTTTTTCAATGGCTGAGTGAGAAAATATTGGTCTGTTAGCTGGCAGGAATTGCTATTTTAGGTAATGTCACTTCTCGTATGTGCATTGAGAATCCGTCAATCATCAATAACCGACCGCATAAATTTTTGCCGATATTTAACCGCACTTTAATGGCTTCTAAGGCTTGGATCGAACCTACAACACCCACAATTGGCGCAAGTACGCCGGCTTCGACACAGCTCAGTCTATTTTGACCAAAAAGTTGGCTGAGATCACGGTAGGTTGGGGTATGAGGTTCATAGGTAAATACCGAGACCATCCCCTCCATACGAATCGCTGCACCGGAAATTAAGGGGATTTTTGCTTTTTCACACTGGCGATCAAGTTCATTTCGGCTCTCAACATTATCGGTGCAATCTAACACCACATCAAAGTGCGGTAGAATTTCGGCGAGTTTTTCCTCATCCATTTTCGCATTGATTGTCTTGATTTCAATATGGGGATTGATTTGTTCAAGGGCGATTTTGGCGGACTCGACTTTAGCCATATTAAGTCGGGAATCACAGTGCAATACTTGACGTTGAAGATTAGAAAGGGAGACCGTATCAAAATCCAACAGGGTCAAATGCCCAATACCTGCCGCAGCCAGATACTGTGCCGCTGCACAGCCCAAGCCACCTAAGCCGACAATAAGCATCTTGGTTTCTTTGAGTTTTTCTTGACCGTCAAAATCCACTGCCTTGAGGATAATTTGGCGATTGTAGCGTAATTCTTCTTCGTAATTGAGTATTGTCATTTTTTAACCTAATAAATGATTAAAAGGTTCGATGGTGACGGTTTCACCGGCGTTCACATTGCCTCTGTCTTGTTCTAATACAATAAAACAATTGCTTTTCACAAAGGCACTGAATAAATGTGAACCTTGAAATCCTACCGGTTGCACTTCAATTTTTCCTTCCGAATTGATCTGATAAAAACCACGTTGGAAATCTAAACGCCCCGGTGTTTTTTTCAAATTTGTGGCTGCGATAGACGAAAAGTGCGGTGGTTTTTTCCAACATTTTTGCCCTTGAAGTTTCGCAATTAAGGGTTGAACCAGTTGATAAAAGGTCACCAAGGCTGAAACCGGATTGCCCGGTAATCCACAGAACCACGCATTTTCAAGTTTGCCAAAGGCGAAAGGTTTCCCCGGTTTGATCGCCAGTTTCCAAAAATTAATTTTTCCTACTTTCTCTAACACGGTTTTTGTAAAATCCGCTTCTCCCACAGAAACGCCACCGCTGGTTATCACAAGGTCTGCTTGTTTTTGAGCATTGATAAAGGCTTTTTCAAATTCGGCTTCATTATCGGGGAGTAAACCAACATCAATCACATCACAATGTAACGCCTCAAGTAATAATTTAATCGTGAAACGATTGGTATCATAAATTTGACCGGTTTGAAGCGGTTTCCCCACTTCAACCAATTCATCACCGGTGGAAAGTATGGCGACTTTCAAACGTGGATAGCACTTTACTTCGGCAATACCGAGAGAGGCTAATAAGGGCAAAGAAACCGCATTTAAAGGCGAACCTTGCGTCAAAACAATCTCGCCTTGTTTCACATCTTCACCGATACGGCGAATATTTTGGTTTGGTTGGGGAAGCTCGGAAAAGGTGGCGGTGCCATCTGCATTCAGTGTTACTTGCTCTTGCATAATGACGGCATCCGTGCCTGCCGGAATCATTGCTCCTGTCATTATTCTGACCGCACTTTGTGGCGCCCACTCGTCTTGGAAAGGATTGCCCGCAAAGGATTTACCCGCAACAGAAAGCGTGAGGGATTGTTGTAAATCTGACAAACGCACTGCATAACCGTCCATTGCGGAATTATCAAAAGAAGGCACATTAATCGGGGAAATCACATTTTCCGCACAAACTCGATTTGCTGCATCTTGTAAATTAACGGTTTCGGTAATTGAGGGAGCGGAGAGTTGTTCCAGCATTTGATTGCGTGCTTGATCCAAGGTGAGCATAGGAAAATCCTTATTGGAGAAAAATTGTCGGCTATTTTATCCCTAAAGATTCATTCATTCAAATAAGCAATTTTTCTCATTTTACGATCGGTTTATCCTTTGCTAGAATACCGCATCATTTTTTTAGGAAGACTGTTATGAGCGAAATTTCACCCGATGCCCTAAGTGTTCGAGATGCTTTAAGAGAAAAAGGCATTGAAACCCCAATGATTGACCCGAGCAAAAATAAAGATGAACGCCGTATTGGCATTGCCAAACATATGAATGAAGTGATGAAACTCATTGGGTTAGATTTGGCGGATGACAGTTTGGAAGAAACGCCTCATCGTTTGGCAAAAATGTTTATTGATGAAATCTTCAGTGGAATGGATTATGCCAATTTCCCGAAAATGACAAAGATTAAAAATCAAATGAAAGTGAGTGAAATGGTACAAGTGAATGACATCACACTTACCAGCACTTGCGAACATCATTTTGTCACCATTGACGGCAAAGTTTGTGTGGCATACTACCCGAAAGATTGGGTGATTGGTCTGTCTAAAATCAACCGAATTGTGTCCTTTTTCGCCCAACGTCCACAAGTGCAAGAGCGATTAACAGAACAGCTTCTCACCGCCTTTCAAACCATTTTGGAAACCGATGATGTGGCGGTTTATGTGAAAGCCACCCACTTTTGTGTAAAAGCCCGTGGTATTAAAGACACCCACAGCTACACCGTCACCTCCGCTTATGGCGGTGTATTCTTAGAAGACCGGGATACACGCAAAGAATTTCTCGCCACTGTTCAAAAATAAATCCTAAATTCCTAAACGATAAAGCGTAAGGACACACCGCGTGTGTCCGTTATAAAATCAACCAATTTCAATAGGTTATAAACGGACACACGCAGTGTGTCCCTACCGTTTTCCCTAAAATCACATTTTCAGCAGCTAAAAATCTAAAATTTAGCCCTATTTTCGACCGCACTTTTCTCCGATTTATTCCTCCATTTCTTGAAAACCAAATGCGCCCTTTATCCCACGATTCCCACAGGTCAGTTTGTTGAAAAATCACAGGCAAATTTTAAGCCATTAATGGTTTCTTGCGCCAAATCATTGGGTTGAATTGTTTTTGCTCAAATTGTTCAATTTTTGCTTTACTTTTGTTTTTTTTTTGTACGATATTGCCGTTTTTGCTTGCAAAAACAGAAACATACTCACAGAAATTGATTTAATTTGGAGGTAACAATGAACGTTACGATGAAAAAAACAGCAGCGGCAGCGATTGTGGCTTTAATGTTGAGCGGATGTAAAATTTTTGGTTCTTCCGGTAGCCATACACCTCAACCGATTGAACCTGTTCCAACAGTGAAAGCGATTGATTACAGCAAACAATCCGTACAACAGCTTGAGCAAAGTGCGACAACAGCACAAAAAGTACTAAGCGATAGCCAAACCAAACTTACCCAAGTGGAAACTCAAATTACGGAAATTAACCGTCGTATTACCACACTTAATCAAGAAATTAGTGTGTTGGAAAAAGCGGAAAAACCGGATGCCAATGCATTAAAAGAAAAACGTGATGCCTTGGCAGAAGCCAACCAAGCCTTAACCGTGCAAAATAAAATTTTAGTGGTGGCACAACAAGATGTGAAACAAGCACAAATCAATGTGACGAATGTGCAAAACATTTTGATTGAGAAAAAAGCCGAGCAAAATAAACCGCCTGTTGTGGTCGTGCCGGATAATCCATCTCAACCAAGCCAACCGACTCAGCCGGAACAGCCAACAGAGCCTGAACAACCGAGCCAACCGACTCAACAGGAACAGCCATCAGAGCCTGAGCAACCGAGTAAGCCTACTCAACCGGAACAGCCATCAGAGCCTGAGCAACCAAGCCAACCGACTCAACAGGAACAGCCATCAGAGCCTGAGCAACCGAGTAAGCCTACTCAACCGGAACAGCCAACTAAACCTGTTCAACCAAGCGAACCAACTCAACCAGAGAAACCGACAATAAAACCAGAGCCTCAACCTGAACCAGAAAAAACATCGATAAATTTAGAAGGAGAAGAATGGCGTAAAGGCGCTCGGTATGATTACTCAAAGCGTTTTCATAGTTATCGGTATGGATATGTAAAAGGTTATGATGGTCCGGAAGGTGAACTTGTATTATCAAGGCAAAATAATCCTTATTTTGAAGGGTTAAATTTTGATTACCTTGCGAGAACAGATGAAAAAAATCCGGATTTCTATGGTTGGCATGAAGGTTATTTTGAGAATGAAGGGATTATCGGTATTGAAATTAAAGAGTTAGATAAGGATGGTTACATTACTAAAGCAGTACGCCCAGAAAAATTTAACTTAATTTTTAAAAATACGCCTTATAGTACCTATGGTGCTTTGTACACGAATGAACATGATGTAAAACTATTTATGCTAACAGGCAGTAATGCAGCCTTGGGAGAACGCAGTGATGCTTATTCTGTTGGAAAATTTAGAGTAAATGATAAAGGGGTTAAAACAGATTATATTGATTATATTGATGAGGTGAAAGGTTCAGCAACTTATAAAGGTGAGGTGCTAGCGAGAACAGATAGTGTTTATGTAAGTGGTTATATAAATCAGAATTATTCGCCGACAAAACCATTTAAAGACGGTGATATTACGATTAATGCCCATTTTGGTTCACGACCTGAGGAAAACTTTACTACTGCAACGTTAAATAGCAAAACCTTAGGAAAGAGAGAATTTGGGAAATCAAGAATGGAGTTAACCTCAGGTTCTATTCAATTTAAAAATGAGGGAAATTTATTAGAAAGAGAGCGTGAACTTATTCTTCAAGGAAGATTTGTAGGTGAAAAAGCTTCGGAAGCGGTTGGTCAGATTCGTTATGAAGGTCGTCAAATTAATCGTACAAATAACAACCAAAGTTATGAGGCTGTCTTTAGTGCTGAAAAACAGCCTAAATAATAAAAATACTATGTCTATTAATTAGATATTCTATACAGGGGCGGATATTCCATTCGCCCTTATTTATAAAAATATGATTCCATTAAATTAATATGAAAACAACCTCATTCCTAACCGCACTTTTTCCTCTATTTTTCACTTTCCCCACCTCAGCGAATCTTGCCGAGCTGGAACAAAAAATCAAAGTAGCAACGCCGAAAAAAGCGGAGCAGGCGGTGGCTCCACTCGGGCAAAATGCTATGCCGATGAACATCACTGAGGAAGATTTAAAAAACAACCCGATTTTAACCCAACAACTCTTAACCCAAGCGATTTATGCTCGTGATCCTCAGTTGATTGAAAAATTGTTGGCGATTTACAAAACTTTCCCTGAAAACGACCGTTTGCTTGTCCAATTTGCGGAAGCCAAACATGCGGCACTAAGCGGAGAGTTAAGCCAAGCCATTCGGATTTATCGTGAAATGTTGGCAGAACGGGCGGATCTTAACCCTGTGCGGATTGAACTTGCCATTGCCTTATTTCAGGATAAACAAAACACCGCCGCCACTGAACAATTTCAAAAAGCCTTGAGCGATCCTGCCACACCTGCCCAAGTGCAACAGCTTATCAATGCTTATTTAGATGCCTTGCAGGAACGGGATTCATGGCAGATTTCCGCCAGCGCCTATTATGTGCGTGATACCAACGTGAATAATACGGGCGACAGCCGTAATATTGAGCAAACGGGCTTTGTGAAAAATGATGATATGATGCCGCAAACCGCACACGGGATTACTTATAACCTCTATCTCGGCAAAGATTTTAATCTCGGCAACCGCTATTATTTAGGCTTTGAAAACGATCTGTCGGGTAAAAGTTATTGGGATAATCACGATTATGATGATATTTATAACCGCACTTCCCTTGGACTGCGTTATAAAACCGCACAATCTACCTTGAGCCTGCAGCCCTTTTATGAAAAACGTTGGTATGGTGGCGAAAGTTACCAATGGGCAAATGGCGCAAGATTGGAATTAAGCCATTGGCTCAATCCGAATTGGCAACTTTCAAGTGCCGCAGAATTTGCCAAACAGCGTTATTTTGACGCTTACAGCCAAGACGGTAATCGAAAACTCATTTCTGCCACGCTGGTTTGGGCAAGAACGCCACGGCAATTTTTCTACTTTGGCGGTGATTTTAACCGTGAAACTACAAGAGTGAAACAATATAGCTCCGATACTCAATCCATCCGTTTAGGCTGGGGGCAAGAATGGGGCAAAGGCATTTCAAGCCGTTTGGGTTTCGGCATTTCACAACGTCACTACAAAGACGAAGCGGTGCTAGGCAGGCTGATTACTTTAGGAAAAGTTCGTAAAGATCGTATTTTTAATGTGAATTTGACTTTATGGAAACGGGATTGGCATTTTCTCGGTATTACACCCAAATTACAATTTTCCTACCGAAAACAAAAAAGTAATATCCCGACAATGTATTCCTACGACCGCCAAAACCTGAATTTGATTTTTGAGAAATCTTTTTAAATTTATTGGAGATAGTGTAGTGGGTGAATCTTGTTCACCCACTTTTTTAAAGGAAGGATTTTTATAAATAACTCACAAATTCTTCAATATTTTCTTGGCGACATTCTCTATCCGTTTTTTCTGCCGCCGTACCGATCATTAAGAGTGCCACGATTTCATCTTGTTCACGGCAATCTAGGGCTTGGCGTAGTGCGCTGCCGTTTACCCATTTACCGGTGATCCAAACATTGTCAAAGCCTTGTGAATGGGCAGCAAGTTGAATGCCGTATGCTGCGCAACCTGCGGTGACTAATTGTTCCCATTCCGGTACTTTTGCTACATCAGGACTAATTTTTGCGATAACAGCGATCACCATAGGGGCACGGTGTGCCAAATTCTCCGCTTTTTTTAACCGCTCTTCACCAAGGTTGAGTTCAACCACGGCATCTTTGAGCAAACCTTCTAATTTATTTAAACCCTCATTTTCGATAACGACAAAATGATAGGGGTGTAATTTGCCGTGATCCGGTGTACGAAGAGCGGCTTGGAAAATTTGTTCAAGTTGGGCTTTATCCGGTGCAGGTGCAGCGAGTTTTTTATTGGAACGGCGGGTGGTTAAAAGGGTTAAAGCATCCATTTTTCTCTCTCATATAAAATAAAAGTGCGGTGGATTATAGCATAGTTTTTAGTACGGGTTTATGTTACCCTAGGCGCAATTTTTTTGATCTGTCTAATACCCTATGAACCCTATTTTTCGAGTGATTAAATTTTGTTGGCACGCACTAAATTTTATTCGTGATTTAGTGATGAATTTTTTCTTTTTAGTGTTTGTTTTATTGTTAATTAGCCTGTTTAGTTTCACTAGTAATACGAAAAAAGGCAGTATGAATTTAACTGCTGATAAAGGGGCATTGTTGCTTAATCTAGACGGTTATTTAGCAGACAATCGTGATGAGGCATTTGGTTGGCAACAAGCACTACGAGAGTTAAGCACAAACGATCACACTCCATTACAAATATCGACTTTCGATGTAGTTTATGCCATTAACTTGGCTAAAAATGATGATAGCATTCGAGGCTTGGTATTGGATCTTAATTATTTTTCCGGTGGAGATTTGCCGGCGATGGGCTATATCGGCAAAGCGATTCAGGATTTTAAAACTTCAGAGAAACCCGTTATTGCCTTTGCTAATAATTATTCCCAAGGCCAGTATTTTTTAGCCAGTTTTGCCGATCAAATTTATTTGAACCCAATCGGGCAGGTATCCATTCAAGGCTTGGCACAAGAGAATTTATACTACAAAGATTTATTGGATAAATTGGCTATCACGCCTCATATTTTCCGTGTAGGTACTTATAAATCTGCCGTTGAACCTTTTTTACGTAATGATATGTCGCCGGAAGCAAAGGCAAATATGAATCAATGGTTAAACGGTATGTGGGAAAGTTACGTTCAGATTGTCAGCATGAACCGCCATATCTCGAAGGAAACACTATTACCGAATGCGAAGCAATATTTAGCCGACTTGAAAGCCTTAAAGGGGGACAGTACCGCTTATACTAAACAGCGTAAATTAGTGACAGATCTTGCTAGCAATTTAGATTTAGATAAAAAATTGACCGCACTTTTTGGCAAAAACACGGAAGGTGAGGTGAATATGGTGGATTTCTCTACGTATTTGTCCGGATTTGAAGATAGAATGGCATCTTCTTCAATGGGGGAAAATAAAATTGCCGTGGTGAATGTGGAAGGGGCGATTATTGATGGCGAAAGTGCAGAAGGGGATGTCGGTGGCAACACCGTGGCACGTTTACTGCGTAGGGCATATGACGATGAAAGCGTGAAAGCGGTGATATTACGGGTAAACTCACCGGGGGGAAGTGCTTTCGCTTCGGAATTGATTCGTCAAGAAGTCGATAATCTACAAAAATCAGGTAAACCCGTTGTCGTGTCTATGGGAGCGATGGCAGCATCAGGGGGCTATTGGATTTCTGCTACCTCCGATTACATTATTGCGGATAAAAATACCATCACCGGTTCTATCGGCATTTTTGCAATGTTGCCAACTTTTGAAAATGCGATGAAAAAAATTGGCGTGAATGCAGATGGGGTAAAAACCACAGAATTGGCTGAAGGCTCGATTTTTAGTCCGCTCACAAAAAATACAAAAGATATTTATCAGTTAGAAATTGAGCATGGCTATGATAAATTTTTGACTTTAGTCAGTAAAGGTCGCCAAATGTCAAAAAATGCCGTAGATAACATAGCACAAGGTCAAGTATGGTTGGGTAAAGATGCCTTCAAACATAATCTTGTAGATGAGCTGGGAGATTTTGATCGTGCCGTAGAAAAGGCAGGTGAATTGGTAAATCTTCATCGTGATCCTGTGATTGAAGATTTTACAGTGGAATGGATGCTTGAAGACGATACCGGTTTGGTGAGTAAATTATTTCGTGATTTTAGACAAAGCGGACAGTTACTGTTTGCACAATGGCTTGATCTTCCCAAACCTCTCCAACAATTTAAACAGCATTTCAATCAGCTAAATAAATTTAATGATCCCAAAGGACAATATTTGTATTGTTTGAGTTGTGGGGAAGTGAAGTAGTGAAAATTATTTTGATAAATTTTATTTAAAGCTTTCTGCTTGATTATCAAGATCAAAATAAATGGGAAATATTGCTTCAATTCGTATATGAAAATTGTATTCAAGGAATTGATTTTAATTAAAAAAGCAGGGTAATACCTGCTTTTCTTTTATAAAGAGCGGTCAAATTTATCCTTATTTTAGGTATTATGCAGCAAATGTTCAAGGATAGAAATTTAAGGACTACTAAGCATCTCCCTACAAATAAACCCGACGTTAGATTTGTATAATAGTGGCATAATACTGCTTATTTTTTATCCTTCATCGTCGAGAAAATATTTGCCAAAATCGGACCGGATATATTGTGCCAGAAGCTGAATAATGCACTAGGTACGGCAGAAATTGGATTAAAGTGTGCTGCTGCAAGTGCAGCCCCTAAACCGGAATTTTGCATACCGACTTCAATGGCAATGGCCTTGCTATCCACCGTATTGAGTTTAAACAATCTTGCGGCAAGAAAACCCGTGAAATAACCTAAACAGTTGTGTAATACAACGACACTAAAGATTAATAATCCTGATTCCACAATTTTATCTTTGCTCACCGCCACTACGGCAGACAAAATTAAGACAATTGAAATAACGGAGATTAATGGCATAATTTGGCCGGCTTGAGCAATGACGTTTTTGAATAGCATACGTATGAGTAATCCCAAGAAAATCGGGAATAAGACCATTTTTAAGACCGACATAAACATTGCGGAGGCATTAATATCAAGCCATTGACTTGCCAGTAAGTAGAAAATTGCCGGAGTGAGAAGTGGTGAAAGTAAAGTCGAAATCGTGGTGCAGGCAACAGAGAGAGCTGTGTTACCTTTTGCCAGATAGGTCATTACATTTGATGAAGTCCCGCCGGGGCAAGAGCCGACCAAGATGACACCTACGGCAAGGTCAGAGGGTAAATGAAAGGCTTTAGCCAAGAAAAATGCGATAGCCGGCATAATCACAAATTGACCTACCACACCAATAAATACCGCTTTCGGATGTTTGGCGACTTCACCAAAATCATTGAAAGTGAGTGTGATGCCCATACCAAACATAACCAAGCCAAGTAAATAGGGGATGTAAGGGGTAAAAAATTTAAATGTGTCTGGAAATAGAAAAGCAAGAACAGCAAAAACGATCGCCCATAGTGCAAAAGTTTTACTGAAAAATTGGGTTAATTTAAGTAGTGTTTGCATGGTTTTTCCTGATTAAGTAATAGAAAGTGCGGTTGATTCTAAAAGTATTTTTCTTATCAATCAATCATCTATGTTTTGACGAATCCAAGCACTTTCATCAAGTAGGCGACCAAAATGACTTTCGACTAAACGTTTTGTTACGGTTGTTTGAGGCGTGCAAAACAGATCTTTAGGCGGGCCGTATTCAATGATTTTTCCTTCCTCCATCACGAGTACTTGATCTGCCATATGTTTGACTAAACCTAAATCCTGTCCCACATAAATATAGGCAATGCCAAGCCGGGCTTGAAGCTCAAGGGTGAGATTAACCAGTTGTATGCGTACAGACGCGTCAAGTCCGCCGAGGGAATCATCCACAATGATAATTTCAGGTTCTAAAATAAGGGCTCGGGCTAAGGCAATACGTTGTTTTTGGCTGATTGAAAGATGTTTGATTTTTAAATTGGTGTAATCAGGATAAAGTCCGACCATTGTGAGAGTTTGAAAAATTTTCTGATTACGTGTTTCTTCATCCCAATCCGTTGTGAGTCGAAGAGGGGTATCGAGAATTTGACCGATATTTTGACGTAGGTTAAAAGCTGAATTGGCATCTTGGAATACCATACGAATGTGCTGGGTTCGGTAACGAGGATTTTCAAAATCAAGAGGTTGATTGTTGAATTTTATTTCTCCCGAAGTGGGTTTTGTCATTCCGGCTATCATTTTCACCAATGTGGATTTTCCCGAACCGTTTTTTCCAATGATCGCAAGTGTTTGTTTTCGTTCAAGATTAAAACTCACGTTGTCCACCGCATTAAATGATCTTGAGCCAAACCAACGGGCTGGGCCATCAAAGATTTTACAGAGATCGATGACTTGTAATAAAGGCATAGATTAGTCCTTATTGGGTTCAGTGGATAAGGTTAATGGAGAATTGACCACCGTTTCTTTGATATGTTTTTCTCGAAAGTTAATCGGAAAATGGCAAGAAAATTCATGTTGTTTAATACGATAACGTGCCGGTTTTTTGATACATTGTTTTTGTGAAAAAGGGCAACGTGGCCCAAATCGGCATCCCATCGGCATTTGTTCTAAAAGTGGTACAGTACCTTCTAATGTAGCAAGTTTAGCCTTAAAACCGAGCGGTTGGGTAAAATCCGGTACAGAGTGAACCAGTGCATGTGTATAAGGATGATGAGGAGATTCCAGTAAGGTTTGTGTTGGTGCTGATTCTGTATTTTGCCCACAATAGAGTACAGATACGGTATGACAAAAATCACTCACACTGGGAATATCATTGCTGACTAACAGAATGCTGGTACCTTGGTTTTGATTCATACTGGAAAGCAACCGGAATACTTGGCGTGCGGTAATGGATTCCAAAGCATTAGTGGGTTCATCAGCAATTAACAGACGAGGTTGATTTGCCACCGCAATCGCAATCATCACTTTTTGACCTTCTCCTTCTGTGAGTTCATTAGGATAGCTTGCCATAATGTCTTTATGATTTTTTATTCCGACACGATGGAGTAATTCAATCGCACGACGTTTTTTCCAACCAAACCAGTGCCACCATTTTCCACGATATGTCCAGTTTGGAATATGTTGAATTAACTGTTTACCAATTTTCCGACTGGGATCTAAACAGGTGAGCGGATCTTGAAAAATCATCGAAATTTCTTTACCCACTAATTTTCTGCGTTGTGTGGGGGAAAGTTTTAACAGTTCAATATCATTAAAACGGAAGCGATCTGCGGTGATAACCCAATTCTCTTTGGTGGCATTACCAATGACTTTTGCAATTAAACTTTTGCCTGAGCCGGATTCTCCCACAAGACCTAAAATGTCGCCGTCATTGAGGGTTAAATTGACTCCGTCAACAATTTTAACACGGCCTGATGGTGTTTTGATTTCAATGTTTAGGTTACGAATATCCAGTAGAGCCATAGTTATTGATAATATTGGTTAATAGCTTTGCATAAGCCGTTAGTAAATACAATGCTTAACAAAATCGTAATGATGATTGCAAAGCCGGGGAGTAATACTGTCCAAGGGGCGAGGTAGATGAGCTCTAGAGAGTCTTTAATCATTGCCCCCCATTCAGGCGTTGGGCGTTGTGCACCAAGGGAAATAAAGCTTAAGGCGCTAATATCTAAAATTGTGACAACAAATGCCCGTGAAATTTCCTGAATATAGGTGACGGTAATGTTGGGTAAAATCGTACTACGTAGCAATTCACTGTTTGAAATTCCGTCCAATTTTAGCATCATCACATATTCTTTTTTCAATTCTTGTTGAATCGCACGATAAATGGCGTGAGTAAAGTAGGGAAGTACAGCCAATAATGTGGAAATCACAGCATTCATCAAGCTTGGTTCCATAAATGTGGAAATGATGATCGCAATGAGTAAAATGGGGATAGATAAAAAAGCATCAAAAATATGCCCAAGGAAACGGGCTTTAATGCCACCGGACATTCCAGCCCAAATGCCTAGTGCCCCCCCGATAATGGCGGCGAGGATAACCACGATGAGGGATGATCCTAGCGTATAGCTTGTGCCGATAATCACCCGACTTAGTACATCGCGGGCAAGGTCGTCTGTCCCGAAGAAAAAGGCGATCTGTCCTTTTTCTACCCATGAAGGGGGCATTAATTCTTGCCCGACAAATTGCATACTCTCACTATATGGTGCGATAAGGGGAGCGAAAAGTGCGGTTAAAATTAACAGAAAAAAGAGGTAAAAGCTCATTAAGGCAAGGCGATTTTTTCGAAACTGTAACCAAATTTGATAAATCGATGCACTTTCACGAAATTCGTCCGGTTCTTTATCTTGCATACCAACCTTTCTTATTAAATGGATCGAGAATAAACATCACAGTTTTGGCTAAGGTATCAATTGTAATAATACAAATGCCTAATACAATGACACCGGCTGAAATGCTGTTGTAATCTTGGATGCTTACCGCATCAATGAGCCAACGCCCGATACCGGGCCAACCGAGAACGGTTTCTACCAGCATACATTGGGTGATGACTAAGGTGAATACGCGTGTAATTTGTGGCACGAGTAATGGAAAGGTATTGCGAAAAACATATTGTTGCAAAATTTTCCATTTTGACCATCCACGGGTGACGGCTGTTTTGGTGTAATTTTGTTGAAGAATATATTCTGCCCGCTGTTGAATTGTCCGAATGATTTCCATGGTTGGTAAAATACAGAGTATGAGTGTTGGGAGAGCGAGATGTTGTAATACGCTTTGTACGATTTTTGTGCGATAAGGTACATCAATAAACCATACATCAATCACAGGAAAGCCGGTAATCGGTTGGATTTCATAGAGCAAATTATATTGTCCGATTGCGGAGATTTCCCAGTGATAAATCGCAGACATATAGAGCAAAATGGGTGCTAGCCAAAAAATCGGAATAGATAAGCCCACATAAGATAAGGTTTGCAAGGTTTTAGAAAAAACACCCTGATTATTGACCGCACTTAGAATACCAAGTGGAATACTTAAAATGAAGGCAAGCAATAGAGCAGTAAAACACAGCTCTAATGTGGGGGGTAACACCGTAAAAATAAGAGATTTTAGTGATTGCCCACCATTATAAGTAATTCCCAAATCCCCTTGTAATAAGGCTCTGAGATAATGAAAATAGCTAGCCAAAATGTTATTTTGGATGAACTCGGCATTAAGCGGATCACGCATTAAAATAGCAAAACTGATGATTGTTAAAATAAATAATAACAGTGTAACCCAAAGGAGATGACGCAATGCTGACCACAACATTATTTTTTCTCCTTAGTAAAATAAAGCATTGAAAAATTTATGCTGCCAAAAGGGCTCATTTGCACCCCTTTCACATTGTTATTGGCAACTAAAAAACGCTTTGCATTGGCAATAGGGATAATTGGCAGCTCTTCTAGCACGAGGTTTTGAGCGAGGTTGTAGTTTTTAGCGCGTTCATGTAATTGTGTATCAGTGAGTGCTTTATCCATTAGGCTATTAAATTTAGGATGACACCAGTTGGATAAATTGGTCATATCACCTTTCGTTTCACAGCTTAAAATTGGGCGCATAAAACCATCGGGATCTAAGTTTCCGGCAAGCCAACCGGTGAGAATCATATCGTAATCTTCTGCTTTTTTGTTCCGTTGTTCTAGTAAAAATGTCCGTGTCACCGAGCGCACATTAACATTTACCCCTGCTTGTGCCAAATCCCATTTGATCAATTCCGCCATTTTTAGGGGGGAAGGATTATACATTTGTTCTTCGTTAAGCACCCACATATTGAGCTGTAAATTTTTGTTTGCCAGCACGTTTTGGGCGTGTTTTGGCGAATAATCAAACTCAAATTCAGGTGTATTAATATCCGATGCCCAAGAAATATTAGGAATAATATTGTTCGCAACCGTAGCTGTATTGTGATAAATATTGCGGACAATGCGTGCCCGATTAATACTTTGAGAAATGGCTTGGCGAATTTGAGCGTCCCGCATAAGCGGTTTATTAAAATTAAACGCAAGATAGGAAAGATTCATCCCCTCAGCGGACTGTAAATAATAGCGCTCGTGATTATCATGCAATAAACCCAATTGGCTCACTTCCGGATAAGCAGCAATTTGGCATTCATTATTGAAAAATTTAGTTAAGCGTGCGGTGCGCTCGGTGGATAAATCAACCAAAATATGCTTAATTTTGGCATCTTTGTTCCAATAATTTTCGTGACGTAACAAACGGACATATTGATTATAGACGTAATCTTGTACTTGATAGGGCCCTGTACCGACAGGGTGGCTGTCTAATTGGGTGAGATTATCGTCAGCACTTAGCTGATAAGCATATTCTTGTGAAAAAATAATGGCATATTGGCTGGCAAGATGCGACAAAATAGAGGAATCAGGTTCAAATAATTCAATTTTTATTTTATAAGGATTCACGGCGGTGATGGACTTAATTTTTTGATTTAATCTAATACTATCAAAATAGGGGAAACGCACTTTTTTCGCTTGTTCATGAAATATACGATATTGTGGATTTTTACTATGTTCAGGATTGTCTTGATTTAAAATAGGTAAATAGGTGTCATGCCCTAAGACACGGTTGATAGAAAATATGACATCTTCTGCATTAAAATCACGGGTAGGCGTAAACCACGGTGTGTGATGAAATTTAACCCCTTTACGTAAATTAATGAGGATTTCTTTGCCATCGGGCGAGATAGTGTAAGATTGTGCTAAAGATGGCGTGACAGTGGCACTGTGGTTTTTAATTTCAAACAGCTTGTTGTAAATTTGTTCTGTTACCACATTCATACTGGTGCCGGCATCTGCAGTTTGCGGATTAAACGAAAATCCTGAGGAATTCGTGCAATAAATTAAACCATTTTCTGTAAGGCTGAGCGGCACACGCGGTGCCGCTTGAACTTGGTTAAATAAGCTCACATTTAACAGAATACAGAAAAATATCAGATTTTGGCGTAACATAATGAATGTGTTATGGTAAATTATGCTGTAAATTTTAAGATATATTAGTCAAAATGGCTAGACGCTGCTTTTATTGAATATATTGAATTGTTGATCATCAAAAAATGATGAGATTATTGTCATCTTTAATCCGCAATTGTCGAATTTATCCTAGATCCTCATGTTTAATTCTATACATCAAGAACTCAACCAAATAATTAATCGCGGATTTGACCGCACTTTACGCCTTGCTGTCACAGGGCTGAGTCGTAGTGGCAAAACCGCTTTTATCACCAGCCTCATCAATCAATTATTGTCTGTTAATCAAACCTCAAGGAATCCTTTACCGTTATTGGAAGCGGCGAGAAACGGCACAATTATTGCTGTCAAGCGTGTTCCGCAACAAGACTTGAGTGTGCCACGTTTTGATTACGAAGCGAATCTTAGTGCACTTTCCCAACAACCGCCACAATGGTGTCAATCGACACGAGGGGTGAGTGAAACACGCCTCGCCATTCGTTTTCAGCGTCAAAGCGGTTTATTACGCCATCTGAAAGAACGAGGCACACTTTATTTAGATATTTTTGATTACCCGGGGGAATGGTTGCTTGATTTACCTTTGTTACATTTGGATTTTGAACAATGGTCCTTAGAACAAAAGCAAATTCATCAAGGAATGCGGGCGGCGCTTGCCCAACCTTGGTTGGATGAGGTAAAAAAATTAGATTTAAGTGCGGTCGTAAATGAAGATGTTTTAGCAAAACTGGCAAACATTTACACGGCGTATCTTCATCAATGTAAAGCTCAGGGGATGCAGTTTATTCAGCCGGGACGGTTTGTTTTAGCGGGGGAATTGGAAGGCGCACCGGTATTGCAGTTTTTCCCTTTATTGCATCTTACACAAGAGCAATGGAGAAGCCTTAAAAAAGAGGCAAAACCAAATAGCTATTTTGCCGTATTGAATAAACGCTATGATTATTATCGCAATCGTATTGTGAAAGGGTTTTATGAAAATTATTTTTCGACATTTGACCGCCAAGTGATTCTGGCGGATTGTTTAACACCGCTGAATCATAGCCGACAAGCTTTTTTAGAGATGCAGACGGGGTTAAATCAGTTATTCAAAAATTTTCATTATGGTAAACGGCATTTTCTGAACCGTTTATTTTCTCCACGGATTGATAAATTGATGTTTATTGCGACGAAGGCGGATCATATTACCACTGACCAAATGCCGAATTTAGTGAGCCTAATGCGGCAATTGGTTCAAGAAGGCGGTCGCCATGTGGAATTTGAAGGCATCGAAACGGAATACACGGCAATTGCCGCAATTCGTGCAACGAAACAAGTGATCGTCAATCAAAACGGTAAACAGATGAAAGCGGTTCAAGGCGTTCGGAGCAAAGATAAGCGATGGATTACCCTTTATCCGGGCAGTGTGCCGAGCAAATTACCAAGCCAAGAATTTTGGCAAAATCAACCGCACTTGACGGAAAAGGAAGGAAAACCGGTGCTGTTTGACTTTGACAGTTTTGATCCGCAACCCCTTGAACAAGGTGAGGCGATCCCCCATTTGCGCATGGATGCCGTGTTACAATTTTTGCTAGGGGATCGGTTTGATTAGGTTAGCTAAAATGGATTGCAATCTCAGAGGTCAGTCGATCCAGCATTTCGTAACGTTTACGATACATTGAGCGTTTTTTACTGGCAATGTCTTCTAAGGGTTTGCGTTCAATATTAAGGGGGAGTTGCCAATAACGATCTTGATAAATGCCTTGGTTTTCTTGCCAAAATTCATCGTAGTTAAACAAGATTTTACTTCGTGCGGAGAGGCGATATTTACCTTGAAATTTATGTGGAATACCGACCAAATCACATTGCCAATGTTTCGCCAACTCACGGAATGCATGCATCAACATAAACATCGGACGAATGCCGTGTAAATCTTTCGTTGCTTGCTTGATTAATTCCTGTGAATTTCCATGGCGAGGGCCCTGCATAGAGGCAATCAGCAATTGATTTGGTGATAAAAAAGTAAATGAGGCATCATAGATGCGTTCATCATTTTTATTGCGAATATTCAGGGCAAAATAACCTTCAAAAGGATCGATAAAATTTAAACTTAAATTGAGAGAAAGATCGTCAGTTAATTGGCTCAACAAAACAACTTGCTCCTTAAGTAAGGCAGAGCAGAACGGCAAGCCCCATTTTTCTTCGGCAAGTTGTAAATGCTGTGTGATTGCACTAAAACGTTGCGGCGCGGAAAAACGTTTATCGCAATAAGTGGTTAAAAGCGGATTAAAACGATAATAATCTTGTGTAAAAAGTGGTTGCCATTGTGTATTTTTATTGAGAAATTCAATGAGTTGATGACATTGTTTGCGGAACATTAATGTATAGGCATAATAGCGAAGTCTTTCACGTAATTGTTTTGCTAATGGACGGTCTTTTGAATAGGGATACATTTGGACGTAAGTTGGGAATGAAATTTTAGTTTGTGTTGTCATGTGATATTTATGGTGAATGTGAGTGTCATCGTCATGTCTCAATATGATGACCAAGAATAAGAAATAGGACGTATTTTATAATGGAAAAGCAAATTTTCAACCAATATGATGAACCTTTAGCAGAAAGTTTCCAGCCAAAACAAGAATTTACTGATGTGGAAACCATTGAAGATGAACCTTTAGAAGGGGAATGGCTTGACGAACAATTTAATCAGGCAATGAAACCAAAATCAAAAGGTTGGAAAAGGCTGTTGAAATTGACCGCACTTTTATTCGGTGTAGCAACGGTGGCGCAATCTGTTCAATGGATTTGGGATAGTTTTCAAAATCACCAATGGATTTATTTTGCATTTTCCCTTGTCGGTTTGGTTGTTGTGTTGTTTGGCGTAAAAGAGATTGTGGGTGAATGGCGGCGTTTAGTCTATCTGAAAAAACGTGAAAAATTACAGCAACAAAGTCGATTATTCTGGCAGAAAAGTGCGGTCAAAAATGCAGATGTTTTTGCAGCTGATGGTGAACAAGGTAAAAAACTTTGCTTGGAAATGGCAAAAGGTTTGCAATTAGATGAGCAATCGCCTGCCATTGTTCAATGGCAAAGCCTGCTGAATGAGGCGTATTCCGCACAAGAGGTCGCCCAATTATTCAGTCAAAATGTGCTGAAACCTTTTGATCTCAAAGCGAAAAAATTGATTAGCAAAATGGTGGCAGAGTCTGCCGTGGTCGTGGCGATTAGCCCGCTTTCCGTCGTGGATATGTTTTTTGTGGCATGGCGGGGTATTAGGTTAATCAACAAAATTGCAGATATTTATGGGATTGAACTCGGTTATTTTGCCCGTATTCGTTTATTGCGTATGGTGTTGGTGAACATCGCCTTTGCCGGTGTCACCGAAGTGGTACAAGAGGTTGGTATGGATTGGCTTTCGCAAGATATTACAGCGAAACTTTCCGCTCGTGCGGCACAGGGGATCGGTGTGGGGTTATTAACCGCACGTTTGGGGGTAAAAGCGATGGAATTTTGTCGTCCGCTTGCTTTCCAACCCAAAGAAAAACCGAAACTTTCCCATATTCAAAAAGAACTTTTGACCACAATAAAAGAGGTGGTATTGAATAAGAAAGTGAAGGAAAAGGAATTAATGTGATAAAAAATGCGCGTTATTTGACAAGATAACGCGCATTTTTGTTTTAGAACTTGTAAGTTAAGCTTGCGTTCATTTTACGTTCTTGCCCGTAATAGCAATAGTAGTCACAAGAGGCGATATAACGGCGATTACCAACGTTATCGACATTTACTTGTGCAATCCAGTTTGGCGTAATTGCATAACGCGCCATGAGATCAACAACCGTGTAAGAGGGTACTTGTACATGAGAGTAAAGCGAGCCTTTTGAGGTAACGCTATGACCGTTATAACGTAAACCGGCTCCTAATGTTAAGCCGTTAAGTGCTCCCTCGTTAAATGTGTAGTTCGTTCTTAATGCAAAGACATTCGTTGGAATTGATGGTCTGCGAACCTTTTCGCCAGTGGCGTTATCTTTGGTTTCGGATTTAGTATAGGTGTAAGCGAGAGCAAGATTCCAGTTAGGCGTGATACTTACATCGGCTTGCAGTTCAAACCCTTTGCGATATACGTTGTCATCTTGGGTTGTTGTGCCAACACCGTTCATTCTTAATGCGCCATTATCTTTCGCACGGAAACCGGCTACGCTAATTACGCCATCCAACCAGGTTGGTAGATATTTCACACCTAATTCATATTGTCGGGTGATTTGCGGATCATAAAGGCGTTCATTACCGGAAAGACCGACTGGAATGCTAAAAGATTCACTATAACTAAAATAAGGGTTAATTCCATACGGTGCTTCATACATGAAAGAACCGGAGTATGAAGTATGGTTGTTTTTCACCGTTTGAGATGACGTATATTCATCTTGTTTTGCTTTATCGTGACGAATACCCAAACCTAAAACGTATTTTTCAGCGATACGGGCTTGATTTTGTAAATATAAGCCTAATTGGCGGGCTTTAATGTGTGTTAGCGTACCAACCGGAGTAGCGGATTGCCCCCAGTTTTGATGATAATTGGCTAAATTAGCGGAATAAGCCAAAGCGTATTGGCTATATAAAGCATCAACTTTTGCGTGACGATAATCCATACCAATACTTAGGGTGTTTTTTAACCAAGTATTTTCATATTCCCAATTAAGGTGATTATCCAGCGTATGGGTGATCATTTTGCCGTTGTTGTAAACCGTATTGCCACTGACCATATAGTTATTCGCACTTGGTGCAACAGGGGCAAATGTTGCCGAGTATGCGGAAGGATAAATATATCCGCCACGGTGGTAGTTTTGAATGTGTGAATAGCTATAACTTGAATAACCTTTTAAGCCATTAGCAAAATCATGATTGAATTCATAACCAATACGGTATTGGCGATTGGTTTCCGTGTCATTTAATGGATCGCCAAAGTTTACATTACGACTGTAATAGCCACCGTTAGGTAATGGGCGGAGCGTTCCTTCTTGCGGATAAAAGTTTGAACTTGGGATGCCGTGATCGCGTTGATAGCCGGCTAAAATGGTTAAATGTGTTCGATCGGAAATGTCCCATTCTAAGGTGGGGGCGATATAGAAGGTTTCATTTTCGGTTTTATCCCAATCACCATCACGTGTGCCGTAACTTAATACGCTACGAAGACGCACGGAATCATCGGCATTTAACCCGACAGTATAATCTACCCCGATGCCATATTGATTTTTATTGCCGGCCGTTAGTTTTACCTCTCCTTTACCCACTTGTTCTTTGTGTGGGCGTTTGGTGACATAGTTAATTAAACCACCCGCTTGCGCCGCACCAAAGGTCATTGAATCCGCCCCTTTTGTAACTTCAATCGCTTCTAAACCAAAGGTCTCGACCTGCGGTGTAAAGAAACCGTAAGAAAATGTCGGTAAACCATTAACGGCTTGCGTTACTTCCGCACCACGAACGCGGAACCAGTTAGTATTGGTGTCGGAACCGTAGATTTGATTGGCAAATCCAGCTTGATAACGGCCAATTTCATCGGCTTTCAGTACGTCTTGTTTATCCAAATCTTCACGTGTGATTGCTACGGCAGATTTAGCTTGATAAACCGGTACTTCACCCATTCTAAACATAGAACCGCCCGTCACGGTGATTTCATCCAATTCTTCCACTTTTTGCTCTTCGGCATAAGCAGAATTCATGGCAAAAATGACCGCACTTGTTAGTGCGCTGTAAACAAAGGTTTTCTTCATGTTGAGTCCTCTATGAAGGTGAATAAATTAAGTTAAACTTTTCGCATCATTAGTAAAAAATAAGTGCCGCCCACTAAGGTGGCGACCAACCCCGCAGGGATTTCGTAAGGGAATAAAATTTGTCGTCCGATCCAGTCGGCGATCAGCATAATGGTGCTGCCAAGCAGTGCGGAAATCAGTAATTGTTGCCGTGCTTTATACACCCCTAAAAAATGGCTTAAGTGCGGCACAAGCAAACCGATAAAGCTCAACGGGCCGATCATGAGTGTGGCAAGTGCGGTTAAAAAGGCACTAAAAATAATCAGTATCCATCGAGTGCGTTTGATGTTCAAACCAAGGGCTTGTGCCATCGGCGTTTGAAGCGATAATAAATCCAGCCAACGACTAAAAATTAAACTTATCGCCAATAATACTAATGTTAATAGAATAAAGGGTATGGCAAGATTCGGATCAGTATTTTGTGTTGACCCCGAAGTCCAGCTGATGAGTTGATTCGCACGTGGATCACCACTGGCAATGGCAAGACGTTGCAGCGTGTCGAATAGTGCGGAGAGGCTGATCCCTGTTAGTAACACTTTTTCCGGCAGCATTCCATTGCGTTGGTTGATGGTGGCAAGAATCATTAAGGCAATCAACGCACCGCTGATACAGGCAAGCCAAAACCAAATGGTTTGTTGTGCGGAAAAAATAAAGAGTAAGGCGAGAATTCCTATGCTTGCGCCTGATGACACGCCAAGTAATTCGGGGCTTGCCATTGGGTTTAAGGTTAAACGTTGTAATAACACGCCTGCTACGGAAAGCAAAATTCCGGCACAAATGGCGATCAATATGCGTGGATAACGTAAGACAAAAATCTCCCAATCAAAGGCATTATCGGGAACGAGGAATTTCCATTGTGCATGGAATGCGTCTTTGCCGAGACAAAGAGCAACAAGTAAACTGACCGCAAATAAGGCAATAGTAAAGCGGGTAAAGTGCGGTTGATATCGGAGAAGTTTTTGGGGGGGGGCGTCTGTCAAACGTCCGCTATGAGGTAGTGCACGGAACATCAACCAAAGTAATAACGGTGTGCCAAGCAGAGCCGTGACTGCACCGGTCGGCAGACTGATTTGATAATAGAAATTGATGATTTGTAAGACTAAATCGGTGATCGCCAACAACAATGCACCGATGATAAAGGCTGAGATTAATTGCCAAGTTAAGGTGCGAATTCCCAGTTGGCGTACGATGGTGGAGGCGGATAATCCCACAAAACCGATCATGCCCACTGCGCTGACAACGGAAGCGATTAAATAAGCACTGACAGCCACGCCGATAAAGCGGAGTTTTCCTACCGGTACGCCAAGGCTTTTGGCGTTACTGTCATTTAAAGCAAGAATAGTGAGCGGGCGACGTAATGCAAAAATTAGGGCAAAGCTCACCGCACTTTGCACCAATAATAATTGGCTGTCACGCCAACTTTCTTGAACTAATGAGCCTGCCCCCCATTGTGCCAAACCCCGTGATTCTTCAGGGTAGAACAACATCATCATAGCGGTGAAAGATCCAAAATACAGGTTCACCACAAGACCGGCTAAAATTAATAATAACGGTGACATCATTTTACGCATGGCAAGGGTCATCACCAATAACAGACTTAATGCCGCACCGGCGAGAGCAATAACGCTTGAACCGTATTCCAATAACGTCGGGGCAAAAATTGCCACCAAAAATAGGCTGAATTGCGCACCGCTGTTAATACCCAGTGTGCTGTCGGAGGCGAGCGGATTTCCCATGACTTGTTGTAATAAGAGACTGGCGAAGGCGAGGCTTCCTCCGGCAAGTAGGGCAATGGTGATACGTGGAAGGGTATAGCTTTGTATTAACAATAAATCAAGATTATCGGTAAAACGAAAAAGATCAAAAACACGATATTCAATAGGAAGTTGCACACTCAATAAGAAACCGCTAAGCACAATGAAAATGCCGATTAACACCGGCGTTAAAGCCAAACCTCGATTTACCATGTTTCACCGCCCTGTAATAAGCCATTGGCAAAAATCGTGATAAAGCGTTCTGCGGAAGGTAAGGCGCCAAATGTCCAAACAGCCGGTAGAATCAAGGGTTCTTTCGCCATCGGTAAATGCTGCCATAAGGTATTATGCGTGAGTGCCGAGGCAATATTATTCGGATAAGGCTTAATCACCACAAAACGGGTATTTGGGGGTAATTTTGCCAGTTCGGTAATTTCGATATTTTGAAATCCCCAATCATTCACTTTGTGTGAATAGGCATTTTGAAAGCTAAGTTGCTGAATCACCGCACCGAGCAAACTGTTTTCGCCATAAATGCGTAAATGGCGTGTATCAATAAATTGTACCAAAGCCACAGGGCGATCTGTAAAAGGCATTAAGTGCGGTCGATATTCAGCAATTTTTTTCTCATAGTTTTCAAGTAAGCTGTGTACGGCTTGTGGTTTGCCTATGATATTACCGATTTGTTGGGTTGCCGCTACAAGGTTATGCCAAGCATTTCCTTCTTTGTAAAATTCCACGTTATAGACTTTTCCATAAGCGGATAATTTCTCATTCAACGCCGCATAAAAATGGCTGTGAATAAACGTCAGCGGTTGTGCATTTAGGGAATGTGACAAGGTTGAAATCAGTTCAAAATTAGGCTGTAAACGCACACCTAAATCAACCGTATTGTGAGGCAATTTGGGTTCCATTACCCAAGTTTGATAGCTTTTTACATCGCCCACGGCAAGGGGCGGTTCGCCTAGTGCTATTAAGGTTTCAGCCACCGACCAATCCACCGTCGCATAGCCGGCTTGCGATTCGCCTGCCGACACCTGGAGACTGCCGAAAAGTGCGGTTAAAATAGTGAATGTTTTTTTAATAAAGTTAGGCATATTAATAAAAACTCACAGGACGATGGGTTTCGGGGTGTTCGATCACATTGAGTTCAATGCCGTAAATTTGTTGTAATGAGGTGGTATTGACAATATCGTGGGCATTGCCTTGTGCTAATAATTTTCCACTGTGTAATGCCACTAAATGATCACAAAAACGGGCGGCAAGGTTGATGTCGTGAATCACAATAACCACGCCTAGGTTTAATTCACGGCTCAGCTGGTGAATGAGTTGCATGACTTCTACCTGATGAGCAATATCTAAGGCGGCTAAGGGTTCGTCAAGTAATAAAAATCGGCTTTCTTGTGCCAATAACATGGCAAGCCAAATTCTCGAACGTTCACCACCGGAAAGGGTATCGACCAATTGATCGGCAAATTTTTCGGTATGGGTCAGTTGCAACGCTTTGGTGACAGCTTGTCTATCCGCCTCTCTTTCACGCCCAAACAACCCATTCCACGCATAACGTCCCATCGTGATCAATTCTTTTGCTGTCATATTGGTGGCTTGTGGCAAATGTTGCGGTAAATAAGCCACCTGTTTGGCAAAATCCCGACTATTCCAATGTTGAATAGTGCGATTATTTAACAAAATGTCACCACTCGAGAGGGATTGTTGCCGTGCCATGAGTTTGATTAATGTTGATTTACCGGAACCGTTATGCCCAATTAGCCCATAAATCTTACCGCTTTCAAAAGAAAGGCTTGTGGGGTGGAGTAAGGTACGCTGGGGAATAGAAAATGAAACTTGCTGAAGTTGAAACACAAATTACCCGAGAACAAACAACAAAATTGGTTTTATTCTATGTGAAAATTATTCTTATTTCAACTTCTCCATACCACTCACAGCAATGGACTGAATAAAAAGAACAAGCGTTCAATAATGCGGTTATAGAATGGTCGGGAGCGCCATTTTTCGCTGTCTAGAGGGGCTGAATTGGCAATATAGCTCTCATGTAAAATTGAAACTTCATTGGCAAAGGCAAGATCTTCTACGGCAAGTGCCAGTTCAAAATTCAAGAAGAAACTGCGTAAATCCATGTTCATTGTACCGACTAAGGCGAGTTTATTATCAACCAGAACACTTTTGGTGTGTAATAAACCTGCTTTAAATTCATAGATTTTAACGCCGGCAGCAAGGAGATCGTCAAAAAACGTACGGCTTGCCCAACCCACCATTAGGGAATCATTTTTCTTCGGTAGGATAATTGAAACTTCTACGCCCCTTAAGGCGGCAATGCGTAACGCTTCGGCAATACTGTGACTTGGCACGAAATAGGGGGAGGTGATGACAATGCTTTCTCTAGCGGCATAAATTGCCAAGGCTAAACTTTGCGGAGCAAGATCATCGGGGAATGCAGAGCCGGTGGCGATAACTTGAACGGAGTGAGTGTCATAATCATCAATTGGCACAAGCGGACAATTTGGTAAAGATAATGGCAATTCAACGCCGGTTTCAATTTCCCAATCCCAAGCGTGTAGGCTGTTTAACACGGCCGAAACCGCGCCGTTAACCCGCACCATAATATCCACCCAATTTCCAACTTTGCTGTTTTGTTTAAAAAAAGCAGGATCGACCATATTCATACTGCCGGTGTAGGAAATTTGATTATCAATGACAATGATTTTGCGATGTTGGCGTAAATCAATCCGACTAAAAAACATCCTAAATAGATTGACATAAAGGGTTTCGACAATTTCGATGCCTTGTTTGCGTAACGCCCGACATGCTTTACTTTTGAGAAAAGGGCGACTTCCTACGGAATCCAATAAAATGCGGATTTCTACCCCTCGTTGTTTGGCATCCAACAAGGCTTGGCTGACTTTTTCTATCATGCCTTGGTTCGACCAAATATAAAACACCATATTTATGGAATGCTGTGCTTGTTGAATATCTTTGATAATGCTGTGAATAATGCTTTCGGGGGTATCTAGAATATGCAACTCATTGCCTTTGATACAAGGAATGCCGAGGCGTTGATAATTCAAATCAAAGAGCGGTCGGTATTGTCGATTTTTTGGCATACCGACAAGCGAAGATTGTTGTGATAAATGAGCCAACCATTTACTATATTTCGGGTGTAATGTTTTGAACGCCTTAGCACGTTTTGTACCTAATTTTATCTCGCCAAAAACCAAATAGGCAGCGACACCGATAAGCGGTACTAAATAAATGATCATCAGCCAAGAAAGCGTGGCAGAAACCGCCTGTTTTTTTACGAGTAAACGCAAGGTAACAGAAATCACTGATACCCAAACTATCATTGGGGCAATATAAACCAGTATAATATGTTCAAAACTCATAAAATTTTAACCGCACTTATGGAATTCGAGATTCTTTATCAACATCGTGATTTTATCATTATTTATAAACCTTGTGGCGTAAGCGTACATAAAGATCGGGAAACCGTTGGTCTCACCACGCAGGTGGCGAATCAACTGGGTATGGCGCAAGTGTGGTTGGTACATCGATTGGATAAAGTCACTTCAGGATTATTAATTCTTGCCTTAAATGCAGAAAGTGCGGCTGAATTTTCGCGACTTTTTGCCGAACATAAAATACAGAAAACCTACCTCGCATTAAGCCATCAAAAACCGAAAAAGAAACAAGGCCGGATTATCGGTGATATGAAAAAAGCCCGTAATGGTGCGTGGAAACTTTGCCAAAGCAAAGAAAATCCTGCGATAACCCAATTTGAAAGCGTTAGTTGCGAACCGAATTTACGTTTGTTTATTCTCAAACCCCAAACCGGCAAAACCCATCAATTACGGGTTGCCATGAAAAGCTTGGGCAGCCCGATTTTAGGTGATGAGCTCTATGGCAAAAACACGGCTGAAATTGACCGCACTTATTTACATGCCGCAAGGTTGGAATTTGAATTTCACGGTGAGAAATTTGACGTGAAAGCCATGCCGAAAGAAGGGGAATGGTGGCGGAGGGAGGCTGTACAAAGAATGATTTTGTGATGTGAACAAAATACTAAGTTCTAATGGACTAGAATGAGCGAGGATGAACTTTAAATATTATAAGATTGTCTTAGGGGAACTCTGTATTATTTGCTTAGCGTCGTGTTTAGATTAAATGAGGTTTTTATGCGATTCTCACAATATATTTTTAGAAAGTTTTTTCTTTCATCAACCGCACTTATTGCTTTAGTTTCACTTTATTTTACACTGGTTTTAAATTATCAATTCTATCAAACCGTATTAAAACTCCATCCTTTTACAGGTAATTCTGAAGACTATTTTTTATTTACTGTCCCATTTTTTGTTTTCTTTACGCTCAATGCCGCATTTCAGCTCATTAGTTTACCCATTCTACATAAAGTGATTATTCCATTGCTTTTAGTCATTGGTGCGGCAATTAGTTATCAGGGGATTTTCTTTGGTATTTATTTTGATAGTGATCAGCTGAATAATGTTCTTCAAACGAACGTTGCGGAAAGTTCTAGGATGATCACTCCCGTTTATTTGCTATGGATCTTTATTTTAGGGGTTATTCCTGCTTGGTTATATATTTGCACACAAATAAATTATCGTCGTTGGTATAAAGAAATCTTGATTCGTTTAGGAATGATTGTACTTTCTTGCGTGGTTGTGATCATTATTGGGAAATTTTACTATAAGGATTATGCGGCATTTTCACGTAATAATAAGGAAATTGTGCATTTGATTGTGCCGTCGAATTTCATCGGCTCAACAATAAAGTTGGTGAAGAAAAATTATCAAGCGAATTTACCATTTACAGAAATTGGGACGGGGGCGTCTGTCGAGAAACCGGATATATATCGTCATGTGACTATCTTAGTGGTAGGGGAAACGACACGAGCACAAAATTGGGGATTGAATGGTTATGCTCGCCAAACTACACCAAAATTGGCAGCTCGTAATGATATTATCAATTTTAAAAATGTTTCAAGTTGTGGTACGGCAACGGCAATTTCCGTGCCCTGTATGTTCTCTCGCTATACCCGTTCTGATTACAATGCGACGAAAGCTGCACATGAAGATAATTTATTAGATATTTTACAGCGTGCTGGTGTTGATGTTTTATGGCGTGATAATGATACAGGCTGCAAAGGGGTATGCGAACGTGTTCCTACACAAAATCTGACGGAATTAAATTTACCTGAATATTGTAAAAATGGGGAATGTTTAGATGAAATTTTATTAAAAGATTTGGATAAGGAATTGAATAAGTCGG
Source organism: Rodentibacter genomosp. 1 (assembly GCF_001999285.1). Taxonomy (GTDB): domain Bacteria; phylum Pseudomonadota; class Gammaproteobacteria; order Enterobacterales; family Pasteurellaceae; genus Rodentibacter. Next base: position 89,113 of record NZ_MLHN01000016.1, read on the forward strand.
ACAAAGATACAGTGATTGTATTACACACTATTGGTAGTCATGGTCCAACCTATAATGAGCGTTACTCCAAAGATTTTGAGCAATTTACACCAACTTGTGAAACTAATGAAATTCAGAAATGTTCAAATGAACAATTAGTGAATACTTATGATAATGGTATTCTTTATATTGATAATTTGTTAAATGAAGTAATCAAACTTCTAGAAAAAAGAACAGATTGGGAAAGTACTATGCTATATGTGTCCGATCATGGCGAAAGTTTAGGTGAAGACGGTATTTATTTGCATGCAACACCTTACGCTATTGCCCCGGTTTATCAAACTCGAGTTCCTATGGTGATGTGGTTTTCACCGGCATGGGTAAAAAATGAGGGATTTGACTTGAATTGTTTACGTAAAAATGCTGAAACCCAAGAATATTCTCACGATAATTATTTTCACACGATTTTTTCAATGTTAGATATAAAAAATGATTTAAATATTTACGATAAAAAGCTTGATATTTTGGCACAGTGTAAAGTTAGGAACTAAATTTGATTTATATAATAACATTGGGGGTAACGTGTTGATAATTTTGGAATGCTAGCCAGTGAAAGATATAGTTATTTTACATTCATTAAGCATTATCTACGGAAAGTAGATCAATGTAAGAAACTACAATGTATTGTACAGGTCTTTAAGTCTTTGATGTGGAAGGTGTTATGTGAATATCTTTGCTAAGGATAAAGTCTAGAAACATAAATTCTGTAAGAATTAAAGACCTTGAAATTTAGATAGGGGAGAATTTGGCGAGATTCTGTATAATACACCGCACTTTCTCCCTCTTTCTTACAAACAGGAACTTAAATGAAATTTATCTCTTTTAATATTAATGGGTTACGTGCACGTCCGCATCAATTGGAGGCGGTGATTGAAAAATACCAACCGGACGTGATTGGTTTACAGGAAATTAAAGTGGCGGATGAGGCTTTTCCTTATGAAATCACAGAAAATTTGGGGTATCACGTATTTCACCACGGACAAAAAGGGCATTATGGTGTGGCGTTATTGACCAAACAAGAGCCGAAAGCCGTTCGCCGTGGTTTCCCGACGGATAATGAGGATGCGCAAAAACGGATTATTATGGCGGATTTGGAAACGGATTTTGGTTTATTGACGGTGATTAACGGCTATTTCCCACAAGGCGAAAGCCGTAGCCACGAAACCAAATTTCCGGCAAAAGAAAAATTTTATGCAGATTTGCAACGTTATTTAGAGCAAGATCACGATAAAGCTAATCCGATTTTAATCATGGGGGATATGAATATTAGCCCGACAGATTTAGATATTGGCATTGGTGAGGAAAGCCGTAAACGTTGGTTGCGTACCGGAAAATGTTCTTTCTTACCTGAAGAACGTGAGTGGTATCAGCGCTTATATGATTATGGCTTAGAGGACAGTTTCCGCAAATTAAACCCAACAGCAAATGATAAATTCTCGTGGTTTGATTACCGTTCAAAAGGCTTTGATGATAATCGTGGTTTACGCATTGATCATATTTTGGTAAATCAAGTATTAGCAGAACGCTGTGTTGATGTTGGTATTGCTTTGGATATTCGGGCAATGGAAAAGCCTTCTGATCATGCACCGATTTGGGCGGAATTTAAATAGGACGAAAACATGGATATGGCAAATTGGCAGAATTATCGTTCTATGGTTAATGACATGCCTGCTGTGTTTACCGCAAACATTGAAAATATCGATCAATTTCATGGTAAAAATTGTAATAGCATTGTGCAATTTGCTATTAGTTATGACACTGATGAAAGTGGGCTTCCGTCAGAAGGGGAATATGATAAGCTTATTAATCGTATATTCAAAATTTTGGCACAATTGACCGCACTTCCGAATGTATTTTTTGCCGGACATTTTATTTGTAATGGACAGGCTAAAATGCATTTTTATTGCGAACATTCCGAGCTGTTACTTGAAACCTTATCGCAAATTGATTTTGTGGAAGAGGTGAGTGTTCAAGAGGATCCCAATTGGGATACTTATTTTGATTTTTTACTTGCTTCTCCCCTTGAGATAAAAATGAACGCCACTGAAGAATTGTTAGGCTTATTGCAAAGTAAAGGGCGTAATTTAAGTGATACTTATTTGGTCGAACATAGTTTTCATTTTGATGAAGAACAGAAAATGTTTCCTTTTATGGATGAATTGAGCTTAGGGGATTATTCCTTCGTGACATTGCAATATTCCGCACAACCTATTCAGTTTAATGAAGATGATGAGCCTTATTATCTGGTGAAGCTTGAGCAAGAACTCGCCCTTGATAATGGTGAGATTTTTGAACTGGTCGAAAAATTTGAAAAATTAGCCCAACAATTTATGGGAGATTATATTGGTTGGGAATGCGATAGTCTGATGGATGATAGTAAGCAATTAAATTGATGTACTTTGTAGGGACACACTGCGTGTGTCCACTTATAACATATTGAAATAATTTGATTTTATAACGGACACATGCAGTGTATCCCTACAAAATAAATACAAATTGAATCTGTGTAAGATAATACTGGGATTATTCTACCCAAGTGACAATTTCATCCATCGCTTTACGGGATTTCTTTGTAATATCACGGGCTCGGTAGCCAAATGTTGCGGCAACGGATACGCCATATTCATTCGGATCAAACAAGCCTTCTTCAGCAAGCGCCTGATTCATTAAGTCATAATGGAAGCCTTCAATCGGGCAGGAATCAATTCCCATCGCCGCCGCACCGGTCAGCATATTGGCTAGGGCGATGTAAGTTTGTTTACTACACCAGTCGAATAAAGTGCGGTCACTTTCCAACAATTTCATATCGTTTTCTTGCAAGGTTTTATATTTTGCTAACGCTTGTTGCTGCTGTTCTTCCGTCAGCCCTTTACGAACCATCACATCAACAAAAAACGGGCTATCATAACGCGCGTTTTTCTTCGCCAGTAAAACCACCAGATGACTACAATTGTCCAACTGATTCATCATACCCCAGCTAAATGGCTTGATTTTATTTCTTAACGCTTTGTTCTGAATCACTAAGAGTTTCCAGGGCTCTGATCCCACAGAACTCGGGGAAAGGCGTGCACATTCCAAAATGGCGTGGAAATCTTCGTCACTGATTTTTTTACTCGGATCGTAATAGCGGGTTGAACTGCGTTGATGAAGAAGCTCGATAACTTCTTGAGCGGTAAGTGTTACCATGATTTTCCTCTTGATTAAAGTCAAAAACGGTCACTATTTTACGTTTTTCTTATTGAATCTACAAATATAGAAAATGTTACCGGTTTTAGAGCAAGGCTGTTTTTTATATTGCATGGGAGGAAATTAATACTGAGTTGTTTAATTTTTACTCTGATTCTGAACACATCAATATTCTTTATAGTTTTCTTGATTTGAATCTACCGGAATGATGAGGGCAGGGGAAATAATAGGAATGTGAGATTTCAGTCAGATTTTTTGATGATAGGGAGAGAGAACACTATGGGATATTATGGTAACAGAAATCTCAATGCAGAATTCAAGTAATTCTTATAGAGCATTTTTATCGTGCTGATAGAGGAATTGAAAAAATAGAAAAAGGTTGGTAAAACCAACCTTTCTTGAATAAACTCTTGATACATAAGGATAAATATCCGTAAGTATAACGAGTTTCCGTATTAACGTTTGGAGTATTGTGGACGACGACGTGCTTTGTGTAAACCCACTTTTTTACGTTCAACGCGACGTGCATCGCGAGTAACGAATCCAGCAGCACGGAGTGCTGGGCGTAGGGTTTCATCGTATTCCATCAATGCACGGGTAATACCGTGACGGATTGCACCCGCTTGACCTGAAATACCACCACCTTTTACAGTGATATATAGATCTAATTTGTCTGTTAATTCAACCAATTCTAACGGCTGACGTACTATCATTCGTGAAGTCTCACGACCGAAGTAAACGTCTAATTCACGTTGGTTGATAGTGATTTTACCACTGCCCGGTTTGATAAATACACGAGCTGAAGAGCTTTTGCGGCGACCTGTGCCGTAGTTTTGATTCTCTGCCATATCCTAAACCTCGTGATTAAATATCTAAAACTTGTGGTTGCTGTGCTGCGTGTTGGTGTTCTGAACCTGCATACACTTTTAATTTACGGAACATTGCTCGGCCTAATGGACCTTTTGGCAACATACCTTTAACCGCAATTTCAATCACTGCTTCAGGACGGCGTGCGATCATTTCTTTGAACGTGGCTTGCTTGATACCGCCTACATAGCCAGTGTGCCAGTAGTAAAGTTTATCAGTTTCTTTACGACCGGTTACCGCTACTTTGTCTGCATTGATCACGATGATGTAATCACCGGTATCTACATGTGGCGTGTATTCAGCCTTGTGTTTACCACGAAGACGACGTGCTAATTCAGTCGCTAAACGACCTAAAGTTTTACCTGTCGCATCTACTACGTACCAGTCGCGTTTAACCGTTTCTGGTTTTGCTACAAAAGTTTTCATTAATTAATTACCAAAAAATTAGTTTGATACCCAGTGTTCTAATGAACACAACCAGTAATCTGAATCAGCACCCCTTCGAGTGTGATCTTGATAAAATAATGCACGATGGGAATTCGTGCATTTACAGGGTCTGCGTATTATACATATTTTTCAGACAAATGCTAATTTTTTATACTTATCATTTATAACTTTACTGAATGAGAGATTGACCCCTCTTAATCGTTCAAATAAGTATAAATTATCGCATTTGAGCTGTTTATCAGTCTAGTCAACGATTCTTAGATGAGACGTTGGTTTAGGCAAAGATTTTTTCTTTGTTGTTTTTGGGGGAACAACGGCTTCAGTGAAATTATTAGGTTGATCTGTATCTGGTTCTTTATTCAATTCATCATAAATGACTTCCGGCTCAAACATCACGCCATCACCGTTTTCACGTGCGTAAATAGCAAGTGCTGCGCCCATAGGAATATAAAGTTCTCGTGACACCCCTTTGAAACGCGCATTAAATTGAATGAAGTCATTTGTCAGTTGCAAATTACCCGTGGCACTAGCAGAAAGATTAAGTACGATTTGTCCGTCCTGAACATATTCAAGTGGCACATTTACTCCCCAATAAGTGGCATCAACCACTAAATAAGGTGTAAAGTTGTTATCGACTAGCCAGTCATAATAAGCTCGTAACAAATAGGGGCGCTTTGGTGAAGATTTATATTCCATTATTTATCATCCATTAAATTTTTAGGTGCTGCTTCCCCAACGGATTGTAAAAACGAATCACGACTAAATACGCGATCCATGTAACCTTTTAATGCTTTGCTACCCGCTCCGGTAAATTCTACGCCAAACTGTTTTAATTTCCACAATAATGGTGCAACATAGCAATCAACCAAACTGAATTCTTCACTCATAAAATAAGGCATTTGTTGGAAGATAGATGAAGTTGCCAATAATTCTTCTTTTAGCTGTCCAAGTGCTTCCGCTCGTTCAGTTTCATTGCCTTTTTCTGCTTTCATTAAGGTTGGATACCAATCTTGTTCAATACGTAACATTAAAAGACGGGTTTTACCACGTGCAATGGGGTAAACAGGCATAAGTGGAGGATGAGGAAAACGCTCGTCAAGATACTCCATAATAATACGTGAATTAAATAACACTAAATCACGATCGACTAATGTTGGTAAAGAACCATAAGGATTTAATTCCATTAAATCTTCTGTTAATGCCTGTGGATCAACTTCTTCATTTTCATAAGCTACGCCTTTTTCTGCTAACACAATTTTCACTTGATGGCAGTAAATGTCATCTTTATTTGAGAAAAGTGTCATAACAAAACGTTTACTTGATGCATTGGACATTGATTCCTCCGAAGATCCAAATTAAATAATAAGAGTTTTTGAAAGGGTTGGTATTCTACCATAAGCAAGAATGAAAAAGCCAAGGAAAACTTATTTTTGATTTATATTCAGTAAGTTAGATACAAAATACTATTTAAATGATATGAAAAAACGGAGGAAAAACCTCCGCTTTATTCGCTTAAAAAATATCTGATTTAACAATATTATTTATCTTTCATCGTTATTGTTTACGCCAGCTAGTTCCATTTGGCCGATCTTCTAATATAACTCCCATCGCATTTAATGCATTTCGGGCTTCATCAGCCGCTCCCCAGTTCTTGGCGGCTCTGGCTTCATTGCGTTGTTGGATCAATGCCTCGATTTTAGCGACTTCATCATCGTTTGAACCTGCCTGTAAAAAGGTTTCCGGATCTTGTTCCAATAGTCCCAGAATTTGAGCTAATTCTCGTAAACGTGCGGCTAATCCATTGGCTTTTTCCATCGCTTCAGATTTTAATTTATTCACTTCACGTGCCATTTCAAATAACACAGAAATGGCATTTGGTGTGTTGAAATCATCATCCATCGCATCACGGAATGCTGCGACAAAATTTTCTCCGCCAAAAGCGACCGCACTTTGATCTGTTCCCCGCAATGCGGTGTATAACCGTTCCAATGCACCATGGGCTAAATTGAGGTTTTCCTCACTATAATTGAGTTGGCTGCGATAATGGGCGGATAATAAGAAATAGCGTACTGTTTCCGCATCATAATGATTAAGCACATCACGAATGGTGAAGAAATTGCCAAGAGATTTCGACATTTTTTCTTTATCCACCATAATCATACCGGAGTGAATCCAATAATTGACGTAATCGCCACCGTGGGCACAGCAAGATTGGGCAATTTCATTTTCATGGTGAGGGAACATTAAATCAGAGCCACCGCCGTGAATATCAAAATGTTCGCCTAACTGCTTACTGTTCATCGCTGAACATTCAATATGCCAGCCCGGGCGACCGGTACCCCAAGGTGATTGCCAACTCGGCTCGTTCTCTTTTGACATCTTCCACAGCACGAAATCCATCGGATTTTTCTTCACGTCAGAGACATCAACCCGTGCGCCGGCCTGTAATTGTTCTAAATCTTGACGGGATAATTGACCGTATTCTTTGAAGCTTTCCACATCAAACATCACATCGCCGTTTTGAGCCACATAAGCGTGTCCCCGTTCAATCAATCTTTCAACGATCTCAATAATTTCAGGAATATGATGAGTCGCTCTTGGTTCAAAATCCGGACGTAAAATATTCAAGGCATCAAAATCCTTGTACATCTCAGTAACCATACGATCAACTAATTGTTCGCAGCTTTCTTGATTTTCTAATGCTCGCTTAATGATTTTGTCATCTACATCGGTAATATTACGTACATAAGTTAAGTTATAACCTAAATAACGTAGATAGCGGGCGATCACATCAAAGGAAACAAACGTTCGTCCATGACCGATATGGCATAGGTCATAAACCGTGACACCGCACACATACATTCCCACGTTATTTTCGTGAATAGGTTTAAAAATTTCTTTTTCTCGGGTTAGGGTATTGAAGATTTTTAGCATTTTTTTCTCGGATAAAAATTGATATTGAAACTGACCGCACTTTTATAGCACTTATTGGCTATTTATGGAATAATGGCGTCCTTTAAATTTCATAGGGAAATCAAAATGGTTATTTTACACACAAATTTTGGCGATATTAAACTGGCATTAAATGCAGAAAAAGCACCAATCACAGTAGAAAACTTCTTAACTTATTGTAAAAATGGTTTTTATGATAACACAATTTTCCACCGTGTTATTGATGGATTTATGATCCAAGGTGGCGGTATGGAAAGCGGTATGAAAGAGAAAAATACCAATGCGCCAATCCAAAATGAAGCATCAAATGGATTGAGCAATAAGCGTGGTACGATTGCTATGGCTCGCACTTCCGATCCGCATTCGGCAACAGCACAATTTTTTATTAATGTGGCGGATAATACGTTTTTGGATTATCGTTCCAAAGAAATGTTCGGCAAAACTGTGGTGCAAGAATGGGGCTATGCCGTGTTCGGTGAGGTAGTTGAAGGTATGGACGTCGTGGATAAAATCAAAGGCGTGAAAACCGGCAATAAAGGTTTCCACCAAGACGTGCCGAAAGACGATGTGGTGATTAATTCTGTTACTGTAGAATAATGAAGGAAACCTGAGCTTTGTCTCAGGTTTTCTCCTTTCATTTCAAAGCGGATATATTATGCCTTTTTTCGATACTCATACTCACCTTGATTATTTACAGCAATTCACCGGCGAGCCTCTTTCTCAATTAGTGGAAAATGCCAAGCAAGCCGGTGTACAAAAAATTTTGATTGTTGCTGTGCTTGAACGGGATTTCAAAACAATCCAAAAAATGGCCGCACTTTATCCTGAAAATTTATATTATGGGCTGGGTTTGCACCCACTTTATATTAAAGAACATTCAGAAAAGGATTTATCCCTGTTGGAACAAGCGTTAGAACAGCGTGATAAAAATGGTACAGCGGTGGCGGAAATTGGTTTGGAACGAGCGATCCCCGATTTATTGACGGACGAACTTTGGCAAAAACAATGTCATTTTTTTGAAAGTCAGCTTTATTTAGCGAAACAATTTAATTTACCCGTAAATATTCACAGTCGAAAATCTCATGATCAAGTGTTTACCTTTTTAAAACGTATTTCATTGCCTAAATATGGCGTGATACATGGTTTTGCAGGCAGTTACGAACAGGCTAAACGGTTTGTGGATTTGGGCTATAAAATCGGTGTAGGCGGTACGATTACTTATCAACGGGCGAATAAAACCCGCCAAGCCATTGCAAAATTGCCTTTGGATACCTTGGTGTTGGAAACGGATTCCCCCGATATGCCGGTGTTTGGTTTTCAGGGACAGCCAAATCGCCCAGAGCGGATTATTCAGGTATTTCATTCCTTATGTGAGCTAAGGAATGAGGAATTCGATCAAATAAAAGAGGTTATTTGGTGTAATAGTAATAAATTATTTGGGAGATAATAAGATGGGTGTTTTAGGACCGCATGAAGGGAGAGAATTAGAGTTGATGTTAAATCATCAAAAAGAGATTGCTTTATTTTACACCGATGCTGAGGTGCCGGAGGATTTTTTCCCTTATTTAGAGAATAAGACCTTTGAACTAAAAACGATTAATTTAAAAACATCACTGGGTGATTTTTCCTATTACTTAATATACCGACCGGAACATATAGAAAAAGCAGAGGAATTAAGCTCGGTTTTGTTGAAAAGTTACGATAAGTTTGATCCTGATTTAGAAAGAAAAATCGGGAAATTACTTGGTTATAGTGATGATGATATTGAGTTCTATATAAACCATTGGTTAAAATCGACATAGGAAAATGTATTATATGTAATAAAATAGTTTCATTGCAGTGTAACGCTATGGAGAAATATCATTTTGTCAGTCAGTCAGTCAGTC
>NZ_MLHN01000017.1 GCF_001999285.1 Rodentibacter genomosp. 1
CAGTCAAATTGTCATTTCGTTATTGATCAAGAGAATACATACACTAGATTACATACAAATAAAACCCCTTTATCCCCTTGCGGGGAATCGGCTAACGCCGACCCTGTGGATGAAATGGATTCGCAAAACGAATTTACTACGCCTGAAGAAAAAACAAAATCCGATTTGGTTGATTATGCCGGTATAGCGAAAGCCTACAACCAAGCGGTTGAGGAATCCCAAACGCATTTATCGTTTGTGGCTAACCCTAATGCGCTCAGCGATAAACGCAAACGAGCTGTGAAAAAATTATCCACGGTGTTTAAAAAACGATTTGGTGATGGGAGTGCATCGGCAATTGGGGAATATTTTGCCGATTTCCTGAAGCAAGCCCCGCCGTTTTACTTTGGTGAAAATGACCGTGGCTGGAAAGCCGATTTTGAATATTTACTGCGTGAAAGCACGTTAGACAAAGTTTTGGAAGGGAACCTGTAATGCAAAATATCAATTACGATTTGGAATATAGCCTTGTTGGGGCATTACTGAGTGGCGGACTATCACCACAAGCCCGAGAAGTGATGAGTTGGCTTGAACCGGAAATGTTTGAGACATTTCAGCTTGGCGCACTTTACGGCAACATTCGCAAACAAGCCCGCAAAGATGATTTGATTGATATTTTAATGCTTTCACAAGACTACAGCGAAAACTTTGCAAACTTGGTGGAAATGGCAAATCGAATCGTTTACAGCGGAAATCTCTCGGGGTATGCGAAAAAAGTTCACGCTGCTTGGATTAACCGCTCGGCACAACAGACCATGCTCAAAATGGCAAGCGAATTAGCCAATGCCCGTGAAGAAAAAGTGAACGAGATTACTCAATGCGCACTTAATCAAATTCAAAAACTCTTGGTAAGTAAAACTGAGATTAAGCCGGTGGCGATGGGCGAATTGATGGATTCTTACGTGGACGTGCTTGAAAAACGTTCTAAAAGCGATTTCAAAGAGCGGTTACTTTTCACCGGCATTGAGGGGGTGGATAACGTACTTGGCGGAATTAATTCCACTGACATCGTTGTGGTGGCAGGTCGCCCCGGTACCGGCAAAACCGAGTTCAGCTTAACGCTTACCCGTAACATTGCAAAAAACAAAGGCTCTGTGTTGTTTTTCAGCCTTGAAATGGGAAATTTTCAGCTTGTCGATCGCTTGTTAAGTGCAATTGGTCAAGTGGGTGTGAAGAAATTACGCAACCCACAAGAACTTGATGAATTGGATTATAGCCGCTTAACCCACGCTATCACGGAAGTGCGTAACCAACAGGTTTATTTTGTCGATCGTGGTGGGCTTTCTGCCGATGAAATTTGTGCAATTTCAGAAAATCATTTAAGCGAAGTCGGCAGCCTGTCCGCTATCGTGATTGATTACTTGGGATTAATCGACCACAAGCAAGAACGTGGAACGAACCTCTCTCAAGCCATCGCCAACACGATGAATAAGCTCAAAACCTTCACCAAAAATTTCAACATTCCGATTATCTTGCTTTGCCAACTTAACCGTGATGTGGATAGCCGTGCGGTAAAACGCCCAACGAATTCAGATTTGCGTGATTCCGGTGCGATTGAACAGGACGCAAGCCAAATCATTATGCTTTACCGTGAAGGTGCGTACAAAGCGGACACAGACAATCCTTATTCCGAAGCCATTATCACGAAAAACCGTTTCGGCGAATTGGGAACGGCCTATATGCGATTTGAGAAAGGGCATTTTGTGGATTGCGACCAAGCCCAAGCCTATCAATTCATCAATGAAAAACCACAACAGCCGAAACCCTACGCATCGAAATCCTATGGCAAAGGAGCGATGCAATGACCGAATTTAACAAAGACCACTACCGTACGCCACGTTATATTTTCCGTTGGTTAGAACATCGTTTTTATTGGTTTCATTTAGATGGTTGCGCTAATAAGGCACACGCATTACGCCCACGTTGGATAGGATCGGGTAGCAAAATTTGTGAGGATTTTTTATCGGATGATTTACTGGAGCGTTTACTGGATGAAGTGGTTGAACAGGCGGATATGTTACGCATTTTCATCAATCCGCCTTACAGCGACCCTTTGCCCTTTGTAAAACGTGCGGCGGAACTTAAAGAGGCAGGTTATCTCGTGGTGATGTTGTTACCGGCAGATAAAATCACCAAGTGGTACAAGGTGATTCAGGATAATGCCACGGAAGTTATCGATATTATCGGTGGTCGAATTAATTTCCTTCATCCAGTTACCGGTGAAGAAGTCAAAGGCAACAACAAAGGCTCAATGGTGGCAGTGTTCGATCCGTTTATGCAGGGCTTTGTAACACGTCAGGTTGAATTAGATTTTGTGAAAAAGTGCGGTGGGTATTATGGCTCATAGTGTAGATGACATCGTAAAAGCGCACGGAAAACGTTATAAGGCAAGACTTCGCATTCAGGTGATTAAACTTGCCGGCGGACTACTTAGCCCGCTAAACGATATGGAAGCAGAGGCTCTTAATTCACTGAAAACAGGTGAACAGTATGAGATAGAAGTGATTCGTACCCGCAACCCAGCTTTTCATCGCAAAGTCTTTGCCTTCTTCAATTTCTGTTTTGAGCATTGGGCCGCAGATAAAACCGAATGGAAATACTTTGATGAGCGTAAACAATTTGACACGTTTCGCAAGCATTTAACTGTACTGGCAGGGTTTTATGAAACTACTTACAACATAAAAGGTGATGTACGGATTGAGGCACAATCTTTGAGCTACGGCAACATGGAACAAGACGAATTTGAAAAGTGTTACTCCGCATTAATCAATGCAGCACTCAAAAATATTTTCGGTAATACCACCGATGAAAATGTGATTAATCAGCTTTATGCGTTTTTTTAGGGATAGAAAATGAAAAAAATAGATTATCGCAAAGAAGCCAAAGGACGTGAATGTCAGGTGCGGTTGCCGGGGATTTGCAATTTTAATCCGGAAACAACCGTGCTTGCTCATTATCGGTTGCATAGTGGTGTTGCATTAAAGCCTGACGACATACAAGGGGCGTGGGCGTGTTCGGCTTGTCACGATGAATGCGACCGCAGAACACGTAAAATGGATACTGAGTATGTCCGCTTGGCTCACGCAGAAGGGGTTATGCGTACACAAGCCATTTTACGCAGGGAAGGGAAACTATGACCGCACTGACTCTTGAACTACCTTACCCGCCGTCCGTTAATCACTATTGGCGACATACTAGACGTGGTGTGCATTATATTTCAGATGAAGGGAAGAAATATCGGGATAAAGTCTTTTTAACTTGTATGGGCTATTTACCCTTTAAAAAACCGGTGTCGATTTCTGTTGAGGTGTATTTCCCCGATAAACGAAAACGAGATTTAGATAACTTGGGAAAGGTGCTATTAGACAGCTTGGTTCAAGCCAAAATTATTGAAGACGACTGTTGGCAAAGCGTACCGGAATTAAAGTGGAAAGCGATGGGGGTCGAAAAGTGCGGTCGAATTGTGGTGAGATTTGAGGAGTTGGAACAATGAATATCGATAGAGTAGCAGTGCAATGGGGTTATTGGGCTACACCCCGTTATGGCACGGAATTCCCTCGTGTGTCAGCCGGATTTGCTCAAGTTAAACCTAACGCCGAATATGCCTATAAACCGCATTTAGATCCGATTTCTGACGAGTTGGGAATGCAGATTAACGAATGTATGTTGATTATGTATAAAGTGAATCCTGAACTTTATGATGTGTTTATGCTGACGTATGTCAATCGGTGGGAAGTTAACGATATTCATCGTTGTCTTAATATTTCTAGGGCTGAGTATTTTAATCGCCTAAAAACAGCGAAAACATCACTAAAATTAATGCTGCATACAGGAAAAGCGGTGTTTTCTGCTTAAAATTCACTCAAAAGGCTCAAGATATTGAGCTTTTTTCCTATGTTGTGATCTAGATCTCGGAAAAAGTAAAATCAACTTTATAAAATGCGGTTTCTTTTTACTTGCATGGAGATTTAAAAATGAAAAAATTGTTATTAACTGGATTGGCTTGTGCATTGTTGAGTGGGTGTGCTGTTTATGAACAAAATAAACAAGAAATTGAAAAACCTAGATTTGATAGCACAGTAGATAGATTTACTGGAGCGAAAAAGGCATCTTGGATGAAAATGTATTATGGAGATCATTATCAAAAAAATCTACCTTTCGACAAGCTGTTTGCAGTTTCTGAAGTAAAAAAAGAAAAAACAAATTTAAATATGATTTCGATTTCAAGAGAATTTACTGATTGGAACTACTTAAAATGTCATAATACAGCTTGGTTAGTTGATGGAAAACCAATAAAGCCTATTACGAATAAAATGAATCCTAAGACTTTAATTCATCCAGTAAGGGTAAAAGAAGAAATTGATGTTCTTTTTTCAAATGCTGATATGAAAAAATTCAGTAAAGCCAAAAAAGTTGAGTATAAAGTATGTAATGATGAATTCATTCTTACAGAAGAAGAATTGAGTGGTCTAAAACAAGTTATTAATGAAATTTATAAATAATGATATAAAGCCCTATTGCAATCAATAGGGCTTTTTTGTATTATCCCATCCAAGGTGTCAGAACCTTATGAAAAGCGGTAATCCGCAACCGAAATCCTTTGCGGTTTTTTTGTAGCTAAAATTTGTGATCTCTTTTCTCTTTCCCACAATTTTTTGTACAAAAAGGTAATTTACAATCTATGATCGAGTGGGTGGCTAATACAATACCTTCGGGGAATATGCCCAGCCGACTTTTCACGGTTTCTGAACCACTCGATCGCCCTATGTCAGAATAGGGATCAAATTCAGAAATATGAAAAGGACAAACTATGTCAAACTTAACCATCCTTAACACTGCAATTCGTTCCTACGAAAATCTTTATTCATTAAACGATCTCCATAAAATCACGGGTTCAGAAAAGAAACATCAGCCCTCTTTATTTCTACGTTTAGAAACCACCAAAGATTTATTGAATGAAATTGATGGAACTCACGATCTACAGATCAGTAGATCGGTCAAAATCATTCGTGGTAGAAGCATTCAAGGCACATACGCCTGTAAAGAACTCGTTATCGCTTACGCTGCATGGATAAGCCCTGCTTTTCACCTTGTCGTCCTCAGAGCGTTCTTAAATCAGATTGAGCCACCGAAACAACTCGCTTTGCCAAATGACACGATCACCCCTGCTGAACAACAGCAAATTCAGAAAGTCGTGCAAGTCGCCCATCACAGAACAGGGTTAAACTACGCAGAAATTTACACTCAACTCAAAAACCAGTTCCAAATAGCGAAGTACGATCAACTGCCACGTTCGCAATTGTCGGAGGCAATAGATTTTCTTAATCACGTTAAGAGCGACAACCCAACACCCGTTGCAGGGAAAATAGACTGGCTCAACCTGTATTCATTGGTTACTTTCTTGCATAAGTGGGCAATGTTTACTCAAGATTTGCCACATATTTACCACCACTTAAAACGTCATCAAGAAAGTGAAGCACTAGCTGAAATCATCAATAATCACTTTAGCAACATTCGGGAAAACTCAAGGCTATTTGATAATTCGGTGCTAGCCCTTGGCGAAATCACACAACATTGCTCATTACCGCCTGAACAGAAAGGCTTATTGCTGAACCTGTTGCAAGCGTTACTAGAACCAAAGCAATCAAAGCAAATTAACCCAATATTTGCCCTTAACCCATTCTAAATTACCGGAAAAACCGACCGCACTTTTCCCCGTGAAAATCGTGTGGCGGTTTCTTGCACCCAAAATTCAGCAAAAGGAACAGAAAATGAGCATTAGAAAGGTAAAAATTACACTGGTGGCATTGGTATTTATCAGCTTAGCGTGGCACTTTGATTTAGGTAGCGACTACGACGGACAGATTATTCCACCACATTCACAAAAAACTAACCAAACTTTGTAAAAAATACTTGTAAAGTCTAGACTGAAAGTATATGATTCTAAGTACAGTGCGGTTTTAGCACGTTGCGAACGCACGAATGAATTTTAGTAGCCCTGATTTAGAAATAGTCAGGGCTTTTTATTAGGTAGTAACCTATAAAATTACTCTGTTAGCTCAACA
This sequence comes from Rodentibacter genomosp. 1, assembly GCF_001999285.1. Classification (GTDB taxonomy): domain Bacteria; phylum Pseudomonadota; class Gammaproteobacteria; order Enterobacterales; family Pasteurellaceae; genus Rodentibacter. The sequence continues at coordinate 6,105 of NZ_MLHN01000017.1, forward strand.
GGATAGAGCAATGACCTCCTAAGTCATCGATACCGGTTCGATTCCGGTACAGAGTGCCATAAGAGTAACAGTCCTAAGCAGAAATGCTTGGGGCTTTTTAGCATTAATATTTATTTCGTAGATTTTTAGATTTATACATAAAACTGAGTTTCTTATATTTATTTTTTCGTGTGGGTTTAGCCAATAATTCTAATTGCTTGATAACAACTGAAAAGAATGCCAATCCAAGCGCGTTACATAGTACTTTAATCCATAGAGAAGTTTCTTCTGATACTTTACCAACCACAAGGCTAATATCTTCATAGCTGAGTCCACCTATCGTGATAAGTAGACCTGACCCAGCTAGTGCTATGATATAAAAGAAAGTATCATCTTTTTGTTTCAATATTTTTTTGCAAGTTAGGGCAGTGGGAGCTGCTAAAATGCAAAAAATAAAGAACCAAGGATGCCCTAAAGTAATCATTAACGATAAATAAATTACACTCAAAATTAAGAAAATAAGATTCTTATAGTCTTCTTTTATGAAGAAAAACATTTCAACCTCTGCTAACTTATTTGTTGGGGGACAATATATTAGCAGAATTTTTAACCAAGCTCAGTCTTAACGGACTGGGCTTTTTTGTTGGTGGTGGAAAATGGAAATCACATTAGGCGATAAAATCAAAATTAACGGTGAAGAAGTACCGGAGTATTTGCTCAAGGCACTTTATGAGCATTTTAAATTACGCTATCCGGTAGTACCGACCGGCTACATCAATTGCGCCTCAATAGAGGTTGATAAATTTCAATTAAATGGCTCTCAGATTAAAGGCGCATCTATTAAAACGTCACGTTCTAGCATTCCACCTGAACAGTATATTACTCGTTAATCTCGTATTGATCTTCTAGCTCATTATATCTGACTAGGGGATACATACTACATACAACTTTCTTTACCAAAATTTCATCAGATATATTCATATAACAATGAGCTAATTCCTCTAAATACATTGCAATTTGCATTCTGGAATCGCACTGTTTAGATATGTCTAAGTTAAAGAAAATACAGTTGTTATAGTAGATGTGTATTGCTGGTGGATTTATATGGTATTGGAAAACAAAATCATATGAAAAAGCAGTACCTTGATTGCCTAAATTAAAAAATAACTCAGCTTTCTTGTTGATATTGGCAAACTTACAAAATAGATTGATTGCTTCAACAAGTAGTTGGAATGGTTGTTGTAAGTCTGATGTAACGGAATCAAGACGTAAATCGAAGAAATATCTAAACTCTTCAGAGATCATATCTGATATTTGCTTTTTGGTTATAACACTATTAGTCATTTTAAACCTCTGTTATTTTATTGTGTGGAAACTTTATCTTAACAGAACTTATAGCTCACCGTAAAAGGTGGGCTTTTTTATTGCCTCAACAAAGGAGGCGGAGTATGAAAATGTTTAAAGACCCGGGAAACCAAAGTTATTTCTGGTCTAGCTTTTCCGGTTTACTTGCTTGGTTAAGCGACCAGCAAAATCTAATGTTGATCAGTCTTGCTATCGGTATTGTGACGGCATTAGTTAATCTTTATTCAAAATGTTCTGAAGGGCGGGCAAGAGAACGGGCCGAGGAGCGGGAAGAAGAAATCCATGCACTTAAAGTGCAGCAACTCAAGCGAGGATTAAGAGATGAGTAGATTAAAAATTGCCGGTACGGTTGGTGGTGTAGTGGTATGTAGTGTCGCAGCCATTATTGGCATCGTGCAGACAGATCATCCTGATTTACGGATTAGTGAAAAGGGAATGGAGATTATCGGTAATGCGGAAGGTTGTCGCCGAGACCCTTATCAATGTCCGGCAGATGTTTTGACGGTTGGGATTGGTTCAACAGAGGTAAGCGGTGGATCTATCAATCCCAATAAACGTTACACGGATAAAGAGATTGCTGACCGCTGGGCGAATGACTTACGCATAGCAGAACGTTGCGTGAATCTATATGGCAATGGTAGAAATCTACCGCAAGGCACATTTGATGCCATGACTTCCATCGTATTTAACGTGGGTTGTGGTGCAATGCGTAAATCTACAATGTTCCGCAAGGCTAACGCAGGTGATTATATCGGGGCGTGTAATGAATTACCGAAGTGGGTTTATGCCGGCGGTAAGAAATTACGTGGGTTGGAAATTAGACGAGATAAAGAACGGCAGTTATGCCTAATGGAGTTGAAATGAGATATTTGCCTAGTACCTGTTTATTTATTGCAGCAGGTTTTCTTGCTTTTCATGGCATTACCGGTTGGGGTTGGTTTCTCTTTTTAGGATTGCTCACATTTTAGGGGTTGAAATGCTAAATATCTTTACGAGATTTGAAAGTGCGATAAAACTGACCGCACTTTTTCTTATTTTGGGTTTGTGTTTTTGGTTACGGGTTCAGCATAACACCATTCTTGAACTAAGAGCCGAAAACCAAACGCAAGCCCAAACCATCGCAAAGCAAAGTGCGGTCATTTCTCAGCTCAAGTTAGAGGCTGAAGAAAACCAACGTCTAACACTTGAGTTATCAAAGCAAGAAACTGAATCAAGGAATAAAGCCAATGAAGTTATTAAATCTATCTCTACGCAAGAGAAAAGCAGTGATGCCTATAACAGCAATGCTCCTCGCTCTGTTATCGACTTCTTGCGCCAAGAATGAGCCAATTACAGCGGCTTGCCCTGTATTGCCGGTGGCGTTTATTTCTCACTTAGACAAGACCTCATTCAGTGGTAGCACCTATGGTGACGTAACACAGTATGCTGTCATTCTCAAACGTGAGCGTGATGTATGTCTTAATCGAATTGATAAGATTCGGGAATGGCGAG
>NZ_MLHN01000018.1 GCF_001999285.1 Rodentibacter genomosp. 1
ATCCTTCACGACCCACCATTTGTCCAATTTATACTTAAAGTTTTTCTTAGTTTTCTAATATTACTCATCTAGTCTAAAAGCTAGTCTTTGCGTTCTCTCATTTATAGTTGTCCACTTTATTGATAAGTAATCTTTATCATTAAGATAAGAAAATTCTGACCTAAATTAAAGGTTATTGTGATAGAATATCCCTCATATTTAGTCAGATAATAAAGTATTATGCTTGATAATGTCCGTATTGTTCTCATCGAAACTTCACACAGTGGAAATATTGGTTCTGCGGCAAGAGCGATGAAGACTATGGGGCTTTCTCAACTATGTCTTGTTGCGCCTAAGGCAATTGATGAACAAGCTCTTGCACTTGCGGCTGGGGCGGAAGATATTGTCAATAATGCACATATTGTTTCTACGTTTAATGAGGCTGTTTCTGATTGCTCTTTAGTGGTAGGTACAAGTGCACGTTTACGTCATCTACAGAGCACATTGATCGAGCCTAGAGAGTGTGCGAAAAAAGTTGCACAACATCAAGGAAATGTTGCTATCGTTTTTGGACGAGAACGTGTGGGCTTGCATAATGATGAATTACTTAAGTGTCATTATCATTTAACGATTCCGGCTAATCCTAACTATTCCTCGTTAAATTTGGCCATGGCGGTTCAACTTGTCTGCTATGAATTACGTATGGTACAGCGAATAGAACAAAGGTATTCTGATATCAGTTCTGACAGCCAATATGCAACAGCACAGGATATGGAATATTTTTTCAAGCATACCGAGCGACTATATCAAGATCTTGGGTTTATTCAAAATCAAGGTGTGATGCAAAAGTTAAGACGTTTATATAATCGTATCAATATAGAACAGAACGAATTAAATATTTTACGTGGCATGTTAAGTGCGGTTGAGAAACGAGTAAATTTGCCTAAAATAAATAGTTGATTAGTTTAGTCGGATATGTAAAGATTATCAGGATTTTTTAAGGAAACTTTATGAAACTTACCTCAAAGGGGCGTTATGCTGTGACGGCTGTTTTGGATATAGCATTAAATTCTAGCGTTGGTCCTGTAAACCTTGCTGATATTTCTGAACGTCAAAATATTTCACTATCTTATTTAGAGCAGCTTTTTGCTAAGTTACGCCGTGGAGGATTGGTAAAAAGTGTCCGTGGACCTGGTGGGGGGTACCAACTTGGTTTACCAAGCGAACAAATTTCTGTCGGCATGATTATTTCTGCAGTGAATGAGAATATTCATGTTACAAAATGTTTGGGAGGAGGAAATTGCCAACAAGGTACGGAATGTTTAACTCATACCCTTTGGGAAGAATTAAGTAATCGTATTGAAAGCTTTTTGAATGACATTACCCTGGCAGAGCTTGTAAATAAGCATGTTAAGGCTCATTCTCATCGCACTGAAAATTTAATATTAGTCAATCAATAGGAAAGTAGCCGTTTATTTTAAGGCGGTCAAATTTAGAATGATTTTAGGAGTGAAAATGAAATTACCTATTTATTTGGATTATGCAGCAACCTGTCCGGTAGATGAACGAGTTGCTAAAAAAATGATGGAGTTTTTAACCATTGATGGCACGTTCGGGAATCCGGCTTCACGCTCCCATAAGTTTGGTTGGCAAGCGGAAGAGGCAGTAGATATTGCACGTAACCAAATTGCTGATTTAATCGGAGCGGATTCTCGTGAAATTGTATTCACATCTGGCGCAACAGAATCTGATAACTTGGCGATTAAAGGTGCTGCGCATTTTTATCAAACCAAAGGTAAACATATTATTACCTGTAAAACCGAACATAAAGCGGTACTAGATACTTGTCGTCAATTAGAACGTGAGGGTTTTGAGGTAACTTATTTATCGCCGGAATCTGATGGTCTCATTGATTTAGAAAAATTCAAAGCAGCACTTCGTCCTGATACGATTTTAGTGTCTATTATGCACGCAAATAATGAAATTGGTGTGTTGCAAGATATTAAAGCGATAGGCGATCTTTGCCGTGAAAATAAAACTCTTTTCCATGTTGATGCAACCCAAAGTGTGGGGAAAGTCGCAATTAATCTTTCCGAATTGCCGGTAGATTTAATGTCAATGTCTAGTCATAAGCTTTATGGACCTAAAGGTATTGGGGCATTGTATGTACGCCGTAAACCACGTGTGCGTTTAGAAGCGATTATTCATGGTGGTGGTCATGAGCGTGGTATGCGTTCCGGTACGTTACCCGTTCACCAAATTGTGGGTATGGGTGAGGCTTATCGTATTGCAAAAGAAGAAATGGCAACAGAAATGCCTCGTTTGAAAGCGCTTCGTGACCGTTTATATAACGGTTTGAAAGATATTGAAGAAACTTATGTTAATGGTTCTATGGAACATCGTCTTGATAATAATTTAAACATTAGTTTTAATTATGTAGAAGGTGAATCACTAATGATGGCATTACGTGATATTGCGGTTTCATCCGGCTCTGCTTGTACTTCTGCAAGCCTTGAACCATCTTATGTATTAAGAGCATTAGGCTTGAATGATGAACTAGCACATAGCTCAATTCGTTTCACTCTGGGACGTTATACAACCGAAGAAGAAATTGATTACACCATTAATTTGATGAAAGGTGCGGTTGAAAAATTGCGTGCTTTATCTCCATTATGGGATATGTTCAAAGAAGGGGTTGACCTCAACACCATTGAGTGGTCTGCTCACTAAGGTTTCATTTGCCGTTGATGATGATAGTATAAAACGGCATTTATTATTGATTTGAAAAAGGAAAGTTAATATGGCTTATAGCGAAAAAGTAATTGACCATTATGAAAACCCACGCAATGTGGGGTCAATGGATAAAAAAGACAGCACGGTTGGCACGGGAATGGTTGGTGCCCCGGCTTGTGGTGATGTGATGCAACTACAAATTAAAGTGAATGAAAATGGTATCATCGAAGATGCGAAATTTAAAACCTATGGTTGTGGTTCTGCGATTGCATCAAGCTCATTGATTACAGAATGGGTGAAAGGCAAATCTTTAGAGGAAGCCGGTGCCATTAAAAACAGCCAAATTGCGGAAGAATTAGAACTGCCACCGGTGAAAGTTCACTGTTCAATTTTAGCTGAGGATGCAATAAAAGCAGCAATTGCCGATTATAAAGCAAAGCAAGGTGAATAAATAAAAAAGTGCGGTTGATTTTAACCGCACTTTTGTTGATTTCTTGGGGGAAGAATGAGTATTACATTAACAGAAAAAGCAGCACAACGCGTAAAGGCTTTTTTGGACAACCGAGGAAAAGGTATCGGTTTGCGTTTAGGGGTGAAAACATCAGGATGTTCCGGTTTAGCCTATGTACTTGAGTTTGTGGATGTATTAAATGAGGAAGATCAAGTCTTTGAACAGCACGGTGTAAATGTGATTGTCGATCCAAAAAGTTTAGTGTATCTCAAAGGTATCGAATTGGATTATGTCAAAGAAGGCTTGAACGAGGGGTTCAAATATAATAATCCAAATGTGAAGGAATCCTGTGGCTGCGGTGAAAGTTTCCACGTTTAAGTTTGAGTTAAAAGATAATGTTAAATCCCTTTGAAATTTTTGATTTACCTGTTGATTTCCAGTTGGATACACAAGCGTTAAATAGCCGTTATCTGGAATTACAAAAGGCTTTACACCCTGATAATTTTGTTTCCGCCAGTGCCTCAGAGCAGAGAGTGGCAATGCAAAAATCAACAGAAGTGAATGATGCCTTAAAAACGTTAAAAGATCCGATTCTTCGTGCAGAAGCGATTGTTGCAATTCACCTAGGTGAACAACAAGATATTGAACAAAAGAGTACACAAGATATGGCGTTTTTAATGCAACAGTTACAATGGCGTGAGCAGTTGGAAAATGTAGAACGCCAAAAAAATGAACAAGCATTGGATGCACTGGCAGCCGAAATCCAGCAAGAAACACAGCAATTATTGACCGCACTTTCTCATAGTATCCAGACCCAACAGTGGACTCAGACCACGCAACTTTGTGATAAATTACGCTTTACACGTAAACTCAAAGAAGAAATTGAACGTGTAGAGGAACGCTTTTTTGAATGATAAAGTGCCGGTGAAAATGACCGCACTTTTAGTGATGTAACCCTATTATGCAAACTCTCGAACAATTGATTTCCCCAGAAGCTTCTGCTTGGCCTACACTTTTAAAATGGATTGAACAGGCTCGCAATCATTGCCGAGTCATAAAGAAAGATCAGTCTAGTGCTGAACGTGAATTATTTACCATGCAAATGCCTACTTCATCCCCTATGGGCGCAGTGATTTATGAAACGGGTGGTATTCTTATTCATTATGGTTGGTTACGTATTTTAGGCTCAGGGAGCTTTCAATTACCACGGGGGCTGATGGATTGGAATTTTAGTAAATCTTTTAAAGAATCAGGGGAAAAACCGCAATATTTATTGGCGGCAGATGATGTCATTGGGGGCTATTTTGCGTTAAACGGTGGTTCTTTGGGGAATAATCTCGGTAAAGTTTACTATTTTTCGCCAAAAGATTTAGTTTGGCATAATTTGAATTTTACTTATACGGAGTTTCTAGCTTGGGCATTAAATGGCGATTTGGAAGCGTTCTACCAAGGCTTATTTTGGCAAAATTGGCACGAAGAAGTGAAACAACTTGATGGTAACCAAGTGTTTGTCTTCACTCCGGATTTAAACGAAGATAAAGCGATGACAATGGATCAACGCCAAAAACGTGAAGTGAATATTGAAACCCATTATAATGCCTGTTTCGTTAAAAAAGATAAATTTGAAATGGCTTATTCTGTGGAATAACTTATTGAAATAGAAAAGAAATATTATGGCATTATTACAGATTTCAGAACCCGGACAAACCGCAGCGCCTCATCAACATCGTTTAGCGGTAGGAATTGATTTAGGGACAACCAATTCCTTGATTGCGTCCGTAAGAAGCGGGCAAGCCCTGATTTTAAATGATGAGCAAGATCATAGCCTCGTCCCCTCCGTCGTGTATTATGGAAAAAATGGCAAACAGGTGGGGAGAGGCGCGTTTGCTCAAGCATCAAGTGATCCTAAAAATACGGTAATTTCCGCCAAACGCTTAATCGGTCGGAGCTTAAGTGATGTACAGGCTCGCTATCCAACGATGCCTTATGATTTTGTGTCAAGTGAAAATGGCTTGCCATTAATTCTCACAAACCAAGGGAAAAAAAGCCCTGTGGAAGTGTCGGCTGATATTTTGGCACATTTAAACCACATCGCAGAACAGCGTCTTGGCTCAGAACTTTCAGGGGTTGTGATTACCGTCCCTGCCTATTTTGATGATGCTCAACGCCAAAGTACGAAAGATGCTGCACGTTTGGCAGGATTGAATGTATTACGCTTATTAAATGAACCTACCGCAGCGGCAGTAGCATACGGTTTAGATAGTGGCCAAGAAGGGATTATTGCCGTTTATGATTTAGGCGGTGGCACCTTTGATATTTCTATCCTGCGTTTATCCAAAGGTGTGTTTGAGGTATTAGCAACCGGTGGTGATACAGCATTGGGGGGCGATGATTTCGATCATTGCATTGCTGACTGGGTGGTCAAACAAACACAGTGCCAACCACAAAATGTCAATCAGCAACGTGAACTGTTAACCCTTGCCTGTCAAACAAAAATTGCTTTGAGCAAGACGGAAAGTGCGGTCATTTCTTGGCAAGATTTTTCCATTACAATGACACGTGATCAATTTAATGAATTAATTCATCCTCTTGTAAAACGCTCGTTACTCGCTTGTCGCCGAGCATTAAAAGATGCGAATGTGGAGGCAGATGAGATTCAAAATGTAGTGATGGTCGGTGGTTCAACACGTGTGCCTTATGTTCGTGAGCAAGTTGGCGAGTTTTTTGGTAAAACACCATTAACGTCCATTGATCCGGATAAAGTCGTTGCACTAGGGGCGGCGATTCAGTCGGATATTTTAGTTGGCAATAAAACCGATGCCAATATGTTATTGCTTGATGTCGTGCCGCTTTCACTTGGTATTGAAACTATGGGGGGATTGGTGGAAAAAATCATTCCACGAAATACCACGATTCCTGTTGCCCGAGCGCAAGAATTTACTACCTTTAAAGACGGTCAAACGGCTATGTCTGTACATATTGTGCAAGGTGAGCGTGAATTAGTGGAAGATTGCCGTTCACTGGGGCGCTTTACCCTACGTGGCATTCCGCCAATGGCTGCCGGTGCTGCGCATATTAGAGTGACCTATCAAGTGGATGCTGACGGTTTATTAAGTGTCACTGCCATGGAAAAATCTACAAAAGTGCAGGCATCTATTCAAATTAAGCCTTCTTATGGTTTAACGGATGAAGAAGTGACGGCGATGATCAAATCTTCCTTTGACCATGCACAAGAAGATTTGCAGGCTCGTGAGTTGGCGGAGCAACGTGTGGACGCCGATCGTGTGATTGAGAGTGTGATTGTGGCATTACAGGCAGATGGTTCAGCGTTGCTTAGCACTGAAGAATTTCACCATATTGAGGCGGTGTTGGAACAATTGATAGCCCTGAAACAAGGTCATGATCGTCATGCTATCGCTCAGGGTATCAAAGCCTTAGATGCTGCTACGCAAGAATTTGCTGCAAGGCGAATGAATGCCAGTATTAATCGAGCCTTAACCGGTAAGAATGTATCGGATATGGAAGAATTGTAAGGAAAAGAGCGGTTAAATTGAGATGATTTATTTAACCTAAGTTGTTTTTTAAGCATTGTGATTTGAGGAAAGTATTATGCCAAAAGTGATTTTTTTACCAAATGAAGAATTTTGCCCAGAGGGTATGGTCGTGGATGCGGCTACCGGTGATAACTTATTAGACATCGCACATAATGCTGGGGTAGAGATTCACCACGCCTGCGATGGTTCTTGTGCTTGTACCACTTGTCACGTGGTTATTCGTGAGGGATTTGATTCTTTAAATGAAACCAGCGATCAAGAAGAAGATATGTTGGATAAAGCTTGGGGTTTAGAAATGGATAGCCGCCTTTCTTGCCAGTGTGTTGTGGGTGAGGAAGATTTAGTAGTGGAAATTCCAAAATATAATCTTAATCATGCTAATGAGGCGGCTCACTAATGAAATGGACGGATTCACAACGTATTGCGGAAGAATTGTATGATCGCTACCCAGATCTTGATCCTAAAACCGTACGTTTTACGGATTTACATCAGTGGATTTGTGAATTAGATGGTTTTGATGATGATCCACAGAAATCTAACGAGGCGATTCTTGAAGCGATTTTATTGAAGTGGCTTGATGAGTTTGAATAAGCGTATTTTTCAATGAGTTAATACTCTATTATTAGAGGGTAATTAAGAGATAAGGAATCTGCTCCCTAGCTTGGATAATTTCAAGCTAGGGAGCAGGTTGTTTTAATTCTCAAAAATTCTCTTTTATCCTGTACTTAATCAGTTAATTTTTGCACATATAGCTGATATCCGGGTAGTCCCTGAAGTACATGTACTTTTCGTTGATAAGTATTGACATAATGGTCCACCGCAGGTTTTACTAACAAATAGTGATCATCTTCAGTTGGCTTGTTTGGTGACCAAAGGTAATCATCAAATGCAATAATACCGTTGATTTTTACCAATTTGTGGGCAAGTAGGGCATCAAGTAATACATCAGGTGCTTCGTGGGAACCATCCACATAAATAAAATCAAAATAATTGTTATAACTATTGGCGAGTAATTCAATCATTTTAGGATGAGAGTAGCCTTTATGTTTTGTTATTGCAATTTTTAACTTGTTGAGTTTTTGACAAGCTAAATTGAGATTATGGTCAAAGCGGTTTTCAACAGAACTCATATCCCAACGTCCTATATGTTCACGCCCACCTTCCCAACTATCAATACAGTGAATTTCAATTTCACGATGGAACTCAAGTGCTTTTTCTAAGAAATGAACCGTCGAACGCCCTTCAAAGGAACCTACTTCTAATATTTTTTGTGGTTTAAAATGGTTAAAAATTGCATCTAAAGACGGTAAATTATGGCTAAACCAGTCAGAAGAAAAGATATAATCTATTGGTTGGTTGGTTGGTTGGTTGGTTGGTTGGTTGGTTGGTTGGTTGGTTGGTCATGTTTCCTCCTAAATTATTAAGCGTCAACCATTTTATAGTATTTTTATATTTGCTATCAATCAACAAGCTTTTTAAAGAAAATCTCTCTATCTCTTTTATCTTAATCCATTATTTGTCTGCACCGAAAAAATTTACTACACGCTGGCCGTCTTCTTCTCGAGCTAGAGGAGCAAAGAGAGATTTTTTATTCTTCAAATTAATGATTAAAATATTATTTTGAGTGAGATTTAATTGGTGTATTTTTTGATAATCAATATAAATATTGAGATAGAAAATGCCTTCGGTTTTGAATATGAGCATCGAGGTACGGAAAAAGGTATTGTAAATTGCCAATATAATAATGGCAGCTAGCAAAAATAGGGTGGTTGATGAAATATAGCCTGATTGTGTAAAAGATTGATAAACCAAAATTATAATTAGGCCAATAAAGATCAGAGAATCAATTTTATGTTGTTTTTTTAATGGAACTTTTAATTTGGTTTGTCCCTTTCTCTTTTCTATGAGGAATTGTTCGTAAATTGCATAGGAAAAAAAGAGAAGGATTGTGAGGAATAAGATGACATTTACCATAAGTTACCTTTAAATAAAAACACTCATATTGAAAATGAGATTGGGGCAGATTATATAATTTGTGATGTTGTGCTGAAAATATACCGCTTGATCAAGCGGTATATTTTATGAGAGCGGGTTATGCCAGAATACCTGTCCATGCACCAAAGATACCAATAGCGAAGAAACCAATGATAATCCATAATGCATTGACTCGGTTACGCAATAACCACATACAAGCAAAGGTAAGTAATAATGGCAATAACCCCGGCATTAAACTATCTAAAATGCCTTGTACAGTTGTCGTTTCTACTGTGCCGTCTTGTTTTTCTATTACGGAGACAACAAGAGGAACGTTAATGCTTGTCCATTTTTGTACTAATGCCCCCATAATAAATAAGCCAAGAATAGAAGCACCTTCGGTGAGTTTTTGTAGTAAACCACCGCTCATATCTTGTACCACATTTAAGCCTTTTTTATAACCATAAGTGACACCAAAATAACGAGTAGCCAATCGCACCAAATTAAAGAGAATAAAGAAAAGTAGCGGACCAAGAATACTACCGTTTAGAGCTAGGCCGGCCCCTAATGCGGCAAATACAGGACGTGCGGTTCCCCAATAGATAGGATCACCTACACCGGCTAAAGGCCCCATTAATCCGACTTTGATCCCATTGATTGCGGCATCATCAATTGGTTTTCCATTAGCTCTTTCTTCTTCCATTGCAATGGTTACACCTAATACTGGGGCCGCAACGAAAGGTTGAGTATTAAAAAACTCAAGGTGGCGTTTCATTGCATCCTTACGTTCTTGTGAGTGAGGATCCGGATATAAACGTTTAATAACAGGTGCCATTGAATAAGCAAAGCCTAGAGCCTGCATTCGTTCAAAATTCCAAGAACCTTGAAATAAATTAGAGCGGCGGACAACCGCATTTAAATCACTTTGTGTTACTTTTTTTACTTCTGTTGTCATAATTTGCCTCTCATTAGTCTAATCTGTTGTCAAGGTGATTATCGTTGCTTACCGTTTGTACGACATTTTTACTTTGGTTGTATTTAGGGTGAAGTTGGATGTAAAGGATCGCCATAACCGTTCCCAATACACCTAATGCGACCAAGTTAAAATTGGTAAATGCTGCGATAACAAAACCGGCATAGAAGAATGGCATTAGGTGGCCTGCCCTCATCATATTAATGACCATGGCATAACCTACAATGGCAATGAAGCCTCCTGCAATTTTTAATCCCATTGTAATCACTGGCGGAATTGCCTGTAACATTGTTTGTACACTATCTGTGCCGGCTGTTAAAGCCACAATTAAAGCCGGAATCGCAATACGCATTGCTTGAAGTAAAAGTGCAGAACGGTGAATCCAATCAAGCTTGGTTAAATCACCGGTTTCTACCGCATTATCCGCGGCATGTTGGAAACCCACGGTAATTGCACGCACCACATAGGTGAGAACTTGTCCGGCAGCTGCAAGTGGAATCGCCAGAGCAATTGCCGTTGGAATATCTTGTCCGCCAACAATCACTAACAAAGTTGAAACCACGGAAGCTAATGCCGCATCAGGCGCAAGTGCTGCACCGATATTCATCCAGCCTAAAGCGAGTAATTCTAATGTACCACCCACAATAATCCCTGTTTTCATATCGCCTAGCACTAAGCCAATAAGAGTACAAGCAATTAACGGACGATGTGTTTGCCATTCATCAAGAATAGATCCCATACCTGAAATACAGGCACAAAGGAAGACCAGCACAATTTGTAAAGTAGAAATTTCCATAGTGATTTCCTTAGATTAAGTTATTTTTCTTTAATAAATCCATCATATATTGACGGCTATCGTTTGAAACTTTGCGCACATCCAATTCAATGCCTTGGGCATCTAATTGTTTGAAGGCTTCAATATCTTTGTCATCTACGGCAACGGCGCTAGTGATCATTTTTTTACCTTCACGATATGCCATTCCCCCGATATTGATAGAATCGAATTTTACCCCAGCCTCCATTAAACGCACTACATCTGTTGGATTGGTGAAGAGTAACATCATTCGTTCATCAGTGTATTCAGGGTTATTGTAAACTCGGATCATTTTATCAATATCCACAACATGCGCTGTGACACCCGGTGGTGCAACGCTTTTCAGCATAGTGGAACGTACGCTGTCTTTTGCCACATCATCATTGACAACCACGATACGGCTCACCTTGCTTTCTTTTGTCCAGCGGGTGGCTACCTGACCGTGAATTAAGCGATCATCAATTCGAGCTAAACCAATAGTTAAATGCCCATTCCCTTGATTATCTACTTGAGCCGGTTTATCCGGTTGTGCAAGATCGGTCTGTTTTGGTTGAGTTTCTTCCGGTTCATCAAAGCGTAAAGCTCGAACACCGGTGCGACCTGTTTCTAAAGCAATGGCGACCAGTTCCGGTAAAGACGGCTCATCATCTCGAGCCATAAAGGTTTCTACTAACATAGGCACATTTACCCCGGTGACAATATCAATGTTGTCTTTGCCTTCGGCAACACGATTTGCCGCATTAAATGGGCTACCACCCCAAGTATCGACTAAAAAGAGTACTTGATCACAATGTGCGAGATCAGTTGATAATTTTTGTTGATATTTGCCCATAATGGTTTCTGCATTTTCACCTGGGACAAAATCAATAAATGCTACATTTTCTTGTTCACCTATTAGCATCTCAGTAGTTCTGAGAAGCTGTTCGGCTGCTACCCCGTGAGTAGCTATAATGATAGCAATGCTCATTGACGCTCCTTACATTAAGTTTGATAAATTTAAGCCGCGCGGATTATAGCAATAAATTTTTAGTTTACTTGCCTTTATTTTTAGAAAAGGTGATATGAATCACATTTTTGATGAATATCTATGCATTATTAGGGAGAGGTACGACCTCGTAACGAAAGGAAAGGGAATTGAGTAATGGAGAGAATACTACGCTTGATATTGTATTTGGCGTGATTTTTTGTGAGGAAAGAGAGCGCTTATAAAGCGTGGATCACACCCTCTTTCACATCAAATAATTGCCCTTTTTCCATTGGCATTTCTTTCAGCTGTTCTAATGTGATTGCAGTGACAAAAACTTGTGAACCAATTTGTTGTAGGCGTTCTGAGAGTAATGTTCGTTTGAGTGGATCTAATTCTGAAGCGAAATCATCTACTAAAAAAATACAATGGCGTTGCTTTTCTTCCATTAAATGTTCGCCTTGGGCGAGGCGTAAGGCACACATCAGTAATTTTAATTGTCCGCGAGAAAGCACATCTTCCACAGGCAATCCATTCGCTTTAAAACGAAAATCTGCTTTTTGTGGCCCGGAAAACGTGTAGCCAAGGGATTTATCTCGCTCAAAATTTTGTTCCAGTAAATCACTATATTCAGTATCTTTGTCCCAACCTTGATGGAAACTGACGCTAATCTCTAATTCCGGTAAAAATAGTTGGCAGGTTTTTTCAATATTTGGGCGTAAGGCTTCTGCATATTCTGAACGCCAAGTACTAACATCGTGAGCCAGTTTTGATAATTCAATATCCCAGATTTTTATTGCTGCATAGGGTTGATGTTGACTGAGTGCAGCATTGCGTTGTTTTAATAGGCGATTTAGGTTGCGCCAAGCAGAATGAAAATGAGTGTGATGGTGGAATAAACCCCAATCTAAAAATGCTCGGCGATAGCTTGGCCCGCCATTAAGCAAAGTTAAGCCTTCCGGTGTGATAAGCTGCATCGGGAGTAAGTGAGCAAGATCGGAAATTTTGTTTCCATCTTCACCATTGATTTTAACAATGCTGTTACCTTGGCGAAGTTTCTGTAATCCTATTGACCACTGATGTTGGTTTTCTTGGATATTCGCAAACAACGTAAAGTGTGGTTCATCATAAGAAATAATGCGATTTGTGACCGCACTTTTAAAGGAACGCCCATGCCCGAGATAGAAAATTGCTTCTAACAAGCTGGTTTTTCCGCTCCCGTTATTGCCGACTAAAAAGTTAAAGCCGCGATCTAATTCAAGATCAACGGCATTTAAATTTCTAAATTTCTCAATCAGTAAACGGGAAATTGCCATTTTATAGACGCATTGGCATAATCACGTACTCGCTGCTGCTATCTTCACAGTCTTCAATTAAGCAGCTAGAGGACGCATCCGTTAGGCGAATACGTACTTGTTGGCATTTTAAAGCGTTAAGTACGTCTAGAATATAAGTAACATTGAAACCGACCTCCAGTTCTTCACCGGAATAGATCACATCAACAATTTCTTCCGCCACTTCGTGTTCCGGATTGGAGGCGGTGATTTTAAGTTGGTTTTCACTTAAGTTTAAGCGTACGCTACGTACACGTTCATTGGAAAGAATAGAGGCTCGCACAAAAGCTTGTTTTAGGGTATCCCAATGACCTTCTACAATTTTATCGGCATTGCGTGGTAATACACGACGGTAGTCAGGGAAACGCCCATCAATCAATTTTGATGTAAAGGTAATATGATTGAGATGAATGCGAAGATTATTCGTGCCAATTTGTAAACGGGCAGGTTCTTCACTGCTTTCCAACAGACGATTTAATTCCAGCACCCCTTTGCGTGGCAAAATGACCGCATGATTTTGTAATTCCTGATCAAGAGCAATGGTGCAAACTGCCAGTCGGTGTCCGTCCGTTGCAACGGTACGGAGTAAGTTACCTTCCGTTTCAAATTTCATACCATTTAAAAAATAGCGCGCATCTTGGTTTGCCATCGAAAACTGGGTCGCTTCAATTAAACGGTGTAAGGTATTTTGTGGTAAGGCAAAATCTACTTCCGATTGCCAATCGGTTAGATTTGGATAGTCTTCTGCAGGAAGCGTGGTGAGATTAAATTTACTTCTGCCTGATTGCACAATTGCACGATCTTCTTCAAATGTGACGGTAATTTCAAATTCGTCAGATAATGTGCGGCAAATATCTAAGAATTTTTTTGCCGGAATAGTGAAGTTACCATTTGTTGTGGAAGAAGAAAGTTGAGTTTGCGTTGAAAGCTCGACTTCTAAATCCGTACCGGTAATGGTTAAGCGGTTATTTTCAATTTGCAGTAATACATTATTCAATACGGGAATATTTGGGCGACTGCTTAATACGCCACAAACTTGTTGTAACGGTTTTAAGAGATTTTCTCTAGAAATACTAAATTGCATGGTGGCTCCTTATGCAGATAAGGTACGAATTAAATTCGCCCAGTCTTCTTGAATACTATTATCTTTTTCACGAAATTTTGGCACTTCACGGCAAGCGTTTAGCACGGTGGTATGATCACGATCAAAAGCACGTCCAATTTCCGGTAAACTACGGTTGGTTAATTCTTTTGCCAGAGCCATAGCAATTTGGCGAGGACGGGTTACCGAGCGTTGACGACTTTTGGATTTTAAATCCGACACTTTGATTCGATAGTATTCCGCTACAGTTTTCTGAATGTTATCAATCGTCACCAAACGTTCTTGTAAAGCAAGAATATCTTTTAGAGTATCACGCACAAAATCAATATTAATCTCGCCACCTTTAAAATCCTGCATTGCTTTCACTCGATTGAGTGCCCCTTCTAATTCACGTACATTCGTGCGTAAACGTTGAGCGATAAAAAATGCCACTTCTTCCGGTAAGTGCATTTGATGCTCTTCCGCTTTTTTCAATAAAATTGCTACACGGGTTTCTAAGTCCGGTGGTTCAATAGCTGTGGTTAATCCCCAGCCAAAACGGGATTTTAAGCGTTCTTCAATTTTCTCAATTTCTTTAGGATAGCGGTCAGAGGTTAAAATAATCTGGCGACCAGTCTCAAATAAGTTATTGAAAATATGGAAAAACTCTTCTTGGGTTTTTTCTTTTTCGGCGAAAAACTGAATATCATCCACTAAAAGGGCATCAAGTGAACGATAAAACTTTTTAAATTGATCCATATTATTATCACGCATCGCTTTTACCATGTGTTGCATGAAATTATTTGCGTGAATGTAAAGGACACGGGCATGAGGTTTATTGGCTAAAATCCCATTGCCAATAGCGTGCAATAAGTGGGTTTTTCCTAAACCGGTACCTCCATATAAGAAAAAGGGATTGGCAGCCGCCTCACCGGGGGCTTGTGCCAATTTTTGCCCGACCGCTCGAGCTAATTGGTTAGATTTCCCCTCCACAAAATTCTCAAACAAATGTTTTGTGTTGAGGTGTGATTCAAACTTCTGTGGTCTTTCAATTTCAGCCCCAATATTGACCGCACTTTCTCTTTGTTGAGACGGTACCGGTGGCACTGTTTTAGGCGTGGGTTTCACGCCCTCTTTAAGGATAATTTGTAACTTGGGATTTTGTGAAAGTGTTTGGCAAATTTGGTGAATTTGTGCAAGGTAGTGTGTTTCTACCCAACCTTTGACAAACATATTTGAAGCATAAAGCACGATTTGATCTTCAGAAACAACATCAGCCTGTAGTGGACGAAGCCAAGTACTTAAATCGGTCGCTGAAACTTGATCTTGCAATTGAGAAAGGCAGCTTTGCCAAAGATTAGAAAGGCTCACGATAAATTATCCTTAGGTTATGCTTTTTCCATTTGTAATGCGTAGTAAATCACAATTCAAAGTGCGGTCAAAAATTCTTGCGGATTCTACTATAATTTTGAAAAAAAATCTTCTTTCAAAAGAGAGAAAAGGATAAAAAGGTTTGCTTGAGATTCTTGCTGAAATCAGTATAATCCGCCCTGATTTTTTAAACAAACGGGCGATAGTTTGATAAATATCCCTTTCTTTGTTTGACGGCAGCCCAATTTATGTTTAGAATTGCGCTCTATTTTTTTAACCCCTGTTTTGGATTCAAAACACGATAATTTTTTGATTTAGGTAGATTACAATGAAACGTACATTTCAACCTTCAGTATTAAAACGTAGCCGTACCCACGGTTTTCGCGCTCGTATGGCAACTAAAAACGGCCGTCAAGTTTTAGCTCGTCGTCGTGCTAAAGGTCGTAAAAGTTTATCTGCATAATCGCTTTCTTAGTGGTTAAACTAAACTTTTCTAGGGAGTTACGTCTGCTAACTCCCCTTCAATTTAAAAATGTCTTTGAACAACCGTTTCGAGCTAGCACGCCTGAACTAAGTATTCTCGCCAGAAAAAATAACCTTGAACATCCCAGATTGGGTTTAACTGTCGCTAAAAAACATTTAAAACGTGCGCATGATCGCAATCGAATTAAGCGTTTAGTGCGTGAAAGTTTTCGCTTGTATCAACACCAGCTACCTGCTTGTGACTTTGTTTTTGTGGCAAAAGGCGGGATAGCGAAGCTTGATAATGTCACATTTCGTCAAACGCTGGAAAAATTATGGCTACGACATATTCGCTTGGCTCAAAAATCTTAATTGCTTTAATCCGAATTTATCAAGTTATTATCAGTCCTTTGATTGGCCCCCGTTGTCGATTTGTTCCTACTTGTTCGTGTTATGGCATCGAGGCTTTAAAAAACCATGGATTGTTAAAAGGTGGTTGGCTTACATTAAAACGTGTATTAAAATGTCACCCTTTGAATGCGGGTGGATTCGATCCGGTTCCACCAAAAACCAATAATAACGATGAGAAAAAATAATGGACTCAAGACGTAGCCTGTTAGTGTTAGCACTAATTTTTATTTCTTTCCTTGTTTATCAGCAATGGCAAATGGATAAAAATCCACCGCCTGTACCTGCACAAACAACTTCAATTATTTCAGATGTACCTGAAAGTTCCTCTTCATCGACACAAATTGCGTCTGATTCAGCACTTAAAGGGCGTTTAATTACCCTAGAAAATGATGTTTTACGCTTGAAAGTAGATACTTTGGGGGGAGATGTAGTAAGTTCTGAGCTCTTGAAATATGATGCTGAGTTAGATTCTAAAACACCATTTGTGCTACTAAAAGATTCTCCGGAACATATTTATATCGCACAAAGTGGCTTGATTGGTAAAAATGGGATTGATACCAAATCCGGACGTGCACAATATCAAATTGAAGGTGATCATTTCAAATTAGCAGAAGGGCAAGATTCTCTTTCTGTTCCATTAATTTTTGAAAAAGAAGGGATAACCTATCAAAAAGTCTTTGTTTTAAAACGTGGTAGCTATGATCTTAGTGTAGATTATAAAATCAATAACCAAAGTACTGAAGCTATTGAGATAGAGCCTTATGGTCAATTAAAACATACATTAGTGGAAAGTAGCGGCAATGTGGCGATGCCAACTTACACCGGTGGGGCTTACTCTTCATCAGAAACCAACTATAAAAAATACAGCTTCTCGGATATGAAAGATGCTAATCTTTCCATCAATACCAAAGCCGGTTGGGTCGCAGTATTACAACATTACTTTGTTTCTGCATGGATTCCGAATCAAGATGTGGATAATCAACTTTATACTCTCACCGATACAAAAAATAATGTGGCTTCTATCGGTTATCGTGGTCCGATTGTAACAATTCCTGCCGGTGCGCAAGAAACAATTTCCAGCTCATTATGGACAGGCCCTAAGCTTCAAAATGATATGGCAAAAGTTGCAAATCACTTAGATTTAACCGTTGATTACGGTTGGGCATGGTTTATTGCAAAACCGTTATTCTGGTTGCTTACTTTCATTCAAAGTATTGTGTCTAACTGGGGTTTAGCGATTATTTGTGTAACTATCGTTGTTAAAGCGATTTTATACCCTCTCACTAAAGCACAATATACCTCTATGGCGAAAATGCGTATGCTACAACCAAAAATGCAAGAAATGCGTGAACGTTTTGGTGATGATCGTCAGCGTATGAGCCAAGAAATGATGAAACTCTATAAAGAGGAAAAAGTGAATCCATTAGGTGGTTGTTTACCCATCCTTCTGCAAATGCCGATTTTCATTGCGTTATATTGGACATTTATGGAAGCCGTTGAACTTCGTCATGCGCCATTCTTTGGTTGGATTCAAGATTTATCTGCACAAGATCCATATTACATTCTGCCGATTTTGATGGGGATTTCGATGTATTTGTTGCAAAAAATGTCGCCGACACCGGTGGCTGATCCAATGCAGCAAAAAGTGATGAATTTTATGCCATTAATCTTTATGTTCTTCTTCCTTTGGTTCCCGTCAGGTTTAGTTCTGTACTGGTTGGTGTCTAACTTAATTACCATTGTACAGCAACAGCTAATTTATCGTGGGTTAGAGAAAAAAGGACTACATTCTCGTAAGAAATAATCTTTAACTATATAGAAAAGGCATCGAAAGGTGCCTTTTTTATCATTGAGTATTTGAATATATTTTCGATGGTGTGTAATCACCCTATTTTATTTTAAGCCGCAATAAAAGTGCGGTCATTCTTAGAAGAGTTTTTATGAAAGAGACAATTGTTGCTCAAGCTACCGCACCGGGGCGTGGTGGTATTGGGATTTTAAGAATTTCAGGCCCGTTAGCAACCCGTGTTGCACAAACGGTATTAGGTAAGTGTCCAAAACCAAGAATAGCGGATTACTTGCCCTTTAAAGATGCAGATGGAACAGTGTTGGATCAAGGCATTGCTTTATATTTTAAATCTCCCCATTCTTTTACGGGTGAGGATGTATTGGAATTACAGGGGCATGGTGGGCAAGTCGTCCTTGATTTATTGCTGAAACGTATTTTGCAAATTGAGGGGATTCGCTTAGCACGTCCGGGAGAGTTTTCTGAACAAGCCTTTTTGAATGATAAATTAGATTTAGCCCAAGCTGAAGCTATTGCAGATCTAATTGATGCAACATCTGAACAAGCCGCGCGCTCAGCGTTAAAATCCCTACAAGGTGAATTCTCCCGTAAAGTGAATGAATTGGTTGATTCAGTTATCTACCTACGCACCTATGTGGAAGCGGCAATTGATTTCCCTGATGAAGAAATTGATTTCTTAGCCGATGGTAAAATTGAAGCGAATTTACGTGGAATTATTACCCAATTAGATGATGTACGCCGTGAAGCAAAACAAGGTGCGATTTTGCGTGAGGGGATGAAGGTCGTGATTGCAGGTCGTCCGAATGCGGGTAAATCCAGTTTGTTGAATGTCCTTGCCGGACGTGAAGCCGCGATTGTGACTGAGATTGCCGGAACAACACGTGATGTGTTGCGTGAACATATTCATATTGATGGTATGCCACTGCATATTATTGATACGGCAGGACTTCGTGATGCAACAGATGAAGTCGAGCGAATTGGCATCTCACGAGCATGGACGGAAATTGAACAGGCTGATCGTATTATTTTAATGCTTGATAGTACTGAGCTTGATACTCTAGATCTCGACAAAGTGCGGTCAGAATTTTTGGAAAAATTACCCGCTACAATTCCCGTTACGATAGTACGTAATAAAATTGATGTAAGCGGCGAGTCGGATGGATTGACGGAAGAAAACGGCTATCAAGTGATTCGACTATCTGCTCAAACCCACAAAGGTGTGCAATTACTACGTGATCATCTAAAAAAGACAATGGGCTTTCAAACCGGTATGGAAGGTGGGTTTCTGGCACGTCGTCGTCATTTAGATGCCTTAGAAAAAGCCGCAGAGCATTTACAAATTGGTCTAACACAATTGACGGAATTTCATGCGGGAGAATTATTGGCGGAAGAATTGCGTTTAGTTCAAACGAATCTAAGTGAAATCACGGGACAATTTACCTCCGATGATCTGCTTGGAAATATTTTCAGCTCATTCTGTATTGGTAAGTAAAGGCTGAGAGTAATGGCATTTTATACATTATGGATTATTGCATTAGGGCTTTCGATGGATGCCTTTGCTGTTGCCATTTCCAAAGGATTAGCAATGCGATCTTTTTGTTGGAAACAGGGATTAATAATTGCTTTGTGTTTTGGTTGTTTTCAAGCCATGATGCCGTTTATTGGTTATGTATTAGGTTCACAATTTAGCGCAATGATTCAAAATTGGGATCATTGGGTTGCTTTCATTCTCCTATTGTTAATTGGTACAAATATGATTCGTGAAGGTTTCACCGACGAGGGAGAAGAACAGATTTTGGAGATAATCAATGTTAAACGGCTACTTACTTTGGGTTTGGCAACAAGCGTTGATGCTTTGGCTGTTGGTATTTCATTTGCTTTTTTGCATGTGAATATTATCGAAGCGGTATGGGTGATTGGTTTTACAACTTTTATGATTTCTTTTATTGGAGTGAAGAGCGGTCATTTTTTAGGGAAAAAATTTAAAAGTAAAGCGGAAATTTTTGGTGGCTTAATACTGATGATTATGGGCGTTAAAGTCCTATTTGAACACGGTGTATTCGCATTTTAAGGTGCGATTTTTTTCACTTTCGATTATAATCTGCAAAATTTTTGTCTTTCTAAAAGGGTAAGTATGTTGATTGAAAAAATGCATGGTGTGGCAAACACCAAGATTGCTAAGTTTATTCTCGGGCTAATTACTGTTTCGTTTTTAGTCGGGGGAATGTCCGGTTATTTGTTTAGCACAAACGATACCTATGCAGCTAAAGTTAATGGTGAGACTATTTCTCAGCAGTATTTTATGGAGCGTTATAATCAAGAATTTGAAGCACGTGCGGCACAAGAGGGCGAATCTTTTTTAACCCAATCTGATTCACCTGTGTTTGTTAATGCTTTGCGCCAAGGCTTAATTGAAGGTTTAGTGGATCAAGAGTTGCTTCGTCAGTATGCAAAAGAACTGAAATTAAGTGTCAGTGATGAGATGATTAAGCGTGCTATTGTTTCTGATCCTAATTTTCAATCTAATGGTAAATTTGATAATGCTTTATACCAACAAATCCTTGTGCAAAATCGTTTAAGTTCGGATGCTTATGCAAGTATTCTACGTGCTGCCCTCACGCTAGAACAAATGCAAAAAGGCATTGCGGACAGCGAATTTGTGGTGCCTGTCCAAGTTAAAGATAATGCACAGGTTTTCTTCCAAAAACGTGTAGCACGTTTAGCGACCTTATCTCTTTCAGAGGCAATGGAAAAGCAAAATGTATCTGAAGAGGAGATTAAAGTCTACTATGAGGCAAATCAAAAAAACTTTGTTCAACCTGAGCAAGTCAAAGTGCAATATATTGAGGTTTCCGGTGCTGATGTATCAAAAGGTATTAAGGTAAGTGATGTTGAGATTGCACAATATTATCAAGACAATAAAGCGCAATTTATGTCTCAGCGTTTAGCACATATACAATTCGCTAATGAAAAAGACGCACAGTCAGCCTATCAAGCATTACAAAATGGAGCAAATTTTGCAGAGCTAGCCAAAGTGCATTCATTGGATAAAATTTCAGGCGAAAACGGGGGGGATCTTGGTTGGATTAATACAAATGAATTGCCGAAAGCTTTTGAAGAAGCCGCACTCGTACTTCCTGTAGGGAAATATAGTGAACCGGTGAATGTTGATGGCAATTTTCACCTTATCTTAGTAGAAGAGCGGAAAGAGAAAACATTGGATGAGGTAAAAACACACGTTGCCGATCTCGTGCGCCGCTCCTTATTAGAAAATCATTTTTATTCGATTGAAAAAAATATGAGTGAAAAAGCCTTTGAGGACAGTAAATCTTTAGAAGGCGCAGCGAAAGTAGCAGGGGTGAAAATTCAAGAAAGCGGTTATTTTTCTCGTCAAAATATACCGGCTGAGTTAAATTTCCCTAATGTGGTTTCTGCGATGTTTGAGTCGGATATTTCCAATGGGGGCGTTAATTCAGAACCATTGAACGTGGGTGAACAGCATTTCGTTTTAGTTCGTGTATTAGATCATAAGGCGGAAGGCGTAAAAGTGTTCGAGGAAGCAAAAACAGATATCGAAACGTTCTTAAAACGTGAGAAAGCAGAAAACGCTTTAATAGCAACAGCAACACAATGGGTAGATGCTCTTCCTGCAAATCCGAATAAATTGCCGGAGGGAATGACTTTCTCGCCAGCACAAACTTTCAGTTTTGCTGAAACTCAAGATCCGATTTTAATCAATGGCATTTTTTCGATGGAAAAGCCTGAACAGGGAAAGGTCTCTTATAAAGTGGCACGTAATAGTAAAGGCGATGTGATTGTGGTGGCACTTGAGAAGGTAGAACAAGGTTCATTAAATAAGGAAGAATTAGCGCAATTTGGTACTCAACTAAACCAAGCTCGTCAGGTGGAGCTACGTGCGCAACTTTTACAGGCCTTACGTGATAAGGCTCAAATTGAAATAAATGAATCTTTTATTAAACAAGAAGACGAAAATTAATGATTAAAGCCTATGCTCTCATAGGCTTTTTGATGGCAAAGGTAAATTGCAATTCAATTTAATTTTTGATAAAAAGTGCGGTAGTTTTTAACCGCATTTTTTCATTGATGAAAGGAAATCCTATGGTAGAAGAAACGATTTTTAGTAAAATTATTCGTAAAGAAATTCCGGCGAATGTTGTTTATCAAGATGAGCTTGTGACAGCATTTCGTGATATCTCTCCACAAGCAAAAACTCATATTTTAATCGTTCCCAATAAATTAATTCCAACTGTAAATGATGTTACTGAGCAAGATGAAGTTTCTCTTGGGCGTTTATTTACCGTGGCAGCAAAATTGGCTAAACAGGAAGGAATAGCGGAAGGGGGGTATCGACTCATCGTAAATTGTAATAAACATGGTGGGCAAGAGGTGTTCCATATTCATATGCACCTTGTTGGTGGTGAACCCCTTGGAAAAATGTTGGACAAATCATGAAAAGATTACTGATAGCACTGATGCTTTGTATGCTCGCAGCCTGCTCAAGCCCTGTACCGAATTTAGTTCATACAAACCGTCCGATTTTGAATATCACTGCCGACCTTTCGCCCTTAGTCGAAGTTAAAACAGACTTCAATTCAGCTTGGGTAAAAAATAAAAGTATTCAACCTATAAATGTGAATTATCACCTTTTCTGGTATAACGAACAGGGGGTGACACAAGTTTGGGAACAGCAGCGTGAAAGTATGATGGGTAATCTATATCTACAAGCACAAGAACAAAAGTCTATTGAGCTTGCTAAACCAACACCGGAAAGTACAAATTATCGTCTTTATTTACAATAAATTATGTCTACATTATTAATTGATCTTGAAGGCTATGAACTGACCCAAGAGGAAGTGGAGTTATTGTCTCATCCTTTGGTAGCTGGGATAATTTTGTTTACACGCAATTTTTATAATCGTGAACAAATTCAATATCTTATAGCATCGGTTCGTAAACGTGTAAAAAAACCATTATTAATTACTGTTGATCAAGAAGGTGGACGGGTACAACGCTTTCGAGAAGGTTTTACGCAATTACCGGCAATGCAGGCTTTTGCACAATTATCCAAGAATTCACTTCAACAGCAAACTTGGGCACGTGAAACCGGTTGGCAAATGGCAGCAGAAATGATTGCACTTGATATTGATTTAAGCTTTGCCCCCGTTTTAGATTTAGGTCATGAATGCCGAGCTATTGGTGATCGTAGTTTTACAAGTGATGTTCAAAGTGCGGTCAGTTTAGCGAGTGTTTTTATTGAGGGTATGCATGAAGTAGGCATGGCAGCAACGGGGAAACATTTTCCCGGACACGGTCATGTGTTGGCTGATTCTCATTTAGAGACACCTTATGATGAACGCTCTCAAACGGAGATTTTTAGTCAAGATATTCAACCTTTTCAACAATTAATCCGACAGAAAAAACTGGACGCGATTATGCCAGCACATGTTATTTACTCACAATGTGATAACCAACCGGCGAGCGGCTCAGAATATTGGTTAAAAGATATTTTACGTGGGCAATTAAACTTCAAAGGTGCGATTTTTTCAGATGATCTTGGGATGAAAGGAGCAGGATTTATGGGGGATTTTGTTGAACGGAGTGAAAAAGCATTGAATGCCGGTTGTGATTTATTATTGCTTTGTAATGAACGGAAAGGAGTGATTCAAGTTCTTGATAATTTGAAACTGACAGAAAATCAACCTCACCTTGCTCAACGGCAAACTCGTTTAAATACCCTCTTTAAGACAAACTCCCTCACCTGGGAAGAATTGACGAAAACTTCGCGCTGGTTAGAAAATCATGAAAAACTGACCGCACTTCAACAAGAATGGTTAGCCCAAAAAATATGATTCACTGCCATCATTATCAAAAGGGAGACTGTCGCTCATGTCAATGGCTTGAAATGCCTTATGAGCGACAAATTTCTGAAAAGATAGCCCATCTTAAGGATCAACTCGCCTCTTTAAACTGTGATAATGTAGTTTGGGAGCGGCCTTTTCAATCCTCACAAACCGTATTTCGTAATAAAGCCAAAATGGTGGTCAGTGGCGCGGTAGAAAAGCCTATTTTGGGTAATTCTCAAAGTTCAGTCGATTTATGCGATTGCCCTTTATATCCTATAAGTTTTAGTGCAGTTTTTCCTATTATTAAGGATTTTATTGGGCGTGCAGGGTTGGTGCCGTATAACGTAGAAAAGCGAAAGGGTGAGCTAAAATATATCTTACTCACCGAAAGCACGGCAACAGGAAAATTGATGTTACGGTTTGTGTTGCGCTCCGAAAATAAATTACCATTAATTCAGCGTGAACTAAAAGCACTTTTAACTAAATTGCCACAACTTGAAGTCGTGAGTGTTAATTTACAGCCTCAGCATGCTGCCATTTTAGAAGGTGAAAAAGAAATCTTTTTAACCGAGGAGCAGTATCTACTGGAAAATTTTAACAATGTGCCACTTTTTATTCGTCCCCAAGGCTTTTTTCAAACTAATCCTCATGTTGCCTCGGGACTTTATGCTACAGCACAACAATGGGTTAAGGGATTACCTATATCAAAAGTATGGGATTTATTTTGTGGTGTTGGGGGATTTGGTTTACATTGTGTAAAAGCTTTACAAGAAGCAACATCATCGCCTATTGAACTTACAGGGATCGAGATTTCTTCCTCCGCTATTTTTGCAGCAAAAATGTCTGCCCAAGCATTGGGTATGAAGAGAATAAAATTTCAATCTTTAGATGCAGCAAATTTTACTTTGAATCAACATGAAACTAAACCTGATTTAGTTATTGTTAACCCACCCCGTCGTGGTATTGGTCAACAATTAAGTGAATTTCTCAATAATATGAAACCGCATTTTATTTTATATTCTAGCTGTCATGCCGTTTCAATGAGCAAAGATTTACAATATCTTACACATTATAACCCAACGAGAATTCAACTGTTTGATATGTTTCCTAATACGGCACACTACGAAGTACTCGTGCTATTAGAATGTTGCTAGATGAATAGTTGTCTTTACTGATTAAATAGCTATTGCTGTATTGATACTTATTAAGCAAAGAATTAGTAGGTTGAATAGTGTGTGCTATATTTAGGAATATTAATTAGTGAATAATGAGCTTAAATATTTAACCCAACCTTACAATCTTTATTAATAAGATATTTACTCTTTATCGTAATTCTAAGGCTAGATGGTGGGTCGTGAAGGATTCGAACCTTCGACCAACGGATTAAAAGTCCGCTGCTCTACCGACTGAGCTAACGACCCTAGGTCACTGATTATTTTCTGTAATGTTACTGATTTTATTTTTCAATGCAAGAATTTTTTTAGCTTTTAATACTTATTGGATAAACAAGCAACAATTTGTTGGGTATATGAACAAAAAACTAAAGGCAGAAGATCTGAATTTCTGCCTTTTGAAATTAAAATTTCTTTAACAATTAGTATGCTAATACTGCACGACGGTTTTTAGAATACGCAGCTTCATCATGACCTAAAACAGCTGGTTTTTCTTCGCCATAAGAAACGGTTGAAACTTTACTACCTTCTACACCTTTACCAGCTAAGAAAGATTTAACTGCATCTGCACGACGTTGACCTAAAGCAATGTTGTACTCAGGTGTACCACGTTCGTCAGTATTACCTTCAACAACCACTTTTGATGCAGGTGTTGCATTTAAGTATGCTGCGTGAGCATCTAAGATTTGAACGTATTCACCTTCAATATTGTATTTGTCAAAACCGAAATACACGGTGTTGTAACGTTGTTGAAGATCTTCAACAGAGTAACCACCGAAAGTTTGACCACTTGTTGCGCCGTTACCAGCTGCATCATTGTTAGAAGAGCTACATGCTGCTAATGCAGCGACAGAACCTGCAACTAATAATGATTTAACAAATTTGTTCATTAGATTCTCCTAATTACATTTTTATTTAGTTAAATATGGCGACCAAGCTGGAAATTTCACTTGGCCGTTACTTCCTGGAAGACTCGCTTTAAAGCGACCATCTGCAGAAACCAATTGTAGCACCTTTCCTAATCCTTGGGTAGAACTATAAATAATCATAATACCATTAGGAGAGATACTTGGACTTTCCCCTAAGAAAGATGTACTTAAAACCTCAGAAGCACCTGTTGTAAGATCCTGTTTAACAACATTGTTATTACCATTAATCATGACAAGTGTTTTGCCATCAGCGCTGATTTGAGCACTACCCCGACCACCTACAGGCGTTGCTCCACCACCATTTGCACTCATGCGATATACTTGAGGTGAACCACTTCTATCAGAAGTGAATAAAATAGAGCTCCCATCCGGTGACCATGAAGGTTCAGTATTATTTCCTACCCCTCGTGTTAACTGAGTTGCTGAACCACCATTTGAACTCATCACATAAATATTCAATGCACCATCTTGTGACGAAGCAAAAGCTAAGCGAGATCCATCAGGAGAGAACGCAGGCGCACCATTATGTCCAGGAAATGAAGCAACCACTTTACGAGCACCGGAACCCAAATCTTGTACGACTAATTGTGATTTCTTATTCTCGAAAGAAACATAGGCTAGACGTTTACCATCAGGTGACCAAGCAGGAGACATAATAGGTTGTGAACTGCGATTTACAACAAACTGATTATACCCATCATAGTCAGCTACACGAACCTCATAGGGTTGTGAGCCACCATTTTTTTGCACCACGTAGGCAATACGTGTTCTGAAAGCCCCACGAATAGCAGTCAATTTCTCAAACACTTCATCACTAACAGTATGTGCACCATAACGTAGCCACTTATTTGTCACAGTATAGCTGTTTTGGGCAAGTACTGAACCCGCATTACCAGATGCCCCAACCGTATCAACAAGCTGATAAGAAATATTATAACCACTACCGGTCGCTGTTACTTGTCCTACAACAACAGCATCAATACCTAAAGCACTCCAAGCTTCCGGATTGACTTCAGACACAGAAGTCGGTTTTTGAGGCATTTGAGCCACGGGAATCGGATTAAATTTACCACTATTACGTAAATCATCCGCAACAATTTTACCAATATCTTCAGGTGCAGATCCTGCAAATGGCACGACTGCAATTGGACGAGCACCATCAACACCTTCATCAATCACAATACGAACTTCATCTTCTGCGACAGCATTACCTACGAAAGCAAGAACGATTGCAAACGCGCCTAAAAGCTTTTTAATTAATTTCATTTTGTTACCCTTGAGTAAACTGATTAATACTTTCCAAAAATTAATTACTTAATATCAAAATCAATAATTGGTGCTTTATATTTATTGTACACAGCATCTGACGGTGCAGCAGGAACTTTTTTTGTTCTTGCAACAGCACTTAACGCAGCTGTACAAATATCTTCCGGACCTGATACTTTCTGATACCCCAAAATCGTACCATCTCTGCCTAACTGAATTTTGATACGGCAAACTTTACCGGCAAAACTAGGATCTTTTAAGAAACGACGCTGAATTTCTCTTTTAATGACACCTGCATACTGATCACCCACTTTGCCTCCGTCACCAGCACCTAATCCAGCCCCACTGCCTTGCGAGCCTCCTTTATTGGCATTACCACCTTTAGAAGCACTACCGCCACCAATATTACCGCCATTCATAAAATCATCTAAAGCAGCCTGATCGGTCTTCCGTCTTGCTGCAGCTTCAGCAGCCGCTTTCGCTTCTAATTCGGCTTTTTGTTTTTCTTCTGCTTGTTTTTTGGCTTTTTCTTCAGCCTGTTTTTTTGCTCTTTCTACCGCTGCCTTCTCGGCTTTTGCTTTCGCTTCTTCTTCCGCCTGTTTTGCCGCCACCGCTAAACGTTTGGCCTCTGCTTCTGCTTTTAACTTGGCGGCTTCAGCCATCTGTTTTGCCTTAGCCTCTTCCGCCTGCTTTTTTAAAGCTTCCTGATGGGCTATTTCTAGCTGTTTTTGTTTTTCCGCTGCTTCTTGTTTCTGACGCTCAATTTCTCTTTGACGCTGAATTTCCTGTTGGCGTTTTAGCTCTTCTTGTTTAGCAATTTCTTGTTGACGAATGTCTTCTTGTTCTACCGTCGGTTTTTCTTCAACAACAGCCTCAGACTTTTTTTGTTTATCGGCTTGACCTTTTTTCTGCTGTTGGATGCGTCCCCATTCTTGCGCAGCATTACCGGTATCAACCATGACTGCACCTAGCGCTTCGCCATCACCTTCACCACCGCCCATAATTTCAACAGTTTGATAGAAAGAACTCCAAATCAACAGCCCAAATAAAGCAAGGTGCATAAGAATCGAAATGACAAACGCATTCGCTCCTTTTTTTTGTCGATTATTCTGCACGTTTTACCTACTCGATTAAATTGGATTTGTCATTAAACCAACAGATTTAATACCTGCCAAATGAAGTAAATTCAACGCTTTAATGACTTCCTCATAAGGCACTTCTTTTGCTCCTCCAACAAGAAACATCGTATTATTATCTTTATCAAATTCTTGTTTTGATAGTTGTGTTACCATTTCTTCTGTCAATCCTTCTTGACGGTTTCCAGCAATAGAAAGGGCATACTGACCTATGCCGGAAACTTCCAAAATAACAGGCGTTTTATCTTCATTTGATACATTTTGACTTTGAACCGAATCCGGAAGTTCAACTTGCACACTTTGACTAATGATAGGGGCTGTTGCCATGAAAATTAGCACAAGTACAAGCAATACATCCAAGAACGGAACAATATTAATTTCAGATTTGATCTCTTTACGTGGACGACGAGCCATATTTTCCTCTAAAATTTTGCTAAAAATGACCGCACTTTCCTAAAGTACGGTTGATTTCCCTATTATTTTAATGGGAATTAGGCGCTTTACCAAAGGCTTGGCGATGTAAAATCGTAGTAAATTCATCAATAAAGTTACCATAATTTTGTTCAATCGCATTCACACGTAAACTTAAACGGTTATAGGCCATTACGGCAGGAATCGCTGCAAATAAGCCAATTGCTGTTGCAATTAAAGCTTCTGCAATACCTGGTGCAACCATTTGCAAAGTCGCTTGTTTTGCACCACTTAATGCCATAAATGCGTGCATGATCCCCCACACTGTTCCAAATAAGCCAATATAAGGGCTAACGGAAGCGACGGTTGCCAAAAATGGAACTCGACTTTCAAGAGCCTCAACCTCACGATTCATCGCTAAATTCATCGCACGGGTTGTTCCTTTAATAATGGCTTCAGGCGCATCTGCATTCACTTGTTTTAAACGTGAAAACTCTTTAAAGCCGACAAAGAAAATTTGTTCGCTACCAGATAATAAATCACGACGATTAGATAGACCTTCATACAATTTATTAAGATCCTCGCCAGACCAAAATCTATCTTCGAAAGCATTTGCTTCCTTTAGTGCGTTTCTCAATACACGACTACGTTGAATAATAATTGCCCAAGATATAATAGAAAATAAAATTAAAATCACAATGACAAGCTGTACAACGATACTTGCTTTTAGAAAAAGATCTAAAAAATTTAATTCTGCGGTCATCACCTACTCCGAGAAAGTTATATTGTTTGAAAAGGCGGATTTTATTTCAGTTGGAATTGCCACCGGTTTCATTTTTCCAAGATCAACATAGGCTACTTTTACAGTAGCCTTCGATAGAATTATTGTTTCTCGTACTAGTCGCTGCTCAAAAAGGATTGTAGCCCCTTTTATTGCGGTGACTTCTGTTTCAACAATAAGATAATCATCCAATTTTGCCGGAATGCAATAGTCAATTGCCATTGATTTGACAACGAACGCTGCTTGTTGTTCCTGTAATAATATTTGTTGAGAAAAATTCTGCTTTCTTAGATACTCTGTTCTTGCACGTTCAAAAAAATGCAGGTAACGTGCGTGATAAACCACTCCACCTGCATCTGTATCTTCATAATACACCCGAACCGGGAAACGAAAGATCCTTGAATCCACACGATTTTCCTTATTCAACAACCTAAGGTTGCGTATTTTAGAGTCAGATCCTACTATTCGCAAGTACTTTCAAATAGGCAAGATCGAATTTATGAATAATGTAAAACTATTAAGGATAAAAACGAGAAATAGCCCAAATAAGGGGAAAATATCGCTTTCCAAAAAGTGTGCTTAATCTCAAAGCCAATTCCGTGAATCCATGCGCAAACTACCCCCCATAGAATGAAAAGAACTAGGAACGGGTTAGCTGTTCTTAATTGAGTAGAAAACTGATTGAAATTAAACAGAAAGACAAGCGTCAAGATAATCGCTAAGATAAATGAAAGGGTTCTAAACGAACCCTTGTTAACATATTGATAGAGAAACTGAATCATTATTCGTCAAATTGCCCTAAATTTTCTTTGTTTTTTGTGACTTTAACGCTTGCAAAAATTGCCGCTAAAATACCCACTACCCAAATTATATATAACATCTCATATCTCCTTTAGTATAATGAGTTTGTGTTTTCTTCCACAAAACGCTCATCCAAACGACCAAACATTTTAATGTATGACCAAATGGTATAAGCAAGGGAAATAACCACAAATACTAGCGCTAAGAAAAGCATCCAAGTAAGCGTTAATTCGCTAGATGTCGCATCCCACATTAACAAACTTTGTTCAGGATGTGAGCTTGAAGGCATCACAAATGGGAACATAGAAACTGCGGCAGTGATAATCACGCCAGCCATAGTTAATGAGGAGAATAAAAATGCAAATCCACAACGATTCGCTTTTGAGAAAACCACATTCAATAATGCACTTGCCATGGCTAATGCAGGGAAAATCCATAAAATAGGCATCTCATTAAAGTTTCTGAACCATGCTCCAGTTTCAACTGCAACTTCTTTACCCATAGGAGAAGATGGTGCAAAGTGATCAACTGTACTGGTGACAACATAACCCTCTTTGAAGTATAGCCACACCCCAGCAAGAACAAACGCGATTAAAGTGACAAATGCACCAACTTGGGTTATCGCACGAGCTCGATCTCTTAATTCTGAGGTCGTTTTCATTTGTAGCCAATTTGCACCGTGTGTTACAAGCATTGCTAAGCTAATCACACCGCATAGCAAGGCAAATGGATTTAATAATGCAAAGAACGAACCGGTATAAGTTACCTGTGCGATTTCGTTAAATTCAAATGGAACACCTTGTAGTAAGTTACCAAATGCCACACCGAAAACTAACGCTGGGACAAAACCTCCGGCAAACAAGCCCCAATCCCATACTGTACGCCATGTCGGGTTATCAATTTTTGCACGATATTCAAACCCGATTGGACGGAAGAAAAGTGCAGCTAACACCAACACGAGTGCAATATAGAAACCAGAGAATGATACCGCATAGACAATTGGCCATGCCGCGAACACCGCACCACCAGCTGTTAATAACCAAACTTGGTTACCATCCCAGTGAGGGGCAATTGAGTTTATCATAATACGGCGTTCCACTTCTTTTTTACCGGCAACAGGTAAAAGTGCGGTTACGCCCATATCAAATCCATCAGTTACAGAGAAACCGATCAATAATACAACAACTAACACCCACCAAATAAAACGTAGAAATTCATAATCAATCATAATTCGTCTCCTGCTTATTTAGATGATTGTTCAAAGTAGTATCTGCCGGTTTTCAATGCACTCGGGCCCAAACGTGCATATTTAAACATTAAATACATCTCTACAATGATAAACGCCATATAAAGTGCACAGATCAAACCAATAGAGAACCAAAGATCACCAACTCCTAAATTTGAAGCAGATACGCCCACCGGTAACACTTCATAAATTGCCCATGGCTGACGACCATACTCTGCTAAAAACCAGCCACATTCAATAGCAATCCAAGGTAGAGGTAAACTCCATACTAATGCTTTTAATAATAATGGACTTTGAGTCACTTTATTACGTAGATTTTGAACAAAAGCACCGAATGCTAATAAGGCAAGTAAACCACCAACAGCAAGCATTACACGGAATGCCCAAAAGTTAGGACCTACGTTTGGAATAGTATCTCGTGCAGCTTGTTTAACTTGTTCTTCTGTCGCATCCACTACTTTATCGGTATAGCGTTTTAGTAATAAACCAAATCCAAGATCTTTTTTCACTTCTTCAAATTTTGCTCTCGTTTCTGGATTCACTTGACCCGATGCTTTTTTCTCTGCTTTTAATTGAGTGAAAAGATCATAAGCCACGATACCACTGCGTACTCTTTGCTCATTTAAAGCTTGGAGTTCTTTTAAACCTGTGATTTCTTTATCAAAAGAACGAGTTGCAACAATACCGCCTATCATTGGTACACTAATTTCGAAATCATTTTTCATTTCAGCTGTGTTAGGTATCGCAGCGATATGAAACGCAGCCGGTGCAGGCTGAGTTTCAAACTCAGCTTCCATCGCTGCTAATTTTACCGGTTGTGCTTTACCAATATCATAACCTGATTCATCACCGAGAATTAATACTGAGATAGCTGCAATAAAACCAAAGGTTGCTGCAATCGAGAAGGAACGTTTTGCAAATCCAAGATCACGACCTTTTAATAGATAGTATGCACTAATCCCTAATACAAAGAACGAGCCTGTTACATAACCGGCAGAAAGCGTATGTAAGAATTTACTTTGAGCAACCGGATTTAGCCATAAATCCATAAAGCTTGTCATTTCCATACGCACAGTTTCAAAATTGAATTCCGATGCAACAGGATTCTGCATCCAACCATTTGCAACAAGAATCCACATTGCAGAAAGGTTCGAACCAAAGGCAACACAGTATGTAGCTAGTAAGTGTTTACCTTTAGATAAACGATCCCAGCCAAAGAAGAATAAACCAACAAATGTTGATTCTAAGAAGAATGCAAGTAATGCTTCAATCGCCAATGGCGCACCGAAAATATCACCTACATAATGAGAATAGTAAGACCAGTTAGTACCAAATTGGAATTCCATAATGATACCGGTAGTCACCCCAAGGGCAAAGTTAATACCAAATAACTTACCCCAGAATTTTGTCATATCTTTATAGACTTCTTTGCCAGTTACAACATAGGTGGTTTCCATAATTACCAATACGAAAGTCAAACCTAATGTTAAAGGGACAAAAATGAAGTGATATAACGCAGTCAAGGCAAACTGCAAGCGAGAAAGTTCAACAACGTCTAACATCTCAACCTCTTGTAAAAATTACAAGTCATTCACTATGATTAATAAAGGTCACCCTTAAATAACCACCCCAAACTTAATCCCGCTAAAATAACCGGACTAAGCAAACACTGAATATCCACACACAACAAATCCTTTTGCACATTTCACAAAACAATAGGTTATAAAGTAGATAACTCAAGATACATCAGTATTTTACTACTAATCATAAGGATAAAAAACATCAAAAACGTTATCTCGATCACATTTTTGATATAAACAGGGAAATAACCTTTATAAATTATATTTTTATAAATTGATCCATATCAAATTTGGAAATTCTCAATAAAAAGAAATTCATCATTAAGAACAAAATTAGCGTTCATATTATTTAATACCAAACAAAAATATTGAATGTTTTTTATTCATTACTACATTCATTCCAAAAATGAAACCGTTTTCTAACATTATTCTTACAAGCTAGAAGCCAAATTAAATTTAGTATAAAAATCCCCCGTAAAATGACAAACATCTTCTAGCCTTATTCCTCAAAAGTGGTATGATTCGCGCAGTTTTTAACTTTTTTGAGGTATTTATGCTTTATTTAGAATTTTTATTCTTGTTATTAATGCTTTACGTAGGAAGCCGATTTGGCGGTATCGGATTAGGCGTGGTATCCGGTATCGGATTGGCAATTGAAGTATTTATATTCCGAATGCCGGTAGGAAAAGCCCCAATTGACGTAATGCTCATCATTCTTGCTGTAGTCACATGTGCTTCCATACTGGAAGCTGCCGGCGGTTTAAAATTTATGTTACAAATCGCAGAACGAATTCTTCGTAAAAATCCTAAACGAGTCACCTTACTCGGTCCATTAGTAGTGTATTTTTTAACCTTTATGTTAGGTACCGGCCATTCTGTTTATACAATTATGCCAATTATTGGTGACGTTGCACTAAAAAATAAGATTCGTCCTGAACGCCCAATGGCAGCTTCTTCTGTTGCCTCCCAATTAGCCATCACCTCCAGCCCACTTTCTGCAGCCGTAGTCTTCTATTTAGGTAAAATTACAGCGATGCCGGGCTTTGAACATATTAGCTTATTAGATATTATTTGTGTCACCGTACCCGCAACTCTTGCCGGCACTATTGCGCTTTCCTTATATAGTATGCGTCGTGGCAAAGAGCTAGATCAAGATCCAGAATATCAACGTCGTTTAGAAGACCCTATATGGCGAGATCGTATTTTAAATACCACGAGTACAACCTTAAATGAAGCACTTCCTCAAGGTG
Organism: Rodentibacter genomosp. 1; assembly: GCF_001999285.1. Taxonomy (GTDB): domain Bacteria; phylum Pseudomonadota; class Gammaproteobacteria; order Enterobacterales; family Pasteurellaceae; genus Rodentibacter. The sequence goes on from NZ_MLHN01000018.1 coordinate 34,345, forward strand.
CAAAGAAATCTGTTTATCTTTTCTTATTAGCCTTAGTCGTTATTGTTGCTATCGCAATGATTCCTGATATTCGTACTATTGCAGGCAATAAACCAATTTCTATGTCACTTATCATCCAAATGATGATGCTATGCTTCGGTGGGATTATTTTACTTGCCACAAAAACGAATCCACAAATTGTACCAAACGGCGTTGTCTTTAAATCCGGTATGGTGGCAGCCATTGCCATTTATGGTATCGCTTGGATGAGTGATACTTACTTTCAGTATGCTATGCCTGAATTTAAAGTCGCAATCACAGGTATGGTACAAAGCTATCCTTGGACATTTGCTCTAGCTTTATTTGCAGTATCCGTGGTCATTAATAGCCAAGCTGCAACGGCTGTTATGTTACTCCCCGTTGGTATTGGTTTAGGTATCCCCGCACCAATTTTGGTGGGATTAATGCCTGCAACCTACGCTTATTTCTTTATCCCTAACTATCCATCAGATATTGCAACTGTAAACTTTGACGTAACAGGAACAACAAAAATTGGTAAGTATTATTTCAATCACAGCTTTATGATCCCAGGGTTGATCGGTGTTGTAGTTGCTTGCCTTGTTGGAGTAACTGTTGCAGAACTCATCATTAACTAATTTCCTTAGAAAAGCACCTAACTAAACAGGTGCTTTTTCATTACTCCCTGCTCTCAAAGTGCGGTCATAAAGAGTATCGTTTTTTCGACTATTCCTGATATTGCTAATCTTGAAAAAACAGCATAAAAAGATAAGAGTGTTATGCTGTTTCTTGATGTGAAGAATTTAACCTTCCGAGACCGGATAATCCCACCAAATATCAAATAATTCACTGATTTCGATTTGTTGTAACCCGTTGTTTTCCAACCATGTTTTTACGATTTCACGATGGCTTTCATCACATTTACCCATTTTTTCTAAGCACACTAAACCTTCCCAGTGTAAATAGCCGCTGCCTTCATAAGCGAGTCCATTTGGTTGAATGACTTCGCTAATGAAACGATCAACAACTTCATCCACCGCTTCAATTGAAGTGCCTTCGGCAAATTGGAAATTGACCAAAAAACCTAATTCTTGGAACTCGGCAAGATGAAGTTTTTTACGTTGACGTTGATTGTAAGATTTAGACATTTTGAGGTTCTCCTATTTAAATTGTTGCGAGGAATTAATGTGGCGCATCAGAATTTCACTGATGCCTTTATAAAATCAAAAATTATTTCTTCGTAAAGAATAAGTCCCAAACACCATGACCTAGTCGTTGTCCACGTGCTTCAAATTTTGTTAATGGACGAAAACTCGGGCGGGGAATATAGTCGCCCTTTTCTGATGTGTTGGATAAATTTGTATTGGCGCTGAGTACCTCAAGCATTTGTTCTGCGTAGTTTTCCCAGTCCGTTGCCATGTGAATAAAACCCTGTTCACCCAGTTTTTTCACCACTTGATCGACAAAGTGCGGCTGAACAATACGGCGTTTATGATGTTTTGCTTTATGCCAGGGATCGGGGAAAAAGAGTTGTAACCCGCCCAATGTATTATCCGCAATACTATCGCGTAAAATTTCAGTAGCATCGTGACAGATTACTCGAAGATTTTTCACACCTTTCTCTACGGCATAAGCAATACAAGCACCGACACCCGGAGTATGGACTTCAATACCAAGATAATTTTTATCCGGATTGGCAGAAGCCATATCCACTAAGGATTTCCCCATACCGAAACCGATTTCCAAAATCACCGGATTGGTATCACCATAAATTCTTGCAAAATCAAAAGGGGTGGTTTGATAATCTAAGCCTAACCTCCCCCAATGCTCGTTCATCATATTTTTTTGAAATTCACTTAAACGCCCGGTGCGTAGCACAAAACTACGCACTTTACGTTTATAACGACCATCTTCGGTAAATTCGGCCGTTTCTACGGTTTTACGTTTTTGATCGGCAAAGGTATGTGTCATAACGTTTAGATTGCAAAATGAATATGTAAAATTGCCGGCGATTATACACGAAATCATTTCGTTTTCCCGTATAATACGCCAAATTTTTTCCTGAAGGTGATTATGAAAATTGTCCGTGTTGCACTGCCTGTGCCGCTTCCCCGTTTGTTTGATTATCTTGTTTCTGATGATATGCCATTGGTTGTAGGCTCGCGCGTACTTGTTCCCTTCGGCACGCAGAAAAAAGTCGCGATTGTGGTGGAATTGCCGGAAACCACGGAGATACCAAAGGATAAATTAAAGGAAATTATTGCGATTTTAGATTCAACCTCCTTATTCTCTTTCACCACTTGGGAATGGTTGTTATGGGCAGCGAATTATTATCAAGCTCCATTGGGGGAAGTGCTATTTCAAGCATTGCCGGTGAAATTACGTCATGGTGAAAGTGCGGTGAAAAATGACCGCACTTTTTGGCGTATCACCGATGAGGGAAAAAACGCCCTATGGCGTGGTGAATTAACGCGTTCGAAAAAACAAGCGGAAGTTTTGAGATGTTTGTTGGAAAAGGACTTAGAAAAAGGGGAGGGAGATTTCAGCTACTCTGTGTGGTCGGCATTAAAAAGCAAACATTTTGTGAAGGAAATCTCCGTTCAAAAGGAACCAAAAAGTTGGCAATCTGTTCTAGGCAATAATCCTTTAGTAAATAGTGATAATCGTCTGACTTTAAATAAACAGCAAGCTTTAGCATTTAGCCAATTAATGTTTCAACGTGAATTTAACGTATGGTTGCTGGATGGCGTAACGGGTTCCGGTAAGACAGAAATTTATTTGCAATATATTGAAGAAATATTGAAATCCGGCAAACAGGTGTTGGTGTTGGTGCCGGAAATAGGGCTTACACCACAAACTGTTCAACGTTTTAAAAAGCGTTTTAATGTGGAAATTGATGTTCTACATTCCAATCTGAATGATACCCAAAGGTTCAATGTGTGGATACGGGCTAAAACAGGGCAAAGTGCGGTGGTGATTGGGACGCGATCTGCATTATTTACACAATTTGCAAATTTGGGGGCGATTATTTTGGATGAGGAACATGATGCTTCTTTCAAACAACAAGAGGGGTGGCGTTATCATGCCCGTGATTTGGCAATTGTGCTTGCTCAAAAACTGAATATTCCAATGTTGATGGGATCGGCAACACCCAGTTTGGAAAGTATTAATAATGTCCAAAATGGTAAATATAAACATCTGACCTTGTCAAAAAGAGCCGGCAATACGACCGCACTTCGCCAATTTGTTATTGATTTAAAAAATCAGCCAGTGCAACAGGGGCTATCGCAGCCGTTATTGGCTAGAATGAAAAATCATCTTGAAAAAGGCAATCAGGTTTTATTATTTCTCAATCGTCGTGGCTTTGCCCCTGTTTTGCTTTGCCACGAATGTGGTTGGATTGCCCAATGTCCCCATTGTGAAAAACCTTATACCTATCATCAACATCAACGTGTGTTGCGTTGTCATCATTGTGGCTCACAAAAAAACATCCCACGTCAATGTGGTGATTGTGGTTCGCCCCATTTAGTCACAACAGGGCTTGGTACGGAACAGTTGGAAGAGACCTTGAAAGCTCAGTTCCCTACTTATTCGGTGGCTCGTATTGACCGAGATAGCACATCTCGAAAAGGCGCCTTGGAAAACTATTTAGAGGCGATTCAAAAAGGGAAAAGCCAAATTTTAATCGGTACACAGATGTTGGCAAAAGGACATCACTTTCCTAATGTCACGTTGGTTGCCTTAGTAAATGTGGATAGTGCGTTGTTTTCGTTGGATTTTCGTGCAGAAGAACGATTGGCGCAGCTTTACGTGCAAGTCTCCGGTCGCTCAGGTCGTGCAGAAAAACAAGGCGAGGTCGTATTACAAACCCATTATCCGGATCATCCGTTATTGACAACGTTATTAGAGAAAGGCTATCAGGCATTTACGGAAGAAACCTTACGTTTACGCCATACCATGGGATTACCGCCTTTTAGCTTTCAAGCCTTGTTTAAAGCCCAAGCTCGCGATTCTGAGCAGGCTGAGGAATGTTTAATTCGGATCGCAGATTTTTTTCATTCAAAGCAAATTGAAAGGTTACAAATTTTAGAGCCGCTGCCTGCACCATTTAGCAAAAAAGCGGGACAATATCGTTGGCAACTGCTTTTGCAACACCCCTCTCGTAGAGCATTACAAAAAGCATTAAGTGATTACCGGCAGGCAAATTTGGAAAAAAATAGCCAAGTGCGGTTGGTTTTAGATGTAGATCCTCTGGATTTAAGCTAGAAAATCACAATATTTTTCAGTAAACTTGGCGAGTTTTACAAAATTTTTAGAAATCATTTAATGTTTAGGATTTTATTGTGGCACATCGAGATTTTGCCGCTCGTCGCGGTTCAAATAAGAAAAAGAAGACAACAAATAAAAATATATTAATTGGTATTGCTTTAGCAGTATTAATTGGCTTTGGTGTCGGACTTTATTTTTTAAAGAGCAAAACGCCTGAGCCGGTTTCAACCGTGGTAACCCAGCCTGAAAAAACACAGCCGAAAAGCGTATTACCTAATCGACCGGAAGAAGTGTGGAGTTACATTAAGGCGTTAGAAACCCGTACTGTACCGGTGGATGATAAGCCCGCCAGTGTAGAAAAAAATATGCGCCTAACGGAAGAACAGCGCCAAGTACTGATTCAAATGGAAAAAGAACAAAAAGCGGCAGAAGAAGCACGCAGATTGGCGGAAAAACGTAAAGCCGAAGAGGCTGAAAAAGCCCAAAGGGCTGTGGAAACAGTGAAGGCTGACCTACCAAAACAAGAGGTGAAGAAAGCGCCTGAAATTGTGAAGAAGTCTGAGCCTGTGAAAAAGCCGGAAACGGTGAAAATTGAGACGGCAAAAAAAGTTGAAACAAAAACCGAGGAAACTCAACCAGCAAATACCGCGGCTACAACCGGTGGTAAACGTTTTGGTTTACAATGTGGTGCGTTTAAAAATCGTGCACAAGCAGAAAACTTACAAGGTCGTTTAGTCATGTCTGGTATTAATGCGCAGGTGATGGTGAATGGCGAGTGGAATCGAGTTCGAGTAGGACCATTCGCAAACCGTGATGCAGCGGTGCAAGCGCAAGATAAAGCAAAATCTGTGACAGGTTGTGTGATTATCGGTATGTAGGTTTCACGATAATATAGGTAATAGCGCTTATACATCCCAGAATGAATAGCGTATGAAAAAGTTTCACGGATAGTTTAATTATCACAATTCACTTAAAAAAATAATCAGAAATGGCAACTTATTTAGTCGGTGATTTGCAAGGTTGTTTTGATGAGTTACAACTTCTATTATCACGAGTTCAATTTAATCCCGCACAAGATAAACTTTACCTTGTGGGCGATTTGGTGGCCCGTGGCGATAAGTCCCTAGAATGCTTACGTTTTGTTAAAAGTCTAGGGAACGCAGCACAAACGGTACTTGGCAATCACGATTTACATTTAATTTCGACCGCACTTGGTATTAAAAATGTGAAACCACGTGATCGTGTGGAAGCCATTTTTAATGCCCCCGATTTTGAGGAACTGATTGACTGGCTTCGTCATCAACCACTACTGATACACAATGAAACTCTTGGTTTTGTGATGGTTCATGCCGGTATTTCACCGGATTGGGATCTTACAACGGCGAAAACTTGTGCAAGAGAGGTGGAAGAGATTTTACAACATGGTGATTTTGTTAACCTAATTTCACAAATGTATGACAATCAACCTGAACATTGGTCGCCTCATTTGCAAGGAATTGAGCGTTGGCGTTATACCATTAATGCCTGTACCCGCATGCGTTTTTGCTATTGGGATCATCGTTTAGATTTTGCTTGTAAACGCCCCCCCAAAGATGCTCCAAAAGAGCTCACACCTTGGTTTAATTTGAATAATCCGCTTTATCAAGAAATTCCCATTCTATTTGGACATTGGGCAAGTTTGATAGATGAAACCACACCTCCCAATATTTATGCTCTGGATACCGGGTGTGTTTGGAACAATAGAATGACAATGTTGCGCTGGGAAGACAAACAATATTTTACTCAAAGTGCGGTCAAAAATTACTGTGATTTTTAATGAGAGTGCTTTTCGCGCTTGTGTTTCTAGAAATGCCAACCATGTTCACTTTATCTGAAGAATCTTGTGATCTTTTTAATATTCCATTCTTCCAATTTTCTCAAATGAAGAAATTTTGTCCTGAAGATATTCCGATGATAAAAGCACGTTATAAAGCGGAATGGAATAATTGGAAAGGAATAATTCAGGCTGTATCTCATCAACTTGGAACACCATTTGCCAAACCACATGTTGAAAGTTGGACAAATGGATGGCAAGTTAGGGCTCACTTCTTTGCTTTTTTAAATATGAATTTAATCAAAACTCGGCTGCTATTTTTTCTATCTTATTGAATCGTCGCCGTCTTTCGGTCAGTTTGGATTGGCATTGCTATCGTGCAGATCGTTCACAAATTAATATTCAACAATATAACCAGTGGTTGGAAAATTTTGATTTTTCACGCTTTGCAAAATTTGATTTATGGCGCAGTGATGAAAGTGAATATGATGATTTTAGAAAAGTCTCTCAATTTTCGGAAGATGACTTAAGTTTACGTCACGACCAGGATTTTTGGTGTATTGGAAAGAACGTAGAAAAATCGGAGTTAGCATGTTTAAATCCCGTTGAGTTTATTACAAAAACCATTCTAGCGCTCGCACCTCTATATGAGCGTATACACCAAATCTCATTATCTTCTCATATTGAATAATGATTTTTTTCCGTTCCTTATGTTATCATTACACCAATTTAACATTTTTAACAAATTTTATTATTTCAGGAGAATTTCATGAAAAATATCGTGATCGTTGGCGGGGGAGCTGGAGGTATTGAACTCGCAACTTTCTTAGGCGATAAACTTGGACGTAAAAAACAAGCAAAAGTTACACTTGTGGATCGTAATGCGACACATCTTTGGAAACCGCTATTACACGAAATTGCTACGGGTGTAATGGATGATGGGGTGGACTCATTAAGTTATCGTGCACATGGTAAAAATCATTATTTCAGCTTCGAACAAGGTTCAATAACACGTATCAACCGTGAACAAAAATATATAGAGCTTGCACCGATTTATGGTCAAGAAGGTGATATGCTTGTGATTGCTCGCCGTATTCCTTACGATTATTTAGTCATGGCAATTGGGAGTAAGTCTAACGATTTCAATACAAAAGGAGTGGCTGAAAACTGTATTTTCTTAGACAGTTCTGACCAAGCGTTACGTTTTCAACATAAAATGTTGGAATTGTTCCTAAAATTCTCTGAAAATCGTGCACTAGATGATATTGGTGAAGAGGAATCAAAACAAAAACTCGTCGATGAAAACAAAGTTAATATTGCCATTGTGGGCGGCGGTGCTACAGGGGTAGAGCTTACTGCAGAACTTTATCATGCTGCAGAAGATTTATCTTCTTATGGTTACGGTAAAATTGATAGTGCTTGTTTACAAGTGACTCTCGTTGAGGCAGGAGAACGTTTACTACCTGCATTACCAGAAGACTTGTCAGCTGCCGTATTGGAAGAACTTCGTGAAATGGGGGCTAATGTAAAACTTGGCACGATGATCACTGAAGCTCAGCCCAATACGCTTCTCACTAAAGACGGAGAAGAAATCAAAGCGGATCTCATTGTTTGGGCGGCAGGTGTAAGAACATCAACCGTAACCCAACATTTTGATGGTTTAGAAATTAACCGCATCAACCAATTAGTGGTAAGAGATACATTACAAACTACGATTGATGATAGCATTTTTGCTATTGGTGATTGTGCGGCATTAACCCAAGAAAACGGGAAATTAGTACCGCCACGTGCTCAAGCTGCACATCAAATGGCAAAGGCTTGTGCCAAAAATATCTTTTCAATTTTTGAAAACAAACCGTTAAAAGCATTTAAATATAACGATAAAGGCACGCTTGTTTCGCTTTCTAGCTTTACTGCATTGGGTAGCTTAACAAATAAATTTGGTAAAAACCCATTAACCGTACACGGTAAATTTGCTCAGTTTGCTTATGTTTCTCTTTATCGTATGCATCAACATGCATTACACGGCTGTATTAAAATTGGTCTGATTATTCTAGTTGATAAAATTAATCGTTATTTAAAACCGAGATTAAAGTTACATTAATCTATAAAAATATCGCTTAAAATAATCTGCACCCCAAAAGTTGGACTAAACTTCAACTCACATAAGGTGCAGATTTGTAATGGTCTCCTCCCTGCAACATTTCAAAGACTGTTTTTGATAAACTTTCCTAAAAATGGAAAACAAAAATGGTTAAAAAATTCACACCGGATTACAAAAAACAGTGCGTTGAAATGGATCTTGCCAAACAGCATACAACCGTCCAAATCTGTAAAACGATGGGCGTGAGTCAATCGGCTATAAATCGTTGGGTTCGGCAATTTCAGCTGGAAAATCAAGGTATTACTCCAAAAGCAGCCGCTATCACCGCCAAGTAGCGGGAAATTCAACGGTTACCGGCAGAAGTGGAGCAACTTCGTAGCGACAATTGCGTTGCTAAAAAAGGTTTCAGCCTTCTTGCTCAAGGACAACTGACCAACCACATTAAGGCTCTAGGGCGAGAAGGCGTGAATACCGAGTAAATCTGCTGCTGAGCGAGCCGTTACTTCTAATACAGAAAACTCAAGGAGCTTTTTCTGTATAGATTTCTTTAATTTACAATGAGTTATCTTCATTTTTGTAGATTAACATACTAGCTAATCTACGTCAGTCCCTAACATTATTGCTATGTTCATAGGCGTAGAGTGTGTTATGCATTAACATTGCAACGGTCATCGGCCCCACACCGCCTGGAACGGGGGTAATATAACTGGCTTTTTGAGCGGCTGCCTCAAATCCTATATCACCTACTAGTTTTCCTTCCATTCGATTAATACCGACATCAATGACAATAGCCCCTTCTTTTACCCATTCGCCTGGTACAAGGTTTGGTTTGCCTACAGCGACAACTAGAACATCAGCTTGACGGACGTAGTTTTCAAGATTTTTTGTAAAACGATGAGTAACAGTTACCGTCGCACCTGCAAGTAATAATTCTAAGGACATCGGGCGACCAACAATATTTGATGCCCCAACAATCACTGCATGTTTACCATGCAAATCGACACCAGTTGTTTCCAATAGCTTCATCACGCCATAAGGCGTACAAGCGCGTAAAGTGGGAATACGCTGACACAAACGCCCGACATTATAAGGATGGAAACCATCTACATCTTTTTGGGGAGTAATACGTTCAATAATAGCTTCTGAATTAATTTGTTTTGGAAGAGGAAGTTGTACCAGAATACCATCAATGGTTTCATCAGCATTTAATGTATCAATAAGTGTTAAAAGTTCTTGTTCCGTAGTCGTTTCTGGTAAATCGTAGGATTGAGAGAGAATACCTACTTCTTCACAGCTACGACGCTTACTTTCTACATAAACTTGGGAAGCAGGATCTGAACCGACAAGAATCACGGCAAGTCCGGGAGCACGCTTGATTTTATTACGATAGGTTGAGATTTTTTGTGAAATATCTGATTTTATTTGTTTGGAAAGCGTTGTACCTGAGATAATTTTTGCTGTCATTGGGAAGCCTTAATAATAAAAAGTAAACGTTTGCTATTTTAGCTAACAATAAAGAATTTTACAAAAATCAAATGTATTAGAACGGTAAATTGAGATAATTTTGAGCAATTAAATGTAAAAATAATAAAAACTGATTGACTGAATAATAAACCTCACTATAATTAAGCTCACTTTTCGGCGAGTAGCGCAGCTTGGTAGCGCAACTGGTTTGGGACCAGTGGGTCGTAGGTTCAAATCCTATCTCGCCGACCACTTCCTTCTTTTATATTTCCCTAGAAATTTCATACAGAAGATGTAACCCTTAAAATGCGCCCTTAGCTCAGCTGGATAGAGCAACGCCCTTCTAAGGCGTGGGTCAAAGGTTCGAATCCTTTAGGGCGTGCCATTTAGCTTCCTCTATTTTTCTACTAAAAGAAACGGGTTGGTACAAGCAAGGATTACTCAAAAGGGACTAAAACCTTATAAAGCAAGCCTTCAATCCTATTTTTTGAAAAATGAATAAAAAGCTGCATTTCCTACTAAAGTTCAAACATCTGTAAGTTTCGCATGGGAAATAATTGCTAAAACTACAGATTTAGTATCTACTTTAAAATCTTGATCTTTAAGGCAAAATTAAATCCAATAAGGTTGAATATGATTAAGGCTGAGGATCACAAACCGCCTACCAATAAATATTACGGGACCGAAGTAGATTATCTCTAAAGAATTAATTAGAGTCCTCAAACTTAACACTAAATTCATATTTTATATCTACTCACGTAAGTAGTATATCGAACATAAAGTTTATCTAGAAGAGCATTCCACTAAGGCCAACAATTAAGGAAAAATCCCTATAGATATAGGGATTTAAGATAAACCGAAGAACCAAATTATTTATTCTATTTTAAAGCATGCTGCGAACAAGAGATAGAAAAACAAATAATAGATTAAGGGAACCATTTAATGAACTTAAGAATAAATTATCTGTTCATAATGGGTTAACAAAGTATCATTGAGATTATGTTTATTAAATAAAAAAGAGTTGAGAGTAAATTTACGTTAAACCATTTTTCCACTATACCGTACTCACTACGACCAAAGGGGAAATAAAAAGGTAAGAGAAAAATACTGAAGTCTTTAGGGTGGTGAACTAGGCAGAATTGGTCTTAACAGCAAGTGGCTTACTGCGCGCATCCCTGCGGGATTTCTACCTAGCCCACCATTGAAGGTGTTCTAGTCTGTGCGACATAAAACAATATAAAAGGTTTTTCAACCTATTAAGCCACTTTTCAGGAGACCAATCCTGTTTTCCCTACATACCCTGTAGGAATCTTCTGTATCATAAAATCCTTTCAGTTCATTGTCAATTAATGTATATCTATTCGGGGATTAAATATCCAAAAAATAATGTTTTCGTATAAAAAAACCACCTTTCGGTGGCTTTACATTGCTATCTTACGCCATAAACAACAATCGTTTTTCCATGTGCGTGAATTAAATTTTGATCCTCTAACATTTTAATGATACGTCCTACTGTTTCACGGGAACAACCAACCATTTGCCCAATTTCTTGGCGAGTAATCTTTATCTGCATACCATCTGGATGAGTCATTGCTTCTGGCTGTTTTGCAAGATTAATCAGAGTTTGTGCAATACGCCCTGCGACATCTAAAAATGCGAGATTACTCACTTGACGAGATGTATTTTGCACCCGACGAGCTAATTGAGCCGTCAAAAACATAAGAATTTCAGGATTAATCTGGATCAATTGACGGTATTTTTTATAAGAAATTTCAGCCACCTCGCAAGGTGTTTTTGTTTTCACCCAAGCCGAGCGTTTTGATCCTTCATCAAATAACCCCACTTCACCAAAAAACTCCCCCGCACTGAGATAAGTTAAAATCATCTCTTTGCCTTCATCGTCCTTTGCCGAAACCATTACCGTTCCTTTAATTACATAATAAAGTGTGGTGGCATCTTCACCGGCGTGAATCAACGTCGATTTAGCAGGATATTTATGTAAATGGCAATGTGTCAAAAACCAATCTAAAGCGGGATCTCTTGTCGAATGTTCTTCAGAGGTTTGCTCCACTTCAACATCTGCATTGATATAATCTGACATATTGACTCCTTATCAGTTTCTATTTCAAAAACTCCATTTTATCTTTTACGTCAATGGATTCATGCAATTCTGACCAAACAACAACCGCACTTCCATTGCGGATTTTCGTTAATAATTGCGCTTTTTTTTGTGCAAGGGAGAGTTCTTCAACACCGTAATCTGTTCCCTCCCGCAATACCACACTTTCAATAATGTTATCAAGAGTTGTCGGTTCTAAGTCTTGCCACGGAATAATCATATATTTCCTTTAGAAAGTCAATCAAGCAAATAAGGGTTCAATAAAACGCCATTGTTGCTCAAAAGATTGATTTGAAGTTGCACGGAAATTGGTACGCACATAGCGCATAAACTGCCCCTCACACAAGGTCACCAAATGCGCAGCGATAATACGAACATCCACTGTAAAACCTTTCCCTTCACGTAATTTACGCATTTGTAAAATATTCACAAACTGCATTTCAAGACGATCAAAAAACTGTGCAACACGTACTTGTAACTGAGTATCTTCAAACATAAGTGCATGCCCAGTTAAGATTCGGGTCAAGCCCGGATTCTTGCGAGCAAAATCTAAAATCATTTGTAAAATATCGTGTACACGATTCATCGTATTTGTTTCATTACGAATTGAAGCATTAATTCGACTTACTAGACTACTTTCAATATTTTCAATCAAAGCTTCAAACATTTTTGTTTTACTTGGGAAATAGCGATAAAGTGCGGCTTCCGATACGCCAACCTCTTTTGCCAAACGTGCGGTTGTCATACGTTCCATCCCATACTCGGAATGCAATAGATGCGTCAACACGGTCAGCACTTGCTGACGACGCTCTTTCACCGTTCGTTTCTCAATTTTAGGGGCTTTTATTTCTGGTGCGATATCCTCAACACCGGATAAAGATAATTGTTCCTCAACCATAAATTACTGTTTACCTGAATGACCAAAACCACCCGAACCACGCTCAGTTTCTGTAAACTCACTGACGATGTTAAACTCCGCTTGAACCACAGGAACAAATACTAACTGAGCAATACGATCACCAACCTCAACTTTAAAAGGTTCAGAACCTCGGTTCCACATTGAAACCATTAATGGTCCTTGATAATCCGAATCAATCAATCCGACCAAATTTCCTAGTACAATACCATGTTTATGCCCTAACCCCGAACGAGGTAAAATCACAGCGGCAAGAGTTGGATCAGCAATATAAATGGATAAACCTGTTGGAATAAGTTTTGTTTCTCCCGGTTGAATCTCAAAAGTTTCATCAATCAACGCTCTCAGATCTAATCCTGCAGAACCCTCCGTTGCATAAGTAGGCAATGGAAAATCCTGACCAAGCCGTTGATCTATAATTTTCACATCAATTTTTTTCATTTCATACTCCATTTTAGCACGCGCTTACTACGTAAAAGTGCGGTCAGAAAATTATCGTGTTTTTCGATATTGTTCAATAATCTCATTCACCAGATCCGTTGCGAGCTCTTTCTTAGATTTTAAAGAAAGCAACTTTTCCCCACTTTTCCAGAAAAGGTGTAACATATTTTCCTCAGCATTAAACACTTGTCCACCCGAGACATCGTTAGCACAGATCATATCTAAATTTTTACGTTGTAATTTATCTTTTGCATAATCATCAACGTTTTGTGTTTCAGCGGCAAATCCCACCGTGAAAGGGCGACTTTCATTTAAATGCCCTACCTCCGCAATAATATCGGGATTTTTAATCAGTTTGAGCGAGATTTCATCATCAGATTTTTTTATTTTCTGTTCACCAATAGTTGCAACACGATAATCTGCGACAGCAGCACAACCAATAAAAATTTGATTTTTGACCGCACTTTTAAGGGAAACTTGCCACATATCTTGAGCTGAAACCACATCAATACGATTGACGTTTTTTGGCGTTTCAAGATTAACAGGGCCGGCAATTAGCGTCACTGTTGCCCCCCGTTGAGCAAAGGCTTCCGCAATAGCAAAGCCCATTTTTCCTGAACTATGATTAGAAATATAACGCACCGGATCTATGGCTTCCCGGGTCGGGCCTGCGGTGATCGCCACATTTAGCCCTTGTAAATCTTGCTGTTGAGTGAAGAAATCCAAAAGTGCGGTAAATATTTCTTGAGGTTCTGACATCCGCCCGGCACCAATATCACCACAAGCCTGAAAGCCGCTATTTGGCCCAATAAGCCTAATGCCTCTCGCTAAAAGTGCAGTCAAATTTTGTTGGGTTATTGGTTGGCTATACATTTGCTGATTCATTGCAGGGGCAAGAAGAATAGGAGAGGCAGTTGCCAGACAGAGGGTAGAAAGTAAATCATTCGCCATACCTACCGTAAGACGAGCAATGAAATCAGCACTTGCTGGCGCAATCACCACAGCATCAGCCCATTTCGCCAGTTCAATATGCCCCATAGCTAATTCTGCTTGTGGTTCTAACAAAGATTGTGACACAGCATTGCCGGAAATCGCCTGTAAAGTCAGTGGAGTGACAAATTCTGCTGCCGCAGGCGTTAATACAACACGGACTTCTGCCTCCGCTTTACGTAATAAACGAATAAATTCAATGGTTTTATATGCAGCAATGCCACCGGTTATCCCCACAACAATACGTTTTCCATTTAAATTCATTTTCTCTCCACGTAACCCGTTGTTAGTACCTATCCACAATCACACATTTTACTTCAATTTAACAAAATAAAAAATTTTATTTTTACGATCTTTTCCGCAGATTTCACCTACTCCATTCGCTTCACATTCAAAGTGCGGTCAAAATTCAAAAAGATTTTAATTAACCTTAGAGAAAAAAATGGAACCGACAAAACTCATGCCAAGAGAAAAATTGTTGAAACACGGCGCTAAAGCTCTAGCTGATCATGAACTCTTAGCGATCTTTTTACGTACCGGCACAAAAGGTTGCCCCGTCATACAACTCTCCGAACAAGTTCTTCAACATTTTGGTTCACTCCACACATTACTTTCCGCAAATCAAAGCTCTTTTTGTGCAATGAAAGGTTTGGGCATCACCCAATTTATTCAACTTCAAGCAACCACAGAAATGACCAAACGTTACCTCAAACAAGAAATGTTCAATTCTCACATTTTTCATGATCCCGAAACCGTCAAACTCTACCTACGAACAGAACTTCAACACGAAGAGCGAGAAATTTTTATGGTTCTATTTCTCGATAACCAACATCGCCTCATCAAAAAAGAGCGGTTATTTCTTGGAACAATTAATGTCTCAAGCGTATATCCTCGTGAAATCATCAAAGAAGCCCTTTATTGCAATGCTGCAGCACTTATTTTGGCACATAATCACCCATCGGGTATCGCAGAACCCAGCTATTCCGATCAAAGCATCACTCAGAAAATTCGTGAATCAGCGGAATTAATGGAAATTCGTATTCTTGATCATTTTATCGTTGGGAAAAACGATTGCTATTCCTTTGCAGAGCATAATTTGCTTTAATTCTCATGGAAACCACCTATTTTTTTATCAGCATCCTTAGGAAAATCGTATTTATACTTGAGAAATGGAAATAAAGTCAGTATAATCTGCGACCTTTAATATAGTAAGCGGGTCGGATTTGCGCGACCTGACGAGGCAGCAAATCTAGTTAAACTAGGTTTAGAACAATCCGAAACGTAAGCTCGAGCTTATATTTAATTATTGGAGATTATTATGTCTAGAGTTTGTCAAGTAACAGGCAAGCGTCCAGCTGTGGGTAACAATCGCTCACATGCAATGAATGCGACACGTCGTCGTTTTCTTCCAAACCTTCACACTCACCGCTTTTGGGTTGAAAGTGAAAACCGTTTCGTAACTTTACGCTTAACAGCAAAAGGTATGCGTATTATTGATAAAAAAGGCATTGATGCAGTGTTAGCTGAAATCCGTGCTCGTGGCGAAAAAATCTAAGGAGCTAAAACATGGCAGCGAAAGGCGCACGTGAAAAAATCCGTTTAGTTTCTACTGCAGAGACCGGGCACTTCTACACCACAGATAAAAACAAACGTAATATGCCTGAAAAAATGGAAATCAAAAAATTTGATCCCGTAGTACGTAAACACGTTATCTACAAAGAAGCAAAAATCAAATAATTTTGCCGATTTGAAAAAGCCCGAGGTTGCTCGGGTTTTTTTGTACATAAAATCTCATTGAGCGCTCAATTATGCCCGAATTACCAGAAGTCGAAACTGCTCTGCGCGGTATCAATCCTTATCTGAAAAACTTTACTATTGAAAAAATTATCGTTCGTCAACCTCAACTACGCTGGGCAGTTTCTCCTGAGCTGATGGCACTGTCAAATGTTAAAATTATCGATCTCACACGTCGTGCAAAATACCTCGTTATCCATACAGAACAAGGCTATATCATCGGGCATTTAGGGATGTCCGGATCCGTCAGAGTCGTCCCACACGACAGTCCTATTGATAAACATGATCATGTGGATATTGTTATGAGTAATGGTAAATTATTACGCTATAACGATCCCCGCCGTTTTGGCGCATGGTTATGGACAGAAAACCTCAATGAATTTCATCTCTTTTTAAAACTAGGACCAGAGCCACTTTCTACTGAATTTAATGCAGAATATCTATTCAAAAAATCCCGCAAAAAAACAACCGCACTTAAGACATTTCTAATGGATAATGCAGTCGTCGTTGGCGTGGGTAACATTTATGCTAATGAAAGCCTGTTCTTGTGTGGTTTGCATCCTCTAAAACTCGCCGGAAACCTCACCCGAAAACAATGCGAACTTATCGTCTCTACAATCAAAGAGGTCCTAATCAAAGCAATTGAGCAAGGCGGTACAACTCTCAAAGATTTTTTACAACCCGATGGTCGCCCCGGTTATTTTGCTCAAGAATTATTAGTATATGGTAACAAAGACAAACCTTGTCCAAAGTGCGGTACAAAAATTGAAAGTTTAGTCATCGCACAACGCAACAGCTACATTTGTCCACATTGCCAGAAAAAAAGATAAGCGAAATTTACTCATTTTAAAGCCTGTTTAAATCGGGCTTTCAATCTCTAATTTTCACAAATATCTTCTACTGTCAAAATCAAATAAGAGAACTAAAGTTTCTTTTATGTTATTTCATACGAAATAATAGAACCCAACGAAGACTCAATTCAAATTGATTAGATATTATTGGTCTATCCCCATGAAATTTTAGCCTATATTCATTTGCCCTTTTCGAATTTACCCAAGCGTCATCCTTATCTGTTCGCCAACCCTTCTATTCAAAAAGCCACGGCAGATTTATTTCCTCACAGCAGTAATTTGAAAGTAGGGATTGTATGGCGTGGAGACCCAACACACGAAAATGATGCCTATCGTTCTATTCATAACTTAAATTATATTGAAACCTTATTTAAAATGACTGGAATTGATTGGTATTGCGTACAAAAAGCGTGTAATGAACAAGAAATACAACTGTTAGAAAAATACAATATTCCACATGTGGCTAAAAATGCGAAAAATTTTGAGACAAATACAACAAGCATTAATTAAACGCATAAATTGGAAACAATAAATTAATTAACCGCACTTTGAATAAAAAAATCAAAGTGCGGTTAAACCTTTATTTCTCCCTATATTGATTCACACTAACTCTTTCGGTGTATTTTTATTTTTTCCTTTGATCTAAAGCAACTTTTTCATAAATAACCCTAGAAAATCACCATACTTTTGCTATTGTTATTTTCGAACTGGAGTATCTTTTTTAATAAGATCAATAGCTTATTAATAATAATTTGCATTTGAATTATTTGTCTTTTCCTACTTTGTTATGGAGTGTTTATCGTGAATAAATTAAGAAAAAGTCTTATTTTAGCTGTCTCTTTCACAGCATTAGGCGCTTACCATTCAGCAATGGCTGAAATGATTTATAAACCGGTTGAGCAGCCTGTTGAAGCCCCAAACCCAAATTTAAAAATCGAAGCGGTGAGTGAAAAATTCGCAGAAAAGTATCCAAAGCAATACCAGTCTTGGAAAGCAACAGAGAAGGGCGACAAAATCATTTACGCTGATGAAGAAGATCCACGTTTAATCGTATTATGGGGCGGTTATGCATTTGCTAAAGAGTATAACGCACCTCGTGGGCATGCTTATGCGATTACAGACGTGCGTAATATTTTGCGTACCGGTGCACCAAAAACCGCCAATGAAGGACCTCAACCAATGGCTTGCTGGACATGTAAAGGTCCCGATGTACCACGTTTGATCGCTGAGTGGGGAGAAAAAGACTACTTCAATGCAAAATGGGCAAAAGGCGGACCTGAAATCGTCAATTCTATTGGTTGTGCTGACTGCCACGATACAACATCAAAAGATTTTGCAGAAGGCAAACCGGCATTGCGTATTGCTCGCCCACATGTTTTACGTGCCTTAGATCATCTTAACAATGCCTTACAAGCTAAAGCAAAAGCTGAAGGAAAAACACAATCTGATCTTAGTTTTAATACCGCAGCACGTACTGAAAAACGTGCAGAAATCTGTGCAAACTGTCACGTTGAATACTACTTTGCAGGTGATATCAAACAAGTGACCTTCCCTTGGAATAATGGTCAAACAGCTGATGATATTGAAAAATACTACGATGATATTGGTTTCAGCGATTGGACTCACTCCCTTTCTAAAGCACCAATGTTAAAAGCACAACACCCTGACTTTGAAATTTGGTCTTTGGGAATGCACGGTAAAAATGGCGTAACCTGTGTGGATTGTCATATGCCAAAAGTACAGGATGCGGATGGTAAAGTTTATACGGATCATCAAATCCAAAATCCATTTGATGCCTTCGATTCAACTTGTGCAAACTGTCATGATCAAAGTAAAGAAAAATTAAAAGAGATCGTGGCTTCACGTAAAAAAGACGTGAAAGATGTGATGGGGCGCTTAGAAGATCAAGTGGTGAAAGCTCACTTTGAAGCCAAAGCTGCTTGGGATGCCGGTGCAAGTAAAGAAGAAATGGAGCCTGCATTAATGGATATCCGTCATGCCCAATGGCGTTGGGATTATACCGCAGCAAGTCATGGTGGTCATATGCACGCCCCTGATGTGATGCTTCGTGTACTAGGTTCCGGTTTAGATAAAGCCGCAGATGCACGTGCTAAACTGGCTGCCATCTTGACAAAACATGGCGTAAAAACGCCGGTTGAGATCCCTGATATTTCTACGGCTGAGAAAGCTTGGAAAGTAATGGGAATTGATATTGAAAAAGAACGTCAAGCAAAAGAAGAATTCTTAAAAACAGTTGTACCTCAATGGGAAAAAGAAGCAAAAGCCAACGGCAAATTAGCTGAAGATACCGCAACAAAATAGTAAGAAAAGTTACCGCACTTTTGTGTTAAAAGTGCGGTCGTTTTCCACAATAAATTTGAGGTTCCAAAATGAATTTAACTTCTTTCCTTCGCAATATGGCAAAAGCCACAGCATTTCTTGCCTTTGCCGTAACAACACCGATGATTGCACACGCACAAGCGGATTCAACACTGAGTTATGAACCGCAATTAGATAATCAACGTGACCCAAACCAATATTGTGCAAAATGCCACAAGTTTGACAAAGTTGATAAAAACCAAACCTTAGATCAATCCGGCGGTGAACTACACTTTGGGAAATTCCATGGTGCGCACTTAAACCAAAAAAATCCAAACAACGGCAAGCCGATCACCTGTGTAAGCTGTCACGGTAATATCACTGAAAACCACCGTCGTGGGGCGAAAGACGTCATGCGATTTGAAGGGGATATTTTTGGTGAGAAAAAACCGATGTATTCCGTGCAAGAACAAAATCAAGTTTGTTTTGCCTGCCACCAACCGGATAAACTTCGTGAAAAATTGTGGGCGCACGATGTACATGCGATGAAATTGCCTTGTGCCAGCTGTCACACACTTCATCCAAAAGAAGATGCAATGAAAGGCATTCAACCAAAACAACGAGTTAAACTTTGTGTTGACTGTCATGGTGAACAACAAAAACGCCAAGCCGAACAAGAAAAATCAACCGAACAAAAGGATAAACAATGACAACTTGCTCACGCCGAAACTTTGTTTCCGGCATGGGGGCTGTGATCCTTATGACGGGAACACCTTTAACTTCTTTAGCAAAAGAAGACAATGCGGATAAAACCAAACGTTATGCTATGGTACATGATGAAACGGCTTGTATTGGTTGTACAGCCTGTATGGATGCTTGCCGTGATGTCAACCAAGTGCCGCAAGGCGTATCTCGTTTAGAGATTTTGCGTAGCGAACCTTATGGTGAATTTCCAAACCAGAAATATGAGTTTTTCCGCCAATCTTGCCAACATTGTACAAATGCGCCTTGTGTGGCAGTTTGCCCAACCGGTGCCTCATTTATTGATAAAGAGACGGGCATTGTCGATGTGCATAAAGATTTATGCGTAGGCTGTCAATATTGTATTGCGGTCTGTCCGTATCGTGTGCGTTTTATTCATCCGGAACATTTAACAGCGGATAAATGTAACTTCTGTCGTGATACCAATTTAGCCAAGGGTAAACAGCCCGCCTGTGTAGAAGCTTGTCCGACAAAAGCGTTAACCTTTGGCGATATGAACGACCCGACCAGTGAAGTCGCCCGTAAAGTAAAAGAAAAACCGGTTTATCGCACAAAAGTGGAATTGGGGACACAACCAAATCTCTACCATATTCCATTCCAACATGGGGAGCCTAGAAGATGACGTTAGATTATCCTGTTCCGTTCCACACCCCCAATTTAGTGTGGGATTCAACCATTGCGATCTATTTGTTTTTACTTGGGATCTCATCCGGTGCGGTACAATTAGCTATTGCATTTAAACGTAGTCATAAATTGGAAAACCCAAGCCAAAACTGGATCATTCGTGCCGGTGTGATTTTAGGTTCGGTGCCAACATTAATCGGTTTAACCCTGTTAATTTTCCACTTGGCACGCCCTTGGACATTCTGGAAATTGATGTTTAATTATCAATTCAATTCTGTTATGTCCATAGGGGTGATGCTCTTCCAAATTTATATGCTGTTCTTGGTGTTATGGGGTGTAGTGATATTCAAAAATGAAATTGAAGCACTCATTCACCGTTTTATACCAAAACTAAAATTTGTGATGAAATTAATTAGCATTGCCGAACGGTTAATTAGCCCCGTAGAAGTGATTTTATTCGTCCTTGCAGCGGTGTTAGGCGCCTATACCGGTTTCCTACTGTCCGCCCTAATCAGCTACCCAATGTTGAATAACCCTGTTTTACCGGCATTATTCTTAGCATCAGGCACGTCATCGGGAATTGCAGCCACATTCTTAATCATTCTGATAGCCGGTAAATTGAAAGGTGATTCTCACGAATCTCACTTCATTCACAAATTTGAAGTGCCGATTATGGTAACTGAACTTGGCTTATTAGTGTGTTTCTTTGTGGGATTACATTTTGGCGGCGGACAAAAAACAGTTGCACTGCACAATGCACTTTCCGGATTTTGGGGAATGATATTCTGGATTGGCGTATTCCTTATCGGAATTTTAATACCATTAATTGCCAATATGTTTGCCTCCGATCGATTCAAATATAATCGCACTTTCATTATTTGGGTGTCGATTTTCGACTTGATCGGGGTTCTCTGCTTACGCTACTTTATTTTGTATGCAGGACAATTAACCGTCGCTTAGAGAAGTTGTTTTATGGAGAAAGGCGTATTAATATGCGCCTTTCTTTTTTGAAACCCGATTTTTATCCACTGAAAAACAAATTTATTATGCTTCCAGAACTTGGTTTCCTTTCCCTTTTAATCGCAACTATCAGTGCGCTGTTTCTTGCATTGTTCCCACAAGTCGGTTTATTCAAAAAAAATCCCACTTTAATCAATTCTGCTTGGTGGTTAAGCTACATTTTCACTATAACAACTACGTTTTCTCTCGGTATTCTCGCTTATTCTTTCGCAATTGATGATTTCACCCTTGAATACGTGGCAGCCCATTCCAATTCCCAGCTCCCGACTTTTTTCAAAGTCGCAGCTACTTGGGGAGGACACGAAGGCTCTATGTTATTCTGGTTATTTTCATTGAGTTTATGGCTTGCTGCTTTTGCTTTTTTTAACCGAAAAAATGACCTCACTTTTTCCTCTCAAAGCTTATCTTTACTGGGGGTGATTTGTTTTGGCTTTGCCGTATTTATTTTGTTTTATTCCAATCCCTTCGGACGCATTTTCCCCGCCCCAATAGAAGGGCGTGATCTCAACCCAATGTTGCAAGATATCGGATTAATTTTCCATCCACCGTTGCTTTATGTCGGCTACGTGGGTTTTGCTGTGAATTTTGCCATAAGCCTAAGCGCGCTCATTCATCATCTCCCCGTCCAACAAATCGCCGATAAAATGCGAAGTTGGGTCTTATTTTCATGGCTATTTTTAACCCTAGGTATCGTGCTGGGTGCATGGTGGGCATATTATGAACTAGGCTGGGGTGGCTGGTGGTTTTGGGATCCGGTGGAAAATGCCTCGCTGATGCCTTGGCTACTCGGACTTGCTTTACTACATAGCTTAGTCATTGCAGAAAAACAAGGCGTATTCCCTTATTGGACAACCTTATTTTCTCTCCTCACTTTTGCCTTCAGTGTACTCGGCACCTTTATTGTTCGCTCAGGAGCACTCACCTCCGTTCATGCTTTTGCTGTAGATAATACCCGTGGTTATGCATTACTACTCATCTTTTTTTTGCTCACCTTATTTGCTTTTGGGTTATTCGCACTACGCTCAAATACTCAACAAAGTGCGGTCAAATTTCAGCTTATTTCAAAAGCAGGAGGAATTTTATTACTCAATATTTTATTAACCATCGCCACGGTTTCCACCTTTTTAGGTACGTTCTACCCCATGCTATTTCAAGCGATGAATTGGGGATCTATTTCTGTCGGCAGCCCCTATTTCAATAGCATTTTCTTACCCATTTTGACGGTCATGTTAATGACTATGGTCACCTCTCTCTCATTACGCTGGTCGAAGTTTGAGCAATCTTCTTTTATACGCCGTTTATTATTGATTATCCCTGCCGGAGGCATTGCCTTATTAATGATTTGGCAACAAATTCATCATAATGAATCCCTCCGTTTCCATGGCTTCGCCTTCCTTTTACTCACGCTTGCCATCTGGCTTTTCCTTGCGACCTTATGGCAAAATTGGAGAAAAATCCGCCTTGCACAACTCGGTATGATTCTTGCCCATTGCGGAGTGGCAATGGCTACTATGGGGGCAGTGATGAGCAGTTATTTTGGCAGTGAAATCGGTGTTCGCCTTGCGCCACAACAAAGCCAAAAACTCGGGCAATATGAATTTCATTACCGGCAATTCTCTAATGAAATCGGGCCAAATTTCACCACAGAAGTCGCATTTTTTGATGTCACAGAAAAAGGTGAAGCTTACGCTAATATCATACCTGAACGCCGTTATTATGACGTCCGCACCATGACGATGAGCGAAGTCGGTTTAAGTGGCGGATTTTGGGGTGATCTCTATATTGTGATGGGCGATGCTCTCGGAAAAGGGGAATTTACTTTCCGTCTGCATTACAAGCCGCTTATTCGTTGGCTTTGGGCAGGGGGAATTTTAATGGCATTAGGTGCCCTTTGTAGCACATTTGCTTTACGCCGAAAACAGGAAAGATAATGAAGAAAAAATGGCTCTTTTTTACACCGCTCTTGATGCTTTTAGGTGTATGTATCCTATTAATTGCCGGGTTGAACCAAGATCCGAAAAAGATTGCTTCTGCACTAATAGATAAACCCATACCGGAGTTTTATCAGGCAAATTTGCTTGATCCTTCGCAAACGATCAGTCCGAAAAATTTCCCCAAACAACCATTTTTATTGAATGTCTGGGGTAGTTGGTGTGGCTACTGCAAAGAAGAACATCCGCTATTAATGGATATCGCCAAAACCATTCCGATCATCGGCATTGATTATCGGGATAACCCACAAAACGGACGTGAAATGCTCAAAAGAATGGGCAATCCTTTCCTTTTGACTATTGATGACAGCCAAGGTGAGCTTGCCATGAAACTCGGCGTAGATGGTGCACCGGAAACCTATTTAGTCGATGCTCACGGTATTATTCGTTATCGTCATTCCGGGCTACTTGATCGAGAAACTTGGAAAAATGTTTTTATTCCCCAAATTCAACAATTAATGAAAAAATGAAAATCTTTTTAACCGCACTTTTATTCGCTTTTAGCTTGTTTTCACAAGCAGAAATGGTGGATACGTATCAATTTAACAGCTCGGCGGATCGCACCCGTGCCGTAGAGCTGGCAAAATCTTTGCGTTGCCCTCAGTGTCAAAATCAAAACTTGGTAGAATCCAATTCCCCCATTGCCTATGACCTACGCATTGAAGTTTATAATATGGTGAACGAAGGCAAAAGCAATCAGCAAATTATTGATACAATGACCGCACGTTTCGGTGATTTTGTGAATTATAAGCCGCCTTTTCAGTGGAATACCGCATTATTGTGGCTATTACCCATTGGGTTACTCATTTTAGCTGCCGGATTAGTTTGGCATTCTCACCAAAAAATACTTCAGCTCAAGGATAAGGCCTCCCTTTCCACATTCAACGATCTTGAGCCAAACGAGCCACTCACACATACTTCCCAAAAGAGCAATAGAAAAATCGCTCTCAGTATTTTTGCGTTACTCATTGCCATTCCACTTGGTTATTATTTATCTCTTGACCGCTTTTCACGCCTACAAGAAGGCGAGCAAGCGATGATTTCCCAACATAACAAGCAAATTGAAATGGCAGATTTCCACAAAAAAGAAGATGTAATTACGAAAATTCAGGATAAATTGCGGGCAGATCCGAATAATACCGAAGCTTGGATTCAACTGGGCGAGGCTTATGTACAAAACAACGAATTTGATCATGCTCTCATTGCCTACTCCAACGCAGAAAAATTATCGGGCAGCAAGCCGAACATTTTAGGCTTAAAAGCAACCGCACTTTATTATCAAGCGGGACAACAACTTACCTCAGAAGTCCAACAACTTTTGAACCAAGCTCTCACCCAAGATCCCAAAGAAATTTCCAGTCTCTCTTTGCTTGCGACGATTGAGCTTGAACAGCGTAATTATTCTCAAGCAAAAAATTATTTACAACAATTGCTAGATAGTGGTAATGCGGCGGTTGATCGCCGTATGGTAATTCAACGAATGAAAATGTTAGAATTTTTAGACAAAGGGCAAGCACAGTGAAGCATTATTTTGAAACGCTCATTATCGGTGCAGGTGCAGCCGGCTTATTTTGTGCCTCACAATTAGGAAAATTAGGCAAAGAAGTCGCTATACTGGATAACGGTAAAAAAATCGGACGAAAAATCTTAATGTCCGGCGGTGGTTTTTGCAATTTTACCAATCTTGATGTCACCCCGGCTCACTATCTCTCGCAAAATCCTCATTTTGTCAAATCAGCCCTTGCTCGTTATACCAACTGGGATTTTATTTCGCTCGTGGCTGAATATGGCATTGCCTATCACGAAAAAGAACTCGGGCAACTTTTTTGTGATGAAGGGGCGGAAAAAATCGTAGAGATGTTGGCAACGGAATGTAAAAAACACCAAGTAAAGATACACTTACGCAATGAAATATCGCAGATTGAACAGGTTGAGAATAATGAAACAGTACGCTTTCAGGTGATAGCAAATGCTATCCAATGGGAATGCAAAAACTTAATCATTGCCACGGGAGGGCTTTCAATGCCCGGACTTGGCGCGACCCCTTTAGGCTATCAGATTGCTGAACAATTTGGCATTCCTGTCATTCCACCACGCGCAAGCCTTGTCCCCTTCACTTATCGAGAAACTGACAAATTTTTGACCGCACTTTCAGGCATTAGCCTACCTGTAACCCTCACGGCAAAGAGTGGAAAATCCTTTCACAATCAGTTACTTTTCACCCATAGGGGGATTTCAGGCCCTGCAGTATTACAAATATCTAATTATTGGCAGCCTAATGAAAGCGTAGAAATTGATTTGTTACCAACACATAATTTGGAAGATGAAATCCACCAAATGAAACAAGACTCACCAAAACTGATGTTAAAAACCGTGCTGACACGTTTACTTCCCAAAAAATTAGTGGAACTTTGGATCGAACAAGGTTTTATTCAAGATGAAGTAATTGCTAACCTCAGTAAAGTGCGGCTAAAAAATCTATTAGATTTAGTTCATCATTGGCAATTTATACCTAATGGCACAGAGGGGTATCGCACAGCTGAAGTCACTATGGGTGGAGTGGACACACATCATATTTCTTCTAAAACCATGGAAAGTCAGCAAATAAAAGGCTTATATTTTATTGGAGAAGTATTAGATGTTACCGGCTGGCTTGGCGGTTACAATTTCCAATGGGCGTGGAGTTCGGCTTATGCTTGTGCCTCTGGAATAGGGGAAAAAATGTAGGGACACACTGCGTGTGTCCGGTATAAAATCAAAATCATCTCAATATGTTATAAACGGACACACACAGTGTGTCCCTACAAATAACGCCTAAATCATGTTTCAGTCACTGCGACATAATACCGGCTTTCTACATCATAAAACTGGCTGAAAATAAACCGCACTTTTATTCGTCCATATAGCCTAGGCTACGCAATGCACGTTCATCATCCGCCCAGCCGGATTTCACTTTCACCCATAATTCAAGATGAACTTTGTTATCAAATAGGCGCTCCATATCCGCACGGGCTTCCATACCGATGGTTTTGATTTTTTGTCCTCGTGCGCCAATCACCATTTTCTTTTGTCCTTCACGTTCCACCAAAATCAAACCATTGATTTCATAAGTGCCACGTTCATTCACTTTAAACTGTTCAATTTCAACGGTGACCGAATAAGGTAGTTCTTCTCCGGTAAAACGCATTAATTTCTCACGGATAATTTCCGATGCCATAAAACGTTGTGAACGATCTGTGACATAATCTTCAGGAAAATGGTGAACGCCTTCACGTAAAGCTGAACGTACAATTTTTTCCAGTTCGTGAACATTATTACCACGTTGTGCAGAAATCGGTACGATATGGGCAAAATCAAATTTACCGCTTAATTCAGTGATAAACGGCAATAAATCATCTTTATTTTTGATGTTATCTACCTTATTAATTGCCAATACTACCGGTGCTTTCGCGTTGCGAAGTTTGTTTAACACCATTTCATCATCAGCATTCCAATGGGTGCCGTCCACCACAAAAATAATAAGATCCACATCGCCGATAGCACTACTTGCCGCACGGTTCATTAAACGATTGATAGCACGTTTTTCTTCAATATGAAGCCCCGGGGTATCCACATAAATTTCTTGATAAGCCCCTTCTGTTTTGATCCCCACAATACGGTGACGGGTAGTTTGGGCTTTACGTGAGGTAATGGAGATTTTCTGCCCTAAAATTTTATTTAAGAGCGTTGATTTCCCGACATTCGGGCGACCTACAATGGCAATAAAGCCGCAATAGGTTTTGTCAGATTGTTCTGTCATTTGATGTCCAGTTCTTTTAAAATTTGTTCTGCTGCGGCCTGTTCTGCTTTACGGCGACTTGAGCCTTTCGCCACAAAAGTGCGGTCAATTTTAGCCACATTTTTCACTTTGCATTCAACGGTGAAAGTTTGGCAATGGGGTTCACCTTGAATGTTAATGACTTCATAACTTGGTAATGCCAGCCCTTTACCTTGTAAATATTCTTGTAGGCGGGTTTTGGCATCTTTTTGATTATCACCCGGTTTGATTTCTGCCAACAGAGTTTTATACCAAGTTTGGATCACTTGTGTTGTGAGAACAATGCCTTGATCCAACGACATGGCACCAATAATTGCTTCCACGCAGTCCGCAAGGATTGATTCACGGCGAAAACCACCACTTTTCAACTCACCGGAACCAAGCGACATATATTCCCCCAGTTCAAACTGACGGGCTAGCACTGCTAATGTTTTTTCTCTCACTAAAGTCGCACGCATACGGCTCAATTCACCTTCATTACAACGGGGAAATTGATGAAATAAGGCTTCTGCAATGGTGAAATTGAGGATGGAATCACCCAGAAACTCTAGGCGTTCATTGTGTTTTGTCGCAGCACTCCGATGGGTGAGTGCCAATTTTAAGAGCGAACTATCCTTAAATTGGTAACCGATTTTTCGCTCTAATCTCTCTAAATGATTCATCTTATTTAATTGCTGTAAAGAAACGTTCAAAACGCAAGCCTGTCGGCCATTCGTTTGGTTCTTTTTCCAGACTCATCCAAATATAAGTGGCTTTACCGACAATATTTTTTTCCGGTACAAATCCCCAAAAACGACTGTCATCACTGTGATCGCGATTATCACCCATGACAAAATACTGTCCTTCCGGCACGACCCACTCCGCCGTTGGATTACCTTCTTGTGGGAAAAATTCCGGCCCAGCATAACGGCGATATGGGCTGATCAACACGTTGTGTACCGCATCACCTTTTTCTGTCAATTCCAATTCATTCGGAAATGCCGGATTCGTTGGATTTTGGCTATATTCAAATGTTTTGGTTTCACAATTTACATCGCAAGGTTTGCCTTCTTTACCATACACAATCTTCAATGTTTTTTGATCCATATCGAAAATGACACGGTCTCCGCCTTGCCCGACAATACGCTTTATGTAATCGACACCGGACATATTATTTTTTGAGGTTAAGGCTAAATTTTCCGCATAGGCGGCTCGGGTAGCCCCTAATCCTGTGCGGAGTAAGGCTTGTTCCGGTGCTTTAAATACGATGACATCACCACGTTGTGGTTTCTCCCCTTCAATAATCGTATTTTGGAAAATCGGGTCTTTGACACCATAGGCATATTTATTCACCACGAGAAAATCGCCAACACGTAATGTGGATTCCATCGAGCCTGAAGGAATTTGGAAGGGTTCAAACAAAAAAGAACGCACAAGGAAAACAACGGCTAATACAGGAAACAGTGAAGACAAAAACTCCGCACCTTCCGAAATGGGTTCGATTTTGGCTTTTTCCTCATCACTCAGAGCTTGACCTGAACGTTGTTCCGCACGGAGGATTTGACGATAGCGTTTAGGCACAACAACAAAACGATGATAGCACCATAACACACCGGAAAGTACGGTCAAAATCAACAATAAAATGCTAAACGTATTGGGCAATTGGAAATAATCCAACGCCTTCCAAAGACCAAATCCTACGGCTAAAAAAATCACGAAAAATAAATTAGACATACTGTTCCTTATTTATCCTTACCCACATGTAAAATCGCCAAAAATGCCTCTTGCGGTACTTCTACATTACCCAGGGATTTCATTCGTTTTTTCCCTTCTTTTTGCTTCTGTAAAAGTTTTTTCTTACGGCTCACATCACCACCATAACATTTCGCCAACACGTTTTTACGTAATTGTTTCACCGTTGAGCGTGCAATAATGTGGTTACCAATAGCAGCTTGAATGGCAATATCAAATTGTTGACGAGGGATCAACTCACGCATTTTTTCCACTAATTCACGACCACGATACTGGGCGTTATCTTTATGCACAATTAAGGCTAAGGCATCCACTCGTTCACCATTGATCATAATATCGACACGCACCATATCCGCCGCTTGGAAACGTTTAAACCCATAATCCAGCGAGGCATAACCGCGAGAGGTGGATTTTAGACGATCGAAGAAATCCAGTACCACTTCACCCATTGGAATTTCATAAGTCAATGCAATTTGATTCCCGTGATAGACCATATTGGTTTGTACGCCACGTTTTTCCACACAGAGCGTAATCACATTTCCTAAGTATTCCTGCGGCACGAGCATATTACATTCTGCAATCGGTTCACGAATTTCGGAAATATTATTAAGCGGCGGTAGTTTAGCCGGACTATCCACATACACTACTTCGCCATTAGTCATTTCAACTTCATAAATTACTGTTGGTGCGGTGGTGATTAAATCAAGATCATACTCCCGTTCTAAGCGTTCTTGAATGATCTCCATATGGAGAAGTCCCAAGAAACCACAACGGAAACCGAAACCAAGTGCGGTTGAATTTTCCGGTTCATAGAATAATGAGGCATCATTGAGGCTTAATTTACCTAAGGCATCACGAAATGCCTCATAATCGTCCGAACTAACGGGGAACAAGCCCGCATAAACTTGTGGTTTAACTTTCTTAAAGCCCGGTAAAACATGGCTTGCCGGATGGTGTTGATGGGTTAAGGTATCGCCTACCGGTGCCCCTAAAATATCTTTAATCGCACAAACGACCCAGCCTACTTCACCACAGTTTAATACCGTGGTATCCTCTTGCTTTGGCGTGAAAATACCAAGGCGATCTACGTTATAAGCCTGCCCTGTAGACATCACTTTAATTTTATCGCCTTTGCGTAGCGTACCGTTTTTAATCCGCACAAGGGAAACCACGCCCAGATAATTATCGAACCAAGAATCAATGATTAAGGCTTGTAATGGTGCGTCAGGATCGCCTTCCGGTGCAGGAATTTTTGCCACAATTTCTTCTAACACATCTTCAATGCCCTGTCCGGTTTTCGCCGAGCAACGCACCGCATCCATCGCATCAATACCCACAATATCTTCGATTTCTTCTGCTACACGTTCAGGATCTGCCGCAGGCAAGTCAATTTTGTTTAAAATTGGTACGACTTCAAGATCCATTTCAATTGCCGTGTAACAATTTGCTAAAGTTTGTGCCTCAACACCTTGCCCCGCATCCACCACCAATAATGCCCCTTCACAAGCGGCGAGGGAACGTGATACTTCATAGGAAAAATCCACATGTCCCGGTGTATCAATAAAGTTTAATTGATAGGTTTCGCCATCTTTGGCTTTGTAATTTAAGGTGACACTTTGAGCCTTAATAGTGATGCCACGTTCACGTTCAAGATCCATTGAATCCAACACCTGTGCTTCCATTTCACGATCGGAAAGCCCGCCACAAGTTTGAATCAAACGGTCTGACAGCGTTGATTTACCATGGTCAATGTGAGCAATAATAGAAAAGTTACGAATATTCTTCATAAAAGATAATGTTCTCAAAAATCAACAAATTTAACTGGCGGATTGTACCTGAAAAGCGAAGGAATCGCTAGGAAAGAAAGGAAAGTGCGGTGGATTTTTCGCGATTTTTCTTGATGAATGCGGTCTATCTGGGGATAAAAATGAAATGAGCCAAATTTTAATTATTTGGCTCAACATACATTGCAAATGTAAAAATCAGATCGCTATTTTGGTGAAATATTTTTCAAACAAAACTTAACTAAGTTTGATAGCTTTCCCTTCAAAATCAACATATTCAATCGTTAGTTCTGTAAATTGACCTGAAACTAGTGCTTCTAACTCTTGCTTTATTGCCATTTCATATTGAGAATGATCGGCTAACTCAATAACTCTTGAAAAAAATAGATCTTTTTCATTTTGAGCTTCTAAGTATTTATAGCCATTCTCAACTAACTTATTTACAAAAGCCCCAATATCCACACCTTTATTTGGACGAATGATAATTTTAGTTTCTGTTATGTGAGATGATGTAAATCTACTCATTAGTTTCTTCTCCACTTATTTCTTTCCGGATCAACCTCAATAGACATAGGACAAAACCCTTTTACAACAATAGAAACTTTAAAACCACCTAAAGTTTCATAATAACAGCGAGTATAGAACACATCCCCCGTGTCTGACTCTCCAATATTAGTGGCATACTCCCAATCTGCTAGAGCTACGCTAGAAGCTACGACCCCAAATACTAAAAGCATTAATTTTCCTAACTTACGCATATGTTACTCCTGTTTTTGTGTGATGTTGTGTTTTTTCCAAAACGGAATAGGCTCTGCTCCAAATTGATTTTCTCCTTTTGTTCCTTTTATAAAAACAAGTGAAGTAAGACAAATGAGCGAAATGAATCCTAAAAGTAACGTATATTCGATTCTAGCAAAAGAGAGGAACACTACGATAATCTCAAGGAGAGCAATAGTTATCCCTAATCCACTATTTCCAAAAGATTTATCATAATCATGTATACGTCTTACAATATGCGAATATTTAAAAATTGTGACCAAAACAACTAAAACTAGCACAATAGCAGCGAAAAAAATAATCTCATACACACTAAAATTTTTTATAGTAGAAGGAGAATTCAATACTTGTAGAAAAACATAAGCTAATGTGTTGAACACGAAGAGTGAAATTATGAAAAAAAGTAAAAAAATCGCAAAGTGCAATCTTCCAATACGTCCTTTAAAGCCAAATAAAAAATTCCAAGTTTTTTTCAATTTATTCATTTTTAACCTCTAGAGCAGAAAATATAACATAAACGAATTTTCAATTGGCATTATATTCATTTATAAACCTTCTTACAAGCATAAAAATCACTATAAATATGCAGTTATTGAATATTTATAGTGTAAAGATATGGCAAAATTTGTTCCAAGCAAGATAGATCAATTAGTTGGTCAGCGAATCCAGAAAAAACGTAAGGAGCTTGGTCTTACCGCTGAAAAACTTTCTGAATATGTGGATATTTCTCAACCCCAACTTTCTCGCTATGAACGTGGTACAAACAAAATCAATTTGACACATCTCGTTGCGATTGCTGCTTTTTTAAAAACACCAATGAGCTATTTCTTTGCCGATTGTATGGATAACTTAGAATGGAATCAGGATGAATTAGATAGGACTTGGTTAGGATTAAGCCACTCTCAGAAAAGTATTGTGGTTCAGTTAGTAAAAGAGTTTAATAAAACATCAAGCTAAAAGAACAAAACCCCGATAAAATCGGGGCTTTTCTTATTTGATATAAAATTATAAACTTTCAGTGAAAGTACGGGTGATTACATCACGCTGTTGTTCAGGCGTTAAAGAGTTAAAACGTACGGCATAACCGGAAACACGGATGGTTAATTGTGGATATTTATCCGGATTGTTTACCGCATCTTCTAGAGTTTCACGACGTAGCACGTTTACGTTTAAATGTTGACCACCTTCAACTTTTACGGTTGGTGCGACATTTACCGGTAATTCACGATATTCGATTTGACCAAGTTCGCTCACTGCAACCACTTGGTCTTCGGAAAATTCACCTTTCGCACATAAGCAACGTGCTTCATTGGTTTCGCTGTCTAATAACCAGAATGAGTTAAGTAAATTGTCATTCGCTGCTTGAGTAATTTGAATACCTTTAATCATAATAGCCTCCTAATTGGCATCTGTATAATCATAAAAACTGTGCAAATTTTATCAAAAATTTTGAATACTTCAAATTCTTTTGATAAAGAACAAGTTATTTTTTATAGCTATTTTTAAAATTTTGATGTAAATCAAAATATCAATCAATCAATCCTCTAATATTATATTTTTATTAACAAAAATATTACATTTCAAATAAATCAATCCTACCTAGGCAATCATATTTCATTTATAATATTACCAATTAACTTTTAATAGGATTCATTATGAAAACTTGGACTGATGTTATCGGTAAAGAAAAAGAGCAACCCTATTTTCAGCACACATTAAAACAAGTTCACCTTGCTAGACAAAATGGAAAAACGATTTATCCACCGCAGGAAGATGTATTTAATGCCTTTAAATACACGGCATTTGAAGATGTCAAAGTGGTGATTTTAGGACAAGATCCTTATCACGGACCAAATCAAGCACATGGACTTGCCTTTTCAGTGAAACCTGACGTCCCCATTCCTCCTTCCTTATTAAATATCTACAAAGAATTAAGCCAAGATATCCCTGATTTTCAAATACCTGACAATGGCTATTTAGTGAAATGGGCGGAACAAGGTGTATTATTACTCAATACTGTTTTGACCGTTGAGCGTGGATACGCCCATTCGCACGCTAATTTAGGCTGGGAAACCTTTACTGACCGTGTCATCGCTGCACTCAATGAGCAGCGTGAAAATTTAGTTTTTTTACTTTGGGGAAGCCATGCGCAGAAAAAAGGCAGCATAATTGACCGCTCCCGCCATTGTGTTTTAACCGCTCCCCACCCTTCTCCTCTCTCTGCCCACCGTGGTTTTTTCGGATGTAAACATTTTTCCAAAACTAATCAATATTTAAGTGATAAAGGCATGACAGAGATCAATTGGCAACTTTAAATTTTGACTAACTAGAAATCCATCCTTGGCTGGAGACTATTTATTTTTAGTACAGATCTTTAGAGGAGTTTATTTTCTCTTGTTTCTTTTGCTGACGACGTTTTTTAAAAAAAGCGCTCAACTTTTCACTACATTCTTGTGCAAGTATGCCACCAGTGATTTCGACCTTATGGTTCATCTGATAATCATCAAAAAAGTGAAAACGGGAACCCACCGCACCGGTTTTATAATCAGACGCACCAAACACCAAACGCTGAATTCGGCTGTGTAAAATCGCACCGGCACACATGGTGCAGGGTTCGAGAGTAACATAAAGAGTGGTATTAAGTAGGCGATAGTTTTGTACTTTTTTTGCAGCATTACGTAATGCCACAATTTCAGCATGGGCAGTCGGGTCATTCTCGGTAATAGAAAAATTCCAACCTTCTCCAAGAATATTTCCCTCGCTATCGACAAGGACTGCACCAACAGGAATTTCACCCAAGCATTCGGCTTTATCCGCCAAACTCAGGGCATAGCGCATAAATTTCTCATCAAAATCTGACCGCACTTTCCCCCCTACACTGAGAAAGGATATTTAATCGGCTCATGAGATTGATAGCCACTCACCCTAAAATCGTCCATCGTGACCCAAGTTTCCAAATCTTCAAGAGTTTTGATATCAGGGTTAATTTCCAATTTCGGCAGTGGTAAAGGTTCGCGTTTTAATTGTACATCACGCATTAATTCCAGTTGATCTTCATAAATATGTGCATTAATAATTTTATGAAAGGCTTTGCCTGCTTTTTTTCCGGTAATTTGTGCCATTAACGCAAGAAAAGTAAAAACTTGAATCTGATTGAAATTTAATCCTAAAGGAACATCGCAAGAGCGTTGGTAACTAGTGAGATGCAAAGTCTCCCCCACAAGGGAGAAGGTATGCGTGTGCATACAAGGACGTAAACAGCCAAGATCAATTTCACCGGGGTTAAAAAAGGTCATGATTTCACCACGGTCATCAATGCCTTGAGTGAGATTGTTTACTATTTTACGAAGTTGATCCACCGTTTCGCCATTCGGTTTACGCCATGCTCTGCCTTGAACACCATAAACACGTCCCATATCGTCTGTGCCTTTACGATGTGGATTAGCAAGCCATGCGGTATTTTCATTGGCATTGGCATCCCAAGTTTTGGTGCCGAGTTTACGAAAATCTGCCGCATTATCATAACCACGAATATAGCCTAAAAACTCTGCAATGGCAGCCTTCCAATAGCTTTTTCTCGTGGTGATAAGGGGAAATTGGTTATTTGCTACATCATATTCCAAATCAGCGTTAATCACCGTTAAGCAACGCTTGCCCGTGCGCTCATTAGCAATCCATTCCCCTTCCTTAATAATACGGCGGCAAAGATCGAGATATTGTTTCATAAAAATTCCTTAATTTTTTACCGCACTTTTGCGTGTGTAAGCCCAACACATAATCAATGCGCCACCGATAATCATCGGTAAACACAAGGCTTGACCACGGGTCATAATGCCAAGGAAAGATTCCACTTCCGGCTCACGCACATATTCCACAATAAAGCGGAATACACCGTAACCCACTAAGAATAAACCGGCGACAGCCCCCATAGGACGTGTTTTTTTAATAAAAAGATTTAGCAATGTGAAGAGAACAAAACCTTCTAAAAATGCCTCATAAAGTTGCGAAGGATGACGAGGTAATAAAAGAGGATCGTTTGGAAAAATCATCGCCCAAGGTACATCGGTTTCACGCCCCCAAAGTTCAAGGTTAATAAAGTTGCCAATACGGCCTAATCCTAAACCAAAGGGAATTAATGGTGCCATAAAATCTGCTGTTTGCCAGAAATGACGTTTTTGTGAATAGGATGTCCAAATCATCGCAATAATTACACCAATTAATCCACCATGGAAAGACATTCCCCCTTCCCATACGCGGAATAAATAGGTCGGTTCCTGTAAGAATCGGTCAAAATTATAGAAAAATACGTCACCAATACGCCCTCCTAAAAATACCCCCATAAAACTATTAAAAAGTAGGGTATCCACTTGTTCAACCGTCCAACCGCTATTGGGTTGATTGGCACGCCGCACAGCAAGCCAGCGTGCAAAGACGAAACCAAGTAGATACATTAAACCATACCAGCGTAAACCGATATTGCTGTCACCAAAGGTAAAAATGCTCGGATCAAAATGGGGAAGGTGCAAATACTGATTCATAATTTTCCTTATTTGAGAAACATATTAATAGCAATCACAATTAATAATAATGCAAAACCTTTTTTTAGGGTTGATACAGGCAATTTCGCTGTGGCAGTTGCCCCTAATTTAGATGTAAAAAATGATGTTGCAGTAATACTAAAAACGGCAGGCAAATAAATATAACCGAGAGAATAGTCCGGCATGGCGGTATTTCCCCAGCCACTCACCATAAAACTCAACATACCAGATATACCAAGCAACATTCCACAAAAGGCTGAAGAACCGATTGCTTTTTTAATATCAATTCCACGTGAATTTAGAAATGGCACAATAAAACCGCCTCCCCCAATACCCGCAACACTGGATGCCATACCAATTAAAATTCCCCCAATAACGGATGATTTTGTGGTCAATGTTTTTGTCGCTTCAACAGGTTGAGGCTTAATGGAAACGATCATTTTCACGGCTAAATAAACAACAAGACAGGCAAATAGCTTTGCCGTAATATCACGATCTAACTTGCCAATAAATAAACCGGAGATAAAGACCGTCATCATAATCACAGGAGCTAAAATTTTTACGGCATCCCACACAATATTACCTAATTGATGATGGCGTTGTACAGAAGAAAACCCTGTAATCACAATCGTGGCAAAGGATGTCCCTAATGCGGTTGACATTAATAAGGGTTCTGGCACACCAACTATAGGTAACAAATAAACTAATGCAGGTACCACAATTAAACCGCCCCCAATGCCAAATAGCCCGGCGAGAAATCCGACAACACTGCCAACCAGCAAACTAATGATAATAAAAGTCAGCATAGCTTATCCCCTTTTATGGAATGGACGTTTTAGAGGTTTTGAATAATTCAACTTATGAGAGGAGGTGAATTTTAGATCCCGTTCCTGAAAATGTTCAGACGACCTATCTTTATCGTGAGAAAATAGAAAGGAAGAAAATTCTTTCATGGCCCGACGATAGACTTCTTTTTTAAAAGACACAACTTGGCGTACCGGATACCAAAAACTCACCCAACGCCAACCATCAAACTCTGGCGATTTTGTGGCTTTCATATTGATCTTTTTTTCATCAGAAACCAATTGTAATAAAAACCAACGCTGTTTTTGCCCTATACACATGGGTTTACTATCATAACGTAATAAACGTTTTGGCAATTTATAACGCAGCCAATGTTTTGAGACGTATAAAATGCGTACATCTTTCGGCTGCAATCCCACTTCTTCATACAATTCTCGATACATTGCTTGCTCGGCACTTTCGTTATCATTAATGCCACCTTGGGGAAATTGCCAAGAATTTTGCCCACAGCGTTTCGCCCAAAGAACTTGATTTTTTTGGTTACAAATCACAATCCCTACATTTGGACGATAGCCATCAAAATCGACCACTCTACGCTCTACCTTAAATTTTATGTA
Organism: Rodentibacter genomosp. 1; assembly: GCF_001999285.1. GTDB lineage: Bacteria > Pseudomonadota > Gammaproteobacteria > Enterobacterales > Pasteurellaceae > Rodentibacter. Next base: position 71,887 of record NZ_MLHN01000018.1, read on the forward strand.
TAAAAATAATCTGCGGATTGTTTCACAAATTGCCGTTTTTATCAACCGAAGGGGCGGAGATTTGAGACGGTTCGCGAACAAGGATCTGTGGATAAAGTTGTGACTAACCAAGGAATAATCCTTAATAAAATTGTGTAAAAACATATAAGGATCCTTTTTCTCCTTTATTTCATCAAATATTGATGATTTTTCACCCGACTTGATCTTTACCAAAAAGAAACCGCACTTTATTTCGACAAAGTGCGGTTAAAAAATCTTCATTATGAAAAGAACATCATAAAAAATGCTAAATCTCGATCAACCTTATGAGTTATTCAATATTTCTGTGGATAAAATTGTGGTTGGAAAAACCAATAATATTGGATAACTTCACCCACATTGACAATTAAAATCTCATAAAGATATTAAATCCTTATAATTCAATAAGTTAAATAAAAACCAGCGCAATAATTATTATATGTATCACATCACAAAATGGCGTGTCTATTTTTTAAGCGAAGATTTAACCTCCTTTAAATAACGATCCCAATCAAAATATTGACCGGGATCGATCTTCCTCCCCGGTGAAATATCTGAATGTCCAACAATACGTTCTTGAGTAATCTTTGGATAAGCCGCCATAATACATTTTGTCAGTGCTATCAACGCTTGATATTGCACTTCAGTAAAAGGCTGTTCATTACTCCCCTCAAGCTCAATACCAATGGAAAAATCATTACATCTTTCTCGCCCTTCAAAGCAGGAAACACCGGCATGCCATGCCCGATCATTAAAATTCACATATTGTGTAATCACGCCATGACGATCGATCAAACAGTGGGACGATACCCGCATTTGATGAATTTCCTCAAAATAGGGATGAAGTTTGGGATCTAACTTACCTTGAAAAAAATCGTCAATATATCCTCCCCCAAACTGTTCCGGCGGTAAGCTAATATAATGAATGACCAACAACGAAATATCATCTGAATCCAAACGTTCATCAAAATGAGGAGAAGATATTTGCCGGCAATCAGTCAGCCAACCTTGCTCAATACATTTCTGTTTTTTCATGATTTTTTCCTATTTTTACGATCAGGCTCGCACAAAAAGAGCGGTCAAATTTACAAAGTTTTTTTCCTTCCACACAATGCTCTAGCCAATATTGGCTTAACCTACATTTATAAGGAAAACCAATGAAAATCATCTCTCAATCTAAACTGAAAAAAGGATTCACACTCATTGAATTAATGATCGTGATTGCGATCATTGCCATTCTTGCAACTATCGCCATTCCTTCTTACCAGAATTATACCAAAAAGGCGGCAATGTCCGAATTACTGCAAGCCTCCGCACCTTTTAAATCTGACGTAGAACTTTGTGTTTATGGAACAGGAGCAACCAGCAATTGCAGTGGAGGCTCAAATGGTGTTGCCGCTAACATCACCACGGCAAAGGGCTACGTAAAAAGTATTAATACAAATGCCGGTGCCATTACTGTTATCGGTAACGGGACATTAGATGGGGTAGAATATACGCTCACAGCAAGTGGCGATAGTACCAGAGGCGTAACTTGGTCAACCACCTGTACAGGCGATGCAACTTTATTTCCAGCCGGATTTTGTTCAAGATGATGGACTATGCCTCTCTTCATGCGCATCGAGCAATGGCACAAAATGGCGAGATTTTTATCATCTCGCCCGATTTATGGGAACGTAATCAACAGCAACAATCCCTTTTCTTACGCTACTTTGCTCTTCCTCTAAAGGAAGATAACAACCGATTATGGCTTGGTGTTGATTCACTTTCCAATCTTTCTGCTTGTGAAACTATTGCCTTTATCAGTGGAAAATTGGTAGAACCCATTTTGCTTGATAGCGCCCAACTCAAGGATCTTTTACAAAAACTTGCCCCACAAACCATGCAAGTGGAAGAGCAAGTGACTTTCTATCATCAGGAACAAGAGAATCACGAAAAAAATGATGATGAACCTGTTATTCAGCTACTAAATCGAATTTTTGAATCAGCATTAGAAAAAAATGCGTCCGATATTCACTTAGAAACCTTACAGAATTATTTCCAAGTGCGATTTAGAATTGACGGTGTTTTACAACCTCAATCCCCACTTAGCAAAAATTTAGCGAATCGATTAATTTCCCGATTAAAACTTCTTGCGAAACTAGATATCAGTGAAACCCGCTTACCACAGGACGGACGCTTTCAATTTAAAACGACCTTTTCTGATATTCTTGACTTTCGCCTTTCAACACTACCAACACATTGGGGCGAAAAAGTAGTGCTTCGAGCACAGCAAAATAAACCGGTAGAATTAAGTTTTGCACAACTGGGAATGACGAAGTCACAACAACAGGCATTTCAGCAGGCACTCTGTCAGCCTCAAGGTTTGATTCTGGTTACAGGTCCAACAGGTAGTGGAAAAAGTATCTCGCTTTATACCGCACTTCAATGGCTCAACACGCCTGATAAGCACATTATGACTGCAGAGGACCCCATCGAAATAGAATTAGAGGGGATTATCCAAAGCCAAATAAACCCTCAAATCGGATTGGATTTTAGTCGCCTACTACGTTCATTTTTACGACAAGATCCCGACATTATTATGCTTGGTGAAATTCGAGATGAAGAAAGTGCGGCAATGGCACTACGTGCTGCTCAAACCGGCCATTTAGTGCTTTCAACATTGCATACCAATGATGCCTTTTCAGCAATTTCACGTTTGCAACAACTGGGAATCCAACAACATGAAATCGAAAGTTCTTTATTGTTGGTGATTGCGCAGCGGCTTGTACGAAAATGTTGCCAAAAGTGCGGTCAATTTCGCACAGATTCCTGTGATTGTCATCAAGGTTATCGTGGTCGAATTGGTGTTTATCAATTCTTACATCGACAACAAAATGGCTATCAAACGGATTTTGATAACCTTCATCAAAGTGGGCTGGAAAAAGTCAAGCAAGGAATTACCGATAAAGAAGAAATTTATCGTGTTTTAGGTATAGAATAATATGACAAAGAAACTTTTTTACTTCCAAGGACAAAATGCCTTAAATCAAATACAAAAAGGCTCGATCATTGCTGAGTCTGCCCAACAAGCCCAATTCCAATTAATGAATCGTGGCCTCACCAATATTAAATTAAAACGGAATTGGCAACTCAATAGTAAACCGAAAAATACGGAAATTAGTACATTATTGAATCAACTTGCCACTCTTCTACAATCGGCTATTCCTCTCAAAAATAGTTTACAAATTTTACAGCAGAATTGTACTCAACTTTCATTAAATTCTTGGCTAGAAAAACTTTTACACGCCATTGAATCAGGATTATCCTTTTCTCAAAGTATTGAGCAACAAGGAAAATATCTTACTCAGCAAGAAATTCAACTAATTCAAGTGGGTGAAATGACAGGAAAACTGGCAATTGTCTGTGGAAAAATTGCCACACATCGTCAAAAATCCCTCGCATTACAACGTAAATTACAAAAAATTATGCTTTATCCTTCCATGGTATTAGGAATTTCTTTGTTGCTTACCCTTGCACTTTTACTTTTTATCGTGCCACAATTTGCCGAAATGTATCAAGGTAATCACGCCGAGTTACCACCTTTAACGTCTCTGTTGCTTAGTACATCTCATTTTCTTAAAGAAGACATGGGGATCGTTATATGTCTTACGCTAATCTCCGTTCTGCTTTATCAACTAAAATTAAAACATTTAGTATGGTTTCAGCAGCAAAAAGCACGAATAATCTCTACCCTACCTATTTTTGGCAACATTCAGTATCTCTCCCGTTTGGTAAATTTTAGCCAAAGTTTGAATATTATGCTGCACGCCGGTGTACCACTTAACCAAGCGTTAAATAGTTTTCTACCGCACATACACACTTGGCAAAAAAGCTCAAAAACCACCATAAATGATCACATTCTTGATACCGAAGTGCGCTCAATTTTACAATGGGTTTCACAGGGCTATCGCTTTTCAGAGAGCGTCAGTAGCCACATTTTTCCAATGGAAGCCCAACAAATGCTCCAAATTGGTGAAAAAAGTGGCAAACTTGCCTTGATGCTACAATATATTTCCGAAAGCTATCAAGAAAAACTCAACCATCAAATTGATCTCCTTTCCCAAATGCTAGAGCCCTTAATGATGGTGATTATTGGTAGCCTCATCGGTATCATTATGATGGGAATGTATTTACCCATTTTTAATATGGGCTCAGTTGTACAATGATTTTATTTTCTTCCTTTTTACTTGGTGGAATATTCGGTATTCTCTTATGGTTTTATATTTCAGGTTTTATTGAACGTTTACAAACGGATATTTACAACACATATATTGAATTATTCCCTCAACATCCTCCTGTATTCCGGCCAAGTTCTGCCACTATTCAAGGTAAAAAGTGCGGCCATATTTCCAAGTATTTTTTCTTTTGTGGGATACTCTTCACTTGTTTAATCAAATTGACCGAAAATCCCCTTTTGGCTTTATGGCTTGGTTGCACAATCATTTTGCTTTGGGCAATAGCCTATCTCGATTGGCAATATCAACTCATTTCTCCCTCGCCTTGCCTCTGGTTAACCGCCCTAGGGTTAATCGGTGCATCTCAATCTCTTTCTCCCTTAACATTAGAAGAAAGCCTACAAAGTGCGGTCGGTTTTTTCCTTATTTTTTATGGCATTTATTGGATTTCTAAATGGTATTATAAAAAAGAAGCTTTCGGACAAGGGGATTATTGGCTTGCCCTTGCACTTGGTACTTACCTACCTTTAGTATATCTACCATTTTTTCTGCTAACTGCCTGCTCATTAGGTATTCTATTTGCCCTCATTTACCAAAAAAGAAACGCATTTTTACCTTTTGCACCTTTCCTCTGTTTCTCAACTTTTGTAGTATGGGTATTCAATTATTATTCATAAAGGATTGCCATGACTTATATTGTAGGTCTCACCGGTGGTATCGGTAGCGGAAAAAGTACCATTACCCATTTATTCTCAGATCTTGGCGTTCCCATCGTAGATGCCGATATCATCGCACGCGAAGTGGTGGAAAAAGGCTCGCCTTTACTTGAACAAATTGTCGGGCATTTTGGCGAGGCTGTTTTACTAGAAAATGGAGAGCTCAACCGAGCCGCATTACGTCAACAGGTATTTGCTAACGAAGCGGAAAAAAATTGGCTCGATGGCTTACTTCACCCTGCGATTAGAGAAGCGATGTTGGAACAACTTTCCGCCCAAACCGCCCCCTATACGCTTTTCGTTGTACCGCTTCTTATTGAAAATAACCTTACTGAGCTTTGCCAGAGAATACTCGTCATTGATGTCCCCCCTCAAACACAGCTGACTCGTGCGATGAAAAGAGATCAAAATAATCTTGAGCAAATTCAACGGATTATGAATGCACAAGTAAGCAGAACAGAACGTTTAAAATGGGCTACGGAGATTATTAACAATGATAAAGATCTCGCTGAAAATCTACCGCACTTAAAACAAAAAGTGCTAGAATTGCACCGTTTTTATTTACAACAAGCGGAAGCAATTCATGTCTGAAGAAATCATTGAAGTACCTTGTCCAATTTGTCGAAAATCGGTTATTTGGACCACTCAAAGTCCGTTTCGTCCTTTTTGCAGCAAGCGTTGCCAACTCATCGATCTTGGTGAATGGGCAGCAGAAGAAAAAGCTATTCCAAGTGATACTGCTGATTTTGCCACAGCCCCTAATTTAAGCGAAGAATGGAGATCAAAATGAAAATTCATCACCAAGAATCTCATCAACAAGGTGAGTTTTTTATTTTAAATGAACAGGGTGAAAAAATTGCCAAGCTCACTTACTTCTACGAAACAGAAAATAAAATTAACGCCAATCACACCTTTGTATCAAACCAGCTTCGAGGGCAAGGGATCGCAGATAAACTTTATCAAGCCTTAGTCACCTTTATCACTGAAAAACAGCTAGAACTCCATCCAACCTGTAGCTATATCGAAAAAAAATGGGCTAGGCGCTCATCCTAACCCAATATGATCCTCAGAATACTATTTAAGCTGATTTTTTGTGATTTTCGTAAGCCGCTTTAACAAAACCGGCAAATAGTGGGTGTCCATCACGTGGTGTGGAGGTAAATTCCGGATGGAACTGGCATGCCACAAACCAAGGGTGATTTGGCACTTCAATGATTTCCACTAGTTTTTTATCCGCAGATAAACCGGTTACCTTCAATCCCGCCTTTTCAATTTGTGGAAGTAAGACGTTATTCACTTCATAGCGGTGACGATGACGTTCTTCAATGGTTTCTGCACCATATAATTCACGCGCACGGCTTCCCTCTACTAAATGACACTGTTGTGCCCCTAAACGCATAGTACCACCAAGATCAGATTTGTCGGAACGCACTTCCGTATTGCCCTCGGCATCTTGCCATTCTGTAATTAATGCCACAACAGGCTGTTCACAATGACGGTCAAACTCGGAAGAGTTTGCTTTGGTTAGCCCAGCTACGTTGCGTGCATACTCAATCAATGCTGTTTGCATCCCTAAACAAATGCCTAAATAAGGCACATTGTTCTCACGTGCATATTGTGCGGTACGAATTTTACCTTCCACCCCACGATAACCAAAACCACCCGGTACAAGAATACCATTCACACCTTGAAGTACCTCTACACCTTTGGTTTCTACATCTTGTGAATCAATATATTTAATATTCACCGATAGGCGATTGGTTAATCCGGCGTGTTTTAATGCTTCATTCACGGATTTATAGGCATCCGGCAATTCCGTATATTTGCCCACCATACCAATGGTTACTTCCCCGACAGGATTAGCTTGTTTATAAAGCACCTGTTCCCATTCGGAAAGGTCAGCCTCTTGGCAGTTTAATCGGAAACGATCACAAACAAAATCATCCAATCCTTGAGATTTCAATAATGCCGGAATTTGATAGATCGAATTCACATCTTTTAATGAAATTACTGCACGCTCCGGAACATTACAAAACAGTGCGATTTTCGCCCGTTCATTTGGCGGGATCATACGATCAGAGCGGCAAATTAATACATCCGGCTGAATCCCGATGGACAATAATTCTTTTACCGAATGTTGGGTTGGTTTAGTTTTTACTTCACCTGCTGTCGGGATATAAGGAACAAGGGTTAAATGCATAAACAACGTATGCTCACGACCCACTTGTACCGCAAGCTGGCGTAGCGCCTCTAAAAATGGTAAGGATTCAATGTCCCCGACTGTTCCGCCCACTTCCACGATAACCACATCATAACCCTGCGCACCGGCAATTACGCGATCTTTAATTTCATTGGTAATATGCGGAATCACTTGAATGGTCGCACCAAGATAATCACCACGGCGTTCTTTGCGTAGCACTTCCGAATAAATTTTACCGGTAGTGAAATTATTGCGTTTCGTCATTTTCGTGCGGATAAAACGCTCATAATGACCTAAATCCAAATCCGTTTCCGCCCCGTCTTGTGTCACAAAGACTTCACCATGCTGAGTAGGGCTCATCGTTCCCGGATCCACATTAATATAGGGATCAAGTTTCATAATTGTCACGTTTAAACCACGCGCTTCTAAAATTGCCGCCAATGATGCTGCCGCAATGCCTTTACCTAACGATGATACAACACCGCCGGTGACGAAAATATAATTTGTAGCCATAGGGAACCTAATTCTTTGTTGGGATATAAATGATTATAGCTAATCATCTTACTAGACATTTCACAAAAGTGCGGTCGGAAATTGAAGAAGATTAGCTATCAAAGACGGGACGATAGTTTACCCGATTTATTGATCTAACTCAACGGGAATACCTTAATTAAACGCAAGGCTTATCCACCAAACTTACGATATTATGTAGCAAATGCACAAAAACAGAAATTTCAACGACATGTAGGGACACACGCAGTGTGTCCCTACAAGCCAACCCAAAAACAGATTTGTGTAACTGCTACATAATACCCCAAACTTATAAAAATGACCGCACTTTAAGTGCGGTCAAATTTACGATTAGCTAAGAATTTTCCAAGATCTAAATCCGTAGATAGCAATGACGACAAAGCAGACAAGCGGTAGAATAAAGGAGAAGTTCACTGCAGGTAGTCCCATGACTTCACCTTGGTCGATAATCATACCTTGCAATGGAGGCATTAATGCGCCACCGACAATCGCCATCACTAAGCCTGCCGCCCCGATTGTGGATTCTTCTTTTAAGCCATTAAGTGCAATACCATAAATGGTTGGGAACATCAGTGACATAAAACCGGAGGTTAAAATTAAGCAATACAATCCCCAGATACCATCAATAAAAATCACACCGAGAATACTAAAGAAACCACCGATAGCAAAGAGCATTAACATAAATTCGGATCTGAGATATTTCATTAAACTGGTACTAATGAAACGACTAGCGATAAAAATCCCCATCGCAATAATATTGAAATTTTGCCCTTCCGCTTTAGTAAAACCTAAACGTTCCGCATATTGAACAATAAACGTCCAACACATAATTTGCACACCGACATAAAAGACTTGCGCAATAACGCCCTCACGATATTTTGCTTTTTGTACCAAGCGACTAACGGCTTCTTTAAAGGTAATACGACAATCGCCCTCTTCAACTCTTACTTTCGGCATTTTATAGAGACTGATAATAACCAGCACCGCAATCACCACAAAGCCTAACACAATGTATGGGTTACGAATTTCAGCGAGATCATGTGTACGAATCCCCATTTTTTCCGCTTCTGACAACGTATGGAAAATCAAATTACCGGCAGCATCGCGTTTATCAGACTCAAGATTAGTTAACACCAATTGAGAAGCCACAAACATACCGGTGATTGAACCTAACGGATTAAAAGATTGAGCAAAATTCAAGCGACGAGTTGCCGTTTGCGGATCGCCCATCGCGAGAATATAAGGGTTTGCCGTCGTTTCCAAGAAAGCCAGACCAAAGGTTAAAATATAAAGTGAGATCAAGAAAAAATTAAACTCTTCATATTTTGCCGCTGGCCAGAATAAAAAAGCACCGATAGCATAGAGAATAAGTCCTAGCATAATTCCTGCTTTGTAGCTGTAACGACTGGCGAATATCGCTGCAGGAATCGCCATTGTGCCGTAACCGCCATAGAAAGCGAACTGTACTAAAGCCGCTTCTGAAGCCGGAATTTCCATCACGGTTTGAAATACCGCTACCATGGGATTGGTAATATCATTCGCAAATCCCCATAGTGCAAATAAGCTCGTAATTAAAATAAACGGGATAACAAATTTCTTTTCTAATACTTTGGCACTCATAATACCTTCCTTATATTAATTAGTAGAGAGGAGTAAAGAACTGCTATTCTTCAATGCGTAATCCATACGTATGGAATTTTCCTAATACCACCTGCATTTGCTCACGGCTCAAAAGTGGAATCTCTAACCCGGTTGCAAGTAATTTCAAATACCAAGAAGCCAATACCTCCACTTCTTGTGCAAGCCACAACGCTTTGTCAAGATTTTCACCACAAGCAATTAAGCCATGGTGAGCCAACAAAATTGCCTTACTTTTTTTGATTCCCTCCGACACGTAAGAGGCAAGTTCCTGCGTACCAAATGTTGCGTAAGGTACGCAAGGAATATGATCGGTTCCCCCTACAGCAACCATATAGTGAATAGCCGGAATCGGTTTTTGGAGAATGGACAATCCGGCGCAATGAAGAGAATGATTATGTACGACCGCATTCGCTTCGGCGCGTACTTGATAGACAGCTAAATGAAATTGCCATTCGCTGGAAGGCAGTTTTCCCTCCTCGTGTGTACCGTTGTTATCGACATACACGATGTTTTCCGGTGTGATTAAATGATATGGCATACCGGTGGGAGTAATCAGCATACCGTCTTTATAGCGTACACTTACATTCCCTGCGGTACCTTGGTTTAAACCTAATCGGGTCATCTCAAGGCAGGTGTCGATAATTTTTTGCGAAAGTTCTTTTCTATTCATTTTTAAGTACCTCTAACTTGTTATAAAACGGGCGTAACCCCTTTTTTGATAATAATGTTGCCGTATTTGGCGGTTTCTCCGGTGATAACGATGGCATAGGCTTGTTTTGCACGCTGATAGAAATCAAAGCGATCAATACGGGTGAGATTAGGCACGAAACCGACCGCACTTTGAATCGCATTGAGATAGCGTTTTTCAACTTCGGGATCGAGCATATCGCCTTGCACCGCTTGCATCATTACCAATGGAGCTTCGACATAAGAGTCAAATTCAAATAATGGCGAGATGCCTGCTAATAGCGTTTCGACAGAAATGCCGTCTGCCCGAACCACGTTTTGATGCAACGAATGCGCCGGAAAATGTGCGTCAGCAAGTACGAGTTCATCGCCATGCCCCATTTCGGCAAGAATTTTGAGTAACGCGGGGGAAATTGCCGGATGAATACCTTTTAACATGAGATTGCTCCTATTCGTTTGCAAAATTAAACTAAGGATAAATACGTTTGCGTTGTGGCTGCATGGCTTTTTGAGCGGCTTCCGGACTATCGTAAATACCAACTCCCACAAAGGTAAACATCGCTGCGCCTAGCACTGTGCTTTCCGTAACATCAACCACCTCAATGGGTAAACCCAAAACATCAGCACGGATTTGGTTCCAAAGTGGATTTTTAGAACCGCCCCCGACACAGATCAAACTTTCGGCTTTGAAATGACTGACTTGCTGTAATACGTTCAATCCCTGTTTGAGTTGATTTGCCATGTAGTGGAGTGCGGCACGATAGATTTCGCCACGCGTAGCAAACATGGAAAGTCCTGCAATGTTGCCTTTACCTGATTGGCTAAAAACGCCTTGAAAATCGACCGCACTTTTGATGTCGTTTTCACCTGCCTCATAACCTTCTTGAATCATCTTGGCGTAATATTGGTCTGTGCCATATACATCGGCGAACAATAATTTACCCAACCACTCCATAATGCCCGAGCCGACCCATTGCACCGCCGGATTAAAGCAATTCGGTTGAACGTCAAATTCCGTCGTTAATCCTTGCGAAATAAAATTAAATTGCGGTTTTGCATATGGCGTACGCACCATTAAAATTTCCCACGTACCGGAACTCAGCACGGGTTGATTTAATGCTGCTCCGGAACCGAATACGGCAAATTGAGTATCATGTCCGCAAGCAATCACCGGAATGCAATTTATCCCCCAACGGGCAGCAAGTGTGTGGGTGAGTTCTCCCACTTTTTCACCGGCATGACGCATGGGTGGAAAATGATTTGGGGTTAATCCAAGCAACTGCAAAATGCCTTCGTCCCAATCACCGCTAGCAAGATTAGTCATCATAGAGGTGCCCGCCATGCTGTGATCGGTTGTCCATTCGCCGGTTAAACGTTGGGTTATCATGGAAGAAATGAACACAAACTTATCCATTTTTTGGAAAATCTCCGGTTCATATTCTTTCAACCAAAGCAATTTAAATAAGGTATTAAAACTGTATTGCCCAATACCATTGCGTTGATAGAGATCCTCAATGTCAAGCAACCTTGGTAAGGATTCCATCGTTGGAAGCGTACGTGGGCATTTCCAAGAAATAATCGGATAAAGCTGTTGCCCCTCATGATCAAATGGCGCGCCATCCACACCAAATGTGGTAACGGAAATGCCAACAATATCGTTTAGATCAATATGTTGTTGTTTTAATTGATTAATCGTGTGATCGACACAATCGGATAACTTTTGCCAAATTTCTGCAAAATCCCAAATATGGTAATCCGCGAATTTGGCATCAGGTTGGGTATTGTTCGCAATATGATGGGATGCCAGAATTTCGCCTTTATCACTCATTGCAATAGTACGTAAATTGGTCGCACCGCAATCAAAAATCAGTACGATAGGCATAAGCCCTCCCTAAAATTGAGAAAAAAGTGCGGTTGAAAAAATAAATGAATTTTTAACCGCACTTCAATGTGGGTTCTGATGGAATGGCAGCACGCACTGAAAAGCACGTGCCAATCATCACTTATTTATAAAGCGGCCCGAAGTTTTCACAAGCGCGATAATCCTGACCTTCTTTATCTTGGCCAAAACCATTCCAAGCACTTGGACGGAATATATTGCGTTCATCAACGTTATGCATACAAACCGGAATGCGTAACATTGAGGCAAGGGTGATGAGATCTGAACCAATATGTCCATAAGTGGCGACACAATGGTTTGCTCCCCAATTTGCCATAACGGAATACACATCGGTGAATGCGCCTTTGCCTGTTAGGCGAGGAACAAACCACGTTGTCGGCCAAGTTTCATTCGTGCGTTTGTTAAGGATATCGTGGACTTGTTCCGGTAAATCAATTGACCAACCTTCGGCAATTTGCAATACCGGCCCTAATCCTTTGATAAGGTTGATACGATGCATGGTGAACGGCATACCGCCTTTAGTTAAAAATTGGGAAGATAAACCGCCACCACGGAAATATTCATGTACCGCCGGACACCAACGGGTATTCTCCAAACAACGTTTGCCGTCTTCTTCGGTTACTTCCCAAGCCGGTTTAATCGTGGGTTTGCCATTCTCATCTTGATGTTGCCCCGTTCCATCAAGTGCGGCAGAACCGGAGTTAATTAAATGAATAAAACCGCTTTCCGGTTTCCAACCGGTCACACGTTCAACGGATTCCGGACTCCAGTAAGTACGTACGTCAGCAAAAATTTGTGCTTGACCGGTTAGTTGATGTCCGAACAGCATACATACCGCATTCAAACTGTCATTTTCAGTCGCAAGAATATAGGGTGGACGAACCCCATTCCAATCATAAGTAGAGTTCAACATTGCTTCCATAAAGTCGCCGTTTGGTAAATGATCCGTCCAATGACGTTGACCTTGGAAACCGGCTGCAATCGCGTTATGACCCAATGCTTCTTCAGCGTAATTTAATTTCGCTAATTTCGGATTCCCTACCATCAAATCACGAGTAATGATGGTCATTTTCACCACATTTTCCCAAAGTTCGGCACGTTCTTCTGCGCTGCGTTGGTTTTCAGGGCTGTTTACATCAATGCCCTCTTTGCAATATTGTTTTACCCAATAAAGTGCTAAGTCCACTTCTTCTTGATCATAAATTTTGCGATCTAAACGCCGTTTGATTTCTGTCATATCAACATATTCATTACGCATACCGAGGTATTCTTGGAAAAATTGCTGGTTCACAATGGCTCCGGCGATCCCCATAGAGACAGAACCAATAGACAAATAAGATTTACCACGAATGGTTGCTACGGTGAGACCGGCACGGACAAAACGTAAGAGTTTTTCTTTTACATCCTCCGGAATTTCGGTGTCATCTGCTTCCTGAACTTCTGTACCATAAATTGAGAATGCCGGTAAACCTAATTGGGAATGACCTGCAAGTGCAGCAGCAAGATAAACCGCCCCCGGGCGTTCAGTGCCATTAAATCCCCAAATGGCTTTTGGCATATGCGGATCCATATCAATAGTCTCTGAACCGTAGCACCAGCAAGGGGTGACAGTAATGGTTAATCCCACATTTTCACGTTTAAATTTATCCGCACAAGCCGCGGCTTCAGCAACGCCACCGATACAAGTATCGGCAATCACACAACTAACAAAAGAACCATCTGTATGGCGAATATGTGTTTGTAACAAGTCTGCAACAGATGTTGCCATACGCATGGTTTGATCTTCTAACGATTCACGTACGCCCATACGACGACCGTCAATGGTTGGACGAATACCGATTTTAATACGATTGGTTTGGGTGAAAGATGTCATAATAGTGTCTCTCCTATCATTTTTAACATTCATATTGAAATCTCGGATAAGCGGTTTATCTGCTTAACTTGAAATTATTTTTGAATAAAAAAATGAAAGAAAATAGGAGAAACATGAAGTTGATTTCAAATTTGTGAAAGGGATCACAATAATCGGGTATTTTTTTAGGAAAATAATGACCGATTATTGCTTATATTTTTAGCAAACGGTAAATTCGGTCATTATTTATTACAAAACGGTCAAAATATCGTTTTTTTCACAATATGTCTGAAGTGTTTCGGATAAATCGGAATCAGTAAAAAGAGTATTAATTTCTCTCAATTCAGTTAATTGGATAAGGCTTTTTTTCTCAAATTTGGAATGATCCGCCAAAAGATAAGCATGCTCTGATGCTTCCATCATTTTACGCTTTACAGACGCATTTAACTCGTTGGACTCCCAAATGTTTCCTTGATTATCAATCCCGGAACAAGAAAAAATAGAAAAGTTAATATGGAGGCGTTGTAATAAATATTCTGATAACGGCCCATAAAATGCTTCATATTTTGATGAATAAACCCCACCGGTTACAATGGTTTTAATGTTGGGCTTATTAACCAATGCGTTGATATTCAGCATAGAATTAGTTACCACCGTGCAAGGAATATCCGGCATTAAATGCGCAAAATACCAACTTGTAGAACTTGCATCTAATCCAATCACCGCATTTTCATAAAGTAATTCAAGCGCATTTTTAGCAATATAGCGTTTTTCGGTTGCATTAATATATCGCCGAGTCTGAAAAAAAGAGCCCAGATCTGTCGTTTTATTACTTATCGCCCCGCCATGGGTACGATAAAGCAATCCTTGTTTTTCAAGCCGATTAAGATCACGTCGGATGGTTTCAACAGATATGTCGCACTTTTCAGCCAGTTCAATCACACTCGCCTTTCCTTGCTGATTAATCCATTGCAAAATCATGTCATCTCTATTACGCATATTCACCCCAAATCGCTCAAAAATTGTCTCATTATAGAGTTTTTTAGAAAAAATAAACAACTTATCATCTTTTCCTTTCTACGCTAAAATATTTCGACTTTTTGATCACAAGAGAGAATTTATGACAAACAAAACATTAAGTGCGGTCATTTTGGCGGCAGGAAAAGGTACGCGTATGTATTCCGATTTACCAAAGGTGTTACACTGCGTGGCGGGTAAACCGATGGTCAAACACGTGATTGATACGGCAAATTCATTAGGGGCTGAAAACGTACATTTAATTTACGGACATGGCGGTGAATTAATGCTTGAACGCCTTGCCAATGAAAACGTCAATTGGGTATTACAAACCGAGCAGCTCGGTACCGCTCATGCGGTTCAACAGGCTGCTCCTTTTTTTAAGGATAATGAGGATATTGTAGTACTTTACGGCGATGCACCGCTCATTACAAAAGAAACCCTAGAAAAACTTATTGCAGCAAAACCTGAAAACGGCATTGCCTTATTAACCGTGAAATTGGACAACCCAACAGGTTACGGGCGTATTATTCGTGAAAATGGGAATGTGGTTGCCATTGTGGAACAAAAAGATGCCAATGCCGAACAATTAAACATTCAGGAAGTGAATACCGGTGTAATGGTTTCCGATGGGGCAAGTTTCAAAAAATGGCTCGCACGCGTGGGTAATAATAATGCTCAGGGCGAATATTATTTAACGGATTTAATCGCTCTTGCCAATCAAGACGCTTGCCAAGTTGCCGCTGTTCAAGCCACGGATAAAATGGAAGTGGAAGGGGCAAATAACCGCCTACAATTAGCCGCACTGGAACGTTACTATCAACATAAGCAAGCCGAACGCTTATTGTTAGAAGGTGTGATGTTATTTGATCCGACACGTTTCGATTTACGAGGTTCGCTAGAACACGGTAAAGATGTTGAAATTGATGTGAATGTGATTATTGAAGGCAAAGTGCGGTTAGGAAATCGGGTGAAAATCGGTGCAGGTTGCGTGCTGAAAAACGTGGTAATTGGTGATGATGTAGAAGTGAAGCCTTACTCCGTTTTAGAAGATGCCACCATTGGTGAAAAAGCAGCGATTGGCCCGTTCTCCCGTTTACGCCCGGGTACAGAGCTTGCCGCTGAAACTCATGTCGGCAACTTTGTGGAAATCAAAAAATCCCTTGTTGGTAAAGGTTCAAAAGTGAACCATTTAACCTATGTGGGAGACAGTGAAATCGGCTCAAATTGTAATATTGGCGCCGGTGTGATCACCTGTAATTATGACGGTGCCAATAAATTTAAAACCATTATCGGTGATAATGTCTTCGTGGGTTCCGATACACAATTAGTCGCACCGGTAACCGTTGAAGACGGCGCAACCATCGGCGCAGGTTCAACCATCACTCGCAATGTCGAAAAAGATGAGTTAGTGATTACCCGCGTACCACAGCGTCATATTCAGAACTGGCAACGCCCAGTGAAAAAGAAATAACAAAAAGGCTCACTTTCGTGAGCCTTTTTTAATTAATCATGTAACCCTAATTTTTTCTCAAGGTAATGAATATTTGTTCCACCTTTTTGGAAGTTTTCATCTTCCAAAATCATCTCATGTAATGGAATGTTGGTTTTAATACCTTCAATAATCGTTTCAGATAGTGCATTTTGCATACGGCGAATCGCCACATCTCTCGTATCGCCATAGGTAATGAGTTTTGCGATCATGGAATCATAATGCGGAGGCACTGTATAACCGCCATACACATGGGAATCCCAACGCACGCCAAAACCACCCGGTGAATGTAAATGGTTGACTTTGCCCGGTGATGGCAAGAAAGATTTTGGATCTTCCGCATTAATACGGCACTCAATGGCATGACCTTTCACTTTAATATCTTCTTGTTTGAAAGAAAGTGGTAAGCCTGCTGCAATGCGTAGCTGTTCTTTAACCAAATCCACACCGGTAATCATTTCTGTTACCGGATGTTCTACTTGGATACGGGTATTCATTTCAATGAAATAAAATTCCCCATTTTCATATAAGAACTCAAATGTACCCGCACCACGATAACCAATTTCTACACAAGCATTGGCACAACGGGAACCAATATCACGGCGAAGTTCTTCAGTGATTCCCGGAGCCGGTGCCTCTTCCACGACTTTTTGATGACGACGTTGCATTGAACAATCACGTTCTGCCAAATATACTGCATTACCATGCGTATCCGCCAATACTTGAATTTCCACATGACGTGGATTTTCTAAGTATTTCTCCATATAAACCATATCATTATTAAAGGCAGCTTTTGCTTCCGCCTTTGTCATCGCGATAGATTCTTCTAATGCGTCTTCACTACGGACTACACGCATACCACGACCGCCACCACCGCCTGATGCTTTGATAATAATTGGATAGCCAATACGTTTTGCGATTTCTTTATTTTTCTTAATATCGTTACCAACAGGCCCATCGGAACCCGGTACACAAGGCACGCCGGCTTTTTTCATCGCTTTAATCGCAGAAACTTTGTCGCCCATTAAACGAATCACGTCCGCAGTCGGTCCAATAAAAGTGAAGCCGGAACGCTCTACTTGCTCGGCAAAATCTGCATTTTCAGATAAAAAACCATATCCGGGATGAATAGCATCAGCACCTGTTACCTCTGCTGCTGCAATAATTGCGGGAATATTTAGATAACTTTTGGCTGAAGGCGCAGGACCAATACAGACGGTTTCATCAGCCAGTAAAACATGTTTTAGCTCACGATCTGCGGTGGAATGTACCGCAACAGTCTTAATCCCTAATTCTTTACACGCACGTAAAATGCGTAATGCAATTTCACCACGGTTGGCAATAACAACTTTTTCTAACATAAGACATTCCATTTGTTAAAAAATGGCGAGTAAACCCGCCATTTGGATAATTGAGAAGATTATTCGATAACGATTAATGGTTCGTCAAATTCAACCGGTTCGCCATCATTGACTAAGATTGCTTTTACCACACCTGCTTTATCTGCTTCAATACGGTTCATCATCTTCATCGCTTCAACGATACAAAGGGCATCACCCACTTTTACGGTTTGTCCCACTTCAACAAAGGCTTTCGCATCCGGACTTGGGCTGCGATAGAATGTGCCTACCATTGGAGAACGAACCTGATGTCCGCTTACTTCTTCTGTTGCAGATGGAGCAGCCGGTGTCGGAGTAACTGCTTGTGTCGTAATCGGAGTTGGAGTAACAGGCGGAACAGGCACAACAGGTGCGATATGTTGCGTAGCTATCGGAGCAACCGCTGGAGCAGCACGGCTAATGCGAACTGTGCCTTCCTCTTCCTGAACTTCTAATTCGGTGATACCGGATTCCTCAACTAATTCGATAAGTTTTTTGATTTTACGAATGTCCATACGTTCTTCCTAAAATAATGAAATTTTTAACTGCACTTTCATTACAATGCTGGGTATTATGTCGCACATGCACAAAAACAGAAATTTCAATATGTTATAAGCGGGTACACTCAGTATATCCCTACAAGCCTACAAGTATCTGAAAAATGAGCCTTATGCAACTGCCATATAATATTGGAAACATATAAAAGTGCGGTCAGTTATAAACCGATTTTTAATCGCGCAAAGGTTACCTTAAATTGATCTAAATTGCGATAAAATTCTATTAATTTCGGTAAAAATACCGCATTTTATGACTTTCTTGCTAAAAAATCTAAGGCGAATAAAAAGGCAAACTCATAACCTTTGGCTCCTAATCCACAAATCACGCCCTCTGCTACATCGCTGAAATAAGAATGATGACGAAATGATTCACGCTTGTGTACGTTAGATAAATGAATTTCAACAAAAGGAATTGAAACCGATAATAATGCATCACGTAACGCCACACTGGTATGGGTATAGGCAGCCGGATTGATTAAGATAAAATCCACTTTTTGAAAACTTTGGTGGATTTTATCAATCAACTTTTCTTCACTATTGGCTTGGAAACAGGTTAATTCAACATTATGCTGCTCTGCCAATACCTTTAGATTCGATTCAATCGCTGCAAGTGATAAACGACCATAGTGCTTTGGCTCACGGGCGCCTAACATATTTAAGTTCGGGCCGTTTAGTAACAAAATTCGGGATTTTTGCGACATTTTCTCTTCCTTTTAAGGTTGTGCATTATACGGATTTTTCGACAATCTCTGGTCGAATCAGATAATCTTTGTAATCAACTCAGAATCCAAATCAAGAAGCGGTAATGTTGAGCCTTTCCATGGGCGCAACACTTGATAATCCATTAAGTCCAACGTATCTAACCCCGGTGTCATATTCGGTGTGTATTGTCGGGCAATACGGGCAAGTTGGGTTAAACCAAGGCTACTTTCAATACTGGAACTGAGCACCGCTTTTATCCCTAAAGCATGGGCTTGTTCAATTAATTCAATACAATGTTCAAGGGAACCAATTAATGTCGGTTTAATCACAATAGCTGACAAATTAGGTTCTTTTTTAAACTGAAAATTTGGTTCCCGTAAAGATTCATCCCAAGCAATCGCAATCCCAGTTTGGGCAGCAAATTCACGACTTAATTCAGGTGTTTTGCAAGGCTCTTCCAAAAATTGAATTCGGGAACGATGTGGCGGTTTAACTTTCGCCGCAAACAATAAGGCTTTTTCAAGCGACCAACGGCGATTAGCATCAAGGCGTAATTGTAGATCAGGAATCGCCTCTAAAAACATATCCGCAATCAATCCGTCCCGGTTGGCTTCATACATACCCACTTTGATTTTTGCCACCTTCTCGCCGGAAAGATGAGCTAATGACTCATAAAGCTCATCGGGATCACCATAACACAGGGGGGCAGTATGATAGTTTCCTTCCGTATTGAGTTTGCCCTTGAGTTCAGCCAATGCACAGCTCAAGCCAAACGCCACGGAGGGATAAAGCCCATCAAACGATAACTTTTCATCACGACTACGTGCCATATCCCAATCGGCAAGCCATTGTATTGCTTGGTTTTCCGCCATTTCTAAGGATTCCGCACTAAACCCCGGCAACGGCGCAATTTCTCCCCAGCCTTCATTATCTTGACACTGGATATGCACGAGTAAACCTTCACGGCGTTTTAGAAAGCGATCCCGCAAAATAAGTTGGCTATCAACGGGAATGGAATAACGATAAAGATGATATTGTCGGATTGTCATAAATTTTACTTACAAAAAGTGCGGTTGAAATTAACCGCACTTTTGGTTGAATAATTAAGGATTACGTCTGAATTTGCTGAAATCCGGCGCACGTTTTTCATTGAAAGCATTGCGACCTTCTTGACCTTCTTCCGTCATATAGAACAACATGGTCGCATTCCCCGCCAATTCTTGAAGGCCGGCTTGACCATCACAATCCGCATTTAATGCCGCTTTCAGACAACGCAATGCAATCGGGCTGTTACGTAACATCTCACGACACCAACGCACGGTTTCTTTTTCAAGTTCAGCATAAGGCACAACGGTGTTCACTAATCCCATATCCAAGGCTTCTTGCGCATTATACTGACGACATAAGAACCAAATCTCACGGGCTTTTTTCTGACCGACTAAACGCGCCATATAACTTGCGCCCCAACCACCATCAAAAGATCCCACTTTCGGCCCTGTTTGACCAAAAATAGCATTATCTGCAGCAATGGTTAAATCACATAACATATGTAATACATGACCGCCGCCAATGGCATAACCTGCCACCATTGCCACCACCGGTTTTGGACAAGTACGAATATCCCGTTGGAAATCCAACACATTTAAATGATGTACACCACTCTCATCTTTGTAGCCGCCGTAATCCCCACGAATTTTTTGATCGCCCCCCGAGCAGAAAGCTTTTTCGCCTTCACCGGTTAATACAATCACACCGATTTTTTCATCAAAACGGGCATTAGAAAACGCATGAATCATTTCTTTAACGGTTTGCGGACGGAAGGCATTACGCACTTCAGGGCGGTTAATGGTGATTTTTGCGATACCGTCAGTGGATTTGTGATAACGAATATCAGTATAGCCTTCACTATGATCGACCCACTCAACGGGCGCATAAAGTACATCATCTTTTGGATTTTGCATGAATATTCCTTTTAATTAACGAAAAGTGCGGTCATTATAGCGGAAGTTTTTCCAATCGGGAAAATGAAAATTTATTTCAATCTTTATCTATTCTATGCTTATTGCTAAAATTTCGACCATATCAATTCATCTCAGGCAACCCAATATGAAACGTATTTTTACACTCGGTATAACACTATTGCTCTGTGCTTGCAGCCTCTCCGATTCATCTCAATCAGCTATTCCGGCAGAATTTGCCGGCGCAGATTATCAACTTTCAGATAAAAATGCGAAACAATGGGCAATTGCCAGTAAACAAGCGGAACAATGTATTTATCCGAATCTCACCCGTATTCAGCAACAACATTTTGCAAAAGAGGATAGCTATATCCACTCTCAATATGTCTTTTTCTATCCATTGGAAAACATTATTGGTGAAGATTATGTGAAGATCATTCAAAATGATGAAAAATCAATGAATTACGCCACTTATCAATTCAAAAAATTCCGTACAATCGTTGGGAATGCAGAACCAATGGATAATCAACAATGTCGGATTTTACGCACCCAAGCACGTGACGATTTAGATGTGGTGAAGGGGCAATATAAAAACGGTATGGTGGATAATTCAAAGATTGAAGAAAACACGACAAATGGCGATGGTGTGGCCACCAATCAAAATAAATTCTTTTTTGACATCATAAAATGGGGTTCAGCACTGTTACTATAATCTCAACCCGAGCAATCTAAATCTATTTCACCCTAAGTAAGAATCACATACTGTTTTGATGCAATCGATTATATGAATAAAAAATGTTACACAGATCAAATTTTCAATAAATAAGCCTTGAACTTTAATCGTTTTCCGCTAGTCTATCTGCGTATTTCTTTAAACTTAAGAAGGTGAAATTATGGCAACTCTTTTTGATGTAGCACAAAATTGGTTAAACCAAGATCCTGATACAGAAACTCGTGCAGAATTGACCGCACTTTTAGAGGCAGCAAAAGCTGGCGACACAAAAGCAGAAACAGAATTACGGGCTCGTTTTGACGGTCGTTTACAATTTGGTACTGCCGGTTTACGTGGTCCTTTACAAGCCGGCTCTATGGGGATGAACCGCGTTTTAGTGGCTCAAGCTGCCGGTGGTTTAGCGGACTTTCTGAAAGGCTATGACAAACAACCTTCTATTGTGATTGGTTATGATGGTCGCAAGAATTCCGATGTTTTCGCACGCGATACAGCAGAAATTATGGCTGGTGCGGGGATAAAAGCCTACTTATTACCACGCAAATTACCAACCCCCGTGTTAGCCTATGCCATTCAATATTTTGACACCACTGCAGGTGTAATGGTTACTGCAAGTCACAACCCACCTGAAGATAACGGTTACAAAGTCTATTTAGGCAAGGCCAACGGTGGCGGTCAAATCGTCTCCCCTGCCGATCAACAAATTGCCGTATTAATCGACAAAGTCGCCGCCGGTAATATTCAAGATTTACCGCGTAGCAATGATTATGTCGTGTTAAATGATGAAGTGGTGGACGCTTATATCGCTAAAACGGCCTCACTTGCTAAAGAGCCACAATGTGACATCAACTATGTTTATACCGCCATGCACGGCGTGGGTTATGAAGTATTAAGCAAAACCTTAGCTAAAGCCGGTTTACCACAGCCTCACATCGTCGCCGAACAAGTATGGCCGGACGGTACTTTTCCAACGGTGAATTTCCCAAATCCTGAAGAGAAAGGTGCATTGGATCTTGCGATTAAAGTAGCGAAAGAAAATAATGCAGAATTTATTATTGCAAACGACCCTGATGCCGACCGTTTAGCCGTTGCCGTACCGGATACACAAGGAAATTGGAAAGCCTTACACGGCAATGTAGTAGGCTGTTTCTTAGGCTGGTATTTAGCCAAACAATATCATGCACAGGGCAAACAAGGCATATTGGCATGCTCTTTGGTCTCTTCCCCTGCACTTGCCGAAATCGCCAAAAAATATGGTTTCCAATCGGAAGAAACCCTAACCGGTTTCAAATATATCGGCAAAGTTCAAGGCTTACTGTTCGGTTTTGAAGAAGCGCTCGGTTATTTAGTAGATCCTGATAAAGTCCGTGATAAAGACGGCATTTCAGCAGCAATTATGTTCTTAGATCTTGTCCGTAACTTGAAAAAACAAGGTAAAACCTTAGCGGATTATGCTGATGAATTCACCAAAGAATTTGGTGCTTATGTGAGCGGACAAATTTCTATTCGCGTCAGTGATCTTAGTGAAATCAGCAAATTAATGACCGCACTTCGCAATACCCCACCAAGCGTTATCGGCGGCGTGAACGTGGAGCAATTTATCGACCACACCAAAACAGATCGACAAAGTGATATTCTCGTATTTGTGCTGGAAAACGGATCACGTTTAATTGCCCGTCCTTCAGGTACCGAACCAAAAATTAAGTTCTACTTAGACGCACGTGGCACAGATCCGAAAAATGCAGAACAAGTGCTTGCTGATTTTGATGAAGGTGTACGAAACATTCTTCGTCAAGATGCTTATGGCAAACAAGATTGCTAGGTTATAAACATTAACCAAGTGAAGGAGACGCGTATTTGCGTCTCTTTTTATTTTTAACTCCCCCCTTCTATGAAGGTAGATTTTTACTCGGAATAAGGAATCATCAATGAACCCTTGGATTTTACTCACCATTTCCATCTGCTTAGAAATTGCTGCAACAAATTTATTAAAAGTGAGTGATGGTTTTACTAAACCGCTTCCAACCATTTGCTCGCTCACCCTCTATGGCATTTCTTTTTATTTTGTTTCAATTATTTTTCGATCTTTGCCCGTAGGTTTGGTTTATGCCATTTGGTCTGGTGTTGGGATTGTCCTTACCGCGGTCGTTGCTTATTTTGCATTCGGACAAAAAATAGATATGGCGGGGATGATTGGAATCGGGCTAATTATTGCTGGTGTATTGGTCATTAATCTCTTCTCAGCAATTTCCCATTAGAAAAAATGAGGGAATATTTCGGTATTATGTAACAGTTGCACAAATCTGGGGGGGAGCTTGTAGGGACACACTCTGCGTGTGTCCGCTTATAACATATTGAAATAACCTGATTTTATAACGGACACACGCAGTGTGTCCCTACATGTCGTTGAAATTTCTATTTTTGTGCATTGGCTACATAATACCACGCCATTCCTTGGGGCTTTCGTTGAAGAATAACCACATCACCTCACTACCTTCAAAGTTGATATAAAAGATAGGGAATCCTTTAATAGCGATATTTATTTAATTGTTCAAAAGAAAAGCCAGTAGTTCTATTAGGTTTGAAAACAATTAGAGAAACAACCGCACTTTGCTTCTCTATTTTGCAAAATACCATTTCGCTAACAAAATTCCACTATTGACAGCAATATTTAATCCGTTTTTCAAGGGACTATTTAAAGATAAACGAACATGAATATCTTTCTTCTCATACAAGTCTGTTGTGCTTGTTTCACTGAGTAAAAATACCACTTTCCGATTAAATTGCACCTGATCTAGGGGAATCCCTTCTTTTCCTTGTGCAATGTGCACCACTTGATAACCTGCTTGACGAAGTTGTTGCAATGCAGATTCGGTATCCAAACATTCCAATAAACGGATATGTTCCGCGCCGCCTTCTGCAACACGCATAGCCGCCGCAGAATATAGCTTGTCTGCATTATTAGTTACCACATTTTTCACACCATAAAATGCACAGGTACGCAATACGCCACCAATATTTTGCGCATTATTTACTTTATCCAACAATACTAAAACATCCTCTGTATGAGGAATATCCAAATAGCCTTGTAAAGTAAAAGGACGTTGTTTTTTTACCAACATACAAATACCACCGTGATGTTCGGTGCCACTCACAAGGGATAATTCTTCATGCTCTACAATATGATAAACCTTTTTATTTGTCGCTAAATAGCTCAATATTTCACCCATTTTATGGGACATTTGTACGGTTGCCCAAATACGTACAATGTTTTCCGGACGATGTGCAAACAATTCTAGGCAGGCATTTTCACCATAGACTTTCATTTCTTCCGCACGATTTTTCTTAATTTTTTCCGGGGCCCGTGGTGAAAGGGCACCGCTTTTCTTTTCTTTGGGTTTATAGGCTACACCGGTGCTTTTTACTAATACCTTTACACAGCCTTTCGCTCCGCCACTTTTATTTAAAGAAAGCTCGGCAATCTTTGGTTCACGCACGGCCTGTTGAAAACGAGGTTCGTTTTTTCCTTCACTATGTTTTTTCTCAAAGTGCGGTCGATTTTCACGATATTTTTGCTCATGAAAACGTGGAGAAACATCCCGTTCAGAATGTTGTTCTTGAAAAGATTTACGGGAATTTGTTTGAAAAGTCGGTTTGCGGGAATTGTTCATAAGGAGATTCTCAAGAAAAATTGGGTAATAATTCGCCAAAAAAAGCGAAAATTTGTGAGCATTATAGCGAAAAAAAACCTTTTTTCTATTAATCCTCAAAGGAAATATTGTAAACTAGCCCATCCCTAGAAATTGCAGAGACAGATTATGTTAATCAATAAATTAAAACGTACTGAGCAAACTCTCCAAAATTTGCCCTTTTTGTCTTTAGAAAAAGCACAGGTTGAGTTTTTGTTTAGTCCGATTGAATTTAAAACTCAACTTATTGAATTAATTAGAAATGCAAGAAAACGCATTTATGTAACCGCACTTTACTGGCAAAAAGATGAAGCAGGGCAAGAAATTCTTGATGAAATTTATCGTATAAAACAGGAACACCCTGAATTAGATGTCAAAATCCTTGTAGATTGGCATCGGGGGCAACGTAATTTATTGGGGGCAGAGAAATCTGCCACGAATGCTGATTGGTATGTGGAACAGCGTCAAACTTATCAGCTTTCGGATGACCCGAATATGTTTTTTGGTGTGCCGATTAATACCCGTGAAGTGTTCGGTGTTTTGCATATCAAAGGGTTTATTTTTGATGATACGGTGCTTTACAGTGGTGCGAGTATCAACAACGTGTATTTACAACAAGACGATAAATATCGCTACGATCGCTATCAAAAAATTACAAATACCGCATTAGCTGACTCAATGGTCAATTTTATTAATGATTATTTACTGGACATGAGTGCCGTTCATCCTCTTGATATCGCAAACCGCCCTCGTACCAAAGAAATTCGTTCGGCTATTCGTGCTTATCGTAAAAATTTAGCCAATCATGCGGAATACAGTTTAGAGAGTGCAGTTGGTTTTTCCGATGTTTTAAGTGTTTCGCCATTATTTGGTTTAGGCGCGTCAGGCAATGAATTAAACCAAA
Source organism: Rodentibacter genomosp. 1 (assembly GCF_001999285.1). Lineage (GTDB taxonomy): Bacteria > Pseudomonadota > Gammaproteobacteria > Enterobacterales > Pasteurellaceae > Rodentibacter. The sequence goes on from NZ_MLHN01000018.1 coordinate 98,077, forward strand.
TCATTGAAGATTTATTTTCACAAGTGCAGGAAAATTTAGTGGTTTGTACACCTTATTTTAATTTTCCCCGTACTTTACAAAATAAAATTACTACATTATTGGAAACAGGGAAGAAAATCGAAATTATCGTAGGCGACAAAGTGGCAAACGATTTTTATATTCCACCGGAACAACCTTTCAAAATGGCGGGTGCCTTACCTTACTTATACGAAAGCAATCTCCGCCATTTTTGTGAAAAATTCCAACAAGATATTGAACAGGGGCGATTAACGATTCGTTTATGGAAAGACGGTGATAACACATACCACTTAAAAGGAGTGTGGGTGGATAATCGCTACATTTTGCTGACCGGTAATAACTTAAATCCGCGCGCTTGGCGTTTAGATGCGGAAAATGGGTTGTTGATTCACGATCCGAAACAAGAATTACGTGATCAAGTTGAGAAAGAATTAAATCATATTCGTCAGCATACCACCGTATTGAGCCATTATGCCGAATTGGAGGAACTGTCTCAGTACCCGGATCCGGTTCAAAAATTACTGAAAAAGTTTGCCCGAGTTAAAGCGGATAAATTAGTAAAAATGATTCTTTAGTAGGAAAAGGGGAAATCGTGAATATTTCCCCTTGAGCTTCCCAATTATTCTAACTAGACTACCCCATCTTTTTATCAACCCAATATGATTATGCGTGTTTCTGATTTCCATTTTGATTTACCCGATGAACTTATCGCCCGTTATCCTAAAGCAGATCGTTCTTCCTGCCGTCTTCTCACATTAAATGGTGAAAATGGTGAAATATCTCACCGCACTTTCACCGATGTATTAGATCTCATTGATGAAGGTGATTTGTTAATTTTTAACAACACCCGTGTTATCCCTGCACGAATGTTCGGTCGCAAAGCCAGTGGCGGAAAAATTGAAGTGCTGGTTGAACGTATGCTAGATGAACACCGCTTTCTCGCTCACATTCGCTCCTCAAAATCGCCTAAAGAAGGCACCGAATTATTTTTAGGGGAAGATAAACTGGGCGAAAATAAAGGTATTCAAGCGGTGATGATTGAACGTCACGATACACTTTTTGAAGTCGAATTAACCGATAAATCCACCTCACTTTTAACGGTGTTGCAACAAATAGGTCATATGCCGTTACCGACTTATATTGATCGCCCCGATGAGGAGGCGGATCAAGAATGTTATCAAACGGTTTATAACAAAGTTCCCGGCGCGGTGGCAGCACCGACAGCCGGTTTGCATTTTGATGATGAACTATTGGCAAAGCTTCAAGCCAAAGGCGTCAATTTTGAATTTGTCACTCTCCATGTGGGCGCAGGCACATTCCAACCAGTTCGAGTGGAAAATATTGAAGAGCACATTATGCATGCGGAATATGTAGAGCTTTCACAGGAAGTCTGCAATGCCATTATTGACACCAAAAAAGCCGGAAAACGTGTGATTGCAGTAGGAACAACCTCCGTTCGTTCCATTGAAACCGCCGCTTTATCCGCAGAGGAAAACGGCAATCCGGATTTGATCGAGCCTTATTTTTCCGATACCTCAATTTTTATCTATCCTGGTAAAAAATTCCGTGTAGTAGATGCGTTAATCACCAATTTCCATTTACCGGAAAGTACATTAATTATGCTGGTTTCCGCCTTTGCCGGTTTTAATCACACGATGAATGCTTACAAAAGTGCGGTCGAAAATCGCTACCGTTTTTTTAGTTATGGCGATGCGATGTTTATTACGAAAAATACCCGGGTGAGGGGATTGGAATAAGTGGTTTGACTTAAATAAAGGCAGCACCTACAATACCCGACTACCCAAAGAATGAAGCCTGTTTGCGCAAACAGGCTTTTTTACTGATATCTTCGAACTGTTTATTCGTTGAGGAAATAAAAATGAAATATGAATTAGACAAAACAAGCGGTAACGCACGCCGTGGTCGGTTAGTATTTGAACGCCCACAGGGGACGTTTAAAGTAGAAACACCTGCATTTATGCCAGTGGGCACCTATGGCACGGTAAAAGGCATGACGCCCGAAGAAGTACGGGCAACTGGTGCGGAAATCTTACTCGGTAATACCTTTCATTTATCGTTGCGACCGGGACAAGAAATTATGCGTAAACACGGTGATTTGCACGATTTTATGCAATGGCATCGTCCTATTTTGACGGATAGCGGTGGTTTCCAAGTATTTAGCCTTGGTAAATTACGCAAAATCACAGAGGAAGGCGTAAAATTCCAAAACCCGATTAATGGTGAACGAATCTTCCTTTCACCGGAAAAATCTATGGAAATTCAATACGATCTTGGTTCGGATATTGTGATGATTTTCGATGAATGTACCCCTTATCCGGCAACCTTTGACTATGCCAAAAAATCCATGGAAATGTCTCTTCGCTGGGCAAAACGCAGTCGTGATCGCTTTGATGAGCTTGGCAATAAAAATGCGCTTTTCGGTATCATTCAAGGGGGCGTATTTGAAGAATTGCGTAAAATATCTTTGGAAGGCTTAGTTAATATCGGCTTTGATGGTTATGCGGTAGGCGGCTTGGCCGTTGGCGAACCAAAAGAAGATATGCACCGCATTTTGGAATACATCTGCCCACAAATTCCTGCCGACAAACCGCGTTATTTAATGGGCGTGGGCAAACCTGAAGATTTGGTTGAAGGCGTGCGCCGTGGCATTGATATGTTTGATTGCGTCATGCCAACCCGCAATGCCCGTAACGGTCACCTATTCGTCACAGACGGTATTGTAAAAATTCGTAATGCGAAGTACCGTGATGACACCAGCCCACTCGATCCTCATTGTGATTGTTACACCTGTAAAAATTACACCAAAGCCTATTTATATCATCTAGATAAATGCGGCGAGATTTTAGGCGCACGTTTAAATACCATTCATAATTTGCGTTATTACCAACACCTCATGGCAGAAATTCGTCAGGCTATTGAAGAAGATCGCTTTGATGATTTTGTGGTCGAGTTCTATGCGAGAATAGGGAAACCTGTGCCACCCTTGCAAAAGGGATAATGGGCGAAAAATGAGTAAAAAAGTGCGGTTGATTTTTAAAAAGTTTTCTAAAAAATGAAAAAAATCAGACCGCACTTTTTATCTTGTGAGTCGAGGGAGGCATTTATCGCTCTAAAGACTGCGATTATCTTCTTTTGAATATCTTCTCTATACAATAGCTCCCCCTGACCAAAATCACTATAATATCCGGTGTATGCTTTTAATCTAAAGAGAAAAGAATGATGAAAAATTTAAACGTGATTTTCGGTTTACTTTTGATATCGGTGATTACGGCAATTGCTGTTTTAATTGGAAATAATTCGTTAGTAGAGAGACTTAATATCAGCGCATTAACGTTAGCGATTGTCATTGGTATTCTATGCGGCAATACGTTTTATCCTAAAATCGAACACGTTTCCCATCTCGGCGTGGCTTTTGCTAAAGGAAAATTGCTACGCCTCGGTATTATTTTGTACGGTTTTAGAATTACTTTACAAGATATCGGGCAAGTGGGAGTGAATGCCGTATTAGCCGATGCTATTATGTTGATATCGACATTTTTGATCACCTGCTGGATTGGCATTAAGATCTTAAAACTTGATAAACAAATTGTTTTTCTTACCGGTGCCGGATGTAGCATTTGTGGTGCGGCGGCAATCATTGCGAGTGAACCTGTTGTAAAAGCCCCTTCTTATAAAGTGTCTGTTGCTGTTGCTTTAATCGTGATTTTCGGCACGATTTCTATGTTTTTATACCCCTTTCTTTACCCTCTTTTAATTGACTACATTAACCCACATCAATTTGGTATTTATATTGGCTCTTCCGTGCACGAAGTTGCCCAAGTTTATGCGGCAGGGAGCAATGTTAATCCCGTTGTCGCTGATATTGCGGTGGTGTCAAAAATGATACGGGTGATGATGCTTGCGCCTTTCTTACTCATCTTATCTTATTTTTTACACAAAGATGAGAAACAAAAACACGCTATTTCTATACCTTATTTTGCCTTAATATTTATTCTCGTTGCTGTGTTTAACTCTTTTAATTTATTACCGGCTGAATGGGTGAATCTACTGGTTCAAATTGATACCATTCTATTAATGGCGGCTATGGCAGGGCTCGGATTAACTACGAATATAAGCACAGTGAAACAAGCCGGGTTAAAGCCACTTTTATTGGGGGCATTCGTCTTTATATGGCTAGTTATTGGGGGATTTGGAATAAACTTACTGCTTTATCATTTATTGGGCTGATTTTTCCAAGATTATGTAGTAGCTGCATAAAGTCAGTTTTTCTTCGCTTATTAGTGATACACTCAGTGTATCCGACATTTTATTGAAATTTCGTTTTTTTACATCAGCGACATAATACTGGATTTTTCTCTCTAAAAAGTAGTGAAAGTGTTGATATTAAGCGGATTTGAGATAGCCTTTCAGATCTAAGCATGAAAGATATTGAAATGTACAAATAAGGTAATTGAGAAGGACGATATTTAGTAAATTACATAAGGGGTTTAATATACTTTTCACATTTTGTGCGATTTATGATATTTTATCGCCCAATTTTCAACTTTAATTTTATAAGGAAAACATCAAATGGAAGCTCAAAGTCCAATGTCCACGTTAGTCATTTTCGTGATTTTCGGTTTAATTTTTTACTTTATGATTTATCGTCCACAAGCGAAACGTAATAAAGAACATAAAAAATTAATGTCTGAATTAACCAAAGGCTCAGAAGTATTAACTGCCGGTGGTCTAATGGGGAAAATTACTAAAGTGATTGAAGACAATAACAGCGTGGTAATTGCGTTAAATGAAACAACAGAAATCACGATTAACCGCAACTATATTGTAACTATTCTTCCAAAAGGCTCTGTTAAAACGCTTTAATCTTTTATTCCTAAAGGGACAACTATGCTAAATCGTTACCCATTGTGGAAGAATCTAATGGTGATCCTTGTGGTCGCCATTGGTATTTTATACTCTCTTCCAAATATTTATGGTGAAGATCCTGCGGTACAAATTTCAGGTACTCGAGGACAACAAGCCTCAACTGTGACATTAGGACAAGTTCAAGAAGTCTTAAAGGTCAATAATCTTTCAACAAAATCTATTGTTCTTGAACAAGGCTCTATTTTAGCCCGTTTCAACAATACGGATGATCAGCTCCTTGCTAAAGATAAAATTGCCGAAAAACTCGGTAATAATTACACTACAGCATTAAACCTTGCACCGGCAACACCTACTTGGTTAAGCAGTGTTGGAGCAAACCCGATGAAATGGGGCTTGGATTTGCGTGGTGGGGTACGTTTTTTAATGGAAGTAGATATGAATTCTGCACTTGCAAAACGTCAAGAGCAATTGCAAGACACGCTACGCAATGAACTTCGTAAGGAAAAAATTCAATACACTGGGATTAGAAATGCTGAAAATTTTGGTACAACCGTAACCCTTGCTAATCCGGAACAACTTTCAAAAGCGTCACGTATTATTCGTCAATCTCATCCGACATTAGAAGTCACAAATGCGGAGAGTGATACGTTAAATTTATCGCTTTCCACAACCGCACTTAATGAAGCTCGTGATTTAGCGATTGAGCAAAACTTAACAATTCTGCGTAAACGTGTTTCAGAATTAGGGGTGGCAGAAGCTGTAATACAACGTCAAGGTGCAGAGCGTATCGTAATTGAATTGCCGGGGGTTCAAGATACCGCTCGTGCTAAAGAAATTCTTGGGGCGACAGCGACCTTGGAATTTCGTATGGTGAATCAAGCCGTCAATGCTGAAGCTGCGGTACGTGGCATTTTACCGGCAGATTCTGAAGTGAAATATAATCGCGATGGTCGTCCGGTGGTGCTTTTTAAACGTCCGTCTTTAGGTGGTGAACATATTATCAATTCAAGTGCTGCTTTGGATCAGCAATCAGGTACACCACAAGTGAGTGTGACATTGGATAGTGAGGGGGGAGAACAAATGTCTCAACTCACTAAAAAGTACTATAAAAAACCAATGGCAACTCTTTATGTTGAGTATAAAGATAATGGTAAGAAAGACGAGAACGGTAAAACCATTCTTGAGAAAAGTGAAGAAGTGATTAATGTGGCGACTATTCAGGCCCGCTTTGGCGCAAACTTCCAAATTACCGGGGTAGATAGTATGGCAGAAGCACATAATCTTTCGACCTTGTTGAAATCCGGCGCATTAATTGCACCGGTACAAATTGTGGAAGAGCGTACAATCGGTCCGTCATTAGGTGCGCAAAATGTCGAACAGGGCTTGAATGCAAGTTTCTGGGGGCTTATTGCCGTCATCTTATTTATGCTGTTCTATTATAAGCTTTTCGGCATTATTGCAAGCCTTGCAATGGTCATTAATATTGTCTTGCTGGTTGGTTTGATGTCTATTCTTCCGGGGGCCACCTTATCCATGCCGGGGATTGCCGGTATCGTTCTCACATTGGGAATGTCAGTAGATGCCAACGTACTGATCTTTGAACGTATTAAAGAAGAAATTCGCAACGGTCGTCCGGTTCAACAAGCCATTAATGAAGGTTATAACGGTGCATTTACTTCTATTTTTGATGCGAATTTAACCACGATTCTCACGGCAATTATTCTTTATGCGGTGGGAACCGGCCCGATTCAAGGTTTCGCAATTACCCTTTCATTAGGTGTTGCAATTTCCATGTTTACTGCCATTACCGGAACACGTGCGCTTGTGAACGCAATTTATGGTGGCAAACGTGTTGAAAAACTTTCTATTTAATTGAGGTGACTATGGCACTTTTTGCAAGAGATAAAAACGGACATCTCATCAAAGAAATTAACGGAATTAAACTCCCGTTCCCGTTGACCGAATTTATGAAAGTTCGCAAATGGGGATATATTGTTTCAGCACTACTGATGGCGATTTCACTATTTTTTATCGTCACAAAAGGCTTTAACTGGGGGCTAGATTTTACCGGTGGGGTCGTCTTTGATACCCGTTTTTCACAAACGGCGAATCTTGAACAAATCCGTGGTAAGTTAAAAGAAAACGGTATTGAAAGCCCTATTGTGCAAACAACGGGTTCTGTTCAAGATGTGATGATTCGTTTACCTGCAGCGGATAATGATTCTGGAATTGGTGATCGTATTAAATCCATGTTGGTTGAATTGGATTCGGCTATTCAAATTAAAAGTATAGAGTTCGTAGGCCCCAATGTTGGTGAAGAATTGGCTCAAGGTGCGGTGTATGCGACTTTAGCAACCTTGGCGATGATGTTAATTTACATCGGTTCCCGTTTTGAATGGCGTTTGGGCCTGGGAGGAATTGTTTCCCTTGCCCACGATGTTGTGATTACCCTTGGGGTTTTCTCAGCGTTACAAGTAGAAATGGATTTAACATTTGTTGCCGCTATTCTTTCAGTGGTGGGATACTCCATTAACGATAGTATCGTTGTGTTTGACCGGGTTCGTGAAAATTTTCGCAAGATCAGACGATTGGATACCATTGATATTATTGATATTTCCCTCACACAAACGTTATCAAGAACCATCATGACCTCTGCGACAACATTGATCGTTGTGATTGCGCTCTTTTTCTTTGGTGGATCGTCTATTCACAATTTCTCCCTTGCTTTATTGGTAGGGATTGGCTTCGGTACTTATTCTTCCATCTTTGTGGCCATTGCCGTCGCTTATGACGTAGGTTTAAGACGTGAACATATGATCCCGCCTAAGGTAGAGAAAGATGGGGATGAACTTCCTTAAAGTACCGGCATTGTGTCGCAGTTACACAAATCTAATTTAAGCTTTATATAAAAAGTGCGGTTAATATTGACCGCACTTTTTTATTGCTACAAATATGCTGAATCCCTATAAATTCAGCACAAAACCCAGTAAAATACGCCGGTTTTTTATATTGTTTTAGGAGTGACTATGGCAGCGGAAAGTTCAGGTGATTTAATTCGAGTGGTGGCATTGCTGGGGGCCGCAGTGGTGGCGGTGCCATTATTTAAACGCATAGGATTGGGATCGGTGTTGGGGTATCTCGCTGCCGGATTGGCTATTGGCCCCTATGGTTTACAGGTGATTGGTGATCCTCACGCAATTATTCATCTGGCTGAATTTGGTGTCGTGATGTTCTTATTTGTGATCGGGCTTGAAATGAAGCCTTCACACCTTTGGGGATTACGTCGTCAAATTTTTGGACTAGGCAGTATGCAAGTGATCATTTCTGCCATTTTAATGACCATTGTTGGTGTACAGTTTGGCGTATCATGGGAAGTGGCGTTTGTCTCTTCCGCAGGTTTTGTATTGACATCCACCGCAATTGTGATGCAAGTATTAGGTGAACGCAAAGAACTTTCTACAAAACGCGGTCAAAAAATCGTCTCAATTTTATTATTTGAAGATCTTCTGATTGTCCCATTACTTGCTATTGTCGCCTCCCTCTCTCCTTTTGAAAAAACTGAAGCTTCCATGCCTTGGTGGCAATCTGCGGGTATTGCTATGCTCGCCTTAGCGGTATTAGTGTTTATTGGCCGTTTCATTTTAAATCCGGTTTTCCGTATTTTGGCGAATGCTAAAGCCCGTGAAGTCATGACTGCTGCTGCACTTTTTGTGGTATTGGGGGCCGCATTATTAATGGAAGAAGCCGGCTTATCCATGGCAATGGGCGCTTTTGTAGCAGGTGTAATGCTTTCCGAATCTGCCTTCCGCCATCAATTGGAGGCGGATATTGAGCCTTTCCGTGGTTTATTGCTGGGGCTTTTCTTCCTTGGCGTGGGAATGGCGTTAGATCTAAAAGTCGTTGCAGAAAACTGGCAATTAATCCTTTTAGGTGTGATTGTATTAATGCTCACCAAAGGTGTCTGTATTTATGTTGTAGCACGAGTTGCTAAAAGTACTCATAAAACAGCATTAGAACGAGCACTCTTAATGGCACAAGGTGGGGAATTTGCTTTTGTGCTTTTTGCGGCAGCCCTGTCAAAAGGAGTGATTGATGAAACGGTAAATGCCAATATGACGGCAATTGTTGTGCTTTCTATGGTGATGACACCGCTCATTCTTGTGCTTTATGAAAAATATGGCTCGAAAGAAATTGCAGAAGAAATTGAACCTGATGAAATTGATGAACAGCATCCGATACTTATTATCGGTATGGGACGTTTTGGACAAATCGTAAATGACTTGCTCCGTTTAAGTGGTTATGCCACAACAGTGGTAGATCTTAATCCAACGATGATTAAAGGTTTTAATGAATATGGCATTAAATCTTATTTTGGCGACGCTTCCCGCCGTGAGTTTTTAATTGCAGCAGGATTGGAGCAGGCTGAAATGCTTGTTGTGGCAATTGATAATAAAGCACAAGCCTCCGATATAGTGCACTTTGCCCGTGAAGTGAACCCGAATATTAAAATTATCGCCCGTGCTTATGACCGTTTTCATACTTTTGATTTATATAATGCAGGGGCTGATGACATCGTGCGGGAAACTTTTGATTCAGCGGTACGCACCGGTCGATTGGCATTAGAAAGCTTAGGTATGGAAACTGAGGTTGCAAAAGAAATTGCGGAATATTATTTCCATGCCGATCGTCACGAAGTGGAATTAATGTCTCAAGTGTATGATCCACAGGCACAATTCTTTAAAAATCCGGCATTACAAGATATTGCTCGAGAATGCGACCAAAAAATGGCAGCAGAGATTCAAGAAATCTTGCTAAGAGCGAAAGAAAAAGAACAAGAAGAAAATTAAAAAATTTGATAAAAACGACCGCACTTTTAAGCATTAAAGTGCGGTCATTTCTTTTCATTTTTTTGCATTAATAGCAGATCCAATTTGAGGGGCATTTGTAGGGACACACTGCGTGTATCCGTTTAAAATCAAATTATTTCAATACTATAGGACACACGCAGTGTGTCCCTACCTTTCGTTGAAATACCGGTTTTTATTATACGCTCAATTTTGCCTTTAATTCTTGCAACGCACGTGCACGGTGAGAGATTTTTTTCTTTTCTGTTGTTTCCAGTTCTGCAAAGGTACAACCTTGTTCCGGGCTGAAGAATAAGCTGTCGTAACCAAACCCATTTTCCCCTTTTTCCTCAAAACCAATCATACCGTGGCATTCCCCTTCTGCAATGATAGGGGAAGGATCGGTTGGGTGACGTAATAACACTATACAGCTCACAAATTTTGCGTGGCGTTTTTCCTTTGGTACATCGGCAAGTTCTGCCAATAATTTTTGACGATTTTTCGCATCATCGCCTTCTTCGCTGGCATAACGGGCGGAATACAAACCCGGTGCACCATTGAGGGCGTTGACGACCAAACCGGAATCGTCTGCAATTGCGGGTAATCCTGATTTTTCTGCCGCATAACGCGCTTTCAATAAAGCATTTTCCACAAAAGTTAATCCTGTTTCTTCGGGGCTTTCAATGCTTAAATCCGTTTGAGCGATCACGTCGAATCCAAATGTTGCCAACACATCTGCCATTTCTTTCACTTTTCCAGGGTTACCGGTAGCCAGTACAATTTTTTGCATGATTATTTATCCTTTTTGTTGAAATTTTGATGATAACCGAGCATTAATTCCGCCCAGTTTTGTTCCGTAAATTGGATTTTCATTCTTTCGGTTTCTTTTATAAAAGAGCGGTGTAAACGGGTTAAGTTTTCTTCTTTCCAAAAATCTCCTGATTTTTCACCGCACTTATCAAAATCAAGTAGCCAACATTTTTGTTCCGATTCAGTGTATTGAACAAGAATATTGTGAGCATTGAGATCCGTATGGCAAATTTGCAAATCGTGTAATTGACGAATTAGCCCACCGATTTGTTGCCAAACTTCATCCGCTAGTCTCTGGGTTTGTAAAAGTGCGGTCAGATCCTGTGCATTTTCGATTTTTTCTGTGAGGATATCCGCTTGATAACAAAAACCGAATTGCCCTTTTTTTACCCGTGCGCCGATAGGTTTTGGAACGGGCAAACCCGCATCATACAAGCGTTGTAATAAAAAAAATTCTGCGAAACTACGAGTTTGGGAAAGAGATGAAAAATAATAACGATCTTTATTGAATTTTCCCCATAAACCACCCCGATAATAATGACGAAGTGCACAATTGACCCCAAACCAATCTTGTGTTGCCAAAAAATAAGTCGTTCCTCGTCCTTGTGCTGAACCAAGAATACGCTGTTGTGTTTGCCAATATTGCGGATCGAAAAACTGATGTGGTTGGTCAAAAGTGCGGTCAAAATTAAAGAGAAAAAATTGGTTATCCTGTTGGAACTCAAACATTTTATGTGGATTGAATGATAGAAAATGCCCTCATTCTACTTTAAAATAATGCCAATTTAAACGAGAAAGGAATCGCTATGCTGCTTTTTACCGACACGCCAACCACGCTTTGTATTCTTCGCCTTTCTGCGGTGGGGGATGTGTGTCATGCCCTTGCTGTGGTGCAACGCATTCAGACGTATTATCCACAAACCAAAATCACTTGGATTGTGGGGAAAACGGAAGCCACATTGTTAGAGGGAATACCTAATGTTAGGCTGATTCCTTATGATAAGAAAACGGGTTGGAAAGGGATTTTTTCTTTATGGCAGCAGCTTAAAAATACCCATTTTGATGCATTATTAAATATGCAAACGGCATTTCGAACTTCCATCCTTTCTTTAGGTATTAAGGCAAAATATAAAATCGGTTTTGGTCAAAAACGTTCCCGTGAGGGACAGTGGCTTTTTGTGAATCGCCGTGTGAACGATCCCATATCACCTCATGTATTAGACGGTTTTATGGCGTTCGCCGAATATATTGGTGTACCAAAAAGCGAACTCAATTGGCAGTTTGTGATTTCTGAAGAAGATAAACAATTTGCACAACAATTTATTGCTCCGACCCGTAAAAATTTATTAATTTCCCCTTGTTCCAGCAAAGCTGAAAAAGATTGGTTGGTGGCACGTTATGCAGAAGTGGCAAATATTGCGAACCAACATAATGTGAACGTGATTTTTTGTAGTTCACCGGCAAAACGGGAGGTGGAAATGGTGGAGAAAATCACCGCACTCTGTGACTTCACGCCTACCAACGTCGCTGGAAAAACGAGTTTAAAACAACTTACCGCATTGATTGCTAAGGTTGATCTTGTGCTTTCGCCGGATTCCGGTCCTGCTCATATTGCCACAACGCAAGGCACACCGGTCATCGGATTATATGCCTATCACAATCCATTGCGTACTGCGCCTTATAATAATAGAGAAAATGTGGTATCGGTGTATGAAGAAAATGTGCAAAAGGAATTTGGCCGACCTTCCTCTGAATTGCCTTGGGCAACTAAATTGAAGGGGAAAAATTTAATGGCGGAAATTCAAGTGAAAGAGGTGATTGCCCAGATGGAAAAATTGAATTTGTGGTAATAAAAAGGCGTTCATTGAACGCCGATATAGTATGAATAATTTTAGAAAAATTATTCTCCTTTTTGTACATTAAACGCTTCTAATGCACGCAAGGAATAGGTATAAGCCGCACCGGCATTGAGTGCGATAGACATTGCCAATGCAGCAGAAACTTCGGCTTCGGTCGCACCGGCTTTTACCGCTTCTTCCGCATGAACGCTAATGCAGCTTTCACAACGAGTGGTAACTGCCACCGCAAGGGCGATTAATTCACGGGTTTTGGCATCAAGTATATTACCTTCAGCCGCTGCGGCACCTAATGCTTGATAGGCTTGCAACATTTTAGGGTGTTTTTTGCCAAGCTCGCCAAATGATTTTTTTACATGTGAAGTGTGTTCTTTCCAATCGGTAAACATAATGTTTTCTCCTAAAATAGGATTGTGTAATGATGATTAATTTCGGGGCAAATTATAGACCGTTTGTGCAAACATACTTGCCAATTTGTCTCAACTTATATGGTTGGAGTCTCATCATGGATTACTTAGATAAACTGGTTCACTTCGCTCAAGTTAGGGGCGAAATTAACATTCGTTGCGAATTTCAGGGCGAGTGGCAAGTGGAACATAATGAACATTCAAATAGTAAAGGGATTTTTCATTTGATCGAAGAAGGGGAATGTTGGCTTACTCTTGAGGATCAACGATTTCATTTAACACAAGGCGATATCTTTTTTCTTCCACAAGAACGACCGCACTTAATGGGAAATCTGCCGGAAAACAAGGAAAACACACCCTCTCATAAAAGCAAGTATGGAGTGTTTGAAGTACAAAAAATTGGGCATGGGGCTGCAGATTTAAAAATGTTTTGCGGGGCATTTTATTATCAGAAAAATGCACTACTCACAACATCCTTACCTGATTATTTACATCTGAACTTGCGTAATACCTCAATCCAACCTCTTGTGCAATTATTTTTGCAAGAAGCAATGAAACAAGAAAACGGTAATCAATCCGTGATTGATGCATTGGCCAATGTGTTATTTATTTATATTATCCGTCACGTCATCAGTTTTGGGATGATGGGGCAGGGTGTACTGTATGCGCTTCAAGATAAACGACTCAATCCTGTGATCCTTCGGCTTTTACAAGCACCGGCACAAGATTGGCGCATTGAGCAACTGGCAGAGTTGGCGTCAATGTCTCGTGCTAATTTTATCCGTGTATTTCAGCAGCAGATTGGTATGTCCCCCGGTCGATTTCTTACCAAAGTGCGGTTAGATTTGGCGGCATTTTTATTAAAACAGTCGCAGAAAACCGTCTTGGCAATTGCCTTAGAAGTTGGTTATCAATCAGAGGCTCATTTCAGCAAGGCTTTTAAAAATACCTATCAAGTTTCCCCAAGTCTTTATCGTAAAGTGTAAATTTCGCTCACTGTAATTTGAGGGATTTTTACGCTATAATGCGCCACTTCAAAGGCAGCCTTATGTTGCCTTTTGCTTTTTTAAGGAAATCTTATGTTCGATAAAATTTTTTCATGGTTTGAAAACCGTTTAAATCCTTATCCGGAAAGCAATCCAACAACGCCGGAAAAAGGACTGTTCCGTTTTATATGGTCGAGTATTGACGGGATGAAAGGCTGGATTTTCTTACTGGCGATTTTAACGGTTGGAACCGGCATAATGGAAGCATTACTATTCCAATTTATGGGGTTGCTCGTGGATTGGCTTGGCGCTTATACACCGACAACCTTATGGCAAGAAAAAGGGCATTTATTGATCGGGATGGCCGCACTGCTTTTATTGAGTATTGTGTGGTCTTTTATTGGTGTGAATGTTCGGTTACAAACCTTGCAGGGGGTATTTCCGATGCGGCTGCGTTGGAATTTCCACCGTCTGATGCTTGGGCAAAGTTTGAGTTTCTACCAAGATGAATTTGCCGGTCGTGTTTCTGCAAAAGTGATGCAAACTGCCCTTGCTGTGCGTGATACGGTGATGACAATTGCGGATATGTTGGTTTATGTGGCGGTGTATTTTATCACCTCAGGTTTGGTGTTGGCGGCGTTAGATATTTGGTTCTTATTGCCCTTCGCCATTTGGATTTTCCTCTTTATCACAATCTTGAAATTGCTGATTCCTCGTTTAGCGAAAACGGCGGAGCGCCAAGCTGATGCCCGTTCTTTGATGACAGGACGTGTCACCGATGCTTATTCCAATATTGCGACAGTAAAATTATTCTCTCACGGTTCACGTGAAGCGGCATATGCAAAACGATCAATGGAAGAATTTATGGTAACAGTACATGCGCAAATGCGTCTTGCCAGCTCCCTTGATACCTTAACTTATGCCAGCAATATTTTCTTAACCTTAACCACTGCTATATTGGGCGTTATTTTATGGCAACAAGGGCAAGTGGGTGTCGGAGCGATTGCCACTGCGACTGCAATGGCATTGCGTGTGAATGGATTGTCTCGTTGGATTATGTGGGAATCGGCACGTTTATTTGAGAATATTGGTACTGTAAATGATGGAATGGCAACCCTGACAAAACCGCACACGATTGTTGATAAACCGAATTGCCCACCATTACAGGTCAAGCAAGGGGAAATTAAATTTAATAATATTACCTTTGCCTATGATCCGACAAAACCGCTATTAAATCATTTTAATCTCACCATCAAACCGGGCGAAAAAGTCGGGTTAATCGGGCGTTCCGGTGCGGGTAAATCGACCATTGTTAATCTCTTGCTGCGCTTTTATGAGGCACAGCACGGTACAATCACCATTGACGGACAAAATGTCTTGGATGTGCAACAAGAAAGTTTACGTAGTCAAATTGGTTTGGTGACACAAGATACTTCACTATTACATCGTTCTGTCCGTGACAATATTATTTATGGTCGCCCAACTGCCACAGATGAAGAAATGCAATGGGCAGCAGAACGGGCTGAAGCCGCGGATTTCATTCCGTTCTTGACGGATGCACAAGGACGAAAAGGTTATGATGCGCACGTGGGTGAGCGAGGCGTTAAACTGTCCGGTGGTCAGCGCCAGCGTATAGCCATTGCCCGTGTGATGTTGAAAGATGCACCGATTTTGTTACTGGATGAAGCGACCAGTGCGTTGGATTCTGAAGTGGAAGTAGCGATTCAAGAAAGCCTTGATAAAATGATGGAAAATAAAACGGTGATCGCTATTGCCCACCGTTTATCCACCATTGCGGCAATGGACCGTTTGATTGTGTTAGATAAAGGTCAAATTGTGGAGCAGGGCACACATAGTGAATTGCTTGAACAAAATGGCTTGTACGCCAAACTTTGGAAACATCAAAGTGGTGGTTTTTTAAGTAGTCATGAACATTTAGATTAAACGGAAAGAAAAACGACCGCACTTGGATAAAGAGCGGTCGTTTTTTATGGCATTTTTGAACTAGTTAAGCCAGAAAAAATAACCGAATGTTGCAATCACGAAGACACAGACAATATTGAGTACAACACCAGCACGCACCATTTCACTTTGTTTGACTTGACCGCTACCAAACACAATAGCATTTGGCGGTGTTGCCACCGGCAACATAAATGCACAGGATGCACCCAAACCGATAATTAATGCAAGACCAATTTCTGGGATTCCTAGGGACTGGGCGATAGAAATGAAGATTGGTACCAGCAAGGCTGCACTAGCGGTATTGGAGGTAAATTCGGTTAAGAAAATGATAAATGCCGCAACGAGTAAACCAATTAAGTAATAATGTTGCCCTTGAACTAAGAAGACAATGCCATCAGCGAGAATCTTACTTGCACCGGAATCTTTCAATACTGCACTTAAGGTTAAACCGCCACCAAAGAGCATTAACACGCCCCAATCGGTATTGTCTTGGATTTGTTTCCAACTCGCCACGCCGGTTGCACAGATAATAATCGCCGCAAGTAACGCAACTACACTATCAAAGCTCGCAATGTTTTTTGGTAACCCCAATAAGCCTGAAATGAGCGGATTAATTTTGCTACTAAATACCCAACAAAGTGCGATAAATACAAAGATCAGCAAAGTTAAAATCCGTTGTGGATTCATCTCAATTTTATCAAAAGATTGTTCAAAGTGTTTATTGAGTTTAGGTTTGAATACGATGAAAAGCGTACCAATCATTAACGGCAATAAAATTAACATAATCGGTAATCCGTACCATAGCCAATCTGAGAACGTGAGGTGTAAGTTACTCGCTACAATCGCGTTTGGCGGACTACCAACTAAGGTTCCCATTCCGCCAATACTTGCGCTATAGGCAATTCCCAACAAGACAAATACATAAGTATTATGCTCTTTTTCACGATCCATATTGCTTAAAATACCCATTGCGAGTGGTAACATCATTGCCGCAGTCGCAGTATTACTCATCCACATTGAAAGAAAAGCGGTGATCAAGAAGAGATAAATTACTGCGACAAAAAGATTACCTTTAGCGAGTGCCATAATTTTATTGGCAATCATTCTATCCAGTTTTTGCATATGTAATGCTGTTGCTAATGCAAACCCACCGAAAAATAAGAATATTGTGGGGTCAGAAAAGGCTGCAAGAGCCTGTTTTGTTGAAACTAAGTCTAATGAAACGGCAAGCAATGGAACAAGTAATGCCGTAATGGTAACGTGTAATGCTTCGCTTAACCAAAGCACTGCAATAAAAGCCAATAATGCAAGCCCAGCGTTTTCCTTCGGGGCAAAGGGTAAACATTTTAATAAAACAAAAAAGAGAAGAATATCCGCAAGGAATATCATTCCGTTTTTATGGTTTTTGAGTGAAGATGTTGTGTTCATAGAACCCTCTACATTTTTAATCAAATGAACAGGATCTTATGTTAAAGGAATGTTACTAACTTGCAATGAGCAAAATTCAAAAATGTGATCAAGAGCAAACATTTTGACAAAAAAAGTGTGGTTAAAACTTCCGACTTAGGAAGTTTATTGACGACATCCCCTTATAGCCGATAACGTATAGGCTTTCTTCCTATTGATGAGAAAACAAAAATGCAGCTTAACACAGTAATAGCCCAAAAAATTGTGAAACGAGCAATGAAAATTATCCATTATTCCGTAAACGTGATGAATGATAACGGCGTGATTATTGCTTCCGGTAATCCTGAGCGTTTGTCGCAAAGACATACCGGAGCGGTGTTGGCGTTACGGGAAAATAGGGTTGTGGAAGTAGATCAACGCTTAGCGCAAAAATGGAATTTCGAGGCTCGGCCGGGGATTAATCTACCTATTCATTATTTAGGAAAAGCGATTGGGGTGGTGGGAATTTCCGGTGAGCCAGCGCAGGTGAAACAATATGCGGAATTGGTAAAAATGACCGCAGAATTGATTGTAGAGCAACACGCATTATTGGAGCAAGAAAGTTGGCGCCGCCGTTACAAAGAAGAGTTTATTTTGCAGTTATTGCGTGGCGATTTGAATTGGCAAGAAACCGAGCAACAAGCCAAATTTTTTGCTTTTGATTTAACCCAATCCCGAGTGGTGATTTTGATTAAATTGTTATCCCCGAATCCTGATTCCTTACAGCATTTGATCAATTATTTAGAGCAACCTGAATTTGCGCAGGATGTGGCGATTTTATCGCTCGATCAAATTGTCGTATTAAAAACACTGTCGATTTCAACCGCACTTTCTCAGCAAATAAAAACCTTACTCCCGAAAGATTACACAAAACAGAATTATAAAATTGCAGTCGGTGCAAGTTTGAATGTGCCCTTATCCGAACAACTTCCCCTTTCTTTTCAAAGTGCCCAAAGTACCTTGGCTTACGGTATGAAATATCATCCGAGAAAAAATCTTTATCGTTTTGAGGAATATCGTTTGCCGGTGCTGTTGACAGGGCTATCCTATTCTTGGCAAGGTAAGGAATTGTTAAAGCCGATAACGCCCTTATTTGCTGAGGAAAATGCCACGCTTTATAAAACACTACAACAGTATTTTTGGGCAAATTGCGATCTCCATCTCGCTGCCGAAAAATTGTTTATTCACCCCAATACCCTACGTTATCGACTTTCTAAGATTGAACAAATAACTGGGTTGTCTTTCAATAAGATAGATGATTCATTGAGCCTTTATTTGAGTACGGTATTAGTTATAAACAGTAAGAATGATTAAAGATCAAAGAAAACGACATGTAGAGACACACTGAGTGTGTCCGTTATAAAAATCAAGTTATTTCAATAGGTTAAAATTTGGATACACACAGTGTATTCCCTACAAGCTAACCCAAAAACAGATTTGTGCAACTGCTACATAATACCTAAATACTCTTCTTCAACCGTATTGTTTCATATCATGCTAAATGCACCTAGAACCGTCATTGTCATTGGAAATTGGAAATTGGAAATTGGAAATTGGGCTTTATTTTGCTGAATGATAGAAGAATTTATAGAAATTTTCTTCTAGTGAAGAAGGTTACAAAAAAGCAACAAAATAAAAACAATGATTCAAGAGCGAAAAAACTTTATTTTAAAACTGTGATCGTCTTCACATCACTGAAAAACAGTTTATTTCCCCTAATCCCCTCGCTTGTCGACTTTCTAAAATTGAACAAATAACAGGCTTCTCTTTCAACAAGATAGATGAGGTGTTGAGTCTTTATTTAGGAATAGAATTAGGTCATTGATTTGTTCAAACTAATAAATTTTAGCAGATTTAACCGCACTTTTTTGTTGGTATGAATAAAGCAATTTTTCGTGAAACAAGAAATAATCTCTCTGATCTTATTATTCAAGAGGAGAGAAATTATGACAACCGTATCTGCTTTGGGGGCATTGGTGGCGTTGGTCGTCGCCATTTTCCTGATTTTGAGAAAAGTATCGCCTGCTTATGGAATGTTAGTGGGTGCATTGGTGGGAGGTTTGGTTGGTGGTGTGGATTTATCACAAACCGTGAGCTTAATGATCGGTGGCGCACAAGGAATTACGACTGCTGTGATGCGTATTTTGGCAGCCGGTGTGCTGGCCGGTGTATTGATTGAATCCGGCGCGGCAAATTCTATTGCGGAAACCATCACCAATAAGCTCGGTGAAACCCGTGCGTTATTGGCGTTGGCATTAGCTACGATGATCCTAACGGCAGTCGGGGTATTTGTGGATGTGGCGGTAATTACCGTTTCGCCGATTGCTTTAGCTTTGGCACGCCGTACCGATTTATCCAAGGCGGCGATTTTATTGGCAATGATTGGAGGGGGGAAAGCGGGCAATATTATGTCACCAAACCCCAATGCCATTGCGGCGGCGGATACTTTTCATTTGCCGCTGACTTCCGTGATGATGGCTGGTGTTATTCCGGCAATATTTGGCTTAATGCTCACCTATTTCTTGGCAAAACGACTAATCAATAAAGGTTCCAAAGTGACGGATAAAGAAGTCGTGATGGTTGAAAGTCAAAATTTACCTTCATTTTTAACCGCACTTGTTGCCCCGTTAGTGGCGATTTTACTCCTTGCCCTTCGCCCTTTGTTTGATATTAAAGTGGATCCGCTTATCGCCTTACCACTAGGCGGCTTAATCGGTGCACTTTGTATGGGAAAATTGCGCCAAGCAAACAGCTATGCTATCAGTGGTTTGGGAAAAATGGCTCCGGTGGCGATTATGTTACTTGGCACGGGCGCATTAGCAGGCATTATTGCCAATTCCGGTTTGAAAGATGTGTTGATTCAAGGATTGGAACATTCCGGCTTGCCTTCCTACATTCTTGCACCGATTTCAGGGGCATTAATGTCTCTTGCCACCGCTTCTACTACCGCAGGCACAGCAGTTGCCTCTAATGTCTTCAGCAGTACCTTATTGGAACTTGGCGTGAGCAGCCTCGCCGGAGCAGCGATGATTCATGCCGGGGCGACAGTATTTGATCATATGCCTCACGGCTCTTTTTTCCACGCCACCGGTGGTAGTGTAAATATGGAGATGAAAGAGCGTTTAAAATTGATTCCTTACGAAAGTGCGGTCGGTTTAGTGATAACCCTCATTTCTACCTTAATTTTCGGTGTCTTTAACTTATTCTAATCAAGGAGTACAAAATGAAGATTGTGATAGCCCCTGATTCTTTTAAAGAAAGTTTAACCGCACTTGAAGTGGCAACTGCCATTGAAACAGGCTTTAAACGTGTTTTTCCTGATGCGGAATATGTGAAATTACCTATGGCAGATGGTGGTGAAGGGACAGTGCAATCCTTAGTAGATGCGACCCAAGGTAAAATCGTGGAATGTGAAGTTACCGCACCCTTGGGGGAAAAAATCAACAGTTTCTTTGGGTTATCCGGTGATGGTAAAACCGCAATTATAGAAATGGCAGCAGCTTCGGGATTGCATTTGGTTTCAGCGGAAAAACGTAATCCGTTACTCACCACCAGTTATGGCACGGGTGAATTAATTAAACAAGCCCTTGAGTTTGGGGTAGAAAAACTCATTCTTGGCATTGGCGGTAGCGCAACCAATGACGGTGGCGTGGGGATGTTGCAGGCACTAGGCATACAATTTCTGGATATTCAAGGCAATCAAATTGGCTTTGGTGGGGCAGAATTAGCGAAGATTGAAAAAATTGATTTTCAAAAATTGGACGCGCGCTTACAAAATATACAGATTGAAGTGGCTTGCGATGTGAATAATCCTCTTTGTAGCGAGCGTGGTGCCTCTGCTATTTTCGGCCCGCAAAAAGGGGCGACAGCGGAGATGGTACAACAACTTGATTGCGCATTAGCCCATTTTGCGAAAATTGCCAAACGGGATTGCGGTAAGGATATTGCCGAGCAAGCAGGTGCAGGAGCGGCAGGGGGTATGGGCGGCGGATTGTTGTTATTGCCAAATGTACAGCTTAAAGCCGGCGTACAAATTGTGTTAGAAAATTTACGTCTTGTTGATTACGTGCAAGACGCAGATTATATCATTACCGGCGAAGGGCGAATGGATGCGCAAAGTATTATGGGCAAAACCCCGATTGGGGTAGCACGGACGGCAAAACAATTCAATAAACCGGTGATTGCCATTGTCGGCTGTTTGCGTGAAGACTACGATGTTGTTTATGCCCATGGTATTGATGCGGTGTTCCCGATTATTCGTCAGTTAGGCGCATTGCCTGATATTCTCAAACAAGGCGAACAGAACTTAATTTCCGCCGCACAAAATGTGGCGAGAGTGTTGGCATTGAAGTAGTTTTGTGAGACATCCCATAGTGATGTTGGGGTGTTATTAGCAAATGCACAAAAACAGAAATTTCAACAATATGTGGGGACACAACGAGATGCCGATAACGACTTGTATTGCTGAGTATAACTGAATTTAGATATACATGGGACACACTGCGTGTGTCCGCTTATAACATATTGAAATACGGACACACTCAGTGTGTCCCTACTTCAAAAACAGGTTTGTGCAGCTGCTACATAATACCCTGATGTAGCAAAAGTGCGGTGATTTTTAACCTCACTTTTTA
Organism: Rodentibacter genomosp. 1; assembly: GCF_001999285.1. Taxonomy (GTDB): domain Bacteria; phylum Pseudomonadota; class Gammaproteobacteria; order Enterobacterales; family Pasteurellaceae; genus Rodentibacter. Next base: position 119,927 of record NZ_MLHN01000018.1, read on the forward strand.
GCCTCTAGGGTGGAATCGTTCATGCAAGCGTTTCAAACGTTCTTTCGCCACATGAGTATAGATTTGTGTAGTGGATAAATCACTATGTCCGAGTAGCATTTGTACCACCCGTAAATCTGCTCCGTGGTTCACTAAATGGGTGGCGAAGGCGTGGCGAAGCACATGCGGCGAGAGTGCATTACTATCAATATCGGCAAGCACGGCATAATGTTTAATACGATGCCAGAAAGTTTGGCGGGTCATTTGTTGCGCCCGTTGGCTAGGGAAGACAATATCGGAACTTTGTCCGTCTAATAAAATGGGGCGAGCATAAAGCATAAATTGGCGAACCCAATATACAGCTTCTTCCCCCATCGGAACAATACGTTCTTTGTTCCCTTTGCCGATGACCCGCACAACCCCTTGTTGTACGCTCATATTTTCAATGGTGAGCGAAACCAATTCCGTGACACGCAAACCTGTGGCGTAAAGCAATTCCAACATCGCTTTATCACGCAATTCTAAAGGGATTTCTACATTAGGCGTATTGAGTAAATCGGTAACCTGTTGTTCGCTTAAATATTTTGGCAGACGGCTTGGTAATTTGGGCGAGCTTAATATTGCACTCGGATCATCCGCACGATATTTTTCACGGTATAAATACTGGAATAATTTCCGCATGGCACTTAATAGCCGCGCAGTACTGGTCGCTTTATAGCCTTGCTCGACCCGTTCCCCGAGAAAATGTTGTAAATCCACCGCATCCAAGGTTTCAAGGGAAAGATTATGTTGATCCAACCAATGGCAAAATGCGGTCAGATCCAGCCGATAAGATTGCACGGTATTTTCAGAAAGCCCTTTTTCAATCCAATATTCATTGAGGAATAAATCAACTAATGCTGTGTTTTTCATTGTGTGATGTTTATAGAGAATAGGAAAATGTTATCTTGTTGTATTCAAAATATAGTTTTATCTATGTTTTTTGATTAATTTATTCTTTTTATCTTACTAAATTTAAATGGTCAGTTACCGATTGTCAAAAGAAAGGATTTTTGTATACTCGTTATTCGTTAAACATAAAGTTGATAGAAAATCTTTGATTTGAAGAGTTCACCTATATTTAACAATATGATTTTCATCTTTTTTGTAAATAGTATTTCTTCTATTTTAAATTGTAAGCGATTTTTTGCCTGCCCTCTTTAATATGAGTTTTAATGATACTCTGCTAATGCTAATGCGATAGGATGTAGGCTATCAATCGCAATTTTAAGGGCTGAGTTAGACTTAGTTTAAAATCCGACTTAGATCAGGTTTTAATTAACAATCAATAGAAATCTACTATTGATTATTAAAAACAGATTCGATAACTTCTTTTTAATATTTTTTACTGATAAAATCGCGCAGAATTTATACCTGCCTATATATTAAAAGGAATCCAAATGGCAAACTCTCTGCGTGTCGTTCATCACGGCGAAGTAATAGAAATTACTCTTTCAACCACTGAAACTCTCCACTTAGCTGCTCAACCAGATACCCAATATCAACTATTTGATGAGAATGGTCAACTTATTCAAGAAGTGAAATCAGAACTGATTGATGGTGATTTAAAGATCTATGTTGAAGGTGATACGCCAAACTTAATTTTAGACAACTATCAGTCTGCTTATCCTATTGAGAGTAAGACTTATTTAGCAGAGATCAATGCGACTTTTGCAACGGCTGAAAATGCTTCGCAGGCAGCCTTTTACTCTCAACCAATTCTTGCTAGTGAAGTGATTTCACCCTCGATGAAAAATTTAGCAATTTGGGGATTAGGGGCTGTGGGTATTGCTGGGGTGGCTGCTGCTACGTCAAATAAACATAAAGGATCATTAATCAAGCCAAGCTTACAGCAATCAAAAGAAGAAGTAGAAACTCCAATTAAACCAGAAGAACCAGTTCAACCAGAGCCAGAAGAGCCTGCTCAACCAGAACCGGAAAATCCTGTTCAACCAGAACCTGAAAAACCTGCTCAGCCAGAACCGGAAGAACCGGTTCAACCAGAACCTGAAAAACCTGCTCAACCGGATCCGGAAGAGCCAGCTCAGCCAGAGCCGGAAAATCCTGTTCAACCAGAACCTGAAAAACCTGCTCAACCAGAACCGGAAGAACCGGCTCAACCAGAGCCAGAAGAGCCAGCTCAACCAGAACCGGAAGAGCCTGTTCAACCGGAGCCGGAAGAGCCTGCTAAACCAG
>NZ_MLHN01000019.1 GCF_001999285.1 Rodentibacter genomosp. 1
CCCCCTACACCTTCAAACATGCCACAAAATGAGTGCCGTTATCAGTATTAAATGCCGGTTTTTGTGTACTACAACGTTCATCTGCCAACGGACATCTTGTACGGAAGACACAACCTGAAGGCGGGTTAATCGGAGAAGGAAGATCGCCTTCTAACAGCTGAATATTTTTATTTCGTTCCAATTTGGGAGCGGGAATCGGTACCGCAGACATTAGCGCTTTGGTGTAAGGGTGCTTAGTGTGATTGTATACCTCATCATCACTTCCCAATCCGCACGAATTCTCAGGGGGACAATGTCAGCGTATTGGTATTGCCCGTGCATTAATTATTGAGCCGAAAATGATTATTTGTGATGAGCCAGTTTCCGCATTGGATGTATCTATTCAAGCCCAAGTGGTGAATTTGTTGAAATCATTACAAGAAGAAATGGGACTGTCGCTGATTTTTATTGCCCATGATCTTGCAGTGGTAAAACATATTTCCGACCGTGTATTGGTGATGTATTTAGGCAACGCCATGGAATTGGGAAGTGATGATGAAGTGTATCATCACACTAAACACCCTTATACCAAAGCTTTGATGTCTGCTGTACCGATTCCCGCTCCCAAATTGGAACGAAATAAAAATATTCAGCTGTTAGAAGGCGATCTTCCTTCTCCGATTAACCCGCCTTCAGGTTGTGTCTTCCGTACAAGATGTCCGTTGGCAGATGAACGTTGTAGTACACAAAAACCGGCATTTAATACTGATAACGGCACTCATTTTGTGGCATGTTTGAAGGTGTAGGGGGAATAAAAAGGGAGAGGCAATCCCCTTATTTTGTTTTTTGGGCTATGTTCAATATGAATATTTTGGATTTAAAGCGTTATCAGATGTCTATTTGGAAGAGGGTATTCCTCATCTGGATATGGTGAGAAAATGGGAATAACTTGCAAGGGTTGATAACTCTATATTTTCCCTAAGTAACTATGTTAGTATTCATCACTTTTTTACAATACATAAGGAACTTTTATGAAAAAGACCGCACTTTTCTTGGCTTTAGGGCTAATCACTTCGACTTCTTTTGCCAAAGTTGGTGATACATTTAATACTCAGCAGGCGGAGCCGTTTAGCGGTAAAGTCTTAGTAGAGGGGTTGCAAAGCCCGTGGGATATGGCGATTGACCGGAACGGGCAGCTTTGGGTCACGGAAGTAGGTGGCAATATTTTATTAGTGGATGCGGAAACTGGCAAACACCAAGTGATTCATCATTTTGATGATGTGGTAAACGGTGGACAACAGCAAGGGTTGTTAGGTTTAACGCTCGATCCGAATTTTTTATCAGGCAAAGGGGACAATATACTTTATGCTGCCTATGCGTATAAAGGAAAAGACGGTCAAGAACATACTAAAATCGTCAAACTCACTTTGGATAAAAACGCCCGTAACGTGGAAAAAACGGAGATTGTGTTAGATAACCTGGCTTCTTTCACCGATCACCAAGGTGGTCGCCTGCGTTTAGGACCGGACGGAAAACTTTACTATACTATCGGTAATCAAGGCGCTAACCAATATTCCCGTACTTGCTATGCGGATCGTGCGCAACGCTTACCGACCCAACAAGAGGTGGATAACAAAGATTTTGCTGCTTATGAAGGAAAAACTTTGCGTTTCAATATTGATGGTTCGATTCCCGAAGATAATCCGGTCATTAATGGCGTGAGAAGCCATGTTTATACCTATGGACATCGTAATCCACAGGGCATTGTATTTGTAGGCGATAAGTTATTCCAAGAAGAACAAGGTCCGGGGTCTGATGATGAAGTGAATTTATTAGAAGCCGGTGCGAACTATGGTTGGCCACACGTGGCAGGTTATCCAGATAATCAAAATTATGTTTATACCAGTTACGCGACAGCAGACAAATGTAATACTTTACCGGAAACCATCGGCGATACGAAATTTGAAACCTCAGGTGGGGAAGCGCCAAATAAAATGGTGGCGCAAAAAGAGACCGATTTTAAACAGGAAGAAAATTATCGTAATCCGCTAAAAACTTTCTTCACCGTACGTAATGGACATAATATGTTCGATCCGAATTGTCCGGATTCCAGTTATTTATGTTGGCCAACTGCGGCACTTTCAAGCATTGCTTACTATCCGAAAGACGGCAAAGTGAAAGAGTGGCGTAATTCTATTTTAGTATCAGGGCTGAAAAGTGGCGGAATTTATCGTATGCCATTGAATGGTAACAGTGATGATGTTCAAGGTGAACTCTACAAACATTTCACCAGCCCGAATCGCTACCGTAATGTGGAAGTCAACCACGATGGTAGCAAAATTTACGTGATGACTGATACAGCAGGCGCTTCACTTGGATTGGACAGCAAACAAAACATGCAAATGCAAAACTCAGGCGCAATTTTGGTATTTGAGGCGAAATAAGACCGGTAATCCGCACCTTGAGTGTTGAAGGTGCAGATTTTTATTGGTCAGAGATGAAAGAGGGGTGGAATAGTCTATCTTTGATATAGCAAAATTGTTTATTGATATTACTATCTTTCCCTATTAATAAATCAAGAAAAGTGGTGCTTTACTTGGGTACACCGCGCAATAGTGGTACCGGCTCGTAGGGGGCGGTGGAAGTTGGTGCTGGAATATCGTTAAACAATAAAATAAATGGCTTTGGTGGGACAATACGTTCATTTCGCCATAAGCTTCCTATTCCAACAAGTTGAATATCTGAGGGGAGATGTTGTAAGCCTTGTTTGAGAACGGCTACCGTATTTTTCCGAGGATGCCCGATAGCGATAGCTGTGCCGTGTTTTCTCGCATATTGAATAGCGGCTTGAAACTGGCGCTGTACATCAGAAAATTCATTACTATCATCTAAGAAAATATGACGATCAAGTGAACGTACACCTTGTTCTTTAGCGATTTTTCCGGCAACGGAACGCCCGATTGTTCGGCTATCTAAAAAGAACAAACGTTGTTCATGAAGTGCACTCATAAGGTGGCGCATTAGTGTGCTGTCTGCAGTGGCGGCACTCCCCATGTGGTTATTCATTCCTATCGCATAGTTCACGATATTTTTAGCCGCTTGAACACGTTGTATGACTTGTTCTGCTGACATACCTAAATGTAGTCCGCCTTCTTCAATTTTCGTTTGCCCTATGGGTTGCATAGGCATATGAATCAGAATATCACGCCCTTGATTTTTGGCTTCTTGGTTACGGGCTTTGGCGTAGGGGGCTACGGGGATAATCGCCACAGAGATTTCACGAGGCATTGAAAAAATTGCTGCATCTTCTTTAGGATGGTAGCCCACATCATCAATGACGATGGCGAGTTTGCTTTGCGCAATGGCTAAAGTTGAGAAAAGTGCGGTAGAAAAAAGAGTGAAATTTTTGATCGCATTTTTTAATGAAACATTCATTATTTTATCCACCCTGCCGGATTGACCGGAACACCCTTACGGCTGATACCAAAATACAATGCCGGACGGGAGACTTCACCAGTATTGCCCACCTGTGCAATGGTTTGTCCGGCTGAAACAAGTTGATTTGGTTTAACGAAAACCGCTTGATTGAAACCATATAAACTTAGATCGCTATCCCCGTGTTTGATAATCACCATATATCCGTAGCCGTTAAGTTGACCCGCTAGAATGACCCGACCGTTGGCAATAGCCCGTACGGGCGTACCGTTTGGAGCGCTAATGACCATCCCCTTCCAGCGGGCTTCACCGGCTTGAGTGGAGCCAAATGCGTATAGCGTTGAACCGTTTACCGGTTTACTATACTGACGTTTAGCCGAACCTAAACCATTGGTACTATTCATTAGCTGACGCTCTTGTACCGTAGGTTTATAGGGTTTAGCGGTGCGTTTTTCTTCCGCTTGTTTACGTTGTGTCAAAGCCTCCCGCTCACGTTGTTCTTGTTGGCGGGCTGCTTGTTCTGCACGTTGAATTTCTTGGCGTAATGCCGTTTCATTAGCACGTAAACGTTCTAATTTATTTTGATCCTTATTAATATTTCTATTTATTTCATTTAATGTAGATTGGCGTTCACGTTGAACTTTTTCTAATTCTTGTTGCTGCTTTTTTTGCGTTGATAGTTGATCTTTATGGCTTTGTTGTTGCCCTAAAATAGCTTCTTTTTGTTTTACAATCTGTGCTTGTGTCGCTTGCAGATGATGAATCATCTCAATGCGTGTTTGATTTAAATGCTCATAGTACACCTTCATTCGAGCCGCTTTTTGGGCATCTTCCGATAGCATTCTTTCTAACACGGAGGGATTTAATCCCGAACGATAAATCACATCAATTTGCTTGGCAAGTTTTGCTTTTTGCTCGCGTTCTTGTTTTTCTAATTGTTTGATTTGTTTATCTGCTTCTGAAATTTGTTTACGAATCTCTTTAAGGCTGAGTTCTGTTTCGCGCAATTTGCCTACGACGGAATTAATTTGGCTTTCTTGATTTTTTAGGGTGGATTGGAGCTTTGCCTGCTCACGTTTTTGTTCGGCAAGTTTAGATTCTTGTTGTTTGATTTGTTGTTGAATTTGGTTGAGATCGGCACCTTGGCTATTGGCTGAAAACAACAACGCCGCACAATAAAAAAGTGCGGTTAAAATCGATGATGTTTTTGGGCGGAAGAGAAAAAGCGACATAATTCATCCTAATTCACAAAACTGCGCAAATCTTATCATATTTGTTGAAAGGCGAAAAAGTTTCGCTCGGATTTTTTGCGGAAGATCAGGAAATCCTGCCTTTTTGCTTTTAAACAAAGGGATTTTTTGCTATAAAGTGCGCATTCTTTTTTAGTTAAAATATGAGGAGATCCCCATGGAATTAGTATTCATTCGTCACGGTTTTAGTGAATGGAATGCGAAAAATTTATTCACCGGTTGGCGTGATGTTAATTTAACCGAACGTGGTGTGGAAGAGGCTAAAGCGGCAGGTAAAAAATTATTAGATGCAGGCTATGAATTTGATATTGCGTTTACTTCAGTATTAACCCGAGCGATTAAAACTTGTAATATCGTGTTGGAAGAATCGCATCAGTTATGGATTCCTCAAGTGAAAAACTGGCGTTTAAATGAGCGTCATTATGGTGCATTACAAGGCTTGGATAAAAAAGCAACGGCAGAACAATATGGTGATGAACAAGTACATATTTGGCGCCGTTCTTATGATATTTCCCCGCCGGATTTAGATCCAAAAGATCCAAATTCTGCACACAATGACCGTCGTTATGCAAATCTTCCATCTGATGTGGTGCCAAATGCAGAGAACTTAAAACTTACCCTAGAACGCGCGCTTCCATTCTGGGAAGATCAAATTGCACCGGCAATGCTTTCCGGTAAACGTGTTTTGGTTGTGGCACATGGTAACTCCCTTCGTGCGTTGGCAAAACATATTATCGGTATTTCTGATGAAGAAATTATGGATTTTGAAATTCCGACCGGTCAGCCGTTAGTATTAAAACTTGACGACAAATTAAACTATGTAGAACATTACTACCTTTAATTTTTAATTTGATTAAAAGTGCGGTTAATTTTAGCCGCACTTTTTGTTTAAGGAGATGTTAATGAACAACTTAATCCGTATTTTTTTGCTTTTATTGGCTTTTGTGACCACGACAGTGATGGCTGTGCCGGCTCATCATACCCCGAAACAAAGGGTTCAGCAGAGTAAAAAATTACCAGTAAAAAATGTAGAGAAAAAAGCCAAGGACAAGAAGGTCGCGAGTAAAAAAACAGTACAGAAAAAATCAACCTTAAAATCGGAGAAAAATACGGTTAAAAAGCAAACTATCGCAAATAAAAAAAGTACGAAATCACAAGGACAAAAAACAGCTCAAAAAGAGATAAAGAAATCGAATAAGAACAATAAAACGCAGCAAAGTGTGGTGGAGAAAGATACTAAAAATGAGGTGTCGAAATCTATGCCACTTAGCCAAGCTAAAAAAAACGTCATTGCGCCGAAATGCCAAGATAGTCAGGTGATGAAGGTTCTTTCTGACGCATTTAAACAACAAGGCAAGGCGACAGGCACACCAATGACGGTAAAACAAACGAGCCAAACTCGTGAAACGCAATATTATCCACAACAAGGTATTCGTAGTTGTTATGCATTAGTGGAAACCAATGGAAAAAAATATCAAACGAATTACAGCGTAATTTTAAATGAAAATGGATTTTTTGTTCAGGTAGAAAACGCGCAAGCAATGTTTTGATCGTTAAAGAGACAGGGGGGTTATTTTCCCAAGGATCTCTACTAAAAAATCAGCCACTATCCTCACTTTTTTTGAATGGCGAACATCTTGGTGCATAACCAAATACATAGGGGAATTAAATGAACCTAATTCTTCAATTTGAACAAGATTTGATGTCTTAGCATAGCAATCTGGTAATAATCCAATACCGATTTGTTGGCTAATCGCGGTTTTCATTAATTGGAAATCATTACAAGCAAATATGATTGGTCTATTATATAGCTGGGTTTTTAACCAATTGCTATGCTCTCCACTTAAATTTAAACTAAGATATTGCCATTGGTTTGGCGAGTTATCAGAAAGATATTGAGGATGGGCATACCAATTGTAAACAACGTCATGTAGGCGTTTGGCGACTAAATCATTTTGTTGTGGCTTAGCGATGCGTAAGGCGATATCTGCCTGACGTTGGTGTAAATTACTGATATTTGTCTCGCTTTGTAGAATTAATCGAATATTCTGAAAGCGTTGATAAAATTCCCTCAGTTTTAGACTTAGCACGCCTTTGGCGACAAATGGTGGTGCAGAGACAACCACTTCTCTTAACAGCTGTTTATGATCTTTTGCTGCTTGGGTAAATTGTTGAATATTAAGCTGTAATTTTTTTGCTTCATGATATAGGTGCTTCCCCTCATCTGTCAGCAAATAACGTTTGTTGATGCGATTAAATAAATGTATCTCAAGTTGTTTTTCTAAACGCTCAATTCGACGGGAAACCGTGGAATGTTCTACTTCAAGTACATTTGCCGCTGCGGTTAGAGTCTGTTTTTCAACTAACAGGATGAAATAATGCAGATCGTTCCAGTCTAAGTTCATTTTATTGTGTATAAATAAACAATGTTGTGCATTTTATGTATTTTATTGAACATAAGCAAGAAGTAAACTGCGGCGTGTTTTACAAAACGGGAACTTAAAATGAAGAAAATCAAAATTGAAGTGTACTCGGATTATGCTTGTCCATTTTGTTATATAGGCAAGCGTTATTTAGAGCAAGCATTAGCGCAATTTGAATATGCAGAAAACGTGGAAATCATTCATAAAGCTTATGAATTATATCCACAAGTGGGAAGTGAAGTAACAGGTACAACACAAGAGCGTATTGAATGGAAATACCATAAAACTGCAGAGGAAGCTCTTGAGATGATTCGCAATATTGAGAGTTTAGCAATACGAGCAGGGATTGCGATGAATTATGAAAACACTCAAAACACAAACACGTTTACCGCTCATCGTTTGGCAAAATTTACTGAAAGAAAAGGTAAAGGTGAGGAAATGCATGAACGCTTGATGAAAGCCTATTTTGTTGAGAATCTTCCCCTCGCAGATTGTGAAAATTTAGTGAGATTGGCGGCTGATATTGGTCTGAACGAAACGGAGGTAATGGAATTTCTAGATGATGATTTACTGTCTGATGAGGTATGCAGCGATGAAGAACAAGCCAAACAAATTGGTGTAGAAGCCGTACCATTTTTTATGATTAATGGTGAAATTTCTGTGCTGGGCTCACAACCACCCGAACAATTCTTATTACTGCTTGAGCAAATATATCAAGCTAATAATACTCAATTTGCTCAAGGGGTAAGTTGTGGGATTGACGGATGTCATTAATATATAAATTTTCAATATGAGGAAAGGACATATGAATAAAAAATTAGTCAGTTTATTCACCGGTACGGTACTTGCCGTGTCTATGAGTGCGGCATTCGCTTCACCAATCTACACGCCCGCTAAAAATATTGTTCCCATGCAATTAACCCAAGTCCCTGGTTACTATCGAGTGATGTTGGGAGATTTTGAAGTAACCGCATTATATGATGGTACCGCTTCTTTAGATTCGGCTTTGTTTGCTAATTATAGCAGACTTAGCCAAGAAGAATTAGAGGCGATGATTAATCATGAGTTTTCCCCTCGTACTTCCACTGGCGGGGTTGATACGGCGATTATTGCTTTTTTAATCAATACCGGAGAGAACTTAATTTTGGTGGATGCGGGTAAAGGTGATGTGCAAGCGCCGATTTTTATTGATGAAAAAGGTATATTGCTTCAAAGTCTTGAAGCTGCTGGATATAAAGCTGAACAGATTGATATCATTCTACCTACTCATATGCACGCTGATCATTTCAGTGGTGTCACGTTAAATGGCAAAATGGTCTTTCCTAATGCAACGATTTATTTATCTAATCAAGAAAAATCTTTTTGGCTGGATACCGCAATGGATAAAATCTCAGAGAATGCCAAGCCTTTTGTACAATGGTCTCGTGATGCCGCCGCCCCCTATTTAAAAGCGAATAAGGTGAAATTTTATAATGCCGGTGATGAAGTGATTCCAAATGTGAAATCTATTCCATTATTTGGCCATACACCAGGGCATAGTGGTTTCATTTTCGAATCAAAAGGCAAAAAAATGCTTGTATGGGGAGATTTAATGCACAACCACGCCATTCAAATGAAACACCCTGAAGTCGCTGTTGACTTTGATGCGGATTCCATTTCAGCACGTAAAAGCCGTATGAATATGCTACCTGAAATTGTGAAAGACAAAATGTTGGTTGCGGGAGCACATTTACCCTTCCCCGGATTAGGACATTTGAAAGCAGAAAGAGAAGGAGGGTATCGTTGGATCCCTGTTGAATATCGTATTTTTCGTAAAAATTAACTAAATTTTGACCGCATTTCTGCCATTGAAAAAGGAAAAGTGCGGTCATTTTATGAGGTGTTGTTTTATGCTATTTCACCAATATCGGGGAGAATGGATACTGTTTATAGCAACAATTGCCGCGGCACTGGGTTGGCTATTTTCAAAAAATGCTATTACCGAATTACCTGCCGTTGCCTTTGTGAGTTTGCGTTTTTCCGCTGCCGCATTAATTTTTCTTCCCTTTGCTTGGAAACAATTATGTGGTCTCAATACACAACAATGGAAACAAAGCATGTTAGTCGGATTTTCTTTTAGCTTATATTTATTTTGTTGGGTGCTGGGCATAAAGTTTACTACCGAATTAGGAAAGGGGGCATTTCTATTAAGCTTGGCAATGCTTGCTGCCCCATTGATTGCATGGGGTATTTACAAACAACGTCCTATCATACAATTTTGGTTTGCATTACCTGTTGCGGTCATCGGAATGTATTTCTTGGCGTCGGGTGGGGGCGATTCTAGCGAAAGTGTTCAACTTGATACGCTATTCTTTTTGCTCACAGCACTTTGGGCGGCTATTCAATTTGTGCTTAATCGCCATTACGCTCAATTTGTTCCGGTATTAGCGCTGACAACAATTCAGCTTAGTATGGTTGGGGCTTTTTGTGGCATCTATTCATTCATGGTTGAATCAATTCCAACACAAATTGGCTCAAACACTTGGATATGGCTAGGCTTAAGTATTTTGATTGGTACAAATCTTCGTTTTTTCCTTCAAACCTTAGGGCAAAAGCTGAGTGATATGGGTAACGGTGCATTGATCATGATTCTAGAACCTGTATGGACAATGTTGCTTAGTGTGATTTTTATGGCAGAAGTGATGAGTATATCTAAAATTATCGGCTGTATTTTTATTTTAATGGCATTAGTTCTATATCGATTGAATATTAATGGCATTCGACAATTAATCAATCGTTATAGATAGATTTTTCAATAAGAATACTCTGGAATCCAGGGTTGCTAGCATTGATACTGGCTGAGTTTGAGGCAGAAAAATAATTCCTCAATTTCCCTTTTAGATAATTCTCGATATTTGCCATTTGGTAGCCCTTCAATGGAAAATTTTCCTATGGCGTAACGAACCAAACGCAGTGTTGGGAAACCAATGTGGGCAGTCATTCGTCTCACTTGGCGATTTCGCCCCTCAGTGATTTTTATCTCTAACCAAGAGGTGGGAATGGATTTTCGTTCACGGATAGGTGGCGTGCGAGCCCATAAATTGGGGGCAGGAATCAACCGCACTTTTGCCGGTTTTGTCATGCCATCTTTAAGTTGGATACCTTGACGCAAAGGGATGAGGTCTTGCTCATTGGGTTCACCCTCTACTTGAACCCAGTAGGTTTTTTCGGTTTTAAAGTGAGGATCTGCAAGGCGATGTTGTAATTCCCCATTATTGGTGAGAATGAGTAAGCCTTCACTATCTCTATCCAATCGTCCCGCGGCATAAATATGGGGAATTGGAATAAAATGCTTGAGTGTTGCCCGCTCATTCTCATCTGTGAATTGGCTGAGCACATTGAAAGGTTTGTTGAAAAGAATGACTTGGGTTTGTGCGATTTTTTTCGCGCTTGAGTATTGAGTTTTTGGCAAGGTAAAGGAAACGCCAACGTTCTTTTTGTTGGCGTTTTTACGTGCGCAGATTTTGTTCATCATTAGTGATTCTTGTGGCTAGTGCTGTATAAAATTTTATCGGTATATGCTAAAGCAATGGCTGATACAAGAAAACCAAGATGGAGTAATAATTCCCACATAATCGTTTTTTCCGGAATTTTTGCCGCATTGACAAAAGTTTGAAGCAAATGAATGGATGAAATGCTGATAATTGACATGGAAAGTTTAACTTTGAGCACGGTGGCATTAACATGGCTCATCCATTCAGGTTGATCGGGGTGATTACGGGTTCTTAATTTGGACACAAAAATCTCATAGCCGCCAAGTGTGACCATCACTAATAGATTGGCAATCATCACCACATCAATCAAATTTAAGACCGCTAACATAATAGTTTCGGAATCCATTTCATTAACATGAGTAATCAAGTGCCAAAGGGATTTCATAAATTTATAGGCATAAATTCCCTGTACGACAATGAGCCCTAAATAAATGGGTAATTGTAGCCAACGACTGCTAAAAATCATCTTACCGAGTGTACTGGATTGCTCATTATATTTTGTATAGGGATCGGGTTGAGGTTTTTGTTGTTCCATTTTTCTTTCCTAACATGGTTTATCAATAAATAAAAAGTCGCCAAAAAATAGCAACCATTTTTACAAATGGCAATATAGCGATTATTTTTTTTCTTGAGAGATTAGAGTTAAACGGCTTAAATCTACGTCATTATTTAATAATTCTACGCTCGGCATGATCTTGTTGGCTTTGGCGGATAAATCCTTAAAGCGCTCCACTTTACCAACTAAGCCTTGCTGTCCCACTAACGCGGTTACAGTACTGTTATATTGATTGCTGACAGTTGATAGAGTATTACCTAATTTATTCAAACGTTCTGCGACTAAGCAAATTTGGTTATAAATTTCTCCTGCCTTTTCGGCTATTTCTTTAGCTTCCGCATTGCCTCGCTCAATACGCCATAGGTTGGCGACTGTACGCAGAATTGGCATTAAGGTTGTGTGCGACACCAGAATGACGTTTTTTTCATAACCATAATTAAAGAGGTTGGCATCCAGTTTTAATGCCTCAATATAGGCCGGTTCAACAGCGATAAACATCAGTACAAAATTTGGGCTACGTATACCGATTAAATTATTGTAATCCTTTTTGTTTAGATCATCTATGTGATTTTTTAAGGCTTTAATATGTTCTCGAAGTAAACGCTCACGCTCAAAATCATCCTCAGAATTGACCGCACTTTCATAGGCGATGAGGGACATTTTGCTGTCAATAATGAGGTGTTTTTCATCGGGTAAATTCAGTACAAAATCAGGATAATTCCGTCCGCCTTGTTCATCTTTAAAATGGGCTTGTGCACTGTAATGTACGTTTTCAACCAGACCGGCAAGCTGTAATGCCCGTTCTAATTGCACCTCTCCCCAATTACCAAGCGTTTTCTTTTCACCTTTTAATGCAGAGGTTAAATTATTCGCTTCTTGCGACATATTTAAGCCGATTTCCAATACTTTCTTAATTTCTGCTTCTAAACCGGCATTGCCTTTTAGTGATTCCGAATGGATTTCGTTCACCCGTTTTTGGAAACCTTCAATTTGCTCACGGAAAGGTTTAAGCAAGGTTTCCAAGGCCGTTTGGTTAGTTTGATTAAAAGACCGACTTTTTTCATCCAAAATACGATTGGCGAGATTTTGAAATTCAATACCGAGTTGCTGTTTCGATTGCTCAATATTTTGCTGCTGTTCAGCAAAATGTTTTTCTTTTTCTGCCAAAGTGGTTTTCAAACCGGTCAGTTCTTGAGAAAGTGCGGTCAATTTTTCCGTTAAATTTTGTTGCTCTTGTTCTTTACGCAAGAGATGGCTCTGGCTTTGTTGTAGTTGGCTTTGTAAACTCTCAGCCTGTGCAGAGGCTATACCAAAATGTTCTTTCAATGCAGTGAGCTGCGTGGCGATTTGTTCATTGCGAGCCTGCTCTTCATCTAATTCTTTGGCAAGGTAAGAAATTTTTTCATCACGCTCGTTTAATCGAATTTGTAGCCCTTCGCTTTCTGTTTGGGATTTCACCGCTCGCTGTTCCAAAAGATTTTTTTGTTGATTGAGCAAATCAAAACGCTCGGCAAGTTGGTTAAAATCATGATTAGTTTTATTCAAATCTTGTTGTAATTCTTGAACATCACGCATACGGCGAGCCAGTAGAAAAAAGAGAATAATAAGAATAAAAAGCGATATGCCAAGAAGTGTAAGAAAAGAGGGGGTTATCCACATTGTCATAAATAAATCTCAAAATTTTTGCGGATTTTATCATATAGGAAGACGTCACTAGAATAGAAAACTGACCACCCTTTATTTAATTTTAGAGACAATATTGGTATAGCCGATTTATTCGTAAAATTTCATTATTTTATTGATACTATAAAACTGACGCTTGGGAACAGAGGAAGTTGGGGGAGTTAGCTAAAGTTACAATTGGAGAATTTGTTATTAAAACGAAGCAGCGTCCTGACAGTCCGTATCCTGTTTATAATGGAGGAACTTCTTATACGGGATTCTATGATTATTTTAATAATGATGGAAATAAAATTATCGTTAGTGCTAGAGGGGCAAATGCAGGGTTTGTTAATTTAGTTAAAGGTAAATATTGGGCTGGAAATAGTTGCTATTCAATTGATCTTAGTGATAAAAATTATAATCTTGAATTTGTATATAACTTTATGAAGTATAGACAAAATTTATTTGTTGATTTTCAACAAGCAGCCAATATTCCATCAGTATCTAAAAAAGATGTGGAAAATTTCATAATTTTTTATCCTAAATTGCCACAAGAACAACAAAAAATCGGCACATTTTTCACCGCACTTGACCGCTACATCACCATTCATCAGCATAAGTGATGTAATGTAAAATTAACTTAAATTTGACAATGAACGCATAACAAGATCAATATCTCGATTTTCCAATTCTTGAATAATATGCAAATAGGTTTTTTGCGTTGTTGTCATATTTGAATGTCCTAATCGCCTAGCAACACTGGCAATAGAAACCCCAGCAAATAAGAGCAATGAGGCATGAGTATGACGGAGACCATGCAACGAAATAATCGGAACATTCGCTTTTTTACATCGGCGAGTCAGAATGTCATTCACGGTGGAATTAAAAATCTTTTGCTTAACAAAAATTGGCTGATCTTCAGGCATATCTTTAATTAAATCTGAAAATTGAATAATAGTTTTCCAATCAAGTGGAATTTTACGCACTGAGGAGCGATTTTTTGTAGGTAAGAAACCGCCCCCCTCTTTATAATTCCATGTCTTATTAATTGACAATGTTTGATGTGAAAAATCAAAATCTTTCGGAGTGATAGCGAGTGCTTCAGAAAAGCGCATTCCTGTTTTAGCAATCAATAAAATAAACCAATCCCAATTAAGTTCTTTTGTTAAATTTAACTTTGTAATTAGGGTATGTAATTCAAATTGATTTAAATATTTAGGCTTTTTTACCCGAGGCGGGCGACCTTTAATAATCGCTTTTCGGGTAGGATCTCTACTTAATAGTCCTTCATCAACAGCATCTAAAATGGCTCCTTTTAACTGATGATGAAAATCCATAGTCGTTTGCCGTTCATGGTAGCGAGCGTAATCATTGAGTAATTTTTGATAAGTTATACGATTAAGATCACATAATAATAACTTAGGAATGAGCCGTTTGAGCCACTCTAACGTCAGAAGATATTTCGACATCGTCACTTTTCTGATCGCCCCCTCCTTATAAATATGAATCCAATGTGAATAGTATTGATGGAATAGCTCTTGATTTGAAGTAACCTCATTCATAATGAATCTCCTATAAGAATATATTTCACTTATGCTGATGAATGGTGATGTA
>NZ_MLHN01000002.1 GCF_001999285.1 Rodentibacter genomosp. 1
CAAGCCTACAAGCCTACAAATAGCTTATTATCTAAATATCAACCTTGCAAATTTATTTTGGGAGGTTGTTAATGTCTAGAAGCAGTACAAAAGTAAGCGAATCTATCACTGAAAATATATTTAGAGAATTTTATTCTAAAGAAAATTTTATTGAAAAATCTGCAATTCCAAATGAATATGGATTTAAATCCAAGAATAATACTGGGGAAGTAGGTTATCCTGATTTTTTTAAAGATTTAGATGAATATTGCATTGTCGTTGAAGCTAAATCTACGAAACACTCTGATGCAGAAAATGAAGTTAAGTTCTATATGCTGGAAAACAACATTGATGTAGATATTATTGGCATTGCAATTTCAGGTCAATCAATAGAACAGTTAAAAGTAACTTATTTTTATAAGCTTTATAATAAGAATGAAATATTCACATTAAAAGTAAAAGATTCTTTAATAAGTATAGATTCACTTCATAAAAAATTTATAAAACATAAATATGGTGAGGTTATAACTGATGATGAGCTTATTACAGTAATTAAGTCCTTAAATGAAACATTCCACGCTGGAAACATTAGAGAAACAGAAAGAAGTTTATTCTTTTCTGGATTAATGATTGCTCTAACTAATCCCACATTTAGAAATACATATAAATCGATACAAAAACCATCAAAAGAAGAATGTGCTAAAATAAAGGTAACTCTATTACAAGCTCATCACTTAAATGCTGCGATTGTTAAAGCTATAAACATACAATTAGAATCAAAAATAAATTCTTTATCTAAGGAATACAGTTGGGAGGATAAGTTTTCTTTTATTAAAAATATTGATTTTGGATTAACAGAGTATAAGAATATAATTAAGAAAATAGAAAGTAAAATATATGCATCATATCTATTAGATGAAAAACAAGATCTTTTAGGAAAAGCTTATAAAATTTTTCTTTCAAGAGCTGGAAGTGCAGAAAGTAAAAATATTATTCTCACCCCAGATCATATTAAAGAACTAATGATAAAATTAGCTAGACTGAATGTTGATGATGTAATAATTGATACTTGTATGGGAACAGGTGGCTTCTTAATGGAAGCAATGGAAAAGCTAATTAACTTAGCCCAAGATAATGATGATAAAATATAAAAGAAAAGCAACTTATAGGATTTGAACTTGACTCTGTGTTATTTTCGCTTGCTTGCTCAAATATGTTTTTACATGGCGATGGTAGATCTAATTTATTATTCAGATCTAGTTTGTTAGATAATAATAGCCAAGTCGCGAATAATTATGATTCTGTGCTTTTTGATTATATTAAAAGTTTAAAGCCTACTAAATGTATTATTAACCCTCCTTATGAGAAAAATCAATCAATAAAATTTACATTACAAGCTTTAAAGTTTATCGAACAAAACGGAAAACTTATTATAATAATGCCTACCCCAACTTTAAATAAGAATAAGGATGGATTATTAAAAGATATTCTAAAGATAGCAAAACTTGATTTTGTAATAAAAATGCCAATGAATCTTTTTTCAGAACAAAAGAGAACTGTTAATACATCTATCTTTGGCTTTACAAAAACACCACATCATGAAAATGATAATGTCTTATTTTATAACTTAGCTGATGATGGATTTGTAAGTATCCAACATAAAGGTAGAATAGATAAGAATAACCGTTGGAATGATATTGAGAGTGAAATTTTAGATCATATAAGTGATTTCAAGGAAACAAAAGGATTATGCGAAAAAAGAAAAATATATGAAAAAAATATATTGAATCCAAATGGATACCAAAATGAACGAAACAGCACCTATCCACTACTTAAATTAAGTGATCTTTTTTATGTTAATGATGGTAATTTAGCTAGTAGTGATGCTAATGATAGTGGTGAATTTGATTTTATAACCGCATCGGAAGAATGGAAAAAACATGATGAATATACTCATGATTGTGAAGCTATTGTTTATGCAGCAAAAGCAGGTGGATCGTTAGGTAGAACTCATTATATTAATGGAAAATTTATTGCAAGCAACCTTTGCTATATCCTAACATCAAAGAATAATGAAAAGTATCCTATAAATATGGAATTTTATAATATTTACTTTTCAAGAGAAACTATCGTATCTAACCTAGCTGATGGAACATCAAAATTAACAATAGATAAGATATCTTTATCCGAATATCTTATTGAATATATCCCTATCGATATTCAAAATTCCTATGTTATATCACATATGGAAAAATATAAGAAAGCAATGGATGAGTTAAAACAAATAAAATATAAAATGAATAATGATATTTTATCTATCTTATAAAGAATAACTTTCTATACACATAAGCAATCTCGAAAGAGGTTGCTTTTTTCTTCTTGCAAATCGATCAAACTTTGATCTAAAATGCCACCCACTTTTGAGCAAATCTTCTCGTTTGCTTTTTTTCATATTTAATTCGTTCAACCAATTTAGCAAGAGAAACATGATTTATTGGCTACAAAACAATAAGTTGAAAGTTGATTATGCACGTTGAACGAAAAAAATGAAAAATAACAAAAAAACATCACCGCTTTTACTT
Organism: Rodentibacter genomosp. 1; assembly: GCF_001999285.1. Taxonomy (GTDB): domain Bacteria; phylum Pseudomonadota; class Gammaproteobacteria; order Enterobacterales; family Pasteurellaceae; genus Rodentibacter. The sequence continues at coordinate 2,562 of NZ_MLHN01000002.1, forward strand.
TCTGCACTTCGCAACCTCTCTGCGTTCGCTATTTACGATTTATCTGATACCGAAATACTTATTCTTCTTAAAAATGCTCGTTGGGGAAATTCTCATTGTTTTCATACTGTTCAATGTCCTCGTTGCCAGATTGAGCATAAAGCCTATTTTATTTCTTCTCGTAAGCAATGGCAGTGCAAGCATTGCCAACATCGTTTTTCTGTAAAAAGTGGTACGATTTTTCAGCACACTAAACTTTCCCTAAAAAAGCTACTGTTATCGGTTTATTATTTCACTATCAATAGTAAAGGGATTTCTGCTCTTAACTTATCTCGTCATATTGGCGTGCAATATAAAACGTCATGGGCATTACTACATAAATTCCGTGAAGCAGTTGAAAAAACGCAAGATTACACACCACTCACGGGCATTATTCATATTGATGGTTGTTATGTGAATAACTACCTTCGCCCAAAAAATTTTAAACATAAGCGAATTGATAGACGTAAGAGATGCCACCAACGTAAAGACAAATCCTGTGTTATGGTTTTCCGTCAACAAGCTGCAAATCAGGAAATAATAAAAGGAGCCGACCGCACACTCGTTGCGTTAGTTAAAGAGGAAAATGCTGATGATATGTTTGCTTTAACACATCGCTTAGTCGCACAAAAATCTACAATTTGTGCTGATGAAAATCCTGCTTATGATGGCTTGGCATTTCACTATGACTTATGTCGCGTAAATCATTCGCAAGAATATTGCTCGATTGACGGCACCACCAACAACCTAGCAGAATCCTTCTTTGCAAGATTTAGAAGAATGATTATGAGTGTGTATCATAAGATGGGAAATAATTACATGATGCACTATGCGAATGAAACCGCATGGCGTGAGGATTTTCGTTACCAGTCAGATAAAGACAAATTCGACAACGTACTAAAACGCTGTTTGAAAGCTAGACCTTCACGAGATTTAACTGGCTACTGGCAGGGAAATAAGAAACCTGCGGCAAAATTCGGATTGGAAAGTTTATGTTTGGAAGCCTCAAACGATAACCAATATTTAGCCGTAGCCTAAATAATTTAAAACAACATAAGGAACAATGATGGAAACTATGACACACACGCCACTTAATGTGGATTTAAAAAAGATGGACTATGAAACCTTCAAAACTTTTATGCGAGAACTGGCTCAGATGTATTCAAATGTAAAAGATGATGCCTATCTGTTGTTCTATCACAATTTGCGAGACCTTGCGAAAGAAGTCAGTACTTTACCCCGTAATCCATTGATATTTTATGGAGCCTATGAAATCGCTAATAATCAGGTAGTCGTGGCGATATTTGAAATGCAATTTACCGATGAAGTCTATGAAACTGAAGATGGGAAGCCTTATCAGATGCTTTCTATTATTAGTAGTTTTGCAGAAGATAAAATCTATCTACGTTGCCCGACTAAAATTAGAGAACACCTCACCCAACCTGAATACGTTACTCTCTGCGAACAGGCTTATCCTACAATGATGGAACACATGTTGCTAGAGGAGCAACGAGAAAGACTGTTTAGAAGAAAACGGAAAAGTGAGTAATGGAAAAATAAGTAGAATTCTGTAAAATACATTTATTAAAAATAATGCCCTTATCGAAATAAGGGCATTTTTGTATGGTTTTGTTTAAATTTTCGGTCTTTGTGCAACTGCTACATAATACCGGAAATTCATATTTCATAGTGATTCTCCTATAAAAAATTTTATACATTTGAAACGTTTCAAATTCAATAATAAATCAATAATGAAACGTTTCAAAATGTAAATTTTCAATAATGAGAGAAAGATCACAAAATTTTACAAAATGATAAAAAGTATAGAGATAAATATGTTAGAACGATGGGGGGAGTAAATATTTATGATTTAATAATATAATTTTTAATTTTCCAATAAAAAAGAGCGGTCAACATTCCCTATGCTAGAACCTTAGCGACAAGTTTATTATTAGCTCTTTCGTCTACAAGTTTTGCAGATAATGCAACAAAGAAAATTCTTGAGAATTTTGAAACTTATCCCTTCTCACCGATGACGGTGGCGCATCGTGCTCAAGCAGGTGTTGAGAGCCGAATTTTTCCGGAAAATTCCATTGCAGCGATCAACCTTTCGATTAACCGTGGTGTAGGTATTATTGAAGTTGATCCACGTTTAACTGCTGATGGACATTATGTTCTTGTTCACGACGAAACGTTGGATAGAACAACGAATGTACAGGAGGTTTTTCCTTATTTGGCTGAAAAAGAGGGCAAATTTGCGGGCAAAGTGCTCGTCTCTAAATTGACATTAGAACAAATTAAACAATTGAAATTAACCGATGGTTTTGATGGGCAAATTCATCGCGTCCCCACGTTAAAAGAAGCACTTGAAGTAGCAAAAGATCGGGTCTTTCTTGATTTGGATTTAAAAGAAATTGATGTTGAAAAGCTATCAACGTTAGTCAAAGAATTTGGTACTGACAACTTGTTAGCCTATAACAACAATGCTGAAAAACTCAAAGCTGTTACGGATAAAACAGGCATTTTACCCCTGCCGATTAACCTTGCGATCACCAAAGGTGGAAACCCTGTTGCCGATTTTCATAAATTCCAACAAATGTGGGGGGAAAATTTCAAGATTATGCACACCTTTATGTCTGACATTACTCCCGAACTTGTCGCACTTGCCGATAAGCATAAAGTTCGCCTATGGATAAACACTCTAAATGATGCAGACGGAGCTGCGGAGCGTTTTGACTATTCGCTTTGGAAAAGCTATCTCAATTCAGGAGCAAATGTTTTCCAATCCGATTTATTGATTTACGTAATGCTTGTTTGAATATTAAACATGTTAAAGGTTGCGAAATATTCATTAACCAATAATTGACTTATATAGGAGCATCGTATGTTGAGTTTCTTTGATATTAAAAAAATTCCACCCATTGGTTTAACTACGGCAGAGCAACGTCGCCAATGGTTTAAACAGTTCTTAAAAGCCTTTATGGTAGTGTTTTTAGCTTATATGTGTATGTATTTGATCCGTAATAACTTTAAAGCGGCACAGCCGTTTTTAAAAGAAGAATACGGCATTTCTACTCTAGAATTAGGCTACATTGGTTTGGCATTTTCTATTGTGTACGGTATCGGTAAAACTGTGCTGGGGTATTTTATTGATGGTAGGAATACCAAAAAGATCATTTCAGCATTACTCATTGCCTCGTCTATTGTTGTGATGGCTATGGGATTAGTATTAAGTTTCTTTGGCTCGGTCGTTGGTGTGTTTATCGTGCTTTGGGGATTAAACGGCGTATTCCAATCAGCTGGTGGCCCGGCTTCTTATAGTACGATTTACCGCTGGGTACCGAGAACCAAACGTGCAACTGCAATGGGGCTATGGAACAGCTCACACAATGTAGGGGGCGCAATTGCAGGTGCTATAGCCTTATGGGGGGCAAATACATTCTTTGGCGGAAATATTGCCGGTATGTTTATTTTTCCTGCTGTAATTGCCTTAATTATCGGTATTATCGGGCTCTATTGGGGGAAGATGATCCAGAAGAATTAGGCTGGAATCGCAGTGAGGAAATTTTTGAAGAGCCTATTGAAGAGGAAAATACTGCGGCAGAAACAATGACAAAATGGGAAATCTTCAAAAAATATCTGCTTTCTAACCCTTGGGTTTGGGTACTTTGCTGTGCCAACGTATTTGGCTATATTTTACGCATTGGGATCGATAACTGGGCACCGCTCTATGTGCGTGAGACATTACATTTCAATAACTATGATGCCGTAAATACAATTTTGTGGTTTGAGGCAGGGGCATTTATCGGTAGCCTTTTCTGGGGCACAATTGCCGATTTCTTTAAAGGACGAACCGCTGCTGTGGGTACAGTCTGTTTAGCCATTGTATTTTTTGTGATTGATTTTTACCGTGATGGGACGAGTGTTATGGCCGTAAACATTGCTTTATTTAGCTTAGGGGCAATGATTTTCGGTACACTTACTCTTATTCCTATTTCGATTATCAATCTTGCACCAAAAAGAGGCGTAAGTGTTGCAAATGGTATAGCGGGAACATTCGGGTACTTATTTGGCGATTCCACAGCAAAAGTCGGGCTTGCTTTAATTGCCGATCCAAAACGTGATGGTTTAACTGTTTTCGGTCATCATTTACACGGTTGGACAGATGTCTTCATCGTCTTTAATGTTGCTTGTATTATTGCTGTCATATTGCTTTTCCTGGTGGCAATCATTGAGGAACGTAAAATCCGAACTATTCAAAAAGCGAAAGAACTCGGGTTAAAAGTAGCTAAACTTGAAGAATAATTGCTCAATATCTCACCGCTTGTATAAAACAAGCGGTGATTTCTACCGCACTTTTTGTAAAAAGGATACACAATGAAATTCAATCTCACCGATCACCCTCATAGACGTTACAACCCTTTAAAAAATGAATGGATTTTAGTTTCGCCGCATCGCGCTAAACGTCCTTGGAGTGGACAAGTCGATAAGTTACCTAATAATGATTTACCTGCTTACGATCCTAATTGTTTACTTTGCCCCAATAATAATCGTATTTCGGGTGAAAAAAATCCGGACTATCAAGGCACTTTTGTTTTCGACAATGATTTTGCTGCATTGATGCCGGATACCCCTAATCCCTCTCAATCTGATAACCCTCTGTTTCAAATAATGGGCGTACAAGGTTTAGCGAAGGTTATTTGCTATTCTCCCGATCATAATAAAACCTTGCCAGAACTTACCATCACACAAATTCGAGGGATTATTGATACTTGGAATACTCAAATTGAAGCATTAGGCAAACACTATCTATGGGTTCAAGTATTTGAAAATAAAGGGGAAATGATGGGCTGTTCGCAACCTCACCCACACGGTCAAATTTGGGCAAATTCATTTTTACCGAACGAGATTGCCTGTAAAGATAAAAACTTACATCACTATATGCAAAAATACGGCTCAAATTTACTGTTGGATTATGTGAATGCCGAATGTAAAGAGGGAAGAAGAAACGTGGTGGAAACAGAATATTGGTTAGCCGTTGTACCTTATTGGGCGGCTTGGCCTTATGAAACGATGTTATTGCCAAAACGCCATATTCGCCGAATGCAAGAATTGACTGAAAATGAAAAAACGGATCTCGCTTTTGCTCTAAAACAGCTTACGACTCGCTACGATAATCTGTTTGAATGCCCTTTTCCTTACTCAATGGGGTGGCATTATGCACCATTTTTTCAAAATGGTGAAAATCTCGATCATTGGCAATTACACGCCACTTTTTATCCGCCATTATTACGCTCTGCAACAGTGCGTAAATTTATGGTCGGCTATGAAATGTTGGCAGAAACACAACGGGATTTAACACCGGAACAAGCGGCAGAACGTTTAATGAATGTCAGCGATATCCATTATAAATCAGCATAATTTCTTGTTCTACCTGTGGGGTAATAAAGTACTATGCAAAAAATGCTTACGATTAGATTGATGACAATGATGTTACTGCAATATTTTGTACAGGGTTCTTGGAGTATGATGATGGGGGCAGTATTATCGGGTTACGATATGAGAAATAGTATTGGCACAACCTACACACTACTTGGCTTAGCTACTATTATTTCCCCATTGTTTATCGGAATGATTGCAGATCGCTTTTTTGCCGCAGAAAAAGTACTTGGTACGTTACATTTACTGAATAGTCTAGTGCTTTATCAGGTCGCACTTGCAATTTCTCATCAATATCATACTGTTTTTTTCGTGCTGATTTTCACTGTAGGTTTACTCTATTATCCGACTCTTGCCCTTTCCAACAGCATTGCTTTTCGACATTTGGAAGACAGCCGCCTTTTTCCGTTTATTCGGGTTGTGGGGAATATCGGTTTTATTCTCTCAGGTTTAGCAATGGGTTATTACGAAATTTTTAATCACGTTGTCGTCTTTAAAATTGCCACATTTGCGTCGATTATTTATGGGATTTATTGTTTTAGTCTGCCCAATACACCGCCCATCACAACCTCTCTCAACTGGCGAACCTTATTTTGTTTAGATGCCTTTCAGCTATTTAAAGATCGTTATTTCAGTCTTTTTATGATGATAACCCTTTTAGTGATGATCAGCAAAACAGCTTACAGCGCCTATATGCCTGTTTATCTTAAAGATTTCCAGCTAAATGCAGCAAATATGATGCAAATTGGTGTGGTATCGGAAGTACTGATAATGCTTTTTCTTAGTTTAATGATTAAGCGGTGGGGATTTAAACCGATTATGTTAATTGGTATCATCGCTTGGGCAGTGCGCTCTTTACTGCTTGCGATGTCCGCAATATCCACAGAACCTTTACTCTATATTCTGACCAGTTTAGTTCTGCAAGGCATTTGCTGGACGTTTTTTTTCACCGTTGGCGATATGTATGTGAACAGCAAAGCACAAAATCATATACGCACACAAGCCCAAAGTTTACGCCATATTTTTTCAAATGGTCTGGGAATACTCATCTCTCTCTGATTGGATTGATTTACAACCACACGCTCACTCACGATAAATTGCCGGAAATTGCAACACAATGGGCAACGTTTTGGTGGTATCCAACCCTGATAGCCTCCGTAAGTGCGGTCATCTTTTTGCTATTTTTCAAAGAAAGATGTTAAATCCATTAGATGGTTAAAGAAGATCTATTTGTTGCTGTATAAATTCAGCGGTAGCGACTTCTGATCGATCCTTTAATAAATAATCTTTTACTGCTTTACCAATAATGGTTTCGATCTGGCGTAAGTGAATAGCCTGATCACCCAATACATTTTCTCTAATGCCGTAGAATTTCGTCTGTTTTGCTAAAGCTAACCAAGGTAGAGATTGCGTAATACTTTGATTATCCATTAAATCATTTCTTGCCGATACACCACCTAGCTGGCTATATTGTTCTTGAATAATATGTTGTAAAAACCAACTAATAAACCATTCGCAAGCGGTCTGATTTGGCGTTTGTTTTAAAATAGCCAAAGATCCTCCTCCCAATAATGGACGCTGATTCGGAACAGAAGTAAATCCAACAGGGTAGAGCGAGTTATGATTGGAAATAGGCGAAAAGTGATTCATATAAACAAGAAGTAATGGAATTTCTCCTTGTTGAAAGAGTTCAGACTCATCTTTCCACCAGCTTTTTTCGAGTCGAATAGCATTTTCATATAAGGTTTTTAGTTGGCTTAAGCTCTCTTCTACGGCTTTCCGGTTAAATAAAATGTTTCCATTCTTAAAAATAGAAGGGAAATTAGCATAGTATCTAACAAAAAATTCGCTAGCGAGTGTGCCTTCATCATCAATAATTAATGCTGAACCTTTTTTAATTTCAGGATAGTCGACAACTCCCGATTGAAAAAAGTGTAATAAAAGATTAAATTGTTCAAAATTTGTTGGTAATGTTAATTCTTTATTATATTTTTCATAAAACAAGCGTTTAATTTTCGCATCTTCAAATATATCTTTGCGATAAAAAAGCATTTGAATACTTGGATCAAAAGGAACAGCATAGATTTTTTGTTGAAATTGACAAAATTTTTGAATAATACTGGCTGAGAAATGAGCTTCTAATGTCTCAATTGTTAAAAAATCTAATGGCAATAAATAAGATTGTGCAAAATAAGGCAAGCTCTCCATATCAATTCTTACCATATCATACTGATTTGTCCGAGTATTTTTTCCTAACTCATTAGGCATATCTGCAAACGTACAGGTATCAATATGTACTTGAATATTTGTTAATTTGGTAAAGTGTGGAATAAGTTTCTTTAATGCGTCAATAGAGGGAGTGTTAACGGCTAGAATTTTGATTATATTATTTTTATTTTGATCTCTATTTTGTGGAAGAAAATCTAAAAAACTAAAATGAAAAGGTTCAATGGCTGTATTTTCCTTTCTAATATAGGCTAATATTTTTTTACTTATATAGCCGTAGTCTAGCCCATATAACCTAAAGCGAGTATCATTATTAAAATTATTTCGATAAAACGTATAAATTTTAGGGAAAGGTTTATTTGAAAAATAGTACGCATTATGAATTAACTTTGCCGTTTCAAACGAAGTGGTAAATAGCATTGAGTGGTTTTCTGATTGAGCGAGTTCAAAAGCAAGTAAATGACTGTTTTTATGTTGTTCGATAAACTCTAGTTTAATATTTTCCTGTATTGCTTTTGTCATCAAATAGGCATAATCTTCTTGTGAAAAATCAGAAAATTCATCTTTAATAATAATTCCCTGTTTTATATCTTCTCTCACCCAGTGTTGAATGTAATGATCAATTACTGAAGTATAGTCGAACCGAATAATATTCTTGCCACCATCAATATTCCGATAAATAAATAAACACTTTTCTAATAGATTTCCATATTCTTTCGCATTATCTACACAAGAATCTGAAATAACAAAAAGATAATTTTCCTCTTTGATTCTTTTAATTATTTCTCTTTCTTTTTCTTTTTTATTGTAAGAAAGATAAAGCTCTAAAATAAAATTATCTTCTTGAAAGTTTAAATTTAAGTTTTCATATAAATAACTATATTTCATCTCGATAATATTAGGTAAAATAATCGCAATTTTATTACTGATACCACGCTTTAAATTTACCGCCTGTATATTTCGCTGATAACCTAATTTATCAATCGCTCGTTGAACTTTTTCTATTTTATCTAAACTTACCCCATTTTTCCCATTGAGAACATTAGAAACTGTTCCCAAAGAGACTCCCGCCTCTTTTGCAAGATCTTTTATTGTCACGATCATAAAATTATCCTAGAAAATATAAGTGAGATATTTATTCTCAATAAATCTTATTAGGGACGCTCCTATGCCGTACGTTTTTTAATTTCAAAAAACGACCGCACTTTTATCAAATATCAAAAAATATTGTGATATCTCACTAAATCTTCTCGATTAATCGCAAAAACACCCAGCCCACCATTTTTAAGATCAACCCATTTAAATGGCACATCAGGATATTGTTCAATTAGGCTTACCATGCTATTTCCCACCTCACAAATCAATAGGCCGTTTTCCGTTAAATAATCAGGTGCTTGTTTTAGAATTTGTTTGGTGATGTCTAAACCGTCTTTACCTGATCCCAAAGCGAGTTCAGGTTCAAAGTGAAATTCTTCCGGCATATCAGCAAGATCGTCTTCATCTACATAAGGTGGATTTGTCACAATAAGATCGTATTTTTGACCAAGAATATTCTCAAATAAATTTGATTGAATAGGGAAGACACGGTGTTCCAATTGGTGACGGGCAATATTGATTTCTGCAACATTTAAGGCATCAGCGGATAAATCCACGGCATCTACTTCCGCTTCAGGGAAAGCATACGCACAGGCAATTGCAATACAAGCACTACCGGTACAAAGATCAAGAATGTGTTGTGGCGATTGTTTCACTAATCCGTCAAAGTGATCCTGAATGAGTGCGCTAATTGGCGAACGAGGAATAATCGTGCGTTCATCCACATAAAACTCATGGCCACAAAACCACGCACTGTTTGTTAGGTAGGCAACCGGTACACGTTGTTCGATACGGGTTAAAACCAGTTGGACGAGGCTTTCTTTTTCTGAGGGGGTTAAACGGCTGTGGAATAATTCGGTCGGTAGATCAATAGGTAATTGTAAACCGGCAAGCACGAGCTGAAGGCTTTCATCCCAAGCATTATCATATCCCTGCCCATAGTAAATATCAGAACGGTTAAATACGCTATATGTCCAACGGAGAAAATCTTGAATGGTATAAAGTTCATGAGCAACATTATCTTCTAAAATTGTTGCCACTAATTCTTGGTTATATGTGGTTTCCATCATATTTTCCTTATAAAAAAATTTGCGTAGTTATACCACATAAGGCGGTTTATAACTATGATATGATACGCAAAATTTGAAATGAGTGAGAAAAAATGAAAGACGAATTTGAGTTATTTCGTGCTGAAACGAAAGGTATTAAGCCCATTAAACAAGATACTTTTATCGCTCTGCGTCAAAAGAGCGGTCAAAAAAAATCCCATTTGCGTGATATTCGTGAAAAAGAGGATACCTTATTTTATTTTTCCGATGAATATGAACCTCTGCTTAATGAAAATGATGGTATGGTAAAGTACCTTCGTGAAGGTGAGGATTCTCATTTACTGAAACGATTACGCCGAGGGGATTTTTCTCCCGAATTATTTTTAGATTTACACGGTTTAACCCGTGAACAGGCAAAAATGGAATTAGCGGCTTTATTGCTTGCCTGCGAAAATGAACGTGTAGATTGTGCGAGCATTATGACCGGTTACGGGAGTTTTACGTTGAAAAAACAAATTCCCCGTTGGCTTGTTCAACATCCCAAAGTACGTGCGTTGCATCAAGCTCCGAGAGAATGGGGCGGTGAGGCGGCAATTTTGATTTTAATTGAGGTGTAATTCACCACGAAAAAATGTTTCAAACTGATGAAAAAGTGCGGTCAATTTTGATTGCGTTTTTCGGTATTATTCGCTAAAAGCAAATATAAAAATAACTTGAACCATAGGGACACACTGCGTGTGTCCGCTTAACACGCCATTTATCCTAGGTTTCTGAACACAGCCCTAAACTCGCCAAAAACTCAATAAATGCCCGTACTTTTGCCGGTAAGTGTCGGCGGTTTGGGTACACCACGTGAATTTCCAATTCTTGCTGTTTGTATTCCGGTAAAATTTCCACTAATTCGCCACTTTCAAAGGCATCACCGAGAATAAAGCGGGGTAAATTCACAATCCCAAGTCCTGCTTTTGCCATATCCAATAGGGCTAATCCATTATTGCTCACAACTTTTGATTTGATTTTAAAACGTTGTGTTTGATTTGGCCGTACGCTTTGCCAGTTCACCTGATTTAATGTACTTTTATAAAGTAGCCCTTCATGCTGTTCTAAATCATTAGGTGTTTTTGGAACACCGTATTGATCAAGATAACGGGGAGAGGCGGCAAAGTGAATAGTAGAGGTGCTAATTTTACGGGCCACTAAAGAACTATCTTGCATATAGCCAATGCGTAAAGCAAGGTCGTAGCCTTCAGCAAGGAGATCGATCTTTTTATCATTAAATTCTACTTCAATATGTAAATTAGGATGTGCCGCAATAAACATAGGTAGGTTAGGGGAAATAAATAACAAGCCAAAATCACGTGGTACAGAAATAAGAAGATTGCCTTGCAAACTTGTGGTCATATTGCTAATACTGGCATCTGCTTCATCTAAATCCTGTAAAATCCCTTGGCAACGTTGGTAATACATCATACCGGCTTCGGTGGGCATAATTTTTCTTGTGGTACGCTGTAACAAACGGGTTTTGAGATGTTCTTCAAGTTGAGAAACCAATTTACTTGCCATTGCGACAGAAATATTTTGTTGTAATGCTGCTTGAGTAAAACTCTGGGTTTCAATGACCTTACAAAAAATGGAAATCGCATTGAGTTTGTCCATTTATATCCCTTTATTTCAAAAAAAACTTGATTTTGCTACCGTAAGTTTGCACTATACCGCCAATTTTACAAAATGCTAGCAAAAATTGGGTAATAAAATGAGTAAATCTTTGGTGATAGTCGAGTCACCGGCAAAAGCGAAGACCATTAATAAATATTTAGGCAGCCAATATGTGGTGAAATCTAGTGTTGGACATATTCGTGATTTACCCACAGTGGGGACAAGTAGCGGCGAAAAAGCTAAGCCTATTTCCACAAAAGGGATGAGTGCGGAAGAGAAAGCAAACATAAAAGCAGAAAAAGAACGTAGCGCTTTAGTTAAACGCATGGGGATTGATCCCTACCACGAGTGGAAAGCCAATTATCAAATTTTGCCGGGGAAAGAAAAAGTCGTAGCAGAATTAAAAAATCTCGCTAAAAAAGCTGACCATGTTTATCTTGCCACCGATTTGGATAGAGAAGGGGAAGCCATTGCATGGCATTTACGTGAAGTCATTGGCGGTGATGATGATCGTTTTAGCCGTGTAGTATTTAATGAAATCACTAAAAATGCGATTAAACAAGCCTTTGAAAAACCTGAACAATTGAATATGGATCGGGTGAATGCTCAACAAACACGCCGTTTTTTAGACCGAGTGGTGGGCTTTATGGTATCACCGCTACTCTGGAAAAAGGTTGCACGAGGTTTATCTGCCGGACGTGTACAATCTGTTGCAGTCAAATTATTAGTGGAACGTGAGCGTGAAATTAAGGCATTTCAACCGGAAGAATATTGGGAAGTAGGCGTTCTCACCCAAACTTTAGGCAAAGAAAATATCCGTTTGGATGTGACAGACTATCAAGGAAAAACATTTGATCCTAAAAATCAGAGAGAGGCTCAAAGTGCGGTCGATTTTTTGAAAGTTTCTGATTACGTTGTCACAGATTTAGAAACTAAACCGACCAGTTCACGCCCGAGAGCTCCTTTTATCACATCAACATTACAACAAACAGCCAGTACCCGTTTGAGCTTTGGTGTGAAAAAAACCATGATGCTTGCACAACGTCTTTATGAAGCAGGCTATATCACTTATATGCGTACGGACTCGACTAATTTGAGTCAAGATGCGCTCAATATGGCTCGGAGTTATATTGAAAATCGTTTTGGTGCACAATATTTACCGACAAAACCGAATTTTTATTCCAGTAAAGAAAATGCGCAAGAAGCCCATGAAGCTATTCGTCCATCAGATGTCAACACGTTACCGGAACATTTAGAAGGAATGGATAAAGATGCTGTGCGTCTTTATGATTTAATTTGGCGTCAATTTTTAGCCTGTCAAATGCCACCGGCACAATATGATAGTAGCACGCTTACTGTTACTGCGGGTGATTATACGTTAAAAGCCAAAGGGAGAATTTTACGTTTTGATGGTTGGACGAAAGTCTTACCGCAAATGGGGAAAAATCCTGAAGATCAAGAGTTGCCTGAAGTGGCGGTTGCCGAAAAATTAAATTTAAAAGAAGTGCAACCAAGCCAACATTTTACTAAACCGCCAGCCCGTTTTACTGAAGCAGCATTAGTAAAAGAATTAGAAAAACGGGGAATCGGTCGTCCTTCTACTTATGCGGCGATCATTTCTACAATTCAAGAACGTGGTTATGTAAGAACAGAAAACCGCCGTTTTTATGCCGAGAAAATGGGGGAAATTGTCACGGATCGCCTCAATGAATCTTTTGGTGATTTGATGAATTATGACTTCACAGCCAATATGGAAAATGTGCTTGACCAAATCGCTTCAGGCTCCGTAAATTGGAAAACGGAATTAAATCAATTTTTTAAAGATTTTTCTAATCAGTTATCAAAAGCAGAGTTAGACGAACTGGAAGGCGGCATGCGTCCGAATAGCTTGGTTGAAACGGATATTCAATGTCCGACTTGTGGCAGAAATATGGCTATTCGTACGGCAAGCACTGGGGTATTCTTGGGCTGTACAGGCTATGCTTTACCACCTAAAGAGCGTTGCAAAACGACGATTAATTTAATTCCAGAAGCAGAATTATTAAACGTATTAGATGAATCTTCCGAAACAAAAGCATTGATGGAGCGTAAACGTTGTCCAAAATGTGATACTGCAATGGATAGCTATGTTATTGATACTGAACGTAAAATCCATATTTGTGGTAATAATCCAAATTGTGACGGCTATTTGATTGAAGAAGGTTCTTTCAAAATTAAAGGTTATGATGGGCCTGTTGTTGAGTGTGATAAATGTGGTTCGGATATGCACCTAAAATTAGGTCGTTTCGGCAAATATATGGCTTGCACAAAGTGTGATAATACACGCAAAATTTTAAAAAATGGAGAAGTTGCACCACCAAAAGAAGAACCGGTACATTTCCCTGAATTGAAATGTGAAAAATCCGATGCTTATTTTGTATTACGTGATGGGGCAAGTGGGGTCTTTATGTCAGCCCATAATTTCCCTAAATCCCGAGAAACACGCCCGGCAAAAGTCGCTGAGTTAGCATTATATCGGGATCGTCTGCCGGAAAAATTGGCTTATCTTGCTGATGCGCCACAAAAAGATCCGGAAGGGAATGAAGCCATTATCCGTTTTAGCCGTAAAGAGAAAAAACAGTATGTGACTTCAGAAAAAGACGGCAAGGCAACAAAATGGATTGTTGATTTTATTGATGGAAAATGGATTGAACGAAAAAAATAGAAGATAAAAAGTACGGTTAATTTTAACCGCACTTTTTGTTTTTAGCGGGTATTATAAATTTCAACGACATGTAGGGACACACTGAGTGTGTCCGATGAAATGATTTGATTCTATAATGAACACATGCAATGTGTCTCTACTATATATCATTGAAATTTCTACTTTTGTGCATTTGCTATATAATACCGAAATTTATCTCAGCTTTGACCGCACTTTATTTCATTTATTTATTACCTAACCTGTGTTACGCATTCCGGCAGCGATACCGGTAATAGTGATCATCAATGCCTGTTCTACATCAGGATTTGCTTGATCCGGATTTTCACGGAAACGGTGGAGTAGCTCCACTTGGAGAAGATTAAGTGGATCTGTGTAGATATTGCGTAGCGCAATAGACTCGGCAATCCATGGCAAATCAGACATTAATTCATTACGGTGAGAGAGGGAAAGTACCGTTTGAATATCTGCTTTCAATTGTTGGCGTAGATTTTCGCCTAAATACCAAAGCTCTTTTTTCACCAAACGTTGATCATATTGTTGTGAAAGCCAAAGGTCTGCTTTGCTGAATACCATTTCTAGCATACCGATTCGGGTAGAGAAAAATGGCCATGTTTGACACATTTCTTCAATCACATCACCTTTTCCACTTTCAATCACTTGACGTACTGCTGCACCGGCGCCTAGCCATGCCGGTAACATGAGTCGATTTTGCATCCAAGCGAAAATCCAAGGAATGGCTCGAAGACTTTCTACCCCCCCGTTTGGATTACGTTTTGCCGGGCGTGAACCTAGGGGTAATTTAGAGAGTTCTTGTTCCGGTGTCGCACTGCGGAAGTAAGGCACAAAGTCTTTATCACCACGCACCACGTCACGGTAGATTTTACAAGAAATCGTGGAAAGTTCATCCATGATGGCACGCCATTCTGCTTTGGGCTCTGGTGGGGGTAAAAGGTTGGCTTCTAAAATTGCACTCGCGTAAAGGTCGAAGGTTTCCACTGCGACAGCCGGTAAACCGAGTTTAAAGCGGATCATTTCACCTTGTTCTGTGACACGCAAGCCATTTTTCAATGAGCGTGGTGGTTGAGAAAGTAGAGCAGCATGAGCCGGCGCGCCACCTCGACCGATTGTGCCGCCACGTCCGTGGAATAAGGTGAGTTCAATCCCTAGTTTTTCAGTTAAATTCACGAGAGCTTCTTGTGCACGATATTGTGCCCATGAGGCAGCCATCATACCGGCATCTTTTGCGGAATCAGAATAGCCTATCATCACCATTTGGCGGTTGTTAATTACGCCTCGATACCAACCAATGTTGAAAAGCTGAGTCATTACATCTTCGGCTGCATTTAAGTCATCTAGCGTTTCAAAGAGGGGGACAACAGGAATATGATAAGGAACGCCTGCTTCTTTCAATAACAAATGAACAGCGAGTACATCAGAGGCATTTTGAGCCATAGAAATAACGTAACAGGCAATGACCCCTTGTTTTTGTGAGGCAACTACTCGACAGGTATCAAGAATCTCTTGTGTTTCTGCTGATGGTGTCCAATTTTGTGGAATTAACGGGCGACGTGAACTTAATTCTCGAATAAGGAAAGCTTGTTTGTCTTCTTCTGTCCATTGGGAATAATCACCTAAACCGATATAACCTGTGATTTCCGCAATGGCATTGGTATGACGTGTACTTTCTTGACGAATATCCATTTGTGACAAGGTGACGCCAAAGCAACGGATACGATGTAAAATATCAAGCAATGAGCCGTTTGCAATAATACGCATACCGCATGCCATAAGAGATTGATAACAATCGTAAAGTGGTTCCCAAAGTTGGTTATCCTCTAAAATAATGTCATTTTCTGTGACACGAGGCAGACGATCCGCAAGGAGATCATCAAAGTAGGCGAGGGTCGTGGTGAGTTTTGTACGTAATTCTTTTACCACGGCACGATAAGGCTCTAAATGATCGCCATATTTTGCTCGAAATTCATCAGTACATTTCACCATAGAAAGTTCATCGGCAAGTTTGCTGATATCTTGAAGGAATAAATCCGCTGCTTTCCAACGGGCAAAATTCAGCACTTTTTGAGTAATTTTAGCGGTAACAAATGGGTTGCCATCACGGTCTCCGCCCATCCAAGAAGAAATGCGAACGGGTTTTAACCCCACCGGCAAATCATAACCTAAGAATTCACGTGCATTTTCATTTAATTGACGTAGAAATTCCGGTACGGCTTGCCAAAGGCTGTTTTCTAACATCGCAAAACCCCATTTCGCTTCGTCAAACGGGGTAGGACGAACTGTGCGGATTTCATTGGTATGCCAAGCTTCGGCGATTAAACGAAGGAGCAGACGTTCAATCACGCTTCGTTCTTTTGGAGTGAGATCACCGTGTTCTAATTTGCTTAAGCATTTATTGATTTCAACATGTTTATGGATGAGTGAACGGCGTGTTGTTTCTGTCGGGTGTGCCGTTAAGACGAGTTCAATTAATAGTTTTTCAATGGTTTTATAGACGTCCTCTTTTGAGGCATTTTCCGCCTTTAAACGCGTGAATAGGGCGTGTAAAGAGCGTTCTGAAGGGGCTTTTTGTGAATGTTCACGAGAGATAGTTTGATATTGTTCCGCAATATTGGTTAGGTTCAAAAATTGGCTGAATGCTCGTGCTACGGGGATGATATTATCCGTTGAAATATTCGCGAGCGTGTCGAGCAGTGCTTGGCGTGCATTGTCATCTCCTGCACGAGAATCACGAGATAGTTTGCGGATATTTTCGATAAGTTCAAGAATATCGGCACCTTGTGCATCGTTAATGGTTTCTCCGAGAAAACGCCCTAACATATTGATGTTATTGCGTAGAGTTGCATACTCTTGTGTCATAAAAACTCCTAAAATAAGGTAAAAAAATAAAACTGCGGTAGATATAACTAAAAATAGGTGTTCGGTCAAACCCTATAAGAAAAAAGATTGATAAAAAACAAGAAAATTAAATATTCCAAAAAAGAACCGCACTTTCTATATGTTTAAAGTGCGGTCATTTTTAGTGAATTTTATGAAATAGTTTTAACGGATTTTCTGACCACTAGTTCCGGATGAATATCAATTCGGCTTTGGGGGTGTGATAAATCGTCTTTGTCTTTTTGTGCAATACGTTCAAATAATAAATTCACGGCTTGTGCACCTAATCGAGATTTAGATTGGTGAATAGTGGTTAATGGCGGCGCATAGAAACGTGATGAATGAATGTTGTCATAACCTATCACTGAAATATCATCGGGGACATGCAATCCTTTTTCTGTAATTGCGGAAATGGCGCCTAATGCCATGACATCATTACAGCAGAACACGGCGGTGGGTAAGTCTGCTTGAGCGAGGATTTTATTCATGCATTCATAACCGTCTTCAGGTTCAAAATAGCCTTCCATGACCCAGTTTTTATTGATCCGTAGATCGGCTTCTTTCATGGCTTTTTCAAAACCTTCATAGCGGGTTTTGGCTGTAGTTTTACTGAGTTCACCGGCGATAATCCCAATTTTTTTATGACCACAATCAATCAAATATTTTGTCGCTAAATAACCACCGCTGAAGCTGTTATCATCAATGATATCGGTGTCGCCATTTGGTCCCCAATCCATAACAACCATTGGGACAGTAGAGAAATTAGCAAGTAAATTGAGGGAGGTTTGAGTATATTCGGAACACATCACAAGTAAGCCATCCACCCGTTTTTTTGCTAACATTTCTAAGTGATTTTTAATTTTTTCAGGATCATTTTGCGTGTTACACAAAAAAAGTGAATAACCTTGACGATAGCAATGTTCTTCTACTGCATGGATAATTTCAGCAAAGTAAGGCGCTTCACTGGTGGTGACGATCATGCCTACTGACTTAGTCGTGTTGACTTTTAAGCTTCTTGCCACAGCACTTGGGGAATATTTTAAGGTTTTAATCGCATGCTGAACGGCTTCTTCCGTTTCTTTTGCAACAAATCGGGTTTTATTAATTACATGGGAAACCGTGGTTGTGGATACCCCAGCCATCTTTGCCACATCTTTAATCGTTGCCATAGGTTGATTTTCCTTAAAAAAATTTTTCCCATTATAGGGATTGTTTAGGAATAGTTAAGTGGATAACAAAAATTTTTTAAAAAAAGGTCGTTTTTTTTCTTTTTCTTGTTAGAATGGCGAGGATTTAACATCAATTTAAGGAGAAAATATGAGTGATTTAGGTTATGCCGTTGTTGCAGCAGTGTTAAGTATGTCTTTTCTTGTTGGCTTAGCACTGGCTATCTTTTAATTAAGCCAATAGGATAGCTTTCTCATCACCGTACTTTGGATTGACAAAGTGCGGTGATTTTTTTCGGTGTTTTTTGCTTGAATATTAAAAATATGGTACAACTAACGCCGTTTTATTCATTAACTAAATAGGAAGTAGAATGTCAAATTTACAAGCAATTATTGAATCTGCCTTTGAAAAACGTGCGGATATCACGCCAAAAACCGTAGATGCAGAAACCCGTGCAGCGATCGAGGAAGTGATCGAAGGGTTAGATAGCGGCAAATATCGTGTGGCAGAAAAAATTGATGGTGAGTGGGTTACTCACCAATGGTTAAAAAAAGCGGTATTGCTTTCATTCCGTATTAACGATAATGAAATGATTGATGGTGCGGAAACAAAATATTATGACAAAGTCGCATTAAAATTCGCTGACTATACGGAAGCACGTTTCCAACAAGAAGGATTCCGTGTGGTACCGTCTGCCACTGTACGCAAAGGGGCATATATTTCTAAAAACTGTGTTTTAATGCCATCTTATGTCAATATCGGTGCTTATGTGGGCGAAGGTACAATGGTAGATACTTGGGCAACGGTGGGGTCTTGTGCGCAAATCGGTAAAAATGTTCACTTATCCGGCGGCGTGGGCATCGGTGGCGTATTAGAGCCATTGCAAGCTAATCCGACCATTATTGGTGATAACTGTTTTATCGGTGCACGCTCCGAAGTGGTTGAAGGGGTGATTGTTGAAGATGGCTGTGTGATTTCAATGGGCGTATTCATTGGTCAATCTACCAAAATTTATGATCGTGAAACCGGTGAAATTCATTACGGTCGTGTACCGGCAGGCTCGGTGGTGGTGTCAGGTAGCCTTCCATCAAAATGTGGTAAATACAACCTTTACTGTGCTGTGATCGTGAAAAAAGTGGATGCAAAAACCTTAGGTAAAGTTGGTATTAACGAATTATTACGTTCTATTGAAGAATAATTAAAAATTCTCGCAAAAAAAACCGCACTTTGTTATCACAAAATGCGGTTTTTTCTTTTATAATCAGATGATTATTGCTTTCTAGCTAACATTGTCACAAATTTCATTTTAATGCGATTGCCATTTTCATCGGTTTTGTGCAATTCACCCATTTCTTCATTGTATTTAATCAACTCCCAGCCTTGGTAATAATTTTTCAATTCATTTTCTTTGAAGGTAAAAGAGAAAGGCATAGGACAAGGCACGTCATCTGTGGACATAGCTGCAACAATTAAATTGTATCCGCCTGTATTGGTATGTTCCTGCATATTTTTGATAATTGCGGGTATGCGTTCTTGGTTTAAAAACATAAATACGACAGTAGAAAGAATGAAATCATAGTTTTCCTGAATATTGGCGGTATTGATATCGTAAAGAGCGGTGGAAATTGTCAGATTTTCTTTTTCTTTCACTTCATTTAAAAATGCCAAACTGTTTTCATTATGATCCCAAGACGTGACATCAAAACCAAGCAAACTCAAGAAAAGAGAATTTCGCCCTTGACCACAGCCAAGATCTAAAGTTTTACAAGGTTTGATGATATTGATCGCACTTTTCACTTCGGAATGGGTTGCCGTCATATTGTATTTTTTGCTGAAATAATCTTCTTTTTTACAATAAAACCCAAGGGTACATTCCAAATCGTCGGTTAAGGCTTCTACTCGATGCCAAGCTTGAGGTTCAACGAATGGTGTATCTGTTTCAGGTGTAAAGATATGTTCGGCAATAATATTGTTTTCTTTTGTTAATTCATAAAATTTGAGCTGACCTTTTAACACGCTGATTTTTCCCCAAGTGCCGACTTTGGTATTGTGTTTTTCTTGAAACATTTGGGGAAGTTTATCCTTTGTCCAAATAGGCATTTGTTTATAGCAGATTAATTCATTTTTCATTGTGATCTCCAATAGGTTAAATAGTTGAGCTTGATAGTAGGTTATATGTTTTAAATTTTCAATGGAAAAATAAAAAAGGCGACCGAAGCCGCCTGAATAAATACTCAATTGATTATTTCACCTGCATACCGGCTGTGACACCACTATCTGCAGAAAGCAAGAATAAATCACTGCCACCACTGCCAGCGGAAAGAATCATTCCTTCCGATACGCCGAATTTCATTTTGCGTGGCGCAAGATTTGCCACCATAATCACGAACCGACCTTCTAATTCTTCCGGTTTGTTATACGCGGCTTTAATGCCTGAGAATACCTGGCGGGTATGGTCGCCAAGATCTAATTTAAAACGTAAAAGTTTGTTGGACTCCGGCACCGCTTCGCATTTTAATACTTTCGCCACACGCAGATCCAGTTTGGCAAAATCATCAATGCTGATGGTGTCGGCAATGGGTTCTACATTAGAAAGTGCGGTCGATTTTGTTGCAGTTTTTTCCGCAGACTTATTTGATTCCGCAAACAATTTCTTCGTTTCTTCCACCACTGCGTCAATTTGTTTTTTCTCTAAACGGGAGAAAAGGGCTTTGAACGGTGAAAGGGTATGCCCAAGCAAAGGTTGGTGAAGGTTATCCCAACGCAATTCACTTTGTAAGAAACCTTCTGAGCGTTCAGCCAGTTTTGGTAATACCGGTTTTAAGTAAGTCATCAAGACACGGAATAATTCAATGCCCATTGAGCAAACCGCTTGGAGTTCAGCTTCTTTACCTTCCTCTTTTGCGATCACCCATGGGGCTTTATCGTCAATATATTTATTGGCTTTATCTGCCAATGTCATAATTTCACGAATCGCTTTGTTAAATTCTCGGGTTTCATAATAGTTGGCGATTTGTTCTGCTTGAGCGATAAATTCTAAAAATAACGCTTCATCTTCTAATTTATCGGCTAATTTTCCGTTAAAGCGTTTTGTGATAAAGCTTGCATTGCGAGAGGCTAAATTCACCAGTTTATTAACGATATCCGTGTTCACACGTTGCACAAAATCATCAAGATTGAAATCAAGATCTTCAATGCGGTTATTCAGTTTCGCCGCATAGTAATAACGTAAACATTCAGGGTCAATGTGATTTAAATAGGTACTGGCTTGAATAAATGTGCCACGGGATTTTGACATTTTCGCTCCGTCCACCGTTACATAGCCGTGAGCAAAAACATTAGTCGGTTTACGGTAGCCACTGCCTTCTAACATAGCGGGCCAAAATAGACTATGGAAATAGACGATATCTTTCCCAATAAAATGATAAAGTTCCGTCTCGCTGTTTTCTGCCCAAAACGCATTGAAATCAATGCTTTCACGATCACAAAGATTTTTGAATGATGCCATATAACCAATCGGCGCATCTAACCAGACATAGAAAAATTTGCCTTTTTCCCCTGGAATTTCAAAACCAAAGTAAGGTGCATCACGGGAAATATCCCATTGTTGCAAACCGCTTTCAAACCATTCTTGCATTTTGTTGGCGATTTCAGGTTGAAGTGAACCGGAACGTGTCCAGTCTTGCAACATATTTTCAAATGCCGGCAAATCAAAGAAAAAGTGTTCGGACTCTTTGATAACAGGTGTCGCACCGGATACGGCAGAACGTGGATTAATTAAATCCATCGGGCTATAAGTGGAAGCACAGACTTCACAGTTATCGCCATATTGATCTTCCGCTTTACATTTAGGGCAAGTGCCTTTGACAAAGCGATCCGGCAAAAACATATTTTTCTCAGGATCATAAAGTTGCGCAATCACTTTGCTTTTGATGAAACCCTTTGATTTTAACTTGTTATAAATTTCAGCCGTGATTTGTTTATTTTCTTCGCTGTGTGTGGAGTGGTAATTATCGAAACTAATATTAAAACTGGCAAAATCACGAATATGATCCGCTTTCGCCTTCTCGATTAATTCTTCCGGTGTGATACCTAATTTATCAGCATTTAACATGATTGGTGTACCATGGGCATCATCGGCACACACAAAATAAATTTTGTTACCACGCATACGTTGAAAACGCACCCAAATATCCGCTTGAATATGTTCTAACATGTGGCCTAAATGGATTGCACCATTGGCATAAGGCAGAGCGCAGGTGACTAAAATTTTACGGGATGGAGATGTCATTTTTATTCTCTTTTATTACACAAAATTGTCGCTATCTTACCTGAGAAAGGGTATTTTTTCTAGCTTGAAAAACTTTAGCTTAACAGACCGCACTTTCCGTGATTAAATATCCCGACTAATTTACTCACCTTAGTATTTTTAACAGGATATATTATGACAGCCTATTTTTCCGACAATCTAACTGCTGAACAGAAAATTCAAATTCAACAAATTTTCCAACAATTTCAACATCCTAGCTTACAAAAAGATCTTATCGCACTGAATACCCTAAAAAAAGTAGAAAAAGGGGGAGACACATTACGTATTGCATTACAATTCCCTTTTGCTTGGAATAGCGGTGTGGCGCAACTTAAGCAAGCAATCTCTGATGAACTGTTAGAAGTAGCAGATTGCAAAGCAATCAAATGGGACGTGAATTATCAAATTGCTACCTTAAAACGTGCGAATAATCAACCTGCTGTTAAGGGCGTGAAAAACATCATTGCGGTGACATCAGGCAAGGGGGGAGTAGGAAAATCCAGTGTTTCTGTTAATCTTGCTCTCGCACTGCAAGCTCAAGGAGCACGAGTAGGGATTTTAGATGCGGATATTTATGGACCTTCTGTGCCTCATATGCTCGGCGCACCACATCAACGCCCAACATCGCCGGACAATCAACATATTACACCGATTAAAGCCCATGGTTTATCAGCGAACTCCATCGGTTTTTTAATGGATGAAAATAGTGCAACTATTTGGCGAGGCCCGATGGCAAGTAGCGCATTGAGCCAATTATTGAACGAAACCTTATGGGATAGCTTAGATTATTTGGTGATAGATATGCCACCAGGTACCGGCGATATTCAACTTACCCTGTCACAACAAATTCCGGTAACCGGCGCTGTAGTGGTCACAACGCCTCAAGATATCGCATTACTTGATGCCGTAAAAGGGGTCTCTATGTTTGAACGGGTCTCTGTGCCGGTACTAGGTATTGTGGAAAATATGTCAATGCATATTTGCAGTAAGTGCGGTCATCTCGAAGCCATTTTTGGCACGGGCGGTGCGGAAAAAATGGCTGAAAAATACGAGGTGAAAGTGTTGGCACAGTTACCATTACATATTCGGATTCGTGAAGATTTAGATGCCGGTAATCCAACCGTTGTTTCTGCACCGGAAAGTGAAATCACTCAAGCCTTTCTACAACTAGCAGAAAAAATTTCCACAGAACTCTATTGGCAAGGTTCGGTGATTCCAAGTGAGATTTTATTTAGAGAAGTGAAGTAAAAAGTAAAGAAAGGGCTGGATTGACAGCCCTTTCTTGTTCTCCTTCCATTTTGAGATTAAAATGCCGTGCAATTTTTTTCTAAATAATGAGTAGAACAATGAAAAATTTTGCCAAATACAGCCTGATTGATTTACATCTCCACCTAGATGGCTCACTTTCCCCACAATGGATGATTGAATGGGCGGAAAAACAGAATATCGCTTTACCCGCCCAAAATGTTGAACAGCTTCTTTCTTTTGTTTCCGCACCCCAAGATTGCACCGATCTTAATCAATATCTTAACTGTTTTGCGATTCCCGTTTCTTTACTGCAAAGTCCGGAGGCGATCACCTCTGCGGTTTCTAATTTATTAAAACGTTTAGATCAACAAGGGCTAGCTTATGTTGAAATTCGTTTTGCTCCACAACTTCACACACAAAAAGGTTTAACCCAATCACAGGTGGTGGAAGCGGCTTTAGCCGGTTTAGAAGAAGGATTAAGGGGAAGTCGATTATTTAAAGCCAATTTAATTCTCTGCTGTCTGCGTGGTATAGGCTCGCAAGAAGGGAATTTAGAAACCTTACGAATGGCAAAAAAATATCTTTCAACAGGAAAAGCGGGAGTGGTTGCAGTGGATTTAGCCGGCCCTGAATCTGGTTATCCTACCATAAATTTTGCAAAAGAATTCGAGCTTGCGAAATCTCTTGATGTACCTTTTACCATTCACGCCGGTGAAGCAGCGGGGGCGGAGAATGTTCAACAAGCGATTAATCTTGGTGCAAGCCGTATCGGACATGGTATTCGTGCGGCAGAATCTGAATTAGTGATGCAATCTTTAGCCGATCGTCAAATTGCTGTGGAAATGTGTCCTTGCAGTAATTTACAAACCAAAGCTATCGATCACTTAAAGCATTATCCGCTTAGAGCATTCCTTGTGAAAGGAATTATTGCCACATTAAATACCGACAATATGACCGTTTCTCAAACGAATATTCAGCAAGAATTTAATTTATTGGCACGAGAATACCAATTAAATGAAAATGAAGCCAAACAATTGCTTGAAAACGCCATCCGTGCCGCTTTTCTTAGTGATGAAGAAAAATATGAGTTGAAAAGCCATATTGAAAAACGGATAAATTCTTCTGAAGTGGGGAGATGATGTCTCAAACAAACTATTTACAATCAAATCTTATTCCAAAACAGGGGGAATTACGGCAGCAGAAGCACAGACAAAAAGAAAGACCTTGGGATTCAATGTGATATTCGTACTATTTTACAATAATCGCTAACTTGAAGGGGATTATCTAATCAATCAGGTGTAGAACATCAGGCTGAAATCAAACTTCTTGCTCGGTACAACAAGAGCTGGCTCATGATTAATGGTGCAATATGAAAATGATAAAATTAAACATCTTGCGGAGATAGAAGAAATTAGTCGGGAAATGGCTTGAAGATGATTGTGAAAAATGGGACGCCAAAATTCTAAGTAAAATTCCTAGTGGTGCGCTTGCAAGCTATATTTTTGAATTATGGAAACCATTGTTAGATATCATTTCTGATAACTTAGAAGAAATTAAGAATGCCTAATGACACCAAATGTCGCTTAGCCATAAAAGTTTAATTATGAGTATAAAAGCCTTTTGAAAAAAGTCCCCCTTTCTTAACTTTTTCTTAAGATTTATGTTATTTAATATATCTCAACAAAGCAGAGATGTTTTAAACGATGAGTTATTTAACCATAATCTAAGAGGAAAACTTTATGAAAAAATTAACATTAGCAGCTCTTTTAACCATTGCAACTTCGACTGCATTTGCAGGTTTCAGTGGTAATGCCAACACTGCACAAGGCGGATTTCAACAAGGTGCGGTACAGGTAATTAGCGTGAAACAAGCGCTTTCTGCAAGAGATAATAGTATTGTGACATTAGTAGGGAATATTTCCCAACAGATTGATGATGATGAATATCTTTTCACTGATGGTACAGCACGTATTAAAGTAGAAATTAAAAATCGCGTATGGAACGGTTTAAATGTTGGCCCACAAGATAAAATTCGTATCACGGGTAAACTGGATAATGAAGCTTTTGAAAAAGCGGAAGTTGAAGTGTTCAGCGTAGAAAAAGCAAATTAATAATGAGAAAATGGTGAGTATCTTACTCACCATTTTGTTTTAAAAGTGCGGTCACAAAAAACAATGTTTTTTGAACGTTGGCTTTGCCAACGGCCTCGTGAGAGGTGAACACTCGAGTGAACGAGTTTGTGAATAAATTTATGCGAATTTTATTAATTGAAGATGATGCGTTAATCGGCAATGGGTTGCAAATCGGGCTATCAAAATCCGGATTTATTGTGGATTGGTTCACGGATGGCAAAACCGGCTTAAATGCACTGGATTCTGCTCCTTATGATGCCGTCGTGTTGGATCTTACTTTACCCAAGATGGACGGGTTAGATATTCTGCAACAATGGCGGAGGGATCATCAGTCTGTTCCTGTTCTTATTTTGACGGCTAGAGATACCTTAGATGAACGCATAAAAGGGCTACAAAAAGGGGCGGATGATTATCTTTGTAAACCTTTTGCATTGGCTGAGGTTGTTGCACGTTTGCAAGCGTTAATTCGCCGTAGCTATGGACATACCACGCCTGTTCTAACACACTTGAATGTGGCACTCGATCCCCATCAACGAACGGTTCGGTTTAACGGAGAACCACTTTCTCTCACAACACGGGAATATAAGTTATTGGAACTTTTTATGTTTAACAAAGATCGTGTCCTTTCCCGTTCAATGATTGAAGAAAAATTATCAACGTGGGAAGAAGAAATTAGTAGCGCAGCATTAGATGTTCATATTTACAATTTACGCCAAAAATTGGGTAAACAGTTTATCCGTACTGTTCACGGAGTGGGCTATGCATTAGGACAAGGTGATGTCAAATAAAAGTTTGAAATTCCGCTTAATGAGCGGATTATTTTTTACTGCGTTGTTGGTTTGGCTCATTTCAACAGCCGTGGCGTGGTTTATGGCTAAAAAGGAAGCTTATGATGTTTTTGATGCGCAGCAAATTTTATTTGCAGAACGTCTCGCTACTTCCGATTTACAAAATATTTTGCTTGATCATACAAACTTTAATCGTGGTGGATTTAAACCGTTAAAACGGAAATACGATGACGATGCCCTTGCTTTTGCGATATTTTCCAAAACAGGGGAGCGGCTATTAAGTGATGGTGATAACGGAGATAATTTTATCTTTAGCAATAAGGAGGGATTTACTTCCGCCTATATTGAAAACGATGATGATAAATGGCGTATTTATTGGTTACCAGTTGCACAAGGGGAGTTGCGAATTGCAGTCGGACAAGAAATAGAATATCGTGAAGAATTAGTGAATAAAATGGTGTTTGGGCAAACCGCTATTTGGTTTGGGAGTTTACCTATTTTATTGACGGTGGTTTTCTATTTAATTCATCAAGCATTAAAACCGATTAGCCAATTAAGCCGTGAACTATTACGAAGAAAACCGGGTGATGTGTCACTTCTTGAGACCTCAAATGTCCCGACAGAGATTTTGCCGTTGGTGAAAAATTTAAATCAATTTTTTGACCGCACTTCAGTGACGTTAAAAAGAGAGCGTCGCTTTACTTCCGATGCAGCCCATGAATTACGTAGCCCATTAGCTGCATTACGTATTCAAACCGAAGTAGCCCAGCTTGCCGGTGATGACAAAACCATTCGGGATCAAGCATTAAGTCATTTAACAGCGGGGATTGATCGTGCGAGTCAGTTAATTGAGCAACTTTTGACCTTATCCCGTTTGGATAATTTGAAAGAGCTTGATGAATTACACCCTATTAAATGGCAAGAAATCATTCCTTCATTAATTAGTGAACTTTATATTAATGCACAAAAACGACATATTGAGTTATCTTTTGAGGAAAATTCCATTCCTTTCGAAAAGAACGGACAACCTATTTTGGCTTCGCTGATGTTGAGAAATCTTATTGATAATGCCGTTAAGTATGCAAAATCAGGGGCTTTGGTGAAAATCATTTTATCTAAAGACAAAATTATTGTGGAGGATAATGGCGGTGGAGTGAATGAAAACGATTTAGCCCGGTTAGGGCAACGTTTTTATCGTCCGGCAGGGCAAAATGAAAAAGGAAGCGGTTTAGGTTTATCCATTGTATTTCGTATTGCAGAACTTCATCACTACAAAGTGCGGTTAGAAAATGTGATAGATTTTGGAAAAATCAGTGGTTTTAGGGTGATCATTGAATTCTAGTAAATATTTGAGGTAGTTGGTATAGGGCAACTGTTCATCTATCTTTAACCGTTTTAAAATTTCATCTTCTCTCTTACAATAAGTGCCTAAGTTCTTATCTAGGATATTAAATGTCTCATATTTACATTGGTACAGGCGGTTACGCTGATAGCGATCTCCTCGGCACGGTTTATCCTTTAGGCACGGCAAAAGAGGATTTTTTAACTCACTATTGCCGCCATTATGACACCGTAGAAATTAATAGTAGTTTTCACGCCCCAATCGGGGAAAAAGCACTGAAAGGCATGCTGGAAAAATCTGATGGTAAATTGAAATTTTCAATTAAATTGCATCAAGATTTTAGCCACAATCGTACGGCAACAGGGGAAAATGCCAAACTATTTCTAAACGCTTTACAACCGCTGATTCAACAACAAGCACTTGGCACTTTATTTTTACAATTTCCTCATCGTTTTGAGAGAAACACCCCAAATCGCCGTTATTTAGCGGAATTGACCCAATGGTTTATGGATTATCCAATGGCAGTTGAATTCCGTCATCCTAGTTGGCATTGTGAGGCGGTATTTGAGGCATTTTGCCGGCAACCCCATTTAATTTGGGGAAATGTTGATTATCCACCCAATATCGGATTGCCGACCTTTCAATTAAAAATCAATCAAAGTACGGGTTATTTACGCCTACATGGTCGTAATGCAAACTGGTGGCGTGAAAACTCAGCTCAGGCACGGCATAACTATCGTTATACCGAAGATGAACTTACCGAAATTGCAAATTTGATTGTTCAACAAAAAGAGCGGTTCGAAAAATTGTTTATTTATTTCCAAAATACTACGCAAAGTCATTCTTTTTATAATATTGTGATGCTCAAGAATTTACTGATACCTTTTGGCTTTGAAATGAAAACCCAAGTTGATGAGATTCCTCATCAACAATGGGATTTGTTTTGAAAAGTTTTATAGGATATTGGTCTCAAGTTCCAAAACACCCGGCTCAATTTTAATTCCCTTGGCAAATTTTTTGATTAAAACATCCCGAATATTAGTTTCATCAAGGGTATAAATTGGGATGGAAGAAAGTAATGCGGAAATACTTTCACTTAAAAATGGCATAGCGATTTGTAATTGTTCCATATATTCATTAGGTTCACCAGACCAACGTAGGATTCGTAAATTTCGTAGATAAACTGCGCCTTTTTCCGGTTCATAGTAGGGTATCGTATCAAATGTCAGATTTAATTTAGCCGGAAATTGTTTATTTCCCAGTTTGAATAATCCTTCGGCTGTGCCGTTTATTTCAACACGTTTTTCGATGTCTCGTCCGATTTTAGTTGTGAGATCTTTTAACTGATAATCAAGTGAAAATAATCCTGGAAAACTGAATTTATCCGCGATTGAACTTTTTTCAGCAAGATATTGATTAACTTGATCTTCGCTAATTTTAAAAGGAGAAGCCTGTGTAGTTGATAAAATGGAAAGTCCCAATAATAACGTTAAACAAGTGGTAAGATTTTTCATAAAACACCTGTAAATTGAAAGGATTTGAACAAAAGTGTAAAACTTGAGGTCTTTACATCGTGGCACTATACCATAGAATAAATCACTTGGCGTGAGGTTAGGATGAATTCCGGCATAAATGCCGAATTTTATGCAAATATAAAAAATCTTGTTGGAATTTACCGTTTGTTTGAACTGTTATATTAAAGGAAAAATAATGAAAAGAATTTTCTTAGTTTTAATATTTTCTATCTTTGTTATTGCTTGCTCTGTTGGAGGAGGCATTGGTGTCGGTGGCGGTGGTAACGGTGTTGAAATGGGGATCGGACTTGGTACAGGGTTTGGTTTTTAATATTAAAGTGCGGTTAATATTTTAGGATTTTTGAAGATTTGTAAGAAAATGCTTGATCTTTCAAGATAGCTCACTATAATACGCCACATCTTTCGGACGCGGGGTGGAGCAGCTTGGTAGCTCGTCGGGCTCATAACCCGAAGGCCGTCGGTTCAAATCCGGCCCCCGCAACCAATAACAAGTTCAGTAAAAAGAACCCCAAATTTGGGGTTTTTTTGTACGAGAAATTTAAAAACTGGGCTTAGGTTCAATGAACCTAACCCTTTTTTTACGCCTAAAATTTAATGATGTAGTGTGCCTCGTTCACACATACCACAGTGACGGTGAATTATCTCACCTGTAAATAGGAGTAGAAATGGCTACATTAGAACAAAATTTAAAAGAGATGCTTGAAGGGGCAGTCGAAGACCTCGGCTGTGAGCTTTGGGGAATTGAATGTCAGCGTGCCGGTCGTTTTATGACGGTACGTTTATTTATTGATAAAGAAGGGGGCGTAACCGTTGATGATTGCGCAGATGTCAGTCGTCAAGTTAGTGCAATTTTGGATGTCGAAGATCCAATCACAGATAAATACAATCTTGAGGTGTCTTCACCCGGCTTAGATCGTCCCTTGTTTACTTTGGAACAATATGAACGCTATATCAGTCAAGATATTGCAATCCACTTGCGTATTCCTGTGATGGATCGCCGAAAATGGCAAGGTAAATTGGAACGAATTGAAAATGATATGTTGATATTGACTGTTGATGGTCAAGAGCAGGTTTTTGTATTTGGTAACATTCAAAAAGCGAATGTTGTTTCAAAATTCTAAAAAGGAGGAAAATAAAAAATGAGTAAAGAAATTTTATTAGCAGCGGAGGCGGTTTCTAATGAAAAATTACTACCACGTGAGAAAATTTTTGAAGCTTTAGAAAGTGCATTAGCTCTTTCAACGAAGAAAAAATATGAATATGAAACGGATATTCGTGTTTCAATTAATCCAAAGACAGGGGAATTTGATACTTTCCGCCGTTGGTTAGTGGTGGATGAAGTTAAAGTACCAACAAAAGAAATGACTTTAGAAGCGGCACAGTTTGATGATCCAAATATTCAATTAGGGGACTATGTCGAAGATCAAATTGAATCCATCATTTTTGACCGCATTGCGATGCAAACAGCACGTCAAGTGATTAGTGCCAAGATCCGAGAAGCTGAGCGGGCAAAAGTGATTGAACAGTTCCGTTCCGAGGAAGGAAAAATTGTGACCGGTACGGTGAAGAAAGTCAGTCGCGATAACATTATTTTAGATTTAGGTCATAAAGCAGAAGCGGTAATGGCTCGTGAAGATATGCTTCCTCGTGAAAATTTCCGACCGGGCGATCGAGTTCGTGGTGTGCTTTATAAAGTCATTCCGGAAAATAAAACATCACAATTGTTTGTAACACGTGCAAAACCGGAAATGCTTGTGGAATTATTCCGTATTGAAGTACCGGAAATTGGTGAGGAAATGATCGAAATTCGTGGGGCAGCACGTGATCCGGGTTCTCGAGCAAAAATTGCCGTGAAATCCAATGATAAACGTATTGATCCTGTTGGAGCCTGCGTTGGTATGCGTGGCGCTCGAGTTCAAGCGATTACCAATGAATTAGGCGGTGAACGTGTTGATATTGTGCTTTGGGATGACAATCCGGCTCAATTTGTGATTAATGCGATGGCACCGGCGGATGTTACGTCAATTATTGTAGATGAAGATAATCATTCAATGGATATAGCGGTAGATGAAGCAAACCTTGCACAAGCAATAGGGCGTAATGGCCAAAATGTTCGTTTAGCTACCCAATTGACCGGTTGGTCACTCAATGTTATGAGTAGTGATGAACTTAATGCAAAACATCAAGCAGAAGATAATAAGGCCTTGAATTTATTTATGAATACCTTGGAACTTGATGAGGAATTTGCACAAATCCTTGTAGAAGAAGGGTTTACCAACTTAGAAGAAATTGCTTATGTACCGGTGAGTGAATTAACCGCTATTGAT
The DNA here is from genome assembly GCF_001999285.1 of Rodentibacter genomosp. 1. Taxonomy (GTDB): domain Bacteria; phylum Pseudomonadota; class Gammaproteobacteria; order Enterobacterales; family Pasteurellaceae; genus Rodentibacter. The sequence goes on from NZ_MLHN01000002.1 coordinate 34,489, forward strand.
GGCTTAGAAGACGAAGATCTTATTGAAGAACTTCAAACCCGAGCAAAAAATGCGATTACAGCCGCAGCAGTCGCTGAGGAAGAAGCATTGAAAAAAGCGAATATTGAAGAAGCGCTACTCAACTTAGAGGGAATGAACCGCCACATCGCATTTAAGCTAGCGGAAAAACACATTACGACCCTTGAAGAGCTCGCTGAGCAAGGGGTTGATGATTTAGCGGATATTGAAGAGTTAACTTCTGAACAAGCTGCAGATTTGATCATGGCTGCACGTAATATTTGTTGGTTCAGCGAAGAGTAAGGAGAATTAATCATGACAGATGAAGTAAAAAAATCGGATAGTGAAGCACCGAAAAAATTAAGTATTCAACGCAGAACGAAAACAACAGTGAGTGGAACAACTACCACGGGTAAGAGTAAGGCTGTTCAAGTAGAAGTGCGTAAAAAAAGAACGGTAAAAACCGATGCGGCACAAAAAGCGGAAGAAGCCGCAAAATTAAAAGCTCAGCAAGAATTAGAGGCTAAAAAAGCAGCAGAAAAGAAAGCCGCAGAAGAAAAAGCACGCTTAGAAGCGGAAAAAGCGAAAGCCGAGAAAGAAAAAACGGCAAATGCAGCCCAAAGTGCGGTCGATTCCAAACCTAAATCTGTAGATGTGGAAAAAGAAAAACGTAAAGCGGAAGAAGCCGAACTTCGCCGTAAAGCGGAAGAAGTTGCCCGTCAAAAAGCAGAAGAGCAAGCCCGTAAAGCGGCGGAAGAAGCAAAACGTTATGCTGAGATAGATGATGAGGATCACGAATCATCTTCAGAAGATTATTCTGACTATAATTTAAGCTCTAAATATGCCCTTGAAGCGGAAGATGAAGAAGAACGCCGTAATGAAAGCCGTGGCCGTGGAAAAAATAAAGTCGCAAAAGCGAAAAAAGGCGGTCGTGATGATGATAATAGCAAGAATAGTCGAAATGAGCGTGAATCTAACCGTAAAAACCAAAAAGAGGGTAAATTCGGTAAAGGTAAAAATGCTAAGAAAGGGGCTGCATTACAGCAGGCTTTCACAAAACCGGTTCAAGTTGCTAAAGCCGATGTGGTGATTGGTGAAACCATTACCGTTGCAGAACTTGCCAATAAAATGGCAGTTAAAGCGACTGAAATCATCAAAATGATGATGAAAATGGGCGAAATGGTGACAATTAACCAAGTGCTTGATCAAGAAACTGCACAATTAGTGGCGGAAGAACTGGGGCACAAAGTGATTCTTCGCAATGAAAATGAACTTGAAGAGGCGGTACTTGGCGATCGTGATGTGAATGCGGAAAAAGTCACCCGTGCACCGGTAGTCACGATTATGGGTCACGTTGACCATGGTAAAACATCCTTACTTGACTATATTCGTAAAGCGAAAGTTGCCGCCGGAGAAGCGGGGGGAATTACCCAACACATTGGTGCGTACCATGTAGAAATGGATGATGGCAAGATGATTACTTTCCTTGATACACCGGGACACGCCGCCTTTACCTCTATGCGTGCTCGTGGTGCGAAAGCAACGGATATTGTGGTTCTTGTGGTGGCCGCTGATGATGGGGTGATGCCTCAAACCATTGAAGCGATTCAACACGCAAAAGCCGCAGGTGCGCCATTAGTGGTTGCGGTAAACAAAATTGATAAACCGGAAGCCAATCCTGATCGTGTTGAGCAAGAATTGCTCCAGTATGAAGTGATTTCAGAAAAATTCGGTGGCGAAGTTCAATTTGTGCCGGTTTCTGCAAAACAGGGACTTGGTATTGATGAGTTACTTGATGCGATTCTTCTTCAATCCGAAGTGCTTGAATTAACCGCTGTGAAAGAAGGCATGGCAAGTGGTGTAGTGATTGAATCTTACCTTGATAAAGGCCGTGGCCCTGTGGCAACAATCTTAGTTCAATCCGGGACTTTACGTAAAGGCGACATCGTACTTTGTGGTTTCGAGTATGGTCGTGTAAGAGCGATGCGTGATGAAAATGGTAAAGAAATTGACGAAGCCGGCCCATCTATTCCGGTAGAAGTGCTTGGGCTTTCCGGTGTGCCGGCGGCAGGTGATGAAGCAACAGTCGTGCGTGATGAGAAAAAAGCGCGTGAGGTAGCATTATATCGCCAAGGTAAATTCCGTGAAGTCAAACTTGCCCGTCAGCAAAAAGCGAAACTTGAGAATATGTTTAGCAATATGACGGAAGGTGATGTAGCAGAATTAAACGTGATCGTCAAAGCAGACGTGCAGGGTTCTGTGGAAGCGATTGTTCAAGCCTTACACGAACTTTCAACGGACGAAGTAAAAGTGAAAGTAGTCGGTTCGGGCGTAGGCGGTATTACAGAAACCGATGCGACATTAGCCGCAGCGTCCAATGCGATTATGGTTGGTTTCAACGTTCGTGCTGATGCTTCGGCCCGTCGTGTGATTGAAAGTGAAAATATTGATTTACGTTATTATTCAATCATTTATGAACTGCTTAACGAAATCAAAGCGGCAATGAGCGGTATGTTACAGCCTGAATTCAAACAAGAAATCATCGGCTTGGCAGAAGTGCGTGATGTGTTCCGTCATCCGAAGTTCGGTGCGATTGCCGGTTGTATGGTGACAGAAGGGATTGTTAAGCGTAATAACCCAATCCGTGTGTTACGTGACAACGTCGTGATTTTTGAAGGCGAATTGGAATCCCTCCGTCGTTTCAAAGATGACGTGGCAGAAGTGCGTAGCAATATGGAGTGTGGTATCGGTGTGAAAAACTACAACGATGTTAAAGTGGGCGACCAAATCGAGGTATTCGAAGTGGTGGAGGTTAAACGTTCAATTTAATTATTAAGTTGTAACCTGTCGAAATGTTAAAAGTTGCGGTGAGATTCTCCTAGATTTTAAAAACACTAGAAAATTTGACCGCACTTTTTTATATCGAGTTTAGTTGTCGCTATATTTGTATAGCCTGTTCATATTCAAAAATGTAAAAGCAGTTATCTTTTGGAGTATTAAAATGCTGGATTATTTAGCATTATTTTTTCTATTATTTGCAAGTATTGTTATTTTTTATGCAGTCATTGCCATTCACGATATCCCCTATGAAATAGCCAAAAAACGGAATCATCCCCACCTAGAGGCGATTCATTATGCCGGATGGGTGAGTTTATTTACCCTACACGTAATTTGGCCTTTCCTTTGGATTTGGGCAACCTTATGGCATAAGGAAAACGGCTGGGGAAATGGCAATCGTCAAAAAGAACAGGCACTTTTTTCAAGCGTAGAACATATCACGCAACAGTTCCCTGAATTGGAAAAGCAAAATCTAAAATTAGAAGTGGAATTGGCAACATTACGTCAAGAATTGAATATTTTGACACAAAAATTAAACCAATTAGAAAATAAGCAAAATAAAACCGAGGTGTAGGTTATGGAGTTAATGATTTTAATTATTTATGCTTCGCTTTGTGTGGGAATTTTTAAACTCTTTAAAATTCCTTTAAACAAATGGTCGGTTCCAACGGCTATTTTAGGTGGAGTAGTATTGCTGGTTTCAATGTTATTATTTATGAATTATAACCATCCACATACCAAATTAGCGACACAATATTATGTTTCCACACCCATTGTGCCACAGGTTCGTGGTCGTGTGATTGAAGTCAATCAATTTACACCGAACCAACGGATCAAAAAAGGTGAGGTGCTATTTCGTATTGATCCTACACCTTATCAAGCCGATGTCGATGCGAAAAAAGCGGAACTGGCGAGTGCAATTCAAACGGCAACAACATTGCAACTTGATGTGAATGCCGCTAAAGCCCGCTTAGAAGAAGCAAAATTGACGATGTACCAAAAACAAAAAGAAGCAGAACGTTACAAAAAACTCGTGGTGACACAAGGAGTGAGCCACCTAGAGGCGGAAATTAAAATCCGCGAAGCCTTGAGTGCAAAAGCGACCTATGAAACCCGCATTGCCGAGCTTGAAAAAGCAGAGAAATTGCTAGATTCTAACATTAAGGGGGAAAATACCACCGTTGCAGCCAAACGTGCCGCCCTTGAACGTGCTGAATTCGATTTGGAATCAACGATTGTGCGTGCACCGTCTGACGGTTATATTTCACAGCAATTTTTACAAGAAGGTATGATGGCAGGACGTTTAGCTATTCGCCCGGTGATGACCTTTATTGGTGAACAAAAACGTCAGTTTGTTGCAGCATTTCGTCAAAATTCTCTATTACGTTTAAAAGCCGGTGATGAGGCAGAATTAGCCTTTCCTGCTATTCCTGGAAAAGTTTTCTCTGCCAAAGTGAAAGCAATTTTACCGGCTATCGGTGAAAGTGAAGTACAAGCAAACGGCACAACATATACCCGTAAATTCATTGATGAACAAGCCATGCCTCTTGTATTACTTGAACTCACTGAAGAGATGGAGGAATATCAACTTCCTTTTGGTGCAACCGCAGAAGCGGCAGTTTACACCGAACACGCTCACCATCTCGCTATGATGCGTAAAATTTTATTGAGAATGAATAGTTGGAAAAATTACCTCTATTTGGATCACTAAAATAGATAAATATTCTGCTGAATACTAAAAACGGTTCTATTCTCTATGGGATAGAATCGTTTTATTTCATCTAAATTTAGAATTTGTTATACCTAGGCAAGCTCTTGTTATTTTGGTATCTTAGCCCGAATATGTTTAGTTGCTTGTTAAAATTCTGGCTCAGAAATGAGTCTGATAGCTTTAAAAGATACATTGATATTAATTTGTAATAAGGTAGTAAATTTTTATGGATAATCTATTAAATAAGTGTAGTCGTGCGAGTGCCATACCTTCATTATTATGTGATTTTTACAAAACCTCTCACCGAATAATGTATCCTGAAGGTTCACAAATTCTTTATAGTACATTTACACCCCGTAGCAACAAACATGCCCCTTATTTAATAAGAGTAGTCTCCTTTGGTTTCCAAGCATTTATTACTAAATATTTAATTCATTATTTTAATGACAACTTCTTTTCTCGGGATAAAGATGAAATTGTTTCCGAATATTCAGATTTTATTAAAAAAACGTTGCAGTTAGATGATAAAGGGGAACACATTAAACAACTACACGAACTAGGTTACTTACCCATTCGGATTAAAGCCATTCCTGAAGGAAAAACCGTAGCAATTAAAGTTCCCGTGATGACGATTGAGAATACCCATCCCGATTTCTTTTGGCTGACAAACTATTTAGAAACACTTATTAATGTATCCCTTTGGCAGCCGATGACCTCAGCTTCCATTGCTTTTGCCTGTCGAACACTATTAGCTAAGTTTGCAAATGAAACCTGTGATAACCAAGATCACGTGCCATTTCAATCTCACGATTTTTCAATGAGAGGTATGAGTTCTTTAGAATCGGCGGAAACTTCGGGGGCGGCTCATTTAACCTCTTTTTTAGGTACAGATACGATTCCGGCGATCGCTTTCATTGAAGCCTACTATGGCTCTAAGGATTTAATTGGCACTTCAATACCGGCTTCAGAACACTCAGTGATGAGCTCACATGGTATTGATGAATTGCCTACATTTCGTTATTTAATGGCAAAATTCCCGAATAGTATGTTGTCAATTGTGTCGGATACCACTGATTTTTGGCATAACATTACGATTAATTTACCTTTATTGAAGCAGGAAATTATGACAAGACCTGAAAATGCCCGTTTAGTTATTCGGCCTGATAGCGGTGATTTTTTTGCGATTATTTGTGGCGATCCTACGGCAAATACTGAACATGAACGTAAAGGGCTGATTGAGTGCTTATGGGATATTTTTGGTGGCACAGTTAATCAGAAAGGTTATAAAGTTCTTGATCCCCATATTGGTGCTATTTATGGCGATGGCGTAACTTATGAAAAAATGGTGAAGATTTTAGAGGGGCTAAAAACCAAAGGCTTTGCCTCAAGTAATATTGTGTTTGGTGTTGGTGCACAAACTTATCAGCGTAATACACGTGATACATTAGGATTTGCTATTAAAGCCACCTCTATCACGATTAATGGTGAAGAAAAAGCGATCTTTAAAAACCCTAAAACCGATAAAGGTCTAAAAAAATCCCAAAAAGGCCGGGTTAAAGTCCTTTCTTATGATACCTATCTTGATGGACTAACCGCAAAAGATGACTTTAGTGATGATTTATTAGAACTACTCTTTGAAGACGGCAAACTGCTACGTCGAACTGGTTTTGATCAAATTAGACAAAATTTATTTGCCGATTATAACCCACCATCAAATTAATAAGTTGCTTTTAGGGTATTATAACCAAAAGAGCGGTTAACTATTATCACGTTTACCGCTCCTTTACCTAACCTCTGACTCGGGCTACCTTTCTTTCATAAAATAAAAAAATTTTTCTCACGACACAACCTGTCGCAGTGCATTATGAGAAATGCTTTATACTCCGGTGTGATTTAATTATCACAGAGGAGAAAATCTATGCGTAGACTTACCGTTAATTCAAATCCTGAAAATATCAATCAACAAATCCCTTCAAATTTAGCGGAGCAACCGACAGACTCCAAAGATAAAAGTGAAGCGGAACAGCAGATAAAAAGATTATTGGAGATTGAGGAACGCGATAATGAATATTGTGGTGAAGAGCTGGAAAATGCCGATAGCCCGCTAAGAAAAATGTTGCGCGAGGAACTTTCTGTTGAAACTCAAATGCTTTTGGCAAAATCCAATACTTGGCGTGTACGAGAAATCCTTGCAGCAAATCCTTATCTCTCGGTACAAGCCCAACTAATTTTGGCGGAAGATGAGTATGACGATATAATTGAGATACTTGCTGACAATCCGGCGCTTGGCGAAGCAACTCAATTAGTTTTGGCAAAAGGTCATAGCTGTTTGGCAAAAAGAACACTTGCTGAGAAGAATAATCTTCCCGAAAATGTGCAGTTGCTTTTAGCTCAAGATGAAGAGCGTTGGGTACGAAAAACGCTCTCAATGAATCCAAATGTTTCACCAAACGCACAAATACTTTTATTGCAAAGTAGCGGTACAAGAATAGGGCTTGCCGGTAATCCGAATCTTTCTGAAGAAGTGCGGTTGGTTTTAGCTAAAGAAGGAAATAGGGAAGTAAAAGAAGCACTTAGAATTCACACTGAGCAAACAAAATTTACAAATAGTCAATGGTTTCGTTTTTTATAATTGATTAAGAGGAAAACACCATGAACAATGGATTAGACCCTAATATTATTGAGGCACAATTTGAACGACTTAAAACGGATGAATATCAAAGTGAACTTATTGAGCAAGCAGAAAATGCCCTTTTTGCCGATCAAGAAAGTGGCGAAAAAGCGATGCGAACCATCAACGATTTCGTTAGCGACTATCTTGAAAATGGCCGTCATCAACCTATTGACGAATGGTTGATTGGACGTTTTAACTTTTATCCTGATATTTGGGAAAATGAACAAGAGAAAATTGATACGGCAAATGTGATTATTTCTACCATTGATTCCTTGGTTAAAAATCAGATTGACGTTGAAAAAGCCCTCAATAAAGGTAAGACTCTTGCCAATGTTTTAAACACAAAACTGACAGATATTGCGAACCAAAATGGTTTTGATCCTACTGATACATTGAAAGCAATAGATGAGGGATTGGAAAATGCCAACCTTGCCAGTACGGAAATGTATTTAGGGCAAGCTATTCCTTTAACGCCAAAAAGCGAAAGTACAACGCCTTTGGATATCGCCCGAAATATCACGACTAAGGCAAAAATCAACGCAAATTTACATTTAATGGCGTATGGTGTGAGAACCATAGGCGAACGGCTATACAATGCGGTTAAAGGCAAAGAAAACCGTAGCCAAAGCGAAGAATTGCTCCATATTTTACGTTCTTCTATTGAAACGGCTGAAAATAAAGGTGTTCAAGTAGCCATGTCGGGTGGGGTGGTGGTCTCTGCTAAAAAAGGGTGGATTAAAGCTGGTTTTGACACACTTAATAAAATTGAAAATGTAATAGAGATAACCCGCCAAAAATTGGATCGTGTGACGGATTTAGTATTGAGTGTGGGTGAAGGCTGGAACGATACCCGTATTCTCGATAAGGTTGAACAAGGCATTCTCAAAACCGTTGATGTTGCAGCAGAAAAAGCAAAATTTGTTGTATCAAAGGTGATTACCAAAGTTGAAAAAACCTGTGAAAACTGGTTAAAAACTAAAGGTAGGATGATTGGAACAAAAATTGGCGCAGTAATTGGTTCTGTCACTAAAGTTGGTCCGATCGCTACAGTAATTAGCGCTACGATAGGCGGCTATGTTGGCGAAAAAGTGGGGAAATTCGTTGCCGATAAAGTGGTTAAACCTGTCGCAAAGACAGTTAAAAAAATCACGTATGGTGCCATTGATGTTGTTAAAGATACGGCTAAAACGGTGGTTTCTACAGTAAGTGAGGGAGTGAAGAGAGTGGGTAAATTTGTATCATCTGGGGTAAGTAAAGTAAAAGATTTTTTTTCTTCTTTGTTGTAAATCGATTTTCATCAAATACCGTTAATTACATATTTATAAAAAGGATCAAAAATGAAACTAAACCAACAACTTATTGAATTGATTAAAGCAGGGTATTCCACATTTTATCTTCACACGGCTGAAACGGCTCGGGCAGAAAATCTCGTGGAGGAAGTGGCAAAAGAACTTGGTTTTAATGTCCACGAGATTAACCTCGCGCAAGGAAAAATCGATTTTTCCAACAAATCCCAAATTAAAGAAAATCACGGACGCATTGAACAAACCTTAAATGATCTTTTGGATGAAGATTTAGAACAAAACCTCTTTTTCATCAAAAATGCCAAACTTGCCTTAGAAAATAACCCGGTTACCGTAGCACGTTTGCAATATCTTATCGAAAAAATTGAACGCCATTACACCGGCGAATGTGCCGTGATTTTACAATCTTCGGAAGTCTATATTCCTGCTGATATTGAACCTTTTATCACACTTTTGGAAATGCCTTTGCCAAAAGAAAGCGACATCAAAGCCATTATGGATGATCTCAATATTGAAGCAGAAAAACAAAGTAAATTTATCACCGCACTTTCCGGCTTGAATGAGTTAGAAATCAAAAAAGTGCTGACGCTGATCAAACAACGTTTTAATGGTTTTAATGAAAGCGATCTAGACAAAATGCTCAATGAAATTCGCCAACAAAAAGAGCAAATTATCGCCAAAAGTGGTGTGTTGGAAATGGTGAAAGTGGATAATCAGATCGGCGATATTGGTGGCTTAGAAAATCTCAAAAAATGGTTGCAAGAGCAAGCCTATATTGTCGGAAATTTAGAAAAAGCAAAAGCCTTTGGCGTAAAAGCACCGAAAGGTGCATTGATTGCCGGAATGCCAGGTTGTGGTAAATCACTCACTGCCAAAGCCGCTGCCGCTTTGTTTCAACAACCTTTAGTTCGATTGGATATCGGCTCACTACTGGGCAAATATGTGGGTGAAAGCGAAACTAATATGCGTAAAGCCCTCGCCATGGCAGAAAGTATCAGCCCCTGTGTGCTTTGGGTGGATGAGTTGGAAAAAGCCTTTGTTGGAATGTCAGGCAATAATGCCTCGGAAGTCAGTTCTCGTCTTTTGGGCTATTTTTTAACCTGGATGCAAGAAAAAACACAGCCTGTATTTATTATCGCCACTGCTAACGACATCACTGCTTTACCACCGGAATTGCTCCGTAAAGGACGTTTTGATGAAATTTTTTATGTGGGTTTTCCAAACTATACGGAACGTAAAAAAATTCTAGAAATTCATCTCAATAAAGCGAAACAAAAAGTCGATTCCTTGGATTTAGAAGAAACTGCTCGCCAATGCCGAGATTATTCCGGTGCAGATATTGAAAATGCGGTGTATGACGGTGTGAAACAAGCATTTCTTGCCAATGCCGGACACCTTAACCAAACTACATTAATTGAAGCGATTAACCGCACTGTGCCACTGCGTAAAACCTTGAGAGAGAAAGTGGGTGAGTATGAGAAAAAATTTGAGGAACTTTACCTCACCCCGGCTTCTCACTCTGACGGATTAAGCATTGCGGAAATGAATAAATTGGCAAATAGCACCAACTATCTTGACCGCTTAAAAGTAGCGGAAGATCCTGAAGTAACCGAAGATATTTTGGAAAAATTAGTAAAAGATGAAAATGTTGAGGTGAAAAAAGCCGCATTTAGAAATTCTAATTGTCCGAAAAAAGTGCTTGATGAACAGATTTCAATTAAAGATGAGGAGCCACGTTTTAATAAGGAAATTCGGGATATTATTGTGGAGCATAGAAATGTTTCAGCTGAATTGGTGATTGAGCTGTATAAAGAGGATAATTATGAGTATGAGCAAATTAGAGAAAATGTATTGGTTAATAAATATCTATCGGAAAATGAAAAATTAAAATTTGCAACACATAAAATAGACAGCGTTCGAGAAATGATTGCTAGAAGAGATGATCTATCTGAAGATGTCCAGCTCATTCTAGCGAAGGATAGCAACGATGATGTAAAAGAACTACTATCTGCTCATAAAAACTTATACGAAAAAGCACAGATTATTCTAGCTGAAAGCAATTATAGTAGAGTTCGAGAATCGTTAGCTAGAAGAGATGATCTATCTGAAGATGTCCAGCTCATTCTAGCGAAGGATAGATATAATTATATAAAAGAGCTACTATCTGCTCATAAAAACTTATATGAAAAAGCACAGATTATTCTAGCTGAAAGCAATGATAGTAGAGTTCGAGCATCGTTAGCTAGGAATGAAAATCTTTGTGAAGAGGCTCAAATTATTTTGGCTAAAATAGCTGAGCATCCTGAGTCTAGTCCTATGACTTTTCGGTCGTGGTATGCTTTAGGGCTTACAAGAGAAGCAGAGGTCTTTGATAATCTACGCAATAATAAAAATTTATGCGAAAAAGCGAGGGCTATTTTAAGACAAAAGGATATTGAGGCTATCCGTCAATCAAACACAGGAAATAATAGTACAAAAACTCAGTGAAAATCCGCTTTTTCCCCTGAAGAACAGCTTAAAATGGTAAAAAGCAGAGATGTTTTTGTAAGACGGAAGTTAGCTGAAAGTCCAAATTTACTTCGCGATGTTATTGAGCAATTAGGAAAGGATCAAAATTTTAGTGTAAGAAAAAGTTTAGAAGAAAATACGCTTAAATAGTATTTTAAACGTTAGTTAGATATTATTTAGGGGATATTTATATCTAATTTGATAGATTATCCAAAATAAAGAGGGGCAATTCCCTCTTTTTATTGCTTTCAAAAAATCCCGATATTAGGTTGCAAACACACAAATCGGGACTTTCAATGGAATGTAGATTCCATAGGCACAGCAAATTTATTTTACCAATATCGCTAAATTAAACTAATATCCTCCCAATATTAAATAACGTGACCGGTAGGGACACACTGCGTGTGTCCGCTTAATGATTTGATTTTATAACGGACACACGCAGTCTGTCCCTACCATTTCATTAAATTGTACATTTGCGACATAAGGCCGAAAAATTCCCTCGAAACAGACCGCACTTTTCACTTTTGGACGATAAATTTTGCTATAATCCCTCGCCTTAAAAAAGAATTTTGACAATAGGAAAAGAAAATGGCTCGAGAATTTAAACGTAGCGACCGTGTTGCGCAAGAAATCCAGAAAGAAATTGCGGTGATTTTACAGCGTGAGGTGAAAGATCCCCGTGTTGGTATGGTAACCGTATCCGATGTGGAGGTGTCGAGTGATTTGGCGTATGCCAAAATTTTTGTCACTTTCTTGTTCGATCACGATGAAACGGCAATTGAACAAGGGATGAAAGGGTTGGAAAAAGCCGCACCTTATATTCGCACTTTGCTTGGTAAAGCGATGCGTTTACGCATTGTGCCGGAAATTCGTTTTATCTACGATCAATCCCTCGTGGAAGGGATGAGAATGTCCAATTTGGTGACGAACGTGGTGCGTGAAGATGAACGCAAACATGTTGAGGACGAGCAATAATGTCCAGACCACGCAAACGGGGACGGGATATTGATGGCGTGTTTTTGTTGGATAAACCGCAGGGAATGTCTTCCAATGAGATTATGCAAAAAGTCAAGCGCCTTTTCCAAGCCAATAAAGCAGGGCATACGGGGGCGTTAGATCCCTTGGCAACAGGAATGTTGCCGATTTGTTTGGGTGAGGCAACGAAGTTTTCGCAATTTTTATTGGATGCGGATAAACGGTATTTAGTGACCGCGAAATTGGGGGAGCGCACCGATACTTCCGATGCTGATGGGCAGATTGTGGAAACTCGTGCGGTGGGGGTAGAAACGCCGCAAATTTTGACCGCACTTGAGCAATTTCGGGGCGATATTTTGCAAGTGCCGACCATGTTTTCAGCCTTAAAACATCAAGGTAAACCTTTGTATGAATATGCCCGTCAAGGTATTACCGTAGAGCGTGAAGCCCGCCCAATCACCATCTTTGAACTCAACTTTATTGAATATCAAGCCCCTTATTTAACCTTGGAAGTACATTGCTCTAAAGGCACTTATATTCGCACTTTGGTAGATGATTTAGGGGAAGTGTTAGGCTGTGGCGCACACGTCACTATGTTACGCCGACTTGCCGTGGCGGATTATCCCATTGAAGCGATGATGAGTTGGGAAGAATTACAATATCTTGCGGAAAAGCAAAATTTGGCGTTACTTGATCAACATTTATTACCAACAGACACGGCAGTGAGCAGATTACCAGCGTTGCATTTGAATGAGTCACAAAGCCGTACCATTGGTTTTGGTCAGCGTGTAAAATTTGCTAACGAGCAACAATGGCAAGGGCAAGTGCGGTTGTTTTCAGCGGAGAATTTGTTTTTGGGTGTTGCTCGTATTGAAGGGCATATCATTCATCCGCAACGATTAATCACACAAACTCTATAATTTCAGTTGCCTTTCCGACTAAATTCCAGTAATCTCACCTGTAATTAATTTCTTACAAATGGTGTAAATAAAATATTACAGGTGGATTATGGAAGCGCTTAATGATTTACGTTCCGAAATTGATTCGCTCGATCGCGAACTCATTCAACTTTTTTCTAAACGCCTCAAACTGGTTTCACAGGTGGGCAAAGTCAAACATCAACACGGTCTCCCTATCTATGCACCCGATCGTGAAATTGCTATGTTAAAAGCACGCCGTTTGGAAGCGGAGAAAGCCGGGATTTCACCGGATTTAATCGAAGATGTGCTACGCCGTTTTATGCGGGAATCTTATACCAATGAAAACCGGTTTGGTTTTAAAACCGTGAATCCCAACATTCAAAAAATTGTGATTGTAGGCGGTTATGGAAAATTGGGCGGATTATTTGCCCGTTATTTGAGAGCTTCCGGTTATCCGATTTCTGTTTTAGAACGTGATGATTGGGATGTAGCCGAGAGAATTCTTGCTAATGCAGATGCGGTAATTATTTCCGTCCCCATTTCCAATACACTTGAAACCATTGAACGCTTAAAACCTTATTTAACAGAAAATATGCTACTGGCGGATCTCACTTCCGTGAAACGTGAGCCTTTGGCGAAAATGTTGGAAATACACCAAGGGGCCGTGGTGGGATTGCATCCGATGTTTGGCCCGGATATTGCCAGTATGGCAAAACAAGTGGTCGTCCGCTGTGATGGGCGTTTTCCTGAACGCTATGAATGGTTGCTTGAACAAATTCAAATTTGGGGCGCTAAAATTCATCAAACTGATGCTATTGAGCACGATCATAATATGACTTATGTGCAAGCCTTACGTCATTTTTCGACTTTTGCCAATGGCTTGCACCTTTCCAAGCAACCGGTAAATCTTGCTAATTTATTGGCGCTTTCTTCCCCAATTTATCGTTTAGAATTGGCGATGATCGGGCGTTTGTTTGCACAAGATGCCGAGCTTTATGCAGATATTATTATGGATAAAGCGGAAAACCTAGAGGTGATTGAAAGTTTAAAACAAACTTATGAAGAAGCATTAGCATTTTTTGAAAACCATGATCGCAAGGGATTCATTGATGCCTTTCATCAAGTACGGGAATGGTTCGGCGACTATTCCGAACAATTTTTAAAAGAAAGCCATCAATTGCTGCAACAAGCAAATGATTTAAAACAAGGGTAAATAGAAAGTGCGGTTGAGAATAACCGCACAATTGTCAGTTCTTTTCCTATTTAAAAATAATGGATATATTCGATTATAATAATCCTTACTGTCTGGCTAACCGTAAATTTTCAGGTAGAGGCTCAAAGTTAGAACGGAAGGGATTTATATCCAAGCCGCCACGGCGGGTATAGCGAGCATAAACCGTGAGTTTTTCCGGTTTGGCATAGTGCATTAAATCGCAAAAAATACGCTCCACACATTGCTCGTGAAATTCGTTGTGCTGACGGAAAGAGACAACGTAACGTAATAATTTTTCCCGATCAATTTTTTTGCCAATATAGTGAATTTGAAGGGAGCCCCAATCAGGCTGATTGGTGATTAAACAATTTGATTTTAATAAATGACTGACTAAATATTCTTCTACCACTTCATCAGATACGCAATTTTCTAGCCAACCGGTATTAAATTGATAGTCAGTAATTTCAATGTCTTGCTCATCAATACATTCACCTTGTAACCTATCAATTTGTTGTGTTTGATAAAACGCAAGCGGATTTAACCGCACTTTCACTTCGCCTTGGGCACATTCTGCTAAATCTTGCTGCATAATGTGTGCCACCTGACTAAAATCGGCAAATTTGGTTTGGTTAAAGCTGTTTAAATAGAGTTTAAAACTTTTAGATTCAATTAAATTTTTGCTTTGATGATCCAAATAAATATCCGCAATCGCCACCTGTGGCACACCTTTTTCATTCAGCCATGAAATTTCATAAGCTGTCCAAATATCAGCACCTATTGTAAAGGGTTGGGCTTTGGTGATGCCTAAATCATCACGGTTCAATGCTCTAGGAACGGGCTGCAATAACGTGCGGTCATATTCATTGGCATAATCGGTTTTTTGTCCGAGTTTAAGGGCGTCTAGCCCGTAATTTTGCTTGTTCATTGTTTTTCCTTGCTATAAAAAATTCCACGAAATATTTGAGATCAATCGGCATTGATCACATTTAAAATGAAATACCTCAAAAATAGGTTCGCTTAATGCCCAGTTACCACCACATTCGGGGCATTGTCGATGTTGCTCCTTTTCAAGGGATTCACCACCCACACGATAAAGATAATAGTAGGTAGGAATATGACTTATTTTTTCGATTTCTTGGGCTAAATAGCGACCATGTTTTGCCAATCTGCTTTGATGATCAGTGATTTCTTTTAAGGCTTGATGTTCTAAAATTACGCCATTCATTTGAAGTTGATCGCAGGCTTGCCAGTTTTCTTGCCATTTAATCACATCTTGGCTCAAGTCCGGTTGGGTTTTCAGTTGTTTATAAAGAGGAATGGGAGAAAAATTCTCGCCACTATGAAGAGGCGAGCAACTTTGTAAATGGGTCGTATAAAGTATTTGCCACGTAGGATAAGAATTCAAGGCGGTTTGATCGCTATTGAGATCATCACCAATCAATTGAAAACCCTCAAAAATCAGACCGTACTTTTTGGCCTTTTCTAATGCGTGATTGACCTCTACATTATTATTTTTGGGGAAAAGGCTGTCTTGTTCAGGGCAAATGACACGCATAGCAAAGCCTTGTTGCCCGTTTTCCTCCGCTAAATAGAGCGGAATTTCACGCCCGATAATCTGACCGTTATAACGCCATTGATCAATGAGCGTATTCAGCAAACGGCTTTGTTCCGCAATGTCATTTTCAAGTGCGGTCAATTTGAAGAAAGTTTCGATTAAGTACATTGTTGTTTTAATTGTTCTCTAATTTGGTTTAAGCCGTTTAAGCGGGTTTCACTTAGTCGTTGTGCAATGCCGAGTTCGGTAAAAAAAGCGGTGAGATCAAATTTGCTTAATTCCTCACCATTTTTACCATTGATTTCTTCCAGTAAAAGCCAAAGTAAACCGTTCATAATGCGTGCTTCACTGAAGGCGCTGAATTGAAAAGTGCGGTCATTTTGAGGGAGAATTTGAAACCACATTTGTGCTTCACAACCCGTAATTGGTTGCATATTGGCAAGTTCATCATCACTTGGGCGAGGCAAATTTTTGCCAGCTTGAATAATCAGGCGGTAACGTTCTTCCCAGTTTTTGGCAAGTTTTAATTGGTCGATCATTGTAAAAGCTCCAAAGCTTTATCCAGTGCAGCGAAGAATTGTGCCACATCCTCAGGCGTATTGTAAGGGGCAAAAGAGAGGCGTAAGGTGGTTCGCTCTCCGATCCTTGCTAAATAGGGTTGAGCGCAATGTTCCCCCACCCGCAAAGCAATATTTTGTTCACTGAGCAAGGTGGAAAGATCTGAGCTATCAATCCCATCAAAGACAAAACACACAATGCTACTTGGTTGTGGAGAATTGAATAATCGACAATTTATATAATTTTTTAACCGCACTTTTACCAATTCTGCCAATGCCAGCACGTGTTGTTCTGCTGATTCAAAATCCCATTGTTGTAACCAATCTAATACGGCATTAAAGCCAATTACGCCAGCGATATTTGGTGTGCCGGCTTCAAGGCGATAGGGTAATTCGGCAAAGGTGATATTTTCTGATGACACACGATCGACCATTTTGCCACCGAAAAAAAGTGGTTGGAGTGATGAAAGTGCGGTCAATTTTCCGCTTAAAACCCCGATTCCATTTGGGCCGTAAATTTTATGGGCGGAAAAGACGAGAAAATCCGCATCAAGATCTTGCAGATCAATCTTAATATGGCTGATTGCTTGGGCAGCATCCACTAAAACAAGGGCATTGCTATGTTGTCGGATCATTTGAATTAAGCGTTTAACGGGCTGTTCCGTGCCGGTGATGTTTGAAACAAAGTTTAATGCCACCAGTTTTATGCGTTCATTGAGCGTATTTTTTAGTGCGGTTTCGTCAATAAGCCAATTATCCAAAAGAGGCAAAATCCGAATTTTTGCACCGCACTTTTTGGCAGTTTCATGCCAAGTGACAAAATTCGCATGGTGATCTGCTTGACTGATCAGAATTTCATCGCCGGTTTTCAAATGGGGTAATAACCCGTTCGCCACTAAATTAATCGAATGGGTTGTGCCGGACGTCCAAATCACCGCTTTTTCATCTTCCGCATTAATCAGCTGTTTCACTCGTGTGCGGGCTTGTTCATATTGGGCGGTTTGCTTCGCATCATATTGGCTACGATGCACCGAACCGGCTGAGGCATAAAATTCAGCGGTGCGTTCAATTAATACCTGAGGTTTTAATGCCGTAGCGGCATTATCTAAATACACGGTGGCATTAGGGTTTTTAAAATAAGGAAAATGTTCTTTAAATGATTGATAATCAAAAGCCATACTTTTTCTCCTGTTTGCGCCATTCATGGGGAGGAATGGGGGAACGTTCAGCCCATAAGCCTAATCGTTGTGATTGCGCTTTTTGTTGAGCGTATAAATAAATGGGCCGGCGAAGATATTGACGATATGCCCAAGCCATACCGGATTTCACCATCTCAAGATTAATGTTTTTACCGTTGTAATAAACCGTTGCCAGTGTACGTTTATAGCGATCTTGGCCGCTTATTTTTAAGGTGACCCTCCGTTTATAAATCAGCTTTGAAAGCTGCTGTTTGGATTTCTTGCCAAAAGGTTGATTCCTTTCCGGTGCATCAATTTCTTCTAAACGCACTTTGAGCGGTTTATTTCCTATCATCAGGCAGGTGATCGTATCGCCATCACTGATTCCTATCACAAGACAAGTGTTGGAAGGGCGGGAATGGGCTGAAAGTGCGGTTAAAAAAACAAATAAAATTAAAAAGATATTTTTAATCATTGGGTTAGTGAACGATAAATGGTTTTATTTCGGTGAATTATTGAAAATTTTCTACTTTGGAAAATGAATCAGCATTGTAGCAAATTACAACCCTAATGAACCAGTGTTATGATTTTTGATCAAACGCATAAATTCTTGTATTTTTCAAGAAAAAGAGTAGTAAAGGGCGGAAAAATAGGCGTAAAATATTTTTTAAATTTTATTGAAAAAGTTGAAAAGGAAAAAGATGTTATACAAGCTGTTTCTTTTGGTTCGTTCCTTATTGATTCTTTACATTATGCTTTATCTCGGCAATCAAGTTGCGCATTTTATCCCTGTTGGCGTACCCGGTAGTATTTGGGGATTATTGCTACTTTTTATTGGTTTGACGACAAAAATCATTGCTTTGGAATGGGTTTATTTGAGTGCAAGTTTGTTGATTCGTTTCATGGCAGTGCTGTTTGTCCCTGTGAGTGTAGGGATTATTAAGTATTCTGACTTATTGTGGGCGCAAATGAATATTTTGATTATCCCTAATGTTGTCAGCACTTGTGCTACGCTCGTTTTTATCGGTATTGTGGCGAATATGATGTTTGAACGCCAATCCTTTCGCCATAAACGCAAAAAAGTTTTAGCCAAACGCAAGGTGCAAGAAGAAAAACAAAGTCATTAAATAGAGTGATATTATGAATTACAGCATTTATCTTTATAGTTTATTAACGATTTTCGGATTTTGGCTTGCCCTCCAAATTAATAAGCGTTGGAAATCTATTATTTTCAACTCATTTATTCTTACCGTGCTGATTTTGGTTGTAATTTTAGTGATGGGGAAAATTCCTTATGATGACTATATGCAAGGCAATACTCCCATTAATCATTTATTGAGCCTGAGTATTGTGGCACTTGCCTTACCGCTCTATGAACAATTAAGACAAATTGCCAAACAGTGGCGTATTATTTTTTCTGTTGTTGTCCTTGCTTCTGTCTTCTCAATGTTTACCGGTGCAATTCTCGCATTAATTTTAGGTGCTACACCGGATATGGTGGCTACTGTGTTGCCCAAATCCATTACTACACCCATTGCGATGGAGGTGTCAGCCCATTTAGGGGGGATTCCTGCGGTTACCGCAGTAGGCGTTGTACTGGCAGGGTTGCAAGGTTCAATTTTTGGTTATTTGATTTTGAAAAAAATAGGGCTACGTCACCAAGAGGCGATAGGTTTATCGGTCGGGTCGATTTCTCACGCATTGGGTACAGTAAGCTGTATGGAAATTAATCCAAAAGCGGGGAGTTACAGTTCGATTTCTTTGGTTCTTTGTGGCATTATCAGCGCTATTCTTGCACCATTGGTGTTTAAAATGATTTATCTGTTTGTGTAAACCTTATGAAAAATACCTTATCAGCCAGTTGGATCGAACGCTTTATTCCTGATCCGCCAAGAGAAAAAGATCATCGCCCGCCATTTCGTCGAGATCGTGGGAGAATTTTACATTCTGCCGCTTTTCGTTGTTTGCAAGCGAAAACACAAATTCACGCTATTGGCGAAAATGACTTTTATCGAACCCGTT
The DNA here is from genome assembly GCF_001999285.1 of Rodentibacter genomosp. 1. Taxonomy (GTDB): domain Bacteria; phylum Pseudomonadota; class Gammaproteobacteria; order Enterobacterales; family Pasteurellaceae; genus Rodentibacter. The sequence goes on from NZ_MLHN01000002.1 coordinate 53,944, forward strand.
TAACACACTCTCTAGAAGTGGCTCAAATTGGAAGTAGTTTGGTCGCACAACTGAAATATGTTGAGGCATTTAATCATTTATCCGAACAATTAAATTGGGAACAAACGGCACTACAAAAACAACTTAAAGGCTTGTTACCCAGCAATGATTTAATCGAAAGCCTTTGCTTTTCCCATGATATTGGCCATCCACCTTTTGGGCATGGTGGGGAAGTCGCTTTAAATTTTATGATGCATCAAAATGGTGGGTTTGAAGGGAATGCACAAACATTTAGGATTCTGACGAAACTGGAACCTTACACGGAAAATGCGGGGATGAATTTAACACGTCGCACACTTCTAGGCGTGATTAAATATCCTACGATTTTGGATATGGCTTCACCGCAATATGCCAATTTGCCTCATTTAATTCATCGAGATGCCCGTTTTATTAAAATCAGCGATTGGAAACCGGGGAAAGGTATTTTTCGTGATGATTTAGCGATGTTTCATTGGTTGTTACAAAACCTTTCTGAAAATGACCGCACTTTATTCACTTCAGTACAACAAGAGCGGTCAAATTCTGCCGAGTTTTTAAAAACCAGTTTTAAATCTCTTGATTGTAGCATTATGGAATTGGCGGATGATATTGCTTATGCGGTGCATGATTTAGAAGACGCCATTGTGACTAAAATGGTGAATCAACATCAATGGCAGGAAGCGCATATGGCATTAGAGCAAATTCCTTATCCATGGTTACAAAAAAATCTCCAAAGCATTAGTCAAGGGCTTTTTTCTGACAAACATTTTGAGCGAAAAAATGCCATTGGGGCATTGGTGAACTTTTTTATTACCAATGTACGTTGGACACTCACCGAGAATTTTGATGAGCCTTTGTTACGTTATAACGCAGAATTCCCAAAATCGGTGGTGATGGCGCTTGACGTATTCAAAAAATTCGTTTGGAAATATGTTATTCGTGGTGTTGATACGCAGAGAATTGAATACAAAGGGCAAAGAATGTTGACGGAAATGTTTCAAATTTTTGAATCCGATCCTATTCGTCTTTTGCCGCGTCATACAGCTGAAGAGTGGCAAAATGCTCCGGACAACCAGAAAAAACGTGTGATTTGTGATTATATTGCGAGTATGTCGGATGCTCATGCGATGAGGGTTTATCAGCAGTTATAATACGTCCTTAGTTTATTCGGTTGAATTTTAAACCTCTTCGAAAAAAAACCGCTACTCATTTGAATAGCGGTGGAGGTCTTAAAATAAGAAACTGAGAAAACTGCATTCGCAGTGCACTAGCAATTTGTCAGACCAAAACTTCGTGAGTTAGTTCACGCTTTACTAGATAATTTTAGGTAAGTTTAGTTGAGTTGTCGTTTTAAATAGAGAAAATTTTTATAAAAAAGGGCGGTCAATAAAACTTATGTTTTGATGACCGCTCTTTTTTAATTCAATTTAATCCTCTTTTTTAGATGGTTTGATAGCAAGTAAATTACAGTTAAGCTTACTAATCACGTGTTCAGCGGTGTTACCTAACAATGCGGCAGATAAACCGGTTCTACCTACTGTACCAAGAATCACAAGCTCTGCCTCAATTTCTTTTGCTACCTCAGGAATCACATCTTCGGGGAAACCTTCTCGTACATGGGTATGATCTTCATCAATACTAAATTTTTGACGTAAGGTTTTCATATTAATTAAGTGTTGCCCCCGAATACCATTTTCGTAGCCTGAAGTGTTAAATTCCGGTAAATCAATCGCCATATTGATTGGCGTAACAGGGTAGGCGGTGACAAGATGTACATTGCCACGATTTAAATTTTCTGCAAGCGACATACCTGTAGCGACAAGCTCTTGATTAAATTCATCTTGATAATCTTGTTCACCGGAGACATTTACTGCAATTAAAATACGACGTTGATGCTTCCAATTCCCATCACGAACAATTAAAACAGGGATAGGGCATTTACGTAACAATTGCCAATCAACAGGTGTGAAAATGAGGGAGGTTAAACTTTCCTCATCTTTTGTATATTTCACGACTAAATCATATTGGTTTTTCTCGACTTCTTCACGGATCCCCTCAGCTTCATTACTGTTCCAAACGATATGAGATTCAAACTCAATTTGTGGATCTGCATATTTATCAAGATAAAACTGAACAGCTTGACGATGTTGTTCAATCGCCGTTTTATGCATTTCCTCTCTTTCCTCAGAAGAGAGCAAAGCAGACATTTCATAAGATAAATCATAAACCGCTAATAATGTTGTAATTTTTACTTTCTCAACATTTTCTTGTTCTTTTACAAGACGAACTGCACGTGCGAGGGCATATTGTTTTTCATTATCAGGATTGAGAACAACTAAGATATTTTTAAATTTCATAACAACCTCCGTGATCATTGTTCATAGCATAAAAAAGAATTTGTAACATGACAAGAAAAGATCACTGAAAAACTGATCTGATACAACTTTTCTATAAATAACGAAAAGGCGTGAAAAAATATCACGCCCCGTTTTATTCTGTCATCGTAATTTTTGTTTTGTTTGAACCTGTTAGTTCAATTAAGGCATTAATATCATTGATCGTAATGTATTTACCCTGCACTGAAAGTACGCCTAGTTTTTGGAAGCGTCCTAAGAGACGGCTGATTGTTTCAACTGTTAAACCAAGATAATTACCAATATCACCACGAGTCATTGTTAAACGAAACTCTCTCGCAGAGAACCCTCGGGCGGAGTAGCGTCTTGAAAGGTTATGAATAAAAGCAGCGAGACGTTCTTCCGCATTCATTTTTGAAAGTAATAAAATCATTTCTTGATCACTTTTTATTTCGCTACTCATTAAGCGAATAATTTGTTGACGAAGTTTAGGCATTTTGCCTGAAAGGTCATCTAAAATATCAAAAGGAATTTCACACACCATCGCGGTTTCTAAGGCTTGAGCAAAGCTTGGATGTTGCATATTATTGATTGCATCAAAGCCCACAAGATCCCCGGGTAAATGAAATGAGGTAATTTGTTCTTCACCGGCTTCACTGATTGTATAGCTTTTAATAGTGCCGGAACGGATTGCATAAATAGAATTAAGAGGATCACCTGCTTTAAATAATACCTGCGATTTTTGGATAGGTTTTTTACGTTCAATGATGTTGTCGAGTTGATCAAGTTCGTGTTCATTTAATGTGAAAGGAATACAAAGCTGGCTAATACTACAATCCTGACAGTGAATCGCACAACCACCTGACTGAATTCGGCGCCCAACCTTAGTTTCTGAAACGAAGTTTTTCATTTAATCCTCAGATATTTTTTAAAGATAGTGTAAAATTGATCTAACTCAAGATTTTAACACTAAATAGGCATTTTAAGAAGATGGCTGCAGAAAAATTAACAAGGAAAAGATTGATTCAAATTTTTGTTGTGTTGTGTATTTTAATTACCGCATTTGTTTGGCGATATTTATTTTCTTAAAGGATTTATTAATTAATAATTTGGGTTTGTTTAATTTTAAATCAAATAAGTAAAATCTCGAATTTTTTACTTGCTACAAATCTAGATATGCGTATAATCCCTCTCGTTCCCAAGCCTGGGTGGCGAAATTGGTAGACGCAGCGGATTCAAAATCCGCCGGTGAATAACCGTGTCGGTTCGAGTCCGACCCTAGGCACCAAACAGAATTTAAACATAGAAAGCCGCTTTTACAGCGGCTTTTTTGTTGCCTAAAAATCCTTTATTTTCATTGAGTTGCAAATAAAATCAAAACTATTTACTGTATATAAAATCAGTGTTTAAATTTGCTAAAGATATGTATCAATGATCAGGAATGATCCTCATTCTGCAATATTTGCACCGAATGTGTCCGGTATTGCACCCAAGAATTTAAAGGAAAAAATATGGCATCAATAACAAAAAGAAATGGCAAATGGCGGGTACAAATTCGTCGAAAAGGCGTGTCAAAGTCTGAACAATTCCGTACCAAAGCAGAAGCTATCGCATGGGCGGATGAAATTGAAACAAAAATCAAAAACGGTAGCTACAACACAGGCATTCCCTACATGACATTTGCCGAGGTTATCGACAAATACATTAAAGAGGTGAGCCGGCATAAAAAGAGTTATCGCGAAGAGCGACTACGCCTTATTCGTCTCATGGATATGCCTCTTGGCAGAGTATTACTACAAGATTTATCAGAAAATGACTTCATTTTATGGCGCGACGAACGATTAGCAAAAGTCAGTGTTGCCAGTGTTTTAAGGGAATGGAACACGCTATCACACATCATGACAATGTCATGTGGTGAATGGAAATTTTTAAAAGAAAACCCACTCAAAAACGTGCGAAAACCCAAAACACCAAAAGAACGCTCTCGCCGCTATTCGGATCAAGAAATTGAACGCCTTGTGTTTGTTTCCGGTTATGATTTATCACACGCCCCCATAACCAAACAAAGCAGAGCGGCAGCGGCAATGCTTTTTGCCATTGAAACCGCTATGCGTGCCGGTGAAATTTGTGGTGCAAAATGGGAACATTTGAATGCACAAAATCGAATTTTGCATATCCCTACAAGTAAAAATGGCCATCCTCGCAATGTTCCGTTATCTTCTAAAGCAATAGAAATTATCAAACATCTTGCTTTAATCAAAACGCAAGATTGTGACTTAATTTTTCAATTAAATGCGAGATCCCTTGATGCGAATTTCAGAATATTAAAAGAAAGAGCAGGGCTTGCAGAGGCAGATTTACATTTTCACGATACACGGAGAGAGGCATTGAGCCGCTTATCTGAAAAAGTGGATGTGATGACTTTGGCAAAAATTTCAGGGCATAGAGACATCAAGATTTTATTGAATACCTACTATGCCCCGAAAATGGAAGATGTGGTGAAACTGCTAGACTAAAACATCTTTCTGCGTTGTTGGCGATGTTTCGCATATTGCACAATCTCGCCAACAAAATAGCGCACTTGGTTTGTGGGTTGGTTTAAGTCACGTTGTGATGGAACTTGAACCGGACGAGGAAAAAAAGGATCAGCCGCCACTTCACGCATATGCCTTACCGTATAACCAAAGTATTCAGCCACCTGATTAATATCCCACAATTCCTTACTATTTTCATGAATAGCTTGACGGGCCAACAAGCCCTCAAGCTCCACTAATTTTTCCATCACTTGTTCATTTGTTACCATCACAAATCCCCCTCTTTCACAAACACCCCGTCAATCATTTTTCCCTTACGGTCTTTGATTTCTTCCCATGCAGACTGTACGCAATCATCAAAATTAAGATGGAAATAATCCGTAACTTCAACTAAACCTAGCACACTAAATGCAAAAAACTTCATCACATTTTCATGCTCTTTGATTTGTTGAGCGTAAAGAAATGAATGAATAGATGCGCTAGTATCAATCAAACTTTCTTCAATTTTGCCGTTAAATGGTGGGTGATGTTCAATGTATCCCATATCATCAAGCAAATCATTTCGGTTGAACTGTCTCGCCAAAATCACCATCACCACAAAACAATCCCCAATACTATCTTTCACTACATCAGGTTTGTTTTTAGACACACCGGAACAAAGCTCACCAAATTCTTCCATCAATTTAATAAATTGTTTTTGTGGAGTAGATCCTTCAATTAAATTTCTATCTTCCGCCCATAGCTCAATGTTTTTAATAAGTTGTTGTAAATCTACCATTGTTACGTTTCTCCATTATTATTCAAATACAAGACTACTTCTGCTGTATTCTGATGGATTAGCATATCCACGCTGAATTTTGTATTTTTTGGCTAATGTTCTACGATATTCAGGTAAATAGCCCAATACTCTTGCGGTTTTAAGGCTTCCTCCGCAAAAATCGCTACTCAAACACTGAACAAAATCAGAAAATCTTATTCCTGCGGAACAAGCACCTTTTTGGTAATATTGACCTAGAGCAAGGCGAATACCATAAGTTATTTTGTTTTTAGGATCATTCCATTCTTCTAGTGGAAACGGTAGCTGATAATGGTATTTCAAATGCTCTAAGAATTTATATTCAAGTTCATTTGCTTTTATACATGCAGATTCTTGTTTAGATAAAGACATAATTCACCTCACTTTTCATTAATTAACCTAAAATCCCCTAAACTCTCGCCCCAACCAAAGGCTTGAGCCAACGGAATTTTCACTTCTTCTAAATAAACATGGTCGTTTTCACAACAAATCCACCGATAGTCATTAAGCCGTAACCGCCCATATTTCATCAACATATCAATTTGACGTGGTTTTAATGGAAAACCGATAGGCAACATCAATTCATTAGCCTGTTGTTCGATTTTTGAACGGTTACAGTTACTGACACAAGTCCAAGTCCAAGTCCAAGTCCAAGTCCAAGTCCAAGCGGCGCGCTGCGCCTTGTTTGTTTCGGTGGACTCCGAATCGGCAGACGTGGAAACCACACCGCCTTTCTTAATCACCCAATTTTTCACTTTGGTGATAATGGTTTTTAAACTAAATCTGTTTTTCACCCCCACAATTTTCTTTCTGGTTTCGCCGTATTTATTCGGCTCGGTTTCTTCATACTCAATGCAAATCGGCTGATCGCAACGTTTCACCATTGCCCCGCCTTGCACATTCAAATAACTGCCAAAACAGCCCACATCAGCCACCGCACGTCCGGTGTCTAATACATCATCATCGGCATAAGATGCCATGGCATCATCAATCTTGCGTAACTCACGCCATGTCGAAATTGGCGGTGTGCCGTAGAATTGAAATTGACGAATGCCCCAAAGATTCGCCCATGCACTCACACGCATCACGTTTTCACGCAAGGTTAAATCTTCCACTTCATCTGATTTTTCGTTTGCCTGTTTGCCGGCATAGATATTTTTTGCGATATATTTCGCAATGTAGCCAATGGCAGAACCTTTTTCAGGATCGATTTCATCCACCTTACAACGGTGTTTTTTCGCCCCAAATTCTTCTCCATCAAGCTCCAATGCTTTTTTCTTGAATAACTTAATCACCGTTTCTTTGTGTTCCGGTGCGACATAAATCAGTAAATGCCAGTGTGGTGTGCCGTCATGGTGCGGCTCTACACCACGAAAACCGAAAAAGCCAATATCTCGTTTGGCAAATTGCGCACGCAACTGTGCCCACACTTTGTTTAAATAACGTTGGGTATCTCGTGGGCTTGCCCCTTGCCATTTCTTATTATTTGTCCCATTGCTATGCACTGCATGGAAAGAAGAGGGTGCAGTCAAGGTTAAAAACAACGAAACATAGTGGTTTTCCTCTGCCCATTCATCAATGCCACGCAAGCGGTTCATCATCTCGTTAAAACGAATGGCGGGATTGCCCGAAGAACGTTTCCACATATCAATCAACGGCATTTGTTCCGTTGCATCTTCAAGATTCTCAAGCACCATCTGTTCAAGAAATGCCATGGTTTCCGCACGTTGTGCACGGTAATCACTCAACGCACTTTGCGAAACATAAGGGCTGACTTTTGCCGAAACTGCACCACAACCAATTTCCACATGCTCTTTTAATCGTTTTTGTGCCGTTTTTAGCCGGCGAAACCAATGTTTTTCACAGACGGATTTTTGCAAATCAATGTCAATTTTGTTCACATCTAAAAAAGGGTTCTCAAGAAACGCGTGCCAGTTTTTAAACGGAAAACCAATATCCGCACAGACTTCACCGCACAATCGATACATCTCATGCACAAGATCGCCAAAATCATCAACAGTGATTTCCCCTTTTGCCTTGCGTTCTGCTTGCTCATTGACAAAATCAGATTGCAAACGGGAAAACAACATAGCCAGTTTGTATGCCATTTCTTTTAACTGGTGTTCAGCCAACAAATAAAAGGGCAACTGAGGAATGTGTTTACCCTTTGAAAGTGCAACTGCACGAGAGTGAGTATCCCGTTCCGCTAGCCAATCAAGGCTAATGTGATAATGTTGAAAAACTGCTTGTAATCGTTTGGTTAAAATCTCACGCAAATAACTGTTGGCATAAGCTGATTGTTTGTTGCCGAATTTAAACCCAATAGAGCCATCATCAGCGACAGACTCGAAAGCGCGCAACCAAACATTACGAAAATGCTCTCGTTGACGTTTGCGAGGCAGAACAGCAAGCAGTTTTTCGACATAATCAAATTGATGCGGAGCAGCAGCAAATAACGCCATTTGTGCGCTTGTTGCCTGCGCATTGTCTAAAGTGCGGTTGATTTTGACCGCACTCTCCACCATTAACGCCCGTGCTTCTGCCATTGCCTGTTCGCGCTTGGCAAGATTAAGATCACGTTCAGCTACCCAGTTCATCATTGAATCCTTTTACATCGCCGTATTGGCTAAATATTCACTATGCAATTCAAAGTATTCTTTAATTTTGGCGTTGGTCGAATTCACCGCACTAAGTAAATCTTCCAAACTCAACACTTCATATTGCGCCAAGTCATAACGGCGGACTTCTTCAATCGCACCCCAAACCGTGCTATGCAAACCACCAATGGCACGGGTTTTTTGTTTGCCATGCCAACTATCTTGATCGCCCAAAATTTCCAACACCTGAAAGCGAGTGCCAATTGGCATAATTTCTAACGTCGCCCCACAATCTAATGCGATACAAATATTTGTTTCTGCCATTTTTCCTCCTAAAAATATTGACTAAGCCAATCCGCTAACAATCCCAACACGACATTCAACACCGCAGCCAAAAGCATTAAGCCCAACACCGCTACAATGAATCCCACAATTACATCAATCATCTTCTATTCGCTCTCCACATTGCCCAATCTGCCCGTTTTTTTAATAACTCACGCTTCGCCTTAACCGCCTCATCGCCTTTATCTAAAAATTCTTGAAAGGCAACATTGGCGGATTCATCATCGCCTTTGTCCAAGTGGTAAAAGTAGGCAAACAGCTTTTCTTGCGCCTCGTCCATTTTTTTGTATAAATCTTTGGCGGCAAAGGCGAGAGCGCCACGACTTAAAATAATGGTTGCCATTTATTTACCTCTTCTGTCTATTCGCAAAAATTCCCGCTCGGTAATACTTTGCGGAAATGCCTTTGAAAGTAACCGCACTTTGCGAAAGGCTCTGGCTATCTTGAGTTGCCCTTGTTGGGTATAGTGGTGTAGTTTGTAACCGCTATAATGACGGCTTTTTAAATCGCTCAAATCCACTTCGGCGATTGTTAATAAAAATTCGCGAAAACCTTGTTGTAAACGGTCAAAACTCCGTTCAACACGGTAACGGCTCTCACCTTTTAAATAATGCAAAGACTCATCAATACTGGTGAGCTGTGGTACTGCCACTTGATGTTCTCTACAAAATTTTTCTGCTGCACTTTCTGTTTCTAAAACGTACACCGTACACCCCCTCGCTTATTTCCCCGTAACGACATCAACCCATTTCTTAAACCAACGTTTCACAGGGTTGTGCCATTTTGCTGTTTCTAGTTCCGCTACACGGTCGTGCAGCGATTCATTCAGTAAAACCTGTTGGGCGTTTAACCCAACTTGGTGTGCCACATGGCGTTCCAACACCTTCACTTTCAGCTCCAATGCTTTTACCGTTTTATTTAACTGCCACACATTCACTCGTTCAGGTTTACATGTATTTCGGCTGTCGTAGGTATATTTTTTGCTTGCCATTTGCTCAAACTCCTAAATTTTGGTTGCAAAAATCCTGTCGATTGATTTTTATCAAACGACAAGGGTTAAAAATTAAAGGGAAAATTAAAGATTAATCGGTGTCGATTTCTAACTGACGTTCATCAATCTGTCTTAACGGCTTATTCGCCATTAACGCTTCAGGGCGTTCGTTATAAGTTGGTGTTCTCACCCGCGTGATTTGGCTGGTGACTTTCAACTCCGTCCCGCAATTGTTGCAATAAGCAATCACATCAATCACCAACAACCCGATTTTTTCGGAAGTCCGAACCCGAATATTATTGCTTCCGCAGTTCGTACATTTATGATCTACATTCATTCACACACCTTTGTTATACTCAAAACCATTTATCAATATAAAAAACAGGAGTCACCCATGTTTAATAACGAAGACGAAGTGGAAGCCCCAAATAACGACTACATTCACAATAGCCATGCTTCAATTCTGCTTGGATCGCTGTATGAATCATTAGAATTTCGTCGCGAACTTGCTCCAAATGCTTTCTTAGCAATGCTCGCTTCAACTTGCGTAATGCAAGTGTGTCAAAATCCTGCTCATCAGTTAAAAGTAGCAACTGATCAATTTCATCACTTATTTCCGCGAGTGAACGAAGCTCAACGCTTGTTCGAGCAGCAGCTAAAGCATGTCCTGTGCGAGCTAATGAAACACCGTCAGTTTGGAACCGCACTTTCTCTGCTGAAGACATATCGCGCACTTCCACAGTTTCCATCATCGGAGATTCAGCTTCTATTGCCGCGTCAAGTACCGCAAGAATGGCGACATCATTTTTCGCCTTATTTATAGCCTCATGCGCTATTTTCACGAGAAGCTCGGCTTGTGCCGAGTTTTTTTCTAGATCACACATACACACCCCTTTTCTTTTACTCAAAAACCTTTCTCAATTGTTCATCAACGTTGTTTGCCATAATGCCTCCTGTTATGCCAAAATGTGTACTAACACACCTGAAAGAAAAACAACTAACGCTGCGATATACGCTATGTTCAAACGATTATTAAATTTCATCATTAATTGGTCTCTCTTTGCCGCCATCTCCACCCTCACTTTTATCTTATTGAGTGATAATCCTACGCTAACAATAGAAAACTATGCGTTTACGCAAGGTCACCTTCGTTGGTTTATTGGTTTACTGATGGCACTGTTTACTTATAAAGAACGCCATTACATCAAAAACGAAATTGAGCGTTTTGTTCGTTGGATTAAAGCGCTTTAGCTTTCTTCTCAAAAACCTTTTTCAACCCTTCATAAATCACCGCCCAATCCACATCCGGTCGCAATTCTGTTGGGTTCACTTCAAAATTGGTGGCTTGCAGAATGGGCGGAATATATTTCACGTCCATTTTTCCACCGTTTATCCATTTCACCACAGATGTTTGACTGACTGCGCAGATTCTTGCCATATCCGCTTTTCTTCCACAGAGGCTTATTGCTTTGTCAATACCCTTCATAAGTTACCTTTTTCAACTTTGGTTGAAATAAATATTGCAACTAAAGTTGAAATAATTCAACTATTATTCAATTGTTTTTTTGTAACCAAAGTTATATTTTTACCAATAGGAGATTTTTATGTCTGATTTAGCAACAAGACTTCAAGATAAATTGTATGAGCAACGCCTTTCTGTGAATGCTTTTTCTAAAAAAGTGGGGGTTTCTCAACAGGCAATATCGAAAATAATTAGGGGAGAAACTCTTAATCCAAAAAATATTCTAGAAATTGCTGCTGCTCTAGGAGTAAATGCGCACTGGTTGAAAACAGGGGAAGGGGAGCCTGACTCGCAATCCGTTATAAGAGTGGTGAATATGCAAGAACCGATTAATCAAAATACAGTGCGGGTTGAAATTTTAGAAGTTGAAGCCAGTGCCGGCAACGGAGTGTTTTTAACCGGCACAGAACAAGGCTTGCTTGCGCAAGAATTTGATATTGATTTCTTTCGTGAGAAATTTGGACGCAGTAATAGTAATACCCTCAAAATTATTACTGTGTGTGGCGATAGTATGTATCCCACCTTATCAAGTGGCGATATTCTTTATGTGGATATATCAGAACGTTCTTTTTCCTTTGACGGTTTATATGTATTCACCTATGGCGAACAAATTTTTATTAAACGCTTACAAAAGGTCGGGCATAAATTACTTGTCATTTCCGATAACCCTGCTTATGAAAAATGGGAAATTACGGACGATGAGGGACTATTTATTCACGGAAGAGTAGTGTTTAGTTTACCGATGGAAATGCGTAAGTGGTGATTTATTAGTAAACAGGAGAATATATTATGAGTGAATTAAAAGCGAATTTGGTTTGGATTTTCCACCAAGAATGTGAAGCACCGGAAGATGTACAAAACTTATTGGTGACTGGGGAGTATGTTGTTCAGGCATATCGTGCGTTAAGGGATATTGCGATTTTTACAAATCGCCGTTTAATTGTTCGGGATGCTCAAGGTTTTACTGGAAAAAAAGTTGAGATTTATTCCCTTCCTTATAGCAGCATTAATATGTGGTCTAGTGAAAATGCAGGGCGATTGTTAGATTTTACGGCAGAAATTGAACTTTGGACAAGGGCTGGACATATCAAGCTACAGCTTGATAAAAAAATTGATGTAAGACGGTTCGATAAACTAATCGCAGAATGCATTTTAAGTCAATAGCAGGCGGAGTGTTTTTATGAAAAAACTATTTGCTTTAACATTATGTGCAATGGCGGTTGTGGGTTGTGATGATAATACTTCACAAAATCAAAATAATGTTGCTGAGGCAGCTCCTCAAACGGCTCAGTCAACACCTAATGTAGCACAAGAAGAAACAATCAAAGCCGTTACACCTGAGAAATTCTTCAATATTCCATTTACAAAAACAGAAAGCGGTCGTGTGATTTTAAATAATGCGATTGATCTCTTTCGTCATGATTATGATATTGAAGATAAAACGATTGTTGTTAAGTCTGAAAACCCACTCAAATTAACCTTAAAAGAATCTGTATTTGAGGATTTAGATCAAAAAGACATTCGCAATGACTTGGAAAGAAAATTTATTGCGAATATTTTTGAAATTTTTGCACACTTAAATGTGGATAGTGTTGATTTAACGCTTGAACCAATAAAACAAAATGGCAAGCCATACGGCAAAAATGCAGCAATCAAAGGCAAAATTACCCGTGAAAATGCGCTAAAAGTTCTGCAAACATATAGCGCAATGAAATCTTTTGATGATTATGTCTCTTTCGATAAAGACGATGAATATAACATCTTGGGCTATTCTCGCTCAAAACGGGCAGATGCGTTTAATCGGGAAGAGTATCGCAAACAAATTCTCACTGGCTTACTGACTGGAAAAATTGAACAGCCTTATGAAGTGGTGAAACTTCCGCTTGATGTTGATTTCACAAACATACAGGTCAAATTAAAACAAGCCTTTGATCTGTCTCTTTTCCAAAATGATAGTCGGGAACTGGCAAATGGGAATCAGGAATATTCCACAACGATTAGTGATTTTGTCAGAGTATATGCGATAGGCAAAGATAAAGAGCATATAGTACAAGTTGCCGTTCAGTTTGCTTTTGTGAATGATGCAAATATTGTTATGCAATCAACAGGGGGAATTGCGGCAGCCATGCTTGCTACCCCTAATCCGGACAAATCATTTAAGACGGTTACATCAATGATGGATATTGTCGGCAAAAAAATGAAGAAATCGAAAAATAAAGAAAGTATTGAAGAAACTAAATTAGTTGATGGATTGACTCTCAAACTAACTGTTCATCCTAGCTTAGGTGGCGTTGCATTTTTGACGATAGAGAAATTGGAAAAACAACCAAAAGTATTTGATTAAGGAATCAAAACTGAAAAAACTCACTCCCATTTTAACCGCACTTTTTCTGATTTCTTCCCCTGTACTTGCCAAGGGGAAGAAAGCGGATACAGAGCAATTTAGTTGTGAGGATTCGATTCCCTATTGCAAACAAATGAAGTCTTGCGCCCAAGCAAAATTTTACTTAAAGCAATGTGGGATGGATAGATTAGATCAGGATGGCGATGGCGTGCCTTGTGAGAATGTTTGTAGGAGATAATAATGTGTGAAAATAAGTTAAAGTTAATCAAAACAGAAGATGAACTGATAGAATTAGCAAAAGAACAATTTAATACATATAAGGAATGGTTAGATGAATTCTCATCTAACTTAGATTTGGTGAAAAAGGAAGATAGAATTGACAAGATTGTTTTTTTCTTCCATATCTTGATGTTGGTTAAGGAAGTTTTCTCCAATTTTGAAAATAAGAATTTCTTATCTGTTCCTATTCTATTACGATCTTTGGTTGAATGCTTTTTGAAATTGGAAGAAATGTGTACAAATGAGCAATTTGGAATGGATAGAGTTACATATTCTGACTATAAAGAAAAAGAAAAAATTTTAAAGAATGTAGAAGGAATGTATTCATCAGATGAAAAAGAACGAAAACTTAATGAAATTAGTGAGAAGATAGATAATTTATCCAAAAAACTTAATGATCTTGAAAAGGAAAAAGATTTTAAATTAACACCGAAGGCAAAGGAATACTCAAATAAAATAGATGATCAAACGATATATAATTCCGTATTTCTTTTGTCAAAGCATACTCATTGTAATTTAGCACAAGTCATTCAATTGCATCATAAAAATAAACAGACAGTGTTAAATCCGATTGGTAACCTTATTATGCAAAAGGAATATCTTTCACTAACAAACTTCATTTTTATACAATCAATAAGTTTATTTAATAGATTTTTATCAATTTTCAAATTAAACGTAATTACCCAACTTTTTTGTGCTACTTTTCCTCTTTCCTCACCGCCACTTCTTCCGCCTCAACCTTCAACTCACACTCCACTTGCGAAGTATAGCCATTGTCGCTGATATTGTGCGAAACCTTCGTAATCAACCAATCCGCCCCGTCAATTTCTTGTTTAAAGCCTGAAAGTTGCACCGGTGTTTCCGGCATTAAATCCGGTATGCCGTAGGCAAGGGTGATGCTAAAACTTGCTACACCACGCTTGAGTTTATCAAAAGCGGATTTTGCCGCATTGATTGCGGAGGCTTCCGTGGCGTAAGTGTGGCGAAGGGTTTTGATTTGATCGCTATTGCTTGTAACCGGCTCTTGCTGTTCTACGGTGTTGTATTTCCGCTTGCTCAAGTGTCTGCCTTTCACTGTGCCGTTTTTCAGCGTTCTGCCTTTTGTCATTCGCTGTTTTTTCACGATTTTAGTGTTGGTATCAACGGTGATCTCCCCCCGTTTGCCGGTGTCCGTATTGTGCCAATAGGCACGCACGGCTTTGTAGTTGTCGCTTTCGGCAATGCTGAAATTGTAGCTGTCGCCTTCCGATTTAGTGATTTGAACCGCTGGAATGGGTTTGTCTGTGGCGGTTTTGGCTGCGCCCAATGGCATAAACAGCAACACGCCATTCTTCACTGTTGCCATTGCGCCATATTCTTCTGCAAGACGTGTCAGTAAATTAATGTCGCTTTCGTTGGTTTGGTCGAGGTGTGAAATGGTTTGTTCGGTATATTCTTTGGCACATTGGCTTTCCAATTTATTTTCTTTGGCGATTTGGTCAATCAATGCACCGAGTTTGATATTGTGAAATGACCGCTCTTTTTGCTCGCCAACCTATCGCCACTTGAATGGCGGCGTTACGAGGGGGAAGGGCGAGTTTGCCGTCGTGGTCGGAAAGCTGCAAATCAAGCATATCCGCTTCAAAGCCCCGATTGTCCTCAATCTGCATACTCATTAAACGGTCGGCAACAGTTTGCGTGATGTCGTTTTTCTGTTTATCTTGCGTGATCACAACCACAGAAAATTTAGGTGTGCGGTGATTGGTGGCAAACTCAAACATTAAATTGCTCCCATCACATTTTGCGCAAGCTCAATCAATAGTGGATCATCAGTACGTTTTAAATTAAGGGTAAAATCAATCGCACGTGCCGTGCCATCGCCGAACAATTCTGTGCGGGTTTCTTGGATAGATTCGATCACAAAGAACCCCATCAACATAAAATTTGCCCCTTCAATCAAAGGAAATGCTGCACCGCTTTCCGCCATTAATTCCAACATGGCAAGGCTTAATGTACCACCTGTGATTTCAGGGATTAATCGACCGCTAATAGTAACGGTTTCCGAATCTTTGCCAGTAAACTGGGTTTTTGGCATTTGCCCCACAACGGAATTGGTGGGATGTCGCCACGATGATTGACGGTCTAAGCTCTGAAAAGGCACGGTTTGACGGGTAAACACAAACACGCCAAGGGCAGCAAGGGCGGAGTTTTGGAGCATGATGTTATCCTTCAGATTGAGGTTTATCAGCAGTCCGAATTGTCATGCTAACCAGCAAAACATCAATAAAAACGAGCCAACCCCAACCTTCAATTCGGTGATACATCAGGAACGCAGCAAAACCTGACACGGTAATAATAGAAAGAAAATAGAAAAGAAAAATAAATACAGATTTCATTTTTGAATTCCATAAAAAGTGCGGTCAAAAAATTCCAATATTATGTTGCAGTTGCATAATTTGTTTTTTGTAGGGACACACTGCGTGTGTCCGAATTTTAACCTATTGAAATGACTTGATGAGTGAAAAAGCAATGCCAAAGATAACAATCAGCCAAAAGCAGAGAAGTGCGGCCAACAAAATGCGCCAAATCACATAACGGGGTTTTGCCATTAAATAATCAATCACCTTCTGTCTCATTGCGTTCTCTCGCTTTTTCTCGCCATTGCATAAGCTCGCTAAATGTCATCTCGTCAAAGGCTTGCGGTTGCCAGTGGAAAATCAGAGCAATATCGGCCATGGCATCTTCCACCGTGGCAGCGATTAAGATTACTCGGTCGGATTTTCCGTTTCCGAGTTCTTCCCTAAAAAACCGACAGCCGCCGCAGCAAGTTCTGTGAAGTCAGCCACTTCCATTGTGGAAAAGTCCGCTTTGTGTAGCACCGGTTGGGTAACGCGTGGCAATAACACTTGCAAGGCATCCACATCCATTTTCAACACGTCAAACATTTTCAACCCCTTTAATGCCGGCACGGTGGGTTTAATCACGGTGATGTCGGTGATGTGTTTATCGCCACGCATAATTGGTGCGCTAAGTGTAATAATTTTTGAGGTTTCATTTTTCATAGTTTTATCCTTTAATATTCCCCCTCTTTCATAAAGAGGGGGGAGGGGGAGATTTCTAAAAATGCCCCTTTCGGGGCAAGGTGTGTGAAATTAAATACCTATGGCTGCACGGTGTTCCGCTAAGCGGTCTTTACCGTCCATGATAAACACGGAATTGAGCAGATCAATTTCGATAATATCTTTGCCGTTTTCGATGATTTTGTAATAAGTCAAAGGCACGGTGTAGCTTTGTTCGGTGTCGTCGCCTGATTTACTGGTGCCGTTGTCGATTTCACCGAAACGACCACGCATCACAAGTTCAATACTGGTGACTTCTTCGGTGTCGTCTTGTTGATATGCACCGGCAAAGCGTAGCGGTGTGCCGTCAATCGCTCCGCCAAATTGTTTCAAAAGCTCGGTCATATAACCGCCCATTTTGAATTGCGCCTCAAGGGCTTCAACACCGAGATTGACTTTTACCGGTCCGAACATACCGCCTGCACGGTATTCTTCCAGTTTTAAAGCGAGTTTAGGTTGGGTGATTTCGGTGACTTGACCACGATAGGAATTGCCGTCAGCCAAGAAATTCATCAGTTTTAATTTACGGGGTAAAGCCATTTGTTACGCTCCTACTTTTGCGATGTTGGCAGCAAATTCAACCAAATATTCATCGCTGATATATTGGTTAAAGCCAAGCTGTTCTAACGGTGGCACAGGGCAGTAATCATAAGAGACAAGCAATTTCGCATCTTTTAAGGTTGCTGCGGTGTTTAATTCAGGATTGATAAAGGCTTTGCCACCAACCAAATAACCTTTCGCCACAAATTCACGCCATTTCGCATTGATGGCTTCCACAATCTCTTTTACAAGATTGACGGAAATGTCTTTACCTACCGCCCAATCGAATGATTGGGCAATCGTGTCTTTCAGCACTTGTGCGGTGCGGGTGTAGTTTTCGTAGATAAATAACTTGTCGGCAGAACAGGTACGCAAGCCCCAGAATTTGTAACCGTTGTAATTGATACAAGCGGTAATGCCTTGTTCGTTCAAATAATTGACATCAGTCGCACTGTCGTTGATGTCGAATGACAACGGTTTTGTCACACCGGTGACACCGTTTAAACCCTTGTTTGAAATAGACGTATGCCAACCAAATTCTTTATCTTGGAATGCACGCATTGCAGCAGCACGCACCACGGCATAATCCACTTCCGTTTGTTTGGTGTGAGGATTGAAAGAAAGGAAATCACCAAAAATCAACATTAGCTCACGTTGTGAAAATTGACGGCGATAAGTCACAGCTTGTTCTTTCGTGTTGCACCCGTAGCAAGAGGCATACACAAAGCCATTGAGTTTTTGCGCTACGCTAATTAATTCAGTGGTGACATCTTGCGAATCATATTTCGGCACACAGAAAATGCGGGGTTTAACTCCACAAACGGCGGCAGAAACTAAAAACGCTTTCAAGCCGGTGTAATTGCCTTCGTCATCGACACCGCCGATCACGTTGGATTTCATTTGTGATTCATCGGCATTTTCTGCAACACGGATCACAACGACTTTACAATTGACAATATCTAAAATGCCGTCTAATGCACGGGAAAGCGTACCGGTTTTGCCTGCTTTGGCAATGATTGACGGTGTAATGCCGGTGAGCAAGGTTGGTTTATTCAGTGGGAAGGTGTCATTGTCTGCGTCAGGTGCTGTCGCAACCAAACCAATGACGGCAGTGGATGATGTCGTCAAGGTGCGCAAAGCTTCGGAAATTTCAGTGACTTTGACACCGTGGAGATATTCTTCAGACATAATTTAGCCCTATGGTTTCTGCTGATTAAAAGATAGGGCTATTTTGCGTGAGTACGTAGGGGAGTGCGAGCGGGGGAAAGTGTGAGCAATCAATTAACAAAGTGCGGTCAAAATTGACCGCACTTTTATCACGTCCTACTTGGTTGGTATATGACAGCCAACTGATTCGGGCTAAATCGCCAGCCTTCTTCGCTGCCTTTGATGGCATTAAAACACCATTCCGAACAAAAATATTTTGAGCGTTTTTGTTTAATCCCAAACACAATCCCCAACACGCCCCACCAATCGTATTTTGCGCCCGAAGTGCGGTCAAAATAGGCGTTGATTTGGGGCTCGGTGATGTTATCTAGCGGGATTAAGTCCCACTTGGTGCGGTCGGCTACATTGATTCGCTTACAACGCACGCCACCGTCACGTGGGCTTGAACTGTAACAATCATAAACAGGGCGGTAATCGTATTGCCCCCATTGTTCTTGTCGCTCAACGACCAATTCACAGTGCGAATATTCACCTTTTGTGAAAAAACGAATAATACTGTCTTGCAAGCGTTCAAAGCGATTTTTTGCTTTGCCTTTGTAAAGGGCTAAATAGATTGCCATTGGTCAATCTCCTTACTAATATTTTCCAGTTCTTCTAAGGTTTGGGCTTGTTCAATATGGGTTTCAAAATTCTGCTTAACGGCAAAGGTTTTTCCCATAATGATTGCAAACAAATCCGCTTTTTCGATAACTTTTTCCTTGAGTTGCTCAATATTAGCTAAATCGTCCCGCCCCTCGAATAGTTCGGTCAACAACATTAACGGTAATTCGCCTCGTGCCTCACGTTCCTGCCGATAAAAACTATCAATTTCAGCTTGGGAATAGCCCTGCAAATACTGTGCTTTTAATTGGTAGGTTTTATCCGCAATGTGTTGCAATAACGCTGTTTTTCGGTCGGTTAAAAGTGCGGTCAGTTTTTCCGCTGAAATCTCCCAGTTTTTACCGTCCCAATCATATCCATCTGACGGGCGGGGCGGGGTCGCTTTCACTTTGCCGTCTAAAATATAAAGCTCGCAACCTGCATCACGTTTAGCGATAAGTTCATCATATTCTGCCTCTGACACGTTGATAGCGTTTGCCGGAATGTTGTGGATACCCTCAACTAAAAAAGCATTGATCGTTTCGTCAAAAAAATACATAAATCCTCCTTATCGTCCAATCGCAATCCAGTGCGCATTTTGGGCATCTCCCTCAAATTTTCCTTTGTGATAAAACTTGGTGTTGCTAATATTGGTGATGATATATGGCTCGTAATTTCTTCCCTCACCTTGCGTCCCCACAACGGAAAAGCAGCTATTCGGAAAAGCAATCGGGAAATTGACCCAACCGCCATTTGCTTTACCCCATTGCATAATTAAACCGTTCGGCAGTTTGCACCAACCGTTACCGGATAGGTTTTGAGTAAAATCTTCCAACAACGCTACCGTGCCACCTTTCGCCGGTAAATAAATTTCGTGTGAGTTTTGCGTCCAGAATTTCCAACGTTTGTCCGGTAGAGGTTCAATGCGGCTGTCCCAGTTGCCGGCACTGCCACGGCGCTTAAAATTCGCCCCACCGTAGTCACTATTGTTAATCGTGGTTTCAACGTAAGCATGGTTGGAATAATGAACGCCATTAAGATCTTCAACCAATGCCACCGTACCGCTTTTTTTCGGGAAATACTGTGCGTAATACTCCGTTGTCCCATCCGGGCTACGATAGCTCGCTTTCCCAATATTGCTGTGGCTATCAGGCGTAGATTCAAACCTAAACTCTTTACCGCTTGAGTTGTAAAGTTTTAATTTTGAATAATCGCCATTACGGATAGATAAATCACCTGTCATCGTATCGCCACTTTTGTTGACTTTATCCAAGCCATCAATACGCTTCCAGTTATTCCAACCTGCGTGATTTTTACCTCTAGCATAAATGTGATTATCGTGATAAGTGATGTAAAGCTGCTGTGCGCCAAAGCCGGAGCTTTCAGTCACTATCAGCTTTCCCGCTTGCTGAATCGGATAATGTCGACCCGATGTCGAATTAGGATCTAAAGATTGCCCGTAAATGCCGGATGCCGTAATATTATTTAAATCATCATTTGTTAAAGCTCGTTTTGATGCGCGACTATTAGCATTTGTGTTTGCACTATTTGCAACAGACCGCACTTTTTGAAGTTCGGCATTGACCCAACTTTGATAGGCGACCGTATCACCATTATCGCCAATATGTGGGAATGACAAATAAACCTGCGTGCCACTATTAGGCATCCATTTCATATTAAATCGGCGATTGCCTGCTGTGTGGCTATCCGGATGAACCTCTAAATGCCAGATATCTTGTTTTGCACCAAATTCATAAGCAGCCCATGCACCGTTTACGCTTTCGGCTTTTAAAATGCCGTTGATTGACTGATTGCCCGTGTTCAGGATAACTTCATTCGTAAGTGCAAGCGTGCCGCTCTTTTGTGGGAAAAGTTGCGCGTAATACTCGGTTGCATCATCAGCACTACGATAGCTTGCTTTCCCAATACTGTCGTGGCTATCTGGAGTTGACTCAAAACGAAATTCTTTGCCGTCAAGGTTATAGAGCTTTAACTTTGAATAATCGCCACTTTTAATAGAAAGGTCGCCCGTCATCGTATCGCCTGATTTACTCACACGTCCATTGGCATTGTTATTGGCGTCATTCGCCTTATTTAAAGCCGTTACGCCTTTATCATAAGCGGTTTTAGCGGCAGCTGATGTTGCCACCGTGTCAGCTGAATTGCTCCCAACAGAGGATGATTTTTTGCTGTTGGGGATATAGTGACTCAAGTTACGAGTCACGCTATCAATCAAGGCTTTGATTGCTTTTGCCCCTTTTTGCGAAAGTGAAAGCGTTTCGCTGTCGCCGTTGTAATTATTGGTATGTTGGGTTATCCCCATTTGGGTGGTGTTGGCTTTGGCAATCTCGTGGCTATGCCCGCTTTCATCAAAGCCGTTTTGTGTTGTGGCGGTGATCGTTTTCGGCGTAAGTTGTTGGCGGGTGACAAAAATCACGCTGTGATCAACACTTAATGTGACCGCATTTGATGAGGCGACTTTTAAGATCATCCGCAACACTTGAATTTTGCCGCTGCCACTACTTTCAAGCGGTTTAAAACTTTCAGGGCAGTTGGCATAAGCAATGAGTTTATTGTGGTTATCAAATACGCCCATTTCTCGAATATAGAAACCGCCTATATTTTCAGGAATCGTTAATTCCACGATAACTTGTTTATTGTTACGAGGATCAAGGGAAACGGCGCTGACCGGCGCACGGTGTTTTTCACGCACAAGTGCAGTACGGTTTGCTGTTGGGGTGACCGCTCGTCCGTTACCATCACCCACGGCAAAGGTGGTGAGTTGTAACGGCTGTTTACTGCTTAAGGCTTTGGCAAAAGCAGTCGTGCCATAATCGGTTAAAATTGCAAAATATTGTGAAGCCATAGTTATCCTTGTGGGTAGATAGTAATGATCTCGCCTTCTTGTTGTCCGATAAAGGTGTTCAGTGCACCTGTTGGCGAAATGGCGATAGCAAGTTGGGTTAAGTGGCGTGAGACAGGTTTGACATCATTCACCAGTCGCACTAATTCATTGTAGGTTTGTTCACTTAGGCCACTTTCCGGCACTTCCACGGTTAGGCTAAATGTGCCGGGGATTCCTTGCTGTTGAGTGTTAAACCATTCTTTCAGCTCAACTAAATAGCCGATGGGTTCAATCACCCGTTTGACGGCGGCAATCGTGCCTTTGTGTTTATGTACAAAATACGATTGTTTAATCGCTGTTCGCTTGACGTTTTCTGTCCAGTGTTCGTCCCATTTATCCACGGAAAATGTCCACGCAAGATAGGGGAGCAATTCAACAGGGCAGCGATCAGGGTTGATTAAATCCGCAATAATAATGGGATTTTCAACCGCACTTTTGAGAATTTCCGCCGCCCGTTTTTCCAGTGGGGTTGAGCCAATCGGCAATAAGTGACTAGTAATCATCACTGCTCACTACCTCGAGATTAATGTTGGTGCAATAAGCAGATTTTGAACTTGGCAGCACTATGTCGGTTGTGGGACTTAATAACTCCACACGTTGCACGCCTTCTAAATGCAAAGCGGCATAAATACCGGAAAGGCTAATATCACGCCCAAGTCTTCGTTTTTCTTCCGTGTAGGCAGTGAGTTTTTTAAATGCCTCGGCTTTGATTGGTTCATATTCCGGCCCACGGTATAAATGTAATTTGGCTCGGATGCTATAAGCGTGGATCACCGCACTTTGCACAGTCACACGATCACCAATAGGGCGGATATTTTCATCATTGAGTTTTTTACGCACGGCATTTAATACTTGTTCACTTGCCGTGCCTTGCCCGATTCGGCTTAAAATGGTGACGGTTACTTGTGCCGGTTCTGGGGAAATGACAGACACATCGGCGATTTCGGGGTGTGCGGAAAGGGCGTGAAAGACATAAGCGGAACGAGGACCAGCAACAGAAAGCCCCTCAAAAGCTAGTTGAGTACGCAAACGTAGCGAGGTGTCATCTTCTAAAATAGCCGGTATTTTTGGTGTTACGCTGTTGTCTTCTGCTTGAATGATTTGTCGTTGTACATTGAAGTTGGCGGCAATGACATCAAGATCCGAACCCGTGGCATACGCCAACATCGTGGCTTGTGCTGCCTGATTAATACGGGAGCGTTCAAGCAACTGTAAATAAACCACTTCTTGCAGTAATTTAGTAATGGGTTCACTTTCAATACTTAACCGAGCTTGCCAAAATGGGCGTTCTTCTTGCGGAAATAAAGCGATAAATTCAGCTTTGCGTTCTGCCAACAGGGTTTCAAAATTTAAGTCTTCAAGCACTTTGGGTGCATCAAGTTTGGATAAATCGACAAGTTCGCTCATTGTTTGCCACCGAGTAAGAGTTGTTCATTGCGAATTTCTTGATTATTTTTGCGATAACGCACCACATAACTTGCGGTAATGCCACGTTCTGTCAGTTGTGGTTTAAATTGGGTGATTTGTACCCTTGGTTCCCAACGGTTGATCGCGGTCACGGCACAAGCGGCAAGCTGCAGTAATAAAACGGTGTTAATCGGTCGGTCAATCAACATTGGAATTAAACTGCCATATTCCCGCCGTTGAATACGCGAGCCAATGGGCGTGAGTAAAATATCGGCGATGGATTGTTTGATGTGCGAACTTTCATCAGTTAAGCGTTCGCCTGTGAATCTATTCATCATTAAACTTTTGCGTTTGTGGTTCTTGCTCTTTCGCCTTGGGCGATGTGTACGTGATTTTGTAGGCTGATTGCGCCGCCTTTAATATCACCGCTTGCCGTTACGCTGCCTTGTGTACTGATATTGCCTTTTGTGGTGCTTGTACCGCTAGTTGAAAGTGAACCGTTAATATTGACATTGCCTTTGATATTCACCGTAGGGCAGAAAATATCTATTTGTTCACTGGCATTGATAAAGGCGGATTTAATGCCGGCAACATTTAAGCGCCCGCTTGCTTGGTTGTATTCAATGGTTGCGCCGTCGGCAAATTGAATGACGTGCAAATCGGGTGAATGGCTTGGGCTGTTTTGCGTGTAAAGCCCAACCAGCACACAAGCGGTGGTAAATTCACCGCTTGCCGCTAAAATCACACATTGCTCGTTCACAGTCGGCGGCGACCACGTTTTTGTCGTGCCGGCACGGAGCGTAATAAAAGGTAAAAAATCTGTCAGAATTTGACCGCTCTTTACCCTCACACGGGCTGTCGCATAATCTACTTCGGCAATGGTGCCAAAACGAATCAGGTTATCTAATCGGCGGTTGAATTCGGCGGACATAAAGCCTTTTTTCGGTTGTAATAAATAGCGTTATTGTTGGCGAGATAGGGGATAAATGCGAGGGTGGGGAAGTGTGAATTTTGGGGTAACAAAAAAGCAAGCCTGGTTAGCTTGCTCAGTATCAGGAATTGTAGCAGTTAGGCAAGGATTTCAATGCCTTTATGTTGGACTAATGTTAAAAGTTTTAACGCTGTGCCGGTAGGTTTTTTTACCCCTCTTTCCCATTCGGAAATCATATTTTTACTCACGTTAAGATAATGAGCAAAGACTGTTTGTGAAACACGCTCTTTTTCTCGAATAGCTTTGATTTCGTCCGGTGTAAATGTTGGCACAGGCGTTATACATAATTCATCAAATTTTTTCATGGTTTTTTTGTCCATTAATCCGGCTTCGTGTAAATCTGCCGCATTTTCATGGATCATCGCTAATAATTCACTCATTTTTTACCTCCGGTAACACTTCAATAAGTAACCCGTTTTGGATTTGTAATTCTATTTGCTGCGGTGTAAATGTTGCATAAACTTTGGCTAATTCTTTCAGTGCGGTAAGTTCTTGCGGTGAAATATTATCACGCACATTTTTACTAATTCCGGCAACAAAATAGTTATTTTCATTAATACGATAAAAGATAAAAGAACGGAAACCACCACTGCGCCCTTGACCTTCCCTTGCGAGACGTTGCTTAATAATATTTCCTCCTAAATCGGCATCAATTAAACCTTGTTCTGCCCGCATGATCGCTTTGGGTAGCTCGTTATCTAAAATATGGTTTTTTTGTGCGAATTTATCAAAGGCTTTGGTTTTAAAAATTCTCATTAGTGGTTCATTCTGTCATCTTTAAGAGTATATTAACAAATTAATAAGCCCAATTCAATAAAAAAGGGCTTTCGCCCTTTGGTTAAACCCGATCACGTAAACTATTTCGTGTGCGTGCTTGTTGTTGGTTTTGGATACGCTGAAATTCTTTTGCGACTTGCTGTGCAATCATTCGTTCATCCATACCTTTTGCCGCATTGATAGTGATGTTTACATTCATCGGCTGTGCAACTTGAGCCGTAACGGGGCGAACAGAAATGGGCGGTCGGTGATCTACTTGCACCGGTGCGGCAGTGGCAACGCTCACACCCAACCCACCTGCAATCAAGGCTTGTTTGCCATAATTGAGGGCGTTTAGGGTGTGAATGCCAAGGCGTGAGGTCGCCTCTTTTGTCATCACATATTCGCCGCCGTGAAAAATCCCTTTGGGTTCATATTTTCCACCATTGCCGGCATAACCGCCCGACCATTTGTTGACATTTGGCACTTGGTTTGTGTTGTTTTCAAGGTTGGCAACATTTTGTTTACTTTGTTCGATTTGCTTTTCTGCTTCTGTGGAAAAACCAAGTTTTTCTTTAAACCAATCAATTGTGCTTTGAATTGAACCTTTTATTTTTTCAAAGGTTTCCATTACGCCATCTTTGACTTTATTCATCATATTTGCACCAAAATTTTTAGCAGTATCAACTAAGCTGTTCCATTTCTCATTAAAATAATTGCCAATAGAATCAGTAATAGTCCCAACCTTGGTTTTTAATTCTTCTACTTTTTCGCTAATCGTTTGAGTAATATTATTCCAAATTTGCTTAGCTTGTTCACAGAGCCAATTCCAACCATTGCTTAAACTTTCTTTTACAATATCCCAATTTTTTACTAATAGTACAATTGCCGCAATAACCGCAACAATCCCTACGACAATCCAAGTCAAAGGATTAGTAAGCAAAGCAGCACTGAAAGATAAAATAGTTGGAATTGCAGTAATCATTGTTTTTGCTAATGAACCGATAAATAATGCGATTCGTCCAATCGGGAATAATAAAAAGCTAAATGCGGAAGCCAATGCACCGGTGATACCAATCACTGCGGTTAGAACAGCGGCAATTTTCATTAATGTGCCGGTAAGTTCCGGATTTGCTTTTACCCAATCTTTGATTTTTTCGGCTATTTCCCCCAATTCTTCTGATAGTTGTTTTAATTGTGGTGCAATGGTTGTACCGATCTCAGCAAGTAAGTTGGTGAATGTACCGGTTGTAGCTTCCCAAATATTTGTCAGTGTTTTTAATTGTTCATCAACACGTTTACGCAAAGAGGCTTGTTTTTCCATTTTTTCGGCAAATTCTTCATAACCGTCTTTGCCTTTTTCAATAAGGGTAGAAAGCACCATGTTTACTTCTGCATCATTGCCGAAGATTTCTTTAATCACGGCTTCCCTTGCTTCAGTGGTTAAAGTCTTTAATTTGTCTAGTTGCTTGAATAAATTATCAAATCCTCCAAACTCACCTTTACCATTAGTAAAATTAAGATTGAAATTTTTAGGGAGTAATTTGTCTCCTTTTAAATCTTTAAGTGCTTTTTGTATCTTTGCTGTATCCATGCCTTTTTTTAGCACTTTTCGCATTGCATTTCCTTGAGATGAACCATCCATACCGGCTTGGTCAAACATCGCAACAAATGGCGCAAAGGTTTTTGCACCTTCTAAGCCTTTAACCTTGATTAAATCCATAGCTGAACCAAGATTTTTAAAGGCACCCAACATATTTGTTGGATCCACACCGGCATAAAATCCTTTTTGGATTACATCCATTAAGTCCATCATATCTTTTTCGGTGGTGCGTGTAGCATCTTGCATTTTGGCGGCAAACTCTGCCGCTTGTCTTGGCGGCATTTCAAGTTGAACGGAAAGATAAGCAGCTGCTTCGCCAGTCCCACCTAAAATAGTTTCGACACTCATCCCTTGGCGAACGAGCATTGTCATTAAATCTTGGAAATCTGCTGTTGTCCCCGGTAATTTATCTCCTAGCTGAGTTGCTAGCTTATTGACTTTCTCAAAGGCTTCCGGCACTTTGCCGTCTTTATCCATCATGGCTACTTTTAGATTGGTTGCTGCAACTTCGGCTTGTGCAAATGCGCTAACCGGTTGTGCAATTTTATCTTTCATCATAGTGTGGGTTGCCATTGCTCGACCACCAATATTTGCGTATTGTTCTGCTTTGGTTCGCAGACTATCTACACGTTGTCGATAGGTATTTTGGCGGCGTGTTTTTTCATTTAATTTTTCTAATTTCGTGCGCTGTTGGTCGATTTCTTTATTAGAGCCTTTTATCTGGGCTTGCAATTCTCTTTGGCGCTGTCCTAGTATGCTTGCGCTAACGCCATTGCGTTGAAATTGATTACGTGCTTCTTTTAATTTTGCAATATTTTCCGTTTGCTCTTTTTTTAGCTTCTCTAAATTTTTTTTAGCATCATCTAATTTTTTAGTAAATCCTGCTGTTGGATTAGACATATTTTTCAATGCTGATTTCATACGACGGACTTCAGCATAAGATTTACTTAGTGCTTGTGTATTTTCAGCTAATTTTGATTTCAATGGATTTAATGTGTCACGATATTTTTTTATTTGTGATTCGTTTTTATTATATTCTCGTGACAGTGTTCTTAACTTTGTCTTATTTTCATTTAGCACACTTGATAATTGTTGTGTGGCTTTTTGAGCGTTTTTGAATGGAGCACTTAATTTATCCATTGCGGACAATAACACTTGAATTTTTAAATCTTTACTCATATTATTCACCTAGAAAGTAAACTGATAGGGGATTATGATGGAACGTTCAATAGATTGGATTTTATTCATCGGGATTTTTATTGTTTTCCCGACTTTGGTTTATCAAACTTATAGTGCGTTGCCACATATTAGTTGGTTTTCAATCTGTTTTGTGTCATTCATTGGGGCTGGATTAATTAGTGCCATTTTTGTCACTCCATTTGTTGCGATTGTTGGTGCTGTTTTGGGATTGTTTTCCCGTAACTAAACATTGATTTCTGATATTGCTTTAATTACAAATCTTTCGATCATCTCAATATCTTCATCATTAAAGCCTAGCAATTCACGCTGGGCATATTTCACCTTGAACTCCTTATTTTCAGATGGGCTACTCTGTAATCCGTATTGGTGAACTGAAGCGATAACTGCATCACCCCCATAAAAACCTAACGAAATTTCATCTTGTCCGTAACGTAATTTCATGTGAGCCGGCATAGCGAGTTTTCTAAACATTAATTGACGTTTGATTCGTCCTTTTTTCTTGCCAAAGTGTTTTCTGGGTTTACGGGGTTCATAAGTAGAACCATCGGGATTTTGTTGGGCTTTGATTCTTCTTCGCTGATTTCTTGCCAGTTCTCTGCCAATTTGTTGATAAAGCAAGCGTCTTCGTGGCTTGCTGATATTTTTTAACAGTTCCGCAAAAGCGACTTTGACTTGTTGGATACCATCAGTCATTTTTCCCTATGCCTCACCCTCAAAAATCAAATTATCCCAATCCTGCAAATACACTTTCACAATGCGAGGATCATCAAGCACCGGTTCTTTGGCATAATTCAGTTGCACGCTGTCGCCGTCTTTTTTTGAGATCACACGCTCGGTGAGTTTGATTTCAAAACTGATGTCTGCGGTGTCGTTATTGTTGTAATCCACTTGAAACTTAAAGGCATTTTCACGCAGTTGGGGATTTTCAAAGATTTCCGGTTGATTGGTGCGTAGATAGGCAATCATCGGTACAACCAATGAAGCAATGTCACCGGCATAATCGGTCACAATGATGTTCAGTGTATAGCGATATTCAAAACTGAATGAGTGGCTACCGGTAGCGATAATTTGCCCGCCGTCCGTGTAAAGCTGTAAGCGGTCGGGATTATCAACAAAGTCGGGCAAACTTTGCTCAAGGATTTTGCGCAGTTGGTTGGGCTTTTTCATTTTCTAACATTCCCTTATCTATAATTCCGTTGCCGTTTTTCTTCCTGTTCTTGGCATATCACACAACGGGTGACACCCTGAATGGTTTGGCGGCGTTTTTCGGGAATGGGGGCATCGCAATCTTCACAGTAAAGTCGGCTGACTGCCTTAAACGTGCGGTGTTTTTTCAGGGCGATTTCACGTGCCATTTCTTCAAGTTGTTGTGCACGGTCAAATTGATCAGTCATTGGCTTTTTCCTTTTGATTAAAATCATCAATACATTTTTTCAGGCTGTGATTTTCAACCACGCATAAATTTAAATGGTGCTGTGCCTGTTGGTAGGCTTCCGCCAGTTCGCCGTTGGTGCGAATTTGTGGCGAAAATTGACCGCACTCTGCCGTTTGTGGGCAGAGTATCGGCTGTTTAATGATTTGCGGGGCGGTTGAGCACGCCACGCACACTGTCAGGAATAGGGCTGTCAGCCCAAGTTTGATGTTGTTTAAGTGCATTTTTTAGATCCTGTGTTTGTTGGGTTTGTTGATGTTTTAGGGCATTAACGGCTTGGGTCAGTTGCTTTTGCTGTTCGGCAAACTGTTGCACGTGTTCATTTAATGCCATGTAAGAGGCTTGCCATTTGGCTTTGAGCTGTTCTTCTTTCACCATTTCAGCGTGCCAGTGATTGGCTTGCCAACCTTGAAACAAGATGAGCAGTAAGAGCAGCAACGGGCCAACTAATAACACCCATTTTTCTTTTGAACTTAAGAAGTTAAACATAGGGCTTTCTCCTGTTGTCGGCGTTCAATTAAACCTTTTAGCGGTTTTCCATTTGCATAAATCCAACGTTCAAACTGACCGCACATAGCTTTGCTGTAACCTTTTCTTGCCATTTTAAAAAGCGTGCTGTTTTTGAGTTTGCCACATCCAACATTGAAGGTGATCGAGGTTAAGGCATCAAATGCCCCTTGGGGCATGGCTTGCCCGTTGGCATAAGTGTTGACGCATTTTTCCGCTTGTTGTACGCCTTTGGCAAAAGCATTGGCGATTTCTTTGTCAGTGTAAATTTTGTTGGGAATAATTTTTTCTACGGCTTCCGTTGTGCCAATGCCAAAGGTTAGGACATCAGCAGGGCAGTGATAGGGCTTTCGTTGGCAGCCTTCGGCATTGCCAATGAGCAATAATCCTTTTTCCGAGGTGCGGATCTCATTGCCGTGTAAAGCCACGGTTAAACCAACAATGGCGGCGATACCACACGCCCATTTAGCGCTTTTTCTTATCATGGAGTTTTCCTTCTACTTCTAATTTTCTTAATTCAAAATCTTTTTTCTTGTAATACCAATTCACCACCCATGTAGCGATGGTGACGATAATCCCGACGATAACGCCGACATCGGCAAGCGTAACATTGCTGAACATATTGCTGATAAATCCCATAAATGCGGTAAATCCGCTTGATACATAAGGTGCGTGGCTTTGAATATCTTTCATTTTTAGCTCCAAAGTTGCAGCGTATCTTGTGCCACGCTGATTTTTTCGGCGTCAGGATCGGGCAAATTCACTTCTGTGCCGATAGGGATTATTGGCAAGTGCATTAAATGCGGATTCAGTTCGCATGCGATTTCTAAATAGCCTTGGCTTTTGCCTAAGTGCCGATAAACAATGGCATCGAGATTGTCATTTTGTTGTGCGAGAACTTTCATCAGATCAGCTCCACATCTATTCTTCGGCGTTTCAACATATCGCTAATAGCAAAACGGGCATCTCGGCGGAGTTGGTCGATGATCTCTTTAAGCTGTTCCATTTTCTTTTCGCCCTCATGGGTGCTGTCGTAGCTGGCATAGCGTTCGTATAAATTGGCAACGGCAAGGCAAATCACGGCACGTTGATAACGTTGCACTAAGATGCTTTCTTCATTGATAACCGGCGCAGGAATATTTTTCAAATGAGCGTATTTCGCATTTTCCTGTTGAAATTCGGTTAATTCTTCATTAACGGACGCCATTGCCTCAATCAAG
Source organism: Rodentibacter genomosp. 1 (assembly GCF_001999285.1). Taxonomy (GTDB): domain Bacteria; phylum Pseudomonadota; class Gammaproteobacteria; order Enterobacterales; family Pasteurellaceae; genus Rodentibacter. The sequence continues at coordinate 85,186 of NZ_MLHN01000002.1, forward strand.
GCATCTTTTAGGCGAAATTCAGTGACAGTGCCGTCAAGTCGCATTTGATTACGGCATTGCGACATCGACAAATCAGGGAAGAAAGGTTCATTGCTGATGAAATCATCGGTGTTAGGGTAGGTTTCGACCTGTTTTTGTACCACACCCATTTCATAATCGGGGGCGAGTTTGATGGAAATTGCACCGTCTGACATTGTGTTTACCTATAAAAAACGCGGGGTGGGGATTCATCAAATGCGGTGTAAATTTAAGAAAATTTGACCGCACTTTGAATCCGCCCCGCGGCTGCGTGGTTTGCTTGGGTTATCGGAAAATCATTCCGTAAAGCACAATAAATGCGCTTGCTAAATACAATTTAAGAATTAAACTGTCGTAAGATTTTTTATTCATAGGATTTTCCACGTTGAAAGAGAGATTAATTGTTGCTATTAATTATTTAGGTAGCTTTTGTATTGCTTTACTTGAATTTATCGCACGAGGTGATACAAAAACATTTGAGATATTTGGATATTCAATTAACACGCAACAAATTCATTTTCTTTCAATGATGATTTTTATGTATTTGACCTTGTTGAATTGGTCAATGGTTTCCAAATGTTTAAAAAGAATCTTGTCTAAATTCCTTTAAATTAAGATTCAGCCTTTTCAAGCTGTTTTCTTAATTTTTTGATTTCACCTTTTACGCCGATTTTTTGATCTAAACCGAGGGCTGATTCAAGGTATTGCAAGGCTTGTTCGGGATTTTTTACTGCAGTAAGCAATCCCAATTCACGCAATAATCTTGCACGGCTTTCGTCCGGCATATCGCAATCGGTGGTAATGCGGTTTGCCTGTTCCAAATATGCCACGTTAAAAGGTTGATTTGCCGCTTGTGCCGCTTTGGCTGCATCGGCAAATTCTTCGGCGATAAGTGTGCCTAAGGTTCGGCTGAAGGGGTCAGGCAGTCGCAAATCGTGAAAAACGGCATAGTCGGCAATGGTTAAGGCAAGGTGATATTCTGCGCAGTCAATCGCCCAGACACACCACGTCATCACCACATTATCTTGTTTGCCCGTGCCGGCAGATAATGCCCCTTCAAGCCAAGGCAGATAATCCGGCAAAATACGTTTTTTAAATTCTGCTTTGCGCACCGTGGATTGGATTTGTTTCAAATCCTTTTTATGGCGGGCAAGCAAGCGGAGCATTTTGTCGTATTCGCTAAATTGGCTTAAATCTTCGGTTTCTGCCGCATTAGCTAAAGCGGCAGAGGTTTCCAGAAAATGACGTTTAGTTGGGCGCATTGGCTTATTCCGTTGTGCCGTTAGTGGTTTCAGTCGCCGGTGCATCAACAATCCGGATGTTTTTCGCCAGTGCCACTGCTTCATAGTTTTCGACCACGTACGCTTCATTTGAAGATAAATAGTCTTCTACTCGGTTGCGTTCCGGCTTGTCTTTAAAGTGACGGCGCACTTTGCCTTCTTGGACGTAGATTGACAAGTTATCCAATGCGGTAATCAGCACCGTGCCTTTCGGGAAATACGGCACAGACACCGCCTGTAAACCGCCCACCCGTTTTTGACTGATGACCGTATCACCGGCGACTTGTTCACTTGGTTTTTCTTGGTTGATTAATGGGAAGTATTTATCCGCTAATAAATCGCTACCCATAATCGCTACTAATTTAGTGTCGTCACGGTATTGTGCGGGAATAAAGTCTTCTTTGAGGGCGAACACAAAGGCATCAAGATTTTTGTAAGTTTTCCCTGTGCCGATTTCGATTTTGCCGCTGCCTTTGGTTTCTTCCGTCATCATACGGGCTGTGGCTTTGGTTTCAATTTGATGTAACCAGCCGATATTGACATCTTGCAATAATGGGTTGGCGGTAAGGTCTGTTGTGGTTGCAACACTTGAGCCGTTAAACCCGATCATAATACGGTCATGGGCAATGCGTTCGGCTTTGAGATTGCCAATACGGGCGACAAAATCAGGAAATTTCGACCAACTATCCAAAGTGGCATAGTTTAAATGGGTGTCAAAGTTGGTTTGCTCACAAGAGTAGGTGTTTTCTTCAAGACTGTGAATGTCTCTTGTTTCACGTTCTTTTTTGTTGGTATCGGTGCGGCTTGCAATCGGGCCTAATACGCCTAAACGCAAGGTCGCCCCCTTCATTTCGGTGACCATCACCACATTAATGCGTTTTAGAAAATCGGAGTTTTCCAATACGGCATTTTCGAGTTTTTGTTGAATGGTTGGCTCAACGGTGAACTGACCGCCTGCGGCAACAAATTCTACGGATTCACCATTGTCTGCAGCAACACCGGCGAAATAATGGGCTAATTTGGTTTTGGTAAATTTATTCATTTTGGCTTCCTGTGGTGATGATTAGAAGAAACGTCCGTCTGCTTCGGCTTTTTCGCCCGCCACTAAAGGGCGTTCGGTATAGTCGGCGGATGGCGTTTGTTCAAGTTGGGTAAACTTGCTTTGAATCGCTTCTTGGGTTTCTTGCATTGTGGCAAATTCCGCTTTTTGTTTTTCAAAATCGGCAGAAAGTGCGGTCAATTTTTCCAAGTTTTCTTTGGTTTGCTCGGCAAGCAATTCGATGGATTGTTCATGCACGGCAAAACGTTCATCATCGGATTTTTCTTTTTTAGCGAATAATCCTTTGATTTTTTCAAGAATGGATGGAGATTTTTCTGCTTCTTCCACAAACTCTAATTCGGTTTCAATGGCGGCGGTGAAAAGGTTATCTGCTTTTAATTTGCGTGAATTTAATCCGTTGTGGGAAAAGGAAAGCATTTCCGTGCCAAGGCTTGCCGGATTGTCTGTTACTGCTAATCCGACTAAATAGGCTTTGCCGGTGTCGGCAAAATTGGTGTCGATTTCCACGGAGGTATAAACTTTTTGCCCCGCCTGATTGAGCTTAATCAAACTTTCCGTTGGGATGATTTCGGCTAATAATTGCAATTTACCGTCTTCACGTTTTTGAGTTTTCAACGCAATTACATCACCGAAACAATGCGCATTTGGCATATCTTCAAAAAATAGGGTGAATTTGATGTGATCTAAGTTAATGCGTGCGCCGTAAGTATTTTTCGGATCATAGCTTTCAGCCATTTCCTCAATCCACTTACGCTGAATTTCACGACCATCTGTGGTTGCGCCTTCTGTTGCAACGACAAACCATTTTGATTTTTTTGGCATGGGTTATCCTTTCAAAGGTTGATGTTGCGCCCATTCTGAAAGACTTTTCACGCCCGTGCGAGTGCTTGCCATTGTTGCATTGCGTTTCACAAATCGCCCCGAAAGACGATCGCACTTATCCTTTCTACTATGGCAGGCAAGAAAAAACCGCTCCTGAGTGCTAGCAAAAGAGCGGTTAAATTTGAATTAGATTTCGTTGTTCAGATAACGGTTGAGATGTCGCCATTGTTCCGGATTGTCCCTTTGGAGGCTATCCAACAATTTTTTAATTCGCGGTTTAGCAGTTTTATAAATCCGTTTGTATTCTGTGACACAGCCATACACTTTTGGCGCAAATGGTGAATCTAACAATGCGAGTGGTTTATATAGATTTTCCAGTAAGAAACGCATTTTTTCATGAGAGAACAGCAACCACACTAGGTTATTAATATCTTGTTGGGAAAAAGATTGTGTGTAAGTGGGGGTTGGCATTGGTAAGGTTGCTTGGCTGATGTGGTATTTCCCCGTTTTGCGGATTTGCGGTAGTACTTCTTCAAATACCCAGTTTTGAAACTCCACTGCTTCAGCTTTGTTGGAACGGAAAATAATGCGGTAGAGGTTGGGTTCGTTGATAAAGGTGAGTTCTTGTTTTCCACCGTTTGTAAGGGTTGCAATTTTATTGTACCCCTTCTCATTCAAGCGGAATGATTCAGCACTTCTACGATTTACACCTAATACTTCGCAAACATCGGATAGGCAGAAATACGGTTCATTGTTGAATGATTGAATACGAACTAGAAAAGATTTGAAATTGAAAGTAGAAATCTGAGTTGTCATTTCGTTATTCCTTTTGATGGAAATCCCAAAAATTGGGCGGTCGAGAGCTCAAAACTCGTAACGAATCGAGCGGAGTTATTCCCTTACGGTGTTGTATTCCTCGCACTCTCGACCATTGAATAAAATTGTTGTTTTTTGACCGCACTTTTTGCGGATACAAAAAAATCACGCTGACGGGGTGAATGACCGTTCGTTATAAGGCTTTTGAGACCTTGGAACAAATCCTACCCTTAACAATGTGGATTGTCAAGGGTAGGGGGAGACTACACCTATTGATCCGAGTGGGCGTAAAGTTCTCGGTGAGCAGCTATAGCAAAGAAATCATCACGGCTTTTATAAATGCTCATTGCGTTGATACGGCGATCAATGCGTTGTAGCAAATAATCGGGTACATTGATTTCTATTTTGTGCTTCGCTTTGAGATAAGGTGTGATGTCAATATCAACGAGTAGCCAGCTATCAACGTGAGCATATTCAGGATCACTTTGGTAATGGTGGTAGCCTTTATCCAAAATGGAGGTGATGTCAAAATCTTCTTGTGCCATGGTTTGTAGGCTTAATTGGATGGATTCGCTGACCATTGCGTGAAGCTCACCGATTTCATCGGCAGCACTGATACCGCCCCATTTGAGTTCGTAGAGTGCTGGGACGATCATGCCGTAAGCGGTATCTTCGTTATTTGGTGTTTCAACACCAACGGTAAAGATCATAAATTACTCCTTTGTGATTGGTGGATTATTTCAACGCTAATTTCAGCATTTGATTAAGGGCTTGAGAGAGCTTGTCGAGCTTATCAATGCCGCTTTTGTACCAAGGGTTAAGCAGGCGTTGCATTTCTGCCGGAGTAAAGCCCGCCAGTTTGCCCAGTTCGGTTTTACTGAGTTTACGTTTTATGCGTTCGTTGTGAATCAGCACTTTGGCTTCAACGAGCGTGGGCATTAAAACGAGAATGTCGCCTTTTTTCGGTGATGTCGGTTCGGGGAAGGGGTCATCATCTTTAAAAGCGAACTCAACCGCACCGATAAGAGCGGATTCAAGCTCAGTGATGGCTTCGCTTCCCGTGTCGGCTTGCACAATAGCATTGCTGTTGTCGCTGAATTGTAGCGTGCCGATGTAGTAGGGCTTGCCGTTTTCCTCGACTTGTTCGAGGGTCGCAGGGTAGTAACGCATTCGTGTTGTTCTCCTTGTGGGGTGATTAAGTGTGCCAATAAGCCCCCTTTCGAGGGCTTGGATTATTCAATTTCTAACTGCTTTTTGATTTTGCTGATGGTTGCTTCGGCAATATCTTTTGAGCTTCGGGTCAGTTGGGTGTTTTTGCCGTTTCGGTATAAGCGGTAGTGCTTTGTGCCTTGTTGGATTTCCACCCCTTGACTTTGCAAGTATTTCAGAAATTGTCTGGGCTTCACTTAATCTCCTATGTTTGTTTAAGATGGGTTTATTTTATACGTTTGCGTATATTTTGCAAGGTTTTTTTTTATACTTTAAAGTAAATTTTTTCAGAGGGAAAATGGAGAAAGAATACCAAGCCATGACTTTAGACACCACGGCAGACACCAAACGCCAAGCACAAGTGATGTATTTCAGCGGTTATAAAATTGCGGAAATATCACGTCAGTTAAATATTCCAACATCGACAATTTCCAGTTGGAAAGAACGTGAGAAATGGGACGATTTTGCACCGGTCGGGCGAGTGGAACTGACCCTTGAAAGCCGGTTGAATTTGCTTATTCTGAAAGAAAATAAGAGTGGGGCAGATTACAAAGAAATTGATTTACTCGGTCGCCAAATGGAACGGATGGCACGAGTGAAAAAATATTCCTTTGGCGACGGCAATGAAGTGGATTTGAATCCGAAACTGGCTAATCGCAATAAAGGCGAACGTAAGAAAACAGAACAGAATGCGATAGACCAAGAACAAGAGGAATTGTTGATTAATGGCTTTCTTGAGGGAATGTTTAATTATCAGCGGGTGTGGCACAAGGCGAAGGAACATCGAATCCGCAATATTTTGAAAAGTCGTCAGATTGGGGCGACTTATTATTTTGCTCATGAAGCCTTTGTTGATGCGCTGACAACGGGCCATAACCAAATTTTCCTTTCGGCCAGTAAAAAACAGGCATTGCAGTTCCGTTCTTACATTGTTAATTATGCCAAGCAGACGGCAGACGTGGATTTAAAAGGGGAAACCATCAAACTGCCGAATGGGGCGGAGCTGATTTTTTTGGGGACAAACTCCGCCACCGCCCAATCCTATCACGGCAATTTGTATTTTGATGAGGTGTTTTGGGTGCCGAAATTTGATGTGATGCGTAAAGTGGCATCGGGTATGGCGGCGCAAAAGATGTATCGTCAAACTTACTTTTCTACGCCCACTACCATTGCACACCCCGCTTATGCGTTCTTTTCCGGTAAAGCCTTTAATCGCAACCGTGCGAAATCAGAAAAAGTGGAAATTGATATTTCTCACGAAAATTTAAAAAGTGGGAAATTGTGCGCCGATCGCCAATGGAAACAGATTGTCAGCATTTACGATGCGATGGAAGGCGGGTGCAATCTGTTCAATATTGATGATTTGATTGCAGAAAACAGTAAGGAAGAATTTGAGCAGTTGTTTTTGTGTCAATTTGCCGATGATGATAGTTCCGCCTTCAAGTTTGCCGATTTACAACTATGCCAAGTGGATAGCTGGGAAGAGTGGACGGATTATAAACCCGAATGGAAACGGCCCTTTGGCAATCGTGAGGTGTGGCTTGGTTATGACCCCGCATTTACCGGCGACCGCGCGGCACTGGCGATTGTTGCCCCGCCTAAAGTGGAAGGGGGCGACTATCGTGTGTTGCATTGGCAAACCTTTCACGGTATGGATTATGAAGCGCAAGCAAATCGAATCAAACAATTTTGTGATGATTATAACGTCACCCGTATTGTGATTGATAAAACGGGAATGGGGTCGGGCGTGTATCAAGAAGTGAGAAAATTTTACCCGATGGCGCAAGGGCTAGATTATAACGCCGATCTGAAGAATGAAATGGTGCTGAAAACGCAAAATCTCATTCAGAAACGTCGCCTTAAATTTGATGGCAAAGAAATCATCACCAGTTTTATGACAGTGAAAAAACGCACAACCGGCACGGGCCGAATGACTTACGTTTCCGACCGTTCGGAAGAGGCAAGCCATGGTGATTTATCGTGGGCGATTATGAACTGCATTTTGAACGTACCTTACGGCTTTGGCGGTGATATTGCCGGCAATCAAGCCACTATTTTTACTTTTGAATAGGACAAATAAATGAAAAAATCACGCAAAAAAATGACCGCACTTTCTCATCCAAAAGCGGAAGCATTTAGTTTTGGCGAACCGATTCCAGTTTTAGACCGTTCGGAAATTTTAAATTATTTTGAGCCGGTGTTGATGTATCAAAAATATTACAATCCACCGATTAATTTAAGCTATCTCGCCAAGGCTATTAATGCTTCGTCCCATCACCAAAGTGCAATCACCGTGAAGAAAAACATTTTGCTTTCTACTTGCAAAACGACCGCACTTTTACCCCGCACCCAGTTAGAAAAATTGGTGCAGGATTATTTGGTTTTTGGTAATGCCTACGTTGAAATTAAACGTAATCCTTTTGGTGAGGTGATCGCATTAAATGCACCACTGGCAAAATATATGCGGGTGGGTGTAGAGCAGGGTGTATTTTATCAGGTGGTGAATGGATTTGATGAACACGAGTTTGCAAAAGGTTCGGTTTTCAATTTGGTTAATCCTGATGTGAATCAAGAAATTTATGGCGTGCCGGAATATTTGGCGGCATTACAATCCGCCTTTTTAAATGAGAGTGCGACATTATTCCGCCGTAAATATTATCTCAACGGCGCACATGCGGGTTCGATTATGTATTTGACTGATCCCACTCAAAATAAAGATGATGTGGAAGCAATAAAAGAACAGCTCCGACAAACTAAAGGTACTGGTAATTTCAAAAATCTATTTGTATATATTCCAAACGGCAAGAAAGACGGGTTACAAGTCATTCCGCTTTCCGATGCGGTGGCAAAAGATGAATTTCTTAATATAAAAAACACGAGCCGTGATGATGTGCTTGCAGCCCACCGAGTGCCGCCGCAACTGATGGGGATTATTCCGAATAATACCGGTGGTTTTGGTGACGTAGAAAAAGCGACTAAAGTGTTTTTCGTCAATGAGATTATTCCGCTACAAGAGCGGTTAAAAGAAATTAATGCGATTGTAGGAAAAGAAGTCATCACTTTCAGCGAATACAAACTGTTTGAATAAAAACAGATCCTTTTAAAATAAAAATGCCCGTGCTTACCACGGGTTTTTTATTGCCAGAACAAAGCTGTTTTTTTCTCTAATTTATTTAATTCTGCCCCAGTTTATTATATCAAACCACCCCATAACACAAAGGCGAAAACCTTATTTTTCCCTGATTTTCAACCACTTTCACGCACGAAAAATCGCAAGCAAACCTTCGCCACGCCCGCACACTAAATGTGTGGATTTCAACGCAAATTGCGATCCTTATTCAAGCCTTTTCAGATATAGTGCCTTTTAGATCCTTTTATTTAGATCTTTCAACGCAAACCAACGCAGAAAAACGCAGTTTTTAGATCCTTTACTAAAAAGTTAGATCGTTTTAAAATTTTGGGTGCAATTTAGCGTGATTTTTTATAGGTTAAGATCTTGTTTTTATTGAAAATGGAAAAATGACCCTAGGCACCAAACAGAATTTAAACATAGAAAGCCGCTTTTACAGCGGCTTTTTTGTTGCCTAAAAATCCTTTATTTTCATTGAGTTGCAAATAAAATCAAAACTATTTACTGTATATAAAATTAGTGTTTAAATTTGCTTAAAGATATATGTCAATTATCAGGGTTGATCCTATCAACATCCTGTTTTAATCAAAACTCAGGATTATGACTTTCGACAAGCTCGCTCATTGTTTGCTACCGAGTAAAAGTTGTTCATTGCGAATTTCTTGATTATTTTTACGATAACGCACGACAATAACTTGCGGTAATACCTCGTTCCGTCGGTTGTGATTTAAATTGAGTAATCTGTACACCAACGGTTGATCGCCGTCACGGCACAAGCGGCAAGTTGTAGCAACAAAACGCTGTTGATTGGTCGATCAATCAACATTGAAATTAAACTGTCGTATTCCCGCCGTTGAATACGCGAGCCAATAGTAGTGAGTAAAATATCGGTGATGGATTGTTTGGTGTGCTCGCTTTCGTCAGCTAAGCTCTCACCAGTAAATCTATTCATTATTAAACTTTTGCATTTGTGGTTCTTGCTCTTTCGCCTTGGGCGATGTGGGCGTGATTTTGTAAACTAACGATAAAAGGCATTCCGACTCATTCCCATAATTTTACAGACTTGTGAGATATTGCCTAATTTTTCAGCTAGATTAAGTAAGCCGGTTTTGTGTTTAATAAGAGGGTTGCTAGAATAAAGCCAGAGCGTTTCCTTTCTGTTGAGATTGATTGGACATTCATATTCTACACGGGAAACTCTCAGCTTCTATTATTGCGATTTGTCAGTCTGAGCTTCTACAAAGAATTTAAGCTCAAATTAATCGATAGAACGGGGACAGTCAGATTGGCTTTTATCTTCTACACAAAATCTTGTTTTCATTACCTTCAATATTTGATTGTAATAGATTTAGCTGCGCACAAAGTGCGGTTAAATCTACGCCTGAATCAGCACATCGGCACTAATCCCCATTTGTTGGTGGATTTTACGGATCATATTGAGCGTTAATGGACGTGTACGATTAAAGACCTCATAAACTCGATTTGGTTTTCCTATCGTGTTTTCCAAGTCTTTAATCGCCAAACCTTCTTGCTCCATTCTAAATTTAATTGCTTCAATTGGATCAGGCAAATCTACGGGATAATGCTTCGCTTCATAGTGTTCAATTAAGGTGAGCATTACATCAAAAAAATCGGCTTCTTCTTGAGAAAAGTTTTCTTTATCAAAGAAAGGTTCAACCGTTTTTAAAGCGGCTTGATAGTCTTGTTCATTACGAATAGGTTTAATTTGATACATAGCATTCCCTAATTTAACTCAATTTCATTGACGTTGATTTTATCGTATTCGGTATGTATACTAATAAATTTGATATACACCGAACCAAACTGAAAGGCAATCGCTACAACTAATCGGTGATCATTGCCTTTTATATTAAACACAACACGGCGATTTTTTAAAATACTAGCAGATTTATATTGCGCCTTAATTTCGTGTGCATTCTGCCAATTCGCTTTCCTCACTTCCGCAATCCACGCTTTGAGTGCTTGCTCTGCATCGGGGTGCTTTTCCCAATATGCAACAAGTGTAGAGATTGAAATAATCCGCATCGTGTTTCCTTCATTTAACCTTTGAATACATCATATCCCAATTTGGGATGTTTGTAACCCTTTTATTAACAACAACGAATCTTTTATGGCAACATTCAACAAAATCTTAAACCCAATGTATTCAGCGATTGCTGCTTACAGTACACAAGAAGATGGTTCAATCAATGCCAAATATGTGATTGGTACCGGCACGGATAATGATGGCGTCGTCACAGATTTCACACCAATTATCAGTGAATATCCGATAAAAGTGCGGTAGTTTTGCCGTACTTTTTCTTGGATAATTTAATCCTGTTACTTTGACTGAAAATAGAAAATTTTCTGTAAAAAAGTTAGGGCTTGAAGTGAGACTAAAGTACAATACACCGCCTATGATTTAGAGGAGACTGTTATGTGGTCAGATATTTTAACTGGTTACAGTATTTTTATTTTGGAAATTTTGACAATTTTGTTGCTTATTGCAGCGATTGTCGTATTGATTATTTCTGCTCGTCAGCATAAGGTTGGTGTGCAAGGTGAGTTAGTTATTACGGATCTATCTGAACATTTTGAAGATACGGTAAAACATTTACGTCATTTTCATTTATCAGAGGATGAATTGAAACAGCAGGAAAAGGCTGAAAAAAAGGAAGAAAAGCAAAAAGCGAAGTCATTGAAAGCGAGACTGAAGAAAGGTGGAGCGATTGAACCCCCGAAACCTTGTGTTTATGTTTTAGATTTTAAGGGGGATATTTCTGCTTCGCAAACAACCGCACTTCGTGAAGAGATTTCAGCCATTCTTCATGTCGCAAAGCCCGATGATGAAGTGTTACTGCGTTTAGAAAGCCCTGGAGGGGTCGTTCACGGATATGGTTTAGCAGCTTCTCAGCTGATGCGTTTAAAACAAAAGGGGATTAAACTTACCGTAGCTGTTGATAAAGTTGCTGCGAGTGGAGGATATATGATGGCTTGTGTGGCAGATAAAATTATTGCAGCACCTTTTGCAATTGTTGGGTCGATTGGTGTTGTTGCACAAATGCCAAATATTCATCGATTATTGAAAAAATACGATGTTGATGTGGATGTGATGACGGCTGGAGAGTTTAAACGAACAATGACGGTACTGGGTGAAAATACGGAGAAAGGAAAACAAAAATTTCAGCAAGAATTAGAAGAAACCCATCAATTGTTTAAACAATTTGTGCAGCAAAACCGACCGCACTTGGATATTGATCAAGTTTCGACCGGAGAACATTGGTTTGGAACTCAAGCTCTAGAATTAGCCCTAATTGATGGTGTTTCGACTAGTGATGATCTTTTACTTGAAGCGATGAAAGATAAATCGGTAGTGGGTATCACATACAAAGTAAAGAAACCGTTGCTACAGAAGTTGGGGCAGCAAGTGGAAGAAGGAGCAGATAGCTTGATTCAGCGTTATATGTATAAAAATTCTAGAGAGTTTATCCATTAATTTCTTGAGTTTACATTTCCGTTCTTCATAATAAATAGCATTGTAAATAAGAGAGTTTAGCTTAGTATTAATATTTACAAAATGAATTTTTGCTATTAGTATTAGCGGACATACGAATCTTTGATGACTTTCTATACATGAGATTTGTAAGGTTTAGTTTTATCTCTTCTTGATTATATTAGAGGAGACCTTGAACTGTAGAAGGTAAACACATGAATAAATTATCCCAAGTTTTATTATCAATGACAGCAGTTATAACTATATCTGCTTGTGGCAACTTAAGTAAAATTACACCAGAAGGTACACCGGAATATAAGAATGTTGATGGAGTTCAAGTTCCGCAACTTGTATGGCCAAAAATTGATGAGTCGGGTTTCAACCATGATGGTAGCCAATTCGGTTCATGGCCAAATTGGGATAACGTACGGATGATTGAACGTGGCATGAATAAAGAACAGTTATACAATTTGATTGGACGTCCACATTTCTCAGAGGGATTATATGGTGTAAAAGAATGGGATTATGCCTTTAACTACCGTGAAAATGGGGTGCATAAAATTTGTCAGTACAAAATTTTATTTGATAAGAACTACAATGCCCAAAGTTTCTTTTGGTATCCAAACGGATGTAATGGTAACTTTGCTTACACTTTAAGTGGCGATTTCTTGTTTGACTTTGATAAAGATGTATTAACACCACGCGGTCAAGAGGTGGTTGATAATATCGCAGCTCATTTAAAATCATCAGATGCTAAGGAAGTTAAAGTTGCAGGTTATACAGACCGTTTAGGATCTGATGCGTATAATATGGGGCTTTCCCAACGTCGTGCGAACCGTGTTAAAGCTCGTTTAGTTGAAGATGGTGTCGTTGCACAAATCACTGCGATTGGTTATGGTAAGAATCCACAGGTTAAAGCTTGTGAGGGGGTTCGTCATGCTAGTCAAGAAGAAAAAGATTGTTTACGTCCTAACCGTCGTGTAGAGATTACTGCTTCCAGTTCTGTGTTGAAGTTACATCAAGAAGTGGGGAAAATGAACGGTGGTACACAAGGTCCAACACCACTTTATCAAAAGTAGTTTTTGAGTGAAAAATAGCATAACCTAGGGTTATGCTATTTTTTATGTGTAGATTAATTTTCCATGATTTTGGTGAGTGTGGTTTGGGTAAGATGAATGTAATTACCTAAGAAACGATGGCTGAAATTGAGTAAATAATAAAGTTGATAAATTAGTTTTCTTTTTTCATATCCTTGCCAATCTATGGCAAAAGTGCGGTCATAATTGATATAGAATTTTTCAGGGAAGGGTTCAAAAAGCTCGGTAAAAGCAAGATCACACTCTTTATCTCCCCAGTAACACGCTGGATCATAAGTGAATGTTTGATTGTTTACGATGCAAACATTTTCAACCCATAGATTTCCATGTAAAAGAGAGGGCTTTGGATTATGTTTTGCCAGTTTTTGTGAAATAAGGTAAACGATTTGGTCAATATTTCCAAAATTTAATCCTTTGTCTTTACACAATTGTAACTGCCAGCCAATGCGTTGCTCACTAAAAAATGTTGCCCAATTGGCGTGCCATTTATTCGGTTGATATTCCGGACCAAGCCAAGTATCAAAAATCTAATCCGTAACATTTTGTGCCAGAGATTTGGTGTAGTTGGGCTAATTGGTTACCAAATTCCTCAGTAAGTGAAGATTGTTGTTTGATATTGAGTGATTCTAAAAGTAAAAAACTATGGTTTTGTGAGCATCCTACCCCGTAAACTATGGGAAGGTTAAGTGCGGTCGTTTTTCGTAACATTTCAAGTTGATCGGCTTCTGCTCGAAACATTGAGCGATAGGATTTTTCATTGATTTTGACAAAAACAGGCTGAATCCCATCATTAATCATCCAAGTTTCATTCATTTCTCCACAATGGATATGTTTCTTTTCCTTAAGTGAGTAATAAGCACCAAATTGATCAGCAAATACCTGAGAAATGGATTTCCACATAGCAACCCCCTAGATTTAATACTTCCCCCCATTCTAAGAGAATTTTTAAAGATTACTGTGATATAGCTCAAAGTTTTATAAATTTTATTCAATGCGTCGATAATAGATAAAACATCCCTTGATTCTAAATAAAAAGGTGATTTTTTAATTCGTTGGTATTATTATTAACGCCGTTTTTAAGTGATAGAAATTAACCAGAGGAAATTTATGCAACATCTAAAAGATCTTGTAGAGAAAGCAAAATTGGCGATCGATGAGATCGAGAATAAAAGTTTGTCGGCACTGGATGAAATTCGTGTCGAGTATTTTGGTAAAAAAGGTCATTTTACTCAATTAATGCAAGAACTTAGAAATGTTGCTGCGGAAGAGCGTCCGGCACTTGGGGCAAAAATTAATGAGGCGAAGCAAATCGCCCTTGATTTTTTGAATGCAAAAAAATCAGAATGGGAGCAAGCAGAGCTTAATGCAAAATTAGAAAAAGAACGGGTAGATGTCACTTTACCGGGGAGAAAAGTAGAAAAAGGCGGGTTACACCCTGTTACTATCACCATTAATCGTGTAACACAATTCTTTTCCGAACTCGGTTTTTCTGTGGAAAATGGGCCGGAAATTGAAAGTGACTATTATAACTTTGATGCCTTAAACATTCCAAAACATCACCCCGCAAGAGCAGATCACGATACATTTTGGTTTAATCCTGAATTATTACTTCGAACTCAAACCTCAGGCGTACAAATTCGTACAATGGAAAAAATGCAGCCGCCTATCCGTATTATGGTGCCGGGGCGAGTTTATCGTAATGATTACGATCAAACGCATACACCAATGTTTCATCAAATTGAATTGCTTTATGTCGATAAAAAAGCAAATTTTACTGAGTTAAAAGGGCTATTACATGATTTCTTACGTGCGTTCTTTGAAGAGGATTTGCAAGTACGTTTCCGCCCGTCTTATTTCCCATTTACAGAACCTTCTGCTGAAGTGGATGTGATGGGGAAAAATGGTAAATGGCTTGAGGTGCTAGGTTGTGGTATGGTTCACCCTAATGTACTACGTAATGTTGGCATTGATCCAAATGAATATTCTGGTTTTGCCGTGGGAATGGGGGTTGAACGTTTAACAATGCTACGCTACAACGTCACAGATTTACGTTCATTCTTTGAAAATGATTTACGTTTTTTGAAACAATTTAAATAAACTACTTTTTAGATATGAGATAAAACAACGAAATTTTAAGGGATAAAAAATAATGAAATTTAGTGAACAGTGGGTAAGAGAATGGGTTAATCCAAGCATTTCTACAGAACAATTATGTGATCAAATAACAATGCTTGGGTTAGAAGTGGATAGTGTAGAAAAAGTTGCGGGTGATTTTACCAATGTCGTGATTGGAGAGGTGGTAGAATGTGCCCAACATCCCGATGCCGATAAATTGCGTGTCACTAAAGTCAATGTGGGTTCGGATCGATTGTTAGATATCGTGTGTGGTGCACCAAATTGCCGTCAAGGTTTGAAAGTGGCCTGTGCAATTGAAGGAGCGGTATTACCGGGAGACTTCAAAATTAAGAAAACAAAATTGCGTGGTCAACCTTCAGAAGGTATGCTTTGTTCGTTCTCTGAATTAGGCATTGATGTTGAGGCGGAGGGAATTATTGAATTACCTTTGGATGCGCCTATTGGTCAAAATCTACGTGATTACTTAAATCTAGAAGATCAAACAATTGAGATTAGTTTAACGCCAAATCGTGCAGATTGTTTAAGTATCGCTGGGATTGCCCGTGAAATTGGTGTGGTGAATAAACTTCCGGTAAATCAACCGCACTTTGAAGTCGTTCCGGCAACCATTTCAGAGAAAGTTGAAATTGATGTGGCCGAGCAAGAAGCCTGCCCCCGTTATTTATTACGTGTGGTGAAAAATGTCAATGTCAATGCCTCATCTCCAATTTGGATGCAAGAAAAATTGCGTCGTTGTGGTATTCGTTCTATTGATCCCATTGTCGATATTACCAACTATATTTTGCTTGAGTTAGGCCAGCCAATGCATGCTTTTGATGCAGCAAAAGTAAAACAGCCGGTGCAAGTTCGCTTTGCCAAAGAAGGGGAAGAGCTACTTTTACTTGATGGTTCCACCGCAAAATTGCAATCCAACACATTGCTTATTGCCGATCAAAAT
Source organism: Rodentibacter genomosp. 1 (assembly GCF_001999285.1). Lineage (GTDB taxonomy): Bacteria > Pseudomonadota > Gammaproteobacteria > Enterobacterales > Pasteurellaceae > Rodentibacter. Next base: position 101,184 of record NZ_MLHN01000002.1, read on the forward strand.
GGTCCGCTCGCTATGGCAGGGATTTTTGGTGGTCAAACAAGTGGTGTCACTTCCGAAACCAAAGATGTGATTTTGGAAGCCGCCTTTTTTGCGCCATTAGCGATAGCCGGTCGAGCAAGACAATATGGGTTACACACTGATGCCTCACACCGTTTTGAACGAGGCGTTGATTTTGAATTAGCACGTCAAGCTATGGAGCGCGCAACTGCATTATTACTTGAAATTTGCGGTGGTCAAGCAGGCGAAATCAATGAGGTTGTGAACGAAGATTTTTTACCTAGATTGAGTAAGATTCAACTTCGTCGTGAAAAATTAGATGCTTTACTCGGGCATCACATTGAAACGGATACGATCACCGATATTTTTAATCGCCTTGGTTTTAATGTGCAATATGAGAATGATATATGGACGGTGACTTCAACCAGTTGGCGTTTTGATATTGAAATTGAAGAAGATTTGATTGAGGAAGTGGCTCGTATTTATGGTTATAACAGCATTCCGAATCATGCCCCACTTGCTCATTTACGGATGCGTGAACACAAAGAAGTAGATTTAGATTTAAATCGAATTAAAACGGCTCTTGTCGATGCTGACTATCAAGAAGCGATTACCTATAGCTTTGTTGATCCTAAAATTCAAGGATTATTACACCCTAATCAAGAAGCATTAGAATTGCCAAATCCAATTTCCGTTGAAATGTCCGCTATGCGGGTTTCGTTGTTAAGTGGATTGCTCGGTGCGGTATTATACAATCAGAATCGTCAACAAAATCGGGTTCGTTTATTTGAAACCGGGTTACGTTTCATTCCTGATACCGAGGCTGAATTTGGCGTACGTCAGGAATTCGTATTAAGTGCAGTGATAAGCGGTTCGGTTAACAATGAAAGTTGGAACACGAAATCAGAAGCGGTGGATTTCTTCGATTTAAAAGGTGATCTAGAAAGTCTTCTCTCTTTAACCGGCATTGGAAAAAAAGTACGTTTTGTGGCAAAAATGTATGATGCACTACACCCGGGACAATCGGCAGCTATTGAATTAGACGGTAAAGAAATTGGTTTTATTGGCACCATTCATCCATCTATCTCTCAAAAATTAGGGCTAAATGGAAAAGTTGTGGTATTTGAAATTTTATGGAACGCAATAGCAAATCGGACTGTTGTACAAGCGAAAGAAGTTTCAAAATTCCCGGCTAACCGTCGTGATTTAGCTCTGGTTGTTTCTGATGAAATTGCCGCTGGCGATGTGATTGAAGTCTGCAAACAGGTAGGCGGAGAGAAACTTATTCAAGTGAATTTATTTGATGTGTATAAAGGTATTGGGGTGCCAAGTGGTGCTAAAAGCCTTGCGATTAGTTTAATCATCCAAGACAATGAAAAAACCTTGGAAGATGATGAAATTAATAAGGTGGTCTCGGCAATATTAGATGAGGTTAAACAACGTTTTAACGCGGAATTAAGGGAGTAAATTTTATGACACTGACAAAGATTGATATTACCGAATTTTTAATTGAAAAATATCAATTGCAAAAGTTAGAAGCTAAGCGCTTAGTGGATAATTTCTTTGAAGAAATTCGTTTATCTCTTGAAGCGGGTAACGATGTTAAATTATCAGGATTTGGTAATTTTGAATTGCGTGATAAAGCTTCCCGTCCGGGACGCAATCCAAAAACAGGGGAAAGTATCCCTGTTTCAGCTCGTCGTGTTGTTGCATTTAAACCGGGGCAAAAATTGCGTGCAAGAGTAGAAAAAGCTAAGCTGAGTCAGTAATAGAGAAAAAGTGCGGTATTTAAGCGCACTTTTTTGTTTGAGAGATAAAAAATGATTTCCATTAATCGACTATTTTTTATTGCTACGACAATGACATTGTTTGCTTGTTCTTCAGGAAATCTGGAAAGGGAAGCTGAAGATTATCATATTAATTATAAAGGGCAAATTGATGATCCGATCATGGCGATGACCTTGCTAAGTGAGCAACAATATGAATGGGCCGGTACGCCTTACGTTTTAGGTGGGCAGTCTCGTCGTGGAGTTGATTGCTCAGGATTTGTTCAGAAAACCTTTTTTGACCGTTTTAATATTTCCTTGCCGAGAACAACAAAGGAACAGGCTAAATATGGGAAACTTGTCCGAAAAGAAGATATTCAAACTGGTGATTTAATCTTTTTTAAAACAGGGCGTGGTCCAAATGGGTACCATGTAGGAATTTATGTAAAAAATGATAAATTCTTGCACGCTTCTACAAAAGGTGGGGTGATCTATTCTTCAATGAAAACAGAATATTGGACAAAAACATTTTGGCAAGTGAGAAGAATTTAAGGCTATTGCTTAGCTTCTGTAGGGCATTCAGCAATAAACAAATTTGTGTATGCCTGTTATAAAAAAACAAATCATTTCAATGGGTTGTTAAGCGGATGCACACACAATCTAAAGAAAAAGTGCGGTTAAAATTAACCGCACTTTTATTTGGTATGTCTTAAAATGATTAGGTATTTTGTTTAGTCGCCACTTTCATTTGTTGGACAAATTCGGCGAGTTCGGCTAAACATTTTGTATGATTGTCTAAATTGCGCTCAATGATTTTTACGGTTGCCGAACCTGAAATCGCACCGGCAACCCCTAATTGCAAGGCTTCTTTTACCTGATTCGGTGCGGCGATACCGAATCCTTGCAAAATAGGAGGTGCATTGTGTGCTTTCAATTGTTCGACCAAAGCATCCAAATTTTTGGCATGTGATTGATTTTCAGCACTGGTCACACCGGCACGAGAAACCAAATAAGTATAGCCTTCACTGTTTTCTGCCACACCTTGGATGGTTCTTTCATCGGCATTTGGCGGGCAGATAAAAACAGGTTGAATACCGTATTTTTTCGCAGCATTGATGTAATCATCTTTCGCCAGTAATGGAATATCTGCCACCAATACGGCATCAACACCTACTTCTGCACAGCGTTGATAGAATGTATCTAGACCTTTGGCAAAAATAAGATTGGCACAAAGTAGTAAACTAATGGGAATCTCCGGATATTTTGACCGCACTTTTTTAAGTAATTTAAAGCTGTCTTCCGTGCTATGTCCTGCCTCTAATGCTCTATTATTTGCGGCTTGAATGACCGGGCCATCTAAAAGTGGATCAGAAAAAGGAAAGCCTAATTCAAGGGCATCGGCACCATTATCAACAAGCGTGCAAATAATCTCAAAAGAACGATCAAAGGTAGGATCACATAAGGTTACAAAGGGAACAAATGCTCCCTCATTTTTTACCTTAAGCTCAGCAAATTTAGTTTCAAAACGGTTCATGATTGCATTCCTTTTTCAGTTAAGATTTTATCCACGGTAAAAATATCTTTATCCCCCCGTCCCGATAAATTCACCACAAGAATTTGTGCTTTATTGGGTTCTTGATGAATCATTTTTAGCGCTTGTGCAAGGGCGTGTGAACTTTCCAATGCGGGAATAATACCTTCGTGTTTGGCGAGTGCTTGGAACGCATTTAAGGCTTCATCATCGGTGATAGAGGGATATTCCGCTCGCCCAATACTTTGTAAATAAGCGTGTTGAGGCCCGACAGAAGGGAAGTCCAATCCCGCCGAAATCGAATAAGATTCTTCAACCTGCCCGTCATTCGTTTGCATTAACGGCGATTTCATTCCGAAATAAATACCGACTTTGGCATGCCCTAGCGGTGCACCGTGTTCACCGCTTTCAATGCCTTTGCCTGCGGGTTCTACACCGATCAAACGTACTTTGGGTTCATCTATAAAATCAGTAAACATCCCTATTGCATTAGAACCGCCTCCCACTGCGGCAATCACTGCATCCGGCAAACGACCTTCTTTTTCCAGAATTTGGCGTTTGGTTTCTTCTCCAATCATTTTTTGGAACTCACGCACAATGGTTGGAAAAGGGTGAGGACCGGCTGCCGTACCAAGTAAGTAGTGAGTATTTTCATAATTTGCCGACCAATCACGCATCGCCTCGCAACAAGCATCTTTTAATGAACAAGAACCTTTCTGCACAGGCACAACTTCAGCGCCCATTAAACGCATACGGAATACATTAGGGGATTGGCGTTCCACATCTTTTGCCCCCATATAAACACGACAGGGCATATCAAGTATTGCACAAGCGAGAGCCGTTGCTACACCATGCTGACCGGCGCCTGTTTCGGCAATAATACGGGTTTTCCCCATCCGTTTTGCAAGTAAAATTTGACCGAGGACTTGGTTGGTTTTATGTGCACCGCCGTGTAAAAGATCTTCACGTTTCAGATAAATTTTGGCTTTTGTGCTTTTTGTCAGATTGCGACAAAGAGTTAGTGCGGTTGGTCTGCCGGCATAATTTTTCAGTAAATCTTGAAATTCCCGTTGAAATGCCGGATCACTTTTAGCTTCAACAAAGGCTTTTTCCAATTGTTTAAGCACCGGTACGAGAATTTCCGGCACGTACATACCGCCAAATTCACCAAAATACGGATTTAATAACATTTCTGACATTGTGTTTCCTTATCGTTATGAGTTTGAATTTCTTGCGACATTGAGAGGCGCGAAAGTTTGTGCCGTAGGCATGACTTCAATACGATTAATATTGATATGTTCGGGCTGCTGATTCAGCCACAAGACGATATTTGCAATATCTTGTGCGGTAACATATTGAACATTTTCATAAACTTTTTCAGCTCGCTCATCATCACCTTTAAAGCGAACATTGGAAAACTCAGTCCCGCCACAAAGCCCCGGTTCTACATTGGTCACACGAATATTTTTACCGGCAAGATCGGCACGCAAATTTAAACTAAATTGTTTTACGAAAGCTTTTGTGCCGCCATATACGTTACCGCCAGGGTAAGGATAATTGCCTGCAATTGATCCAAGATTGATGATATGTCCGGTATTGCGTTCGACCATTTGGGGGAGTAAAAGACGGGTGATTGTCACAAGACCTTTAATGTTGGTATCAATCATTTGTTCCCAATCATCAAGATTGGCTTTATCGGCTGTTTCTAAACCGAGGGCGAGACCGGCATTATTAACGAGTAAATCAATATTACGCCATTCAAGGGGGAGAGATTGGATCGCTTGTTGTGTTTTTTCACGATCAGAAATATCAAAAGCAAGAGGAAGAAATTGTTCGCCAAGTTCTACGTGGAGAAGGGTTAATCGTTCGGTTCGGCGACCTGTACCAATGACATGGTAACCTGCGCCAATTAATGTACGACAAATTGCCGCACCAAATCCGGCTGTTGCACCGGTAACAAATGCTATTCTAGACATAATCATCTCCTAGTAAAGTCTCGGAATGTTTATACGACATCTTTGCAATATTGAATTAAAAGAATGATATCGTATTAAAAATCGTCTCAAAAGCTGACCGCACTTTCAACTCATCTTTTATACCGGGCGCACTTTCTACGCCGGAATTCAGATCTACACCCAAACAGCCTTGAGCTATTGCCTGTTCAATATTTTCCGGTGAAATCCCACCGGCCAAAATCGTTTTGTATTTGAGCTTTTCAGGGATTAATGACCAATCAAAAGTTTGACCTGTCCCCCCTTGTTGGTTTGAGGTCTGGCTATCAAAAATATAACGATCAACATTTAAATCATCTGTAAAATTAACCGCACTTTTTTCATCAATGTTGATTGATACAGCTTTCCAAATTTGACAGGTTTCGGGTAATTTACTGCGTAGATCAGTGATAAACGCCGGCGTTTCCGAACCATGTAACTGCACCGCATAAAGCTGCAATTGTTGAGCGATTCTAACGATAAAATCCGCTTCTTGATTTTGAAATACGCCGACAAAACGAAGTGGCGCGGCGGTGACTAATTCTTGAGCCTGACGCAAACCCACCGCACGTTTTGAATGTTCAGCAAAAATTAATCCGCCATAAAGCGCTCCGTTTGCATAAATGGTTTTCACATCTTGGGTGCGTGTCAAGCCACATACTTTGTTTTCACCGAAAATCACCGAACGAACCGCATTATTTAAATCAGTATTTCCCATTAAACTACTGCCGATTAAAAATCCTTGTGCAACTTTTTGTAATTGACGGATTTGTTGATGAGTATAAATACCGGATTCGCTGATGATGCGAACATCCTCTGGTATGCGATCTGCATATTTTTCCGTTAATTCGACTACACAATTTAAATCCACGGTTAAATCATGCAAATTACGATTATTCACACCGATGATTTTTGCTCCCAACGATAAAGCACGTTCAAATTCCGCTTCATTACCGGTTTCGGTTAATATACCCATTCCCAAAGAATGAGCAAGATCTGCCAACACGTAATAAGTTTCATCATTCACCACGGAAAGCATTAATAAAATAGCATCGGCTTGATAATAACGGGCAAGATACACTTGATATTCGCTGATTATAAAATCTTTGCAAAGCACCGGTTGGCTCACGATGTTTCGCACTTGAGGCAAAAATTCAAAATCCCCTTGGAAGTATTTTTCGTCCGTCAGCACAGAAATGGCTGAGGCATAATGTTTATAGACATTGGCGATTTCATCTAAATTAAATTCAGCCCGAATCAATCCTTTTGAAGGCGAGGCTTTTTTACATTCCAAAATATAAGCAGACTTTTGCTGAGTGCCTTTTGATAGCGCATCATAAAAAGAGCGGTCGGATTTTGTGATGTTTTGTTGAAATTCACTAAGTGGAAATTCCTTTTCTTTCGCGTTCACCCATGCGGCTTTATCAAGGACGATCTTTTGCAGTACGGTCGCAGAATCAATGGGTTTTGAGAAGTCTTGAGTAATCATCTTATTTTCTATCGGGTGTTTCAGGGCTAGTATTGTGTTAATTTTTGCAAGGTCTCAAATGCTTTGCCATCGGCTAAGGTTTCCAATACATTTTGGGTATTTTGTTTGAGATCATGGTAGCCGAATAGTTTAAGCAATAATGCGGTATTGGCAGCAACGGCATTGGCGTGTTCCAATTTACCTTTGCCTTGTAAAAGTGCGGTTAATAATTTGGCATTTTCTTGTGGTTCGCCACCGAGTAAACTTTCTAATGATTGCATTTTTAAGCCAAAATCTTCAGGTGTTAGCGTGAAATATTCAATCTTACCGTCTTTAATTTCCGCTACTTGTGTTTCACCGTGTAACGCCACTTCGTCTAATCCTGAACCGTGAACAACGAAGGTGTACTCGTGCCCCAAGCTAACGGCGGTTTCCGCATAGGTCTTCACGAGTTCAGGCACATAAACGCCGAGTAAATGGTAATTTGGGCGGGCAGGATTGATTAATGGGCCGAGAATATTGAAAATTGTGCGGGTTTTTAGTGCGGCACGAACGGGGGCAACATGGCGAAAGCCGGAATGATACTGCTGTGCAAATAAAAAACAGATGCCGATTTCATCTAAGGCTTGACGTGCCGATTGTGCAGAAATACTGACATTGACGCCTAATGCGGTTAAAACATCACTTGCTCCGGATTGGCTGGACACGCTGCGATTACCGTGTTTGGCAACCTTAACCCCCATTGTTGCGGCAACAATACAACTTGCGGTGGAAATATTGATCGTATTTTGTCCATCGCCTCCGGTACCGACAATATCGGCAAAAGGGTAGTCGGGATGTGGGAAAGATTTTGCATTTTGTAATGAGGCCGCCACCGCACCGGTAATTTCCTCAACGGTGACACCTCGGACTTTTAGAGCCATCAACATTGCCGCAATTTGTTCATTAGAAAGATGACCTTGAATGACCGCATTAAAAAGTGCGGTACTTTCTGATTGGTTTAATTGATGACCATCATAAAGTTGTTCTAATAAGAAGTTGTGTTGCATAGTTTGTTCCTTAATATAGTGCTATTTACTGCTATTGGGATTGAAATCTTATTATGATGGCGTAAATAACACATGGCTATTAGACGTAAATATCGTAATCCAAATCCCGTGCTTCATCGCCTGTCATGCCACGGAAACCCCAGCAATGAGCCGGTTGCTCTTTAATGGTAATTTCCACATCATGCGCACGGATACCGAGTTTATATTCAAGTTCACTGAATAACATTTTGATTAGGCGTTTTTTTGTCCCTTCCATTCGACCCGCCATTAGGTTAATTTCAATAACGGTGTAATCATCACTACGATCGAAAGGGTAGTAAAAATCTTCTTTTTCCAAGCCTAAAAAACGAATCGCGTGTTTTCCTTTGGGGATGTCTAAGCCTAAATAGAGGCTGTTATAAATCACGTCAGCTAACATTTCTCTGCGTGGTGTGAGTTTAGATTTAAGTCCAAATACAGTAATCATATCGTTTTCCTTATTAGGTTGGATAGGCTAGTGCCTATCATTGTTTTTAGTGATTGAGTAACCATTCAATGGATTGTTGTAATAACTGTGATCCTTGCACGGTTAAAATACTTTCCGGATGGAATTGGAATGAGCAAATAGGCAACTCTCGGTGGCGAATTGCCATAATAATACCATTGTATTGGGCATTGATAACAAATTCCTGAGGTAAATCTTGTCCCATGAGTGAATGATAGCGTGCGACCGGCATTGGGTTAGCCAAATTTTGAAACATCGCTTCACCATCATGGGAAATTTTTGAGATTTTACCATGCAACACTTCACCGGCATGGACAACTTTACCACCAAATGCTTGGATTAAGGCTTGATGACCTAAACAAATTCCAATAATGGGGATTTGTGATTTTAAACGCTCAATTAATGGTAACAAAATACCCGCTTCTTCCGGTGTGCCGGGGCCGGGCGAAAGGGCAAGAATAGTATCTGGTGTACTCATCGCCGTTGCAACGAGTTGTTCTAAATCACAATCATTGCGGTAAATTTTCACTTGATGTCCTAAGACACGAAATTGATCCACAAGATTATAAGTGAAGGAATCAAAGTTATCTAAAAAAAGAATATTTGCCATAACGTATCCCTTATTTGGCTTGTGTATTGATTTGACGAATTGCTTTTAATACCGCAGCAGCTTTATGTCGGGTTTCGTCCGCCTCCATTTGCGGATCGGAATCTAACACCTCACCACAGCCCGCTTGCACGTGTGCGATACAGTTTTGAACAAAGGCTGAACGAATCACGATGCAGGTATCTAAACTGCCATCGGAAGTGAGATAACCCACTGCACCGCCATAACTGTGGCGTTTTTGTTGTTCATATTGATAAATAAGCTGCATTGCCTTGATTTTCGGTGCGCCGGTAAGTGTCCCCATATTCATACAGGCTTGATAAGCGTGAAGGGCATCTAATTCAGGGCGGAGTTTACCCACTACTCGTGACACAAGATGCATAATATGGGAATAACGATCCACTTGCATTAATTCTGCCACTTGACGAGTACCACTTTGACAAACTCGAGCGATATCGTTGCGTGCTAAATCCACTAACATCAGGTGTTCTGCTTGCTCTTTGTGATCTAATCGTAATTCTAACTCTAAACGGGTATCCAATTCAGGATCAATATTACCGTGCGCATCAAATCCACGTGGGCGTGAGCCGGCAATCGGATAAATTTCTAACTGACGATTTTTCGGCGTATATTTGAGCGCACTTTCCGGTGAGGCGCCAAACAAAATGAAATCTTCATCGTTCATGTAGAACATATAAGGACTAGGATTATTTTGTTTAAGTTGAGCATAACTGGCAAGCGGATTCGGACAAGCAAGAGAAAAACGACGGGAAGGCACGATTTGGAAGACATCGCCAATATTAATATGGTGTTTTAAAGCTTTCACCACATGGATAAATTCAGAATCGTCAAAATTCGTTTTTATCTCATCACTTGTCGATTTGATGGATAAGATGTGATTAATATTTTTTAATTTTTGTGCGATAGCTAGGGCTGTTTTTGCCACATTGACTTGTTCTTCTTGTGAGAAACAGTAACTTTTTAGCGTTGCCTGCTGGCTTTGATGATCGATAGTAATAAGATGTTCAGCAAGATAAAAACTGTAGTCAGGGCAAGAAATATCATCATCTTTTAAAGTGATGTTATTCATCGGGATGAAATTGGCGACTAAATCATAAGCGAATAAACCGCCTAAAAAAATAGCCGTATCGCTGTGTTGGTAAAGATTTGAAATCACCCGTAATCCATCAAAAATTGTCGTTGATTGTAATTTACTGTCTTCATCTAATTGATTATCAAGCGGAGGGAAATTAACAGAAAATTCATCATCAAAATCGACCGCACTTAGCGGATTAAGCTCAGTTAAAACAGGAAAAATCTCTTTCAAAACCTGTTTACCATTTGCATTTAATGCTTTAAATGTGACGTTGTGACTGATACAAGTGATTTTAACTGCCGCATTGATAAATATAAGGCTTTGTAAGCTATTTTTACTACCGATTTCAGCAGAGTCGAGTAGTAGTGTGTTGGGATGATGACATAATGTGTTAAAAATAGCCGTGGTATCCGGATGATAAGGGACAGGTTGTGTGGTAACCGTAATAAAGGCATTGTTTTGCATTTTTTAAATCCTTTTTATTTATTTTGCACTATTAAACTAGTACAAAATAAATAAGTCAAGAAAAGATTTAAAAATTCTATTTCATTTTACAAAATGCATATCAATAAGAGAAAAAGAAGCCATCTTGAAAGATGGCTGAAGAAAAGATTAAAGTGCGGTCACAATATCATTAATTTTTACTTTGGCAGACTGTAATGCTTTTTCGACCGCTTCTGGGCCAAAGCCAATACCTTGTGCATACACAAATTGCACGTCAGTAATTCCGACAAAACCTAAAATAGCTTTCATGTATTGTGTGACGAGGTTTTCATCATCATATAAGCCACCAAATGCACACAATACGATGGCTTTTTTACCTTTCAATAAACCTTCCGGACCATTTGCCGTATATTGGAATGTGACACGTGGACGAGCAATGAAATCAAAATAAGATTTTAATTGAGTGGGAATATTTAAGTTATACATTGGCGCACCAATGACAAGAGTATCCGCATTTTTTAATTCGGAGACTAGCTCATCGGAAAGTGCAAGAAATTGTTTTTCTTCTTCTGTTTGAGGTTCACCACGCACCGCAATAGCCGCTGTAGCATCGAAGTGGGGAAGAGGGTCTTTGGCTAAATCCCGAACCACAATATTGTTACCTTGTAGTTTTTCGATTGTATAATCCACTAATTTGTTACTCTGAGAATTGTCAGCAAGAATGCTTGACTTTAACACCAATACGTTGCTCATTTTATTTCCTTTAACTTGTGTAAAATAAGGGTTGCGATTCTAGTGTTTATTTTTTTATAGATAAAGCTGTTCCTAGGAAAAACATTATTTCTTTTTATGAAAAAATCCAAATGGCTTTTATTTAGCTGATGTAATAATCTAATTTTCTAAAATATTTGAAATACATGCTGATAAGCTTATCCAAAAATGAAAAAAGATGTTTAAACTTTATCCCTTAATATAAAAAGCGATGTGTTGAACTGAGATTCAGGTATCAATATACCTGTGTACAAGTCTGCAAAATGAACAACAAGACATGACTCTTAAAATAGCAAATGGACTTAACGTTCCGAATATTGATTTATAAAGGAAAATTTATAACAAAATCGCAATAATTGCGGAACGGAAAGTTCGATAAAACCTTTTCATAACTAGGTTTAATGTTATTTTTTCCAAATAACGTGAAATTCACGATCTTCTTCATTATGAGAAATGAGGAATTTGGCAAAAATATCATCCATTTCATCCAGCTCATTGACTAAACCAATCCAGACTTCAGCAAAAGCATCCGGATCGATTAATACCCCGATTTCCTGTTCCCAATCTTCTGAGGTTTCCACAAATTCCACCGCACCACGATCTTCAAATTGAAGGTTAAAGAGTATAATATCCGCCGGATCTAAATTTTCTCCCGCCATTTCCAAGAAAATATCATAAGCAATGTCAATTGCGGCATCAGGATCAAGTTTTTGAAGTTCAGTTGTCATAATTTTGCCTCTTTTTCAATTATGGGCGGTATGATACTGAAATAAAAAGAGCGGTCAAATTTATCTGTATTATGTAGCTGTTACACAAATCTGTTTTTTAGTTAGCCTGTTGGGACACACTACGTGTGTCTGAATTTTAACCTATTGAAATGATTTGATTTTATAATGAACACATGCAATGTGTCCCTACAAGCTTAATGATGGTGTTCCGGTTTTGGAGGAAGTTTATCCAATCCTTTTCCAACCGGAAGAATTAAGGTTGAATAATTTGCCGATTGCTGACAAATATTTTGATCGGCAAATGGCGTTTTATGAACGACTTTAATTTTCCAAATACCATCGATTAACGGAATGATATTAACTCGCCCCTGACTATCTGTTTTACCGGAAAAGCCTTGAGGTTCACGATGACCTGTTGCGGCTTCTAAATCTTTCACAATCACGGTATCCGCCGTTGCAATCACAGTTTCTCCTGCTAGTGGGATTTCATTATAGAAAACTTGAATAGGGAAGACCTCGCCTGATTTTACTTTACTTGGGTCTTTCAATGGAACGATTTCAAGAGGTAATCCTATACGGGTCATTGCCATTTCTGCATTTAAAGGTTGATTTCCCACAGTCAAAAGACTTTTGCCAAACATTTGAGTTTGTTCACAGTAAGTGGCATTCGGTGTCCCTTGCATATTATCCATCTTCCAACCTTCAGAATTTTGTGACCAAAACGTTGGTTTATAGGTTGCAGTAATCCAATAAGAACCTGATTTTAAAGGTTTTTCAGATTGATATTGATAATTTTCACCTTTTTGTATCAAGGTCTGATGTTCGCCATCTTGGCTGATAATTTCCATTGGTGAAAAAATGTGTAAGCGGGCATCAGGAATTTTTTCAACATAAGGGTAGTCTCCATAAGCAAGCTCTGCTTTTAAAATATTTTCTGCTTTTAGTTGCTGTGGTGCGGAAACCCAGACTTCGTGAGCTTGGACAGCACTGATAAAAAAGGCTAATCCTAAGATCAGGTTTTTTTTCATTATTTACTCCTTTAAATGAAAATGATTATTAAAAATGGGAGGGAATATAAAGGAAAAATGCAGGATGATCGAGCAATTTCTTCTAAATTTGTGAAATAGATCACAAAAATGCAATCATAGAACATAATGTAAAATGACTGCATTTTTGTATTTGGGAAGAATTTTACAGACTAAGCGACGGAGCTGGCAAGATTTCCTAAATCTTTATCTATAAGGAATAAGCCTTTACCATCTTCACCAAGAAGGTTTAATTTATCCAGGATACTGCTGAAAAGTTTTTCTTCTTCATGTTGTTCAGCTACATACCATTGTAAGAAATTGAATGCTGAATAATCTTTTTCTTCAAAAGTAAGTCCTACTAACTCATTGATTTTACTGGTAATGAGCTTTTCATGCTCATAAGTAAGCTCAATTACTTCTTTTAATGATTTATATTCGTGTGATGGTGCTTCTATAGCAGAAATGATTGCCAATGCGCCTGTTTCATTTAAATAAGTGAATAATTTACGCATATGTTGCATTTCTTCAGCCGCATGTGCAGATAAAAATTTTGCTGTTCCTTCAAAGCCTTGTTGCTCACACCATGCACTCATTTGAAGATATAAATTAGAAGAATAAAACTCTAAATTCATTTGGTCATTTAACAATTTTACTACGTTTGCTGATAACATTTTATTTCTCCTGTATTACTCTAATGTCGCTAAATCACGATCAATGAAATATAAACCTTTACCATCTTCACCAACAAGATTGAATTTATCAAGAATACCGCTGAATAATTTTTCTTCTTCATGCTGTTCAGCAACATACCATTGTAAAAAATTAAAAGTGGAGTAGTCCTTGTTCTCAAAAGTCACTTCAACCAGCTCATTAATTTTTGAGGTGACTAATTTTTCATGCTCAAGTGTAATTTCAAATACTTCCTTCAAAGATTTATAGTCATTTTTAGGCGCCTCAATTCTACCTAAAAGAGGCATACCACTAGTCTCATTGACGTATTGGAATAACTTTTGCATATGTTCTAGTTCTTCATCGGCATGACGAAGTAAAAAGGCAGCAGCACCTTCATAACCATGTTTCGAACACCATGCGCTCATTTGCAAATAAACATTGGAAGAGTAAAACTCTAGATTAATCTGTTCATTCAATTTGTCTGTAATTGCTTGGCTAAGCATAACTAACTCCTTTCCTTATTGATTACTAAAAAATAACTTAACTTCTGGCTCTTATTCTATAAGTTTAAATGAGAATTTTCAAGTTGATTTTTATTTAAATTTTTATAACTTATTAATTTTAAATAAAAAAATAAAAACAATGATTCTCATTAACTGGATTTGAGTAACATCTTATAAATAAGACAACGTCACATTGATGATTAATTAGTCACACTTTAAAACCTCAGTGTTAAATGCCTTGAATTAATAAATGCAAAATTTTTACCTTAAGTAGAGTAATTATTTAAAAGTGATTCATCTCTATATTATTTAACATAATATACATTATGCGAAACTAGTTATCGGGTGAGCGGAAACTACGGATTAAGAAAATCACAGACTTATGCACAAGTCACAGATACTACTTAAACAGGACAAATAAAGTGATTTTTAAGCGTTGTAACGGCTTTCTGAAATGTTTTATTGACTATGCTGAATAATTTGTCATCAGAATGTAAAGATTCTTGGGATTATGTTTTATGAGGAATTAAGATTTTGTTTTTCAGCGGGTTTGAGAAAGATAGAAAGATATTTAGCGATTTTTAAGCGACTTGTTTTTCTATTTGAGTTTGTTACCCACTAAAAAAGCATATTCATCATTGAATATGCTTTTCTTATATTGTTATGTTGTCACGAATTAGCCTAGCAATTTTATGCCATATTCATAAACTTGTTGCAATAAAGCTAAGTTTTCCTGATTATCCGCATTCTCATTAGCAAGACGTTGCAAACTGGCTTCAAAATCAGCCGCACTTTGCTCTAATTTACGTTGTCGATACTTTTGCCACTTAATTTGTTCTGGTCGTGTTAATGTTTTATAAAAATGCCTTGCACGATAATGAAATAATAAATCCGGTATACGTTTATCTTCAAAGGACAAGCCATGTTCAGCCAATTTTTCTGCTGGTAATTGACGTAAAATAGCCAGATTATTTTTATCCGCATGACTAAAGAAACCACTATAAAGCTCGGTTTCAACATTATCACTTTGTTCAAATTGACGCTCTTCGATAAATATATCTGCGACTTTTTCTCGAATATCAAAAGACGCACGCAATTTAGCTAAATTTTCTAGACATAATTGGCGATCGATCCCCAAATGTTTCGCATTTTCCGGTAATAATGTTTTAGCCGGAGCAATAATTGGGCATTTGTTAATATGAACCAGTTTTAATGGAACTAATGGGACTCCCCTTTTTTCTAATTCAGATTTTTTAGTGTATAAATCATCACGTAATTTATCTGCACTTTTCGCCAATAAATTATCAATATCTCCCATTAAATCACAAACAATGACGGCATTTTGATTTGTTGGATGCCAAGCTAATGGTGCGATCCAAGTACAGTTACCACGATAATTCCCTAACATACCGGAAACATGTACTAATGGGGTCATTTCAGCTGTATTAATGAGCTTTTCTACCTCTTTTTTACCACGATTTTCAAAGAAATATTGGAATAATTTAGGCTGTTTTTCCTTAATGAGCTTCGCCATAGCTATCGTTGCATAGACATCAGCCATCGCATCGTGAGCATTTTCATGCTCAATTCCATTAACTTTTGTAAGATTTTCTAATTTAAAGTTTGGAATCCCCTCTTCATCAAAACACCATTGGATGCCTTCGGGACGAAGTGCGTAACACGCACGTACCACATCCAATAAATCCCAACGGGAATTACCATTTTTCCAACTATACTCGTAAGGATCGATAAAATTGCGGTAAAAGGTATAGCGTGTCATTTCATCATCATAACGAATATTGTTGTAGCCCATCACACAGGTGTTTGGTTGGGAAAATTCGGCAAGAATTTTTTCTGCAAACTCTGGTTCAGCTATTCCCTTTTCATTGCATTCTTGAGGTGTAATACCTGTTACCATTACAGCTTCCGGAGAAGGCAAATAATCGTTTGTTTGCTTACAATAAAGCATTACCGGCTCACCGATAATATTAAAATCCGCATCTGTACGAATACCGGCAAACTGTGCCGGGCGATCTTTTGATGGACTAATGCCAAAGCTTTCATAATCATAAATAAAAAAGCTAAAATTATTCGCCATACTATTTCTCTTTTATTCCATAATTTTATCTAAATAGTACAAACAGAAAATTGCGCTCAAACTAAATAGAATACCTAGCCCATTGATTTTGCTAATTTTCTCTTTGAAAATGAATGCGCCGGTAATAGTGCCAAGGCAAATGACTCCGATATTCATACCGGCAAAAACTAATGTTGGGTTACTACCAAAACTCTGATGAGCCTTAATATAAAAGAGAATATTAAAGAAATTTAGTACACCTAAAATTACCCCACCGCTGAAGCTCGTCGCAGTCCACTGTACACGTTTCAGCAATAAATAGACAAACATGACGCAAGTAGCAAGTGAAAATGATATAAATAGTGTCGCTGGAAATGCTCCACCACTTTTAGCCACTTGTTTGAATAAAATATCAATAATGCCATAGCCAAACCACACACCGATTAACCATAAAACGCCTTTAAAATTAACTGCACTTTGTCCTTGATTTGGTTTTGTTAGTAAACAAAATAGCCCTATAAATGCCAGGATAATCCCGATTATTTTTGATTGACTCAATGTTTCATGGAAAATGAGAAATGCCGCTAAAATAGGCAAGAATAAAGAGAGACGTTGTGCTGCATCTGAACGAACAATACCTGCAAACTCCACGGCTTTTGACATAATAATAAACACGCTAGGTAACAATACCCCTAAGGCTAGAAAAATGGGGGAACTTTCACTCTGTACGATATAATCCGTCAATGTTAGCCCTTTAAAATCCGGTTTTAATAGAAAATAGCTAAGCGTAATCGCCGTAATATAATTAAATGCAATAGCCTGCTCGATAATAATATTTTTTTTACGTGCAATTTTAAGCAATACAGAAACCGCAACACTGCAGAAAATAGCGAGAATGAGATTGTACATTTTGTTCCCTGACTAGTAGTTGATTAAACATTAATAATTTTTTAGAAGAAATAGATATTTTCAAAAAAGTGCGCTCAAAAATACCAGTATTATGTAGCAAATGCACAAAAATAGAAATTTCAACGAACATGTAGGGACACACTGCGTGTGTCCGTTATAAAATCATTTAAATAGGTTAAAATTCGGACACACGCAGTGTGTCCCTACAACTTAACCAAAAAACAGATTTGTGCAACGGCTACAACCGAAAAACACGCTCATTTTTAACCGCACCTGTATTCTACCCTGTTGCACCAAATCCACGTAATCCGACCACATGAACGTGTTCTTGATTTCCTGAGATTTTCCGTACCAATTTATATGTTGTCCCTTTTTCCGGACTGATATTTTCCGGTGCCGCAATGAGGAGTTGCATATCCAATCGTTCACATAATTCAAATAAAGTGGAAATAGACTTGCCATCAAGACGTGCAGCTTCATCAAGGAAGAGTAAACGACAAGGTATAATGTCTTTGCCTCGAATACGGCGGCTTTCTTCTTCCCAACTTTGTACGACCATTAAGAGAATTGACATACCGGTACCAATTGCTTCCCCGGTGGAAAGTGCACCGCTTTCTGCACGCAACCAACCATCTGCACCACGAAAAACTTCCACTTCTAATTCAAGATAATTGCGATAATCTAATAATTCTTCACCGATAGTTTGTGCAGTGCGTTGTCCCATATCAATATGCGGATTAATGCGTTGATAGAGCTTCGCCATAGCTTCTGAGAAAGTAATACGGTTGTCACTAAATAAATCTTGATATTCATCTTGCTGACCTGAAAGGGCATCAAGCAGCATCGCATGGGTATCACGAATATTTACTACTAAGCGTACGGATTTTACCTGACCGAAGGCAATATTTTGTAACCCTTGATTTAACATACGAATACGATTTTGCTCACGTTGAATCGTTTTACGCATAATATTTGCCACACTTTCGGAATTAATCGCTAGCTTTTTCTCACGCTCGGTAAGTTCCGCTGTTAAACGGGAAAGCTCAATTTCCATTTGTTCAATGGCGTCAATAGGATCATCCGTTTTAATGATATCTTGTCGGATACGTTCGCGTAAATGTTGATAGACTGCAATAAAGAACTGTACTTTATTTTCCGGCTTGCGGCTATCTTCCGAGGCTCGCAAGCTATCACGTAAATATTCGTTATCCGCAACGGCAGTACGTAATGCGCCCAATGCCTTATCTGATATTGAACGTAATTCATCGGCAGATAAATAAGCAAGCTCACGACGGTTTAATCGTTTTTCCACATCAGAGTGGCGGGATAAACGTAGCACGACGCACCAACTGACTTTGGCAGCAACAATCAATTCTCGCTGGGTTTTGTAATCACGTTCAGACTTGCGAATACGGCGGTTAAGATTTTCCGCTTCACTTTCAATTAACGTGAGTTGTTTTTCTACATAAGAACGTCTTTGACGATTGATTGAAAGTTGTTGATGCAATTCATCACGACGAATACGGGCACGCTCCTCTGAGCCTTCATCAGCACGTACTCCTAATTCCCCCACTTCGTCCATTAGCTCTTTTAATAACTGATTTTTGCTCTCATAAGAACTTTGTAATCCAATAAACACTTGATTATATTGTGCGAATTGAGCCTGTTTTTGACGAAGCTGTTCACGTTGTGTATCACGTTGCGATTGCATCAATTCTAAACGTTTACGCAATTGCTCATTTAATTCTGAGGTTTCCGTCTGTCCTACATCTTCATAAGCAAAATGATGTTTACGTTGTACGACATCGGCTAATGCAAAAACACGTTGTTGCACTTGTTTTTGACGTTCAATGGCCTGTGCTAATTCATTTTTTAACGTTTCATAATGTTCCGGATCGCTTTGTAACGTGTTAGCTATCGGTTCTAGTTGTGACAACGTCTCACCATATTGGCGAATAAATAATTCATCTTGCTCCGCTATATCTAATTGTTCCCGACATTCCTCGATACGATCAACTAAATCTTCATCTGCCAATACGCTTAATTGTGGAATTAATTTATTAAGTAACTGCATTTTTTCTTTTGCGTTGTCTAATTGAATACGCAATTGTTGCTCACCACTACTAAATTGATTTAATTCACGATCAATTTCATTACGCTCACGGTTAATTTCTGCCATTAACGCTTCCGGATTTGGTTGGAATGCAAGAGCTAAATGTAAACCGACAAATTGGCTAAAATGTTCGTGTAAACGTTGGCATTTTTGCACATCAAAGGCAATTTGTGCGTGCTCTTCCGCAATTTCATCACGTTGAACTTGCAATTCTTCCAAACGTTTTTCACGGGCGGCACGGCCAAATAATGGAATTTCCGGGAATTTAGAATAACGCAATTCACGCTCGGATACTTGCACCACGACACCAAGCTCAAGCTCTTGAGCAGAGAGTACATTATCATCGAAAGCGGTCGGATCACCTTCAATTAAATAAAGATCATCCGGACAATCATCAAGTTTATCTAATTGTTCCCTTACCGTATTTAAATCACGAACCACAATAGCATGTCGTGCTGGGCCGTAAAGTGCGGAAAAATATGGTGCGTCTTCAATCGGCACATCATCATAAAGTTCGGAAAGCAATACCCCGCCGAAACGTTCTGCAAGGGCATTCAAACGCATATCTTCAGAACCGTCAGGTTGGCTTAAACGGGAAATTTGCTCGTCTAATTGTTGGCGTTTTTGTTCAAGTTGATCACGCTGCATCGTCAATTCGCGTTCTTTCACGAGTTGCGCCTGCATAAAATTCATCACATCCTGACTATGTTGAAATGTCTCACCACTTTGTTCCTGTAAACGTTCTAATGATGCTTGAGCCGTTAACCAAGCGGGCGCTTTACGTGAGTTTTCATCATAAAGTACGGTTAAATTTTCACGTTTTTGACGAAGTATCGAACGTGTTTCCACTTGTTCGGAAAGTTCTGCTGACAGATCCTCGACCAAGGCCTCTTGCTCGGCATAATATTCTTCTAACTCATCGGCTGTTTCTAAATTTAAATTTGCCCGTTGGTTAAAATCATTCCGTAATTTGACCGCACTTTGCTGTTGAGTATAACGTTGCTCAAGCTCATGTAATTTTCCACGGAGTTGTGGGGCTTGCTGAGCTTGTAATTTTTGGTTTGGGTATTCACGCAATAATTCCTTTGCGCTTTCCCAAGCCGCAGAACGAGGCACATCACCCGCAATTTTACAAACGAGCTGATAAGCTTTATCAAATTGAGATTTTGCCGCTTCAGAAATAGACATTTTGTGTTCCAATTCCAACACAGTATCTGTCAAACTTTCTGCGTGAGCAGCAAATTCGGCGTGATAATCGTCCACATTTTTTACACTTAATTCAGCTAAACCGCATAAGGTTTTGGCTTTTTCTAATGCCGCAATTGCTTGTTGATACTGCAATGCACGAGTTTGTTGTGCATCAAGGGCCTGTTGATAATCGGCAAGTTGTGTACGGACTGAATCAATTTCAATTTCTGTTTGTTCAAATTGGGCTTGGCTTTCTTCCAAGGCTTCATTCGCATTTTCTACAACGATTTTCTGTTCTTCTAAACGTTCTGAAAGCGCGGTAACATCTTCTTGATAGCGGGAAATCTTTTCCTGATGGCGCAAAGCATTCAATACAAGATTTAAATGATCTACGGCACTTTGATGATCGACTTCTAAAGTTCGTTCATTTTCTGCCAATTCTGCCGCTTCACGACTTAAATCAATTAAACGATGTTGTGATAAATCCTGCTCTGCCTTAGCTTTGTACCATTCACGGCGAGATCCCAATGCCGCTTCAATATTGCCACGGCGTTCGTTGGCATTACGCATATAATCCGATGCCACATAATTGGTCGTTTCGGTGATTAAATGCTTGAATAAATCACGATCGGATTGGGTAACCTTAATAGCTTCCAAGGTCATACGGTTTTCACGCAACGCACTTTCCATATCTTGGAAGGCTTTGCGTACCCCTAAATTTTCCGGCAATAAATAATCACGTAAAGAACGGGTGATCGCACTTGAAATACCGCCGTACAAGGAGGCTTCGATAAGTTTATAGAATTTGCTGCGATCTGAGGCAGAACGTAAACGTTTTGGAATAATGCCCAAATCAAACATCATACCGTGATAATCGGTGATGGAATGGTATTGTTTAAACTGAGCGCCTAAATTCTCAATTTTATCTTTGAGTTCGTTTAAATTCAGCACACGAGCTTGACGCTCCCCCACGGTTTCCGTGAAAAGTGCGGTCGGATTTTGAGATAATTCTACACCTTGAAGGGAGAAGGTTTTTAAATCGACTTTTTTATCCCGTCCGGCGACCTGCTGTAAACGAACCCCGACAAGAACACGCTGATGACGGGAATTAATGGTATCCAATACAGCGTAACAAACGCCCGGGCGTAATTTCCCATGCAACCCTTTATCACGCGATCCGCCTGTCGAACCTGCCTCCGTAGTATTTCGGAAATGAAGTAAGGTTAAATCAGGAATTAAAGCAGTGACAAACCCTGCCATCGTGGTTGATTTCCCTGCCCCGTTACCACCGGAAAGCGTGGTGACCAGTTCATCTAAATCAAAAGTTCGGGCAAAAAAGCCGTTCCAGTTGATTAAGGTTAAAGAACGAAATTTTCCTCGTTCTACGTCATTTTGTATCTGAGAAAAAGGTGTCGATATAAGATGACTATCTGCTGTTTCAGTGCTGATTTCACTTGATTCGTTTTCTAACCCGATTTCATTTTCTAATTCTAAAACATCAGACATTATGCTTGTTCTCCATCAAATTCTTCGTCAATTTCACCCGCACTTTCCGCTTCTTGTTCGGTTAATTGTACCTGTTTTTCCAAGGCGAGAGATTCAGGTGTAGCCGCCTCTCCATCACGAATTAATCGTACTTGTGCTTCCAATGGGTCATCACCGGAACGGACTTCCGCACCGAAACGGAACACCGATTCAGAGATGGTAAATTTACCGCTATTTTGCTCCCCTACAGTTTGAATCATCCCTAAACGACGTAATCTACCTATCGCAGCCCTGACTTTTTCAGCAAGTTTTTGTTTATCCAAATCAGAACCTGTCGAACGTTGGTTTACCGCCTTCAATAATTTACTTTCATCAGCTAAATTTAATAATTCATCATATACTTCTTGGGTACTAAAAATCCCCTGCTGTGCCAAACGTTCCGGGCTTAAATAGAGATAACACAAAACTTTCCCCACTAACATTTCCAATTCGGACAATACAGAACGGGCAATTAAAGTTGTTGCCTTAGGACGTAAATAGAAAAAGCCTTCAGGCGCACGAATCAGCTCTACATTATAGCGGCGATAAAAACCGTCTAGATCATTTTGGAAATCCATTAAAAAGGCGTGATTATCAAGTTGTTCCGTGCTGATATGGCGACCTGAACGCAAAAGGCTATCTACTGTCGGAAATAAGGGATTCGCAATTGCCGTTGCAAGTTTTGGGGAAATTACATCTTGAAGATTATCTGTCATGGTTTATTTCTCTTACTTTTTATATTCTGTCCCAAGGATGATCAAATTTCTTTTAAAATTGACCGTACTTTAATACTTATCAATCACGTGAGCCTGTACCTCTGCACCCTGCTCATTAATTTCTTTCCAATTCGGATAAACGCCTGATAAATCATCATTTGCTATTCCTAAACGCACCGCCTGATCCACAATAATACGCGCCACATCAAAATGGCGGGAAAGCGGATAATTATCAAGTTGTTCTTTGAGAACTACGCTCAAGTCTATCGGACGATTATTTTCTCGGTATTGAATCAGCAAGTTTTGCATATGATCGACAATCTGATCATGTAAATCTGATAGAGATTCGTATTGCAACGCTTCCGGTAATTCACCCAACGCATCATCTTCACGTAGTACCATGTCTTCATCACGCAAATCAACGAGGCGATCCGCTTGTGCCGTCCATAAAAACCAAGGGTGATCAAAATAATGGTGAATAGAATGACGTAAACGCTGTGAAAAGACCCGATTTTTATCCATATCAATGGCAGTACGGATAAACTTATGTACGTGACGATCATAGCCAATCCACAAATCAATGGCTTGTTGTCCCCAACTTATAATTCGGTCAAGTTTCGATTGCAAATCGGTAATTAATTGATCAATAAAATACAAATCATCACGCCCAATCACACAATCTTGAATCCGCAATAACTGTGCTTGCAGTTTATCGCCGGCGGCATTTAAGGTATCTTGCAATTCACGTAAGTTACCTGATGTTTCATCCAACAAACGTTCACAGCTTGAAATTGCCGATTGCCAATCTTTGCTTAATAGCTCGGCAATTTCTTCTTTAATACTTTGCTGATTCTCATCCATAATACGTTGTGAAAGATCAATGCTATCAAAGATTTCTGCAACGGAATATTTCAACGGCGCAAAAACATTTTTACGCCAATAATGCTCGCTTTCATTATTTTGAGCGCCTTCCTCAGCAGAATTTGATGCCCGTTGTATTTCATCAGCCACAATAGAAAGTTGCACGGAAAGTCGTAACGTAGAAAATTCACGTTGGCGAATATAATAATCGGACACGCCTACGCCGAGCGGTGTAAGACGATAAATCGCCAAACCTTCGGTAAACTCGCTACTAAAACGATTTAATAAACGTTGTTTAACCAGCTCATTGATGGCGTTATTAGCACGAGTGGCAATGGCATCGGTAGATTGATCAAAGGCATTGATGGTATGGCGAAAAATATCCACAAGATCGGCTTCTAACATCTCGCCGTCTAATCGTTCATTGTTATAAATGGCAATCGCCAACAGAAATACCAAACGCTCGGTGGTTAAATTCAGTGAAAACTCGCGTTCTTTCGCCCAAGAGACAAGTTCTGGGATGGTCTGTGATGTTTCAATCATTGAAATGATAAGACGTTAAAATTGAATAAAAATTGAGGCGATTATACAGGTTTTTTTACAAATCTTGAAAATCTTCTTTTTAATTGACCGCACTTTTACTATTTTCACGTATAATGCGCACTTTCCATAAGTGAGCAAAACAGAATGATCGAATTAACCCAAAAAGAAAAAAAACAAAGTTATAATTTTAATAAATTACAAAAACGTTTACGCCGTAATGTGGGAAATGCCATTGCAGATTTCGGTATGATAGAAGATGGCGACAAAGTGATGGTGTGCTTATCCGGCGGAAAAGACAGCTATACGCTTTTAGATATTTTGTTAAATTTACAACAAAGCGCACCGGTTAAGTTTGATATTGTGGCAGTGAATCTTGACCAAAAACAGCCGGGTTTTCCGGAAGATGTTCTGCCGACTTATTTAGAAAGCATTGGCATAGATTACAAAATCGTGCAAGAAAATACCTACGGCATTGTAAAAGAAAAAATTCCGGAAGGGAAAACCACTTGTTCACTCTGCTCCCGCCTACGCCGTGGTATTCTCTATCGCACGGCAACTGAATTAGGCGCGACAAAAATCGCCCTTGGGCATCATCGTGATGATATGCTGGCGACACTTTTCTTGAATATGTTCTACGGCGGAAAATTAAAATCAATGCCGCCTAAATTAATTTCAGATGACGGTAAACATATTGTCATTCGCCCTTTAGCCTACTGTAAAGAAAAAGATATTGAGAAATATGCCACTGCAAAAGGATTTCCAATTATTCCGTGTAATTTGTGCGGCTCTCAGCCCAATTTGCAACGTCAAGTGGTGAAAGAAATGCTCAATACTTGGGATCGTCAATATCCGGGACGTTTAGAAACGATGTTTAGCGCCATGCAAAACATCACGTTGTCACATTTGTGCGACCCAAAACGCTTTGACTTTAAAAGTATTCAGCACGGACAATTATTAGAAGGCGTTGAAGGCGACACGGCATTTGATGAAGAACAAATCACACCAATGAGATTTGAAAATGAAGAACAGAGTGATTTTTCTAACAATGAAATGATTAGTATTAAAGAAGTTGGCTGATATGTTGAAGATAAATGGAGAACTATTAGAAACGGATAATGCCGGCTATCTATTGGATAGTAAACAATGGAATGAGGAAGTAGCCCGTGCAATCGCAGAGCAAGAGCAACTTGAACTCACCCCAGCTCATTGGGAAGTAATCTATTTTGTGCGGGATTTTTATCAAGAATACAACACCTCTCCCGCTATTCGTATGTTGGTAAAAGCGATGGCTGAAAAATTGGGCGAAGATAAAGGCAGCAGTCGCTATCTACAACGCTTATTCCCTGACGGTCCGGCAAAACAAGCAACAAAACTAGCTGGCTTGCCAAAACCGGCAAAATGTTTATAAATGCTTTGATTAACCGCATTTAAAAAGTGCGGTTATTTTTTACTCATTTAATTTGTCGAAGTATTTTGTTCTTCACAATGCAAATGAGGACTTTCCTTTAGAAAATAAAATTTTCTCTCAAACAAATGTGGTTGATTATTTCAATCTTACTTTTCTTCCCCTCTGAATTTTTTATTTCAGATTATGTTTGCAAGCATTTTTTCCTGAAAAAGCATAATCATTGTTAAATTATTCTTAAATTTGACTTTTTAGAAAAAAATAATTATAGTTATATTTATATTTTCAACTCAAAGTAAAAAATGTAAATGAAGGAGGAAAAATGACAAATCAACGTTTTATTACAATTTTGGGCTGGATTGCTACCTTCACCGCAGTTTGTATGTACGTTTCTTACTTAGAACAAATAAACTTAAATCTTTCAGGGCAAAAAGGTGGTATTCTATAACCCTTAGCAACGGTGGTGAATTGTAGTCTATGGGTTGCCTACGGACTATTTAAACAAAAACGAGATTTACCCGTAGCTCTAGCAAATACTCCTGGCGTCATACTAGGTTTAATCGCTTTTTTCACTGCTCTCTAGTTAAAAATTTAATGAGAAAAACGACCGCACTTTTGCGGTCTTTGTTTTTTTGCATACAATCATTAAAATAATTCATAAATTTATTGAAAATAATGAGTTTGCATAATAATAAGAAATACCCCATTCTATCTTCGTTCAGACGTTTAGCCGTCTAAATTATCCACAACATATAGATGAGGAACTTATTATGACAACATTTCATTTATCCGGTTTTCCACGTGTAGGTGCAAAACGTGAACTTAAATTTGCACAAGAACGTTATTGGCGTGGCGAAATTTCCGAGCAAGATTTATTGGATATAGCTAAGAAACTCCGAGAAATTAGCTGGAAACACCAAACGGAGGCAAATGCGGATTATGTCGCCGTGGCAGACTTTACTTTCTATGATCACATTCTGGATTTACAAGTGGCAACAGGTTCTATTCCTGCCCGTTTCGGATTTGACAGCCAACATTTAACCCTCGATCAGTATTTCCAACTGGCACGTGGTAATAAAGATCAATTTGCTATTGAAATGACAAAATGGTTTGATACCAACTATCACTATCTTGTGCCGGAATTCCATGCCGATACTGAATTTAAAGCCAATTCTTCCCATTATGTAGAACAAATTCGTGAGGCCAAAGCGCTTGGATTAAATGCAAAACCAACTATTGTCGGGCCATTAACCTTCTTATGGCTAGCTAAAGAAAAAGGTGCAGCATTTAATCGCTTTGATTTACTTCCGAAACTTCTTCCGGTTTATGTAGAAATCCTCAATGCTCTAGCGGCAGAAGGGGTAGAATATATTCAAATTGATGAACCGGCGTTAACCATTGATTTACCATCAGAGTGGATTGCTGCGTACAAAGAAGTTTATTCAACATTAACCACACAAGTAAAAGCAAAATTATTATTAGCCACTTATTTTGGTTCTGTGGCAGAACACGCCAATTTATTAAAATCTTTGCCTGTTGCAGGTTTACACATTGATTTAGTGCGTGCCCCTGAACAACTTTCTGCTTTTGCTGATTATGACAAAATTTTGTCTGTCGGTATCATTGATGGTCGTAACATTTGGCGTGCAAATTTAAGCCAAGTTTTAGATGTTGTGGAACCGTTAAAAGCGAAATTAGGTGATCGTTTATGGATTGCACCAAGTTGTTCCCTACTCCATACGCCTTATGATTTATCAATAGAAACCCAATTACAGGCAAACAAACCGGAACTTTATAGCTGGCTTGCTTTCTGTTTACAAAAAATTCAAGAATTAGGAGTCATTAAGACCGCACTTGAGCAAGGTCGCCAAGCTGTTCAATCAGAAATTGATGCAAGCCAAGCGGCATTTGATGCTCGAGCTAATTCAAAAACGATTCATCGTCCTGAAGTGGCTTCACGCTTGGCAAATTTGCCAAAAGATGCCGATCAACGCAAATCACCGTTTGCGGAAAGAATTAAATTACAAAATGCGTGGTTAAATTTGCCACTACTCCCGACTACTACCATAGGATCTTTTCCACAAACTAAGGAAATCCGCTTAGCCCGTGCTGCCTTTAAAAAAGGTGAGTTAAGTTTGACGGATTACGAAACAGCAATGAAAAAAGAAATTGAATTGGTCGTGCGTGAACAAGAAAAATTAGATTTGGATGTATTGGTTCACGGCGAGGCTGAACGTAATGATATGGTAGAATACTTTGGCGAACTATTAGAGGGCTTTGCCTTCACTCAATTCGGCTGGGTGCAAAGTTATGGATCACGTTGTGTCAAACCGCCGGTGATTTACGGTGATGTCGTTCGTCCTGAACCAATGACAGTACGTTGGTCTCAATATGCCCAAAGCCTCACCCCAAAAGTGATGAAAGGTATGCTCACAGGCCCCGTTACCATTTTACAATGGTCGTTTGTACGTAATGATATTCCACGTTCAACGGTATGTAAGCAAATTGCGGTGGCGCTTTCCGACGAGGTATTGGATTTAGAAAAAGCCGGCATTAAAGTCATTCAAATTGACGAACCGGCAATTCGCGAAGGTTTACCGCTCAAACGTGCTGATTGGGATAGCTATTTACAATGGGCGGGAGAAGCCTTTCGTTTAAGTTCAATGGGTTGTCAAGATGATACTCAAATACACACTCATATGTGCTACTCCGAGTTTAACGACATTTTACCGGCAATTGCCGCTTTAGATGCCGATGTGATCACCATTGAAACATCCCGTTCTGATATGGAACTTCTTGCTGCTTTTGCGGATTTTAAATATCCAAATGACATCGGCCCCGGTGTGTATGATATTCATAGCCCACGTGTTCCAACAGAGGCTGAAGTCGAACATTTGTTACGTAAAGCACTGCAAGTCGTGCCAAAAGAACGTTTATGGGTGAACCCAGATTGCGGTTTAAAAACCCGAGGCTGGAAAGAAACCATTGAGCAATTAAATGTAATGGTGAATGTAACGAAAAAATTACGTTCAGAACTGTCCCAGTAAAACGACAAAAAGCTGAATTTTGAAAAGATTCAGCTTTTTTATAAACTCATTAATTTTCTTCAAAAGAAATTACTTTACTTTTTTCCATTTAGGCTCTAGTCATTTTTGTAAAAAATGAAAAGCAAAGGGCTTTTAGATGATAAACGTGGTAAGTTTGTAGAAACTCAACTCCAATCTGACAGTCCCCATTCAAAATTACAGTGTCTGTCAGATTAATTTGAGCTTAAATTCTTTTCTACCCCAATACGTTTTCCATCAAGCAATGTTTCCATCGGTATTCCTCCTCAAGCACATTTCTCCATGATGGGTTTGATACCGATTATATAGACTAACCATTCATCTAAATCAGCTTGCAATGTACTCAACACCCTATAGATTTTCTTGAGAAAGGCAACTTAGTAAAATTTTTGTACAATCGTCTTATGAAAGCGCTCACAAATATGGTTAGTTTATGGTTTTACTATGTTCAATATCATTATTGCTAAATAAAACTCATTATGATGTTCTACCTTACCGCAGTATTCGCTGTCATCATCCTATAAAGTTTTGCAATTTGCTATAAGTATCAATAAGAGTTTGTTGGTAAATTCTCCCCCCTTTGAGATGACCAACATAGAATGTATCTTATGAGCTCAAATACCCTGGATGTGCAGTTTCGATTTCACCATAAGCTATCTTGTCTTCTTTTTTACGTTCTAAGGATTGCCCAATCTAAAAAATTATGTTGATAAAGCCACTGATGAAGGGTAAGGCTTCATCCTCAGTGAAGTACACTACAAGCATCGATTTTGATTAAGTCAGGCTTCAATTTCGCCTTATTTGTTTAGATTGAATTTGGACTCTCATATTCTAAACGGGAAACGCTCACCTTTATATTGCGATTTGTCAGTTCAAGTCTGATTTTCTACAAATAAAGGCGGAATTATTCCGCCTTTTTGTTAAAAAGAAAAATCAAAACAGCTACCAATAAGCCACTAAGTAAAAATTACGTCCATTTGCTTAATGCTTTCTCGTCCGATTTTCTCGCCTCAATCCAACGTTCACCTGCGTTTGTTTGTTCCTTTTTCCAAAATGGGGCTTTTGACTTGAGATAGTCCATAATAAATTCATTCGCCCGATAAGCCTCACCACGGTGTGCGGCACTGACCCCAACTAATACAATTTCATCACCGGTATGCAACAACCCCACCCGATGAATAACTGATACGCGTTGAATCTCCCAACGTTGCATGGCCTCAGCTACAATTTCATGAAGGGCTTTTTCTGTCATTGCCGGATAATGCTCTAAATAAAGGCTAGAAACATTATCACCTAAATTGAGATCGCGGACTTTCCCTACAAAAATAACAGAAGCACCAACAGAATGTGATTCAGAAAGCCATTGATAAATCGCATTTTGATCAAACCGCTCTTTTTGCACAGAAATATGAATATTATTCATATCATCCCCCTGTTACCGGTGGAAAAAACGCAATTTCATCACCGGATTTTAGCTTACTTTCAAGAGGCATAAGCGTTTGATTAATTGCCACAAGCGTTTTCCCCTTTTCTAATGCTAATGCCCATTTATCTCCCCTTTGGCTTAGGTGGGTACGTAACGCCTCAGCGGTGTGAAATTCACCTTCGACTTGAATCTCATCTATGCCAATGAGTTCCCGAGTTTGCGCAAAAAATAATACTTTTAACATCTATCCCTCCGATAAAAAATGACCTGATTTTCCACCGCTCTTTTCAAGTAATCGAACCGGTCCAATCACGATATCTTTTTGTACCGCTTTACACATATCATAAATCGTTAAGGCTGCGACACTTGCTGCGGTTAATGCCTCCATTTCGACGCCGGTTTTAGCGGTAAGTTTACAAAGAGATTCAATGCGAACCTGATTCGTTTCAACCATAGGCACAAGAGTCACTTCCACTTTAGAAAGCAATAACGGGTGGCACAAAGGAATCAGTTCCCAAGTCCGTTTTGCCGCTTGAATACCGGCAATCCTTGCTGTGGCAAATACATCTCCTTTATGATGTTGACCATTTAAAATCATAGATAATGTTTCTTGTGACATAGTTACTATGGCTTCAGCACGTGCTTCGCGTACTGTTTCAATTTTACCTGATACGTCCACCATATTGGCTTCGCCTTGGCTGTTAATATGAGTAAATGTTGTCATAATTTAAAAGTGCGGTTAATTTTGAAAAAATTTTTATTATTAGCCACCAATAGAGGCAAGATGATTACGAATACCGCTGTCGCCTTGGTGTAAATAATGATGTTCACGTTTACCCTGTAGAGCGGTAAAAATTCTGGCTTGTAAAAGTAATTGCTGTTCGTCTGATTGCAATAAATCACGCAATTCAATCCCTTCTTCACCAAATAAACAAAGATGTAATTTTCCTTTTGCAGAGACCCTTAAACGATTACAACTTGCACAAAAGTTTTTTTCATAAGGCATAATCAAGCCAATTTCCCCCATATAATCAGGGTGTTTAAACACTTTTGCCGGCCCATCTGTTAGCGAGTTTTGCTGCAATTCCCAGCCTTCAGCAAGGAGTTTATCGGCTAGAACTTTACCTGAAAGATGATGTCGCTGAAAAAAAGAATTCATTTCACCGGTTTGCATAAGTTCAATAAAACGCATTTGAATCGGACGATTTTTCACCCAAGTCAAAAACCGGTTAAATTCACTATCATTTAGCTGTTTCATTAACACGGAATTAACTTTAACTTTTTGGTAACCTACTTCAAATGCCTGTTCAATACCACGCATTACCTCATCAAATTTGTTTATTCCTGTAATTTGATGAAACATTTTTGGATCGAGACTATCAACACTGACATTAATGGAACTAATACCGGAATCTTTCCATGCTTTCACATCTTTCGCCATACGATAACCATTTGTCGTTAATGCGACTTGGCGAATCCCTTCAATTTGTGTAATCTGTTCTGCAATCGCAAGGAAATCTTTTCGCAAGGTAGGTTCGCCACCGGTTAAACGGATTTTTTCTGTTCCCATATTGGCAAAGGCTTGTGCAACACGTGTAATTTCACTTAAGGTAAGAAAATGAGGCTGATTTGCTTCAGGCTGATAGCCATTCGGTAAACAATAATTACAACGGAAATTGCATTGATCGGTAATCGATAGACGCAGATAATAATAGGTACGCTGAAACGCATCAATTAGACGTGCGTCTCCCACGTTTTTAATGGGAATAGATTGCATGAGACACCTTTCTAAAATGGAGAGGATAAGCCGTTTCCAACGTATCCCTGAATAACTTATATCGTTATTGGCATTGCCGTCATATTCCGATAAGGGAACTTAGACTAAACAAGCTCGGAGTTATGCGATAAAACTTGTTGGCATTTTAAAAGATTCCAACGAATCAATGCAATGAGATCCTCTGAATTTGATTATCAATCCGGTCAATTATTTAAAATTGATTATATAAAAATATATACAATGATTTGCCAACCAACCCGTTTTAGGTAGAAAAAGAAAATTTTATTGATCATGTTTGAAGAAGTCACCGCACTATTCTAAAAATAGAAAGTGCGGTCAATATTGACGCTATTTTTTCGCAAACACACGAACATTTGAGAAGCCGTTTTCTTTTAAATATAGGGCTTGTAGTTTACTCATCACGCCACGCTCACAATACAATGCATAATTTTTGCTTTGATCCAGCGAACCAAACTGAGAGGAAAGTTTATAGAATGGCATTAGTATGACTTCGTGACTATCTGATTTAAAGGGCTTTTCATCCGTTTCTTCCGGACTACGAATATCTAAAATAATATCCTTTTCGTCCAAAATCGAAATGGCGTCCACAGCGATGACTTCTTTTTCTGTATCTTCCGCAATTTGACGAATATCTAAATACTGCGCATTTTGCACCGCACTTTCTAAAATCTCAAAATCAAAATGCCCTTCTTCCGCCACAATATTGTCACGCACAGCTTTGATCGTTGGATT
This sequence comes from Rodentibacter genomosp. 1, assembly GCF_001999285.1. Taxonomy (GTDB): domain Bacteria; phylum Pseudomonadota; class Gammaproteobacteria; order Enterobacterales; family Pasteurellaceae; genus Rodentibacter. Next base: position 133,676 of record NZ_MLHN01000002.1, read on the forward strand.
TTTAGAAATCACTCCACAAAATTCCGGCATTGACTTCGCAATATCATCTGTGCCGATTTCTTTTGCCATGGCGATAATTTGTTCCTTATCATGAGTGATAAGGGGACGTAAAACCAAGGCCTCAGCAGCTTCATCAATTAATCTTAAATTGGTTAAGGTTTGACTGGAAACCTGCCCTAATGCCTCACCTGTCACAATGGCTTCAATATTAAAGCGAGCGGCGACTTTACTTGCTGCACGAACCATCATACGTTTCAACACAACGCCCATTTGCCCGTTGTCCACTTTTTCTAAAATCTCACCGACAACCCCTTCAAAATTAATAGCGATGAAACGTACTTTATGGGATGAGCCATAACGTTGCCAAATATGATATGCCATTTGTTTAACGCCAATTTCATGCGCCGCACCACCAAGATTAAAGAAACAGTAATGAACACGTGAACCTCGGCGAATTAACATATAACTCGATACGCCGGAATCAAACCCACCGGAAATTAAAGAAAGCACATCTTCTTGTGTACCAATCGGATAACCCCCAATGCCGGCATGACGTTTTTTTACTAACATCATTTTGTCATCTTCAATATCAATACGTACCGTAACATCAGGATTTTTTAACCGCACTTTAGCGCTTTCAATGTGTTGATTTAAACCGCCACCGATATAACGCTCCGCTTCAATTGAACTAAATGTATGTTTTCCTTTGCGTTTTACACGCACACAAAAGGTTTTGTTTTGAAGTTGTGATTCCAAATCCTCAAGGGTTAATTCAAAAATATGGTGCAAATCGGTAAAAGGTTTTTCTTCCACTTCCAAAAAATGGTGAATACCGGGGATACGTTGTAACAAGGTTATCAGTGCCTCACGATTTTCTTCATTTTTTGACCGCACTTCAATGTAGTCCCAATGACGTACCACGGCGGTTTCTTCATCATATTTCTGCAGAATATTACGAATATTACTGGTCAGAATTTTGGCGAAACGTTTACGTACAGTTTCGCTTTTAATCATAATTTCAGGGAAAAGTTTAACGATAAATTTCATAGACGTTGAGATTGATAAAAAATGGCGAGTATTTTACGCAAAGCAAGGGAAAAGTCCATAAAACAAGAGAGCTATCTCATCAATGAGTCTTTTTTGAAATAAATTTTTAACATCCCATAAAATTACAGTACAATAGCCCTTATTTTCCCATAAAAAGGATGATTAAAAATGGCCCGCAAACCCGCTTCCTCGCAAGACTTTGAAACCACACTAGCACAACTAGAAAGTATTGTCTCTCGTTTAGAAAGTGGTGAATTGCCTTTAGAGGAATCACTTAAAGAATTTGAACAAGGTGTCAAATTAGCCCAGCTAGGGCAAGAGCGTTTACAACAGGCAGAACAGCGCATTCAAATTCTTTTACAAAAAAATGAGCATGCCCCCTTAAGCGATTATGAGGGAAACCAATAACATGAGCCCATTTGCACAAGAACTGAAACAGGTTCAACAACGCATTAACGCCTTTTTGGAAACACAGTTTGATGGTGTTGAAAATCATAATTCCCCCTTACTTGAGGCAATGAAATACGGCTTGTTACTGGGAGGAAAAAGGGTTCGCCCCTTTTTAGTTTATGCGACGGGTAAAATGCTCAAAGCAAATGAACAATCCTTAGATTATGCTGCTGCTGCCATTGAAGCGATTCACGCTTATTCCTTAATCCATGATGATTTACCGGCAATGGATAATGATGATCTCCGCCGTGGGCATGCGACTTGCCATATCGCTTTTGATGAAGCAACAGCCATCCTTGCCGGTGATGCATTACAAAGCCTAGCCTTTGATATTCTGACAAAAACACCCCATATTTCCTCAGAACAGAAACTTGCCTTAGTTCAGATTTTATCTCGTGCATCTGGTGTACAGGGCATGTGTTTAGGGCAAAGTTTAGATTTAATTTCAGAACACAAACAAATTAATTTACACAGGCTGGAATTAATCCATCGTAATAAAACCGGTGCTTTGCTTAAAGCCGCATTGAAACTTGGATTTATTTGCTCACCACATTTTGAAGACAAATCATTAGCGCAAACGCTAACCCGCTATGCAGATGCAATTGGACTCGCCTTTCAAGTGCAAGACGATATTTTAGACATTGAAGGCGAATGTTCAGAAATCGGAAAACCGGTTGGCTCGGATTTAGATTTGGATAAAAGCACTTATCCCAAATTACTTGGTTTAAACGGTGCGAAGCAAAAAGCTCAAGATTTATATCAAACCGCATTGAACGAATTGGAAAAAATTCCTTTTGATACAACCGCCCTTCAAGCTTTAGCGGAATTTATTATTACGAGAAAAAGTTAATTGAGACCGTGTCACAAACTTGGAAAAAGTGCGGTTCAAAAATAACACATTTTGGGAATGACTAACAATATGAACAACTACCCTCTTTTATCTTTAATTAATTCACCGGAAGATCTACGTCTTTTAAACAAAGAGCAACTACCACAACTTTGCCAAGAATTACGCAGTTATCTTTTAGCCTCCGTTAGTCAAACCAGCGGTCATTTGGCTTCAGGGTTAGGTACAGTGGAACTTACCGTTGCACTACATTATGTATATAAAACGCCATTTGACCAACTTATTTGGGATGTGGGTCATCAGGCCTATCCCCATAAAATTCTCACCGGTCGGCGAGACCAAATGGCCACCATTCGCCAAAAAGGTGGTATTCATCCTTTTCCTTGGCGAGAAGAAAGTGAATTTGATGTATTAAGTGTAGGACATTCCTCCACATCAATTAGTGCAGGGCTTGGTGTGGCTGTCGCAGCAGAACGGGAGAACGCAGGACGTAAAACCGTATGTGTCATTGGCGACGGTGCGATCACCGCAGGTATGGCATTTGAGGCACTAAATCACGCAGGAGCATTGCACACGGATATGCTGGTTATTTTAAATGACAATGAAATGTCAATTTCAGAAAACGTAGGCGCATTAAATAACCATCTTGCACGTATTTTTTCCGGTTCGTTCTACTCCACTGTCCGTGATGGGAGTAAAAAAATTCTTGATAAAGTGCCAAGTGTCAAAAATTTTATGAAAAAAACCGAAGAACATATGAAAGGGGTAATGTTTTCACCGGAAAGCACATTGTTTGAGGAACTCGGATTTAACTATATTGGACCGGTAGATGGGCATAATATTGATGAATTAGTGGCAACATTAACTAATATGAGAAATTTAAAAGGGCCGCAATTTCTCCATATTAAAACTAAAAAAGGGAAAGGTTATGCGCCTGCAGAGAAAGATCCTATCGGTTTCCATGGTGTACCAAAATTTGATCCGACAAGCGGAAAATTGCCAAAATCAAATACTATCCCGACTTATTCCCAAATTTTCGGCGATTGGCTTTGTGAAATGGCAGAAAAGGACTCAAAACTGATAGGTATCACCCCTGCTATGCGTGAAGGTTCCGGTATGGTGGAATTTTCTCAGCGTTTCCCAGAACAATACTTTGATGTTGCTATTGCAGAGCAGCACGCAGTAACCTTTGCGGCAGGATTGGCGATTGCCGGTTATAAGCCGGTTGTTGCGATTTATTCCACCTTCTTACAACGAGCCTACGATCAACTCATCCACGATGTTGCGATTCAAAATCTTCCTGTACTCTTTGCCATTGACCGTGCCGGTATCGTGGGAGCGGACGGGCAGACTCACCAAGGAGCGTTTGATTTAAGTTTTATGCGCTGTATTCCCAATATGATTATTATGACCCCAAGTGATGAGAATGAATGCCGTCAAATGCTTTATACCGGCTACCAATGTGGAAAACCTGCTGCTGTGCGTTATCCTCGTGGAAATGCAGTCGGGGGAGAATTACAGCCGCTCAGTATGTTACCTATTGGAAAAGCTCATTTAGTTCGAGAAGGGAAAAATATAGCCATTTTAAATTTTGGCACATTACTACCCGATGCCTTAAAAGCGGCAGAGAAACTCAATGCGACAGTCGTGAATATGCGTTTTGTCAAACCACTTGATGTAGAGATGATTAACATACTTGCACAAACCCATGAATATTTAGTGACGTTAGAAGAAAACGCAATACAAGGGGGGGCGGGTTCAGCCGTGGCTGAAGTATTAAATTTATCTGCAAAACCAACCGCACTTTTGCAAATTGGTTTACCGGATTATTTTATTCCACAAGGTACGCAGCGAGAAATGCAGCATGAATTACAATTGGATGCGGAGGGCATTGAAGCACAAATTCTTGCATTTACCAATAACAAAATATCAATCTAAAAGAAAAAGCGCCGGATAAATCATTTAGAAAAAACCGGTATTATGTAGCAGAAATTTCAAAGACCTGTAGGGACAGACTGCGTGTGTCTGAAATCAAATTTTAACCAAAATAAAATAAATACGAATAAATTAAATATTGGCATTATCAAAAAACAAAACATTGATTGGTGTCATTGACACGGACACACGCAGTGTGTCCCGACCAAGCTAGCCCCAAAACAGATTTGTGCAACTAACAAAAACGGCAGTGATGAACTGCCGTTTATTTATATATGTGACAAATATTACCAAGGCTGACTTGTTGGCCCTAATGTAAACTCGCTAATATTGGTGTCTTCTGGTTGAGAAAGAGCAAAAGCTACAACATTTGCCACTCGTTCAGCCGGAATTTCAAAATTATCGTAGAGTTCCCGATAGCCTTTTGAGGTTGCTTCATTAGTAATATGATCAACTAATTCCGACTGTACGGCTGCCGGGTAAATCGTTGCAGTGCGAATATTTGTTCCCGCTTGAGCTGATTCCATACGCAACCCTTCCATAATAGCTTTTACCGCCCATTTTGTTCCGCAATATACACTCGCCCCCGGATACACTTTTAAGCCAGCTACGGAAGATACCGCCAAAATATGCCCTGATTTTTGCCGTTCAAAAGTTGGTAACACGGCGGCAATACCATTTAGCACACCTTTAATATTTACATCCACCATGGCGTCCCAATTCTTGGTTTCCAAGGCTGAAAGCGGTGAATTTGGCATTAAGCCTGCATTTAAGAAAATAGCATCCACTTTACCAAAAGTTGCCTTCGCTAACTCAACTAATTCAGCATTATCTTCCGCTTTTACCACATCGGTAACAAGGTACACTGCCTCACCACCTTTAGCTTTAATGTTATTCACAATCGCTTGTAACTTTGCTTCACGGCGTGCACCTAACACTAATTTTGCACCACTTTCCGCCAGTTTATAGGCTGTAGCTTCGCCAATACCTGATGATGCGCCGGTAATAATAACAACTTTATTTTGAAGATTCTTCATTGTTGTACTCCTATTCAAATACAATGATTCTAACCTGTTAAATTTAACTTTATTCCGTAAAATGATAAAAAGAGACTTCGCTAAAAACTAATCATTAATCATCTTAATCACCTTCGCCGGTACACCTCCCACCACACTATTAGTCGGCACATTTTTTGTTACCACGGCGCCCGCCGCAATCACTGCATTATCGCCGATACTTACCCCAGCTAAAATTGTTGCATTTGACCCGATCCAAACATTCCTACCAATGTGAATGGGGGCTGCATAGGTTGTACCACGAGTTTCAACCGTTAAGCCGTGGTTAAGAGTGGCGATATTCACGTTCATTCCAATCATCGTACCGTCACCAATAAAAATGCCTCCACGATCTTGGAAAGAACAACCTATATTAAAAAACACATTTTTACCAATGTGAATATTTTTACCAAAATCTGTATAGAACGGTGGAAAACAAAGAAAGCTCTCATCAACGGGTAAATCCGTTAATTGACGAAACAGTTCCACAATTTCCGCCTGGGTATGAAATCCTGCATTCAATTCTTTAGTGATCTTTTGTGCATCAAAGGCACATTCCACTAATAATCCGTGCAATGCTATATCGTCCGCAGGAATAGCATTTCCGGCACGACAAAATTCAATAAAATCTTGTTTATTCATTATTCTGCCCGTTCAAATTTAATCTGGCTTGACTGTGAAAGTGCGGTCAAATCGCCATCAAAATTTCCCATATAAATTAACCCTGGGGCGTAAGGGCCTTTACCAAGAAACATTGCAATATTACCCCAGGGGGCATAATAAGCGATATCACCTGCTTTTCCTGTATAAGCGGTGGGAGCATTTTCCGTACTCAGTTTTTCTTTCAAATACACGACCTTTTCATTGCTACCGTAGTTATCTAACTTTGAGGTTATGGGAAGTTGTTGCCAGAAACTTTGACTGGTTGGATTATCAGCTAATGTGGCAAAATACACACCACTATCAAGGGTAACTCTAACGTTCATTTCAGCACCTGAAGATAAACTCACTAACCCCATTAAAAGGGGAAATAAGGTTTTCATTTAATAAAATCTCTCCTAAATTTGACCGCACTTGAGTCGGTCAAGATTCGATTATTTCAAATTAGCTTTGAAAAATGCCTCAAATTTATCATAAGGAATTTTGCCCGCTTGGTTATCATATAAATCCACGTGTGTGGCATTTGGTACAATATAAAGTTCTTTATTTTTTGAACCAAGAGATTGGAAGGCTTCTTCCCCAAAATAACGGGAATGTGCTTTTTCGCCATGAACGACTAAGGCAGCGGATTTTAATTCACCGGCACGTTGTAAAATTGGCATATTGATAAATGCAAGCGGTGTCGTTTTTGACCATCCCCCATTTGAATTTACTGAACGGGGATGATAGCCACGAGCTGTTTTATAATAATCAGCATATTCTTTTACCATTTTCGGGGTATCAACAGTTTGTTCATTTGGTGCCGGTAAATGATCTTTCTTCTCCGTATAGGCTGTGTTACCGGTTTCTGCATCCCTCCAACGTTGAAAGTTCAACCCCTGCTTCATTTGGTAACGCCCTTCCATATCAAGTGCAGGCTTTCTATCATATATGCCCTGTGCGTTTGGCGTTAAATCAATTTCATAACCATTTGCCATCACTTTTGTCATATCATACATTGTGCTTACGGCTACCGCTTTAACACGAGTATCGGCAACGGCTGCATTTAATGCAAATCCTCCCCAACCACAAATACCTAAAATCCCGATCTCATCACGATTAACAAAATCCTGTGTTCCTAAAAAATCAACGGCCGCACTAAAATCTTCCGTAGCGATTTCCGGACTGGCAATATTGCGAGGCTCCCCCCCACTCTCCCCACTGTATGAACCATCAAAAGCTAAGGTCACAAAACCTCGTTCAGCCAACGTTTGGGCATACAATCCCGATGATTGCTCTTTGACCGCACCAAACGGACCACTCACTGCAATTGCCGGTAATTTTCCTTTGGCATTTTTAGGTACATAAAGATCAGCGGCTAACGTAATACCATAGCGATTTTTAAAGGTAATTTTACGATGCTCCACTTTGTCGGATTTTGGGAATGTTTTATCCCATTCTTGAACTAATGGAATATGTTGTGCTGGAATTTCAATTGCTGTAGCGTTCTGTGGTAGTGAAGCAACAGCGGTACTTCCCATTGCTAGTAATGCAGAACCGAATATTGCAGCAAGTGCGGTCTTTTTAAAAAGTGTTTTTGTCATTTTGCTTCCCTCATTAAAATTAAAGATCATTTCATCAACTAAAGGCTTGAAAGCCGTCTTCCAATATTGTCTTGATGGCGCGCATTTTAATAACTAGACTATTTCAAGTAAATTTGTAAAAATGAATTTCATAATTTCTAAAAATGAAATAATAGATGAATAATCGTTTTGAAACCCTAAAAGTATTTTGCTCTCTTGCTGAAACACTACAATTTAAAGAAACTGCTGCTCGTCTTGCTGTCTCTCCTCCTGTCGTGACCCGATTAATTGCCGAATTGGAAGATTACTTGGGCGAAGCATTATTTCAGCGTAATACCCGCCAAGTTCATTTAACGGATTTTGGCGAACAATTTCTCCCCCAAGCCCAACAATTATTAGCTGATAGCGAACGATTATTTGTACGTAATAAACAAGATTCTGAGAAAGAAATGAATGGTATCGTGCGAATCACCTTACCAAGTTGGCGAATTAACGATGAAATTTTGACAAAACTTTTAACCGCACTTTTGCCCTATCCCAACATTATTATTGATTGGCGGGAAGATATGAACAAGCTTGATCTTGTTAATCAGCGCATTGATATCGGATTACGTATTGGGCCAGAACCGGATCCCAATTTTATCGTGCGAAAAATCACTGAAATTGGAGATGTACTGGTTGCAGCCCCAACTTTAGTGGAACGCCTAGGGAAACCACAATCCCTTGAAGAATTAGAACTACGCTATCCTTTTGCCGCTCAAATAAACCCTGCCACCGGACGGGCTTGGCATTTTCTGTTAAATGACGAACACAGGTTAAAACCTCGTCATATCAGTTTCCAAAGCGCCGACATTTATAGCATGTTACAAGCAATTTTATGCGGAAAAGCAGTAGGTTTGGTGAGCGATTTTATTGCTAAGCCCTATTTACAATCAGGAGAATTATGCACACTATTTGATGATATCAAAATTCAAAAATGGCAACTTTTTTTATATCGCCCCTACGAGATCATTACGCCTCCAAGAGTGTTAAAAGTCTTTGAATTATTGGAAGAAATTTTGAAAGAAACGTTTAGCCCCTAACACACCATTAGAGACGATGTGAACAACTCACGATGAAGACGGTATTCAACTAAAATTAAAAGGGCTGAACTCAATGACAATATTGAGTACAGCCCTGAAATAACTCTCTAAGTTTTTAAGAACGAATGTATCTGGTACAACCTATACCTTTCATTAGTTATCGCCTCAAAGTGCGGTCAGTTTTGAATGTTTTTTATTCTTCATTCAATAACTTTAATTCACGGTTTCTCACTTGTTTTTTCAAGATTTCCGCAAATTCTTCTACGCTGAATGTACCAAGATCCGCGCCTTTACGGGTACGTACCGCGACTTTACCTTCTGCAATTTCTTTATCACCACAAACCAGCATATACGGCACACGACGTAAGGTGTGTTCACGGATTTTAAAGCCTACTTTTTCATTTCGTAAATCCGTTTTCACCCGTAAACCGGCATCAGATAACTGTTTTGCCACCTGTTTTACATAGTCGGCTTGGCTATCGGTAATATTCATCACTACAGCTTGAGTCGGCGCTAACCACGCAGGGAAGAAACCGGCATATTCTTCGGTAATAATTCCGATGAAACGTTCGATCGAACCTAAAATCGCACGGTGAATCATTACAGGAATTTTACGCCCGTTATCTTCTGCTACATAGCTGGCTTCTAGACGACCCGGTAAAGCAAAATCTAATTGCACCGTACCACACTGCCATTCACGACCTAAACTATCACGCAATGCAAACTCAATTTTTGGCCCATAGAACGCCCCTTCACCCTCTTGAACTTCATATTCAAGATGATTGTGTGCCAAGGCTGCGGCTAAACCCGCTTCCGCACGATCCCACATTTCATCTGAACCAATACGGTTTTCAGGACGGGTTGAAAGTTTCACATAAATATCGGTAAAACCGAAGGTACTGTAAATGTCGTAAACCATTTTAATACAGCTGGTGACTTCACTTTCGATTTGATCTTCCGTACAGAAAATATGCGCGTCATCTTGAGTAAAGCCACGCACACGCATTAAACCATGCAAAGAACCGGACGGTTCGTTACGATGGCAAGAACCAAATTCTGCCATACGGATTGGTAAATCACGATAAGATTTTAAACCTTGATTAAAAATTTGAACGTGTCCCGGACAATTCATCGGCTTAATGGCATATTCACGATTTTCCGATTGCGTGGTAAACATTAAGTCGCCGTAGTTTTGCCAGTGTCCTGTTTTTTCCCACAACACACGATCCATCATAAACGGGCCTTTTACTTCTTGATAATCGTACTCTTTTAATTTAGTCCGAACAAAAGTTTCAAGTTCGCGGAAAATCGTCCAGCCGTCATTATGCCAAAACACCATTCCCGGTGCTTCCTCTTGCATATGGTATAAATCTAAAGCTTTACCGATTTTACGGTGATCGCGTTTTGCGGCTTCTTCCAAACGTTGTAAATAGTCGGCTAATTGTTTTTTATCTGCCCAAGCCGTACCGTAGATACGTTGTAACATTTTATTCTTGCTGTCGCCACGCCAGTAAGCCCCTGCTACTTTTTGTAATTTGAAATGATGGCAGAAACGCATGTTAGGTACGTGAGGCCCACGACACATATCAATATATTCTTGGTGATGATACAACGCCGGTGTTGCCGTACGTTCAATATTTTCATCTAAAATTGCCATTTTGTACGGCTCGCCACGTTGCTCGAAAGTATCTCGTGCTTCTTGCCAAGTTACGCGTTTTTTCACCACATCGTAATTGGTTTTCGCTAATTCAAGCATCCGTTTTTCAATCGCCTCTAGATCTTCTTGAGTTAAAGAACGATCTAAATCCACGTCATAGTAGAAACTATTTTCGATAGTTGGACCGATTGCCATTTTTACATCAGGAAATAATTGTTTGATAGCATGGCCTAATAAATGAGCACAAGAATGACGGATAATTTCTAAACCGTCTTCATCTTTAGCAGTAATGATTTCTAACTTTGCATCTTGCTCGATGATATCACAGGCATCACGGCGTTCACCGTTTACACGACCGGCAATAGTCGCTTTGGCAAGGCCAGCACCAATATCTTGAGCCACTTCAAGCACAGAAACAGGGCGATCAAATTGACGTTGGGAACCGTCAGGTAAAGTAATAATTGGCATAATTTTTCCTTATCTAGAAAATTCAGCATTCGCAATGCTTTTCAAGTATTTTTGTTCTGAAATAGCTCGCTATTTTATCATAAAAGATGCCTTTATTATCAATATTATTAGATTTTATTTCTGAATGGATTCCCACTTAAATATCTATTGTTTTCTAAAAGTGACAGGGTTTAATTACCAGAGAAAACATGTTAAAACTACAGCACTTTTCAAACAGCTCGGAAAATTTATCCCTCCTGATACCCATTTGCCATATATCACTATTATGTAATGAATAGTAAGAGAGGAACGGATAATTTTGAAAAATAGGGGAAAATTCATCATTTCCCCTTTATCTTTTCTATTTTTTTGTCAATTTTCGCACCACGGTGGTTAAACCAAAGGTGAACGCAATAACAGGAAAAGTTACCCCTAATTCGGTTTCCCATTCTTGCCACATTAAAACACGATAAATAACAAAACCAATAAACCAAATAGCTAAACCTATAACATCAATATTTTTCTGAGGTTCGCTTTGTTTAAATACAAAGAAATCAGCAATCAAGACTCCTATCATAGGAGCAAACACCGAGCCGATAAAAAAGAGAAAATGCTCATATTGTGTGACCGGCAACATTGTTGCAAGAATAATACCGATAACCACCGTGAGAATTGAAACCCACTTCACACTCAATTTAGCGTAAATATTATTCAAGCTCATTCCCGTGGAATGTGCTGGTAATGCTGTATTAATCATGGTTGATGTGATAACAATCAGAACACCAACGATACTGACACCGGATAATGCCAAAATTTGAGCGATTTCTGATTTTCCGCTTACAAGCGCAGCCCCTAATCCAATGGAATACATCCAACAGCTTGTAACAGTATAGACGAGAGTAGAAAGTGCGGTTGTTTTTAATGGTGTTTTTGTGTGTTTCGTATGATCGGAAACAACCGGAATCCAAGATAACGGCATAATCGCGGCAATCTCTACCGCAGTACCAAACTTAATATGATGTTGCTCTTCCAACAGCGGGATAAAATCACGGCTAATAATTTGCAATGTTAACCAAAGCATTAATAAAAACATCGTCACCAAAGAAAGACTTTTTATCACACCAAGATTGGTAAATCCCATTAATAACCAGACTATGATGAGTACACCTAATCCAACGGTAAATAAGGGGAAAAGTGCATTTTGTGTATCCTGTTGATTCAAAATAGAGATCACCTCCGCCCCCATATAAATCATCACAGCAGTCCAACCGATAAGCTGCATAGCATTGAGCACGGAGAAAAGTATCGAGCCTTTTTGACCAAAAGAAATCTGCACGGTTTGCATTGCACTTTTTTGTGTTTTAGCACCGATTAAGCCGGCACAAAAGAACGCCCGAGTAAAATAGCAAGAATCCATTGTTTCCAGCCAAGGGGCGCAAACCAAGTTCCGGTTAAAATTTCAGCCATAGAAATAGCCGCAGTAAACCACACAAGACTTGCAGTAAGATTTGAATGTTTGTGTTGCATTTTTTTCTTCCTTTAGGTTAAGTGTTGTTAATGAAAATTTATAATATAGAAAATTCAAGAGGTTTGAAAACCATGTTTATTAAACAATACTTCTTTTAGCGTAATTCAGTTATTGCATAGCAGAATACCGACAAAAAAGATGATTACCCGTTGGTAAATAAGATATTCAATATAAACAAATTTTTAATATCCATACCTTAGTTATAAAAACAATTAGCTAAAAATTGGAGATTGATAAAATAAAAAAATAGGACGATTAACGCCCTACCCAAATTTAATCCCTCTCTTTTTGTAAATGCCTTCTAATCAAAGTTATCACCTGCTCCCCTTCAAACTGTGTTTTAAACACCACCTCAGTTTGAGTAGAAATATGAGAAAACAGACGTTCAGCATGTTTGATTTTACTTTTTTCTTGCTGCCTTAGAAATTCTGAATCTTTTACTCCTTTAGCTTCAATAACAAAATTTAAAATCTCATTATTTTTAGTTTTTATAATATAAGCAAAATCAGGGGAATAAGTCCCACCACCCGCCACAGGAATTTTGATGGAGTTTTTTGGGATCTTAGTAAATACCGTCACGCCTTCAATTTCTCCATGAGTGATATTTTGATGCTCAATTTCAGAATCGTAAAAAATCTCGCTGAACAAATAGCTTGAGGCAGGTTCACGCACCTCATCGGTCATTCTGCCTAAATCCGTAACTCGAACTGCTTTAGGTTGTCCGTTTTTATCAGTAAATTGTGTTGGATGAACCGAATTATTCACCATCTGATAGCCCAATTCAAACTTACTAAAAGAATGGTGCAATAAGAACTGATTAAAACCGCTACGAATTTGAGCAATAGTCTGCATATTCAAAAATTGGGAAATATCCAATTCCGACCGCACTTGATGAAAAGCTTGATGTAAAGTTGTCATTTTGATTTTTGCTGTCGCAGATAAAGTTTCCAAAAATTCACGATAACTCATAGTATTAAAACGAATGAATGTACTATCTAAATCATCTTTGTTTCGAGCAATCATCACACCATTTTTGATATAGGTTTCGGAAACTTTGGTGCGAATGCCAGCTTGTTTAAATTTGTCGCCATTTTCTTTTAAATAAGAAATCAATAACGCTAAAAAATCAGCTTCCGAATCAATTTTATATTGCAAAATTGCTTTATGATGAATCAGCTCCCACAATGTTTTTAGCTCTTCATATTTCCCCTCACGCATAGGGATAAAATTACCTTTCTCTTTTGCCTCGGTGATTTTTCCTTTGTACAATCCCGAGTTAAATGCATTAGGGAAAAGCTGTTTCACCTGCTGATAAGCGGCACTGCTCACAAAATTGTCATTATCGTCAATCAGTTTATTATCTGCCAATTTATGAGTGATACTGCGGTTACTTTCTTGCGGATAAGCGCGTTTGATTTTTTCTAATAATTCGGACGAAAGTGCGGTCGGAATTTGCTCTATTTCAGACACTTTATTCACTTCCCCAACCAATTCCTCTACGAAATCTTTTTCACTATTATCTACAAAATAATTAAGCTGATATTGTGGCGAACGCACCCGTTCCATCAACTCATTCACCGGTAAACGCAAGCCACGCCCCACTTTTTGGAGCTTAGAGGTTTTGCTGCCACTGGAGCGCAATTTGCAAATCTGAAATACATTCGGGTTATCCCAGCCTTCGCGTAACGTCCATTTGGAAAAAATAAAACGGCGTGGATTTTCTAAAGAAAGTAACGTTTCTTTATCATGCAGAATTTCATTTACTTCTTGTTCAATTTTGTCGTCACTTTCGCTATTATCTTTGGAAAAATAACCGCCGTGAGTAAGCGATACATCAGCGATAGTTTTAACCAAATAATCTCGATAAAACGGATCGTTTTCTATTTTCAATCTTTCTTTTGCTTCTGCCAAAACCCAACTTTCAAATTTTTCTTTTAAGCTGCCCGCAATCTCGTTACCACTGCGATAGCCTGCAATATCATCAATAAAAAACAAAGTAAGCGGTTTGATTTTTGGTGACGTTTGTGTAAACAACTCTCGTTCCAATTTGAAATGCTCAACAATCGCTTTTTTCATCATGCTATCTTGCACGGTTTCCGAGTAAGAATAGGGATTAAGTAACGCACCTATTTTTAACTCTAAACCATTGCTTAATGCTAGATTGCTTTTATTCATCGCCTCAATTTTTAGCTCAAAAATAGCAGGATGAATTTTAGCTAAATTGTCGCCTTTGCTTAAATGGAAGGTTTTATTCTTGCCGTTTTCAGCGAGGTCAAAAGTCGCTTGAGTACCTGAAAGTGCGGTCAGTTTTACTTGTGCTTTTAAACCGCCCTCTTGTTCTTCACAAAATACACGAACACCTTTCACTAAATCTTGGTTAAACGCATCCACCGCTGTCAAGCGGTAAATCAGGTTGTGATATTGTTCATTGAATGTTGCGCCATATCGCAAAATATATTGTGGGTCTAATCGTTTGATATTTTCCCAAGTTTTCTTAGCTGTTGGGAATTTATGCGGTTCATCAATAATCACTATCGGACGAACGGCAGCAAGAGCAGCTTGCGGTTGATCAAAGAGATCTTTTAAAGCACGATCACTACTTTCTGTCATTGAGGGGGAATTAATCATTCCCGCATTAATCAGTAAAACATGAATGTCATTTTGATTTTCCGCTTTCACAAATTGATCGATTGCCGCAGAAATATAGGATTTTTTGCCCTTTGATGTTTTTTGGCTTTCCACCACATAGGTTTTAAGATTCACCTTGTCATAATCATTACCAAAATCTTGGCGGAAATGCTCTGCAAGAGATTGGCTTTGCAAAAAATATTTTGTGCCGGCTTTGATAGAAAGCGTTGGAACAACCACAATAAATTTAAACACGCCAAGCATACGGTGTAAATCGTACATTGTTTTGGTATAAGTGTAAGTTTTGCCCGTACCGGTTTCCATGGAAATATCCAACACGTTTGAACCATCAAAAGTGCGGTCAATTTGATTGGCATTTTGAACCGATCTCAAATTTTTCACATATTGCCCATTAGCGAAAATCAATTCGGGATTTTCATCGGCAAAATGTTGTTCTGGGGTTACGCCATCAAACACGGCAAGCACAGCTTGAATGCCTTGTTCTTGATGAGAGAGATTTTTTTCGTAGTTAAAGCCACTCATTTTTAACCACCTAATTGCGAATAATCAAACTCAATACGATATTTTTCTTATTGCTATAAGTTTCAATCGCTTGGTTCAATTCTTGCTGCATCGCACTTGACATATTTTCACCGAATACAATCACGCGGTTCGGATTGAAATCCTTGTCACTATCCAACTTTTGAATAAATGCAAGCAAATCTGCAGAAGTAAAGCCGGTTTCTAATAAATATAAACGTTTATCGCATAAATGGGCGGTATAATCGCCAAGTTTAACTTCCGAAATCGGGTCGGTCAGTAATGCCCCATCATTCAATGCCCAAGTGGTGAGCAAGGAGTGATATTGGGCTTCGGTCAAGTTTTCTACAAAAGGCAACGTTGCCTGTTCTAGGGAAAATTCATCATCACTATGATGTCTGAAATTATCGGTGGTTTGATAAATCTTAAAACCTAAATCACATTGCGTATCAGGAAAATCTTGTCGAATTTTAACCGCACTTTTCTCAATTCTGGCTTTGGTGATGTCAAAAATGGTTTTGTAGCCGGCTTTAAAGGCCTCAGATTTTTCGTCCGTTTTCTCAGCAAGTTGCACCAAAATAAATTGGCGATTGCCTCTATCTTCAGCGTTGAGTTGCATTACGGCATGGGCGGTTGTGCCGGAGCCGGCAAAGAAGTCAAGGATAA
>NZ_MLHN01000020.1 GCF_001999285.1 Rodentibacter genomosp. 1
CGGGAGATAAAGACGGCGATGGTCAAGCAGATGATGCAGGCAAACCGATAGTGGCGATTCAAGACGGCGGTGACGATAAAATCCAGAAAGCGGATGTTGATGCCGAAGGTAAAGCGGATGTGAAAGTGACTTTCCCGAACAACGCAGGCTACAGCGTAGGAGACAAGGTAAAAATCACAGACCAAGATGACAATATCATCTTAGAGCGTCCATTAACCCAAGAGGACTTAAATAACGGTATTACCGTGAAGGTTACCCCGGCAGCGGAAGGTGAAACGACGGTAGTGAAAGCCATCGTTACCGATCCGGCAGGAAACAGCTCACAGGAAGGTCAGGATGAGTCTGTCACGGATTTAGTGGTTCCGGGAGATACAAACGGCGATGGTCAAGCAGATGATGCAGGCAAACCGATAGTGGCGATTCAAGACGGCGGTGACGATAAAATCCAGAAAGCGGATGTTGATGCCGAAGGTAAAGCGGATGTGAAAGTGACTTTCCCGAACAACGCAGGCTACAGCGTAGGAGACAAGGTAAAAATCACAGACCAAGATGACAATATCATCTTAGAGCGTCCATTAACCCAAGAGGACTTAAATAACGGTATTACCGTGAAGGTTACCCCGGCAGCGGAAGGTGAAACGACGGTAGTGAAAGCCATCGTTACCGATCCGGCAGGAAACAGCTCACTGGAAGGTCAGGATGAGTCGATGGTAGATTTTGTACGTTCTGCACCAACAGTAATTATTGGTACAGATGTGAATAAACCTTATGGTGATGATGTAGAATACATTATTAAAGGTGAGATTTTGTCTGGAAGTGCGGTAGAAAAAGTGAGTGTTTTTGTATCTATTCCTGAAGATGCGAAAGTAGGAGATATTTTGACACTAACAGCGAATACAGAATCAGATCCGATTAGTTATACCGTTCAGGAAGGTGATGTTGGAAAAACTGTTACACAATCTGTGGTTGCTCCTGCAGATGGTAAAGAGCTTGTCGTGTCAGCAACGATTACTGCGGGATATGATGCGAATCTTGTTAGTTCTACGGGGGAAGCGAAAGCGACTCGTGATACATCAGCTAATATTGAAGTGACGATAGGTGGGCCGGATTATTTTGAAGAGCATCCGGATAGTGAGCCAAATGGTCCTTATTTCCAAATCATTGTTTCTGAGGATAAGAAAAGCATGAGTACTCCGGCTTCTTCTATTACAGATTTTGAGGAAACGCTCTATTCAGGAGAAGTGAATAAAGATGGGGACGTTCGTGTAATCTTTACATTGCCTTCTGATGCTAAAGTAGGTGATACCTTAACCTATAAGGTAGAAGCGGGGGGGACACGAGATCTTGAATTTAATGAGGATTCAATTTCTATTGGTGAATTAACGTCTCCACATACTTATGTACCTGAAGTAGTGAGTAAAGTATTAGATAGTTCTGATATTGAGTTAGGAAAAGTGGAAGTGTTTGTTCCAGCTCCGACTATACAGGGACAGACTATTGATGTGATGGCAACTTTGACGGATAAACTTGGCAACGAAGGCAAAGATGTTCAATATTCCTATAGATTCCGTAGTTCAGCAGGTGATGCTGATACAGAGCTTGCGGGTGACCCGGCAGTACTTGAATTAGGTGTCAGTGCAAATACTGAAACTGAGATTAATGGTAAAAACTTTGTCACAGCTTATGAAGGTGTTGAGGATAGTAAACTCACTTATACCGTTAATTTAAATAAGCCGGCACAGAAAGATTATAAAGTTGCGATTAAGCTTTCAGGAGATGGTATTACGGCAGATGAATATACTGTAGATGGTACAACCTCTCAGTGGTATCCAAACGGCATCAAGAAAGCAGATGGTGCAGGTGTTAATCATGAAGGTTCTACTGTTGTTGTGACGATAGCAAAAGGTGAAGTTTCAGCAAGTTTCACATTAACGCCGAAAGAAGACAGTGTGACAGAAGGTATTGAGGTTGTGAAGGCCACGGTTGAGAAATCTGTATTTGACTTTGGTGTGGCTCAAGGAAAAGTAGGTGGAAATGGTAATTTCTATACTTTGGGCGATAAGGTTGAGGCAGAAGGGGTGATTACTGAGGCAATATTACCAGGTGAAATACTTGGCGGAATAGGAGCTGATAAAGTAACAGTATCTGGTAACTTTGCTAGTACCTTTAATGGTGGTGAAGGTGATGATACCTTGATTATCACTGGTACAGGCAGAACCATTAACTTTAGCAATATTATGAATGTTGAAACCATTGATATTAGCGGTAGTGGTGCAAATACTCTAACGAATGTGAATGCTGACAATGTGAATAAATCCGCAATAGGGTCGATTTACATCAAAGGTGATGCCGATGATAAGGTAAATATTGGTTATCAAAATGTAGTAGGTTCTAATCTGAAAGATTCACTTGAAATCGGGGCAAAAACGTGGTCGAAAGGGGCTGTTATCGATAAGGACGGAGTAGGTTACGATACTTGGTCGCTTAGTGATAGTTCTGCAATGATCTACATTCAGCAAGGTATTGATGTTATCTAGTTTTACTGGGTAGCATTATAAAATGGTCAAAATCCTCCTTAATGAGAATTCGGGAGGATTTTTAAAGTGCGGTTAATTTTAATAGAGTTTTTTACAGGTGAAAGCATACTCACATACCGAACAAAGTGCCTTGAGTTTGTAAAAATTTGTAAATAAACTTGTTGAGTTGTGAATTTTTCTTTAAATTCTAACGCAAATTAGGTAGCACTGACCAATCTGTACAGGTTTTATACCTGTAATAAAATGATAAATTACGATGAAAGTGGGGCGATATCTTGCTGTTGTATACAATTCATTCCCTGTCTTTTTGATAGGGTGAGAGTTGATTTATTGAGAAATAAATATTGCAAAGATATTAGATGGATAAGCCCTGCTTATCATTGTGTTTATTTTATGTCATTTTGATTCGTGGAAGTTATGACGGATTAAAACGATAGTGTTCGTACTAAATGATAGAAATAATAGGTTCTCTGGAAATTCAAAGTTTTTTTACCGCTTGTTGAAAGGAAAAGTGTGGGGAGAAATGTAGAGTTTTGGTTTGTCGTGTACCTGTTTAAATTTAGTACATTATTTTAATTTATTTTTTAAGGAATTGTTTAATGACGATCATTTATTCAAGTGATGTGGTTGATCCAACACAAATTGCTCGAGTGACTTTAACGTTTGGAAAGAATGACATTACTCCAGGTTCTCTATTAATTATTCATCCGTATTATGGTGGAACGGGGGCTCGTAATTTAGATAATGAAGGTACGCCTATTAGTCATAGAGTGACAAGAGAAGAGTTGGGCTCCAAACTAGTATTTGGTGTGCCAGCGCCGATTCCTGGAGAGAAAATTTCAATCACTTATGATATTAAAGCTCCAACAGGTTATAACAAAGAGGGTATTTATATTGATACGATTGCCCGTGCAGATAAAGCAAAGCAACCAAGTGCGATTGTAATTGGTAATGGTGATGCTCTCTTAACTTCTGATGAAATTGATGCGGAAGGTAAAGTGGCTGTGACGGTGACATTACCTAAAGGGCTTTCAATAACAGATGAATTAGTTGTTCAAACGAATCAGGGAGAAAGTAAGGCAATACGGTTACCGAAAGAGGTACTTGATAAAGGTCAGGTTGAATTGAAGGTCGATGCACCGGAAGGTGGTGAAAATAATGAATTATTGGTATCTGCCTATATTGTGGATAGACACGGTAATAGTTCAGAGGTAAAAGATCATGTTTATCTCTTGGATGTTAGAGAGCCGGAAGCAAGCGTAGAATTAAATAACATTACTGCGGATAATATTATTAATGCTCAAGAAGCGAGAGGTAATATTACCGTTAGTGGTAAAGTGAAAGGGGATTTCAAGGAAGGCGATCAAGTTCGTATTTTCCTTGATGCGAATACCTATGCAACACGGAGTGTTGATGCAGAGGGTAATTTCTCGGCAGAGCTATCTGCTCGTTATTTCGTTAATGATGAAGATAAAACAATCAAAGCGGTACTAACTACGCATAAAAATGGTAAGGCTTTTACGTTTGAAGGTGAGAAAGTTTATACAGTTGATACTACAGTGCCAAATGCAGACAGTACACAGGTAACCTTAGATAATATCACAGCAGATAACGTGATTAATGCTCAAGAGGCACAGGGGACGGTGACGATTTCAGGTCGAGTGAGTGGTGAGTTTAACACAGGTGACCAAGTACGTATTTTCATTGATGAAAATACATTCTATACACGTTATGTAGATGAACAGGGGCGTTTCTCCGCAGATGTGCCTGCACAACAGTTAGTGAATGATGCAGATAAAACTGTTTATGCGGTTTTAACAACAACTGATTCGGCGGGTAACACGGGGATAATTCGTGCTGAAAAACAGTATGAAGTGGATACCACAGCACCAAATGCAGACAGTACACAGGTAATTTTAGACAATATCACTGCAGATAATTTGATCAATGGCGCAGAAGCAAAAGGTGCGGTGACGATTTCAGGTCGAGTGAGCGGTGAGTTTAACACAGGTGACCAGGTACGTATTTTCATTGATGAAAACACATTCTATACACGCTATGTGGATGAGCAGGGTCGTTTCTCCGCAGATGTGTCTGCACAGCAGTTAGTAAATGATGCAGATAAAACCGTTTATGCAGTTTTAACAACAACGGATTCAGCAGGTAACACAGGGACAATCCGAGCAGAAAAGCAGTATGCCGTTGATACGATGGTTGATGCTCAGGTGCATATTAATCCGATTGGTACGGTGAATAGATACGGTCACTATACTATTTCGGGTAAAGTAACAGGTGAATTTAATCCGGGCGATCAAATTCGTATTTTCTTAGATGAGAAAACTTATTACACTCGTCAGGTAGATGCTGAGGGGAAATTTAGTGCAACTGTTCCAGGTAGCCTGTTATTCAAAGACGCTGATAAGATTGTGTCTGCGGTGTTGACTACAACAGATGCCGTGGGTAATACTGCAGAAATTTCGAATGCTGTGAAATTTAATGCACCAAAGGCGACAGCTGGTTATTTCCACAGCCGAATTGATGGAACATCTCGGGCGATTGATCTTGTTGGTTTAAGTAGTAAAAGGAAAAATAATCCTTCAGAACTTACTACAGATGAAATTGGAAAATTTGTTTATAACAAACTAATTGATGCTGTCACTGTTCCAGGTAGTCAGTTAGTTAAGGACATTGATAAGATTGTTGAAGAAGGCCATTCGGTGAAGTTTACTGCACCAAAAGCGACAGCAGGCTATTTCCACAGCAGAATTGATGGTTCATCTCATGCAATTGATCTTGTTGGTTTAAGTAGTAAAGGGAAAAATAAACCTTTGGTTATTACTACAGGGGAAGTTGGAGAAATTGATGCTGTAAGTACCGTAGGTGATAATGTCATCAATATCGGTGGTAGTTTAGTTGATAGTACAATTATTGATTTAGGTAGTGGTAAAGCTGTTTTGAATACTCACCATGATGGCACAGACCGTAGCTTGGGTAATGATAATACATCGGATTTTAATCATTTACGTATTGCGGAAAATGTTGATCTGGGTGCTCAAATTTATGGTGGTAAAGGTAAGGATATCATTGAAATTGGCGGTCATTTTAACGGTAAGATGGAGCTTAGTGCGGGTGATGATCATGTAACTTACGTGCAAGGTGTTGGTAGGATCAACGGTGGTTTAGGTCATGATACTGTAAAAATTACAGGTAAAGGTGCAATACTTGAGTTGAAAAACTTTGTTGAAGTGGAAACTATTGATATTTCAGGTTCTGGCAGTAATACATTACGTATTAATTCAGATGCTGCGAGTGCTGATCGTACGACAGTGTTTGTTAAAGGCGATCGTGATGACAAAGTTGACTTTGGCAATGTAAGTCCTAACGCTGCTAACCTTAAAGAAGGGAATAAAGGTAGTTGGTATAAAGTTGGCTCTACGGTAAAAGACGGGGTTCAATATGATGGTTATGAATTTAACCACCAAGACGATACTCTTGTTTATGTTCAAGCCAATATTCAAGTTGTGTAGTGAATACTACTTTTTAATATAAAAAAATCCCCTATCTTGTATGAGATAGGGGATTAAACATTATAGATAAGGCTTGTTTTCAATTGAAAAAAAAGCAGAAAAGAGTAAGATGTGGCCTTTCGATTTTAAAAATAAATGGTGTAGATCTCCCCTTGTTTTCTATTGTATTCAATAGCTAGGAGATCTAGAGGTTCTTTGAAATCGAGTTACTTGAATGAAAAAAATCTGAAAGGAATGTTATGAAATATTTACCTTTTTCTAAATATTCATTGGCACTTACCAGTGCATTTATTTTATTTTCGCCAAATATCTTAGCGAAAACCCCATTAAACGATATATTAAAATATGCGTTTGTAGCAGATCCAACATTGGACGAAGCAAAAGCGAATATTGCTATGGCTGCAAGCCAAACAAAAGTATCTGAGGCAGGGCATTTACCTGTAGTATCCTTAACCGGGACATCGGTATTAAGCCAACAGCACCGTTATACCAGTGAACGTCGTTCGGGACCTGGTGTTGCTGCTAGGGTGAATCTTTATGCCTGGGGAGGTATTGAGGCGGAAATTGAACGTGATAAACATCGTGAAACTTACTATCAACACTCATTAACCGAAACGCAAGAAACCATGGGGTTAGAAATTTCTCAGCTTTATTTGACCGCACTTCGCGCGAAAGAAACGATTGACGTGTACAAAGAAAGTTTGCGTTGGCATGAGAAAACATTAAAGGATTTAGGCGTTATCGCAACATATGATGAAGGGCGTTATTCGGAAGTAAATGAGGCACTTTCCCGTAAGAATCAGGTTGAAACAACGATTTTGATGCAGGAGCGAGTGATGCAATCTGCATTAAATCGTTTAAGTCGATATAATCGTGGACAAGTATTAACTGAGAAAGAGTTGGTGGATCCCTTTAATAATATTGATGTTAAAACTTTTATTAGCCGATATAAAAATTCTGATATCACACAAAACCCAAGTTATTTAGCACAGCAAGCAGAGTTTAATAGCTCAAAAGCAGCAGTGAAGGCGGCAAAAGCAAGACGTTTACCTGCAATCAATTTAGAAAGTACGGCGAATCGACATGAGCACGAGGTTTATCTGAATATGTCATGGGATATTTATAATCCGGCAACAAAATATGAAGAGCAACAACGTTATTATTCTCAAAAGGCGGCAGAGGCTAAATTACGTGAAATTGAACTTTCTGTGCAAGAAAAATCGTTAACTTCTGAGACAGATATGGTTAGAAACCAAAGACTGGCAGAGGTTGCACGGAAGCAAATAGTATTACAACGTAAAGTCGTTGAAGATAATCAACTTCAATTTGATGTTGCGGCAAAGAGTTTGATGGATCTTTTGAACTCATATCAAGAACTTTCACGTGTACAGCTTGATGAGGTGACTGCGCGTAATGATTTTCGTGACGCAGCATTAGCCTATTTGGCTTCTCAAGCTCGTATAGCAAATTGGGTTGGGGCAGAAAAATCGCCCACAAAATTTTAAATAGAAATAACAAAAGAAATACGTGAGTTGTATGAAATCAATTATTGAACATTTGGCGTTAGTGACTCAGTTACATGGTACGCCTATTGCACAGGAAGCATTAACCGCACAAGTTATGAGAGATCAGCGGTTGGATGTAAATTTTTCTTCTTTAAGAGAAGTATTAAAAACCTACGGTTTTGAAAATTCTATTTCAAAACGTGCTTTAACCGATATTCCAAGTCTTGCAACTCCGGTTGTTGCGATTTTGAAAGATGAAGAAGCTTTGGTGATTAGCAAAATTGAGGGAACAGGGGTAAACCGTCGTTTTCATATTCGTCAAACCGATAATGTAGAACGAGTATTAGATTATAATGATCTCAAAGATATTTATTTAGGGTATTGTTGGTTTATTAAGCCAAAGGTTACATCTGATATTCGTTCTGAATTACCGGAGTATCACTTACCAAAGGCTTGGTTTTGGAAAGTGATTTGGCGTTTTAAAGCCTATTATGGACAGGTCATTTTAGCTACCTTTATTATCAACTTCTTGGCACTGGTCAGCTCATTGTATGTGATGAATGTATATGATCGTGTCATTCCAAATAAAACGTATGAGACCTTGTGGGCATTGAGTATCGGGGTTGTATTAGCGATTAGTTTTGAGTTTGCAGCCAAAATGATTCGTGGACATTTAACCGATATTGCCGGTAAAAAAGCGGATTTGATTATTAGCTCCGCTTTATTCCGGCGAGTAATGGCATTGAGGCTCATTGATAAACCTGCTTCTTCAGGCTCTTATGCTAATAACCTACGTGATTTTGAGTCCGTACGTGAATTTATGACCAGTGCGAGTTTACTTGTGTTGGTAGATTTGCCTTTCCTCTTTTTATTCGTCTTTGTTATTTATTTAATTGGTGGGAAATTAGCACTTGTTCCACTCATTATTATTCCAACTGTAATTTTAGTGGGAATTGCGGTACAACCTAAATTGGCGGCAAGAATTAATGAATCGATGCGTGAATCGTCACAACGTCAAGGTTTAATCGTTGAAGCATTAGACGGTATTGAAACATTAAAAGCTAATAATGCTACGAATTGGGCGCAACAACGCTGGGATATGTACACTGCAAAAACCTCGGCTTCACAGATTAAAGTTAAGGATTTAAGTAACTTTGTGGTGAATTTTTCTGTCGGATTACAGCAATTAAATACTGTATTCTTAGTGCTTTTAGGTACCTATTTAATTCATAGTGAAGACGAAGCAAGCCGTATTACGATGGGGGCATTAATTGCCTCGGTGATTTTATCTGGACGAGCATTAGCCCCTCTTGCTCAAATTGCAGGATTAGCAACCCGTTTCCAACAAGCTCGCTTAGCATTAAAAGGGGTGGATGAAATTGTGAACCGTCCAATCGAAAGAGTCGCTGATCGTAAGTACATTACCTTAAAACAAACTCAAGGCAAAATTAGCTTTAATAATGTGAACTTCCAATATAATAAGGAAAGCCCGAATGCCTTATCACAGCTATCGGTTACCATTAATCCGGGTGAAAAAGTCGCTATTTTAGGGCGTGTTGGGAGTGGGAAAAGTACGCTACTTAAATTAGCAGCCGGTTTATATGAGCCTCGTGGAGGTAATGTTACTTTAGATAATGTGGACTTACGTCAAATTGACCCAAATTATCTTCGTAATCAAGTCGCATTGTTCGGGCAATCACCACGTCTTTTCCTCGGTTCATTACGTGAAAACTTGGATATTGCCAGAGCGGATAATTTTGCAGGTGATGTTGAATTGGTTAATGCATTACATCGTTTTGGTCTAGAACATTTGGTGAATAGTCACCCAAGAGGATTGGATATGCCGTTGGGGGAAAATGGGCAAGGCTTATCCGGAGGTCAAAAACAATTGGTGGCGCTTGCTCGTTTAACCATAAAAGATCCACGGGTTGTGTTATTAGATGAACCCACTAGTGATCTTGACCAAGGAACGGAAGAAATGGTTCTACAAGCACTTGCCCGCTGGATGGGAAATCGCACCATGATTATGGTGACCCATCGTCCTCAAGTATTGAAGTTAGTGAATCGTATTATTGTGATGGATAACGGAAAAGTTGCGATTGATGGGCCAAGAGATGCGGTTTTAGAGCATTTAAGAAAAAATGAACAAAAACAAGCGCCTCAAGGACAAGAATCTCAGACACAACAAAAGCCAGCCGCTAATACGACTGAAGGAGCAGAATAGTGAGTGAAAAAATAAAACAATCAGATTTAGCATTAATTAATGATTTGAATGCAGCGTTACAGGTTGAAAAACACAGAGGTATTTTTTCGGTCATCATTCTCTTTTTTATTTTCCTCGTCACTTTTGTGATATGGGCATATTTTAGTCCCCTTGAAGAAGTCACTCGTGGACAAGGTAGTGTGATTCCAAGTAGCCGTGAGCAAATAGTGCAGAGCTTGGATCCCGGGATTATTCAAGATATGAAGGTTAAAGAGGGGGACGTGGTTGAAAAAGGGCAAGTGTTACTTACTCTTGATGATACCCGTAGTTCTGCGATTTTACGTGAAAGTGAAGCAAAAGTGCAAAACTTGCGGGCAGTTGTTGCTCGCTTACAAGCGGAATCTGCCGGTAAGCCATTAGTATTTGCCGATGATATTCCTGGGGATGTTATCTCAAGAGAAACAGCAGCCTATAATGCTCGCCGTAAAGCAATGCTTGATGCCGTGAATGGTTTGACACAAAGTAAAGCACTTTTAGATAAAGAAATTGCAATTACTCAGCCAATGGTAAAAAAAGGGGTAGTATCACAAGTCGAATTGCTCAGAATGCAGAGACAGTCTTCAGACTTTGCTCAACAAATTGCAGAGCGTCGAAATCGTTATTCGGCAGATGCTAATAATGAATTGGTGCAAGCAGAGTCTGAGCTTGCCCAAGCCAGAGAAAATATGGCAATGCGTGCCGATCCGGTAGAACGTTCACAAATTAAAGCGCCTTTACGTGGTGTTGTAAAAAATATCCGTATTAATACCGTGGGTGGGGTGGTGCAGGCTGGACAAGATATTCTTGAAATTGTACCGTTAGATGACACTTTGCTTGTACAAGCCTATATTAGCCCGAAAGATGTAGCATTCATTCGACCTGGGCAACCTGCTTTAGTAAAAATCAGTGCTTACGATTATTCTATTTATGGTGGTCTTGAAGGGAAAGTGACCTTAATAAGTCCGGATACATTACAAGATGAACGTCGTCGTAGTGAGTTAAATTTAAATGCCGATCAAGCTTATTATCGAATTTTGATTGAAACTCAAGGGACATCAATCACTGATAGCAAGGGGCAAAAACTGGATATTACGCCGGGGATGACAGCAACAGTAGATATTAAAACCGGTGAAAAAACGGTTTTCCAATATCTCATCAAGCCAATTACACGTATGAAACAGGCATTGCAAGAACGTTAGTCTATAGAGTAAAAAGTGTTGAACGTGGGTTTAACGCTTTTTATTTTGAAATAAAAAAGTGCGGTGAATTTTCACCGCACTTTTTTGCTTTATTCAGTCGCTTCTTTTAAAGAAACTTCAGGATCGGGTTGACCGGTGATGCGATTACGTAAATCACGACGAATAATTTCAATTGTCCAGAACCAGAAAATATGACCGACTAATTCGGAAATATGTTCATAGAGTGGCCATTCTGAAACCGGTGGCGTTAAACCTAATGCCGGGAAGGTGATGTAGTGTACACAGATGTTTGCGATAATACCTGCACCGATACCTTGCCAGAATTTGATTTTAGGGAAACGTTCTGCCACTAAGCAGTAACCAATAGCGAAGACCAATGAGAAGGCGATGTGTGTTACACCAATCCAGTTAAAGGCATGATCAGCAAAAGTAAATGCTGCTTCTGTAGGGTCGATACCTAGATAGTCACGTAAGAAAACGTGTGGTGGGTTTAGAAATGCACGTGAACAAACCTGTAATACTTGATCTTGGGTCAATCCCGTGATGTCCACCTTACAAGCTGCAGCGAAGAAATCAATTGGACTACGTGGTGGGAAAGGATGCTCCGCCCCCCATTTTACGAATGCAGAAATAATCCCTGCGATGATACCGACAAAAATCGCCACACCATAACGGCGACGATTTGGCGGAGTTTGAGTAAAAATACCTGACATATTTTGCTCCGAAAGTGTTGGAAAGATTAACCGCACTTTTTATATCGTCAAAGTACGGTACGAAATTTCACCCTTAGTGCGATGATTCATTTGTCTTTTGGAAAAGTGAATGAGCGACAGCTTTAAGGCGAAACAGGTGGCAGATTTTTCATCAATTTATTTATTCCGTCAAGGTTTTATTTGCCTGTTACGCCCAAAAAAAGAGCGGTCGTTATTTATAAAATAACGACCGCAGCTTTATAAAAGCCTGCTAAAATTATAATTTTTCAGCAAGCATTGTTTCCAATTTTTCTTGGTCAATGGCAAATTTACGAATACCTTCAGCCAATTTTTCGACTGCCATGGCATCACTGTTGTGCTGCCAGTAGAATTCCGCTTCAGTTAACGGTTGAGGTTTGGCTTTCACTTCACCTTTATATTCAAGTTTACGCACAAGTGCGGTTGAATTTTCTTGTAATTCTTTGAGTAGCGGTGGTGCAATTGTTAAGCGATCACAACCGGCTAATTCAGTGATTTCCCCCACATTGCGGAAGCTTGCTCCCATTACTACGGTATTGTAACCATACTCTTTGTAATAATTGTAAATTTTGGTCACAGAAATCACGCCTGGATCTTCAGCAGGGGCATAGTCTTTCTTGTCACTGTTTGCTTTGTACCAGTCTAAGATACGACCTACGAATGGCGAAATTAAATACACGCCGGCTTCCGCACAGGCACGCGCTTGTGCTTCAGAGAATAATAAGGTGAGGTTACAGTTAATGCCTTCTTTTTCAAGAATTTCTGCCGCACGGATACCCTGCCATGTTGAAGCGATTTTAATCAAAATACGATCATTTGAAATACCGGCAGCATTGTAAAGGGCGATCAGTTTACGGGCTTTTTCAACGGTAGCTTGCGTATTGTAAGAAAGGCGGGCATCGACCTCGGTAGAGATACGTCCCGGGACGATTTTTAAAATCTCTAAACCAATGTTTACTGCTAATTTATCTTCCGCATCAATCAATTGCTGTGCTTTGTCGCTACTTTGTGCTTTGGCATAGCTTATGGCTTCATCAATAAGAGGGGCATATTGTGGCAGTGCTGAGGCACTTAAAATTAAAGAGGGGTTAGTTGTCGCATCTTGAGGTTGGTATTTTTTGATGGCTTCAATATCGCCGGTATCTGCAACCACAACGGTCATGCTACGAAGTGAATCTAACTGAGTTGTCATTTGTCTTCTCCTTACTCGTTAATTTGATTGTATTACGATAGCATAATTTGAATTTGAAGTGAAAGCGAGAAATGCAATATATTCAATTGTTTTTTAAAGAAAAATTAGAGTTTTCTATTTTTTATTGAAACTGTGATCGATGTCACATTTTTATGAAAATAAAACCTTTACAAATTTTAATATTTAAGATAGATCAATTAGACCAAGGAAGATTTCAATATAATTAACCCTAAGAAAGGAGTGTCTATGCAACATCACTTACTCAGTAAATTTATCTTGTCCTCTCTCACTTTAGTGATCTCAGGTAGCCTTTATGCCGCTCAAGTTCCTGTGGGAACAGAGCTTGCACCGGTACAAAATATCGTGATTAATAATGGCTCGGAACCGCAAAGTTTCGATCCGCATAAAACGGAAGGCGTACCGGAATCACAAATAGCCTATCAGCTTTTTGAAGGCTTAGTCAGTACTGATCCAAATGGTGAATTCATTCCGGGCGTTGCCGAAAGCTGGGAAAGCTCGCCGGATTATAAAACTTGGACATTCCATCTCCGCAAAGATGCAAAATGGTCAAATGGTGAGCCAATTACAGCTCAAGATTTTGTGTATTCTTGGCGCCGTTTAGTTAATCCGAACACGGCTTCACCTTATGCCAGCTTTTTAGACTATATGCAGGTGGTGAATGCGCAAGATATTATTGACGGCAAGAAAAAACCGGAAGAATTAGGCGTTGAAGCCAAAGACGATTACACCTTTGTGGTTTATTCCTCTAACCCTGTGCCTTATGCCGCCGGCTTAACGACCCACCAATCCTTATTACCCGTACCGCAAAAAATCATTGAAAAATTTGGTGATGCTTGGGTGAAAAAAGAAAATATTGTGAGCAATGGGGCTTACAAACTAAAAAATCACGTTATCAATGAAAAAATTGAATTTGAACGCAACCCGCTTTATTGGAATGATAAAGAAACGGTAATTAATACGGCGACTTTCCTAGCAATTGAAAATCCAAGTACCGATGTCTCTCGTTATCGTGCCGGCGATTTAGATATTACCAACTACGCACTTCCACCTGAGCAATTCGCCAAGTTGAAGAAAGAATTGCCGGATCAGGTATTTACTGCCCGCACTTTGGCCACTTATATGTATGAAATCAACAATCAGAAAGCACCTTTTAATGATAAACGGGTACGTCAAGCCTTAAACTATGCCCTTGATCGTAGCGTGATTACAGATAAAGTCATGGCGCAAGGTCAGACCCCGACCTACGTTTTCACACCAACTTATATCGCAGAGGGAGAACTTATTCAGCAACCGTCTTATTCCCAAGAACCAATGGCAAAACGTAATGAAGAGGCGATTAAGTTATTGGAAGAAGCCGGTTTCAGTAAATCTAACCCGTTGAAATTCACCATTCTTTACAACACCAATGAAAATCACAAAAAAGTGGCGATTGCCGCCGCCTCTATGTGGAAAGCCAATACCAAAGGCTTAATTGATGTGAAATTAGAAAACCAAGAATGGAAAACCTATATTGATAGCCGTCGTGCCGGTCGTTATGATGTCGCTCGTGCCGGTTGGAGTGCGGATTATAACCAAGCGACAACCTTTGGTAACTATTTCTTATCGACCTCCAGCAACAATACGGCAAAATACGCCAATGCGGAATATGATAAAGCAATGGCGGAATCTTATTTAGCCGGCGATGCGAAAGGACGTGCGCAAGCCTATGCCAAAGCAGAAGCGATTTTGGCGAAAGATTTCGCTATCGTGCCGGTTTATAATTATGTTAACCCACGCTTAGTAAAACCTTATGTGGGTGGCTATACCGGTAAAGATCCGCAAGACCATATTTTCTTGCGCAATCTTTATATCATTAAGCATTAAGAAAAAAGTGCGGTTGGAAAAACACCTGTTTTTTTGACCGCACTTTTATTTTCATCAAATTCTTGCCTCATAAACAGAGAAAGAAAATATCTCAGTCATATTTTAGGGGGGAGTAACCATGTTCAAATTTATTCTTAAACGTGTGTTAGAAGCGATTCCCACATTGTTTATTTTAATTACGTTTTCTTTTTTCCTCATGCGTTTGGCGCCGGGCAGCCCTTTCACTTCCGAACGTGCCTATCCGCCTGAAGTGATGGCAAATATTGAAGCAAAATATCATTTGAACGAACCGCTGCATAAACAATACTTTCTTTATTTAGAAAATCTCTCCAAGGGTGATTTTGGCCCTTCGTTTAAATATAAAGATCAATCTGTGAACGATTTAATCGGCGCGGCATTTCCAGTCTCTCTCAAACTCGGCAGCATTGCTTTTTTGTTTGCCCTCACGCTGGGTATTTCTGTCGGCACAATCGCCGCATTAAAACAAAACAGTCGGTGGGATTACATTTTGATGAGTATGTCGATGACAGGGGTTATTATGCCCAGTTTTGTCTTCGCCCCGCTACTTGTATTGTTTTTTGCCATTTGGCTTGGTTGGTTGCCGGCCGGTGGTTGGAATGAAGGCGCCTTGCCTTATTTAATTTTACCGGTTGCCTCACTCACAATTGCCTATGTGGCGGGAATTTCTCGAATTATGCGGGGTTCAATGATTGAAGTGCTTCATTCCAATTTTATTCGCACCGCCAAAGCCAAAGGGCTTTCTACCCATCGAATTATTTTAAAACACGCACTGCGCCCCGCACTTTTACCTGTTATCACTTATCTTGGCCCCGCATTTGTGGGCATTATCACAGGTTCAATGGTGATCGAAAGCGTGTTCGGTTTACCTGGCATGGGTAAATTATTTGTGAATGGCGCACTAAACCGTGATTATTCTTTAGTATTGAGTTTAACCATTCTGGTTGGCACGCTCACTATTTTGTTTAATATGATTGTCGATATTTTATATGCCGTCATTGACCCAAAAATTCGTTATTAGGAGTGTGTAATGAGCCAACCTATTAATCAAAAAAATACCGAATTTGTGGAACAACTTGCAGAACGTATGGATGAAATGCAACTTGAAGGGCGTAGCCTCTGGCAAGATGCGAAACGCCGTTTTTTCCGCAATAAAGCCGCCGTAGCCAGTTTAATTTTATTGGCATTTATCCTGTTATTTATCACTTTTGCGCCCCTATTTTTCCCCTTTGCCTATGAAGATACAGATTGGAATATGATGGGCGTTGCGCCTACTACGGAGGGATTGCATTTCTTCGGCACGGATTCATCCGGTCGCGATCTTCTAGTTCGGGTTGCCATTGGCGGGCGGATTTCCCTGATGGTGGGGATTGCCGGTGCGTTAATTTCGGTGATGATCGGAACAATTTATGGCGCGATTTCCGGCTACTTTGGCGGCAAAATTGATATGGTAATGATGCGCTTCTTAGAAATTCTCAGCTCATTCCCTTTTATGTTTTTTGTGATTTTGCTGGTCACTCTTTTCGGACAGAATATTCTATTGATCTTCATTGCCATCGGTGCGATTGCCTGGCTGGGTTTGGCTCGAATTGTACGCGGTCAAACCCTTAGTCTTAAAAACAAAGAATTTGTTGAAGCCGCCATTGTATGCGGTGTGCCACGCCGTCAAATAATCCTCAAACATATCATTCCCAATGTATTAGGTTTAGTGGCGGTTTACGCCTCTTTGGAAGTACCGGGATTAATTCTATTTGAGTCTTTCTTGAGTTTTTTAGGTTTGGGAACACAAGAACCAATGAGCAGTTGGGGGGCATTATTAAGTGATGGCGCGGCACAAATGGAAGTCGCCCCTTGGCTTTTAATCTTCCCTGCCTTCTTCCTCTGTTTAACACTATTTTGTTTTAACTTTATCGGCGATGGCTTGCGTGATGCCCTTGACCCGAAAGATCGCTAGGAGAGGTTTATGGAAAAACAATACAAAAATCAACCGCACTTATTGGCTGTGCAAAACCTCTATGTCAATTTTCATACGCCTGACGGTATTGTTACGGCGGTGAATGATCTCAATTTCACCTTAGATGCCGGACAAACCCTCGGCATTGTGGGGGAATCCGGTTCCGGTAAATCCCAAACTGCCTTTGCCTTAATGGGCTTGCTTGCAGCAAACGGGAAAGTTTCCGGTTCAGCCTTATTTAACGGCACACAACTGGTCAATTTACCGACGGCACAACTTAATAAAATCCGAGCAGAACAAATTGCGATGATTTTCCAAGATCCCATGACATCCTTGAATCCCTATATGAAGATAGGCGAACAATTAATGGAAGTCCTGATGTTGCACAAAGGTTACGACAAACAAACGGCATTCAATGAATCGGTAAGCATGTTGGACGCAGTGAAAATGCCGGAAGCCAAAAAACGTATGGGGATGTATCCGCACGAATTTTCCGGCGGTATGCGCCAACGTGTGATGATTGCTATGGCATTACTTTGCCGCCCCCAATTACTGATCGCCGATGAACCAACCACCGCACTGGATGTGACGGTACAGGCACAAATTATGACCTTATTAAATGAACTCAAACGGGAATTTAACACGGCGATTATTATGATCACGCATGATCTTGGTGTGGTCGCGGGGATTTGCGATCAAGTACTCGTGATGTATGCCGGTCGGACAATGGAATACGGCACGGCGGAACAAATTTTCTATCACCCGACCCATCCTTATTCCCTCGGGCTGATGGAAGCGATTCCTCGTCTTGACGGTAAAAATGAAACGCTCGTCACGATTCGGGGAAATCCGCCAAATTTGTTACATTTACCGACAGGCTGTCCGTTTTCACCCCGTTGTCATTATGCCGGAGAGCAATGCAAAACTGCACCAAAACTCACCGCACTTTCCCAAGGGCGTTTACGGAATTGCTGGATTCCGCCGGAACAATTTGAAGGACAACACTTATGATTAAAGAGAAAAATCTGTTATTAGAGGTCAAAAATCTGGGCGTATCCTTCAAGATTAAAAATGATAAAGCCCTCTTTTTTGCCAAATCACAAACCTTAAAGGCGGTGAAAAATGTGTCTTTTCAACTTTATGCCGGCGAAACCTTAGGTGTTGTAGGCGAATCGGGCTGTGGAAAATCCACCCTCGCCCGTGCCATTATTGGCTTAGTGGAATCAAACGAAGGCGAAATTGTTTGGTTGGGCAAAGATTTACGTAAACAATCGCCCAAACAATGGCGTGATACACGTAAAGATATCCAAATGATTTTTCAAGATCCCCTTGCTTCCCTCAATCCTCGAATGAATATTGGTGAAATTATTGCGGAGCCGCTCAAAATTTATCAACCTCATTTGAACGCAGAGCAAGTAAAAGAAAAAGTGCAAGCGATGATGTTAAAAGTGGGATTATTGCCAAATTTGATTAACCGCTATCCGCACGAATTTTCAGGGGGACAATGTCAGCGTATTGGTATTGCCCGTGCATTAATTATTGAACCGAAAATGATTATTTGTGATGAGCCGGTTTCCGCACTGGATGTGTCCATTCAGGCCCAAGTAGTAAATTTGTTGAAATCATTACAAGAAGAAATGGGGCTGTCGCTGATTTTTATTGCCCATGATCTTGCAGTGGTAAAACATATTTCCGACCGTGTACTGGTGATGTATTTAGGCAATGCCATGGAATTGGGGAGTGACGATGAAGTATATAACCATACCAAACACCCCTATACTAAAGCGTTAATGTCCACCGTACCGATTCCCGATCCCAAATTGGAACGAAACAAAAATATTCAGCTGTTAGAAGGCGATCTTCCTTCGCCGATTAACCCGCCTTCAGGTTGTGTCTTCCGCACAAGATGTCCGTTGGCAGATGAACGTTGTAGTACACAAAAACCGGCATTTAATACTGATAACGGCACTCATTTTGTGGCATGTTTGAAGGTGTAGGGGGGGAATAAAAAGGGAGAGGCAATCCCCTTATTTTGTTTTTTGGCTATGTTCAATATGAATAGTGTTGAATATAATTCCCCACTTTTTTATGTTTATTAAGATTTAAGGGCTGACGTAGATTAGCTAGTATGTTAATCTACAAAAATGAAGATAACTCATTGTAAATTAAAGAAATCTATACAGAAAAAGCGCCTTGAGTTTTTTGTATTAGAAGTAACAGCTCGCTCAGTAGCAGATTTACTCGGTATTCAGCCTAATTCAGCAATCCTGTTTTACCGCAAAATCTGTGAGGTCATCAGCTATTATTTAGCCCTTGAAGTGGATGAAGTATTTGACGGACAAATTGAGTTAGATGAAAGCTATTTTGGTGGACATCGTAAAGGAAAACGAGGTCGTGGGGCGGCAGGAAAAGTGGCTATTTTGGGGATATTGAAACGGCAAGGTAAAGTGTTTACTGTGGTCGTCAATGGATACAAAGACAACAACGCTCAGCCTGTTATAGCAAGGAAAATCAAGCCTGATAGCTGGGTTTATACCGATACTTATCGTAGTTATAATGCCCTTGATGTAAGCGAATTTCACCACGAACGGATTAACCATTCAGAGTTGTTTGCGGTGAAACAAAACCATATTAATGGAATTGAAAATTTTTGGAGTCAAGCTAAGCGGATACTTCGAAAATATAATGGAATAGACCGAAAAAGTTTTCCTTTATTCTTGAAGGAATGTGAATTTCGGTTTAACTTTGGTACACCAAAAGAGCAGTTAAAAACATTGCGAAAATGGTGTGAAATTTCGGGCTAATCTGCGTCAGCCCC
>NZ_MLHN01000021.1 GCF_001999285.1 Rodentibacter genomosp. 1
CTACTCGGGAGTATATAACCGGAAAAACTAATGGCGATATGTTCGCTAATGTGAAAGCGCAGGCTTGGTGGGCGGTGAGAGACCGATTTTATAAGACCTATCGTGCGGTTGAGTTTGGTGATAAATATCCTGTGGATGAATTGATTAGCTTAGATGGAGAATTACCGAATTTGGAATATCTGAAAGCTGAACTTTCTCGCCCTCGTGTTGATTATGACAATAATGGTCGGGTGAAAGTGGAAAGTAAAAAGGATATGAAAAAACGTGGCATTCCGTCCCCCAATTTGGCGGATGCTTTGATTATGTGTTTTGCACCATTGGAATACCGAACAATGCACCAAACGCCACTCAGTATTTATTAAGGATTGAAAATGTCAGATGTCTCCAATGTAAGCAGCGAAATGAACGAGTTGCATAAACAAATTCAACTCATTGATGACTTACTGGGCGGTACAGCTCAAATGCGTCATCGAAAAGAAAAATATCTGCCTCAAATGGAACTGGAAAGCGATAAAAGCTATCGTAATCGATTAAATCGATCAACCCTTTACCCTGCTTTGCGTGAAACGCTCTCACAAATGTGTGGGCGGGTATTCTTTAAAGCAATCTCAACAGAGGATATTAATGAAACACTACAGCAAAATTTCTTGCCTGATGTCGATGCTCAAGGCAATAATTTAGATGTATTTTCGGCCCGTTGGTTTTATTCAGCCTTGGCTTATGGGGTTTCTTATGTGTTAGTGGATTACACTCGTACTGAAAATATAAAAACACTCGCAGATGAAAAAGCAGCCGGAGCAAGACCTTATCTAATCGAAATCAAACCGCAAGCCGTGCTTGGCTTTAAAACGGCAAGAATCAATGGCAAGCAACAAATCACTCAATTCCGTTACAAGGAAAACGTGATCGAAGATGATGGCGAATTTGCACTGAAAACCATTGAGCAAATTTGCGTATATGAAATTGGTCGGGTGCGGAAATACCGTAAATTACAAAATGGTTGGCAATTACACGAAGAAGTACAGCTTTTCGCCCAAAACAAACCGCTTGATTATGTCCCCATTGTCGCATTTAGCACGAATAAAACAGGCTTTATGATTGGTGAAAGTCCCCTACTTGAATTGGCTTATCTCAATATCAAGCATTGGCAAAGTCAAAGCGATCAAGACAATATTCTCAATACAGCCCGCGTACCATTACTGGTTCGTATAGGAATGAATGACCAAAATCCCGTTAAAATTGGAGGCAGTTTAATCGATGTTCCACAAAACGGCGATCTTCGTTA
Organism: Rodentibacter genomosp. 1; assembly: GCF_001999285.1. Taxonomy (GTDB): domain Bacteria; phylum Pseudomonadota; class Gammaproteobacteria; order Enterobacterales; family Pasteurellaceae; genus Rodentibacter. The sequence goes on from NZ_MLHN01000021.1 coordinate 1,286, forward strand.
TGTTGAACATTCAGGCAATGCCATTACTGCCGGTCAAGAAAGCTTGAAAGAACTGGAAAGCCAAATGCGTGTTGCCGGCGCAAAATTACTGGATAAAACTGTATTAGCATTAACTGATAGCCAATCCCGTGACGAACAGGGGAAAGAAATCAGTCAATTAAGGCTTTATGCTAATCAATTTGAAGATGCCTTAGATTTAGTGTTGGAATATGTGGGTAATTGGCTCGGGCTTCAACAGGTCGGTAGTGTAGAAATTAGCGGCAATATCGATAGCGATTTCGATCCAAATGCTTCAATGGATACGGTGATCAAACTGCAAACAAGCGGTAATCTTTCTAAACAATCCACTTTTGAAGAAGCCAAACGCCGTGGATTGATTAGTGATAATCTAAACTGGGAAGATGAACAGGCACGATTGGAAGCAGAGGGATTAAATTATGAAGGTCAATTCAATAAAGAAACAGACGCTTGATGAAAAAATCGCTTATGCGCTGACAGATCGTAAAATTCTCCATTTTCGCTATGATGCTCATCTTCGCCAAGCAGTTTGGAAGCGACTTAATCAAACACAAAAAGCCCTATTGAATCGGATTTCCGCTGCCGGTATTGAAGCCTTACCAAAACGGGAATTAGATAAATTGCTACGAGAGCTGAAAGGCGAAATTACCAATACATATCAAGAACTGACCGCTTACACCGACACGGAGTTAAGCGGTTTTTTTATGACCGAAACAACCGCACTTCAAAAACTCTACAATGAATCAGTTGGTTTTGATTTTTTCAATCAAGTACCGGATTACAAATTAAAAGCCACTCAACGGGCCTCATTAATTGCCGGTGCGCCATTAGAAGATTGGTGGAAAAAACAAGGTAATGATATGGCTTTTCGGTTTGAAACCCTTATTCGGCAGGGTTTATTAGACGGAAAGCAAACCCACGAATTAGTAGGCGATGTAAAAGAGCTAATGGGAACTTCACGTCGCCACGCAGAAACTTTGGTGATTACGGCTGTTGCCAAAACCGCCGACGAAGCCCATCAAGCTTTGCGTGATGAAAATCTTGATTTAATCAAAGGCGAAAAGCATTTAGCAACTTTGGATATGAGAACTTCTGAAGTTTGTCGTGTTCGAGACGGTTTAGTGTGGGATGTAGAGAAAAAGCCAATTGATCACGATATTCCTTACAAACGCCCGCCACTTCATCCGCGTTGTCGCTCTATTTTGCAACTGGTGATGAAATCGTGGAAAGAGCTAGGTTTTGACAATGTCGATGAAATACCCGAAAGCACGCGTGCTTCAATGGATGGACAAGTCAGTGAAAATATCAACTACGAAAATTGGTTGAAAGGCAAATCACCGTCTGAACAGGACGCAGTGCTCGGTAAAGGAAAAGCGGATTTATGGCGGCGAGGGGTGATTACCTTTCGGGATATGTTGGATCAAAGTGGTCGGCCATTGACGTTAACACAGCTGAATGTCGTATCAAGTAGTAATAGATGGAAAGATCATATAAAAAAAATAAATGATATTCCCCTCACATATAGCGAGAAAGCACAAGGCGTAATGAACATTTTCAAAGAAAAAGGCGTAGAATATAATCCCGTTCAACTTTTGAAAGAACCAATTTCTCGTGATGAAATTATTCAAAAAATTTCAGGGGGAGATGAAACTGAAGGATCTTGTGCCTCCTTAGCACTTTCTTACATTGGTAACAGAATCGGGCTTGATGTTACTGACTACCGTGGGGGTGTTAGTTGTGATACTTTCTCAAGAGGAATTAACCTTATGAAAGTTCTTGGTCTTGATGGTGTCATTTTTAAACATTTCTATGTACCGGTGGAATCTAAAGGCGCTGTTCAAGTCTTAAAGAATGAGTTGCTTGAAAATGATAAAGAGTATTTTTTCGTTGTTGGGAAACATGCGGCAATTGTTAGGAAAAACGGCGATAAGTATGAATACTTAGAATTACAGGATAATAAAAATAATGGTTGGTTTAAGATAACTGATAAAGTGCTAAGAGATAGGTTCGGAGCTAATACAAAACATAGCACATTTGCAGGAATGAAAACGAATAGCTCTATTTTATTAGCTGAGGTTGATAGTTTTAAAAATGCTAAGAATGATTTTAGATCTATTTTAGGTTATTTAAACACTGCAACAGATAAGCAACAAAAAGGAGATAGAGGATGGACGAAATAGAA
>NZ_MLHN01000022.1 GCF_001999285.1 Rodentibacter genomosp. 1
ATAGTTATCGTCGGACCTTTAGAAGACTCTGGCTTAGGTTGAGGAGCCGTATTTTTACTTCCACTACTTCCACCAGCAGCAATTGCAATACCCGCAGCTAATGGTACTAATGCTAATAACCACCATGGGTTAAATACCCAGAAAGCACTAGAAAGCTCTTCTCCCCCTAGTGCTTGCGGTGCAGCACTTCCTTCGGTCAACATACTCACTGCATCTGCTTTTACACCAGATTCAGGAACATAGGCATAAATGCCACCACTTTCGTGTTGACCAACGATCAAATTGGTCACTTTTTCTGAGTTCTCATCACCGTAGTAACCCTTAATCACCACATCCGAATACATATCTCCATCTTCTAGAAAGATTTTTAAATCTTTCCCTTCACGCTTAGCAATAATATTTTGTGGGCTAAATCCTGTTTGATCGTCAATCAATTGGTAGTTAGATTTATCTCTTGCCTCAAGAACTAATGCATCCCCTTTCTTAATTTTATGAGAGGCAATCACTTTTTTTGCACTTAATACTTTTAATGTAGTCGACATATTAATTCCTTAGATACTAAACTTATTTCGTTCCGTAAACCGTCACTTCAACACGACGGTTCGGTAAATTACATTGTTTTTCTGCAGCCCCGGATAATCCACCACAGTTCGTCACAACAGGTTCTTTCTTACCATAGCCAATTGCTTTCACAGGTACGGAAATACCCACTTGTTGTAACTGCTGTTTCACACTATTAGCTCGTTTCTCTGACAAGGAGAGGTTATAACTATCCGAGCCCAAATTATCTGAATGCCCTCCCACAACAATGTGAGAAACATTTAAGGTTTTTACGTGAGTCATAAATTGTTCTAATTTTTCACGACCATCCGGAAGAATATCTTTATAGCTATATTTATCAAAAGCGAATAATGCACTGCTATCTACTGCAATCGCTGCGATCACAACAGGCGGTTGACAGTTAGCTGCATTAGGCACCCTTGATAAGGTTTGATTCTCTTTCGGTAAATTTGCAATTTCTTGTTCAGCAATTGAACGCTCTACACGTTGTAAGTAAAGTTGCCCATTAGCCTCTTGCGATACCTTAACATATGCGACTTCACCTATAGGCAGCGTATAGCTCACCCCCTGTGTGCGATTACCAAATTTTTGATTTATGCTGAAAGATGTACTGAATAAATGTTTATCCGCGCATACCGGCACTGCACTGTAAGCATTTGGTAACAATGATGCTTGGTAGTTTCCATCTATATAAATATTGGTCGCAGGCCCCTGTAGATCTCCCTGGCGATAAAACACCGCTAAGGATTGGTTCTCACCCAGTTGGGCAGAAATTTTACTTTCGTTGAAGTTATTCCATACTTCTAATGGCTGACCATCACGTGAACAACCAGTCAAAGCATAAATAATGCCTAAACTAAGTAATGTTTTATTCATAAAAAAACCTCTTAAATAATTAAGTTATCAATAATAAAACAACCCAGCATGTTCAATTAAAAGCATCCTGAGAAGATTTAAGAAAAGTGTAGAAATCAGGAAAGGAAAAACCTAGTTGACAGTTGACAGTTGACAGTTGACAGTTGACAGTTGACAGTTGACAGTTGACAGTTGACAGTTGACAGTTGACAGTTGACAGTTGACAGTTGACAGTTGACAGTTGACAGTTGACAGTTGACAGTTGACAGTTGACACATTTTTATCCCTAATATGTTTAAGTCAAGATTTATTCCATATTTGTTGTATTGGTCAAACTAGCACTAGCACCAACTGCTTAGGGGTACTACCTAATTTTCGTTAAAATTTAAAGAAAAATTTACAACTCAACAAGCTTATTTACAAAAATTTACATAAACTCATCTTTTTATAAACAAAAGTTATTTAAACTTAACCACACTTTGTATATAAAACATCCCTAATTGTCATAGATTGATACGTTAATTAGACTAAGCCATCACAAATGTTAAAGAATTTAGACTCCTTAATTTGAAAGCAAGTCGTTCTATTACCAGTTTCACTAAATAACGGAACCCTTTACTCTTATCTCATTCATTTCTCATTTCGTTACGACTCTCAAAAGACTACATTAAAAATAAGATAGCTATTGAATCCTCCCAATCCTTCTACATTAGGGAAATATTGGGAAAACTCATACAGAACGAAAAATCAAAAAAACTGACTTTTCACTCTAACAGTGATAGGATAGGAGAATTGCTAAGACATAAACATCGTGATAATCATGTCGACCATTTTAAGAATTGCTACTCGTCAAAGTCCGCTTGCGCTATGGCAAGCGAATTTTGTTAAAGATCGTTTAGAAGCGCTTCATCCTAGTCTCTCCGTGGAACTTGTGCCCATGATCACCAAAGGTGATGTCATTCTTGATACGCCTTTGGCGAAAATTGGAGGAAAAGGCTTATTCGTTAAAGAATTAGAAAATGCGTTGTTAGAGAAACGGGCCGATATTGCCGTGCATTCCATGAAAGATGTTCCGATGCAATTTCCTGAAGGGCTTGGATTAAGTGTGATTTGTAAACGAGAAGATCCACGTGATGCCTTTGTTTCCAATCGCTATACATCACTTGACAAGTTACCTAAAGGGGCGATTGTTGGTACATCAAGTTTACGCCGTCAATGTCAGTTAAAGCAATTACGACCGGATTTAGATATTCGCTCATTACGTGGCAATGTCGGCACGCGTTTAAGTAAATTAGATAAGGGGGAATACGATGCGATTATCCTTGCTGCAGCGGGATTAATTCGCCTAGGAATGGAAGAACGCATTACTTCCTTTATTGATACCAGCCTTTCTTTACCTGCTGCCGGTCAGGGTGCTATCGGGATAGAATGTCGAACAGATGATATTGCCGTGCAAACATTACTTGCCCCTCTTTCAGATCAAGAAACCACAGCCTGTGTATTAGCGGAAAGAGCGATGAATGCTCATTTACAGGGAGGCTGCCAGGTGCCTATTGGTGGCTATGCAGTATTAGAAAACAACCAGATTTATTTAAGAGCCCTTGTTGGTGAACTTGACGGTTCATCCCTTATCAAAGCGGAAGGAAAAAGTGCGGTTGAAAATGCAGAAGAATTAGGTGTTCAAATCGCAGAGCAACTGCTCAGCCAAGGTGCGGATCGTATTCTTAGCAAAGTTTATGCCCAAGGGGAGCAATAATGGCTGTGCTCGTCACTCGTCCCGATGAACGAGGAAAACAACTGGTTGACTTACTCAATCAATCGGGAGTCGTAGCATTGCATTTACCTTTATTTACCTTTGAAAGTGGCAATGATCTTGGCGATCTCCCCAAGAAACTAAACCAGCTCAACACCGGCGATTATGTCTTCCTTGTCTCTAAAAGTGCGGTCGATTTTTCCGTGAGAACCTTGAAAGAAACCGGTTTTTCTTGGCGTGAAGATTTACAATACTTTACGGTCGGGCAGAGAACCGCGCAGTATTTTTCTTGTCAAAGCGAGCAAATTACCCGTTATCCTATTTCACAAGAAAATAGTGAAGCTTTACTTGCCCTTCCCCCTATGCAGCAACTTAATGGAAAACAGATTTTAATTTTACGTGGCAATGGCGGACGGGAATATTTTGCCGAACAAGCAAGACAACGGGGGGCAAATGTCGATATTTTGGAATGTTACCGCCGAGAACCTATTAATTATAATAGAGAGGAGCAAACCAGCATCTGTAAACGCTCCGGTGTGGATACTTTAGTCGTCACCAGCATAGAAATTTTGCAAGCACTCATTGAATTTGTTCCGGAAAATGAGCAGAATTGGCTTAAAAATTGTCGCTTAGTAGCAGTAAGCCCACGAATCGCTGAAGCTGCAAAAAGACAAGGCTGGCAAACCGTTATCTTATCGCCAAAAGCAGATAATCAAACTTTGTTAAAAACATTACTTAGCTAAATGACCTAATAAGGAATGAATATGACGAAAAATCAATCAAATGAAGTGCTAGAAAATCTTGATGATAGCGTACAAAATACGGTTGAAAATCAAGCAGATACACTCTCCCAAGCACCTCAAACTATCGTAAAAAAAAGTGGAACGGGGTTAAGTTTGCTCGCTATTTTAATCGCCTTGAGCGTGGGAGGCGCAGGCTATTATTTTGGTCAACAGCAAGTGAGCGAAATTCAACAAAAATTGACCGCACTTGAAGGGCAAATGATTCAAACAACGCTCAATCCTTCCGCCGAAAATAGTCAAGCGCAAGTTGTTACTCTTGAAAAAGCCAATGCTGAAATACAAGGCAAAGTAAGCCAGCTTGAACAGCAGATTTCTGCAAAAGAACAAGCCTTGAGTGCCATACGTCAACAGCTTGATTATGTGAGTAAACAAGCAGCAGCACAACAACCTAATGATTGGTTATTTTCTGAAGCTGACTTCTTATTAAACAATGCGTTACGTAAATTAGTCTTAGACAACGATGTCGATACCGGCGTATCTTTGTTAAAACTTGCCGATGAAACACTCGCAAAAATAAATAATACCGATGCAATAGCCGTTCGATCTGCCATAAATCAAGATCTGAAACAACTCCTTTCAGTGGATAGTATCGATCAAAACTCCGTCATGCAACGTCTCTCCCAATTAGCAAACTCCGTGGATGAACTGCCTGCACTCAATGTCAATTTTGGCGATGATCCAAATTCAGAGAAATTATCCGATTCTTTAGACGATTGGCAGGCAAATGCAGAAAAAAGTGCGGTTTCTTTTTTAAATCATTTTATTCGGATTACGCCAAAACAAGGGGCGGATAAAAAAGAATTACTCGCACCAAATCAAGACATTTATTTACGTGAAAATATCCGCCTTCGTTTGCAATTAGCCATTATGGCAGTACCACGCCAGCAAAATGACTTATACAAACAATCGTTAGATGCTGTAGCAACTTGGGTGCGTAGCTATTTTGATACCGATACTGAAGTGACTCAAAGCTTCTTAAAATCCGTTGACGAGTTGGCCGAACTCTCAGTTTATGTGGATGTACCAAACCAATTACAAAGTTTGAATTTGTTGGATAAACACCTCAATCGTGTACCGGTAGATGTACAAAAAATTGAAATTCAAGCAGAAAAAGCTTTCAATGAACCACCTAAAACAGAGGAAGCAAATAGTCAAGACGAACCGAAAGGCGTTTCCTCAGAGGAAAAACCAACAGCCGAGCCACAACAATAAGGATAGACTATGTTTAGAACACTCTTTTTAATGCTGGCTTTACTCGCCGGATTAATTGCAGGGCCCTATCTTTCAGGTCAGCAAGGTTATGTGCGAATTGAAACGGCAAACAATATTTATGAGATGTCCATCACAACTTTAGTTATTTTATTTATCGCAACACTTGCAATAATTTATGCGGCAGAATGGATAGTGAACCGTTTTTTACGTTTAAGTAATAACACTTATAGTTGGTTTTCACGCCGTAAACGGGTAAAAGCCCAAAAACAAACCCTTGAGGGTTTAATGAAAATGAATGAGGGGGATTATGCCAAAGCAGAAAAACTCATCGGAAAAAATGCGAAACATTCTGAAGAACCCATTCTGAACTTAATCAAAGCCGCTGAAGCAGCACAACAACGTGGTGATGAATTTAGTGCAAACCGCTATTTAATTGAAGCAACAGAGCTCGCCGGTTCAGACAACTTGATTGTAGAAATTACCCGCACTCGAATTCTATTACAACAGCGTAAACTACCGGCTGCACGTAGTTCAGTAGATAGCTTGTTGGAAATGACAGACCGCAATAAAGAGGTCTTAAAATTAGCTGTTGAAATTTATACTCAATCCAAAGCCTATCAAGCCCTTGATAATATTCTAGAGCCAATCCAACGTTCAGACTTGTATTCTGAGGAAGAGTTTAAAGCATTGCAAATGAAAACCGAAAATGGTTTACTTGATGAAAAAATGAATGAAGAAGGGGTCGATGGCTTACTCGCTTGGTGGGAAGAGCAACCACGCCGTCGCCGTAACGATTTAGACTTAAAGGTGGCGTTGATTGAACGATTAATTGATTGTAATGATCACGAATCTGCCTATGAATTTACTCTTGAGGTGTTGAAAAAATGGGGCGATAACACACCATTAAGCCAGACACTTTGCACACAAATAACACGTTTACAACCAGTTGATAATACTAAATTAATCAAAATAATAGAAAAACGAGCAAAACGTACGGATGAAAATCAACAATGTAGTCTCCAACGTTCCCTTGGCTATTTGTATGTCCGTAACAATGAATTTGCTAAAGCAGCCGAGTCATTCAAGAAAGTCATAGGTTGTCCAAAAGAGCTTGAATCAAACGATACCATGATGGCGGCTTATGTTTTTGAACAAGTCGGAGATAAAGCGATGGCAGAAAAAATCCGTCAAGAAAGCCTACACCATGCAATGTCGATCCAACCTAACGAGGTAGATAAAACTGAAGAAAATCCTACCGCACTTTTAGAAGAAAAAGCATAGTAGAAAAGGCGCAATATTTGTTTATTGCGCCTTAATTTTATCCGGTTAGATTGATTTCAGAAGCAACACGACTGCTTCACTGGCGATTCCTTCGCTTCTTCCGGTAAAACCTAATTTTTCTGTCGTTGTCGCTTTCACATTGACTTGCTCGATATCGCAGCTCAAGTCATCGGCAATCACCGCTCGCATATCATCAATATAAGGACGCATTTTAGGTGCTTGAGCAATAATGGTGACATCAACATTACCTACTTTATAGCCTTTCTCTTTCACTTGGCGAAAAGCCTCTCTTAACAAACCTCGGCTATCGGCATTTTTATATTGCATATCGGTATCGGGAAAAAGTTTTCCTATATCCCCTAACGCAGCAGCCCCTAACAGAGCATCCGTCAATGCGTGAAGGGCAACATCACCATCAGAATGAGCAATAAAACCTGTATGATAAGGAATTTCAACGCCACCAATAATTAATGGTCTATCTTCACCAAAGGCGTGTACATCAAAGCCGTGTCCAATTCTTATCATTATATTTTCCTTGTTAAATAAAATTCTGCTAATGCGAGGTCTTCAGGTCTTGTCACTTTGATATTATCACGCCTTCCTTCGATCAAGTGCGGTCGAAATCCGGCAAGTTCCATCGCTGAAGCCTCATCTGTAATAACACAATGTTGTTTTAATCCGTTATCAAGGGCATGTTTTAGCAAATCTGCTCGAAAAAATTGTGGTGTTTGAGCTTGCCAAAGTTGTGAGCGATCCTCTGTTGTAAGAATATCTCCCAATTCATCACTGCGTTTAATCGTATCCGTTACCGGAATGGCAAGAATTGCCCCATGCTCATCATTGATTTCTAGTAGCTTATTTAAATCCGTTTCTGTTAAACAAGGTCTTGCGGCATCATGCACTAATGCCCACGCATTTTCTTCGCTAATCGCTTCTAACGCATTTAAAACCGATGCAGCTCTAGTCTCCCCCCCCTCGACAAGTTGAATTTTTTTATGAGTGAGAACGGAAAGTGCCGAGACATACGGATCATCTTTTCCTACCGCCACAATAATTCGGGAAATCCTAGGATGATCAATCATGATACGCAGAGTATGCTCTAAAATCGTTTTACCTAAAACTGTTAAATATTGTTTCGGTCTATCCGCGTTCATTCTCGAACCCACCCCAGCCGCGGGGATAATCGCAATAATCGTTCGTGACATTATTTATGCTCTTTCACAATGTGGTAGAAGATCTCGTTTTCTTTTACAAGATCATGTTGCATTCTGGCACGCTCTTCAATAGATTCAAACCCTTTCGTTAAGCCTTGAATTTCCGCTGAAATCATTTGGTTTCTCTGCACGAGTTTTTCATTTTCAGCTTTATTTTCAATGATCTGCGCTGAAATGGCTTTATAATCCAAATAGCCATTCTTGCCAAACCAAAGATCGTATTGGAAAAGCGCAAGAATCCCCACAAGTATGACAATAAATATCCGCATAATTATTTTGTCTAGCTTACTGTAAAAAATGCCCATAGTTTATCTTGAAATAACAATAAAGGCGATGGAAAAGTGCGGTCAAATTTTGTGTATTTTTTCATCACCTATTAAATGGGACTAAATGTGATCTTAATCACAAATTTACGAGAATAGCTCCTCAATAAAATGAAATTTCATCGAATCTCAAAGAAAACTTGCTATACTTTTTCCGCCCTATTTTATCTTCTAAGAGGAAAATACAATGAAAAAAGCATTAAAAATGACCGCACTTGCTACAATTTCTGCTGTTGTATTAGCAGGCTGTACAAATAAGATGGATTCGCAAGAGCATGCCAATATGCAATTAGAGCAACAAGCCGTGTTAGGACTAAACTGGATGCAAGATTCAGGTGAATATCAGGCTTTGGCTTATCAGGCTTACAATACAGCAAAAGTGGCATTTGATCAGGCAAAAGTCGCCAAAGGCAAGAAAAAAGCCGTTGTCGTCGATTTAGATGAAACGATGTTAGACAATAGCCCCTACGCAGGCTGGCAAGTTAAAAACAACAAGCCCTTTGATGGTAAAGACTGGACTCGTTGGGTAGAGGCCCGTCAATCTCGAGCTATTCCGGGTGCGGTAGAATTTAATAACTATGTGAATTCTCATAAAGGAAAAATGTTTTACGTGAGTAATCGTAAAGATAGTAGCGAGAAAGCCGGCACAATTGACGATATGAAACGATTAGGTTTTAAAGGTGTTGATGAATCTGTCTTTTATTTGAAAAAAGATAAGTCAGCCAAGGCTGCTCGTTTTGCTGAAATTGAAAAACAAGGTTACGAAATTGTGCTCTATATTGGTGATAACTTAGATGACTTTGGCGATACGGTTTACGGTAAATTAAATACAGAACGCCGTGATTTTGTGGCGAAGAATCAGGCTAAATTTGGTAAAACTTATATTGTCTTACCCAATGCGAACTATGGCGGCTGGGAAGGCGGCTTGAAGAAGGATTATTTTAAAGGCGACACCCAAAGTAAAATTGAGGCACGTTTAGATGCCATTCAAGCATGGGATGGCAAATAGTCATTGATTGAAGATAAAGCGTTGTAAGAAGCAACGCTTTTTTATATTACGTTTGCTGAGCCTGTTTTTCTTTATCAGCGGCAAAATCTGCCCCTTTTGCAATCATACGTAATTGTAAAATCACGCGTTGTTTGAGTTGCTCACGTTCTTGTTTGGTCATATCTAACGCATTTGCACCGGCAGTAAAGACAATCGTCACAATCCCTTCCGCCTGCACATAGGCAATATATTGTGGATATTGATGTTTATGAGCAATATATTCCGCTAGTTCATCTACAAAATGTTTAATTTCTCTTGCTGCGGCAGTACGGAATGCCTGCGATGTCCCCGAACTTTCCCGTAATAATAATCGGAATACGTTCGTACTGTTGGTAATAAATTCAAAGAACGTATCAACTGACACAGCAATCACACTCCCACCGGCATCAATACGTTTACGAGCTTGACGCATAAGTTGGCGTAAAATCAATCCTGCTTCATCTACCATTTCTAAACCTAACTCATCCATATCACTAAAATGGCGATAAAAAGAGGTAGGGGCGATACCTGCCTCACGGGCAACCTCTCGCAAACTCAAATTAGAGAAACTTTTCTCTGCACTGAGTTGGTTAAATGCGGCATCCACCAAAGCACGACGGGTTTTTTCTTTTTGAATTGCACGAATGCCCGCCATTATTTTACTCCGGCAAGAATGGATTCAACCTCAGCTCTGACTGTTTTTGCCACACGCTCATAACGACTACGTAGCGGCGAGCCCGGTCGATATACCAACGCAATACTCCGTGCCGGTTCAGGAGAATGGCATGGAATATATTTCACACCTCTTCGCGTGCCCTCATTTCTAACTGCAAGTTCCGGCATAAATGTAATACCGGCATTAGCCGCCACCATATTACGCAATGTTTCAAGACTGGTTGCTTGAAAATGTGAGTTTTCCTTCGCACCTGAGACAAAACAATAATCTAATGTTTGATTGCGTAAACAATGTCCATCATCCAACATTAACATTTCTTGGCCGGTTAAACTGCTCATTGAGATATTTTTTTCTTTCGCCCAAGGATGTTCCTCCGGAACCGCCAGTAACATTTTCTCTTCAAAAATCGGCACTTCAATAAATGCCTCGGTCTGTTGCACTCTGGCTAAAATAGCACAATCTAAGCGTCCGGTTTCAAGCTGTTCTAATAATTGCTGTGTTTGAGCTTCATAAAGGAAAATTTCTAGATCAGGAAAAGCTGCTTTTAAAGTTGGCACAATATAAGGCAGCAAATAAGGCCCGACCGTAGGGATTAAACCGATATGGAGCGGGCCTGTCATTTCTTTGCCTTGATTACTTGCCATTTCTTTTAATAATTTCACTTCACGTAAGACTGTACGGGCTTGTTCAACAAGGAGCATACCGGATTGCGTAAATAGCACCTTTCTGCTCGTACGTTCTAATAAAATAATCCCAAGTTCATCTTCAAGTTTACGAATTTGCCCACTAAGAGTAGGTTGACTCACATTGCATGAATCGGCCGCACGGCGAAAATGTTTATACTCAGACAAGGCAACTAAGTATTCTAAGTCACGAATATTCATGAAGTCTTTCCTTATAGAAAAAGTCAATGAAAAAAATAAAATTAATTGGTTGAAACTATACCATAAGTTTGACTATAATCCAGCTTTCAATTAAAACTTGACTTAAAAACAAGGAGAAAATATGTCTCTTACTGATATGAGCGGTAAAAAAGTACCAAATGTCACATTCCATACCCGCCAAGGGGATGCCTGGGTTGATGTCTCTACCAGCGAATTATTTGATAACAAAACCGTCGTTGTATTTTCACTTCCGGGCGCATTTACTCCAACTTGTTCATCCACACACTTACCTCGCTATAACGAACTAGCTTGCGAATTTAAAGCGGCCGGTGTGGATAACATTATCTGTATTTCTGTCAACGACACCTTCGTAATGAACGCTTGGAAAGCCGATCAAGAATCAGAAAATATCACGGTGATTCCTGATGGTAACGGTGAATTTACTGAAGGTATGGGAATGCTTGTAAGTAAGGAAGACTTAGGTTTTGGTAAACGTTCTTGGCGTTATTCAATGCTAGTGAAAAACGGTGTTGTAGAAAAAATGTTTATTGAACCGGAAGAACCGGGTGACCCATTTAAAGTTTCCGATGCCGATACTATGCTCAAGTACTTAAAACCGGGTTGGACAGCAAAACCTTCCGTTACAGTATTCACAAAACCGGGTTGTCCATTCTGTGCTAAAGCAAAAGCCTTATTAAAAGCTAAAGATTATACCTTTGAAGAAATCGTTTTAGGTCGTGATGCAAGCACAATTTCTGTTCGTGCTATTACAGGCAAAACCAGCGTACCACAAGTCTTTATTGGCGGCGAATATATTGGTGGTAGTGACGATTTAGAAAAATATTTTGCATAACGAGGAATGCAAGTTTAGCTGATTTATTTAATTTGGAACTTTTATGAAAAAGCCAAACACTTTACTGAGTTTGGCTTTTTTATGAGCGAAATCTTGCCTAAATTCAACCGCACTTTACCCTTTTATGAAAGCCATCACCTTATCGCCAAAAAAGTAAAATGCCAATCCCAATCCAACAATTATCAACCCAACCAATTTTGTGATATTAACTTCCCGCACAGGCATACCGATTAAACCAAAGTGATCTATCGTTAAGGCCGCAAGCAATTGCCCGATAATGATAAAAAATAACATTGCGGTAATACCAAGTTTGGGCGCAAGCAATATTGTAGTAAACACGGCTAACGCACCTAGCACGCCCCCCAATAACTTCCACCAAGGTTGATGTGGAAGTGCGGTCAAACCTTGCCACAAATCTGCTTTGAATAAAGCAACAAAAAAGAGCAAGATTGTTCCCACTGAAAAAGAAATAAATGTAGCGATAATAGGTTCACTCCCCACGGCTTTTGCAAGCTGGGTATTGATCGCGGATTGGGAGGCGAGCGCCACCCCTGCAATGAATGCAATTAAAAGATAAATAAAAAACATAGCCCCTCCGAACCAATCAAATTATAGAAGTTTCATCACCATCGTCAAATGGGAAAACACCGGAAAAATTGACCGCACTTGATTTTTTCATACGAAGATCTTTCTATCGTGCTATACTCGCCACCCATTATTTACAGAGACATTATCATTATGATTAAAAAAGCAAGCTTAACAGGGCTTCTATTATTCGGTATGTTTTTCGGTGCCGGCAATTTAATTTTTCCTCCGGCCTTAGGCGCCCTATCCGGCGACCACTTTTGGCCGGCGATTTTAGGTTTTGTTCTATCCGGCGTTGGTATTGCTATTCTCACTCTAATTATTGGTATGTTAAACCCCAAAGGTTACGTGGACGAAATTTCCCAGAAAATTTCACCTTGGTTTGCGACCACTTATTTGGTGATGTTATATCTTTCAATCGGCCCTTTCTTCGCCATTCCCCGCACAGCAACCGTGGCTTATGAAGTCGGCGTATCTCCAATGTTATCCGCAAATATAAGTGAATACGGATTAATCCTCTTTACCTTACTCTATTTCCTTGCTGCTTATTTTATTGCACTTAATCCTTCAAAAATTTTAGATAGTATTGGGCGTATTCTCACTCCAATTTTCGCTCTATTAATAGTGCTTCTTGTGGGATTAGGCATCGCCAAATATGGCGCAGAATTACCTCAAGTAGCAACTGGCGACTATATAAAAAATGCCTTTGGAACAGGCTTTATTGAAGGATATAACACCTTAGATGCCCTCGCTTCCGTGGCATTTAGTGTGGTGGCAATTCAAACATTAAAGCAGTTGGGATTTCGTTCTCGGAAAGAATATGTATCCACTATTTGGTTGGTGGGAATCGTCGTAGCACTAGGTTTTAGTGTGCTCTACATTGGACTTGCTTACCTTGGAAATCATTTCCCCGTACCTATGGAAGTGATGAATGCCGACATAAATAAAGGGGTCTATATTTTATCTCAAGCCACACAAGCAATTTTTGGTGAATCCGCACAATGGTTTTTAGCCGTTATGGTTGCGATGACCTGTTTCACCACCACCGCAGGATTAATCGTTTCTACCGCTGAATTTTTCGCAACACGTTTCCCACGTTTTTCCTATAAACACTATGCTACGGTGTTTACAATACTTGGATTAGGTGTCGCCAACTTAGGTTTGAACGCAATCATTCATTTCTCACTCCCTGTATTACTCCTGCTTTACCCGATCACTATTGCCATTGTCGTGTTGGTGATTGTGGATAAATTTTTCCCTTTGTCAAAAATGGGAATGCAACTCACGATTGCACTCGTTACCTTTGTTTCACTCGCAAGCGTACTGGGAGAACAGTGCCAAGTTTTATTCATGACAGAATGGATTAACCGTCTCCCCTTTGCAGACCTTTCTCTGCCTTGGCTTATTCCGGCATTAGTGGGCTTATTGCTCGCAATGCTTCTACCTCGCCATAAAAAGAGAGAATAGCATGGTAAAAGTGCGGTCAATTTCACAATAAAAGACGAGACCGACCCATTTTCATTGTAACAACACAAAACGCACCTTTTGGTGCGTTTTTTTATCCGATAAATACAGGCTTTCTCTCAATCTACCCTCGCCTACATTTCTGTTTATGTGCATTTGCGACATCATACCTTAAACGTAATTACCATATCTCTCCCGACCTTTGTTCTTTTCAATTCATCGCTTTCCTCCCATTCATATGATGAATGTTCCCCACTCAGCATAATTTCAGACAAACCGACATCATCATTTCGACCATAAAAATACGCTTAGTGACAACCCGATACTTTCATCACAATTGTTGAATATTTTTCAATAGGGTTATGAATAAAAGGCTATTTTTTACAAAAATCAAAACGCTTACAATCACATCATATTTCATTTTTTTATTAAGGAACAACAATGAAAAAAACGTCTTTATTTTTAACCGCACTTTCCCTTGCTGTACTTTCCGGTTGCCACAATAGCAATTCATCGATCTTGCAAATTGAAAAACAAGGAAGCTTTACCGTGGGTGGTCGTTATGTTACTCATAAAGGCACATTTTCGCAGGAAAAATTTACCTCACCTGATGGGCAACGTGCTTATGGCGATTTTGCTTATGTGAATTATCAAACGCCGGTGAATGCCAAAAAATACCCATTGATTTTCCAACATGGTGGTGCACAATCTAAACGCACGTGGGAAACCACAGTGGACGGCCGTGAAGGTTTTAATAATCTCTTTTTACGCAAAGGTTATAGCGTTTATTTACTCGATCAACCTCGTAGCGGTGAATCCAACCTTTCAACCAAAGCATTAGATCCTGCAACGCCTTGGGCAAGCAATCCAATGTATGGCGATAGAACCTTCTATATTTTATCCCGTGTCGGTCATTATGATACACAAGGCACAGCTGTCCCTAATGCCCAATTCCCTGTTGGAGAACAATATTATCAAGCCTTCCAACAAAGTTGGTCGGTTGGTTCTGGACCGTTAGATAATGACTTAAATGCCGATGTATTAGCACAATTAGTCAATCAAACTGAAGGGGCTGTTTTAGTCACACACTCAATGGGTGGCACAATAGGTTGGCGTGCAGCAATCCGTAGCGATAAAGTGAAAGCGATTGTGGCGTATGAACCGGGTGGTACGCCCTTTGTTTTCCCTGAAACGGAAATGCCAAAAATTACAAAAGCACGCGTTGAACATTTATCCGCCACCGCAATCGGTCTGCCAATGAATGAGTTTATGAAACTCACCAAAATCCCCATCGTCTTGTATTACGGTGACTACATTAAACTCGGTTCTGAAAATGTCGGTGAAGATAAATGGGGTACAGAGTTTGCCATGGCAAAACAGTTTGTGGATACCATCAATAAACATGGCGGCGATGCAACACTTATTCATTTGCCAGCCCTCAATATCAAAGGCAATTCTCATTTCCTAATGGGTGAGAAAAACAATCAACAACTTGCCGATTTAATGGAAAAATGGCTGAAAGAAAAAGGATTGGATAAATAACCTCTAAATCAAGATGGGATGCGTTGCCAAACAACCTATCCCATTCTTTTTGGCACAATCAATTTAGGATGAAAATAACTCAAGTGAAAAATTTATTACTTCCCTCTCTTTTATTTTTTTATTCAGCCTCTACCTCGGCTTTAACATTATTCGATATTGAACCAAGCAAAACCAAATTAGAATTAACCGGCTCAATGAGAGTGAATATAAGCGGCTCTTCTACAAGAACAGAATATGCTGATAATAGCGTTCAACGACCCCACCAATCTCCTGCTTTTACAAATGATAGCTCCCGTTTTGGTTTTAAACTAACGCAAGAATTAGGCGATGGTATTTATACCGTTGGAAATGTTGAATGGCGTTTTCGGGGTACATCGGATTCCAGACATAACTTTGATGATATTTATACCCGACAACTCAACGCTGGATTTGGGCATAAGAAATACGGAGAACTTTTATACGGAAACATCTTATCCATTGCCGATGAAATCCGACGAACAGACTTAGCGAATGATTTAACGATTTCCTATCCCTTATTACCTGCCCTGCAACGTAGAATTTTGCAATATACGCACACCATAAATAACTGGCGATTCGGTGTATTTTACGGTGGAAAGAGTAAACGTAACAGTTTAGGATTGGATTTAACCAATAAGCGAAAAAATGTATGGGGCGGCGGCATTGTTTATACACATAAATTCAATGAATTTAACAGCACCAAAATCGCTTTCGGTATGATTAGAGAACAATTTTACAATCCCCAAACCAATCAGACCACTTATTCTATGGGAGGAAGTTATACCTATCGCAGTACGACAATAGGGCTTGATTTGGAACAAAGACGAACCAAAAATCGAACCTCAATTAATGACAAGCGATTAGAAAATGATATGAGATTGGTACTTGTCCAACAATTAAATCCGGATTGGCGGCTATATGGGCAATATGGAAGAAACCTCAATAAATTACAAAGTCAACTCAGTGATAGCACTCGTGAAACTGGACATAGATATACTGTTGGTATTGATTATTTTGTGATACCGCAATACGTTAAGTTATTTACCGAATTTCGCCAAGATTATCGAAAACATTATGTTAATCAAACATTTCAACGTAAAACCAAAGAAAATACTACTGCCGTAGGTATGCGGATTTATTGGTAAATATCAACGGAATGATCAATCTTTAACGAAAGTGCGGTCAAATTTTAATAAGATTTTACTCTTTTTTAATTTTGCTAAAAATTTGACCACACTTTGGATGGTTTACCGAAAATTGCCTCGTCAATCAATATTAATTATAACGCTACTTTCTTTCCTTTCTCGGCACTTTCAAACGCTTTTTCAATAATGTGTAAAACAAACACGACTTCTTCCATTTTAATTGCGGGTTCAGCCCCGTTAACAATGACCTGATACAAATTATCCACTAAATCCAAATAACTCACTTTTGCATTAGGATAAGGTTTACGGATAATTTCCCCCTCAACTTCCGTATGTAAAATCCCCCAATCGCTTTCATTTTCTTCATTCCAATTTCCTTGCGGAATAATGCCTTGATTTAGTAAGCTTTCTTGATTATCGGTATGGTGTTTGATATAAGAGCCAAGATCGCCGTGCAAAGCAAAATGAGGTGTCGTTTCACGCACGTATTTACTCGCTTTTACCGCCACTTTTAACCCATTTTCATAATAAAGGTGAATATCAAAATTATCGTCTGATAACGCCCCTTGATGTTGATAACGAATGTCGGCAAACACAGCTTGTGGTTTACCAAATAAACTGACTGCCTGATCAATCAAATGTACGCCAAGATCATAGACTAATCCCGTTCCCTTATCACCCGTTTCTTTCCATGCTTTGGCATTTTTATCTTTCGCATAACGATCGATTCTAATTTCACCGTCCACCGGCTTGCCAATTAAACCTCGCGATAAAATTTCACGAGCGGTAGCAACCGAGGCATCCCAACGGCGATTTTGATAAGTATAAAGCACGACGCCTTGTTGTTTGGCTAACTCTGCCAATTCCACTGCTTGGGTGGATGTCGCCACTAAAGGCTTTTCTACTAACACATGCTTTTTGGCTAATAGTGCTTGTTTAACAAACTCATAGTGGGTTTGATTAGGGGTAGTTATCACAATTAAATCCACCTCATCGGTGAGTAATTTTTCAAAACTTGACACAATATCAATATCAGGAAACCAAGCTAATGCCCTTGTAGTTGAGCGTTCAAAAAATTTTACAACCTTAAAACGGTGATCATTTTTAAAAAAGGGAACGTGGAAAACACGAGTAGAATATCCACTTCCTGCAATGGCAACATTGATTTTTTTCATATTTAGCTATCCTTAATTGATAAAATTATGGCAAATATAAAATCGTTTTTATTTATCTGCCAGTACAGAATACATAATAGGCTCACTTGGCCTAATCTGTGGCATATTTGTTCCTAAATAAAAGTGATCTGCATCTCAAATATCGTTTTGAGGTGCAGATCAAAGTGCGGTCAAATTCACCATAGTTTTTATAAAGTTGACGAGGAGATAATTATTTTGCCTCCGAAAACTTCAAAATGGCTTCCGGCAAACGTAAACCGACAATATCAATAGCCTCCAATTCTTCACGGAATTGAGCAAGTTCTTCATCAGAGAATTTCACATCGTCCGCCCCTAAATTATCCAATAAATGGCGGGATTTAGTCGTCCCTGGGATTGGTACGATAAAATTTTTCTGCGCCATTAACCATGCGAGAGAAAATTGTGCCGGTGTACAAAGTTTGCGTTTTGCCCATTTCTGTACAAGTCGAATTAACTTCACATTTTGCTGCATGGCTTCCGGTGTAAAACGAGGAATAATGCCGCGTAGATCTTGACTAGGATCGGACGAAAAACGACTGCTTTCGTCCACATAGCCCGCCAATGTCCCCATGGCCAATGGCGACCAAGGGACAAAACCAATCCCTAATTCTTCACAAACAGGAATCACATCTTTTTCACGCCCCCGAAAAAACAGTGAATATTCACTTTGCACCGCCGTTAAAGGCTGAATCACATGTGCTTTGCGAATCGTTTGTTCACTAGCTTCTGACAAACCCCAATTCAATACCTTACCTTGTTTCATTAAATCCTGGATTGCCCCAGCCACCTCTTCAATCTCGACATTAGGATCAACACGATGTTGGTAGAGCAAATCAATTCGGTCAGTTTGTAAACGTTGCAGCATACTGTCCACCACTTGTTTGATATGCTCCGGACGACTATTGAGCTTACCGGTGCGTTTACCGGTTTTTTGATCGATATCCCAACCGAATTTGGTTGCCAGCACCACTTGATCTCGAATACCTTTCAACCCTTCTCCCACCACTCGCTCGCTTTCAAAAGGCCCGTAGGCTTCCGCCGTATCAAAAAAGGTGACACCATGATCAAATGCCTGATGTATCAAACGCACCGCATGATGACGATGAGGTTGTGGCACAGCATACATATTTTGTCCTAGTCCTTGGCAGCCCAACCCTAAGCTTGAAACCCTTAAGTTTCCCAATTGACGCTGACTTGGAATTTTATCTTCAGAGGCTAGCCCACCCTGATTTAGCGTATTTGCCACAACCGATGTTGCCGTTCCCCCCAATCCCAATGCTAATGCGGTCAAACCACCGCTTTTTAATAACTGACGTTTAGACTGATTAACCATGTTTTACTCCTATCAAATAAGAAGACAACTATTGTAAAAGCAAAAAATTGTTTTGATTAGATAGTGATGATTGAATAAGCTTGTGAATGAAATTCAACAATTGTATGAAAAAGTGCGGTCGAATTTGAAAAAGTGTTCAGAATGGTACAACAACTGCACAAAAACAGGAATTTCAATGAAATGTAGATAATGACTACAAAGTAAGAAACATTTTTTCCGTCACTTAAATAAGAGGAATTTCTATGCTTTTCTAGCATCTAAACCGGGGAAAACCTGTTCCTGACAGTAAAATCAGAGAACGTTACAACCATCTGAAATCGCATGCTTTGTTTGGAATTTTCATCGGCTATATGCCGCCTACTATGTTTTACACAATAATTTTTACTTTCTTCACCTGAACTGATCACTAAATTTGGTTTCAGCAAAAAAGATATTGGTTTTATTTCTAGCACAATGCTGATTATGTACGGGTTATTGATTATTTACTCACTTGAATCATCACAACGCCTATCAATAACACAAATAAACCAACAATTTGGATAGCATTAACCGGTTTTTTACTCGCACCAAGCAAGCCAAATTGATCAATGATTAAACTACCGAGTAATAATCCAAATAATGATGTCACAATTGCCCCACCTGTACCAATTTGTGGCACGATTATCACAATTCCACCGATATAAACCGCCCCCAATAAACCACCTAACCATTGCCACCAAGGTTGAGGTTCTTTCAACGCATTTTTGAGATGCCGCCAAGCAGTCAGTTCTTTGAAACAAATAACCAATGCCAATAACAACGTCCCCATGATGAATGGCACAAATACGGAAAGTGTCGTGGATTGTAACGTTTGTCGTAATGCAGTATTGATTGCAGGCGTAATGCCGGAAGCGATACCACCGCCAATGCCAAGAATTTGCCAGAAAATCAAAGAATATTGACCGTACTTTTCCGGACTATTTCGCTTGAATAAAGGGAGAACAATCGCTATCACGATGCCAACCATCACGATAGTCAACCCCAAAAAACGCAAGAGAGAAAAGTCATATTGTGGTGCTGAAAACCAACCAAAGGTATCAATTAACGAACCAGTGATAACCTGCCCCAAAATTGGCATAATCGCCGTTTGAACACTGCCTAAACGAGGGAAAATCAAAATATTCACCGTTAAACCGAACATCGCCAATAATCCCCCCAACCAAATCCACCAAGGTGATTGAATGAAAGTTTCAGTCGAAATGGTAAGCGGTTCATTTTGAATTAAAATTAGCAGAATCAATAGGATAGAACCTACACCAAAAGAAACAAAAGAGGATAATAAGGGAGATCTCACATTTTGGCGTAAAACCGAATTCATTCCCGTTTGAAAGGCAATCCCTATTCCCACCAACACCCCTATTGGGGCGGAAAATAAAGCAATCATTGTTTTTCTCCAATAAATAACATTAAACGCATTATAGATTGCCAAAATTGTTTTGATTAGATGGAAAAAATTGAATGAGCTATTGAGTGAAATTCAATAATAAGTTTTGGGTAAAAAGTGCGGTCTAATTTCAATAAGTTTTTGTCAAACAACGATTAACTCATTATCTGATAATTTTGTCAGTCAATATTACAAAAATAACATGAGAATTTTGGACAAATTCTACTTTGCCCCTAAAATTAAAGTAACTCTTTATAATCCGCTTTATTCAAGGCATATTTTTTCATTCGTAAATACAATTTCTTACGGGGAATTTGTAGATAATTTGCCGCTTCATTAATTCTTCCTTGAAAGCGATCTAACACCTCTATAATGATCTGCTTTTCATACTCATCAATAAGATGATCAAGCGATAGTTCACTTTGTTCCTGCATCAACGAGAAACGATCATTTTGGACGGTAACACCGACTGCATAAAGTTCGGCTGTGTGAATTAATTGGGTGATATTGCCAAGCCACTGTTGGGAGAGTAGCTGCTTAATAAAATTTTCACTCACAAGCGGTTTCTTTTTATTTAATTTTTGACAGGTTTGGGCTAAATAATGGCGGAAAATCGGCTCGATATCAGAAGTTCGATGAGAAAGCGGCAAACATTCTATTTGTGTTAAATTAAACGCATAAAAAAGCTCCGGTAAAAGATTAAATTCTGTCAATAATTGGTATGGTGAATATTGACTAATTCCAATAAAACGAAAATGCTGTTGCTGAATTGATAATGCCAGCCTTTTCTGTGCCGCTTGTGAGAGATATTCAATATTTTTAAGCTGTAACAGCCCCTGTTTGGCTTGTTCAAGATGGGGCTGTAATGCTTCAATATCACAGGGGGCAAGCAATTCTAGGCTATGTTGAGGCGAAAATCGGTCTGCCGAAAAGCGGGCAAGATGTTGGGCGGCTAGAGTTCTCCCTGTGCCAACCTCACCAAAAATAAAAATCGGTAATGAGGTTTCCCCGAGTTGTTGTAAACGTTGGCGAAATTGTTTAATCCAATGGCTCTGTCCGATAAAACCGGTTTCTAATGCTTCTTGCTGGGCATTTTTAATCGCGAGTTGGTGTTGTCGTTGGCTCAACGCTTGTTCAAGCTGTATCAATAGTTTTTCCGGTTTGATGGGTTTTTCAATAAAATAAAACGCCCCTTGTTGCATGGCTTCAATGGCCATTGGCACATCACCGTGCCCGGTGATGAAAATCACCGGAAGATATTTATCCCTTTGATGTAAACGGCTCAAGAGTTCCCAGCCTGACAGTTGTGGCATATAAATATCGCTCACCACGACACCTTTCCAATTTTCAGGTATGATCTCCAGTGCATCTAACGGATTATTGATCGCCTTAATTCGATATCCCTCTGCATTTAATAGTGATTGGTAGGCAGTCAATACATCATTATCGTCATCAATCAGTAACACCGTTTCTTGATCTAACATTTTTCTTCCCCACTATGTAAAAATTCTAAAATAACAACCGCACTTTTAGAAAGGCTGGAGGCAATCGCCAATTTCCCCCCAAATTGTTGCATAATACGCTGGCAAATTGTTAAACCTAATCCTAATCCGACACTTTTAGTGGTGAAAAAAGGTTGTAATAATTTATCAGCATTATCCGTTTGCCAGCCACTACCATTGTCTTCAATAAAAACACAAGTTTTGTCTTGGTAGCAGACTACATCAACTTGAATAATAGGTATAGCTTGACCCGCCTCCAGAGCATTTGAGAGGATATTAACGAAAACCTGTTCCAACAAAATTGGATTTATAAGCAAGCAAACATCCCCTTTAATCTGCAGCTCGGCATTGAGAGGTTTATGACGGAGTTCTAATACATTCCATGCTTCAGTCAAACTTTGTTTAAGGGAAACCACTTGATGGGGTGTCGATGAAATTTCATTTTTAGCAAATTGACGTAATGCTTTAATAATATTAGCGATGCGCTCTATTAATTTTTCTATCTTTTCAATATCAAGATAACTTTGCTTATCTTTTTGCTGTTCAAGACGTTTTTTTAGCGTAAAAAGATAAATTGATATGGCATTCAAAGGTTGATTAATTTCATGAGCAAGTGTCGTCATTGTTTGCCCGACAACCGCCATTTTAGCCGCTTGGAGCAATTCATTTTGGGTTTCCTGTAAATCTTTTTCAATTTTTTCTCGTTCTTGCAAAATTTGAATATGATTATTTAATAATAAACCAATTTCTGTCAGCTCATCTTTTCCACTGACATTGATCGGTTGATTTATTCTACCCAGATTAAGGTTTTCGATAGCATAAATGAGTTGTGAAAAACGGTAACTTAAACGGCGCTTAACATAATATTGATTAAATAAAGCAATTAGAATAAGAAAAATAAGCAATGAAGAAATAATAATTACTCCACTTATTTTTGTCTGTTGTTTTAAATTCTCATTTAGTCGGGTAAAACTTCCTCTGGTTTCATTTAATTCTTGCTTTATCATTTCTTGAGTTTTTGCAACGATATCATTTTTCTGAGATTGAATATTTTTTAATTCAGTTTGATAATGAGTGATTTCCTGAACAAGATTATCTAATTCATGATGGGGTTCAATCATTTGATATAAATCATTAAACATCTGTTGCAATGGCACAATACTTGGATTCTTGATTATGTGGGAAGGGGCTTGAATTAATGCTGTAATTAGTTGCTTTAAATAAGCATAATCCTGCAAAATTGTAGTTTGATTAGGATATAAGTTATATAAAAATTGTACTAACTCGGTTCTAATTTGCTCTTCTTTATCTGCTAATTGATATAAATAAAATAACTCATTCTCTGATTTAGCTTGGTTTTTCTCATTAAGCAAAGAAGAATGTTTCAAAAAATAATTATTCTGCCAGTTTAATTCTTGAATTTGAGAAATAATTTCATTATTAAAATCATCATTTAGCCATTGAATCTTCGTTAATAATGTTTGTTTTTGCTGTAAAATCAAAAAATTATTAGATAAATTATTATCAATTTGGGTAGTGAGTTGAATTAAATCATTTAAGTATTGCTTAATCGTTGATCTTTTTTTCTGTTCAAATAACAAAGAAGATAACGTTTCAATTTCATTTAGCTGATGTTTAAGATTTTTAAACATAACCTGCCGGTTCAAATTATTTTGTAAATAGTAAAAACGTTCCAGATCATTAAAAAAAACATTAAACTTATCCTCCAATTTTAGGGCGGCATTGGTTTTTGGAAAATAATCTTCAATAATATAATTAACTTGTCGATATTGAGTATACCAAGCAGATAGACTTACAAGCCCAATAAGTAATGTTAATAGTAATCCAATGATTGAGGCTATTTTCAAATGCTGGGTGATTTTTCCCTGTTTCATTTTATGTCCTCTAATTGTGCAAGTACCGTATTAATCCGTTGTTGGAAAAAGTCCGTCCATTTCTTCTCTTGCTCCAACAAAAAATATCGATCATTTTTAATTCTTTTCAAATAAATCGGATCTATCGCTTGCTGCTCATTGACCGGAATTAAGGTTAATTGATGGCGAAGTGCGGTCAATTTTCGATTTGTTTTTTGTTCTTGTTGATAAATTAATGCCCAAATATCTTTCAGCTGATTAAGACGAAATGTGACAGCATTATCAAATAATTTTTCAACGAGATGTTGCCTTAATAATAAAATATCGTAATCAATCGGTGTTTGTGCTAACAGCTTTTTTTGTTGTTCGTATTGACGGCTATTTGGCGCTAAAGGTTTAAGTGGAAATTTTGCCATATTTGGCGAAGTAACAACTTCCTGCCCTTCCGCACTTAACAAAAATTGAATAAATTCAAGTGCTGGCTTTGAGGCTTTATTATTTTTATGTACGGCAATAAACGCCGGTGAAGCAATAGAATGAGGAAAATAGACAAAACCAAAATCCTGATTATTTAGGTTATTCGCATAGCTATCAATACTAATGCCCGCTGTTGCTAAACCGAGCTTAATTTTTTCTGCGACATTAAAGCTACGGGAAGAAATCAAGGATAGATTACCTGATAGTGTTAAAATTTCTTGCCATCCGGCAATCCACCCTTTTTGTTGTAAAAGCATCTCTAGCATGATGTGATTACTGCTGGATCGAGAAGGGGAACTGAGTAGTAAACTATTAAAATAAGCAGGATCAGTGAGGCTGTTCCAATCGCGAGGCTCCGGTAAATGATGTTGTTTAAGTAAATTTCGGTTAAATAAAATGCCGTAACCGGAAAAAGCAATCGCCGCTGTGGTTGATTTTAGTTGAGAAGGTACAAGTGCATTTTGATAAGTTTTTGGTAATTCCAACAATAATCCCTTTTCCTGTAAATCTTGGAACAGAAAGGGGGAAGAACTCAGTACTAAATCAACTTTTTCTATATCCGGTTGGATTAATAAACGCTTAAGTGAATTTGAGGTTCGATTAATCAAACGGACTTCTTGGTTGGGAAAATTGTTTTGCCATTGTTTAATGATATGTTCGGTCGTTTCCGGGGAAAAAGTCGTCGCTATCACAATTTCATTGGCTAATAACAACGGACTAATCCAAGACAGCAAAATAAAAAGTAAAAGTTTCATCACAGAGTTCGTCCCTATTTTGTGATCTAAATCACAAATTTTAAATTTTCTTTTTTCTGATTATTTTCATTATGGTGTGAAATTAACTCAATTTTAATAGCTGGAAAACTACTTTCTTCAACCTAACAATTTATGGGTCATTTTTGACACCTAAATATTAAAAAATCGGTCATTTTTGTGCATTTTTATCTGATTTTACCCATCATTTTAATCGGGTTAACATACAAAATAATTACTACAAAGTAAGAAACATTCTTTTTTTCATCATTTAAATAAGAGGAATTTCTATGCTTTCATTTTTAGCATCTAAACCGGGTAAACCTATTCCCGATAGTGAAATCAGAGAACGTTACAATCGTTTGAGATGGCATGCCTTGTTTGGCATTTTTATCGGCTATGCCGCCTACTATATTTTACGCAATAATTTTTTGCTTTCTTCGCCTGAACTTATCAGCGAATTTGGTTTTACCAAAAAAGATATTGGTTTTATTTCCGGCACCATGCTGATTGTGTACGGATTGAGTAAAGGATTTATGTCTGCCTTTGCCGATAAATCCAACCCAAAACATTTTATGATTTTCGGCTTAATGATGTCGGCTGTCGTAAACTTAATGATGGGATTCAGTGCATCATTTTGGGTGTTCTTATTTTTATGTATTTTGAATGGTATCTTTCAAGGAATGGGCGCCGGGCCGGCTTATGTTGTGCTCGCCAGCTGGTTTCCTCGAAAATCCCGTGGTGTAACAACAGCCGCATTTAATATTTCCCATAATGTTGGGGGCGGCTTAGTTGCACCAATAGCGGGAGCAAGTATTGCCTGGTTAGGGCAGGAACACTGGCAAGCAGCACATTTTATCGTACCAACTGCCATTGCTACTGTGGTGGCGATTATTTTCTATATTTTCGGCACAGGTCGAACCTATAACGAAGGTTTACCGCCTACCAGTAAAATTCTGGGAACAGAACAAGAAGAATTGGTTGTCACCAAAGAAGAAAATGTCAATTTAACCACATGGGAAATTTTTAGAGATTATATCGTTAAAGACATTAACGTTTGGTTTGTTTCTTTTATTGATGTATTCACCTATATGATCCGTTTCGGGGTATTAACTTGGCTTCCGCTGTATTTACTGGAAACGAAAGGCTTTTCTAAAGGACAAATGGCGACTGCCTTTGCTATCTTTGAATGGGCCGCCATCCCCTCTACCTTGCTAGCAGGTTGGTTGACTGATACCTACTTTAAAGGCCGCCGTATGCCGTTAGCAATTATAACCCTAGTTGGGGTCGGTATAGCGATGTTTGCTTACTGGGGAGGGCAAGATTTGCTCACCGTGACCATAGGTGCAGGCATTATCGGTTGCTTAATCTATGTACCCATGTTCCTCTCTTCTTTGCAAACCATTGAACTTGTGCCTTCATTTGCCGCAGGTTCCGCAACGGGCTTAAGAGGATTACTCAGCTATATTCTTGGAAGTTTCTCCGGTACAGCATTGTTCGGTATTCTCGCCGAACGTTTTGGCTGGAACGCGGGCTTTTATTTACTTCTGTTTGCAGTATGCGGTTGTATTTTCTGTTGTTATATGACTCACTTAGGTGTACTGCGTTTAGAAAAACAGCATAACAAAGACAAATAAAACAAATTGGAATAAATATGCCCCGAAAGATCATTCTCGGGGCAATAATATTGGCGGAATAAGACTAACTATTCCTTGGGAATAGGAGATTTTCGTTCCCTTGATTATTTACTCATTTGAATATTCCCCCTCATATCAATGAAAAAGAACACAAACAACGAAAATATTGTAGGTTGTAACGTTATTAAGAATAAAAAATGGAATGAACTATTAAATAATAGCTTTTGAGCGAGAAAAAGTGCGGTCTATTTTTCTTCTATTTTTGTAGTTCGACCCATTAAAAATTTATACGAGATAAAATTTCACTGAAATCAACCGCACTTTTGGGGGAGATAAATTATTTGGAGCGTGACACTCAGTACAATAATCACTAAAGTCTAAGACTAAAGTGATTATTGAAAAATAATAAAGGAATTGTCTATTTTTGATGTTTCTGCAACCATTGTTGCATAAATTTAATTTCATCTTCTTGAGCCTGAATAATATTTTTAGCCAGTTGACGTAATTCAGGATCTTTGCCATATTTCAGCTCAATCTCAGCCATTTTCACGGCACCTTGATGGTGAGGGATCATACCTGCTGCAAAGGCAATATCAGCATCTTCGCTTTCCATTCCTTTCATCATATCTTGATGCATTGCGTTCATTCCCTCCATCAATTCTTGTTGCATTGGGGTGAGCTGAGCATCGTGTTGATGATGGGGAGTGCTTGCTATTGCCGTTGCACCAAGTGTCAAAGCAAATAATGCGATCATTTGTTTTTTCATAAATCCTCCATTGGGTTAATTGAGTGGGCAGTTTAAACCCTAACCTTAGGTTAAGGTCAAGCACATCCAAAATTAATGAAAAAACGCTTACGTCCGTGCTAAATGAGCTATTCCTATCGACGCTTATCAGTCAGTAGTCTGATTAATTTTTTATAATTCAGTCTTGAGGGAGGTTTTGGGTAATTCCACTTTTTCTAACCAAGTGGCTTTGTTTTTTTTGGCATTCGGGCTGATAGCGATGTGAGACATTTTGCTATTTCCTCGTTCTGACGTATGGGGCATGCATAGCTATGATAATAATCTCACTCATTCATCTTTCAGTATTCCGTCAAATTTATGTTTGTCAATTAGGTTATTTTATAACTGAAACGCTTGACACATTTAACACAGATTTCAAGTATGGTTAAAACTTTTTCATTTTTAGAGTAAAGTATCAATCATAGATTAAAGGATTTAATAGGAAGAAAGACTTAGTTTACCGCCAAAAATACCTTGAAATGATATATCTATTTAAGTACCGGTTCTGATTTAATGGCAGTTTTAGAAGAAAGCATTTCTTTTATTGACTGAATAAATCAAAAAAACAAATAGCTTCAAGAGCAGGAAGAATTTATGTTCCATTTTCCCAAATGGGACGATAAGAAAAAGAAAAAAGCTATCTAAACCCAAATCTCGACAACATCCCTCTATAACTTACCTATTCCCCACCACCTTCGCATAAAAAATAAAGGGAGCAATTTCCCCTTATTTTTCATTTAGTTAAATAATCCCCAAACATTTTAAAGATGGTAATTGTTTTTCTAGAAACTCATTGTAGAGCGCTTTCATCATCGCCTTGCCTTCACTATCATCCTGTAAGGTTTTCCCCTCTTTTGCCATAAATAACCCGTTAGACTTTAGTAAGTGCCAAGCAAAATCCAGTTGTTTATGCTTTGCAATACCTTCAATATGCGCCAGTAAAAACCAACGCTGTACCATATCAATATGATGTGCACCACCGGAAATAGGGCTAACAAGATAATTAATACTGAATTGTGAAGAACGTGATTGTTCTAATACGTAACGATTAAAAGCAATGCAATGTGGTTTAGCCTGTTCAATGGCTTGCTCTGATTGCACAACTACTAAGTTATTTTTTCCGGCAAGGATTGCCAAAGCATTAAAAATATCTGCTTCATTAAAACGCTCCTTTAGGGTTTCAACAATTTCTCTCACCAAATGAATCTTATGATCCTGTAAAATATCTAATACAGGATTAAATAACTCTTCATTTAAATCAATATTTAAATGGCTTGAGGCTTTCATTTCAATTTGCTGACGGGGTGTATGTAGCAATACGCATAGTTTTTTCCACGACTCACTTTGTTCATAGCTGTTTAACCGACGTGCCCCCTTTACCCAAAAATCCTTGCGAAATTGTTTATTCAGGATAAAGTCCTTAACGGTTTGAGAAAAGGATAGATTGCTAAAACCCGCCATTAATTCGCGTTGTTCTTGATTGTATAGAGTCTCATTAAAATCGTCTAAATAATTACTGGAACAGGCAAAGGTTAGCTTAGCCTGCTCCAACCATTTTTGCATATCGGCAAAATACATGGGTTGCCAGTCTTTATTCAGATATTCATGAGCAATATAATTTGGATCTTTATCTTTCAAGTTTCCGAGACGAGATAATAGCTGCGGTGAACTTTGAGTAAGCGATGAACTCTGACCAAATACCTTCTCGACAAATTCCAAACTATCTTTGATATTTTGTTGGCGGCTATTAGCAGTAGAGGTCATCGTATTATGGTGTTCAAGCAATAAATGACGCAACGGTGAAGGCGCTGACCAACCCGGCAAGGTGTTATAACTGATATATAATATGCCGCCAACTTTTAATTTTCGACGAATAAAATCTACTACAATAGTACGATTTTCATCGGAAATCCAAGACCAGATACCGTGCAAGCCAATAAAATCAAATTCCGGTAAATCGTCACGTTGACAAAATTCATTAAAACCTTGGTCGGCAATTAAGGCGCCATTATTGGCTATATCTGAAAGATGACGGGCAAAATTCGCTTGGGAAGGATTAAAATCCGTAGCGTACCATTTGGCATAACCGGCGGTTGCATGTGCATTTACCGATACACCTTGACCGAACCCCAGTTCACAAGCGTGATATTGTCTGCTTAGGATTGCTTCGGGTAATGCCAATCCTGCCATTAAAAAAGGGATAACGGCATTATTCGGATTAAGCTCCGAATAATAGCCAAACGTATAATTTATATCGCTAACATAGCCTTCTGACCAACTAGACATCAAATCTCCTAAATAAGTGCGAATAGCGTTAAATGATATTGTTCAATGCTGAATGTTTATCCTCGATGATCTGCCAACCATTGAACCATTCTTGGATCACGGTGGTTGAAAATGATCTCATCACTGTTGAGCGTAGCAATTTGAGCGAAATCTTGCTCATCAAGGGTAAAATCAAAAATATTTCTGTTTTCAACCATCCGCTCAATTCTAACGGATTTTGGAATAATTGCTACGCCACGTTGATTAAGCCAACGTAATACGACTTGCGCGACTGATTTTCTGTGCTTTTGTGCTATACCGGTTAAAATCGGGTTGTTGAAAATCTCAAATTTTCCTTCAGCAAGTGGTGCCCATGCTTGTTGCACAATATCCAATGCCTTATGGAAAGCGATTTCATCTTCACGTTGATAGAACGGGTGAGTTTCAATTTGGTTGACTGCGGGTACGATTTTATGGCAAGTAATTAAGTCCATTAAACGATCCATATGGAAATTACTCACACCAATCGCTCGGGCTTTACCTACTTTGTATAAATCTTCCATGGCACGCCATTGTTCATGCACATCGCCAAAAGGTTGATGCATTAAATAGAGATCTACATAGTCTAACCCTAGACGATTTAACGAATCCTCCAGGGCTTTTTGGGTATTTTCATAGCCATTTTCACGCTGAATCCAAAGTTTTGTCGTCACAAAAATTTCTTCACGGGGAATACCGCTTGCCTTAATCGCACTCCCTACACCGGCTTCGTTACCATAAACAGCGGCGGTATCAATTAAACGATAGCCGGTTTTTAATGCCGCTAATACGGCTTTTTCAGTGTCCTCATCGCTCACTTGAAAGACACCAAACCCCACCATTGGCATTTCAATGCCGTTATTTAATTTTACTGATTTCATTTTGCTCTCCTATTTGATTTGAATAAATTTATTATAGCGAGCAAAGATGGCTTTGATTAGCAAGGTATTTTTTGATAGCCTTTTGAATTAAATTCAACAATCAACAGGATTTAAGATGATTGAAAATATGAATGAATTACGCAACTTTATTATTGTCGCACAAGTAGGCAGCTTTACCAAAGCCGCAGCACGTTTAGGCGTATCGACTTCAGCATTAAGCCATTCCATGCGTAAACTGGAAGACCAGCTAAAAATCAAACTATTTAACCGCACCACCCGAAGCGTAGCCACCACAGAGGCAGGCGAGCAACTTTTCAAAAAACTGTTCCCTCTATTTGAAAGTATTGAAGACAATGTGAATGCCTTGAGCATTTTTCGTGATACTTTAAACGGTACATTGAGAATCAATGGGGCGGATCACGCTTTTTTATATGCCATTTGGGATAAATTATTGATATTCATGAAAAAATATCCTGAAGTAAAATTAGAACTTACCAGCGATATGAAATTTGCCGATATTGTTGCCGGTCGTTTTGATGCCGGCATTCGTTTGGGTAAAGAAGTGGATCAAGATATGATTGCTGTTCGTATTTCTGATGATATGCAAATGACTCTGGTGGCAAGCCCACAATACCTAGAGAAATACGGCATACCAAAACACATTAATGATTTACCCCAACACCAATGTTTGTGCGTAAGAATGCCTACCTCTGAGGGGTTATTCGTTTGGGAATTTCGCCACCCCAAAACGAAAGAATTAATTAAATTTACCCCATCGGGTAAATTGATTGTCAATAACAATTTCTTAGTCAAAAAAGCCTGCCTATCCCATTTAGGCCTAGCCTTGATTCCGAAAGACAGAGTCTCAGAAGAATTAGAAAATGGCGAGCTCGTTGAGGTCTTATCCAACTATGCCCTCAACTATGAGGGGTATCATCTTTATTATCCTAATCGCCGCCAAAACGCTCCCCTATTTAAAGCCTTGGTGGAAGAATTAAAAGCCTAAATAAATGCCAAAAAATAACCGCACTTTGAGCCAAAAACTAAAGTGCGGTTAAATTTGAGTAACTTTTATTGAATAATACTTTATCTAAGCACTCACTCTTTCTCTTTCAAAGTAAAGAATTAATGACCACCGCAGCCACAACCGCCATGTCCGTGATGATCGTGCTTATGACCACCGCCACAGCAACCACCGTGTCCATGATCGTGGTCATGATGGTGATGATGGCCACCGCAACCACAGCCATGCCCCTCTTCATCGCTATCATGATGATGGCCGTGAGCACCGTGAACGTGACCGTGCGCAATTTCTTCCAATGTGGCTTCACGTGTGCTAACAACTTCAACGGTGAAATGTAATTCTTGACCGGCTAACATATGGTTACCGTCCACCACCACTTCATCGCCGTCAACTTCGGTAATCACCACTGGAACAGGCCCAATATCCGTATCAGCTAAGAAACGCATTCCCACCACTAACTCATCGACACCTTGGAAAACATCTTTCGGTACGCGTTGAACCATATTTTCATTGTATTCGCCGTAGCCTTCTTCCGGTTGAACACGAACTTCAAATTTATCGCCTACCGCTTTGCCCTCTAGGGCTTTTTCTAGACCAATCACTAAGTTATTGTGACCTTGCAAATATTCTAATGGTTGATTTGCCGGTGCTTCATCTACTAACACACCATCTTGGGTACGGACTTGGTAAGCAATGCTCACCACCACGTTTTTTGCTACATTCATGAGGTTTCCTTATTGTTTGAAAATCGTAGTCATTGTATAGAAGAAAAAATAATTGTATAGAAAATTAATCCTTAAGCAATTCAATTCGTGCATTTGCACGTACTCTCACTGTTTCCTTTCCATTCTCTAAAAAGGCATTATCTGCTGTCGATTCCGCAGATAACATCGCCACTTTTGCCGCACGAGGCGAAGCATAAGCCCGAATTGGTGCCAATTCATTTGCCGATGAAATCTCTAAATCAAGAATTCGGTAGTTTTTCATCTGTAATGAATGCTGAATTAAGGTGGCTTTATTTTTGAATTTTTCAATAGCGGCTTGAGTTAATTCATTTTCAACACCCATTAATTTCTCAGAGGATAATGTCGCATTCACATCTTCCACAGCAAGAACACCATCAAGTGAAGTCATCACGTTGGATAAGGCTTGAAAATCTTTACTTTCCAGCACTAAGGTTGCCCGTGTAATCCAACCATTCTTTTTCCCGTCTTCCGCATAGCGAACGGAGGTATGACGGGAATTGCCTTTAATTTCAATCGCACTTTGCCCTTTGACAATGCCCACTGCTTTATTTAAACGCTCTGAAATCGTTTGGTTTAAATCCGATAAATTTTTTCCCTCTACTTGGTAGAACAAACGGACACTTAATAGATCTCGCTCAATGTTTTTTTCGACTTCTGTACTAAATGACACAATATTGGTTTGCGGAGGCAAAACATTTTCCGCCAAAACAGAGGCGCTAAAGGGGAGGGCAAATAGGGCGAGACCGAAGGCTTTTAATTTCATAAATTTCTCCAAAAAATGACCGCACTTTATTTATGCGGTCAGCTCAGTAAATTAGTGTAAACGTGGGTCTTCGACCTCGTCTTCATCAAAAAATTCACCATCATTGCCGTATTCATCTTCATCGGCGTTCGGGTCTTCAAAGTAGGTTCCCCAACCATCATAAATCCCTTTATGCTTTTCAATTAAGGGCAAAATTTCTTTTTGCTGGGCATCAATAATTTCCGCTTTTAATTCCACTTCGCTGATGATGTCAAAA
This sequence comes from Rodentibacter genomosp. 1, assembly GCF_001999285.1. Classification (GTDB taxonomy): domain Bacteria; phylum Pseudomonadota; class Gammaproteobacteria; order Enterobacterales; family Pasteurellaceae; genus Rodentibacter. Next base: position 33,149 of record NZ_MLHN01000022.1, read on the forward strand.
CAGAAAATAGCTTTCCCATTATCATCTTCAAATTCTTCCGCCTCGGATACTTCATAGCCGGCTTTGAACGCATCCACGGCAATTTTTTCTAACAAATCAAAATCATGATGTGCGATGTGATGTTCAATAATATAAAGAGCGGAAGGATCGCTGCCGTCATTTAATAAATCGGTAATAATTTCGCGGGTTTCCTCTTGAAGTGCGACAAAATCAGTCATAGTCAATTCCTTAGTTGGCGTGAAAAGTGCGGTTATTTTAGTGGATAAATCCACAAAAGTCGCATAAAATCTCGCAGACAAAACAAAGTCTCTACATACTCTAACAATACATATCAAAATCATGCTTGAACAACTCCCTTACCTCACCTTAAAAACGCCGCTAAAATCCACCGCACTTTTAAAGCAAGAATGTGCCGATTTTATGGTGATTGAAGATCTTGGCTATAAAATGTCGGGGGAGGGGGAATTTGTCGCATTAAAAATACGAAAAACCGGTTGTAACACCCTATTTGTCGGCGAAAAACTGGCAAAATTTGCCGGCGTATCGGAACGCAATATGGGCTATGCCGGTTTGAAAGATCGTCAAGCGATAACGGAACAATGGTTCTGCCTACAAATGCCCGGGCAGGAAACGCCGGATTTCACGCAATTTGAATTGGAAGGCGTAGAAATTTTAGAGGTTACCCGCCATCATCGCAAAATTCGCACGGGAAGTTTACAAGGCAATCATTTTGAAATTTTGCTGCGTGAGGCACAGGAAAGCGATGAATTAAACGCTCGGTTAAATTTTGTCTCAAATTTTGGTTTTCCTAATTACTTTACGGAACAACGCTTTGGGCGTGACGGTCATAATCTCACACAAGCACTACGTTGGGCGCAAGGCGAAATTAAGGTGAAAGATCGCAAAAAACGTAGCTTTTACCTCTCTGCCGCACGGAGTGAGATTTTCAATTTAGTGGTAGCGGCACGTATTGAACGGGGGATTGCCCAACAAATTTTGCCGAATGATATTGTGCAATTAAATGGTTCACACAGTTGGTTTAAAGTGGATGAGTCGGAAGATTTAGCAGCATTACAAGTGCGGTTAGATTCACGAGATATTTTACTCACCGCGCCGTTAATCGGGGAAGAAAATCTTATTGCGTCAGATATTGAAAATGCCATTGTGGCACAACATAATGCCTTTTCACCTTTGATGAAACAAGAAAAAATGAAAGCGGCGCGCCGTCCACTATTAATGCGGGCACAGGATTTCCAATGGCAGTTTGTTGAGGAAGGATTAAAACTCGCTTTTTATTTGCCGTCGGGCAGCTATGCCACGGCACTTATTCGAGAATTAGTGAATTATAAGGAAGCATAATGCGAATTTTATTAAGTAATGATGATGGTTTTCACGCAGAAGGCATTCAAGTTTTAGCGGCGGAATTACGCAAATTTGCTGATGTGGTGATCGTTGCACCGGATCGCAATCGAAGTGCGGCATCCAGTGCATTAACTTTGGTTGAGCCGTTACGTCCCCGCCATTTAGATAACGGTGATTATTGTCTTAACGGGACACCGGCAGATTGTGTACATTTAGCATTAAATGGTTTTTTATCCGGTCAAGTGGATTTGGTGGTGTCGGGTATTAATGCCGGTTGCAATATGGGCGATGACACGATTTATTCCGGCACAGTGGCGGCAGCATTAGAAGGGCGTCATTTGGGGCTGCCTTCCATTGCCGTTTCCTTAGATGGTCGCCAACATTATGAAACGGCGGCTCGGGTGGTGGCGGATTTAATTCCAAAATTGCATAGCCAGTTATTAAATTCCCGTGAAATTATTAATATTAATGTGCCGGATTTGCCTTATGACGCACTCAAAGGCTATAAAGTTTGCCATTTGGGTTATCGCACTTCTGCAGCAGAAGTCATTAAGCAAGAAGATCCCCGTGGTGAAACCATCTATTGGATTGGCCCTGCCGGTTTACCGGAAAATGAACAAGAGGGAACGGATTTCCATGCGGTAAAAAACGGTTATGTTTCGATTACGCCTATTCAAGCCGATATGACAGCCCACCATTCAATTCAGGCTTTACAAGATTGGCTGGAACGTGAATAATGCGACGTTTTAACCTAACGGTAACAAAGGGTAAATAGAATGAATATTTTTGGGGCAATGTACGATAAAACTATGGAATGGTCAAAACATCGTTTTGCCACATTTTGGCTGTCTTTTGTGAGTTTTATTGAAGCAATCTTTTTCCCGATTCCGCCGGATGTGATGTTGATTCCCATGTCGATGTCGAAACCCCAAAGTGCGGTCAAATTTGCCCTTTATACGGCAATCGCTTCCGTTCTCGGCGGTATGGTGGGTTATGCTATTGGTTATTTTGCTACGGACTGGGTTCAGGGGATCGTGCAACAATGGGGCTATGGCGAGCATTGGGCAACGGCAATGACGTGGTTTGAGCGATGGGGCGTACTGGTTGTTTTTGTTGCCGGTTTCAGCCCGATTCCTTATAAAGTATTTACGATTTGTGCCGGCGTGATGCAAATGGCATTTTTCCCATTTGTATTGACCGCATTTATTTCCCGTGCAGCGCGTTTCTTGCTTGTCGCAAAATTAGCGGCATGGGGCGGAGAAAAATTTGCAGCAAAATTACGTCAATCCATTGAAATTATTGGCTGGTCAGTTGTTGTTCTTGCTGTCGCCGCCTACTTTATTTTGAAATAATAGGATATGTTATGAATAAATATTTATTTGCGTTGTCTATAGCTTTCGTTTTATCGGCTTGTTCTTCACCACCACCGAAAGATCCAGATGCCTTACCGAATGGTATTATGCAACCGGTTGAAGGAACCGGTGCCGTTGCAGGTGGAAGTTTTATGCCGGAAATAGAACAGCAAACTATGCCAAATACAATGAAATAAGAAGGAAAAATAAATGAAGAAATCGTTTTTATTATTACCCTTGAGTCTCGCAATTTTAAGTGCGTGTTCATCTAACACCCAAGCACCGATTGAAAATGCCGGAGGTGAACTTTCTCCGGGGATTATGCAGCCGATAGATAATAACAGCAGTGGAAGTTGGCAACCTGAAATTCAACAAAATACCATGCCGAATAGCATGGGCAATAGCGTACCAAATAGCAGTGTACAACCGACCTATAAACCAGTACAACCTATCACGCCCGCACCGGTACAGCCTCAGACAAAAACGGTAACCAAAACCGTGTCTGACTGCACAAACTCCGGCTCAATCAATGTGCCACGCAATCCAAATACCAATGCACCGGATTATAGCCAAATTCAAAAAGGCTCGTACAAAGGAGAGACCTATAAAGTCAATAAAGGCGATACCATGTTCTTAATCGCTTACTTAGCAGGTATGGATGTGAAAGAGCTTGCTGCAATGAATAATATGTCCGAGCCTTATAGTCTGAGTATTGGTCAAACCTTAAAAATCGGGAAATGTGCGACAAAAACTATCACAACGACAGTGCCGGTGAACAACCCAACTGCTACAGTACCTACCGAACCCGCAGTGACTTATACGCCTGGCGCAAATGGTACACAAATTGGCTCCGATGGAACGGTTATCGGACCAATCAAATCAGGTGTAGGGGTAGCCTCTACCGTACCGACACCTAGCACGCCAACAAGTGTTCCTACTCCTGTCGCAACAGGCAACACAACACCGGTGAATGCCAATGTCGTTGCACCCATTGCGTCTAATATCGCATGGCAATGGCCTGCTAACGGAAATATTATCCAAGGTTTCTCAAGCTCAGATGGTGGTAATAAAGGAATTGATATTGCCGGTTCTCGCGGACAATCGGTAAAAGCCGCAGCGGCGGGTCGCGTTGTATATGCGGGCAATGCATTGCGTGGTTATGGTAACCTGATCATTATCAAGCATAACGATGATTTCTTGAGTGCTTATGCACATAACGACAGAATTCTCGTAAGCGATCAGCAACAAATCAAAGCAGGGCAAGAAATTGCCAAAATGGGGAGCACCGGCACCAATAGCGTAAAACTTCACTTTGAAATTCGTTATAAAGGTAAATCGGTTGATCCGATTCGTTACTTACCAAGAAGATAACCAATAGGCAAAAGAGCGGTCAATTTGACCGCTCTTTTTTCTATTCGGATATGAATTTTTTCCGTGCGGAAATGTACGCCAACGAATCAGTTAGACAGTTAGCGGGCGTGTTAAAGCAACTTATTGATAGCGCTATCCGAATAAATATTATTACTCATTCCTTAGGGACAAGGATGGCACTGTCTGCGATGAATGTGTTGGGTGATTTTGATGGGGAATATGATGACAAAATCGATAACCTCACCATGTGGGAAGCAGCAGTGGCGGATAATGCCATGACAAATCTAGATAATTACGAGAAAAAGAAAGCCTATAATCCGGTGGCAATGGAGATTTTCCCATATGCCTATAAGGTACCGAAACATATTACCCTGTTGTTCAATTAGACCCAACAGCTGATCCGGTTCAACCCGTGTTTATAAAAAAGCAGCTATGACGGTGCCATTTTATGAGACAGAGAAATTTAAAACCCGTAGCAGAACTTTTTGGCTTTGGGTGGACGTTCAGATGCGTTATTTAGCCCTGATAAAAAATGGATTGTTGGTGGGGAGAAAATAAAAGGGATTATATGTGGAACCTTAACGATCTCACTTCCCGACTGGAATTGGACGATATTATGGGGTTATGGGCCCCGAAACACGAGCCTATGCTCAAAGCCGACTCCCACCGATTCCGGATGGCATTAATTTAGCTTCTCCGAATACAGTGACTTATGCCTTTGTTAGTGATACGGAATTTATTCAGCTTACGGAAACAGGTAGGAGAGAAGGTACAGGCAATACATTTATGAATTTATATACATTAGGCGACCCCAAAATCAAAGCTTTTATCGAAATAGGAGACACTCCCACTATTTCAACGAATTTCTACGAGCTAATAGTGTTGCCTCCGCTCAGAAAGCTCATATTTTAGTGACAGGACAAGCGTATCACGGCGGCATCAACGTTTACCGCTATCATCCCGATAAAATGGAATTAGAAAAAATCTGGGTGGCATATTAGCGGGAAAGTGCGGTGGGTTTTCTAAGTGTTTTTAAACATAGTTACGTTTTTCTTTTTTGAAAACTGTAAGGTAACACTATTTACTTTTTGCAGTGTGCTGTATAAAATCCTTTTCACATTTAATTAATAGGGGAAGCCTTATGCTAAAAATGAATGATTTGGTGAAGCTCAGCCAAACTCCGAAATCGACAGTGTTGTACTATGTGAAAGAGGGGTTGTTGCCTGAGCCGTTGAAAGATAAACCGAATTTTCATCTCTATGATGAGCGCTGTGTGGAATTATTGGCATTTATTAAATATCTGCAAACCAATTTCAATGCCAGCATTTCTCAAATTAAACAACTTTTTTCCCACCCTAATTTTGATTGGCAAAATCCTTACGAAAGTTTAATTTCGCTGATTGGTATTATTATGGGGGCGGAAAATGAAACCTTTTTGCCATCAGAACTTTGTCAAGAATTCTCAATTTCTGAAACTGAATTGCAAGCTATGGTCGATGATGGCTTGCTTAATCCGCGCGAGGGCGTTTTTACAGCAAAAGAGCGGGATATTCTCGCCATTGTTTGCCGTTGTAATGAGGCGGAACGTGAAATGGTGAAAACCTATTTACAAACAGCTAAAATGCTTGCGACACAGGAAGTGAATCTCACCCTATCCGCACTAAAAGACAGCGAGAAAAAAGACGAAAAACTGAAACATCTTTTTGATTTACTGTTGGTGCTGAAGCCTTATGTGTTCAATATGCAAACTTTAAAAATTTACCAAACGGAGAGCGTGAAATGAAACTCTTAAAATATGTGGGTTTTGTGCCTTATTTGGCGATTGCTTTTTTGAATGCGAGCGTGGATCTTGCTCACAAAATTACGATTCAAAATGTGTTGTTGAAAAGTTTTGAAGGCAATACGTTAGTGGTGCTAACGGCGTTAATCAACGCAATGATTTTATTACCCTTTATTTTTCTTTTTTCACCTTCGGCATTTATTAATGATAGATTCTGTCGCACCAAGGTGATTCGTTGGAGTAGCCTGGCTGCGGTGGGTATTTCAACGGCAATTTTATTCAGTTATGTGATTAGCGAATTTTATCTTGCCTTTGCCTTAACACTGATTTTAGCCGCGCAAAGTGCGGTCTATTCTCCGGCTAAATATAGCCTTATCAAATCCATTGTCGGCACGGAAAATATCGGGCTTGCTAACGGTGTGATTCAAGCCTTAACTATTGTGGCGATTTTGTTTAGCTCTTTTGCCTTCTCCATTTTCTTTGAAAGCTATTATGTGCCTTCTAATGATCCGAATGAGGTGCTGCAAAGCGTTTGGATGATTGGCATTGGTTTAGTCGTGTTTAGTTCCCTTGAAGCGTTTTTCGCTTTCAAAATTCCTTTCTTTCCACAAGAAAAAGAAGAAAATGAAACATTCTCTGCTACTAAATACTTATCTTTCGGCTATTTGAAAGACAATCTCCATACCTTGCGTAGCGATAAAAATATTTGGTTAAGTGTGATTGGCTTGAGCCTTTTCTGGGGCGTTGCACAAGTGATTGTGGCGGCATTCCCTGCCCATTACAAAGCGCTGTTTAATGCGGATAATGCGGTGATTATTCAAGCTATTCTGGCGGTAAGCGGTTTGGGATTAATCATCGGGTCTTACCTTGCCGGGCGTGCTTCCCGATTACATATTGAATTAGGCATTGTACCGGTTGGTGCATTGGGTATTTTTGTTTCGATCTTTGGTTTAACACTAGTGAGTACCAATGTCTCATTAATGTTATGTTCCTTCGGATTTGGTTTTTTTGGCGGTTTATTTATCGTGCCGTTAAATTCGACCATTCAATATTTCGCCCCTGAAAAAATCAGCGGCAAAATTTTGGCGGGTAACAACTTTATCCAAAATGTCTTTATGGTCGGCTTTTTACTACTTAGCATTGTATTCGTCGAATTTAGCCTTTCCACTGCCGGTATTTTTTTAACGATTTCTGTGGTTTGCTTATTAGGCAGCCTTTATGCGATGTGGCAACTGCCACATTTATTCGTCCGTTTGTTACTCTTGCCTTTGTTGAAGACCAATTACCGTTTCCACGTAGAGGGATTAAAAAATCTCCCGCAAAGTGGCGGTGTGTTAATGTTGGGTAACCACATTAGCTGGATTGACTGGATGGTGTTGCAGGCAGCAAGTCCTCGAGCGATTAAATTCGTGATGTTCCGTCCGATTTACAATAAATGGTATTTGACTTGGTTCCTGCGTATTTTCCGTGTGATCCCTATTGGTGCGGGTTCAAGCCGTGAATCCATTGAAATGATTCGTGAATACTTGGTTCGTGGTGAAGTGGTAGCGTTATTTCCGGAAGGGCATATCAGCTACAACGGTCAGATCAATGAGTTCAAAAAGGGCTTTGAACACGTATTAAAAGATTTGGATAACGTGACGACCGTACCATTTTATTTACGTGGTTTATGGGGCAGCAGTTTTTCCCGTGCAGATAGTTTCTATAAAAATCTCACGAAAAAACAAGGTAAACGTGAAATTTTAGTGGCGTTCGGTAAACCGATTCACGGCTTTATTGATGCGGCGGCAATGAAACAGAAAGTGCTTGAGCTTTCTTTCTCTGTATGGGAAAAAGTGATAGCAAAACGCAAACCGATCACACACCATTGGTTGAACAGTGCGAAATCCAACTTGTTCAAGGAATGTGTGGTGGATGGGCAGGGTATGAAACTGAATAATCTCAAGTTTATCGCTGCCGTGTTGATGTTTGGCAAACAACTTAAACAAACTTTAGGTGATGAGAAAAATGTTGGTGTGTTGTTGCCAAGCTCGGCTATCGGAGCCATTGTGAATATGGCATTGATGGTGATGGGGAAAGTGCCGGTCAATTTGAATTATACCCTCAGCCCTGAAGTGATGGAAAAAGCCCTTGCTAAAGCAAATATTAACAAGGTTATTACTGCGGAGAAATTCTTAAATAAACTAAATGCTAAAGGTTTTGCCTTTGATGAAGTGTTGGCGGGAAAAACAATTTTTGCGGAACAATTAGGCAAGAAAATCACAAAAAGTGAGAAAGTGCGGTCATTTTTAACGGCGTTTTTCGCCCCGCGTTGGTGGATTAAATTAATGTATTTTGCTGATGTGCGTTTGAATGACACGGCAACGATTTTATTCAGTAGCGGTAGTGAAGGCACGCCAAAAGGCATTGAATTAAGCCATAAAAACTTGCTCACTAATATCAAACAGGTGAGTGAATTACTTAACTTCCAAGAAGATGATGTTATTTTAAATTCTTTGCCGATCTTCCACTCTTTGGTTTAACGGTAACCACCTTAATGCCGTTGTGTGAAGGAATAAAAATGGTGAGTGTTGCTGATCCGACCGATGGTGCAGAAGTGGGCAAAATGTGCGCCCGCCATAATGTGAGTATTATATTTGGTACTTCAACATTCTTCCGTTTGTACGTCCGTAATAAAAAATTGCGTCCATTAATGTTGCAAAGTGTGCGAATGGTGATTGCCGGGGCGGAAAAATTGAAAGCGGATGTGAAAGAAGCCTTCCGTTTGAAATTCGGTTTAGAAATCTACGAGGGATACGGGGCGACGGAAACGGCACCGGTAGCAAGCGTGAATATGCCAAATATTTTAGATCCCGATAGTTTAAAAGAATTTACCTTTAATAAGGCGGGAACTGTAGGTATGCCATTGCCCGGTACAATTATCAAAATTGTCGATCCGAATACTTTAGCAGCATTGCCAACAGGCGAAGACGGGTTGATTTTGATTGGCGGCGGACAAGTGATGAAAGGCTATTTGGATGATCCTGAAAAAACCAATGAAGTCATTGCCGAACTTGATGGCGTGCGTTATTACAAAACCGGCGACAAAGGGCATATTGATGAAAACGGCTTTATCACCATTGTGGATCGCTATTCCCGTTTCGCAAAAATTGGGGGAGAGATGATTAGTCTCGGTAGTGTAGAAGAAAACATCGCACAAGTGTTGAACGATGAAAACCAATTTGTTGCGATTGCGGTGAATGATGAGAAAAAAGGCGAAAGTGTCGTGTTGTTAGTGAAATCGCTACTCAGTCTTGAGGAAATTAATACTCGCATTAAATCCCTCAACGTACCGCCAATTATGCTCCCAAGCCAAGTATTCTTAGTGAATGAAATCCCACTTCTCGGCAGTGGAAAAGTGGATTTTAAAGGGGCGAAGAAATTGGCGGAGGAAATATTGAGCCCATAAGGAAAAAGAGCGGTCAATTTGACCGCTCTTTTTAGCCTTGGACTATAAACTAGGCGTTTTTATCATCAATTAAAATACTTTCTAATGCAATTTCAATCATTTCGTTGAAAGTTAATTGACGTTCTTCCGCACTGGTTTGTTCGTGAGTGCGAATGTGGTCGGAAACCGTACAGATGGTTAATGCACGAGCACCATATTCAGCTGCGACACCGTAGATTCCCGCAGCTTCCATTTCAACACCTAGAATGCCGTATTTTTCCATCACATCAAACATTTCAACATCTGGCGTGTAGAATAAATCTGCTGAGAACAAATTCCCCACTTTCACAGCAATGCCTTTCTCTTTTGCGGCTGCAACTGCGGCAGTCGCTAAACCGAAATCGGCAATAGCGGCAAAATCATTATCTTTAAAACGAATACGGTTTACTTTGGAATCGGTACAAGCGCCTAATCCGATCACCACATCACGCAATTTGACATCCATTTTTACTGCGCCACAAGAACCAACACGAATGATTTTTTTCACACCATATTCAGTAATTAATTCTTTTGTATAGATTGAGCAAGATGGGATTCCCATACCGTGTCCCATAACTGAGATTTTACGACCTTTATAAGTCCCCGTGAAACCGAGCATATTCCGGACATTTGTGACTTCCTTGACATCATCTAAAAATGTTTCTGCGATATATTTGGCACGCAGTGGATCGCCTGGCATTAACACCGCATCAGCAAATGCGCCCTCAGGTGCGTTAATATGTGGAGTCATATATTTACCTCTTTTTGACTAATATTTGAGAGAAATGCACCACGCTAGCCGTGATGCAAAATAGATTGAAATTAACCGCACTTTAGAGTACTGCGCCACTCAATCCGATAAAAAGCCCAGCGATGGTTGCACTCATTAAGTTGGCCAGTGTACCTGCAATAACCGCTTTTAAACCTAAACGAGCGATATCGCTGCGGCGATTTGGCGCCATTCCACCTAGACCACCGATTAAAATTGCAATAGAGCTGAAGTTTGCGAAACCACAAAGTGCAAAGGTAATAATCGCTTTGGTTTTTTCACTTAGTATCACTGCGGAATCAGGTTGTAAATATTTGGCAAATTCAAGGTAGCCCACAAATTCGTTTACCGCTAATTTCATCCCGATCATTTGACCGGCAATACCTGACTCTTCCCAGGATACACCAATTAAGTAAGCTAGCGGTTTAAAGATCCAACCAAAGATAGATTGTAAAGTTAAATCACCATATCCAAACCAGCCACCAATACCGCCTAAAATACCGTTAATAAGCGCAATTAACGCCACAAAAGCAATCAACATTGCCCCTACGTTTAAGGCTAATTGCATACCCGCACTTGCCCCACTCGCCATGGCTTCTAACACATTAGAAGGTTTTTCGCTATCATCTGCTTCAGGTTGGGAATCAGTGAATTGTTGAGTTTGAGGGTAAAGAATTTTGGCAAACAACAAACCTGCCGGTGCAGCCATAAAAGAGGCGGCAATGAGGTAAGTGAGCGGGACGCCCATACCGGCATAACCTGCCATAACAGAACCTGCGATTGAGGCTGTTCCCCCGACCATAATGGCAAATAATTCAGATTCCGTCATACGGCTGATATAAGGCTTCACGACCAATGGTGCTTCTGTTTGACCAACAAAAATATTCGCCGCTGCAGACATAGATTCTGCTTTTGATGTACCAAGTACTTTTTGCAATGCGCCACCGATAATTTTGATTACTACTTGCATAATGCCTAAATAATAAAGCACAGAAATCAAACCGGAGAAAAACACAATAATCGGTAATACTTTCACCGCAAAAATAAAACCAATATTACTTGGATCAGCCAGTCCGCCAAAGACAAAGTTAATCCCTTCGTTACCGTAGGCAATCACATTTGCCACTGCATCAGCCGTTGCCCCTAATGCCTTTTGGCCTGCCGGCACATACAAAATAAGGGCGGCAAATCCAATTTGGATTGCAAACGCCCCTAATACCGTTCTCCAATTAATCGCTCTGCGATTATTTGAGAATAAAAACGCAATGGCAACTAACACTACCATACCAAGAATGCTCATTAAAACACTCATATACACCTCAGAATCGTTAAAGATAAAATTGGCGTCATTCTACTGTTTTTTTATTAAATTGTGTGAACTTTTTCCCTAAAAAGAGAAGCAATTACCTAATAAATCGTCAATATGTGATCGATGCCACATTTTTTTGCATAGTCGGCAAGCCGGTCGATTTCCTCTCGACTTGGCACAAGAGAGAATAGCCCTTGTTCATCCCGAGCCCCTCGGGTATGCATGCGAATAATTTTTAAGGGAACCCGGGGATAAGGTTTAAGATAGGTTGCAATTTGATTAATTAATTTAAAGGGATCAAAAAAATCCTTCACAAAAACCAACCGCACTTCTTCCACTTTATTGAGAGGGAGAAGCCTTGATAGGTTAAATAAATGGCGGGTAAGGTTTTCGTTTTTCATCCATTGTGCTTCAGGTAAAACGTTACTTGGAATCCATCCCTCACGATTTTTCCTGTCAAAACAAAGGGTTTGTAATCCCAATCCCTCGCCTTTTAAATCAAACAGAAATTTATCTGTCACCTCAATTAATGGGCGAATACGCTCAAAATCAAAAAAACCACTACTATCTAAATAGCAACTCAACCCTTGCGCACGAAATGCATTAAATAAAGGAATCAGCTTTTTATGATGTAGAGTCGGTTCACCGCCTGAAATCGTGACGCCACGAATAAAAGGAACAGCCTCCATGACTTGCTCATAAAGATAGCGTAAACTGACCTGTTGCACACCTTCAGCATAGCGTGGAATGGTTTCAGGATTATGGCAATACAGACAATTAAGCTTACAACCCTGCAAAAAAATGCTGGTGCGATTCCCTTGCCCTTCCACGTTGGAAAAAGGAATAATACGATGAAGTGGGACATAGAGAGAATCAAGCATAGAAAGTGCGGTCATTTTTTCCCTTATTTAGATAAGATATCGGGGCTATCAATTGTTTTTCTTGTGTTATCGGAAAAATTTCCAACCTTGCTAAGGTGAAAGACGTTCTCGAATCCATTCATCATTTTTAAGGCGATAACGAATACGGTCGTGTAGACGGCTTGGGCGACCTTGCCAAAACTCCATGCAGTCTGCCATCACAATATAACCCCCCCAATGTGGGGGACGAGGAACATGAATGGGATTTTTTGCGGCAACCAGCGCTGCTTTTGTCAATAGTGACTGATAACCGGAAATAACCGCACTTTGCTCACTTGCCCAAGCGCCAATACGGCTAGTGTAAGGTCGGCTGGCAAAATATTCGTCAGATTGCTTATCTGGGATTTTCTCTGCCTTTCCTTCAATCCGCACTTGACGTTCTAACTCAGGCCAAAAAAAAGTAAGGGCAACATAAGGACGATTCGCAATATCTCGACCTTTTTGACTGTGATAGTTACTGAAAAAAACGAACCCTTGATCATTCACTTCTTTAAGTAGTACCACACGGTTACTCGGTTTTCCGTTCTCTCCTACCGTAGCAACATTCATTGCAGTTGGCTCATTGACTTGACTGACTATCGCCTCATTCATCCATAATTCAAATTGTGAAAGCGGATTTTCATGGCAATCCTTCTGTGACAGTACTCGCTTACGGTATTCTTCTCGAATATGATGTAAATCCATGTTTGTCTCCTTTGCAAGAAAAAGCCCTAGTTGGCATGCTAGGGCTAGGATAGTTCTTGCCGGAACATTCGTCAATTAAGATTAACTGCACTTGCTCTTTCGTGAGGGTTACCTTTAACACCAATATGTGAAATATCACCATTTGGGAGAATTGAGTAGGCTTGACCAAAACCACGAACAAAGCGCCCTGAACCAAATGTCAATTCAATCAGATCAAAATCTGTAAAATCTCTAATGGTTTTAATACCACCAACGTCATCCATAGTTTCAGCTAACTTATCAAGGGCTTTTTCTACGATAGGATCCGCTCTTGGAATGAATCTAGCGGTCGCTTTGTAACGCAAGCGAGTACGCACAATAATCGATTTAGCTTGACTTTCATCTTCCAAAAACATGACTTCAACCTGATTTGGGTTTCTTTTCAGATTTTCATAATGTTCTGCAACGGCACTAATATAAATATAGTTTTTACCATCAAGGCAAATGATCGGAGCATAAGAGGCTATCGGTGCGCCTTCTTCATTAAGTGTTGCCAATACGCAGCTTTTCACACTTTGACGAAATTCATCAATTTTTGCTTTAACTCGGTCATAGTTTGTCGTGGCTTTACTTTCTAAACAGAGTGAAACTATCGCCTGTTTGATTGAGCTTTCATTTACCGGCTGAGGAAACTCTATGCGTATCTTCTTACCATCATTATAGTCAAAATCTAAACCGCCAAAATCGACATTAATCAATTTGACATCAGTCACCTCTTTTTCTCCACCAAATTTTTTGCAAAGGGCAATCATATCATCTTGGTGATGATCGTTCATATGAGTAACAATTCGTTTGAAATCCATTTTAACTCCTTAATCTGTGAGTGATTCAATCGTTTTACGGCTTTATAAATAAAAGAAATAATCCCTATCATTATACGGAAGAAAAAAAGATTTTATAGTCAATTTGCAAAATATAATTATTCTTATTTGTAAAATAAAAAACGAAAGTAGGTAGATGTTGCGGATAAAAAAAGTGCGGTCAATTTTAACCGCACTTTACACATTGATTTTAATACGATTTAAGAATTATTTCCCATCCACACTCACACCATAGAAGGCATCATAACCAAACGGACTTTGAACATAACCTTTTACACGTGGGCTTAACGGAGCAAATCCAACAGAATGTGCCACCGGAATCCAAGGTGCTTGCTCGTGAGCGATCACCTGTGCTTGTTTATAAAGCATCGCACGATCTTCTTTATTGGTTAAGCCAAGGGCTTTGTCCAACAAGGCATCGAATTCAGGATTTTTGAAGCGTGCATAATTGGAGTTACCGGCATTTGCACCGGCTAATAGTGGAGATAAGAAATTATCCGGATCACCATTATCACCTGACCAACCAAAAATACCCGCGGTTAATTCACCGGCTTTTGCCCGTTTTTGGTAATCCGCCCACTCATAGGTCACCGGATTTGCTTTCACCCCGACTTTTGCCCAATCCGCCATCACAAGCTCAGCCATACGTTTTGGATTCGGGTTAGAAGCACGCACGACCGGTTGGATCCAAAAATCGGTTTCAAAACCGTTTGGATAACCTGCCTCTGCTAAAAGTTGTTTGGCTTTTTCAGGATCGTAAGGATAATCTTGAACCTCATCGTTATAGCTCCAAATAGTTGGTGGTAACGGGTTTTTCGCCTGTGTACCTGCGCCTTGATACACGGCATCAATGATGGCTTTTTTATCCACCGCATAATTCAATGCTTGGCGAACCTTCACGTTATCAAACGGCGCTTTCTCCGTATTGAATGCAATATATGCCACATTCAAGCCTTTTTGCTCTAACAGCTGTACCTTAGGATCAGTTTTCATTTTGGCTAAATCCGCCACATTTGGGAACAAAATCAAATCACAGCTACCGGCCTGTAATTTTGCGTAACGTGTCGTGGCATCCGGCACGATACTGATCACTAAACGATCGAGTGGCGTACGCCCTTTCCAATAATGTTCATTTGCCACATATTGTGCAGCCTGATCAATTTTATAATCGACAAACACAAATGGACCGGTGCCCACAGGGCGATTATCAATAGTTTCGGGTTTACCTGCTTTTAACATCGCATCGGCATATTCGGCGGAATAAATAGAAATAAAGTCCATACCAAGACTTGCTAAGAAAGTCGCATCTTTTTTGTTCAAAACAATGCGAACAGTATTATCATCCACTTTTTCCACCGATTTTAACAAGCTAGGAAATTTCATTGCCTTGAAATAAGGATAAGTCCCTTTTGAAACATTATGATAAGGATGATTTGGATCTAACTGACGTTGGAATGAAAAAATCACATCATCCGCATTAAAATCACGGCTTGGCGTAAACTCTTTAGTAGTATGAAATTTCAC
The DNA here is from genome assembly GCF_001999285.1 of Rodentibacter genomosp. 1. GTDB lineage: Bacteria > Pseudomonadota > Gammaproteobacteria > Enterobacterales > Pasteurellaceae > Rodentibacter. Next base: position 48,546 of record NZ_MLHN01000022.1, read on the forward strand.
CCCTTTGCGTAAATGGAAAGTATAAGTCAACCCATCATCGCTGATCGTCCAACTTTCTGCCAATGCCGGCTCAATATCTGTCGAACCTTTTTTAAACTCCACCAAACGGTTATACACTTGCTGCGAACTCGCATTGTAAGATGTTCCCTCCATCACCAATGCCGGGCTGAATCCTAATGGAGATTTCGCCGTACAATACACAAAAGTATTATTTGATGAAGTGGAATGATTTGTCGCTTGTGTATTTTTATCAGATGAACCCGCTTGATCACAAGCTGCTAAAAATAACGAAGCCGATACAAGTGTTAACGTTGTTTTTAATTTCATAATGAATCCTCAATTTTTAAGTGAAACTCAGGTAAGTTACCGTTTTCAATGGAAAGTTGCAAATATATGATCGAGTTTACCTATAGAAAAACCGACCAAATACCGTCATACCCTATTAAGGCTCTCTTTGACTCATATATTTTAGCTATTGCTCCCTTTATAAAGACGGGCGTACCAAGTACGCCCATCTTTATTTCAACTTAAAAGGCAGTCTAAATACAATGACTAAATAACTTCACCGATTTTAACCGCACTTTCCGGCGCATTAGAACTTCCAGCCTACCGCAGCACCGCCGGCATAATCGCCCGAATTGTTCGCGCTACCACCAATTTTGATAATCATACGACCATTATCAGTCACTTTGGAATAGCCTATTGCGATTGCCGATGCGCCACGATAAGTACCGCCCCCCACACTCACAATATTTTCCCCAGCACGAGTAGATTGTGGCAATAAACTCATCGCTACAGCAGAGGCAATACCACTACGTAAACGACGATCAACACGATTAATACGACTGTGTACTTCACCCATATTTAACGACAGTTTTTGGTTAAAATAACCTAAATTAACAGCATCATTCAAATCCTTAGGATTAGCGACATTAGTTACCCGAACAGGCTTATCAGAACCGCTATTGACTCTGACCACCTCTGTTTGACGCTGAACATCTTTGTTTGTTTTAGGATCAACATAAACAAGTGGTCCGGTCATCTGCAATTGATCCAACGCCTGACTAAGTGGTTTTTTATCAGTATCCCCATAAATATTAAAGTTGCCTTCAACATCTGAATTGCCTAAATCAATTTTAGCATTATCCGCAAGGGTTAAAGACTGATTAATCGTGACCTCTTGTAAGATGCTACTTCCCTCAACTCTCAGTTCTTTTTCAACAGTTAAATTGCCTTCAATTGTTGAATTACCTTTCGTGAGACTATCTCCTTCAATGGTCGAATTTCCTTTCACCACACTATCGCCATTAACGGTTGAATCACCTTTCACCGTTAAATCTTTTTCGATATTGGCATTATTCGTGACGTTTAAGTCTTTAGTTGTCGTTG
>NZ_MLHN01000023.1 GCF_001999285.1 Rodentibacter genomosp. 1
TCTTATTGTTCTTTAAAAAAACGGAAACAAGCTGAAAACTGAAGAGACTTTTAAGTCCTGAAAGGGATAGAAGAAAGTCTGAGTAAGAGAAAAATCTTGACTGAGAAAAGGCAGTCAAGTGTTTAGTTGATTTATCGCTTCAAAGGTAAAAACATTTGAGGTTGTATAGTTAAGTGACTAAGCGTACAAGGTGGATGCCTTGGCAATCAGAGGCGAAGAAGGACGTGCTAATCTGCGAAAAGCTTGGATGAGTTGATAAGAAGCGTTTAATCCAAGATATCCGAATGGGGAAACCCAGTGAGTGAAGAACTCACTATTCATCATTGAATCCATAGGTGATGAAGGCAAACCGGGAGAACTGAAACATCTAAGTACCCCGAGGAAAAGAAATCAACCGAGATTCCGTCAGTAGCGGCGAGCGAAAGCGGAGGAGCCATCAAATGTTATCTCATCAATTAAGAGAATCAACTGGGAAGTTGAATCATAGAGGGTGATAATCCCGTATCTGAAAATTGTTGGGAAGGACTAAGTTTGAGAGAAGTAGGGCGGGACACGTGATATCCTGTCTGAAGAAGGGGGGACCATCCTCCAAGGCTAAATACTCCTGATTGACCGATAGTGAACCAGTACTGTGAAGGAAAGGCGAAAAGAACCCCGGCGAGGGGAGTGAAATAGAACCTGAAACCTTGTACGTACAAGCAGTGGGAGCCGTAAGGTGACTGCGTACCTTTTGTATAATGGGTCAGCGACTTATATTTTGTAGCGAGGTTAACCGAATAGGGGAGCCGAAGGGAAACCGAGTCTTAACTGGGCGTTGAGTTGCAAGGTATAGACCCGAAACCCGGTGATCTAGCCATGGGCAGGTTGAAGGTTGGGTAACACTAACTGGAGGACCGAACCGACTAATGTTGAAAAATTAGCGGATGACTTGTGGCTGGGGGTGAAAGGCCAATCAAACCGGGAGATAGCTGGTTCTCCCCGAAATCTATTTAGGTAGAGCCTTGAGCGGACACCTTTGGGGGTAGAGCACTGTTTCGGCTAGGGGGCCATCCCGGCTTACCAACCCGATGCAAACTCCGAATACCAAAGAGTGATACTCAGGAGACACACGGCGGGTGCTAACGTCCGTCGTGGAGAGGGAAACAACCCAGACCGCCAGCTAAGGTCCCTAAGTCTATATTAAGTGGGAAACGAAGTGGGAAGGCTTAGACAGCTAGGATGTTGGCTTAGAAGCAGCCACCATTTAAAGAAAGCGTAATAGCTCACTAGTCGAGTCGGCCTGCGCGGAAGATGTAACGGGGCTGAAATATAGCACCGAAGCTGCGGCATCAGAATTTATTCTGTTGGGTAGGGGAGCGTTGTGTAAGCGGAAGAAGGTGAATCGAGAGGTTTGCTGGACGTATCACAAGTGCGAATGCTGACATAAGTAACGATAAAACGGGTGAAAAACCCGTTCGCCGGAAGACCAAGGTTTCCTGTCCAACGTTAATCGGGGCAGGGTGAGTCGGCTCCTAAGGCGAGGCTGAAAAGCGTAGTCGATGGGAAACGGGTTAATATTCCCGTACTTGGTAAAGCTGCGATGTGGGGACGGAGCAGGTTAGGCAAGCAAGGTGTTGGATATCCTTGTTTAAGGTTGTAGGTGGAAAGTCTAGGCAAATCCGGACTTTTATACACTGAGAGCTGATGACGATTGTCTACGGACAAGAAGTTGCCGATACCACACTTCCAGGAAAAGCCACTAAGCTTCAGGCTTTACTAAACCGTACTGAAAACCGACACAGGTGGTCAGGTAGAGAATACTCAGGCGCTTGAGAGAACTCGGGTGAAGGAACTAGGCAAAATAGCACCGTAACTTCGGGAGAAGGTGCGCCGGCGTAGATTGTAAGGGCTTGCCCCTGAAGGTTGAACCGGTCGAAGATACCAGCTGGCTGCAACTGTTTATTAAAAACACAGCACTCTGCAAACACGAAAGTGGACGTATAGGGTGTGATGCCTGCCCGGTGCTGGAAGGTTAATTGATGGTGTAATCGAAAGAGAAGCTCCTGATCGAAGCCCCAGTAAACGGCGGCCGTAACTATAACGGTCCTAAGGTAGCGAAATTCCTTGTCGGGTAAGTTCCGACCTGCACGAATGGCATAATGATGGCCAGGCTGTCTCCACCCGAGACTCAGTGAAATTGAAATCGCCGTGAAGATGCGGTGTACCCGCGGCTAGACGGAAAGACCCCGTGAACCTTTACTATAGCTTGACACTGAACATTGAATTTTGATGTGTAGGATAGGTGGGAGCCTTTGAAGCGGTCACGCCAGTGATTGTGGAGGCGACCTTGAAATACCACCCTTTAACGTTTGATGTTCTAACGAGACATCCTAATCGGGTGTTCGGACAGTGTCTGGTGGGTAGTTTGACTGGGGCGGTCTCCTCCCAAAGCGTAACGGAGGAGCACGAAGGTTTGCTAATGACGGTCGGACATCGTCAGGTTAGTGCAATGGTATAAGCAAGCTTAACTGCGAGACGGACAAGTCGAGCAGGTACGAAAGTAGGTCATAGTGATCCGGTGGTTCTGAATGGAAGGGCCATCGCTCAACGGATAAAAGGTACTCCGGGGATAACAGGCTGATACCGCCCAAGAGTTCATATCGACGGCGGTGTTTGGCACCTCGATGTCGGCTCATCACATCCTGGGGCTGAAGTAGGTCCCAAGGGTATGGCTGTTCGCCATTTAAAGTGGTACGCGAGCTGGGTTTAGAACGTCGTGAGACAGTTCGGTCCCTATCTGCCGTGGGCGTTGGAGAATTGATTGGGGCTGCTCCTAGTACGAGAGGACCGGAGTGGACGCACCACTGGTGTTCGGGTTGTGTCGCCAGACGCATTGCCCGGTAGCTAAGTGCGGAAGAGATAAGTGCTGAAAGCATCTAAGCACGAAACTTGCCAAGAGATGAGTTCTCCCAGACTTTAGGTCTGTAAGGGTTGTTTGAGACTAAGACGTAGATAGGTGGGGTGTGTAAGTATTGTGAGATATTGAGCTAACCCATACTAATTGCCCGAGAGGCTTAACTATACAACGCTCAAGTGTTTTTGAGTGGCTAGTGTGAAATGCAACGAATTAAATCATACAGTAATCAGCTTGTGACCGAGAGAACAAACGAAAATAAAGAGACGTAAGAAATAAGGCAGTTATCAAAGAATTATCCTGGCGGCGAGAGTGCGGTGGTCCCACCTGAATCCATCCCGAACTCAGAAGTGAAACGCTGTAATGCCGATGGTAGTGTGGGGTATCCCCATGTGAGAGTAGGGCACCGCCAGGTA
>NZ_MLHN01000024.1 GCF_001999285.1 Rodentibacter genomosp. 1
CTGTGCTGTTTCCGGTAACCGTGCTATTTCCGCCTACCGTTAGATCTTTTGTAACCGTAGCATTATTTGTCACATTAAGATCTGTGGTTGTGGTCGTGCCTTCAACAGTCGAATTTCCTTTCACCACACTATCGCCATTAACGGTTGAATCACCTTTCACTGTGCTGTTTCCGGTAACCGTGCTATTTCCGCCTACCGTTAGATCTTTTTCAACATTGGCATTATTCGTGACCTTCAAATCTTTGGTTGTGGTTGCCCCGTTTACATTCAGGTTACCACCAATATTGGCATTGCCTGTGGTAGACATCGTTTCAAATTCCGGGTTTTCGGCAATTTGGATTTCAACTTTTCCGTCCGTCACGACGGTGTTCACATTTTTGGAACTATAAGTACCGGCTGTTGCTTTGTCTCCCGAAATCGTCAGCGTTTCACCAAGTTTACGGGCTGTACTTCCCGAATTGCCGGTAAAAGTCAACGGATTGTTAGAAAGTGCGGTCAAATTATTCGTGATATTTTGAGCCATTTTATCTAACTGCCCCTTAGTCGCTGCATCCGTTGCATTCGTCCCTTCTGCAATATTGGTGAGCACGTTACCGCCCATATTGACGGTTGTACCGTTAGCAATATTGAAAGTTTTATCTTTTCCGCCCACTGTTGTATTTCCGGATAGGGTGGTTTCACCTTTAGAAGTTAAAGTGGAGTTAAATGTACCATCGGTTGAATTTAAGTTGGTTGTATTAATATTCGTTGCATTTGTGGTTGCATTTGAAATCAAACCTTTTACTTGGCTTAACGTTGTTGCATCATTATCTTGAGTTGCGGCACTAACATTTGTTAAGCGGTTTCCGCCTGCATTAAAGTTAGAGTTAGCCCCTAATGACACATTCCCTAACTGAGTGTCTCCACTCGCCGTGAGGTCTTTAACCGTTGTACGACCATTTACAACTAAATCTCCCCCAACGGTTGCACCATTCGTTGTTGTTATGCTTGTGAAATTAGGTGAGTCACTCACTGCCAATGTAATCTCTTTATCACTTTGAGTCACGTTGAGGTTTTTCCCTGCTACGATAGTGACGGATTCCTCCATCTGAACATTAGCACTTGAATTAGTACCATCATTTCCTCTCGTCGCAATATTCCAACCTTTGTTGACTTTCTCTAATGCAGTATTTGCGGTACTCTTCGCATTCGTTGCTATTGCATTCGCAGTGTTCGCAATCTTATTAGCATTTGTTGCCGTAGTATTTGCGGCATTTGCTGTGTTGTTGGCATTCGTTGCTGTTGCATTCGCAGTGTTCGCTATATTATTAGCATTTGTTGCTGTGGTGTTTGCAGCATTTGCCGTGTTGTTGGCATTCGTTGCTGTTGCATTCGCAGTGTTCGCTGTATTGTTAGCATTTGTTGCTGTCGTACTCGCTACATTTGCCGTGTTATTGGCGAGAGTCGCCATATTGTTGGCACTAGTAGCAATGGTGTTTACTACATCAAGTTGCTCTTTGTTTACCGCATCTTTTGCCGATGTACCGGCTTTCACATTAATAATTTTATTACCGCCCATATCTACAGTAGAATTTCCTTGGAAAGTAACCCTTTTTCCCTCACCTCCAAGTAGAATATCACCGCGTAAATTTGACTTACCTGACACCGTTAATGAACCACCTGCCTCAACATTAGTAAATTTTGGATTGTCAACCGTCTTAATGGTAATTTTGCTACCGCTACGTTCTACATTAATATTTTTCCCTTGGGCAATATTGATCGAGCCATTTCGGGTGATCTTCTCACCTGCATCATCATTAGCTTTAATGAAGAAACTAGAATTATTGAGGGCATTGTTAATAGCATCTGATACGGTTTTCGCCGTGGTTAAACCTGATGTACCTGACACACTGGTCACCCCTATTGCATTAGTAGAAATATCTTGTGTCACCACATTCATTTTGACAGATGGGCTGTTATTGTCATCAGTCACCACTGCGGTTGTATAACTGCCATCAGTGAAATTCACTAAACCGTCATTATTAATACGAGATTTTGTACTGCCATTTTGTTGGATATTAAAGCCTGAGTTTTTCATTACCGCATAGAGCTGGCTACCATTCACTGCATCGGTAGAATCTTGAGAAACACGCCCCGCTGCCACATTAACAATTTGACGTTTATGGCTGCTATTACCAATAGAAAGTACACTATTTGCTGTTTTCGCAGCAATAGTTGCGGTTGTTGCAACGCCTGTACTATTGTTAAATTTTAAATCATCAACAGTATTCTTTGAGCCAGCTTCTGAACCTGCACCTAATGCCGTGCCATATTTTGAATCTGCAATGACTTTAGCAGCCGCACCAATGGCTGTTGCGTATTGAGAACTTGTTAATGTATTAATACCAATAGCAGTTGAATGGAGATTTCTAGTCTGCGCATTTGCACCAATAACGACAGATTCTTGACTATTTCCTGTTGCATTGTACCCAATCACAACCGTTTCCCTATGGGTTTCTGCTAGAACTTTTGCCTCAGCACCGATAACAATAGTTTTATCTGCGATGGATTGGGCACTATTCCCTAATGCAACACTATTTAATTTATTGGCTGTGCTATTAAAACCAACCGCCGTCGCACCTGCACCACTTGCGGTTGAATTTCCCCCTAGGGCTAGGGTTCCGTCACCTGTTGCACTGGCATACCCACCTACCGCTGTAGCGTTTTCACCATTTGCCGTTGTATTTGCCCCCATAGCTGAGGCACCTTTACCGGTTGCATTGGCATTTTCTCCCACAACAGTAGCGCGTTCACCATTTGCGATTGTATTTGCCCCTAGAGCTGAAGCGCCTTCACCGGTTGCATTGGCATTTCCACCTATTGCTGTAGCGTTTTCGCCATTCGCAAATGAGCTAGTACCAATAGAAACTCCACGTTTTCCATACGTAGTCGCATTAAACCCGATTGCAATACCACCACGCGACTCCTCATCCGTGACTCTCTTCCCAACCTGAGACTCTGTACCAATCGCAATAGCACCAGGTGCCCAAGCTCGGGCAGACTCGTGTTTCTGATGACCAACGTTATCACGACCAATGGCAATCGCATTCGCATCTCCGTTGGCATCTCCTGCTGCAATAGATGTACCCTCACTATTTACCCATTTAATTTCGTTAGGCTTAGCTTTTACAGCAATAGCATTCGGCGCCATCATCATTGCAGATATCATGGCAATAATTTTAATCCCCCCAACAGATGGGAACTTACCTTCCCTACTTTCAGAAACTTCCACAGTATTATTGGAAGAAGATTTACAATGGCCTTTCGCTAACTCTGATACTGCCGCCCAAGTCTGGGTGGTATGGTTAAAAATAACCTTAAAAATTTTGTTCATAAATTCACGTTCCTTTAAACTACTAACATCGTTTCAAGCCCAACCTAAAAACACTGCGAAGAGCTTATTCCTACTCTGTATAAAATCTCTACAAATACTAACGCAATTTCAATATTGAGTATAGAAAAAAATAACCATAAATCCAGACAAGAATTATCTGGTCTAACCAACCACGCTAAGCCTGTCCACGTAAATGATCGCCATCCGTTTTGTGTAATTTAGCTAATGTCCAGACGAGTGCGATGGCAAAAACAGATGAGGTTAAGAATGTATAGCGGAAAGCCTGTTGCAATAATTCCCCTTCATGACCAAAAAGTTGGCGATAAAAATTCAAAATAATAGATGAGACGGCTATCCCAAAGCCGATACCTACCTGCTGCACAATACTTAGTAGCGTTGAACCGGCACCGGCTTGAGTTTGAGAAAGATCGCCTACCGTTAATGTATTCACTGCGGTAAAAATCATCGACATACAAGCGCCATACCACATTAGGTTACATATAATCCAGCCTAGAGCACTTTGCTTATCTAAGTATGCCATTGCAATTATCCCTAGCGCCATTAAAAGTGCGGATGAAATCAGGGTTGTTTTATAGCCAAACTTATTCAGAATACGCCCGATAACGGTTTTAAATATCACCGACATTAACGCAATGGGTGCAAGCAGCCAACCGGACATTTCTGCGCTATAACCAAAAGAAAGTTGAAACATTAACGGCAATAAAAAGGGTATACCGGAAGCGGAGAAGCGAATAAATAAATTGGCGAGAATCCCCAAACTAAATGTTCTCGTGCGAAATAAGGAAAGCGGTAGAATTGCCCGTTCATTCCCTTTTGCATACATAACATAAAGAGTCAATAAACCCATACCGAGAATAAGCGAACCATAAGTCAAAACCAAATTTCGCTGACTTTCTCCCATTAAATCCAAACCGAGCGTTAATCCCACTAAGCCTAGGGCAAATAATAAAAAACCGCTCCAATCCAGCCTTTCTTCACCGCCTTTGATATTGTCCATTACGCGACCGGAGGCGAAAATGCCTAATATACCAATGGGAATATTAATTAAAAAAATCCAGTGCCAAGTGGCATGAATGACCAACCAGCCACCTAAGATAGGGCCGAGGATTGGGCCGATTAACCCTGCCGTTGCCATTAAATTCCAAGCGTTGAGAAGCTGATGTTTAGGAACAGATTGAATGATCGCTAAGCGGGCAACCGGCATCATAAATGCGCCCCCAATCCCCTGAATTACTCGAGCAAGAATGAGTATGTCCAAGTTAGGTGCGGCGGCACAGGCAGCTGAACCAAAGGTGAATATAAAAACCGCACTGCGAAATACCGTGAGTGTGCCAAATTTTGCTGCTGCCCATGCGGTAAGAGGAATAAATAATGCGACAGCCAAGGAATAAGCAATGATCGCCATTTGCATTTCAAATGCCGGGGCGTGCAAATCGGCGGCGATGGTCGGCAATGCCGTATTTAAAATAGTGGCATCAAGACTTTGCATAAAAAGTGCCATTGCTGCCACTCTGGCTAAACCTCGATAAGGGCGAATCTCTGTCATTTTACTTCCTGTGACTTGAACCAAGTTTCAATAAAATCAGCAATCTGTGGAACTCGGTTAATATCTAACAAAGTGCGGTCGGTTTCAAGGGCATAATTGGTGGCAAGGGCAAGGACATTGCTATCGATTTCCGGCAAAGGCTTTTCCATTTCTTGGCGATGTAAAAGAATTTTCGGGATCGGTTCTTGTTTAAATCCTTCCACGAGAATTAAATCTGTTAATGTGCGATCAAACTGTTGAGCCAGATAATCAAGTGAAACAGGTGAGGGCGTTTCTGTCATCATCGCCCAACGGTTATCGCAAGCCATTATCACTTGGGCAGAGCCGGCTTCTTTCATTCTCCAACTGTCTTTCCCTTCCTTATCCACTTGGGCATTATGATGGCTGTGTTTAATCACGGAAACACGGAGCCCACGAGTGATTAACTCGGGAATCAGTTTTTCTAATAATGTCGTTTTACCACTACCGCTATAACCGGTGATACCAAGAAGGGGAATTTGAACACGCATATAAAAATAACCTTAGAAATGACCACACTTTAACGATTTTCAAACAGTAAAAAAACGATAAATCGGGGTTGATGATATTTATCGTGAATTTTTGCGAGATGCTTTACCCAAATAGCACTAACAACAGCCATTCATGCAATAATGCCAAGACCAATTGTAAGCCCCATATTATTTATCCTCCGATAATCGGCGAAGTTCTCGTCCCATCACTAAACAAAAATAAGTAATGATAAGTAAAAAAGCAATATTAACCCCTTTAAAAGAAAGGGAGTTTTCGTCACAGAGTATAACAGGCATCGCTAGAATAACAACTTTTGCAATATCATCTGTGAGTTTTGACCAAGCTGATAATGAGCTTTTCTCAATGGTTGAGCGGAATAAATTAAACATGATTTTCTCCGTTTTAAAGAAAAGCGGAATTTTGCTTAATTTTATGTTCTTTTACTTTACCCAATATTCAAATTTGCGAGGAACTTCGCAGAAAAAATTAAAAGTGCGGTTAAATTTTTCTACATTTTCAAGAAAGTACCGGCATTATGTAGCAGTTGCACGAATCTGTTTTTGGGTTAGCTTGTCGGGGCATACTGCGTGTGTCCGTTATAAAATCAAATCATTTCAATATACTAAAATTCGGACACACGCAGTGTGTCCCTACAATGTCGGTGAAATTTCTATTTTTGTGCATTTGCTACATAATGCCGGAAAGTACACGTAATAAGATCGGCTGAAATTCTATTTGTCGCCCTAGTTTTTTGGTATAGCGTTTAATGAAAATAAAAGAAAGGGCGGTAAAAAGAAAAATAACAAGGGCTTGGATCAATTCATTTTCGCTGATGTAATGGGATAATAGGGTCGCGATAAGTAAAGCAATAAGTGGCACAATGTACATCAATAAGGCGGAATAGAGCATGGATTTCTCTTCTAAGCCAATTTCTACGATTTGCCCTTCACGCAGAGGGATGATGGTTTCTATATAGAAAATATGTTCGCCACGTTTGCCGTTGAGTTCGGACAGGCTTGACGTGCCACAGCTGTTTTTTGCCGCACATTGTCCGCAAGCACTTTGAGATTGGCATTTTACTTTTGCTATACCATTTTCATAGCTGATGACAACCGCACTTTCTTTTAACATTGTGCTTCTCCCAAATAAATATCAAAACGGTGATTTTTCGTTTCACGGCTAAAGTGCGGTGATTTTTTGGCGAGGAATTCCGCATAGTCAGGGCGTTTTACTACCACTCGTTTTCGAGCTAATCGTAACGCAGGGGCTAGCAGTTCGTCCGCATCCAAATCTGCTCCAACTAAATGCTGAAACACTCGCATTTCTTTTTTTACCAAGGCGGATTTTTGTTTGTGTGGATACATAGGATCAAGATAAACCACATCGGCATACGCCGTTTCAGAAGTTAATTCATTGATATGGCGAACCGTTAATAAACGCAAATTTTGCTGTAGCATTTGCCCAATTTCTTCATCTTGATAGGCACGATGTAAGCCATCTTGCAACAGTAAATGCACAACGGGGTGACGTTCGACCAAACGCACTTGGCAACCAATAGTGGCTAAGACAAAGGCATCACGCCCTAATCCTGCAGTGGCATCAATCACAGTTGGCAATTCATTTCCCTTAATTCCGACTGCTTTGGCTACCGCTTCACCCCGTCCTCCGCCAAATTTTCGGCGATGCGCCATCGCTCCCCCCACAAAATCCACATAAACTGCCCCCAGTTTTGGTTCATCTAATTTACGTAATTCCAAACGTTCATTTGTTTGTACCAAGGCAAGGGGGCTTTTATCATCGTGAACAATGCCTTTTTCCGCACAAAGTGCGGTCAATTCTGCCCATGTTTTTTCGGTGGATGCCGAAATAAGTTGAATACCTACTTGCGAATTAGCCATACGCCGCTTTCCATATGATCGGTATAAGGGAATTGATCGAACAACGCTGCTTTTTCAATACGGTGGGTTTTAGACAGTTCTTGCAAATTATCGCATAAGGTGTATGGATTGCAGGAAATATACAAAATGCGATCGTAATTTTGCACTAATCTTATCGTGTCAGGATCAAGCCCCGCACGAGGGGGATCGACAAAAATCGTATTGCATTCGTAGGATTTGAGATCAATACCTTTCAAACGATTAAATTCACGAATACCGTTCATCGCTTGGGTAAATTCTTCGGCGGACATGCGAATAATCTGCAAATTATTGATGTTATTTGCTGCAATATTAAATTGTGCCGCTGCCACAGAGGGTTTCGCTATTTCCGTGGCAAGGACTTTACGGAAGTTTTGTGCTAAGGCAATCGAGAAATTGCCATTCCCACAATAAAGTTCGAGTAAATCGCCTTCACTCCCTGCAGTGCAATCTATTGCCCATTCTAACATTTTACAATTCACCACGGCGTTTGGTTGGGTGAAACTGTTTTCTACTTGACGATACACATAATTTCGCCCCGCCACCGGTAGGATTTCATCAACATAATCTTGTTCAAGGCAAATTTTTTGTTTACTTGCTCGCCCAATCAATTGAACATCAAAACCTAGCTCAATGAGCTGCCCCCTTAACTTTTCCGCTGATTGTCGCCATTCCTCTGTAAGCGATTTGTGATACAAAAGGCTGATAATCATTTGATTACTCAACGTGCTGAGATAATCAATTTGGAACAATTTCTTGTACAAAATTTCTTGTTGTTTGAGCAAAGGGAGCAAGGTTTGCATCATTTGGTTAATGAGCCGACTTGCGATAGGAAATTCGTCCACTCGGTAAGGTTTACGTGTGCTTTGATCAAACATAATATGATAAAAATCATCTTGTTCATGCCAAATGCGAAATTCAGCCCGCATACGATAGTGGCTGACCGGAGAATCGAATAGCCGGATTGTTGGCGCATTAAATGGACGCAAAAGTGCGGTCAGTTTCTCTTGTTTTTTTTGCAGTAATTCGATGTATTGGGAAGTAGGGAGTTGCATAGCAATTTATATAGTATCAGTAGAATGTGCGGATAACTTCATTCACGTATGAGAAATAGGCGATAGAAATTATCAATTGTGAATTTCACGCTTATCTAAAAAACAAAAGGCAGGCTTCCGCCTGCCTTTGCATGAATCTTATTCGCCGGAATAATCATCACCACCGGATGCCGCCTCACTCACATCCCCCGAGAGGGTGTAAACACGTTTGGTCGTGCTAATGCGAGTGCAGTATTTATGCCATGTTTTTTCAAAGAAAGTCTCCGGAGCACGTTCTCCACGACAGAATGCAACAAACTCTTTTTCTTCTTTTGTTGCCGGTTCACGTTCACCTAAATCCAAGGCTTTAAACGCTTGACCGTATTGTTCAAGCACTTGTGATTCTTTGATGGTGTAATCTCCGTGACGCGAAAATCCGCGTGGATAGTTTTTATCGTCAAAAAAACGACGAGTAACACTAAAACTTGCAGCCATGATCATCTCTCTTTATTTCATTGGTTAAAAACGGCACGCATTAAACCAATTTTTCGTTATTTTTGCAATAAACCTTTTACGGTTTCGACATAATCCTTGACAAAATCATCATAATTTAAGCCTTGAGGATTCACACGGAATTTTCCATTGACATAAAAATCCGGCACGCCACGTACATCAAATTGAGTAGCCGCATTCACTTGCTTGTTCACTAATCCATTTACCGCAAAACTATTGATTCCCCCATCGAATTGTTCTGCTGTTACACCGTTATCTAAGAAAATAGCACGAATATCGTCCATTGATTTTAAACGATCTTTTTGCGCGGCTTCAAATAAAGGGGCTTTGACGTTATTCTCTACCCCTAACGCCATGGCTAACGCCCAAGCTCGGGTTAAGTTTTCAGACTCGCGTCCTAAAAAATTCACGTGGTATTGTTTAAAGACAACGCCTTCCGGCAAACTATCTTTGACTTGTTGAGGAATGTGGTATTCCATTTCAAAAGAGTAACAATGGGGGCAATAAAAAGAGAAAAATTCAATCACTTCTTTTTGTACTGTGGCTTGTTGGCTCACTTGAATATATTGTTTACCTTCTTGTAAGTCTGCCGCCAGTACGTTTACTGAAATTAATGCACCTAATGCAAGTAAAAATTTTTTCATTTTCTTTCCTTATTTAATAATGCCACGAGCCTTTAACAGTGCCGTTTTAAAATCTTCTTCATAGTCTTTTTTGAGCCCGGGGATAGGTTCGTATTTATCCGTGCCGTCCATTTTTAACTGATAAATAATCACTTCATCAGTTAATTCATTTAATGGCTTTTTGAAACCGGACTCATTCGCAATTTTTTGCAAAATTTCCATTAAACTCAAATCCGGCTCTTTAGACCAATAGGGCTGTAAAAGTTCCAAAACTTCATTTAAACGCTTACATTTCATTGCTATTTCCTTTCCTATATAGAAAAATAAGGCTAGATGATACTTGAAATAGCAACAGAATAAAATATGACAATCACAATAAGTGCGGTTATTTTAGCTGGAGGAAAGGCTCGTCGAATGGGGGGGAGGGACAAAGGTTTGCAACTTTGGTATGAAAAACCGTTAATCCAACACATGATTGAGCGTTTACAACCTCAGCTCGCTGATATTACGATTAACGCTAATCGAAACCTTCCCGACTACGCCAAATTCGGTTTTCCCGTGTTTAGCGATGAATTAGCGGATTTCCAAGGGCCATTAAGCGGTATGTTAAGTGGACTTGAAAAAGCCAAGACGGATTTTGTGCTATTCACTCCTTGCGATAGCCCTTTCTTTCCAAAAAATCTACTGACAAAATTTAAAAGTGCGTTAGAAAATGACCGCACTTTTGTTGTCTATGCCAGCGATGAAGAACGTATGCATCCCACATTTTGTTTAATGTCTGTTCAATTAAAAGAAAAACTTCGCCTTTATCTTGCCGCTGGCGAACGCAAATTATTGCAATTTATACAAGCAAACGGCGGAAAAGCCGTCAACTTTGGCAGTGCTGAAGGACTGTTTGTCAATTTTAATACCCTAGATGATTTACATAAAAACCCGTGAGTTCAATTCATGATGCAACACGCTTATTTATCCCGTTATTTCACCCCTCGACATATCATCACGGCAATTTGCCTAGTCGTGTATTTGTTACAGCAAATCGGTTTTGAAGAAAACCTGATGGAAATTTTCCACTACCCTGTTTATGTTGATCAGGATAGGGAACTTTGGCGTTACATTACGCATTCTTTTGTGCATTTGTCTAATATTCACATTATTGCGAACTTATCATGGTTTTGGTTATTTGGCGGTATGATTGAACGCCATTTTGGAGGAATGAAACTTTTTCTCATTTTTTTGTTTTCTGCCATTGTCAGTGGGGTAATACAAAATTATTTCTCAGGCCCTTATTTTTTTGGTCTATCGGGGGTGGTTTATGCCATATTAGGCTATGTTTTTATTGTTGATAAACTTAATGCCAATATTTTTGAGCTCCCCAAAGGTTTTTTCATGATGTTATTAGTCGGACTGGCATTTGGTTTTGTGAGCCCTTTATTTGATATTCACCTTGGTAATGCCGCTCATATTTCAGGGTTGATCATAGGATTAGTTTGGGGATTCATTGATAGTAAAATTTAGCGGAATCAGGTAGAGTGTAAAGGTTTTTCACGGAAAGGATACAAGAATGAAACAGTCCATTCGTCATCAAAAAATTATAGAATTAGTCAGTCAATATGGTTATTTAAGTACCGAAGATTTAGTGAATCTCTTGGAAGTGAGCCCTCAAACAATCCGTCGAGATCTAAACATTCTTGCAGAATTGGATTTAATCCGCCGTCATCACGGTGGGGCAGCTTCGCCTTCTTCAGCGGAAAATTCCGATTATACCGACCGAAAACAGTTCTTTTCTTCACAAAAAAACCGTATTGCGCAAGCGGTGGCGAAGTTTATCCCAAACGGTTCATCATTATTTATTGATATCGGTACAACCCCGGAAGCCGTGGCAAATGCGCTACTGAATCATGAGCGTTTACGCATTGTCACTAATAATCTTAATGCGGCACATCTTCTCCGTCAAAATGAAAGTTTTGAAATTACAATGGCAGGGGGATCATTGCGTGTGGATGGCGGTATTATCGGTGAAGCAACAGTAAATTTTATTTCCCAATTCCGTTTAGACTTTGGCATTCTAGGAATCAGTGCCATTGATTCCGATGGTTCATTACTTGATTATGATTACCACGAAGTGCAAGTGAAACGGGCGATTATTGAAAGTTCACGTCAAACATTACTTGTCACCGACCATTCAAAATTTACCCGACAAGCAATTGTACGTTTAGGGGAGCTAAGTGACGTGGAATATTTATTTACCGATAAAGTGCCATTTTCTATAAGTCAATATTTGCAGGAAACCCAAACCAAATTAGTGGTGTGCCAGTGAGAAAGTGCGGTTATTTCTAACCGCACTTTTGTTTTTTTGATATCCATATCAAACCAATGCGGTTAAGACCAATCCAAAAAAACAAAACAGGGTTATAACAGACAACGAAACTGTGTAAAAAACTTATTTATCGGTAAGGGGGAAAGATACTTGAGGTGTCAAGGAAAGCCTGATAGATCAAGAAATACGACGAGATTCCCTCTCAAATCGTACTCCCCATTATCCGGCGGATAAGGAAAGATGAAAAGAGAAAATATTGAAATTTGTGAAACTCGTCACATTTTTTAGCCCATTTTCTTTAATTTTTGACAAAATCAAGTGCATTTTCTACCACTTCAATTCCAGCCCCTTGCTTGAAGGCATTTTCACTTAAATAACGACGCCATTGGCGTGCGCCTTGACAATGTTGAAATGCACCTAGCATATGACGAACGATATGGTTGAGATAAACGCCTTGACTAAGTTGTTTTTCAATATAAGGCAACATTGCCAACACCGCTTCCCTTGGAGTAACAATTGGCATATTAGAATCAAACAACGCCTGATCAATCAGACCGAGTAAACTCGGATTTTGATACGCCTCACGTCCCACCATCACCCCATCGACAAATTGCAAATGCTGTTTCACCTCTTCGATGGTTTTAATGCCACCGTTAATGACGATTTTCAAATGAGGAAAGTTGCGTTTTAACTGATAGACACGTTCATAATCAAGAGGGGGAATTTCACGATTTTCTTTCGGGCTTAATCCGGAAAGCCATGCTTTACGTGCGTGAATAATAAATTCCTGACAGCCTTTGTTTTGTATTTTTTCAATAAAATCACATAAAAATTCGTAACTATCGAGATCATCAATACCAATACGGGTTTTCACCGTCACAGGAATATTCACCGCTTGTTGCATTTTTTCAACACATTCTGCCACCAAATCGGCCTTTGCCATTAAACAAGCACCAAACATCCCGTTTTGTACCCGATCAGAGGGACAACCTACATTGAGATTGATTTCGTGATATCCCCGTTCCTCCGCCAGTTTTGCGCAATATTTAAGCTGTTCGGGATCACTTCCGCCTAATTGCAAGGCAACCGGATTTTCACGCAAATCAAAATCCAAGAGATCATATTTGGCATGAATAATCGCCGGAGCCGTCACCATTTCTGTATAAAGCAAAGCACGTTGCGAAAATTGACGATGAAAATAACGACAATGGCGAGTTGTCCAATCAAGCATTGGCGCAACAGAAAAGCGACCACGATAAAAGTGCGGTTGATTTTGAGGCATTTTTATTTCTCTTGTTTATCGTTGCGACGATCCGCTGTTCAAAATACTTGTACCGAGCAACGAAATAATAAAAGGGATTTAAGTGAGGCGGAATTATGGAGACAATAATAGGGGAAATCAAGCACAGACTTCCTACTATTCAAAAAGAGAACCCAAAGCACCTATCATTTCTTTAAATTCGATTCTTAGCTTGCTAATTCTCCTTTTGCCATTATAATAAGTCTAAATTTTTAAACCTATTAAAATGTAATCTTATGCCTCAACAAACGATGATGTTAATGCGAGAATGCATCCCTGTATTTACTGTATTGAGTGATGAAAATCGCCATCATATTCTGCGTCTTTTACTTGAAAATGGAAAAATGAATGTGAATGACTTAACGGAGCGTCTCCATCTTTCACGTCCTGCCGTGTCACATCATTTAAAAATTATGCGACAAGCCGGTGTTGTCAATGTGGAACCCGTAGGCAAAGAACGCTTTTATTGTATTGCGATGAAAGATGCTATAATGAAACTTACTCAGCTTACCCAACTTCTCGCATTTCACTGCCCCAATTCTTAATCCTACGACTTGATATGATGTCTCAGCTGTACAATGGGTATTCTAGGGTAAAAGTAAGGAGTGATACCTCTCCTCCAAAATATTAGCGCATTGAAATTTCTTTATTTTTAGATACTCACGGCAGGATATTAAGGCTTATAACAATGACATTGTATTTGTACGTAATATCGAAAAATTTTTTATTAAATAAGTTTATGTTTTTAAACCTATAAACAAAAGGAAAATCAAATGTTATTTACCTCTTTTACTTTTACAAATGGCACACAAGCCAAAAATCGTTTTTTTAAAGCGTCTATGGAAGAACAACTGGCTGTAGATAATCGCCCGAGCGAGAAACTCATTCACTTATACGATGTATGGGCAAAAGGAGGTGCCGGTGTGCTATTAACCGGTAATGTTATGGTGAGCGAAGATGGCAAAGGCTCACCTAATGATGTGGTATTAACTAATGAACGTGATTTACCGATGCTTAAACGTTGGGCGGCTGCCGGTACACAAAAGGATGCATTATTAATTATGCAAATTAATCACGCTGGCAAACAATCTCCCAAAAATATATCACCACAACCCGTTGCCCCAAGTGCGGTTCCTCTGAGTGGAATGGAGAATTTCTTTCATCCTCCACGAGAATTACAAACCACCGAAATTCGGGACTTGATCACAAAATTTGCCGAAACAGCCCGTATAGCCGAACGAGCCGGTTTCTCCGGTGTGGAAATTCATGGTGCACATGGTTATTTAATCAGCCAATTTTTATCGCCCCATCACAACCGCCGTACAGATGAATGGGGTGGCAGTTTAACTAACCGAATGCGTTTTTTAGTGGAAATTTATCATGCTATTCGTGCCACTACGACACCTCATTTTTTAGTGGGAGCGAAATTAAACTCCGCTGATTTTCAAAAAGGGGGCTTTGATGAAGATGAATCCGTGTTGGTGATCGAAAAAATGAGTGAACTCGGTATTGATTTTATTGAAATTTCCGGTGGAAACTATGAAAGTCCGGCAATGCTTTCTAACAAGCCAAGCAGTCAAAAACGTGAAGCTTTTTTCTTAGATTATGCTAAAAAAGCACGAGCAGTCACAAACGTGCCACTCATTATTACCGGTGGTTTTCGTTCCCAAACAGCGATGAGCGATGCTCTCACACAGGGTGATTTAGATTTTGTGGGCATTGCCCGTCCATTGACACTGGTGCCAGATCTGCCTAATCAAATTGAACAAGGCATTTATCAAACGGTAAAACTACGTCCTATTCGTACCGGTGTAAAGAGAATTGATGGCCAACTGGGTTCAATTTTAGAAATGGGGTGGTATATGTACCAAATGGAACGTCTTGGCAGGGGTAAATCACCGAAACCAACGGTCTCTGCATGGTATATTTTATTCCGCACACTTTGGCAAAGCGGTAAAGCCGGATTGAAAAATAGTCGGGCTTGATGACGTATTAAGTAAGTATGAGAACTCAACCAATACTCTCCTTAGAGCCTAAAATAGACAGTGAAAAATCCGGTATTATGTAACAAATACACAAAATAGAAATTTCACCGACATTGTAGGGACACACTGCGTGTGTCCGAATTTTAATCTATTGAAATGATTTGATAACGGACACACAGCGTGTCCCTACAATCTACCCAAAAACAGAACAAATTTGTGCAACTGCTGCATAATACCGTAAAAATCATTAAAATTTGACCGCTCTTTTGGGTCACCAAGCTCAAGGATCCTAATAACGATCCTCCTCATTGTTTATTGACAAGCAATGCCATAATGATTAGAATTTGCCGTCTATTTCTGTATTGAAGTAGATTTTTTGAACAACATTCTATTATTGAATAACATTTAAACTGGAGCTTTTTTAATGGCAACTATCAACCAGCTAGTACGCAAACCGCGTGTGAAAAAGGTTGTAAAAAGCAACGTTCCTGCATTAGAGGCTTGCCCGCAGAAACGTGGTGTATGTACTCGTGTATATACTACAACTCCTAAAAAACCTAACTCAGCGTTACGTAAAGTATGTCGTATCCGCTTAACAAACGGTTTTGAAGTAACTTCTTATATCGGTGGTGAAGGTCACAATCTTCAAGAGCACAGCGTTGTATTAATCCGTGGCGGTCGTGTTAAAGACTTACCGGGTGTGCGTTACCACACAGTACGCGGCGCATTAGACTGCGCAGGCGTGAAAGATCGTAAACAAGGTCGTTCTAAATACGGCGTTAAACGTCCTAAAGCTTAATGGTTCTCCGTTAAGTAAGGCCAAACGTCTAAATTAGCAAAACAATTTAAACCATAAACTCCAGTCAAAAGCGCACTGCGCTGCAAAATTCCTTAAAAGGAAGATTGCTGATGAGTTTTGGATATCCTGAAGATTAAAATACGGAGAAATTCGCAATGCCACGTCGTCGTAGTATTGAACCACGCAAGATTCTTCCAGATCCGAAATTCGGTTCAGAATTACTTGCAAAATTTATTAATGTAATCATGGTAGACGGTAAAAAATCCGTTGCTGAATCCATCGTTTACGGTGCATTAGAAACCCTATCTGAGCGTACAGGTAAAGAACCTTTAGAAGCCTTTGAAATCGCACTTGAAAATGTGCGTCCAACAGTAGAGGTTAAATCTCGTCGTGTTGGTGGTTCGACCTACCAAGTACCGGTTGAAGTTCGTCCGGTTCGTCGTAACGCATTAGGTATGCGTTGGATTGTAGAAGCAGCACGTAAACGTGGTGATAAATCAATGGCTTTACGCCTTGCAAATGAATTATCAGATGCGTCTGATAACAAAGGTGCAGCAGTGAAAAAACGTGAAGACGTTCACCGCATGGCTGAAGCGAACAAAGCATTTGCTCACTACCGTTGGTAATAAGCTTATGAATTTAAAGGGCTTCATCATTGATGAAGCCTTACCCTTATATAAACAGATATTAAACTAAACAAGGTTATAATAATGGCACGTACAACTCCTATTGAAAGATATCGCAATATCGGTATTAGTGCGCACATTGATGCGGGTAAAACGACTACTACTGAACGTATCTTATTCTATACAGGTGTGAGCCACAAAATCGGTGAAGTACACGATGGTGCGGCAACAATGGACTGGATGGAACAAGAACAGGAACGCGGTATCACCATCACCTCAGCGGCAACCACCGCTTTCTGGTCTGGTATGTCTCAACAATTCCCACAACACCGTATTAACGTTATCGACACGCCGGGACACGTAGACTTTACTGTTGAAGTAGAACGTTCTATGCGTGTTCTTGATGGCGCGGTGATGGTTTACTGTGCCGTAGGCGGTGTTCAACCACAATCAGAAACCGTATGGCGTCAAGCGAATAAGTATGAAGTTCCGCGTATTGCGTTTGTTAACAAAATGGACCGTACCGGTGCAAATTTCTTACGTGTAGTTGAACAGTTAAAAACCCGTTTAGGTGCTAACGCTGTACCTCTTCAACTTCCAATTGGTGCAGAAGAAAACTTTACCGGTGTTGTTGATTTGATCAAAATGAAAGCGATCAACTGGAACGAGGCTGACCAAGGTATGACCTTCACTTATGAAGACATCCCTGCAAACATGGTTGCTGACTGTGAAGAGTGGCGTCAAAATCTTGTGGATGCTGCAGCTGAGGCTTCTGAAGAATTAATGGAAAAATACCTTGGCGGTGAAGACTTAACTGAAGAAGAAATCAAAGCAGGTCTTCGTCAACGTGTATTAGCGAATGAAATCATCTTAGTAACCTGTGGTTCTGCATTTAAAAACAAAGGTGTTCAAGCAATGCTTGATGCTGTGGTTGAATACTTACCGGCACCAACAGATATTCCAGCAATTAAAGGTATTAATCCGGATGAAACTGAAGGTGAACGTCATGCAAGCGATGAAGAGCCATTCTCTTCATTAGCGTTTAAAATTGCAACTGACCCATTCGTAGGTAACTTAACCTTCTTCCGTGTTTACTCTGGTGTCATTAACTCTGGTGATACCGTATTAAACTCAGTGCGTCAAAAACGTGAGCGTTTTGGTCGTATCGTTCAAATGCACGCTAACAAACGCGAAGAAATCAAAGAAGTTCGTGCTGGCGATATCGCTGCGGCAATCGGCTTAAAAGATGTGACTACCGGTGATACATTGTGTGCAATTGAAGCACCAATCATCCTTGAACGTATGGAATTCCCAGAGCCGGTAATCTCTGTTGCGGTAGAACCAAAAACAAAAGCAGACCAAGAAAAAATGGGTATTGCATTAGGTCGTCTTGCACAAGAAGACCCTTCATTCCGCGTTCACACTGACGAAGAATCTGGTGAAACCATCATTTCAGGTATGGGTGAATTACACTTGGATATCATCGTTGACCGTATGAAACGTGAATTCAAAGTGGAAGCGAATATCGGTAAACCACAAGTATCTTACCGTGAGACTATCCGTACCCGTGTGAATGATGTAGAAGGTAAACACGCAAAACAATCTGGTGGTCGTGGTCAATACGGTCATGTTGTTATCGACTTGTATCCATTAGAGCCTGAAGGTCCGGGTTACGAATTTGTTAATGAAATCAAAGGTGGTGTCATTCCTGGTGAATACATCCCTGCTGTTGACAAAGGTATTCAAGAACAACTTAAATCTGGTCCATTAGCGGGTTATCCGGTAGTTGACCTTGGTGTTCGTTTACACTTCGGTTCATACCATGATGTGGACTCATCCGAACTTGCGTTTAAACTTGCTGCGTCTTTAGCCTTTAAAGCGGCATTCGCAAAAGCAAACCCGGTTCTACTAGAGCCAATCATGAAAGTAGAAGTTGAAACACCACCTGAGTATGTTGGTGATGTAATCGGTGATTTAAGCCGTCGTCGTGCAATGGTTAACGGTCAAGAAGCGAACGAATTTGTTGTTAAAATTGACGCAGAAGTTCCACTTTCTGAAATGTTCGGTTATGCAACAGACTTACGTTCACAAACCCAAGGTCGTGCATCATACTCAATGGAACCGTTAAAATATGCTGAAGCACCAACAAGCGTTGCTGCTGCAGTTATTGAAGCGCGTAAAAAATAATTTTTGTAAACCAGCGGTATAGAATATTTCGATTTTGTACCGCACTTTTAGGAAATATTAGCAATGTCTAAAGAAAAATTT
>NZ_MLHN01000025.1 GCF_001999285.1 Rodentibacter genomosp. 1
TTCATTAGCCTGACTAAGCTAACTAAGCGATATGATTGCTAGGCGGGCATATCGCACCCGATAAGCGCTTGGGGATTTACTTCGTCCAAGCCCGAAGTTCTCTTGAGAGTGCCAACAATCAAGGAGAATTTGACCTTATTTTGTGTTGTTGATATATTGAACAAGCCAACAATCAAAAGATAAGGAGACTACTATGTTAAAATCATCAGCCGATAAAATTGCTCTTGTTATGGTAAGAGACCTTCTAAGAAACACTTCAACTCCCAACCTACATGTAGGCAGGCATACTGCTCTTGGTGTGGCAGAATTTGTTAAAACCTTATCTACCGAACTTCAAAAAGAAGTTGATGATTTAGTTGATCACGGCATTATTATCAATGCTTATAAGAATCAATCAGATAAATAGCCTTACAAGCTGATTCTGCTAATTCTACTGGAGTATATCCCACAGTATTTTTAGCAACACTTTCCAAAACAACCTGTTTGATTCGTTCTTTATCGAAATCAGACAGGCTGTCTTTTATTTCAACTAATTTGAGGTTCTTAGGGTATCCATTTTGCTCATTTAGGAGGAGCTCTTTAGCCATTTCTAAATGTGGGGTGGATTGTTTCATTTTTCGGTTATGTTTTTTCATTTTTGATTTCCTCTCTTTCTTAATTAAACCCTCACTAACTCCCGACAACCTATTTGTCGGCGTTCTTTGGCTCGGACTTGACCTGATTTGATTTTGCCCTTTGTGCAGTGATAATTTGCGACATCAATCAGCTTTTTGTCTCTACCGGCAAGGTTGATTGCACTATCAACTTTGCTTGGTTTTACGACCGCTTTCTCCCAAAGTTCGGCCATTTTTCGGGACTTTTCACGAATTCTTGCGATCCGTCCTATCTTTTTCTTACCGAAAGGGCGAACTGTAGTGATTTCTTCGCCTTTTAAGTTTTTTATTGTTGCCATTTCTGACCCCTTTTCTCTCTTTTCCATTGTTTACCGCACTTAATGTGATAATCCGCTTAATCCGTCAAATTACATTACGTTGTAATGGTCAAATTAGTTTTGGCGTAATTAAAAGAAAATGCAGTAAACAATGAAAAACATTGTGCTTGTTACCTCAGCCACCCACGCCTAGCTTGCGTACTTTAATTAGGGGTAATTCGCCCTAATTAAAATTAAGAGTGTTATTCAATCTGTTAAAGAGCATTCCACCGTCTCTGCTACTCGTTTTATGCTCGGGTGGTAAAGGTAGAACCTTTATTCAAGCCCTCCGTAAAGGGCTTGGTAAAAATTCTTAGTTAAATAACTGATTCTTGTTTTAGCGTATCAATTAACCCTAGAGCAAACTCTGCCATTTTTTGTGTGAAAGCTGTTTTGAAGGTCTCGCTGTTTTTCATTAATCGACTGAACTGTTCATTACTTGCGCCGGTTTTTGCTTTGAATTGTTTTAAAGTTTCCGCAAAAGCTAACTCTTGGATTGATTGGTTATCTAGTAATGCTTGTGTGTTCATCTTGTTTTTCCTTAGTGGTGGGTGTTTTGTTTTGATGGGCTTAGTTTAGTCTTAACTAAAGTTAAAGTAAAGTATTTAATAAAAACTAAACTAAATTTGGTTTTTGTTTAGTATTATATTGATTTTTAAACAAATAAATTTTTGAATAGGCAGTTTAATTGCTTGTTTTTTAATCAACAAATAGGCAAAAAGAGAAAAGTGCGGTCGGTTTTGGGGGATTTTCGTTGCGGTATGAAAATGGCGGGGAAGGATTAAGAAAGATTTTAAAAATTTAAGCAAGGCTAAAAACTTCCGTGAAAAAGCCGGTATCAGTAGGCTTTGATAGAGGTTAAGCAAGAGTTGGGGGAGAATAAGCAAGGTAAAAATATAAAAAGAGGGAATGGATGTTAACGAAATAGATTTCGTCGAGATAAAAGAAAACCGCCACGATTTTATGTGGGGGAGTGATGTAAAGATTACTTGATAAGGTTTAAGAAACTCTAAGATATTAATGACATAACATATTTTCCCATAGCCTCAGCCATCAATGGTGGAACTGCATTACCTATTTGTCTAGCTTTGGAGTTAAAGTTTCCGGAAAATTTATAGTCCATAGGGAATGTTTGTAATAGTGCAGCTTCTCTTAGTGAAATAGCTCTATTTTGAGTTGGATGTCCAAATCGACCATTAGAATAACTGGTACATCTAGTTGTAAGTACGCTGGATGGTTTATCCCAAGCAAGTCTCCCATATACATCTTTATGACCTAAGTGATTTTGATGGCATTTTAACTGTAAATAATCCGGCCAATTAAGTCTATTTCCCCCTTCTGGAGTATGTTGAATTCTAAGCAAACTAAGCTCATTAAGTGAAGCTGATTTGTGATCTGGAATTGATGGGTGTTCTTGTCCATGAGATATTTCAGGCAATCCATAAATCCAATCTCTGACAGTTGAATATGGCTTTACTACCCCATCGTTATCTATTGCCGGCAAAGATATTTTTGTATGTTTAGAGGCTAGTAAAATAAGGCGTTTTCTATCTTGAGGAACCCCAAACCATAATGCTGAGACTATTCCATAACTATATTGATAACCTAATTCATCAAGTAGCTCTAAAAAACTAAAAAACGGAGTATCATACCCCTTTTTAATTTGCTGCATTCCTGGCACATTTTCAACAAAAATAAAATCTGGTATATATGCTTTAACGAAACGACCAAATTCAGCAAGTAAATATCTTCTAGAATCTGAATTTGTTTTCTTGTTATTTTGTCTTGAGAAAGGCTGACATGGTGCACAGCCAGAAAAAAGCGTATAACAACCGCTCTCTTTTTCTTTGAGAATTTTATCAAAAATATCTTTTATAGTATCAGTCTGTAATGCGCTGATATCTTCATTAATGAAGTATGCATCAGGAAAATTCAATTTGAAAGTATTTGCTGCTTCTTTGTCAAAATCTAAGCCAAAGACGACATCCAGCCCAGCTTGCTTGAAACCCTGACTGGTTCCACCACAACCTGAGAAAAAATCAAACACTTTAATATTTTTCTTCAAATTCATATTATTACATTAAATCTTATTCTTGATGGATTCTAGCATATTCCTTATCTCTTGCAAGTGTCTATCATCCTTACTAATCATTCTTAAATATCTCAATTGAGTTATTAAAATTGCGTTACTATCGGATTCTCCCGTTTCTTTTTTAGTTATTTCACAAAATTTACTTTTTGCTTGTTCACTCGTTAATGTAGTAGTTTCAATATTACTTATATTATCTTGAATAAGAATAAATATCTCAGGGGTTTCAAATGGTAAAAATGAAACAGATTTTTCGACATTATCTAAAAATTTACGTTGTAGTTCTCTTTTTTGGATTTCATTAGATTCTCTATTCGATCCATCAGAAAAAAACTTAATAGGAAAATTAAATAAATCTTCTATTGTTTTATCTAAATCTTTATCTAATACATTCTGAGAAAGAGGAAATTTATCTCCATTATTCTTATATAATTCAGATTTTTGATCTCCATCTAATAATACTATTTGTTTATGCCCAGCTTCTATGTAGTGGTTTAACCTTTGTATAATAGCTTCTGCTCCACCAGGAAAAAATTCAATGCTAAAAGTATCTTTTAATCCAGTATCTTCAATCGCATATTCAATAATCTTTTTAGCTAATCTATCTTCTACGTAAACAGGTATCTTTGAATAATCATAACCTAATTTAGTAAAAACATTGTATTTGTTTACACTATTATTAATATTTACTTTCTTAGTTATGGAATCTTCGTAGAATAATTTGATAGCCTCATCTGGCAATTCTTTTATTATTTCTGTTGAATGAGTCGATATAACGATTTGATGTTTTTTTTCCTTTGATTGGTTCTTTAGAAATTCTATCAATTTTTTCTGAGCATTAGGATGCAGTGATACTTCAGGTTCATCTAATAAAATGAGAGATCTTTCGGGTGCATTCATCACTTTATGAACTAAAGAAACAACAGCAAATTCACCACTCCCAGCATAGGCTTCGGAGTAATATAAGCTTTCAGTTTGTAGAAAAGCAGTTCCCCCACTAGTTTGAAAGAAAGAGTGTTCGATATATTTGATTGATGAATATTTCTTATTTAATATTTTTGATATTAGATCTACTTCTGATTTTGATAAAATGACGTTTTTATCTATTTTTTGCTGATTGTATAAATAGAATGTATCCTTATTTTTGTCTATTGAATATTTTAAATTTTTACTTTTTGCACGAATAAAATCCTGTTTTGTTTTATAATTTTGTGATGGTTTTAAGGAATGATATAAGCATTTATCAAAAGCACTTAACTCAGAGCGGAAATTTATATAAACTACGTCCTTTTTTATTTTCTTCCATCGTGTTTTAGTCTGATTAGGTGATTGTACGTTTTTAAAAGGAGACATACCATAATTAGATTTTGGTCTATCTGTTTCCCAGTAATCTACATTTCTATTTTGTTTTTGATTGTTATGTAGAAAGACTTCAGCATTACATTTACTATAATTATCTTTATAGATATACCAATAAGATTGATACTGTACTCCTTCAGTTTTATCTATTGGTGTGGTAAACCAAAATTCGGAAGGAACTTTACCATCAACAGAACCATATAACGCGACTAAAGCGGACGTTTTATTCGTTCCATTTTGTCCAACTAATGCAGTAATTGGATAATCAAAATGCAATTCTTGCATTGGTTCAATATTTTTAAAATTTGAAAATACTATTTTTCTAATAAACGGTTCCATAAGGACAGAGTTATTAAAAATCTTTCTTAAAGGATCTTGATTTGACATATTCTATTACCAAGTAAGTTATTTTAATTCTTTAAAGAAAGAGTCTTCCTTTAATTCCACATTTTCAAGAAAGCTATATTGTTGACATCACTAAAAGCATTCAATTGAATATCTATCATCCAACAAAGCCCAACTCCCACCTATCACACCGCTCTATTCGTTCTTTTGATGCCTATAAGTCTTTAGGATTTATCGGTAACACTCTAATAAATTTACCTATAATGCGTGATGAGTCTAATTTTTCAGATGTAATATCAAATGCGGTATAGTTTTTATTATCGGAAAGTGCTTTGTAAATCCCACCTGGGATTTTTTGTAGCCTTTTGATATAAACTTCCCCGTCAATCGAAAAAATGTAGATCCCTTCGTTATCATAGTAATCAATTGTTGTATCTACGAAAACAACATCGCCTTTATTGATTGTTGGATACATACTATCCGTAGGAACGGTTATCATCTCAATGCCATTAGCCGACTTTCTTCCCACGACCTCCAATAACCCATCAAGAGAAAAATAGATAGACTGGATTACATCAGGGTAGCCGGGATTTATGTAGCCTACTTCTCCAGCTCTAGCTTTTACATCTAGTAAGTGGATCGGGTAATGGTGTTGCTCTGTTTCTTTGCCGGAAATAGATGAAATTATGACGCTCTCAATGTTTTCATCATAATCAAGATAGAAATTAGGCATTCCATAATCACGCTCTAAACGTCTAGCCGCTCGTTCACCAAAAGATGATTTGCCATTCTTCAACTGAGAGATATAGCTTTTCTCTTTTTCTGGGATATCCCTTGTTTCAAACCATTCTGTAAGTTTCTTTCTACGAATATCAGGGAGTGTCGTTTCTTTGATCATGTGATACCTCTATAAATTCTTATTCATATCTTATTTAGTTTTTTCTAAACAAGCAAAAGCTAAACGTTTCTTGACTTTGCTTTTAGTTATAACTAAACTAAAGATTAGTTTTTAATTAACTGGAGTGGCAATGGATTTAAAATCATATCTATCTAATCGCCCTCGAGGTTTCAAATCAGACTTTGCTAAAAAATTAGGAATCTCAAATTCTTATCTCAGACAGGTTGAAACAGGTTATTCGCCTATGCCTGTGTATTTAGCAAAGAAAATTGAAGAAGTAACTCGTGGCGAAATCACAAAATCGGAGCTTCGCCCTGATTTATGGGGTTAATGTACCCAAAGGAGTGTGCAATGGCACGCAATAAATTCACGCCGTCTGAAATGCAAATTGCAGATGTGATTAGACGAAAAGCCGCAGAGCGAACAGATAAAGAGATCGCCGAGAAAATTGGTATCGATCCGAGTACGCTTTGTCGTTTTAAGGCAGAACATTTAGAAAAGTTTTGTGCTTTTTTAGATGAGCTAGGGTTCATTGTGCGTGAAAAACACAGTGAGGATAAAGAATGGAAAGCTTTAATCACTTTAGCAAAGAAAGCGATTGAAGATATGGATAAATAAAAAACCACGGTGGCAACCGTGGCAATTTTCTCTATGGAGATGTATTTAATGAGTAGATTATTACCAATAATGAACGAAAATGCAAGCACTTTGACAATGAGCAGTCGGGAGATTGCTGAGTTGTGTGAAAAAGAGCATCGTCATGTCTTACGAGATATTAGAGCTTATGTTGGCGCAGTACTGAAAATGGAAAGGGGGATTGATGTTAAATCTCTTGACTGGGAAGAAAAAGAGGGAGTAGAGCTTTTTGGGCATACCCCTGTAGGTGGAGTAATTTGTCGTTACGAAACCAATCCGCAGAACAATCAAAGTTACCCTGTTTATTATTTGGATAAAGCGGCAACGTTAACAGTTGTCTCTGGTTATAACATACTTCTCCGTAAACGTATCATCGATCGCTGGCTTGAACTCGAAAACCAACAAACACCGACCGCAAAAATTCCTCAATCATTTTCTGAAGCATTGCTCTTAGCGGCTGAATTACAAGCTGAAAAAGAACGTAATGCGCCTAAAGTGGCTTTTGTGGATCACTATGTTGAAGTCGGAACAAGTAAATCACTTCGTGAAACGGCTAAGATTTTGAATATGCCGGAAAAGGCGATGATCAACCGTTTACTGGAGGATAAATTGCTTTATCGTCAATCCGGTAATTTGTTGCCGTATCAATCCGCTCATTCAAAAGAACTTTTCACCGTGAAAACAGGCACAGTCGAACACGGTCACAATTTCACACAAACAAGAGTAACAAGCAAAGGCATTGAATTTATTGCGTCACGTTACGCTTCGGAGTTGATGTTATGAGATATTCAACTTATATCAACAATCAAAAATGCCTTGAATGGGGATTGAATGCTAATCAAGGTGCATTGTTCGATCTATTAAATCAAGCCTCTTCTTGGGCTTCTGAAGTCATTGTTGATGGTGTCGTGTATTACTGGGTATCCCGTCATAAAGTGATTGATGAATTGCCTTTGTTTTATAAAACCGCAGATACCGTTTATCGTCATTTTGTAGAGCTGAATGATAAAGGTTTAATTATTTACTTAAAACAAGGTAAACACGGTGATAAAGATCTCATTCGGCTAACTGACAAAGGTAAAACTTGGAATGAATTTAAATCAGATGTAAGTCGAGATAACTCGGAAATGAATCCGAGATAACTCGGAAACAGATCCGAGATAACTCGGAAATAAATCCGACAGATAAATATATAAATAATAAAAATACTAAAGATCATATTAAAAAAACTTCGCAAAAAAAGACCGCACTTTTGGATTTTGAACCGCACTTTGAAAAATTCTGGTCTGCTGGTATGCGCAAAGTGGGAAAACCACAAGCATTGAAAAAATTCCAATCGGCGTATGAATCTTACAACGCTGAATATCCGATTTCGCTTGAAGCATTCACCCAAATGTTGGTTGATGACGTGGAAAAGCGAATCAGGCTCAGGCAGTTTGGCTTTGACAACCTTCACCCCTCAACTTACCTAAACAACCGGCGTTGGCTTGATGATTATCCTCAAGAACCTGCGGGGCAACACGTGGGGAAAATGCCGAGTAGTGACCCTTTCGCCGATAACGGCACATGGGGCGTGGGAAGAAAATTAAACGTCGATCCAAGTTTAATTCCGGAGTATTTACGATGAACGCAATTACTCCAACTCAGAAAAGTGCGGTCGAAAAAGCCGATGTTTCCGGCAACGCCGTGAAATTAATCGACCGAATGTTTACCCGATTGAAATCGCTATTTCCTGCGTGGAAACAGGCATTTGACAGCATGGAAACTTACAACGAAACCAAGCAAATATGGCTTGAAGAATTACTCAAAGCGGATGTTGTAACGCCATTGGCATTGAAACGCGGATTAGACCGTGCGGCGGGTTCGGAAAGTCCGTTTTTCCCAAGTGTCGGACAATTTATTGCGTGGTGTAGTGAAGACTATCACGCTCTGGGTTTACCGAACGAAACGGAATTATATCAACGTTATAAATCATTCCTTGGCTATGCCCGATTTAATCAGAATGAATTTAGCTATCTCTCAAATGTTGAATATTGGCTACTGAAAAATCTGTACGAAAAGTGCCGGAGAAAATCGGAAGAAGACACCTTGAAAGCGATTCCTAAGTTGCTGGATGAGGCAGCGAAAAAAGTGCGGTCGAATTTTGAGTTTGAGGATATTCCAAAAATGATTCCGCAACAGATGAGTTTTTACGATAGAGCCCGAGCAGACCAAGCAAGAGACCGTTTAATGGCGCAAATGAAAGGAACAATGCAATGACCGAATTTAACAAAGACTACTATCGCACGCCGAAATATTTTTTAACTGGCTTAATTTACGGTTCAAGTTTGAGGTGGACGGTTGTGCAAGCCAAGAAAATTCGCTGGCTGAGGATTATTTTGGCCCGGGTGGGATTGATGAGGATTTTTTAAATTTCGATCTTGAAGCCTTCAAAGCCGTTTTTGAGGAGACCTCTATTTTCGTTAATCCCCCTTACAGCGACCCAATGCCTTTTGTAAAACGTGCAGCCGAATTAATGGCACAAGGTCATTTAGTGGTGATGTTGTTGCCGGCAGACAAAAGCACCAAGTGGTACAAAGTGATTCAAGAAAACGCCACGGAGGTGATAGACATCATCGGCGGTCGAATCAATTTCTTACATCCGGTTACGGGTGAGGAAGTCAAGGGCAACAACAAAGGCTCAATGGTGGCGGTGTTCGATCCGTTTATGCAGGGCTTTATCACTCGGCAGGTTGAATTGGAATTTGTGAAAAAGTGCGGTGGGTATTATGGGTAATAAACAACAATTCTTCCTCCGTTCTGCGCAAGTGCGGTCAAATTGTTTGGAGTTTATCAAGAATTTACCAACTACCGAGGAATCCCCGTTAGTTGTGAAAATTCAGCCGATGACACGCACCCTTGAGCAGAATGCCAAGCTGCACGCAATGTTAAGCGACATCGCCAAACAGTGCGAATTTCAAGGGAAAAAACGAGATATTGAGACGTGGAAGATGATTATGGTGTCGGCGCATAAAATCGCTACCGGTGAGAAAGCTGAAATGGCAATTGGGCTTGAGGGCGAGGTGATCAATCTGCGTGAATCCACTGCGCAAATGAGTGTGAAACGGCTCGCAAGTCTTATTGAATATATCACCGCTTGGGGCGTGCAAAACGGCGTGAAATTTAACGATAGATGGGGATTTTGGGGAAGATGAGAACTAAACCACTCAAACCAAAGAAATGCAAATCCTGTGGCAAAGCGTTTACCCCGTTTAATTCACTACAAAAGGCTTGTAGTCCGAAATGCGCTCTTGAACTTGCCCGAGATAACGCACAGAAAGCACGAGAAAAGGCTGAAAAACAAAAGCTAAAGGAGCGTAAAGCAAGATTGAAAAGCCGTTCAGAATGGCTGAAAGAGGCACAATCGGTATTTAATAAATTCATTCGTTTGCGTGATAAAGACGAACCCTGTATCAGTTGTGGTCGCTATCATCAAGGTCAATGGCACGCCGGGCATTATCGGAGTGTGGGGGCAGCACCTGAATTGCGGTTTTGTGAGTTGAATATCCATAAACAATGCCAACCGTGCAATAACCATAAAAGCGGAAATGTGATTGAGTATCGGATTAATTTGGTAAAAAAAATCGGTGTAGATAAAGTCGAGTGGCTAGAACGTCAAGACCATGACCCACTGAAAGTATATCATTTCAATTACAGTGCGGTTTTAGCACATTGCGAACGCACGAATGAATTTTAGTAGCCCTGATTGAAGACAGTCGGGGCTTTTTATTAGGTAGTAACCTATAAAATTACTCTGTTAGCTCAACAGGATAGAGCAATGACCTCCTAAGTCATCGATACTGGTTCGATTCCGGTACAGAGTGCCATAAATCTGATACAGCCCTAAGCAGAAATGCTTGGGGCTTTTTTATTGCCTCAATAAAGGAGGCGGAGTATGAAAATTATGCCAAATAATACGCCGGATGTATGGACGCAAATTTGGGCGCTGCTTACAACGCATTTTTCAAATCATAACCAGTTGATTTGCGGTGTCGTGATTGCATTTTTTACATCGTTAATCAAATCTTTTCTTTATGGGAAAAGGGATACCCCAAAGCGGGTTATTGCTGAAGCCTTATTGTGTAGTCTTATTGCAGGCTCAATTCAGCCGATTTTATTACATTTCCAACTAAACATTGATTGGATTACACCGATTGGTGCCGGTATAGGGTTAGCTGGAACAAGTGTTATCAGACGACTCATTTTAACTTTCTTTGATAAAAAACTAGGAGGGGTTACTAATGATGAAAACCAGTGAAAGAGGAATTAACCACATTATTCGTGACGAAGGCGAACGATTGACCGCTTATCAAGATATTGTCGGGATTTGGACAATTGGCGTGGGTCATACCGGTTTTGTTGACGGAAAACCTGTAACAAGAGGAATGACTATCACCGCTGAAAAATCCCGAGAGATTTTGAAAGCTGATTTAGCACGTTTTGAAAAAGCGGTGAATGCGAATGTAAAAGTTCTTTTAACGCAAAATCAATTTGATGCGTTAGTGAGTCTTGCTTTCAATATTGGGGAGGGGGCATTTAGCGGCTCTACCCTCGTTCGTAAATTAAACGCCGGAGATTATCTAGGTGCAAGCCAACAATTCTTGGTGTGGAAGAATGCGGGCGGCAAAGTATCACAAGGTTTGCTTAATCGCCGTAAACGTGAAAAGGCATTATTCGATGAATAAATATGTTTACGGTGTCATTGGTGCATTTATTTTAGGTTTGTGCTTTTGGTTATGGGTTCAGCACAACACCATCTCTAACTTAAGAGCCGACAATCAGGCACAAGCCCAAACTATCACAAAACAAAGTGCGGTCATTTCTCAGCTCAAGTTAGAGGCTGAAGAAAACCAACGTCTAACACTTGAGTTATCAAAGCAAGAAACTGAATCAAGGAATAAAGCCAATGAAGTTATTAAATCTATCTCTACGCAAGAGAAAAGCAGCGATGCCTATCATGGCAATGCTCCTCGCGCTGTTATCGACTTCTTGCGTCAAGAATGAGCCGGTAACAACAGCTTGTCCTATTTTACCTGCGGTGTTTATTTCTCACTTAGACAAAACCTCATTCAGTGGTAGCACCTATGGTGATGTAACACAGTATGCTGTCATTCTCAAACGTGAGCGTGATGTATGCTTAAATCGAATTGACAAGATTCGGGAATGGCGAG
>NZ_MLHN01000026.1 GCF_001999285.1 Rodentibacter genomosp. 1
AACAGCGCGTCGTTGTGTGAGGTGCATTATAGGATTTTTTTAATCCTTTGCAACTCTTTTTTTTTAAATTTTTGTAAAAACATTTTGATTGATTATTTTTTATCAAATTTATTCCCAAATATCATCGTTTAACGACTAAATATTCAATAAGTTCAGCATTTCAAATCCTAAAGAATAAATTAACTTTCGTAATCCATCGCCCTCTAAGAGAGGTTTTATACAAAATACCTGATTAATGATTTGATTTTTTGACCGCACTTTTACATCACGAAGCAAAAACTCCACACGTTTTGCGATGGCAAACCCTGAATCAATAAAATGCGTGACTTGTGGTAAACATTGTTGGAGTTCTGATTTGATTAGAGGAAAATGTGTACATCCTAAAACAACGCAATCTAAATCTTCCATTTTTTCCCAAGCAACTAATTCGGACTTAATTTCATCTAAATCAATAGGATAGCCGTGTAATTTACGCTCTGTTAGTTCTACCAATTTCGTACTACCAATTTTTTCTACGCAGCAATCTGCAGCATATTTATCAACTAAATCAGATAAATATTTTCGTTTTACTGTTCCCTTTGTTGCTAACAATCCAATATGTTTTGTTATCGTTTTCTCTGCTGCCGGTTTTATTGCCGGCACTGTGCCAACGATTGGGATAGAAAAATATTTACGTAGTGAAGGCAATGCAACAGTACTTGCGGTATTACAGGCGATAACAATAAGATCTAAAGGATATATCTGATCAAGATGCTGACAGATTTTGAGCGTGCGTTCGATAATTTCTTCTTCAGATTTCTCAGAGTAAGGAAAATATTCATTATCAAAGCAATATAAGTACTGATAGTCAGGTAAAAGTTTCTTAACTTCACGATAAACGCTAAAGCCACCAACACCAGAATCAAAAAAAAGAATTGTAGGTTGTACTTGAATATCCATAATCAATTTGACAAAAAATTTGTGCCATTGTATTCAGTTATAAGTCTGTTCTCAAGGAAAAGCTCGCTGATTAACAACGGCATTTTTTCGATTAAAAATAAGGAACGTCTAGCATATAATCCGCTCTGCGGATCTTGTGACCATTGAATTAACTCTCTATTTGTCACTTGTTGAAATAACCATTCACCAATAGGTTTATTGCCTAAGTTTGATAAATTTCGGTGATAAGATAGCAAGCCTTTAGAAATAAGGGTTCGAGCTTCAACCCATGGATGACCATCACAAAATAGTACTACTTCTCGACATAAATAGTCATCAGCAGGCAAGAGCGTTGCCTCACTTTCAAATAGATTTTCTATCCATTTTTCTGACCGCACTTTGACTTCAAATTGCTCACAGATTTGTTTTAATTTAAGGCTCAGTGATTGTTTGTCAAACAACCAAGATTGAGTTGAAAGAGGGAGACTCTTGATCTGTGAGGAATCCTCCTCTTGCCAGTTTAAATCAGCAAAAATAGAATCAGGCATTGCTATAAATCTCACGATTATTCAACCAACGTTTAATCAGACAATCTGCGATATCCGGGTATTTTTGAATTAGTTGCTTAGCATAAGTTTGTACCATTGGAATCATTTTACGATCCCGCATTAAGTCCGCCACTTTAAAGGTCGCAATACCCGTTTGCTTTGTTCCCAATACCTCTCCCGGCCCTCTAATCTCTAAGTCTTTCTCAGAAATCATAAAACCGTCTTGACTATCACGCAGTACCTGCAAGCGTTTTTGTGAGATTTTTCCTAACGGCGGTTTATACATCAAAACACAAAAAGAGGCCGTACTCCCTCGCCCAACACGCCCACGCAATTGATGAAGTTGTGATAAACCCAATCGTTCGGCATTTTCAATAATCATTAAACTTGCATTGGGTACATCAACACCAACTTCAATCACCGTCGTCGCGACTAATAAATCCAGCTCAGCATTTTTAAACTGCGTCATGACATCTTGTTTTTCTTGCGGTTTCATTCTCCCATGTACTAAACCAATGTTTAACATGGGTAATGCCTTGGTTAACTCTTCCCAAATTGCTTCCGCTGCTTGTGCTTCCAATACTTCCGATTCATCAATTAAAGTACATACCCAATACGCTTGACGTTTTTCATTAAGACAAGCTTTTTTTACTCGCTCAACAATTTCATCCCGTCGTTCTTCCGAAATAACCACTGTCGTAATAGGCGTACGTCCAGGGGGTAATTCATCAATGATTGAGGTATCTAAATCAGCATATACTGTCATTGCCAAGGTTCTTGGGATAGGTGTCGCCGTCATAATTAACTGGTGGGGATAAACCCCGGCTTTTTCCCCTTTTTCTCGTAACATTAAACGCTGATGCACCCCGAAACGATGCTGCTCATCAATGATAATAAAAGCAAGATCGGCAAATTCTACGTCCTCTTGAAAAAGTGCATGCGTACCAACTACCATTTGAGCTGAACCATTTTGAATTTTTTCTAGAACAGTCTGGCGCGCTTTACCTTTTACTTTTCCAGCCAACCAAGCAACATCAATACCAAAAGGTTCAAACCATTGACGGAAATTATTAGCGTGTTGTTCGGCTAAAATTTCTGTGGGTGCCATTAACGCTACTTGCTTGCCATTATCTATTGCTATTAATGCAGCAAGTGCAGCCACTAAAGTTTTTCCCGACCCCACATCACCTTGAACTAAACGCATCATTGGGTAGTTTTTTCCCAAATCCAACTTAATCTCTTCTACCACACGTTTTTGGGCATTGGTTGGTTGAAAAGGCAAACTCGCAAGAAAGCGCTGTTTTAAATCTGTTTGCTCACGCAACGGTAATGCCAAAAACTGTTGTGTACCTAACCGCACTTTTTGCATTGCCAGATTATGAGCAAGCAATTCTTCAAAAATTAAACGCTGTTGTGCGGGATGTTTACCCTGCTCAAGCATTTCTAGAGAAATCTCAGGCGGTGGGCGATGCAATAAATGAAGTGCTTCTTTCAAGCTAAATTGATGAGGATTAAATTCCGGAGGCAAAATTTCCGCAATCTGTATTTTATCCAGTAAAGCCAAAGCCTGATCTGTCAACTTTCGTAATGAATTTTGCTTTAATCCCTCAGTGGTGGAATAAATAGGGGTGAGCGTTTCTTCTAAAACAAGAGGTGAATTATCCCGAATAATCTGGTATTCCGGATGATGAATTTCCGGCATATGGCGACCACGTTTTACTTCCCCGAAGGCTTTGACACGCACGCCTAATTGAAAACTGTTACGCATTCCGGCATTAAAATTAAAAAAACGCAACATAATTTTCGATGTCCCGTCTGATAGACTGACCGACAAAATAGGGCGACGCCCAAACGTCACTTCCGTGGTTTGTACGATGCCTTCAATGGTAAAATACTGTTCGGGGCGAAGATGCGCGATGGGCGTAATTCGTGTGCGATCCTCATAACGAATGGGAAAATGAAAAAGTAAATCTTGCAAATGATTAATGCCTATTTTACTAAGTTTGGCTGAGACTGCCGCCCCTACGCCGGAAAGTGTTGTGAGAGGAATCGCATCAAGCAATGAAAGGCTCATAGTTCATTATTAGGCATTAATATTTCGTTTTACACTCACGACACCGGTAATCCCCTTAATACGGTGTAAAACATTTCCAAGATGTTTTAAATCTTTCACACTGACCTGCAAAATCACAAGCAACAGTGAATTTTCTAGTTCTTCCGTCCAAATATTTTGAATCCCTCCTTCACTTGTAGTGATCGCTGTCATCAAACTCGGAAGTGCACTCTGTTCATTTAAAATCTCCACTCGTAATTCTGCCTCAAAATTAACCGCACTTTGTACATTTTCCCACTTAGCTTGTACTAAGTGATGGGTATTTTTAAGATTACTGCATTGGTAATGATGTATTACGACACCACTGTGAACCGCACTATGTCCAACAATTGGATCACCAGGGATAGGATGGCAACATTGTGCAAATTGTGTATTTGCCATCAGAGACGGAGAAATCATTAATGTATTGCTGTGATGTTTCGCGTGCCCCTCCACATCAGTCTCAATTTGCTCATTGATTAATTGATGTGCAACCACTGAGGCTAATAGGTTTCCTAAGCCAATTTCACGTAATAATTCATCAAAAGAAGAAAGTTTTAGCTTCTCTAGCGTAAATTGAATTTGCTGTGGCGAGAGATTGTCCAAAATATGCGGATGTAAAGCTGAATTTAGTTCTGTTTTACCCAGTTTTATCGCATCATCGGCACAACGTTGTTTCAAATAATGGCGAATACGGGTTTTTGCACGCGCTGTCACCACAAAATTCAACCATCCCGCTTCCGGATGAGCATTAGGATCAGTAATAATTTTTACTGTTTGACCTGACTCCAATGCTTTTGATAACGAATAAGGTTTATGTTCAACTGTTACCCCGACACAAGTATTCCCCACATCCGAATGCACTGCGTAAGCAAAATCAACAGCAGTGGCGCCTTTAGGTAGTTCAACAATCCGACCTTTAGGCGTAAATACAAAAATTTCTTTCGGGAAAAACTCTGATTTGACATTCTCAATGAACTCAAAAGAATTGCCCACACTCTGTTGAATTTCGACTAAATTTTGTAACCAACGTTGCGCTCGAATCTGGGCGGTGGTGCTGTCATTTTTACCGTTTTCTTTATCCCCCCAATATGCCGTTACCCCCATTTCTGCCACTTGTTCCATATCTTCTGTATGGATGTGTACTTCTACCGGCACCCCATGAGGCCCAATCATTGAGGTCTGTAACGATTGATAGCCATTTGCTTTTGGTACAGCAATATAATCTTTCACACGTCCAGGGCGAGGTTTATAGAGATTGTGTATTTGCCCCAATGCGCGGTAACAATCATCTATTGTTTTGACAATAATACGAAAGGCATAAATATCCATAATGGAGTGGAATTCTTGATCTTTTGCCCGCATTTTTTGGTAGATTTTATAGAGATGTCTTTCCCGTCCCCACACACGTGCAAAAATCCCTGCATTTTCCAACCGCACTTTGATTTCATTGGAAATCCGTTCAATAAGATCTTGGCGATTATTACGTGCCACTTCCACCAATTTTTTCAATACTT
Source organism: Rodentibacter genomosp. 1 (assembly GCF_001999285.1). Taxonomy (GTDB): domain Bacteria; phylum Pseudomonadota; class Gammaproteobacteria; order Enterobacterales; family Pasteurellaceae; genus Rodentibacter. The sequence goes on from NZ_MLHN01000026.1 coordinate 5,076, forward strand.
CGTAACGGTATGGGTACATCGCCTTAAAAGATAAATCTTCGAGTTCATTTTTAATATGCTCAATCCCTAAACGATGGGCGAGCGGACAATAAATCTCCAATGTTTCTTTCGCAATACGACGACGTTTATCAGGACGAAGAGCTCCCAGTGTTCGCATATTATGCGTTCGATCAGCAAGTTTAATTAACACCACTCGAATATCACGGGTCATCGCCAAAATCATTTTACGAAAATTTTCGACTTGCGCTTCTTGACGAGTACGGAATTTGAGCTTATCAAGTTTAGAAACGCCATCGACTATCTCGGCAACACTAGTACCAAATTCGGCACGGAGTTGTGCCTCTGTGTAAGGCGTATCTTCAATAACATCATGTAACAATGCGGCCATAACAGCTTCGTGATCAAGATGCATTTGAGCAATAATGGAGGCGACAGCCACAGGGTGGGTAATATAAGGTTCGCCACTTGATCGGAACTGCCCTTCGTGCCCGTCTCTTGCGATCATAAATGCACGTTTGACTAATTCAATTTTATCTGCGGGTAAATACCCTTGAATGATTCGATTTAAATCTGCAAACAGTTCCAAAGGACACCTAACTTGTTCGTATTGAATGAATAGATTTGGACAAATGCGGTTAAAAATAACCGCATAAGATAATTATTCCGTAATTAATGCTACAGCAGCGTCTTCAGCATGTTGGATTGCTGTGATATCTTGATGTTCCTGCGCATCCATAATATCGTTAGAAATGAGCCCCTTTTCAATTTCACGCAACGCAATAACCGTTGGTTTGTCATTATCTTCAGGAACTAATGGATCACGCTGATGTAACTGTAATTGTCTTGCACGACGTGCGGCGGTTAAAATTAAATCAAAACGGTTGCCAATTTTTTCTACTGCATCTTGCACTGTAACTCGCGCCATATTCTACTCCGATTCATCTAAAAATAAGGGATATAAAGGGGAAACATCATACTAAATCTCATATTATTTATCTAGTAGTTGATGAATTAAGCCCGCATTTTCTATGCGTTGATAAGATTTCGTCAAGCGCTCGGCATGTAAAATGCTCTGCAAATCAGCTAAAGCTTGCTCAAAATTGTCATTAACGATGACATAATCATATTCGTCATAATGCGAAATTTCATTCTTTGCTTTTTCCATCCGTTCAGAAATCACCGATTCACTATCTTGCCCCCGCCCGACCAAGCGTCTCTCCAATTCAGGTAGAGAAGGAGGAAGAATAAAAATACTTTTCACATTTTCCACTTTTTGACGAATTTGTTGTGCACCTTGCCAATCAATATCTAAAAAAACATCAATACCTTTCGCAAGATTTTCTTCAATTGCCGGCAATGAAGTACCGTAATAGTTACCCCCAAACACGGTGGCATATTCCAAAAAAAGGTCTTGTTCAATAAGTGATTCAAATTCGTCTTTAGAAACGAAATAGTAATGCACGCCATGAATTTCTCCAGGACGGGGAGCACGAGTCGTGTGAGATATAGAAACCATCTTAGGCGTAGAAGAATCCCGTTCCAATAAAGCGGAAATGAGGGAGGATTTACCTGCACCACTCGGCGCAGAAAGAATATACAGATTACCTTGAGACATAGCATCCACCTTTCTTAGATATTTCAATCTATTATGCCGATTTTTTTGAAAAAAGCATTAAAGTGCGGTCACTTTTTCCAGAATTTTTCTAGATGAAAAAAGTAACTTTGACCTAGATCACAAAAACAAACCGCCATTTCTAGTTTTATCTCAATGCTCGTGTTATAATCCGCCCGATGTTTTTGGGAATCAATTATTGTTTCTAAAACATAACTGTTTGTTTAACTTAACTAAAAAGGTGAAAATCTTATGGCTATTAAAATTGGTATTAATGGTTTCGGCCGTATCGGTCGTATTGTATTCCGTGCGGCACAACACCGTGATGACATCGAAGTTGTTGGTATCAATGACTTAATTGATGTTGAATACATGGCTTATATGTTGAAATATGATTCAACTCACGGTCGTTTCGATGGCACGGTTGAAGTTAAAGATGGTAACTTAGTGGTTAACGGTAAAACCATTCGTGTCACTTCAGAACGTGATCCGGCAAACTTGAACTGGGGAGCCATTGGTGTTGATATCGCTGTTGAAGCAACTGGTCTATTCTTAACCGATGAAACAGCACGTAAACACATCACTGCCGGTGCGAAAAAAGTCGTTTTAACCGGTCCATCTAAAGATTCTACCCCAATGTTCGTACGTGGCGTAAACTTTAATACATACGCAGGTCAAGATATCGTTTCTAACGCATCTTGTACAACAAACTGTTTAGCACCTTTAGCACGTGTTATTCACGAAACCTTCGGTATTAAAGATGGTTTAATGACAACTGTTCACGCGACTACTGCAACTCAAAAAACCGTTGACGGTCCATCAGCTAAAGACTGGCGTGGTGGTCGTGGTGCGGCACAAAACATCATTCCATCATCAACGGGTGCGGCAAAAGCAGTAGGTAAAGTATTACCGGCATTAAACGGCAAATTAACCGGTATGGCTTTCCGCGTTCCAACACCAAACGTTTCTGTTGTTGACTTAACTGTAAACCTTGAAAAACCAGCTACTTATGAGCAAATCAAACAAGCAATCAAAGAAGCAGCTGAAGGTAAAACGTTCAATGGTGAGTTAAAAGATGTTTTAGGCTATACCGAAGATGCAGTTGTTTCAACTGACTTCAACGGCTGCACACTAACCTCCGTATTTGATGCCGATGCGGGTATCGCATTGACCGATACTTTCGTAAAACTTGTATCTTGGTACGATAACGAAGCTGGTTATTCAAATAAAGTATTAGACTTAGTCGCACATGTTTACAACTACAAAGGCTAACTCGAACCAGTGAAAAACCTAACCGCTCTTCGGAGCGGTTTTTTATTCTCAATAAGATTGTGATCATCTTCACAAATTGCACAAAAGTTCACTCAAAATAATCCAAAAAATACAATATTTATCTGGCTTTTAACTTCATTTAACTTTATATTAGCGCACACTTGTTAGCTCAATTAATATCAAAAATTAAGGTTAATATGAATCTCGATCTTCATTTCATTCATCGTATTCAACAACAAGCAAAAAACCGGGGAAATACAACCGCACTTCGCCATAAAGAAAATGGTATCTGGAAAGATATCTCTTGGTCTGTATTCCAAAACCAATTAAACCAACTCTCTCGAGCCTTACTTGCATGCGGAATTCAAGTTCAAGATAAAATTGCAATTTTCTCCCATAATATGCCTCATTGGACAATTGCCGATATTGCAACACTACAAATCCGTGCGGTTACTGTTCCCATTTATGCAACCAATACTGCACAACAAGCGGAGTTTGTACTGAATCACGCTGACGTAAAAATTTTATTTGTTGGAGATCAAGAACAATATGATCAAGCCTTAGAAATAGCCCCTTATTGCCCCCAATTACAAAAAATTGTCGCAATGAAACCGACTATTCTACTCAAACCAGATACGCTCTCTTACACATGGGATCAATTTATCGAATTAGGATCAATCGCCCAACAAGCTGAATTAACCCAACGACTAAATAATAAAAAAATGGATGATTTATTTACCATCATCTATACCTCCGGTACAACAGGCGAACCAAAAGGCGTGATGTTAGATTATTCAAATCTTGCCCATCAATTAGAAACCCATGATCTTGCTCTTGATGTTACCCCTCAAGATATTTCTCTTTCTTTCCTACCGTTTTCTCATATTTTTGAACGTGCATGGGCAGCTTATATCCTTCATCGTGGCGCAACACTTTGCTATTTGGAAGATACGAATCAAGTGCGGTCGGTTTTAAACGAGATTCGCCCAACACTGATGTGTGCAGTACCGCGTTTTTATGAAAAAATTTATGCAGCAGTGCTAGATAAAGTACAAAAAGCGCCAAAACTTCGCCAACTTCTTTTTCACTGGGCAATTGCCATAGGGCAAAAACGTTTTGAGTTATTCACCCAAAAGAAACCTATTCCTTTTTGGTTAAAACAACAATATCGTCTAGCTGATAAACTTGTCTTATCCAAACTTCGCCAATTACTCGGTGGCAGAATAAAAATGATGCCTTGTGGCGGAGCAAAATTAGAACCGGCTATCGGGCTCTTTTTCCACAGTCTGGGTATCAATATTAAACTCGGTTATGGTATGACAGAAACCACCGCAACCATTTCATGCTGGCACGATTACCAATTTAACCCAAACTCCATCGGTACTTTAATGCCCAAAGCAGAAGTCAAAATTGGCGAAAATAACGAAATTCTCGTACGTGGCGGCATGGTAATGAGAGGTTATTACAAAAAACCGGAAGAAACCGCCCAAGCCTTTACTGAAGATGGTTTCTTAAAAACAGGTGATGCCGGTGAATTCGATTCGAAAGGAAATCTTTTTATTACGGATCGCATTAAGGAATTAATGAAAACCTCCAATGGTAAATATATCGCCCCACAATATATTGAAAGTAAAATCGGCAAAGATAAGTTTATTGAACAAATCGCTATTGTCGCAGATGCAAAAAAATATGTCTCCGCTTTAATTGTACCTTGCTTTGATAGCTTGGAAGAATATGCCAAACAATTAAATATTAAATATCAAGATCGTCTAGACCTGATAAAAAACTCTGAAATTCTGAAAATGTTTGAACAACGGATTAATACCGTACAAAAAGAACTAGCTCACTTTGAACAAGTTAAAAAATTTACCTTGCTCTCTCAGGCATTCAGTATCAAGTTAGGAGAAATTACCCCAACGTTGAAGCTAAAACGAAAAGTTATTATGGAGCGTTATCGCAGTCAAATTGAAGCAATGTATAAACAACATAATGAAACCTAAACTTCAGTATGATATAGACGTTAAACAAAAAAGTGCGGTTAAAATTAACCGCACTTTATGTTATGAAAAGAAAGAAAATCCCCATTAGGGGATTTTTATTAATGGATTTTAATCGGCTCAATCTTCCAAATATTTTTCGCATATTCCAGAATTGTTCTATCTGACGAGAAGAATCCCATATTGATGATGTTTTGGATAGTACTTTCAACCCATTGATCACGCTGTTTATATTTCTCATCAACGGTATTTTGAGCTTCCACATAGCTACGAAAATCCTCAAAGGCTTGATAATAATCGTGGTATTGTAAACCTTGCAACAATGCTAAATAACGTTGCGGCTCTTCAGGAGAAAACACGCCTGAGATAATTTGATCCACGACAGTGCGTAACTCAACATCATTTTGGTAATAATCAAACGGGCGATAGCCATCACGACGGAGTTGTTCCACCTGTTCTACGGTGTTGCCAAAAATGAAGATGTGATCTTCCCCAACATTATCTAAAATTTCTACATTTGCCCCATCCAAGGTTCCAAGTGTCAATGCGCCATTGAGGGCAAATTTCATATTACTGGTTCCTGAGGCCTCTGTCCCAGCAAGAGAAATTTGTTCGGAAATATCCGCTGCCGGTATGATAAGCTGAGCGAGACTTACACTATAATTAGGGATAAACACCACTTTTAATCTGCCTTGTAAACGTTCATCATTATTGATAACACTCGCCACATCATTTATCAAACGAATGGTCTGTTTCGCCGCATAATAAGCTGATGCGGCTTTCCCAGCCAGAATAAACACACGAGGTTGCCAATCTTTCTCAGGATTCGCAATCATCGCATTGTAACGGGCAATAATATGTAGCACATTCAACATTTGACGCTTATATTCGTGAATTCGTTTTACTTGCACATCAAATAATGCATTCGGGTTCAGTTCAATGCCAAGTTCTTGTTTAACATAATCGGCAAGTTTAACCTTGTTGGTATATTTAATATCGGCAATTGCCTGTTTGAAAGCCTGTTCATGTACTACGGTTTCTAACTTCTTAATTTGACTTAGATCACAACGCCATTCCGTGCCAATGTATTTGTCAAACAATGTCGCTAACTGTGGATTTGCGACTGCTAACCAGCGACGTGGCGTAATCCCATTCGTGACATTGGTAAAACGTTCCGGATAAATACGGGCAAAATCTGCGAAAGTCGATGTCACCATTAAATCGGAATGGATAGCTGCCACACCATTAATTTTATGCGACCCAACTACAGATAACCATCCCATTCGAACTTTACGTTGATAGCCTTCTTCAATAAGTGATACACGGCGAATAAAGTCATTATCCGTTGTAATATAAGTACGTACATATTCCAAGAAATGGTCGTTAATGTCGAAAATCATCTGTAAATGACGTGGTAATACTTTTGCCATCATCTCCACAGGCCAAGTTTCCAATGCTTCTGACATTAGGGTATGACAAGTATAAGAGAAAATTCGGCGCGTCATATCCCAAGCTTTTTGCCACTCAAATCCTTCCTCATCAATCAGAACACGCATTAATTCCGGAATCGCTAATGCCGGATGGGTATCGTTTAAGTGAATAGCCACTTTATCTGCCAAACTTTCAAGACTATTATTGTGTGTGTATTTGTGTCGTCGAATAATATCTTGTAATGAGGCAGAAACTAAGAAGTACTCTTGACGCAAACGCAGTTCACGCCCGTTCCAAGTTGAATCATCCGGATAAAGAACACGCGACAAGTTTTTGCTGGAGACCCGTGCCTCTACCGCCGCTAAATGCTCCCCACGATTAAATTCCTCAAGATTAAAACTTTCCCCGCCATGGGCAGACCACAAACGCAACGTCGCCGCCGAATCATTTTTATAACCCGGAATCATTTGATCGTAAGCAAGTGCGGTCACTTCTTCTTGTGGATTCCATACACATTTTTTTCCTTCAAAGTGAATGTTCCCACCAAAAGCTACATAGAATCGTTTTGATGGTCGTAAAAACTCCCATGGTGCACCTTTTTCTAACCAAGCATCAGGGCGTTCAACTTGCTGACCATTTTCAATTTTTTGGCGAAACATACCGTATTCATAACGAATCCCATATCCCATACCGGGTAAACCTAATGTCGCAATTGAGTCCATAAAGCAAGCGGCCAAACGCCCCAAACCACCATTGCCTAAGCCGGGATCGACCTCTTTTGAAATAATATCTTCCAAATCAACATTTAACTCACTTAAGGCTTCTTTCGTCAGACTATAAACATCTTCTGCAATCAGTGCATTAGAGAGGGTGCGACCAATTAAAAATTCCATAGATAAATAATAAACCCGACGAGCATCATCTGCACGAGCCTGACGAGCCTTGCTAATCCATCCTTCGGTAACAAGATCCCGCACTGCATATAAAGTGGCATTAAGCCAATCACGCTGGCTCGCTTCTCGTGGAGAACGGCCAATAGAAAAAATTAACTTATAAACAATTGATTTTTTTAATGCTTGAACGTCCAATTCCGGACGATTATAAAGAAATGGAGAATCAAAATTGTCCATTATCATAATAATAAACCTCAATAAAAAAGTAGAAATGATTGATAGTTAGGAGGGATAGCTAAACAACGCAAAACTCCATTTAGCAATAAAATAAGCGGTATTTTAAAAGTGCGTCAAATCCGAAAAAACCACATTATCTATTTTTTGAATATCCTTATTTTAATTGACTACTAAAGCATTAGCTCCACAGCAAAACGCACAAATTTTAGCCTTTATTTAACAAAAAACAACCAAAATTACACTGTTTGAGAAAAATAATTCACAAACAGTGCATATCTAGAAAAATTGATTAGTACGAGAAATCCCCTCATCAATTTATAGACGTTGATATAATGAAAAATACTCAGTGGCCGCTTTACACCAGCTGAAATCTTGTTCCATCGCATTGGCACGAACCATTGACCAAGTGCGCGGTTTTTGCCAAAGCGCAAAGGCTTGTTGCAAACTTTGACGAAAAGCTTCTGGCGTAGCAAGCTCAAATACAAAACCTGTTGCCAAACGATTTTTAATACTTTCGGCTGTACTATTCACTACCGTATCAGCCAAGCCGCCCGTTTTACGCACCAGTGGTAAGGTGCCATATTGCAATCCATAAAGTTGCGTTAAACCACAAGGTTCAAAACGACTTGGAACGAGAATCACATCCCCACCTGCAACCATTAAATGTGAAAGCGCCTCATCATAACCAATTTTCACTGCAATATTCTGCGGATAGTTTTCTGCAAGCTGGCGAATACCGGCTTCCAAATGTGGTGTGCCTGAACCCAAAATCATCAGTTGCCCACCTTGTTTCACAATTTCATCGGCACTTTCAATGAGCAAATCCACACCCTTTTGTTCTGTCAAGCGAGTCACCATAACAAACGCCAATGCCTGTTCGTCTTGTGGTAAATTGAAATAGGCTTGTAAATCCGCCTTATTTTTCTTTTTGCCCGCCATAGATTTCAACTTATAGCGGTGTGCAATATAGCTATCGCAACTTGGATGCCAAATCGTTGCATCAACGCCATTGAGAATCCCAACTAAACGATTATTCACTTTCAATCCACTCAGTAAGCCTTGCAAGCCATAGGCAAACTCCGGTGTGGTAATTTCTTCCGCATAAGTCGGGCTCACTGCCGTTACCGCATCAGAATAGTACAACCCTGCTTTAAGATATGAAATCTGTCCATAAAGCTCTAATCCCTCTACATGGAACATTCCTGAAGGTAAACCGATTTCATGTAAATGATGATAAGAAAATTGCCCTTGATAAGCTAAATTATGAATGGTAAAGACAGATTTCGCCGGTCGCCCTTTATTAAATAAATACGCTGCACACAACCCTGCGTGCCAATCGTGGGCATGAACGACGTCAGCCCGCCACCAACTGTCTAAACCAGTCGTCAGTTCTGCCCCCACCCAACCGAGCAATGCAAAACGCTTATAATTATCACCATAATCATTGTAGTAAACATCGTGGTAAGGGTTTCCTTCACGCTGATACAAATGTGGCGCGTCAATCAAATAAACGCCAACCCCATTGTATTCACCATAACGTAGCACAATATGCCCGGCAAAATTATCAAATTCTGCCACAACCTGTGTATTTGGAATGCCTGCCACAATCGCAGGATAAGCGGGTAATAAGACTCGAGCCTCCAACCCAATTTGATTTTGCGCTTGAGGCAAAGCACCCAATACATCTGCCAAGCCCCCCGTTTTTAACAGTGGATAAAATTCCGAGCAAACATGTAGTATTTTCATTTTTCTATTTTCCTCTAATCCATTTATGAGAGAAAGCAAAATCACAGCATTACGTAGCAACAAACTCTCACGACATTGTAGGAATGCTCTGCGTGTTCCTACAATCGCCGCCAACCTGCTTTGTACAACAGCAACATAATATCGAAAACATTAATAAAGTGCGGTCGAAATCAACCGCACTTTTCACAGCTTAATCTAAATGAGCCTCAGAAATAATTTCTTCACCTTCAAGTTTCTTTAGCATTTTCGGTGTGACTAAAATCACTTTACCCGTTGAGCTAATACGGAAGCGTTTACGATCTTCTTCCAAATTCACACCAATTTGCATACCGTCCGGAATATGGCAATCGCGATCAATAATACAGTTTTTCAGCACACAATTTTTGCCAATTCGAACCTCAGGTAATACCACGCAATACTCAACTTTTGAAAAAGAATCGACTTTAATACGGTCAAATAACACAGAATTACTAATTGAAGCGTCGGTAATCACGCAGCCTCCACCGATAAGTGAGTTATCCACCGGATGAACATTCGTCTGTTTGTAGAAAAATTTGGACGGATACGCCTGTGTCGGGTTACCACGAATCGGCCAGCTTTGATCATAAATATCAAGCTGCGGATTTTCAGACACTAAATCAATATTAGATTGCCAGAAACTATCAAGAGTACCCACATCACGCCAGTAAATTTCTCCCTCAGTATTCCGTCCCATACAAGAACGACTGAACGGATGAGCGTAAAGGGTTTCTTCTTCCAAACATTTTGGTAACACATTTTTACCAAAATCATGGCTAGTTTCCGGTGTATTCACTTCACGCTCCAGCATTTCGTAGAGATAATCTGCATCAAATACATAAATCCCCATTGAAGCCAAAGAAACATCAGGCTTACCGACCATCGCTGGCGGATCTTTTGGTTTTTCTACAAAGGCTTTCACTTTTAGGTTTTCATTAACGGCCATCACCCCAAACTCGTGAGCTTCTGAACGAGGCACTTCAATACAGCCAACCGTACATTTCGCACCACTGTTGACGTGATCCATTAACATGACACTATAATCTTGTTTATAAATATGGTCGCCCGCTAAAATCAAGACATATTTCGGACGATAGTGATCACGAATAATTGCCATATTTTGATAGACTGCATCCGCCGTGCCACGATACCAAGTGGAATCATCAATTTGTTGACGAGCCGGGAGCATATCCACAAATTCTCCCCGTTCTTGCGGTAGGAATGACCAACCTGTTTGTAAATGACGAAGCAAAGAATGGGCGGCATATTGTGTCACGACACCAATACGGTTTAAACCGGAATTGATACAATTAGAAAGTGCAAAATCAATAATGCGGCGGTTGCCACCAAAATAAAGGGCAGGTTTAGCCCGTTTATCGGTCAATTCGTGTAAACGTGAACCGCGTCCCCCCGCTAAAATTAACACTAAGGTATTTTTGACTAAGTCATATTTGTTAAGGTCGCCAGCTTTCATAAAGATCTCCATTATATTTAGGGTCTTGTGGACATTTTGTTATTCATTACTCAAAACACTGCATCCCATGGCAGAAAGCACTGCCTGCTGTGTCGTGAGAGCCAAATTATGCGTACCGACTCGAGCCTTCCATTTCCCTTTCGGCAAACTGAAATGCTGCCCTTCCGCCTTAGCATTCATCAATAAAAGCCAACGATTATCTAAAACTACCTGTAATGCTTTGGTTTCTCGATTTTGCCAATCTTCAAGAGTCATCGGTTGACCGTCAACGTTGAGCCATTGCACGTTATCATCCGACCACCATTGATCCCGTATCAAACTGATCATTTTTTTGCGCAATTCAATTGTTTTTTTGGTCAGTTCAAATAAGTTGTTATTAAAATCAGCCCACTTAAGCCAAGTCATATCGTTATCTTGGCAATAAGCGTTATTATTGCCGTATTGCGTATTACCAAACTCATCGCCGGCCAGCAACATTGGTGTGCCATTCGCCAGCAATAAACTCATTAATAAACCGCTTTGCGCAAAAGTGCGGTCATTTTCTACCGCACTTTTTTGCGGTTCTGTTAGGCTTTCGGCAGAGCCTTCTATACCGTGGTTATAACTGTAATTTTCGTTGCGTCCGTCCCGATTTTGCTCACCATTTGCTTCGTTATGTTTTTCGTTATAGCTCACCAAATCTTTTAGGGTGAAACCATCATGAGCAGTAATAAAGTTGAGTGAACAATGAGGTAAGCGATCATTTTTCTTAAATAGATCACTAGAACCAGCAAAACGTTCTGCAAATGCACCAATCTCACCACTTTGCCAGAGCCAAAAACGGCAAAGATCATCTCGGAAACGGTCATTCCATTCAGCAAAATAATTTGGAAAATGTCCCACCTGATAGCCGTAATCGCCAATATCCCAAGGTTCAGCGATGAGTTTGATGTTTTGTAAACTTGGTGTATTAGCAATATCTACAAAAAGTTGAGCAAAGGCATTAAAATCCGGTTTATCCCGTCCAAGTACACTTGCCAAATCAAAACGGAAACCATCTACGTGGCACTGCTCCACCCAATAACACAAGCAATCCAACACCCATTTTCGCCCCACATCAGAGGACAAATTCAGCATATTGCCACAGCCCGTCCAGTTGATGTAATGTCCATTATCGTTACGCCAATAATAGGTTTGATCATCAATGCCACGTTGGCAAAATGTCGGGAAATGCTGTTCAGATTCGGCTGAATGATTAAAAACTACGTCTAAAATCACTTCAATGCCGGCTTGGTGAAAGGTTTTCACCATCGTTTTAAATTCAGTGAGAGGGTTATTTGTTGCGGCATATTTAGGTTCTACAGCAAACATTGCCAGAGGATTGTAGCCCCAATAATTTTGTAATCCTCGTTCTTGCAAATGTGGCTCATTAATGTGGAAATTGACCGGTAACAATTCCACCGCAGTAATGCCTAATTCTTGTAAATAGGCAAGATTAATAGGATGAACCAATCCACTATAAGAGCCTCGCAAAGCAGTTGGAATTCTCTCATTTAACTGACTAAATCCCTTTACGTGCAATTCATACACAATTGTTTCACTCCAAGGAATCATTGGTTTTTTGTCGCCACCCCAATCAAAATCTTCCTCAATAATAACCGCTCTTGGGGCAAGGTGAGCATTATCACGTGAGTCACTTAACAAAAACCATTCTCGACTGTCTTCGCAACTTAAATCAGGCTTACGGCTCACGGCTTTCGCATAAGGATCGAGCATTAATTTCTGTGGATTTGCCTGTCCGCCATAAATACGAAAACCATATTCTGTACCGATTTGTACGCCTGTCACTGCCAGATGCCAAACATTTTCAGTACGAATCATTGAAAAACGGCTTTCAGTTTCACCTTCAAATAAGCAAAGTTCAACCGCACTTGCTGCCGCTGAAAATAGGGCAAAATTAGTAATTTTTTCACCGTCTTCAATTTGTTGTGAGTAGCCATAAGGGGTTGGTGAACCCGAGTGATACATTTTAAACATTTTATTTTTACAGGAGGCTGGGATTATAGTAATCCCCCTTCAAATTAAATGATTATTCATTACTGGGGAGGGAAAATCTTATTTTATTTCACCTCCCCACCTCATTATTCTGCTTTTAGTTTCAAATAAAGCGTAGCCAATGGAGGGATCGAAACAGAAATAGAGTTTTTCCGTCCATGGCTTTCGATTGGTTCGCTTTGCACACAACCAAAGTTGCCGAGATTGGAACCTTGGTAATACATAGAATCTGTATTTAAGATTTCTTCATATTGTCCCGCTGCATTCAGCCCAATACGATAATCATAACGAGGCACCGGTGTAAAATTGCTAATCACGATAATACGTTCACATTCCCCCGTCTCATCAACTTCACTGCAACGTTCAAAAGCGAAAACAGAGTTTGCGGCATCATCTACCACCAGCCAATCAAAGCCTTCAGCAACATGATCTAGTTCAAAGAGCGGTCGATTTTGTCGATAAATATGGTTTAAATCTTTCACCAATTTCAGCACACCTTTGTGCCAGCCACCGCCAATGTTTTCATCAAGCAAGAACCAATCTAAACTTTCCTCGTAATTCCACTCTCTACCTTGTGCAAATTCATTTCCCATAAAGAGTAATTTTTTGCCTGGATATCCCCACATATAACCATAATAAGCACGTAAGTTGGCGAATTTTTGCCACGTATCGCCCGGCATTTTACCGAGAAGTGAGGATTTTCCGTGCACGACTTCATCATGAGAAAGAGGCAACACAAAATTTTCACTATATTGATAAACCATACCAAACGTCATTTTATTGTGATGATACTGACGATAAATCGGATCAAGTTGCATATAAGCAAGGGTGTCGTTCATCCAGCCCATATTCCACTTGAAATTGAAACCTAAGCCACTCTTTTCACTTGGATGAGTTACACCGGCAAATGAAGTTGACTCCTCTGCAATCGAAATTGCCCCCTCCATCTCATGATGAATTTTCCAGTTGGTGTGTTTTAAAAATTCAATCGCTTCAAGGTTTTCACGTCCGCCATATTGATTTGGAATCCACTGTCCCTCGGCACGGCTGTAATCACGGTAGATCATTGACGCCACCGCATCAACTCGAATACCATCTAATCCGAAACGTTCTAGCCAATACAGCGCATTACTGGAAAGAAAATTACGTACTTCGTTACGTCCATAGTTATAAATCAAGGTGTTCCAATCTTGGTGATAACCTTCACGCGGATCTGCATGCTCATACAATGCTGTACCATCAAAGGCGACTAACCCATGGGTATCACTTGGGAAATGCCCCGGTACCCAATCTAGGATTACGTTAATACCTGCTTCATGAGCCCGTTTGACCAATCGACGGAAGCCTTCAGCCGTGCCGAAACGACTGGTAGGAGAATAGAGTCCCAATGGTTGATACCCCCATGAACCATCGTAGGGAAACTCGGAAAGCGGCATAAATTCAATATGGGTAAAGCCCATATCTTTCACATAGGGAATAAGCTCATCAGCAATCTGGTCATAATCAAGCCAAAAATTATTCTCGAGATTACGCCGCCATGATCCTAAATGCACCTCATAAATTGAAATCGGTTGGTTTATTTGGTTTGCTTTACAGCGGGTTTCTGTCATTTCGACCACATTAGGGAGCACACTCACTTGCGAGGCCGTATCTGGGCGAAGTTGCGAGCCGAACGCATAAGGATCCGCTTTTAAGCGAAGATTACCGTGGCAATCAATCAGTTCAAATTTATAGAGTTGTCCAAGACTGGCTTTAGGTAGAAATAATTCCCATACGCCACTGTGCGAATGGAATCTCATTGGATGGCGACGACCGTCCCAATAGTTGAAATCACCAACAATCGACACCCGTTTCGCATTTGGTGCCCACAAGCGAAAGTTCACCCCGCTCACGCCATCACATTCCATAAAGTGAGCGCCTAGTACTTCATAAGGTCGTAACATTGAGCCTTCAGAAAGCAACCAATGTTCTAAATCGTCAATCATTAAGTGGAAACGATAGGGATCTTCAATAATTTGGGCATCATTCCCCCAAAAAACCTGTAATTGATAGACAAAAAATTGGTGGCAATTTGGTATCACACCAGCGAAAAAACCTCGTTCATCTAAACAATTTAATTCCGTAACCGGCTCCCCCGACTCTCGTTCTATGACGACAACCCGATCCGCTTCAGGCAATAAAACACGAACTTCAATACCACGCTCTGTTTCGTGCATACCTAAAGTCGCAAAGGGATCGCCATTCGAGGCATCAAAAAAAGAATCAATGATTGCTTGGGTGATTAAAGTTGTCATCGCTTACTCCTTAATGCTTTGCATGCCTCATTCAAGCATCGCAAAGAAAACTTGGATAAATTATTCGGTATTGTTAGAGAAAGAGGGTTATTCCTATTACGAGAAAATAAATCATGATTGGAGCAATAATTCAGCTTTTGAGCATTGCTGCCCCACATATTTTTGTTTTGTAATAACAGTGATTGAAAAACCATCCTTGGTGAGACCAATTGGGTTGAATAAGGTTGAGATCTTGTTGAAAACAGTAATTGAGAATCGCCGAAAGAGAAGATGGGCAAAGAAAGAGCGGTCGTATTTTGTATAATTTTTTGCGTTTCGGAAAATTCCTTTTTCCCCCGCAATATCAACCCATAAATGGGCTCTGTTAAAGCCTGCCGAGCCACATCACAGACGATAGGCTCATCAAAATATGCCCAACCATCATCAAACTTGCCGAGGCACCGTTTTTTCGATAATTCTAACAATTCCATATCACTAAAACGTCAAATTACAACTTAATTTCATTCTAGCTTTGTTCAGAATAAATACAACGGCTTTTATTCAAATTAGTGATCTCTGTCAAAATTTAATTTTATAAGGGCGGCAATAATCCCTCTTTAATAAAATACTTTTAATAGCAGAATTGAAAGTGATAAATCATTTTTTCATCTATAAATCGCTAGAGTTTTCCTATTTTCTGATTTAGAATTCACCGATTTGATTTTCAATCACTCATAATATTCACATTAATTCATTCGCAGTTAAGGGGCAAATCATGAAACTTGTTGAAGTTAAACATCCGTTAGTTAAACATAAATTAGGTGTCATGCGAGAAGCGGAAATTGATACAAAAAAATTCCGTGAACTGGCAACTGAAATCGGCAGTTTATTAACCTATGAAGCAACTGCAGATTTGGAAACAGAAAAAGTCATTATTGACGGTTGGAACGGCCCCGTTGAAATTGATCGTATTAAAGGAAAAAAAGTGACCGTCGTGCCAATTTTACGTGCGGGGCTTGGAATGATGGACGGCGTATTGGAGCATATTCCAAGTGCACGTATCAGCGTGGTGGGAATTTATCGTAATGAAGAAACCCTTGAACCCGTACCTTATTTCCAAAAATTAGCGAGCGATTTGGAAGAACGTCTTGCCATTGTGGTCGATCCGATGTTGGCAACCGGCGGTTCAATGATTGCCACCCTTGATTTATTAAAAGCGAAAGGTTGTAAACAAATTAAAGTATTAGTGCTTGTAGCGGCGCCTGAAGGCATTAAAGCATTAGAAGCCGCACACCCGGATATTGAGCTCTACTGTGCTTCTGTTGATGATCACTTAAATGAACACGGCTACATCATTCCGGGTTTGGGTGATGCGGGTGATAAAATTTTTGGAACGAAATAATCCCCTGTTCTAAAACACTGAGACGGCTTTCAAGCCGTCTTTTTTCGGGCGGAAAACAGTTTAAAAGCTAACCGCACTTTCAAGTTAATTCAAACAGAGAGTTGAAACTAAAATGACGAATCCAAATCAAACCACTTCTACTCAAACGGAAGAAGTACAGAGTATTGCAAAACAGTCCTTTGTCGGCTTACAAATGCTCTTTGTCGCCTTTGGCGCACTTGTGCTTGTGCCGCTTATCACAGGCTTAGATTCTAACACTGCCCTACTTACCGCCGGCATAGGTACGCTATTATTCCAGCTTTGCACCGGCAAACAAGTGCCCATTTTCCTTGCTTCCTCTTTTGCTTTTATCGCCCCCATTCAATATGGTGTACAAACTTGGGGTATTCCAACCACCATGGGCGGACTGGCCTGTGCCGGATTGGTCTATTTTGCCCTTTCTGCACTGGTAAAAATTCGAGGCAGCCAAGCCTTAGAACGTATTTTCCCACCGGTTGTGGTTGGTCCTGTCATCATCATTATCGGAATGGGGCTCGCTCCCGTTGCCGTCAATATGGCATTAGGCAAAGACAGTGCCTATGCTTATAACGATGCCGTACTCGTTTCGATGATCACCTTAATTGTAACCCTTTCCGTTGCGGTTTTTGCTAAAGGATTAATGAAGTTAATCCCCATTATGTTTGGTATCACGGCAGGCTATATTCTTTGCCTTTTCCTCGGTTTAATTAATTTTCAACCGGTAATTGATGCCCCTTGGTTTGAACTACCAAAGCTCACTAAACCGGAATTTAATCTTGAAGCCATTCTCTATATGTTACCGATTGCTATTGCGCCTGCGGTGGAACACGTAGGCGGTATTATGGCGATTAGCTCGGTGACTGGAAAAGATTTCCTCAAAAAACCGGGATTACACCGTACCTTACTAGGTGATGGTGTCGCCACGGCAGCCGCTTCATTAGTCGGTGGCCCACCTAATACTACTTATGCAGAAGTCACCGGTGCGGTTATGCTCACCCGTAACTTTAACCCGAATATTATGACTTGGGCGGCGGTATGGGCGATCGCTATTTCGTTCTGCGGTAAAGTGGGCGCATTCCTTTCCACCATTCCAACCATCGTTATGGGCGGTATTATGATGCTAGTGTTCGGCTCAATCGCCGTAGTGGGAATGAGCACCTTAATTAAAGGTAAAGTGGATGTCACCGAACCACGCAACCTTTGCATTATTTCCGTGGTGATGACCTTTGGTATCGGCAATATGTTTGTGAATGTCGGTGATGCCGTTTCATTAAAAGGAATCAGCTTATGTGCCATCGTGGCAATTATCCTGAACCTCGTTTTGCCAAAAGCAAAAAATGAAGTAGAATAATCGAAAAATTAAGGGCTGAAACATCGCCCTTTCTTTCCCTCTAATCAATAGCGTTATATCATTTTGAATCAACAGTTGCCTTTGCCTATTCATCAAATTGATGATGAGACACTTGAGAACTTTTATGGTGACAACAATTTGTTGTTGCTTGATTCTTTGCACAAAAATTCACAGCAGATTCAACAACAATTTTTCTATATTTGGGGAACCGCGGGTTGTGGCAAAAGCCATTTACTTCGCGCGCTCAGCAATCAATATTTAAACGAACAACGTGCTGCAATTTATGTGCCGTTAAACAAATCCCGCTATTTCTCTCCTGCGGTATTGGAGAATTTAGAACAACAAGAATTAGTATGCTTAGACGACCTCCAAAGTGTCATAGGTGATCCTGAATGGGAAGTGGCCATTTTCGATTTATTCAATCGTATTAAAGCGGAAAGCAAAACCTTACTATTAATCAGTGCGGCAGTCTCCCCCTCCGCCCTTAATGTTCAACTCCCCGATTTAGCCTCCCGCCTAAAATGGGGTGAGATTTATCAGCTTTCCCCCCTCACGGACGAACAAAAACTCGAGGTGCTACAAAAAAATGCCCGCCAACGTGGCATTGAACTCCCGGCTGAAACAGCACAATTCTTATTAAAACGCTTGAACAGAGACACCCACACCCTATTACAAACGCTAGAAAAACTCGACAGAGCTTCATTACAGGCTCAGCGTAATCTTACTATTCCTTTTGTGAAAGAAACGCTAGGTTTGTAAAATTCAACACTTATTGCTATCAAAGATTCCGACACACGCACTTCAGGTTGGCTTAATTCCTCTATCTCAACATAATTTTTAAACGCTCTCTCAAAGTGCGGTCAATTTCCCACAAAGTTTAAAGGGATTGGAGATAATCCAATACGACTTGATGATGTTCCCCTGTTTTAAATTTATCAAATACCTGTTGAATTTTTCCTTGTTCATCAATGAGAAATGTGATCCGGTGAATACCATCATAGGTTTTACCCATAAATTTCTTTTCCCCCCATACCCCAAATTGTTCAGCCACTTGATGATCTTGGTCAGCAAGCAAAAGAAAATTCAAACCTTTTTTATCCGCAAATTGGGCTAATTTTTTCGGTGAATCCGGGCTGATACCTAGAATAACCACACCTAATTTTTCGAGTTCATCTTTTGCATCACGTAATCCACAGGCTTGTGTTGTACAACCCGGTGTGAGAGCTTTCGGGTAAAAATAAACCAATACTTTTTTGCCTTTAAAATCTTCAAGTGAAATCAGGTTATCGGCTTGATCTTTTAGAGTGAATAAAGGTGCGACATCCCCCACTTTTAATGTTTTCATAGAAAATTCCTCAAAATAAAAAAATGATTTGCAAATTGCTTCTATTTTAGCGATCCTAACGAATATTTTTCAAATAATTAATCATCGACGACGGAGGTTTTATGTCCACACCAAATGCCTTGTTTTTTGGCAGTATTGTTGCGTTAGTCACCCCAATGGATAGCCACGGTGGAATTGATTTTGAAACGCTGGAAAAATTAGTGGAATTTCATATCAAGGCGGGGACGGATGCGATCGTTTCAGTCGGTACAACCGGCGAATCTGCGACACTCAGTATTGAAGAAAATGTGAAAGTGATCGAGAAGACCGTGGAACTGGCAAACGGTCGTATTCCTGTTATTGCCGGAACAGGTGCTAACGCCACCAGTGAAGCCATTGTGATGACGAAATTATTACGTGATAGTGGCGTAGCCGGCTGTCTTTCTGTCGTACCTTATTACAACAAACCGACTCAAGAGGGGATGTATCAGCATTTTAAAGCAATTGCAGAATGTACGGATTTACCTCAAATTCTTTACAATGTACCGGGACGTACAGGTACCGATATGAAACCGGAAACCGTTGCACGTCTAGCTCAAATTGAAAATATCGTGGGTATCAAAGAGGCGACGGGTGAAGTCAATCGAGTCACAGAAATCAAAAAATTAGCCGGAAAAGATTTCATTGTATTAAGTGGCGATGATGCCACCGGCTTAGAGGCGATGAAATTAGGTGCCGAGGGCGTCATTTCCGTCACTAATAACCTCGCGGCAAAAGAGATGGCGGAAATGTGCCGTTTAGCTCGTGAAGGGGAATTTTCTAAAGCAGATGAAATTAATCAGCGCTTAATGGCATTACACCGTGATTTATTTGTGGAATCAAATCCCATTCCGGTGAAATGGGGGGCTTATCGTTTAGGTTTGATCAAAACACCATACCTTCGTTTGCCGCTCACAACTCTCAGCGAAGAAGCCCAACCCAAAGTGGAAGCCGCACTAAAAAACGCAGGCTTAATTTAAGCGACTACGAGACAATGGGGTTGATTTTTCAACCCCAAACTTTTTGAAAGATTAGCTGTCAGACATCGTTGTCAAAGTGCGGTTAATTTTTTATTGATTTTTAAGGAGTGACCAATGAAAAAAATTCTTCTAGGGTTAGCAACCGTGAGCCTATTATCTGCCTGTACGGCTGATCCTGAAACCTTGCAAAGTGCAAATGACGCCTATCAAAAATCAAAGGTATCAGTCCCGAGTTTTTCCCCTTTGTCAAACGGTGGGGTGAATCTACCAAAACCCGATTCAACTTATGAATTGCCTCGCATCAATATTAAAAATGGGGCAAGTGTTGACATTCGCCCCCCATCAACCCCTTTGGCTATTATCAAAAACTCCCTCACTCAATTTGATGGCGAGCGTGCGTTGATTGTTTATTCTCATGAACAAGCCTCACTTTATAATCTCCAACAAATTCAACGGCTGTTAAAAGAAGAAAATATTGACTCGACCATCAACGGTGCAATTTTAACGACCAATTGGCACAACACCGGGCGTGCTGATGACAAGGCTAACACTGAAATCCAATATCAAATCGAGCAGGTTTCAGCACATGATGCAAGTGCCTTAACGGTTTCAGTGAAACAAATGCGTCGCGATGGCATTCTCTTTACCCCGAGTATAGCGGAAAAACAACGCTATACATCAACCCGTTTAAACCATTTTGTATCCGAATTAACAAATGCCTATAACGAGCAACAGCAAGCTCTCAATCATACCCCTGTGGGTGCGTTCCAATCAGGATTAATAACCGATACAAATGGGAGAATAGCCTTAGGTATGGAAGCAACCTTTGCCCAAGCTTGGGAAAAATTAGGCTCAACACTCCCCAAATTAGGATTTACCGTCAAATCGGAAACCGCAGGGCGTGGACAACGTGAATTAAAATACTCACCTCTAGATAAAGATGATTGGCTACGTTTAGGCATCAATAAACCGGCGCTTGAAAAGGGTACTTACTTGATGCAAATTTCTGCTGTCGGCAAACAAAGCGCCCTTGTCATTACTGATGAAGAAAATAAAGCATTAAGTGGTGAATCTGCTCAAAGGGTTTATCAAGCGCTAAGGCTTTTGCTTGCAAAATAAATAAAACCTTGACGAAAATTAACCGCACTTTTAGCCATGTATTAGCGTTATTAATTACCACCAATTAATAAAGATTATTATCATGAAAATCCATTGCTTAACAACGGGCTGGGTGCAAATTAAAGCTCACCATCAGTTAGCTCGTTTTTTTGCCCGCCCTCTCAGAGTGTTAGATGTTTTAACGGATAGCCAATGGAGCCCTCATTTACCTATTGGTTGCTGGCTAATTGAACACCCTAGCGAAGGACTGATTATGGTTGATACCGGTGAAAGTAGCAAAGCCAATGACAAAGGTTACCAGCCTTGGTGGCATCCGTTTATGCAATTTTGTGAGAGACGTGGTGTCAAACCAAACGAGGAAGTCGGCGTATTGCTAAGATCAAAAGGTTTCGATCCTTTACAGGTGAAAACTGTCGTGATGACCCATATGCACGGCGATCACGCAGGGGGACTACCCAATTTTCCGAATGCTCGTGTAATAATGAGCGAAACGGAAAAGGCTGCGATCAATGCACCAAATGCTAAGTTCAATGGTTATTTAACCCATGTTTATCCGAATTGGCTCACGCCTGATGGTATTCGCTTTGATGATGGGGTCTTCGAAAGTTTCGAACATCACCATAAATTAACGGCGGATGGCAAAATTTGTTTAGTCCCGACCCCGGGTCATACCATGGGACATTTATCCGTGATTGTAGATATGGGCGATCATTATGTCTTTATTGGCGGTGATGCTTCTTATGATGAAACCTATTTACTACGAGGTGAAATTGACGGTGTGTGCATGAACAGTAAATTACATCAAGAAAGCACAATGCGTATTCGCAAATTGTGTCGTGCTAAACCGACAATCGTACAACTTGCTCATGATAAAAACAGTGAAAAACGTTTACTGGAAAAACACTTTACTCAAGTATAAATAAACTATTGCAAATCTTTCCATCTCCGTGAACACATTCCAATCAGGCTTAATTACCGATGCAGTGGTGAATCTGTTTTTTGGGTGAGCTTGTCGGGATACACTGCATGTGATCGTTATAAAATCAAATTATTTCAATATATTATCATTGAACACACGCAGTATGTCCCGACATGTCATTGAGATCTATTTTTGTGCATTTGCTACATAATACCGAGCAAAACAAAAAGTGCGGTTAATTCAACCGCACTTTTTCCACATCATCTTTTCGCTTTCTTAATAAATTTCATCAAGCGTTTTCTTTTGCGTAATTGATTTGGCGTGAGTTTATTTTTACGTCCGGCAAAGGGGTTAGCCCCTTCTTGGAAAAGAAGACGAATCGGCGAGCCGATAATTTTTAAACTCTTACGGTAATAATTGGATAAATAGCGCTTATAGGAATCAGGCAATTTTTCCATTTGGTTACCGTGAACCACAATAATTGGTGGATTATAACCACCTGGGTGGGCATATTTTAATTTAATACGGCGACCGCCTACCATTGGGGGTTGATGTTCGTCAGTTGCCATTTGCAAAATGCGGGTAAGCATAGACGTGGTCATTTTTTGTGTGGCACAAGCGTAGGCTTCTTTGATGGAATCAAACAAGTTACCCACACCGCTACCATGTAAAGCAGAAATAAAATGCACTCGGGCAAAATCAATAAAATCCAAACGGCGGTCAAGTTCCGATTTCACACGATCTTTAATTTCTTGATCAAGTCCATCCCATTTATTTACCACAATGACAAGGGAACGACCGGCATTCAAAATAAAACCAAGCAAAGATAAATCTTGGTCTGAAATATTTTCACGTGCATCAATGGTCAGTAAAACCACATTGGCATCTTGAATCGCTTGCAAGGTTTTGATCACAGAAAATTTTTCCACCGCAAGATGGACTTTTCCCCGTTTACGTACCCCTGCCGTATCAATCAACGTATATTGTTGACCATCGCGCTCCATCGGAATATAAATACTATCGCGCGTGGTACCCGGCATATCGTAAACCACAACCCGATCTTCACCTAAAATACGGTTGGTTAAAGTGGATTTTCCGACATTTGGACGACCAACAATAGCAATTTTGATATTTTTATCCTGCTCATATTCGTTTTCTTCTTCCAAAGCCTCATCAAGTAGAGAGGTATCTTCTTCCGAGTCAAAATCAAACTCTTGCTCCCACTCATCTTGTTCTTCATCAGAAGTGTGGTCAGTTTTCTCATTGTTTTGCATTTGCTCTGCGAATGGTGCAAGCACTTGTTCCATCAACTGGGTTACGCCACGTCCTTGAGAAGCCGCAATTTGTTCAATCTCGCCTAAACCTAATTGATAAAATTCCGCACAATGAGAATCAGCGTCAATACCATCGGTTTTATTTGCCACCAACACCGTGACTTTATTCTGACGTTGACGTAAATAATTTGCGATACCAATATCTGCTGCCGTTAAACCGGCACGGGCATCAACAAGAAAAAGAACAATATCCGCTTCTTCAATGGCAAGCAGCGACTGCTCCGCCATTTTTTCTTCAACGCCCTCCTCTGTGCCATCAATCCCACCGGTATCGATCACAATAAATTCATAGCCGGAGATATGTGCATGACCATATTTACGATCACGGGTTAAACCGGGAAAATCTGCCACCAAAGCATCACGTGTACGAGTCAGACGATTAAATAGGGTGGATTTCCCCACATTTGGACGCCCCACAAGGGCTACAACAGGAGTTGTCATAAAAATCTCTTTTCTTATCAAAAAATGAGGCACATTATAGCGGAAGTTAAGGCATTGGTAAAAAACGATTTGAAAATAAGCAAATAAAAAGCCATAAACACAATTGCACTTGGCGAAAGAAGCAAATTCCAGACATAAAAAATGCACCTCTAAGGTGCACGTTTTATTTTGAAAATAATTGGCGGAATGGACGGGACTCGAACCCGCGACCCCCTGCGTGACAGGCAGGTATTCTAACCAGCTGAACTACCACTCCGCTATTTTATTTTGCATTGATCTATCTTTAAAAACACATCAATAAGGAGTAAATTAAAAAATTGGCGGAATGGACGGGACTCGAACCCGCGACCCCCTGCGTGACAGGCAGGTATTCTAACCAGCTGAACTACCACTCCGCTAAGTGGTGCGTATCATAATGATCCTCGGTTATCTCGTCAATCTTTTTTTTTCATTTCACGTTCAGATGTTTATTTAATGCACTGATTCATCGCCAATACGCAAATCCCACAAGCATTTTCCGTCACTCTTTTTATTGATCACTTTCAATAATTCCAAATGGGCTTGTAATTCTTCTTCATTCGGCTGTAAACGTTTTAAATTATTGGAAAAAGCCACCGCACTTTCCATTGATTCAGCCACATTCCTTTCTATCGTCACCACCATCGTATTCTCTTCTTCCCCTTCATCAAATAAGCTGGTTTGCCCGCCGGTCATGGAAAGATAAACATCCGCTAAAATTTCCGCATCCAGTAATGCGCCATGCAAGGTTCGTTTACTATTATCAATGCCTAATCGGTCGCACAATGCATCTAAACTGTTACGTTTTCCCGGATACATTTGACGGGCCATTTGCAAGGTATCGGTTACCACACAAATATCCGTTGTTTTCACCCCTAATCCGAGTTTACTAAATTCATAATCCATAAAGCCCACATCAAAGGGGGCATTATGAATTAAAAGCTCAGCGCCTTTAATGTAATCTAAAAATTCCTGTGCAATCGCCTTAAATTCCGGTTTATCGGCAAGCATTTCATCGGTAATACCGTGAACTTTTATCGCCTCCGGATCCACCGTACGGTTCGGGTTAATATAAATATGGAAATTATTTCCCGTATAACGGCGATTCACCAATTCCACCGCACCAATTTCAATAATACCATGGCCTTCATAATGAGCACCAAGCTGGTTCATCCCCGTGGTTTCAGTATCCAGTACAATTTGGCGATTTGGATTAATCATTTGTTCAACCTATTCCTTTCCATTAAAATGCTCGCCATTTTACACAACAACGATTTTGTTATGCAAAAACAGATTGAAATTTTTACTGATGGTGCTTGTTTTGGCAATCCCGGTGCGGGTGGAATTGGTATTCTCTTGCGTTATAAACAACATGAAAAACAGCTTTCCAAAGGCTATTTCAACACCACCAACAACCGAATGGAATTACGCGCAGTAATTGAAGCCCTTAATACCCTAAAAGAACCTTGCCAAATCAGCCTTTATAGCGATAGTCAATATATGAAAAAGGGTATTACTCAATGGATTTTTAATTGGAAGAAAAATAATTGGAAAGCCGGTAGCGGCAAACCGGTGAAAAACCAAGATCTATGGATCGCACTCGACAATGCCGTCCAACGCCACAATATTGAATGGAAATGGGTGAAAGGGCATGCAGGACATCGTGAAAATGAAATCTGTGATATGTTAGCGAAAAAAGGCGCAACGAATCCTACTTACCAAGATGAGGGCTACCAACCGGAATAAATAAAAGTGCGGTTGATTTTTTTCTTGTTTTATGAACAAAAAATTGTTTGCTTTTTACCCCACCCTGTCTAAAAAATGTGATCTTGATCAGATATTTAAAAATTAGCAACCGTTTTCCATTGACAGAAAAAAGGCTTTTTGCAATGATCCGAGGCGTCTATTTAGGCGGTTGACACTTTCAATTATGGAAAGTTCAATCTTGGTCGTAATCACACCAATAAGGAATAACAATTATGAAAAAAACACTAGCAGCATTAATCGTCGGTGCATTTGCCGCTTCAGCAGCGAATGCAGCAGTAATTTATGATAACGAAGGAACTAAAGTTGAATTAAATGGTTCTCTTCGTATTCTTCTTGAGAAATCTAATCAAGGTGGCGAAAATAATAAACACAGCCACTCAGGTTTAAAAAATTCTGGTTCACGTGTGGAAGTCAGAGTAAAACACGATTTATCTGAAGGCTATTACGCTTTAGGTCGTGTTGAAGTTCGTTTTGATGGTAAACAAGGCGGTACCGTTCGTGAAGATGGTTTTGGTAACCTAAATACTAAACGTGCTTATGTTGGCTTAGGGCATAAAGATCTTGGTGAGCTTACTTTCGGTCGCCAAGTTACAATTGCAGATGATCTGAGCACAGCGGATGATTACGCTTATGGTATCATCAATAAAGGAGACTATATTCCAACTGAAGGGAATTCTATTGTTCGTTACGACTATAGAGGTATCGAAAATCTACAATTAGGTGTTGGCTACCAGTTTGCTGATAATCGTGATACTAACAATGAAGTATCTCTCGGTAATGTAAAAAGCGGTTTCCAACTCGGTGCTGTCTATAACGGGAAATGGGATGACGTGAGTGGTGTTATCGCTAAGTTTGGCTATGGACGTACAAATTACAAAACTAATTCAAACCAAAAACACTATCAAGATGGTTTCCTAGCAAGCTTAGGCTATAACTATGCTGATTTATTAGTATCAGTTGATGGCGGATATGCTAAAGCAAAACAAGATGGCCAAGATACTAAAAAATACTTTGTATCTCCAGGTTTCCAATACCAAGTTATCGACAATAGTAAAATTTATGGTAACTACAAGTATGAGCAATCAAAAACCGGAGCAAACAAATCTAAAACTCATGGTTTCTTGCTAGGCGTTGACTATAAATTACACAAACAAGTTGTCACCTTTGTTGAAGGTAAATACGTAGTTACTAAAGATTATGTAAATGGTAACTATGTTGATAACTCAAAAGTAACAGACAAAGCTATCGGCGTTGGTATGCGTGTTTACTTCTAATTGTTAAATTAGAAACATTGGAAAAGGCGAATCGAAAGGTTCGCCTTTTTTCATCTCTTTTTATATCTTAATTAACACTGAAAGTGTCAGAATTTTAACCTATGGAAATAATTTGATTTTTTATAGCGGACACACGCAGTGTGTCCCTACAAGCAAGCTCCAAAACAGATTTGTGCAACTGCTGCATACTATCGACATTTTATTAAAATATCTATTTTTGTGCATTTGCTATATAAACCGCTATTTTCAGTATAGGAAAACAATCATAAAAATGACCGCACTTTTATGCTTAATTCCGTTTCCACTCCCCATTTACCACGGTGCCGATGACCTCATAATTTGAGGTAAATACGGCAAGATTAGCAACTTTCCCTTTTTCTACCGAGCCTAAACGATCATCTACGCCGATAGCTCGTGCCGGATAAAGATTACTCATACGAATGGCTTCCGAAAGAGGAATTTCCACATATTCTACAGCATTCTTGATAGATTCCATCATTGTAATAGACGCACCTGCAATGGTGCCATTAGCATCATAACAACGCCCTTCCTTCACATAAATGGTTTTGCCCTCAAAAGTAAAGGTTTCTAATTCAGGGCCTGCTCCTGCCGCCGCAATGGAATCGGTTACAATACACAATTTATTACCTTTGATTTTTTTGTCGATTCTGACATTACCATAGTTTACATGAATACCATCCACAATAATGCCCGTGTACACATCAGAATCTAATACCGCACCCACTACGCCCATTGCCCGTCCCGAGCTAATTGGCGACATGGCATTATGTAAATGGGTAGCAAAAGTTGCACCTTGCTGGAATGCAGCTTTCGCTACTTCATAAGTCGCATTAGAATGCCCAATAGAAACAATTATGCCGCTTCTCACAAAATCAGGAATATATTGCACTGTTGGATTTTCTGCTGCGATAGTGATTTTCGTAATCACATCGCCATTTTCACAGAGAAAATCTTTCATTTCAGGCGAGATTTCACGGATATATTCCGGTCGGTGTACACCTTTCTTCTCTACACTAATGTAAGGCCCTTCAATATGTAAGCCAAGTGCTTGGTTTTTATGCCGGGTTAAATATTCACGCATCGTTTTAACCGCACTTTTAATACCTTCATCCTGTGCTGTGATAAAAGTCGGTAAGAAACTGGTACAACCGGATTTTAAATTAGTGGCTTGCATAATTTCTAAGGTTTCCACCGTGGTTTGATCGTTAAACATCACCCCACCACAACCATTGAGTTGGAGATCAATAAAACCGGCCGTTAAGTTATTGCCCTGTAAATCAATGGTTTTAATGCCCGCTTCAAGTTCATTTTGTGGAATCACGGCTTCTATGATATCCCCGTTAATCACCACGGCAAAATCTCGTAATACTTCGTATTTTGTGTAAATCACACTATTAATTAATGCATATTTCATTTTGTCTTCCTAAAAATAATAAAAAAACGACCGCACTTTCGTGCGGTGTTGCTGAATTATGATAACACGCTATGAATAGCTCTCTGTTCTAATTCACTGAAATATTTTACTGTTTTGACTTTTAATTCTTGCTGTGCCGGTTCATCACACACCAAAATAAAATGACGATGTAGCTGCAGTGCCGTCACCGTCCACATATGGTTTACCGCCCCCTCAACAGCCGCTTGCACAGAAAGGGCTTTTTGATGGCCTGTGGCAAGAATCATCACTTCTTCCGCATCTAATAAGGTGGCAACGCCAATCGTTAAAGCATACTTTGGCACTTTATTCACATCATGATCAAAAAAGCGGGAATTCGCAATGAGTGTATCTTGCGTCAAGGTTTTAATACGAGTACGAGAATTTAATGATGATGCCGGTTCATTAAAGGCAATATGCCCATCATTTCCCACACCGCCCATAAATAGATGAATTTTTCCGTAAGATTTAATTTTTTCTTCATAACGGCGACACTCTTCATCATGATCTTTCGTATTGCCGTTCAAAATGTTGATATTTTGAGGTTGAATATCCACGTGATTAAAGAAATTGTTATACATAAAGCTGTGGTAACTTTCAGGGTGATCTTCCGGCAAGCCCACATATTCGTCCATATTAAAGGTCACCACATATTTGAAACTCACTTCCCCAGCCTGATAAAGCTTAATCAATTCCTGATAGGTTTTTAGTGGTGTGCTACCTGTTGGCAAACCTAGCACAAAAGGACGCTCAGCCGTAGGCTGAAAATGGTTAATTCGATCAACAATATGACGAGCAGCCCAACGGCTTACTTGTTCATTTGTTTGCAAAGGGATAAGACGCATAGTAAATCCTCCTGATATGTTGACCGCACTTATTACCCGATATACTTCAGAGATACCTCATCTCCAAAGCGCTCATTCGAATAAGTGCGGTCAATTTTTATGAGTTTATAAGTATTTTTCTTTTAATTCTTTCGCCTTTGTTAGCTGCTCCAGTGTCGCTTTTGCGGTCATCGGTTCACGGCAATAACCGGCATCAACCCCTTCCAATTTAAGCAATTCTTTGATGGTTAAATATAAACCGTTGGCTAAAATCCCTTCAATCAAGTCATTGGTGGTATGTTGAACCGCTAAGGCTTCTTGAAGTTTACCCGCTTTGGTTAATTCAAAAATTTGACGGGCACGTACACCATTGACATTAAAAGTTGAACCGATTGCGCCATCTACGCCTAAAGAAACAGCCGGCAACATCATTTCATCAAAACCAGCCCAAATAAGATGATTTGGATAGGCTTTTTTCAAACGTTCTAAAAGATAGAAGTCACCGGCAGTAAATTTCACCCCAAGCACTTTTGGATTTTTATAAAGTTCACCAAATTGCTCAATCCCCATATTCACGCCGGTTAAAAATGGAATGGAGTAAACGATCATATTATTGCCGGTTTTCTCAATGATCGTGTCATAGTAGTGTTTAATTTCAGGGAAACTGAATTTGTAGTAGAAAGGTGTGACCGCAGATAAACAGTCATAACCTAATTCGGTAGCATATTGACCTAATTCAACGGCTTCCTGTAAATTCACACTTCCGACCTGCGCAATGAGGGCAACCTGATCTTTCACTTCATCTTTCGCAATACGGAAAATTTGTTTTTTCTCTTCAGTGGATAGCATAAAGTTTTCACCGGTAGATCCCCCAACATATAAACCATCAACTTTCATTTTGTCGATATTGTGGCGAATAATTTGGCGTAAACCTTTTTCATTAATCGAGCCATCTTCGTTGAATGACACTAATAACGCACTGAAAATACCTTTTAAATCACGCATAAGTTTCTCCTATTTTATACGTTGTTCGAGAATCACATTGAGGGTTTTCTGTTTAGTTTCCACCGCCCTCTCTTGCTCACTTTGCACAAGCAAAGCGTAAATCAAATCCAATACAAAAAGCTGGGCAATTTTAGTACCGATAGAATCACCTTGTAATTTGCCTTGTTTATTGCCATTTACCAGCACAAGATCTGCCACTTCTGTAATCGGTGAACGCAAACTATGAGTAATCGCAACAGTGGTCGCACCATTTTTTTTCGCAATGTTTAAAGCATGAGCGGTTTCTTGCGAATAACCCGAATGACTAATCCCAATAGCCACATCTTTTGATGTGAGTAGAGCCGCTTGCATATACATAAAATGATTGTTACCGGTGGCATCAACTTGAAAGCCAATCCGCATTAATTTATTTTTTGCTTCTTCTGCTGTGATACCGGATGATCCTACGCCAAATAGGAAAATCCGATTCGCTCGGCATATTGCCTCAACTGTTTTTTCCAACTGGTTAAAATCAAGCAAATTAATGGTTTCATTCACCACATTAGAAATTGCACCTTGTAATTTTTGTGCAATATGCCGTGAACTATCGGAGTGGACAATATCTGTTTCCAGTAAGGGGTTATCCTGATTATCTTTAGTTGCCAACTCAATGGAAAGCTCCAATTTAAAATCGCTAAAGCCCTTAAACCCAACAGAACGACAAAAACGCACAAAGGTTGCTTCCCCCACATTTAGATGTTCGGCAATCTCAGAAAGGGGACATTGCACCACTAAATCGGGAGACATTAAAATTGTATCGGCAATCTTTTTCTCTGTTTTCGTTAAACTTTGATAAAGTGAACTAATCGTGTTTAAAATGTTTCCACTTCTCGTCATCACTCACTCCATTATGTTGGGTAAACTATGATTTACCCAGTAAGCCGCACCGACCAAACCGGCATCTTGACCTAATTGCGCAAGTTCAATATCACACCGATAGATTGGCGGCATTTGATTAAGGAATTGTTGAACAAGAGGGAGGTATCCTTCAGCTAATCCAACACTCCCACCAATCACGACTTTTTGAATATCCATCGAAATTTTTAAATCCGCCACTAAATTAGCAATGGCTTTTGCGGATCGAGCAATAAGTGCGGTTGCTTTTTCATCATTTTTTCTGAAACGCTCAAAGACTTCTTTGGGTGAACAGGGGGAATCCCATTCTGACGTGCCCGCCTCAATGGCTCGCCCTGCCGCCATTGACTCCACACAACCACGCCGTCCACATCCGCATAATGGCCCATTAGGATCCGCCACAGTATGCCCTATATGGCCGGCAATGCCATTCGTACCGGTTAATAATTGATGATTCAGGATTATCCCTCCCCCGACGCCTGTTGAAACGGTAATAAAGGCAAAATTGGCTAATCGCTGTTGATCTTGTAATTGATATTCGGCATAAGCGGCTGCTTGTACATCATTTAATAAACCAATCGGTTTGTTGGTATGGCGAGCGATACTTGCTTTCAGAGGAAACTCGGCAAGCCCCCCTAGATTTTTGGGATTAAGTGCGGTCAAAATACCTTGATTAATGATTCCTGTGGACGCCACCGCAACATAATCAAATTGCTCATCATAATCCGTTAATAGCTGTGCAATAGCTTGATGCAACGCCTCGGCCGCATCTTCTTGTGGTGTAGCAATTTGTTGACGATGAACAATCTTACCTTCTTTAACAATGGCGGCAGCAATTTTAGTTCCACCAATATCTAATGCTAAACAGCGCATAATGACTCCTTTTGATAAAAGTGGATTGCCCCATCATTTATTGTGTTTATTAAGTTGATGGGGTTTCCACTTAACTTTATTTAGCAGATTTCACCGCATTGGCAAACCAACTGACAATATGTTCAAGGCGTGTTAGTGCCGATCCTACCGTCACAAAATCCGCCCCAATTTCAATCGCAACTTTCGCCAATTCCGGCGTATTATAGCGCCCTTCCGCCATCACGCGACATCCGGCCGCTTTCAAATCCTTCACTAATTGGTAATCCGGTTCCTCCGGCACATCGCCACCGGTATAACCGGACATCGTGCTGCCAATAATATCAAATCCTAATTTTTGGCAATTCAATCCTTCTTCCAAATTAGCGCAATCCGCCATCGCAAGACAGCCTAATTCATGGATTTTTTTAACCGCACTTTCTAAATCCACAGGGCGGGGGCGGCTCGTTCCATCCACCGCAATAATATCAGCTCCGGCTTGAGCCAAATCCTCAATATCTTGTAAGAAAGGCGTAATACGAATTGGGCTATCCGGTAAATCACGTTTTACGATACCAATAATGGGTATATTCACCTTTGAGCGTGTGGCTTTTAGATTTTCTACACCTTCAATACGAAGCCCTGCAGCACCGCCAATCACTGAGGCTTGCGCCATAGCGGCAACAATCTCAGGCTTATCCATAGGGCCGTTATCGACAGGCTGACAAGAGGCAATTAAACCATTTTGAATCTGTTGGAAAACCTGTTCATGCGTCAGTTTAGACATATAGAGACTCCTCGTTTTTATTCGGATGTATGGCTTTAGCCGAAATCGCTAAAGTCTCACTTTTCATAATTTCCGTGCATTATATAGAAATAAAACTTCATTTTAAATTATTTTATGAAGTGTTTTTCCTGAAATGTGATCAATGTCTCAATTTTGAAATAAAACTCCACAATCTATTCAAAATATGTTGTTTTACTCTTAGAATGAGGGCGAATTGATTATTTTGGTTACAGTTCAACCAAAAGTTTTCTCACAACAACACTATCAACCCGATAGTTTTTCATAGGAGCACATAATGAAATTCACTAAACTTTTCCTTGCTACAGCCGCTACAATTGGTATGTCTTCTGCCGTTTTTGCCGCAGACTATGATTTAAAATTTGGAATGAATGCCGGTACTTCATCAAACGAATACAAAGCGGCCGAAATGTTTGCAAAAGAGGTTAAAGAAAAATCCGGTGGCAAAATTGAAATCTCGCTTTACCCAAGCTCACAACTGGGTGATGACCGTGCCATGCTAAAACAATTAAAGGATGGTGCACTTGATTTTACCTTTGCGGAATCTGCCCGTTTCCAATTATTCTATCCTGAAGCCGCAGTATTTGCGCTTCCTTATGTTATTTCTGATTATGGTGTGGCTCAAAAAGCTTTATATGAAACAACATTTGGAAAAGATTTAATCCAAAAAATGAATAAAGAACTCGGGCTGACACTCCTTTCTCAAGCCTATAACGGTACACGCCAAACGACCTCAAACCGAGCGATCAATAGCATTGCGGATATGAAAGGTTTAAAACTTCGCGTACCAAATGCCGCGACCAACTTAGCTTACGCAAAATATGTAGGGGCAGCCCCTACCCCAATGGCGTTCTCTGAAGTGTACCTCGCCCTTCAAACCAATTCTGTCGATGGTCAAGAAAACCCATTGGCAACCGTTCAAGCCCAAAAATTCTATGAAGTGCAAAAATTCTTAGCGATGACAAATCACATTTTGAACGATCAACTCTACTTAGTGAGTAATGAAACCTATCAAGATTTACCGGAAGATCTCCAAAAAGTTGTAAAAGATGCAGCTGAAAATGCGGCAAAATACCATACAAAATTATTTGTCGATGGTGAAAAAGATTTAATTTCTTTCTTTGAAAAACAAGGCGTAACAGTGACTCATCCGAATCTCACGCCATTTAAAGAAGCGATGAAACCTTTCTATGCCGAGTTTGTAAAACAAACCGGTAGTAAAGGTGAAACCGCATTAAAAGAAATTGAATCAATTAATCAATAAATCACATGGGTGCGTCAACAATTTGACGCACCTCCATATCACCTTGCTTCGTTTAGTCTTCGTATGGAGTGAAGTATGAAAATCTTTAACAAACTTGAAGAATGGATTGGTGGCGCTTTATTCCTTGTCATCTTTTGTATTCTTATTGCCCAAATTCTTTCTCGACAAGTTTTTCAATCCCCCCTTATTTGGAGTGAAGAGTTGGCAAAATTACTCTTTGTCTATGTGGGGATGTTAGGTATTAGCGTTGCGGTCAGAAAACAAGAGCACGTTTATATTGATTTCTTAACCAATTTAATGCCTGAGCGAATCAAAAAAATAGCCAATACTTTTGTTCAGCTCGTTATTTTTGGCGGTATTTTCTTTTTTATCCATTTTGGCGTGCGTAATTTTCTGAGTGCAAATTTCCCAATTGATGCACTAGGTGGGATTTCAGAAAAGTGGATTTTTGCCTCATTACCCATTATTGCTACGTTGATGATGATTCGTTTCTTCCAAGCCCAAGCACACAATTTTAAGGAAGGAAAAAGTTATTTACCTGCCACATTTTTCATCATAAGTGCTGTCATTTTACTCGCTATTTTATACTTCGCACCGGATTGGTTTAAAGTATTACGTATCACCAACTATGTAAAATTAGGCGCTAATGCAGTTTATGTTGCCTTACTTGTTTGGCTTGTGATTATGTTCTTAGGCGTGCCTGTGGGTTGGTCTCTCTTTATTACTTCCCTGCTTTATTTCTCAATGACCCGTTGGAATGTGGTGAATGCTGCAGCGGATAAATTGGTGTATAGCCTCGATAGTTTCCCACTCCTTGCTGTACCATTTTATATTCTCACCGGTATTTTGATGAATACAGGGGGAATCACCGAACGAATCTTTAATTTTGCCAAAGCCTTGCTCGGTCACTATACCGGCGGAATGGGTCATGTGAATATCGGGGCAAGTTTATTATTCTCCGGTATGTCCGGCTCGGCTCTTGCTGATGCGGGAGGATTAGGGCAACTTGAAATTAAAGCCATGCGTGATGCCGGTTATGATGATGACATTTGCGGTGGTATCACAGCAGCGTCCTGTATTATCGGCCCTTTGGTTCCGCCAAGTATTGCAATGATTATTTACGGGGTAATCGCCAATGAATCCATTGCAAAACTTTTTATTGCCGGCTTCGTACCCGGAGTACTGGTAACGATTGCGTTAATGGTGATGAACTATTATGTCTCTAAAAAACGTGGCTATCCAAGAACGCCAAAAGCCACCCGTGAACAACTTTGCACTTCATTTAAAAAAGCCTTTTGGGCAATTTTAACGCCGTTATTAATTATTGGTGGGATCTTCTCCGGTTTATTCAGCCCGACAGAATCAGCCGTTGTTGCGGCAAGTTATTCGGTGATTATCGGGAAATTTGTCTATAAAGAGCTCACCTTAAAAATGCTTTTCAACAGCTGTGTAGAAGCGATGGCGATTACCGGCGTAGTAGTATTAATGGTTATGACCGTCACCTTCTTTGGCGATATGATCGCCCGTGAACAAGTGGCCATGCGTATCGCTGACATCTTTGTTGCCGTTGCGGATTCACCGTTAATGGTATTAGTGATGATTAACGCCCTGTTACTTTTCCTTGGGATGTTTATTGATGCCTTAGCATTGCAATTCTTAGTCCTTCCAATGCTAATTCCAATTGCCATGCAATTTAATATCGACCTCATTTTCTTCGGTGTAATGACGACCTTGAATATGATGATCGGTATCTTAACACCACCAATGGGTATGGCTCTCTTTGTGGTCGCTCGAGTGGGCAATATGTCGGTATCGACGGTAACAAAAGGCGTACTGCCGTTCTTAATTCCAATATTTGCTATGCTGGTTCTAATTACGGTTTTCCCACAAATTATTACCTTTATACCGAATCTCTTGGTTCCATAGCCCAAAGTGCGGTTAAAAATCATCAAGTTTTTGACCGCACTTAAAATAATCACTCTATTCAATGCCGTTTTATGAATAGCAAACCATAACACACTCAATGAGGTTTATTATGACATTAACAAAAACAGCATTATGCACTGCACTTTTCGCCACTGTTGCTTTTTCCGCCAATGTTCAAGCCTATCCGGATCTACCGGTTGGTATTAAAAGCGGTGCAGGGGCATTAATTGGCGATACTCTTTATGTTGGCTTAGGATCGGGTGGTGATAAATTCTACTCACTTGACTTAAAAGATCCAGCTGCACAATGGAAAGAAATCGCGACTTTCCCTGGCGGAGAGCGCAACCAACCTGTTGCTGCAAGCGTAGGGGGAAAACTTTATGTATTCGGCGGATTACAAAAAAATGAAAAAGGCGAGCTACAGCTTGTCAATGATGCCCACCAATATAATCCGACAGACAACTCTTGGACAAAATTGCCAACCCGTTCTCCAAGGGGCTTAGTCGGATCATCCGGTGCATCGCACGGTGATAAAGTTTATATTGTCGGTGGTTCTAATCTGTCTATTTTCAACGGCTACTTTCAAGACTTTGTGGCAGCGGGAGAAGACAAATCGAAAAAAGATGCCATTGCCTCAGCTTATTTCGATCAACGTCCGGAAGACTATTTCTTTACCACAGAATTATTAAGCTATGAACCCTCAACGAATAAATGGCGAAATGAAGGACAAGTGCCATTCTCAGGTCGTGCAGGCGCCGCATTTACTATTCAAGACAATGATTTAATGGTCGTCAATGGGGAAATCAAACCCGGTCTTCGTACTGCAGAAACCCACCAAGGTAAATTTACCGCAAAAGGAGTTGAATGGAAAAATCTACCGGATCTACCGGCGCCGAAAGGACAAAGTCAAGATGGCCTAGCCGGCGCAATGGCGGGTTATAGCCACGGTCATTATTTAGTCACCGGTGGGGCAAATTTCCCGGGTTCTGTTAAACAATTTAAGGAAGGTATGTTGCATGCCCATAAAGGTTTAACTAAAGCGTGGCATAAGGACGTTTACGCCTTGAATAAAGGCAAATGGCAGATCGTTGGTGAATTACCAATGAATATCGGCTATGGCGTATCCGTTTCTTACGATAATAAAGTACTCTTAATCGGTGGTGAGACGGATGGAGGGAAAGCCTTAACCTCAGTGCAAACATTAAGCTATGACGGCAAAAAATTGACCGTAGAATAATCACTGATACTATATCAACACAGCTTGTGAGTGCCTATCACAAGCTGTTCTCTAATGAATCAAGGAGTATTTATGAGTATTCTTAATTATGCACAAAAAATCGGGCAGGCCTTGATGGTTCCGGTGGCGGCATTACCTGCTGCTGCATTATTAATGGGGATAGGCTATTGGCTCGATCCGGATGGTTGGGGAAGCAATAGCCAATTAGCCGCATTATTAATCAAATCCGGTGCAGCAATTATTGATAATATGGGCTTATTATTCGCTGTCGGTGTCTCTTTTGGTTTATCAAAAGACAAACATGGTTCTGCCGCACTTTCAGGTCTAGTTGGCTTTTATGTTGTCACGACTTTACTTTCTCCCGGCGGTGTTGCACAGCTACAACATATTGATCCTAGCCAAGTACCCGCAGCTTTTAACAAAATTAATAACCAATTTATTGGGATCTTAATAGGGGTTATTTCTGCCGAACTTTATAATCGCTTCTATCAAGTAGAATTACCAAAAGCCCTTTCCTTCTTTAGTGGAAAACGTCTTGTTCCGATTGTCGTGGCTTTTGTTATGATCGCGATTTCTTTTATTCTCCTCTATGTTTGGCCACATATTTTTAATGCGCTCGTTTCTTTTGGCGAATCCATTAAAGATTTGGGCGCGGTGGGAGCAGGAATTTATGGCTTCTTTAACCGATTGCTTATTTCTGTGGGCTTACACCATGCACTAAATTCTGTTTTCTGGTTTGACGTCGCCGGTATTAACGATATTCCAAATTTCCTCGGTGGGGCAAAATCCCTTGCTGAGGGAAGTGCAACTGTAGGCGTGACGGGAATGTATCAAGCCGGTTTCTTCCCTGTGATGATGTTTGGATTGCCGGGTGCGGCATTAGCCATTTACCATAGTGCAAAGCCTAGTCAAAAAGCGAAAGTAGCTTCAATTATGCTTGCGGCGGCATTTGCTTCATTCTTCACCGGAATCACCGAACCCCTTGAGTTTTCATTTATGTTTGTGGCCCCCATTCTTTATGTTATTCACGCATTTTTAACGGGGATTTCTGTATTTATTGCCGCAAGTATGCACTGGATTGCCGGTTTTGGTTTCAGCGCGGGGCTAGTAGATATGGTACTTTCCTCTCGCAATCCGCTTGCAGTAAATTGGTATATGCTCATTGTACAAGGATTAGGCTTCTTTGCTATTTACTATGCAATATTCCGTACTGCAATCAAAGTCTTCAACCTCAAAACACTTGGACGTGAAGAGCAAGAAGAAATTCAGGAAGACACTTCTGCGGTAGATACGACTTCTCGTGAAGAAACCGCTCTCAGATTTATTGATGCACTTGGCGGAAAAGAAAACTTCAAAAATATTGATGCTTGTATCACCCGATTACGCTTAACCTTGGCGGATCACAACAACATCAATGAAACACAACTAAAATCTCTAGGCTCAAAAGGAAACATCAAAATAGGAAATGATGGATTACAAGTTATTTTAGGCCCTGAGGCTGAGCTCATTGCAGAGGCAATTAAACGCCATATTAATCAGTAAATATATTCCCCGTCTAAAAGGACGGGGTTCTCTCCTTTTCAATACCATACTTACCAATTCTTCTATAATCCATAAATCGCAGAATTATCAATAAAAGCCACCCTGTGATATTTTTTCGGTATTATGTTGCAAAAAAGACATTTCAATGAAATGCAGGGGCACACTGTATTTATCAACGATAAAATCAAATTATTTCAATATGTTATAAGCTGATACACAATAGTAAGTTCCTCTCAAAATAAGGTTCAAGCAACGACGATATAATGCCCAATTCTGTTATTTTTTCTTGAAGAATCTAAAGTATCCCAATAGATATTGATAGCAAAGCCGATAAAAAATGTATTTAACACAAAATAAAAAATACAATTTGATATGATTATCTACTTTGTTTTTTCAAAAAATTTGCCGAAACACATTTCTAGTATTAGCAATGGTTTCGGCAAATAAACGAGTATAGTATTTAGATCAATGGATAATTATCTATGTCTGCGTTTAATCATTTGTAAAACACGACCTTTTTGGTTTGTGGTTAAACTGATATTGGTTTTGACTACTTGATTTTTTACCACTATCGGTGCCGGTGGATTAATACCGCCTTGTTTAATAGTTTCCGTTTTAGTTGAATCTACTTTTACATTGACGTCAGCTTTCACACCTGCAATTGTACCATTATCCCAATCTTTCTTAGCACTTTCAGCCCATTTATCCGCTGGATATGGGGTGAACTTACCACTACCATTAGCTGAAAGATGAACACTGGTTTCATTCACTTTATCAGTAACCGGACTTGTAGTCACACTACCTTTAAGGTTATTGGTCACATTTTCTGCATTAATGCTACTTCCATTAAAATGGGCATTCTTACCGGAGATTGTCGCATTTTGAGAATTCAAGTCCGTTGTAGTATGAGTTTCATTCCGCACCACATCCACATTTAATTTGCCTGAACCCTCTGCTGGCGTCCATTTATTATCACTAATACCACCACTGAGAGATAAACCTACATCTACACCGGTCTTATTGACATTATTTTTTGCGGCATTGAGATTAACATCTCCTTTTCCACCATCCAGATTTAGGTTAGTACTGTTAGAGCTCACACCAGTTAGATTCACCCCATTTTCGGCTTGAATGTTAACATTTTTACCATTAATCGAAACACCTTGATGAGTGGTGCTATTTTCATGTTGTACATTCACATTACCGTTAATACCAAGGCTTGAGGTATTTGCACCAATACTGACACCGGCACCTACACTCACGTTAAGATCTTGAACTTGACTTTTCCCTGGCTGAACATTAACTGTTTCTCCAGTGATAGAAACATTATTTCCTGCAGATACATTTGTACCTTGTAAGCTTACACCGTCTTTACCATGAATACCTACATTGTTACCGCCTTGAATATGATGTAATACCGCATCGGTACGGTTACCCTTATGCCCGTTAGCGGTGAAATTTACATCTACTGATGGAATTGCCGCCCCCGCAGCTGGGATCACAATTGAGCCGACACCAACATTTAAGGTAAAACCACCACCTTTATGAGAGCTCGTGTTTTGTGATTGAGTAAAGTTCGCTTTATCTGCATTAATATTGACATTATTGGTCGCACTAATATCAGCTTGGCTATTTAATTTGTCCGTTGTGATATTTACATTTCCACCCTGAATATTTGCTTTGTGAGCTGTGCTTGATTCGCTTTTATCGTGCTGAAAATGAATACCTGCATTTACTCCCACATTAGCCGTAGCAAAATCTTTTGTACTTGCACTTACACCAATTGTTACACCGGCAGTGAGTTTCTCATTTTGCTTGGTATTTTGAGCTGACTGAATATTATGGATTTGAGAATTAAGATTCACATTACCGCCACCTTGATATTGCGTTCCCATATCGGTCAGGCGACTACTATTCACATTAATATCTTTCCCCGCCTTTAAGGTCGTGCTTTGTGCATTACTTGCAGAATTGCTTTCACGTCCACCAGAAATACCCAATACCAGACTACCGCTTGCGACTTTATTTTTATCAACCGAAGTGGTTAAAGTTAAACCAAGATCAAAGTTCTTTTGCTTATCACTTTCCTTATTATACTCAGGAGCATGAGTAATATTTTTTGCATTTTCAACAATATTTTTACCCGCACTTAATTGTGAGCCTTTATGGGCAATATTCTGATTAGCATTGATACTCAAATTATTTTTAGCAGATAGTTGACTAACTTTTGCTATTGTATTTTCCTGCTCACTATCCTTATGTTGAATACCTAAAGACAATTTATTTGTAATACCACTTTCAGTTACTGTAACCGTGTTGGTTATTCCCACATCGGTATTCACTTTATTGGTATAAGAATAATCATGATGTGCTTTGGTATTGACACGGTTAGCATTGATATTGAGATCGCCTTTTGTTGCCTCGACTTTACTTCCCGTTACATTCACATTATTGGCACGTAAATTTGTGTTTCCACCACTAACTTCTGATGGATTATAGTTATACCCTTTTTCTAATTTATAGTGCTTATAAAAGCCAAAAGTCGCACTGGCCTCACCTTTAAATTTCAGGTTATCCTTCACATTATTCGCAAGCCCCTGTGCCATTTCATCACGTTTAACCGTGCCAACAATGACATCAGTAAGTAAATCAATGGAGGATTTTGCTAATCCCTCTTTATCAATTGATAGGCTCGGTTTCTCAACTTTAGTGGTAAAGCCGATACCTGATTGAGTATAACTTTGAGTGAAGTAGTTTTGGCTACCTCTTATATTGATGTTCCCATCGGCTACGATATCAAGTAACCCTCCCGCTTTTACACGACTACCAATGATATTCACATTCTTATTTGTCACCAATTGTAAATTAGACTGAGAACCTAATTCTGCACCTTGTTTTGTATAAACAACTTTGTAGCCTCTGCTTCGTTCTTTGGTAATATCAAAAATTGTTCCTTTACGCCCCTTTTCTTCAAAAACACTAACGTTTTCAGCAGCGTCTAATACTAAATTACCGTTGTTTGCTTTTACTAATGCATCTTTACCAGAAATAACTCGACTGCCCGATAAATTTACCCCATTCTGGGCATCAGCTAAAATCGTCCCCTTAACGGTAAAATCAGCCCCATGCTGTTCTTTATCATTTCGAGTAGATGCTAATGCTTTAGAACCAGCCAATCCCCCCCAATATTTTTCTTTATCATCGACTTTATGGCTATTTCTCACCTCTTCGGCAGTAAAAAGTAATTTACCTTTATTTTCTACAACTAAGTCGCCATCAATTCGACCAATGGTACCGGCAAATTTCACATCGGAACCACCGGAAACGACTAAATCATCTTTGATATTAAATTCACTGGCTACATGTTTTTCTGCAATCGCTGTTTGATAACTAGTGCCAGTTTTATGTTTCGGTGATACATTTTTAAACTGAACAGTATCATCATAGTAATTTTTTTCTTTTGTGCCTTGGAATAGGATCCCCTTCTCACCATGCAACGTTAAACTTTTCGCATTAATCTGTGACGCATCGCCACTTAATTTCCCTGTTGTTGAAGCCAATTTAAGTGAATCTGCTGTAATCTTCGTGCGGTGTGCTGTCTCAAGTCGAGTTTGCGCAATTTCTTCCACTTTTGAGGCACCTTTGGCTCGCCCCTCAGCAGTGGTTTCTCTCATTTCTGTTTTAACTGCCCCTAAATGTGTTTTTCCACCGATTAATACCGCTTCTTTTGCTTGAATTTCCGCGCCGGATAAATCTAAATTACCTGATGTAGCAACAATCAAAGAGTCTGCCTTAATACTCGTTTTCTCAAAGGTTTCAGTGTCTTTATTTGATGTCACGCTACCAACGGATCTATTTGCCTCTTTAATTTCTTTGAATGTTCCACGATTTT
The DNA here is from genome assembly GCF_001999285.1 of Rodentibacter genomosp. 1. Taxonomy (GTDB): domain Bacteria; phylum Pseudomonadota; class Gammaproteobacteria; order Enterobacterales; family Pasteurellaceae; genus Rodentibacter. Next base: position 47,740 of record NZ_MLHN01000026.1, read on the forward strand.
TCTTTGTTACCGTACCGTCTAATTTTGCATTACCCGCCGTCACAATGACTTGTTTGGCGTCCAAATCGCTACTTGTTACAGCTAAGGTTGCTCTTTCATCAGTAGAATGGATTCGGATTCTGCCCGCCTGAATACTACCGGCGACCTTACCGTCTAAAATCTTCTCCTGTTGCGGTAACACATTAATAGTCAATGTCCCATCTTCAGCTCGTTCAACCTTATTACGACCTTGTAAGATATTGACATTTCCGTCCTTCGCTTGAATTTTCCCGGAAATATTCACCGTCGGTGCAATTAAATCTACATTATCAGTACCGGATATCGTCCCTTTTGTTGTCAAGTTATTATCGCTATCTATTTGATATCCTGTTAATTTGCCATTTTCAACCGTTGCTTTACCAACAACAAGAGAAGCTCTTGGCGTATTAATAAAACCTGCACCATCTACACTAATACCATTCGGATTAGCAAGTACATAGTCCGCTTTTTGACCTGCAATTTCCTGTTTACCAGCAATATGGGAAGGATTGCGACTCACCACTTCGTTTAAAATAACTGTTGCTGCCTGTCCTCGCAAATTTGGATTAGAGGATATTTGACCTGCTAACTGAGTATGAGTTGTTTCTCGAGCATTATTTAAGACAGCCCCTGCTTTATCAACGTTGTATTTATTATATTGGTTATGAGATAGACCTGACTGGCTCGGTGTTGCAATGTTGATAATTTCCACACCTTTTTGTTGAGAAACTTGAGTGTTCGCATTCGCTGATTGAATATCAGCATAGCTAAACTGTGTGACATAGCATAATGATAATGCAATAGTAATTTTTGAGAGAGACATTTTTTGCATAGATAGAAATCCCAAATGAGGAAAAATAGAACTGAAAATCGGTAAGCATTCTTGCTTACCGCCTATTTGCCAATAGTCTGTTCTAGTATTTTGATTGATAAGACAAACACACCATTTGACGCGCTGGGTATTTTAAACATCAATGATAAAAATCCGATGACTTTTTTCAAGAAATATTTAAATTTGTGACCAACATCACAAATTTATATTTCCCCCATATCCTTCAAATTTAGAGAGCATATCACGATAAAAGAACCTATTGTCTTGACTAATTAAAACATCACATACCAATTAGCATTGATACTTCGTTCCTGAACAATCTGATTCCGCTGAAACAATCTCCCTGTTGCCCATTCTAATTGCATATACCACGCAGGATGAGTTGTTTTCAGTCCCACCGCGTAGCCAAAAGCTTTTTGGCTATCAGCATCCGGGGATGTCGCTTTTTGCATACCTATATCCACACCTAAATAAGGCTCAATCTGCCATTGTTTATATTGATATAACCAGCCAAAATTATTTCGTAGCACAATATTTTTCTCTGCAGACTGGGAAAAATCATTAATTCCACGCACGGCATAGCGTCCAAGTAACTCTTCCTGTTTAATCGCAGGTAGGTAGTTACGACTATACTGCCCGATTAAACGACTTGATTGGTGGAAAGTCTGCGATTTAATCGGATAAAATGCATTAAATTGTAATTCTGCCCGCCAGCGATTAAATTGCCCTTCAGGCTGATCTTGCCCTTGATTTAATGTCGCATTCCACCGCCTTAAACCTCTTTCGTAACTAAAATCAGTAATAAGTGAACCATAAGAAAATAATTGTAAGTGATTAACACCTATCTGGACGGTTGTTAAGGTTGGGCTTTGCAACAAAATTAAACTATCTTGGAAATAACTTTTGCTTTTAATCCTTTCTAACTGTGCATAGAGATTGGAAATTGAATTAGAATCACGTCGAAATGTATAGTCACCACGTAATGCCGCCTGCCAAGTATGACCTTTTTGCTCAACAGAATGATGTTGTAATGGAACGTTAGACTTAAAAGCCGAAAAAGAACCGAAACTACTCAATGTCCAATAACCATAGGGGATAGTATGGAAGAACGAAAGTGAGCGGTTAAAATTATGGCGATAAGATTTCAAACTGTGACTGACATTAAGATAAAGACTATCGGAAAGTCCTAAAGGGCTATCAATATTCAGTCCACCTTTAGCTTGCCAACGCCCCGAGCGTTTTGAAGCAAAATTATCCAACCCCAAGTAACCCGTTAAACGAGATTTTTCCTCATTCACAAAAGCTAACTCAATTTCGCCATTTTTTGCCGGTAATACATCAACACTCACTTTACTTCCCGGCATTTTATTTGCTTGATCTAACGCCTGATCTAAATCTTTAATATTTAGCGGTTTACCTAAGCTGTTGGGTAAAAGCATAGAAAAATTTAGTCGATGACTATTACTAGAAAGCTGACTGATTCTCCCTTCTGTTACCCTCATTGTAAGCTTACCGGAGTGATCGTCTTCAAATTGAAAAGGATTATAAATATAACCTAAAGCCAGATAAGCCTCAGTAAGAGCCTGACTAAGCTGATTTAAACGGTCTTCGTTTAAACACTCATTCTTTTTTGGTGCAAAAGGTAAAGGATCAATTAAATGAAACCCCACAAACTGTATTTCACTATAAGGTAAACAAACCTGGGATAAATCTGCTTGAGCATTTTCTTGTTGCTCAACTTGATATTGATGCTGCTCAAACCAACGCCGTTGCTGCACTTGCTGAAACTGCTCATTTTGCTTTTTTGTTTGCTGTTGAAAACGGTTAAATTCATTTTGGATTGATATTGGTTGCTCATTTGCCCAAGTAAACATCGGTAAACAGGCAATGAGAATGGGGAGATGTTTCATAAGTGTATCCTAAGGTAAATTCAGTGCTAACATCATACCCCATAATTATCAGAGCAAGAAGATTAAAGAGATTTCTATGCCTATTTATTTAGTCCACTTCTATCATTATAAAACAATGATATAGTTCTCAGAGAAGGCAGCAAACTACAACGGCTTTATCTTATCTACGAGATTATTTGAGACATAAAAAAAGCCCTTTCAAAAGCTGAAAGGGCAAAAATATTTGGAGTCATACTATGAGTTGTTGAATTAACAAATCAGGTATGGCGCACATTATAATAACATTTAAAATAAATGCAACATTTATTTAACAAATTAATTGTGTGGATTACGCGTATTGGTATTGACTAAGTTACGCATCAAAAGCGCATATTCCAAATTAACATCTTGCGGCACATCTAAGAATACGAAATGCCCGTCACCTAATGCCGCTTCAACCTGTTCATTTTTCCTATTTAGCATTTTCTCAATTTTAAAATTGATATTCCCTTGCGGTGTCATCATTTCCACTTCATCGCCAAGTAAAAATTTATTTTTTACGGCGACTTCCGCCATACCTTGTTCGTTGCGTTTTCCGGTAAATTCGCCGACAAATTGTTGTCGATCCGAAATAGAATAGCCATATTCGTAGTTTTGATATTCATCATGTGTATGACGGCGTAAGAATCCTTCTGTATAACCACGGTGCGCAAGGGATTCTAACGTATCCATTAGACTTTCATCAAAAGGTTTACCTGCTGCCGCATCATCAATGGCTTTACGGTACACTTGTGCGGTGCGGGCACAATAATAGAAAGACTTGGTTCTACCTTCAATTTTTAAGGAATGTACACCAAGTGCGGTCAATTTTTCCACATGTTGTACGGCACGCAAGTCTTTTGAATTCATAAAATAAGTGCCATGTTCGTCTTCAAAAGCCGTCATTTGTTCGTCCGGTTTTTGAGATTCCGTATAAAGAAATACTTTATCCGTCACCGTTCCTTCGCCCAATGTTGGTGCAACATTTTTGACTTCGATTTGTTGGCGGGGATCAACTTTTGGCACAATGTTGCCAACCTCATCTGTTGTACCTTCTTCCATTTTATATTCCCAACGGCAAGCATTGGTGCAGGTACCTTGATTTGGATCGCGTTTATTAATGTAACCTGAAAGCAAGCAACGACCGGAATACGCCATACATAATGCGCCGTGAACGAAAATTTCCAGTTCAATATCCGGCACCTGTTGGCGAATTTCGGCAATTTCATCTAAGGAAAGTTCACGGGACAAAATTACGCGGGTTAGCCCCATTTGTTTCCAAAATTTCACTGTCGCCCAGTTTACCGCATTGGCTTGCACGGAAAGATGAATATCAATATCAGGAAAATGTTCACGCACTAACATAATTAAGCCGGGATCCGACATGATTAACGCATCAGGTTGCATATCGATCACGGGTTGTAAATCTTTAATGAACGTTTTAAGTTTAGAATTATGCGGTGCAATATTCACCACCACATAGAATTTTTTACCAAGCGCATGGGCTTCATCAATCCCAATTTTTAAATTCGCATGATTAAATTCATTGTTACGCACACGTAAGCTATAACGGGGCTGACCGGCATAGACAGCATCCGCACCATAGGCGAAGGCGTAACGCATATTTTTGAGGGAACCGGCAGGGGAAAGTAATTCGGGTTTAAATGAAGTTGTCATAATGTTCTCTTTTCTGATGTCAGGTCAGTAGCCTACCTTTAGGCAGGCTATATTTAGGCGTCGTATTTTAGGCGGATTTCATTATTTGTAAAGGAAAAGTGCGGTTGCTTTTCGCAAGGTTTTTTATGCGCAGAAAAAGAAACCGCCCACTCAATGTGGGCGTTCTATTAGTTTGAAGGTTCACTTTCCGGAGGAGATTGTTTCATTAAACGTTCTTGCTCTACCTCCTCGTAAGGTACCCCATTAATGAAATAGCCATTGTTATTTTTTTCAAACTTGGCTACATAATTTTCACCTTCTTCTACAAAAGGTGAAAGAACGGTGTCTTGAGGTTTAATTTCACTTTGAATCATATTCCAAAGTACGCTTTGTTCTTTAATCTTACTTGTTTTCTCATTTGGAATTTCAACTAATCGTTTATCAAATGAAATCGTTAATGATCCTTCTATTCTATCTAAGAAAGCCCCATTCACAGATGATTTTTCTACCTTTTCCGGCACTTTGGTCGTCATTCCATGTGCTTCCAATTTTACCGGATAGGCTTTTGTTTCAGGCAAAGTATTGAGATTAAAACTAACGTGGGCATTATCTAAAATAAAGTCAAGAAGCCATAAGTTTTTGAAATCTCTTTCTTGTGTTGATTTTGTTAAATAAGCCTGACAAAGCGTATAATAGTTGCCTAAACAGAATGTCGAAGACAAATAGGATCTATGTTCATCCCCTTTTAGTGGAATAGAAATCGACAAATTCTCAAGTTGCATAGCTTGTTCCGGCACACTCATTTTTTTTGTCTTTAGCGTAAAATTCGTATTATGTTGATCATTTTCTAATAATTCATATTTATTATTAAATGTCAGCTCGGTTATTTTATTGCCAAATAGATCTAAACTGCGTAATGAGAAATCTACGTTCGAATTTTCACTAAACTCTTTCACCCATTTTTCTTTTAGATAAGCAAAATCTTTATTATCTTTAACAGGTGCTTCTTTTACCGCCAAACTATCTAGCCAAAATGGTAGAAACGCAAGTTCATTAGCAAGATTATAATCAGTGAATTGAATAGCGAGTTTTCCCTCTTTAGCTTCCCATTTTTGGGATTGATCCTCAGGTGTTTGTTTCACGCTTTCTACATTCAGTTTAAAATTTCCCCCGACTTTCGTGAGATCTTGATTATTTAATTGCAATATCAACTCACCATTTTGTAAATTAAAGTAAGGCTTTTGATTTTTCGGTGCATTCACTGAAATAACAGAAAGTTTGCCATCAAACGCATCATTTTGAGTCAAGATTGTACGAAGTAAATCTGCCCCTGATTTGATGATTTGATTGTCGCTTTCAAGTTTTTTAAATTCATTATAAAAATTGACCGCACTTGGTACACCCTGTTGATTTAGGCTGATATTTAATCCGCCAAAGGTTGTTTGGTTTTCTTCTGTCGTACGATTTTTATTGGATATACGCAAAATATCACTGCTAAATTTTGTCATTAAATGACGTTTTGCATTTTCTTGTTGCGTAGTATGAAATTTATAGGTGGTATTTTTTAATTGTAAGCGTGTATTTTCACCATTTAATAGTGCAAGCTCGGCATTTTCAGCGGTTAATTCAATATGTGTTAAATCATATTGACTTGGGGTGACAGGAATAAGATGAAATTTCCCCTCAAGTTTTTTTAATTTGCTGTCGTTGTCATAGTTAAAACCGGTCAAATTGGCATTTAAATCAATTTCTTTATTTTCTCGGAAATTTAATGAGATCGTGCTTTGTTGCGATTTATTGGTGAAGTCTCGAAACTCCGTCAAAATATCAGAGGAAAAATAATCACCGAGCGGTGAAAATTTTGTATTAATCGTATTTTTATCAATGGTGATATTTAACGTTTTGTTTAATTGTCGAACGAATTTATCCGATAAATTCGATTCAGCCGTGATGAAAAAAGGCAGCGTTGTCAGTTTGCTGGTAATGAGATCGGTTTTCTCGTTATCGTTATTTTGCAGACTAAAGGTTAAGTGGCGGGTAAAAATGTTTTTACTTGTTTGAGAGACCAGTAATTTCGCTTGATTATCAAGGGAATAGGGAAAGTTTTGTAAGACTTGATCCACTTTGTGATTAGTATAAATTTGCGCACCTGCGCCAGCGATAACGAGTATCGTAGCGAGGGTTAAGGTGATTTTTTTTCTTTTACTCATATTTCCCCCAAGTCAATATTGAGAACAAGCAAGAAAATGACCGCACTTCGTTAAAGTGCGGCCGAATTTTTATGGGTTTTAACCTAAGATTTTATCTAATTCTTGGCTGACAGCTTCTACTTTTTGTGTGCCGTCTAAGCGGAAATATTGTGTGTTGCCCGCTTTCGCTTCTGCTTGATAGTAATCCACTAATGGTTGGGTTTGCTTGTGATAAACCGCTAAACGATCTAACACGGTTTCCGGTTTATCATCGGCACGGATGATGAGATCTTCACCGGTAATATCATCTTTGCCTTCCACTTTCGGCGGATTGTAAACAATATGGTAAGAACGTCCTGAGGCTTGGTGTACACGACGACCGCTCATACGCTCAACAATCACTTCATCCGGTACGTCAAACTCTAACACATAATCAATTTTTACGCCTGATTCTTTCAAGGCATCGGCTTGTGGAATGGTACGAGGGAAACCATCTAATAAGAAACCATTTGCACAATCCGGTTGGGCAATGCGATCTTTCACTAATGCCACGGTTAATTCATCGGGTACTAATTTTCCTTCATCCATCAACGCTTTGGCTTGTTTGCCAAGTTCAGTGCCTGCTTTGATTGCCGCGCGAAACATATCGCCCGTTGAAATTTGTGGAATGCCAAATTTTTTCATAATAAATTGCGCTTGTGTTCCTTTTCCTGCGCCCGGTGCACCTAAAAGAATAATTTTCATAGAAATCTCCATTAAATCAATGTAAATAAACTTGGGTAAGATACTGATAAAGCGAAGTGCGGTCAAACCTTTTATAGGTTTTACCACACTTTTTCACTACGCAAATTTTTTCTCATTCCAAGGCGCAACCCAAAACAAACAAATCATACCCGGAACCGCTAAAAATAAGCATAGCCAAAAATAATCATAATAGCCTACTGCCCCCACAACATAGCCTGAAAGCATTCCCAATCCTTTACTTGGTAATGCGGAAAGACTGGTGAAAAGCGCCAGTTGGGTGGCGGTATAAAGCGGGTTCGTTTCACGTGCCATAAAAGCGACAAAGGCTGCGGTACCAAGCCCCACGCCAATATACTCTGCTGCGATAACAATACCTAGTCGCCATAATTCGGTAGAAGTAATGATGTCAAAATGACCAAATTTTGCCAACCAAATAAACCCGCCAATGGTCACCATTTGTACAAAACCGAATAACCATAAGGCACGGTTAATCCCCAGTTTTAACATCATGACTCCGCCGGCTAGCCCGGATAAAATGCTTGCCCAAAGGGAGGTACTTTTCACTACCAGTGCAATGTCTTCTTTGCCAAATCCCATATCGTAGATAAATTTGGTTTGGAGTGTTGTGGCAAAGGAATCACCAAATTTATATAAAAATAAGAACAGTAAAAAACCTATCGCTTGCGTAAAACCTTTACGTTGGAAAAACTCTTTCAAGGGAATCCAAAAAGCTTGGTAAAAAGGCTGATTGTTTTCTGGAGCATCAATCTTGGGTTCCTTGGCGAGGAACAATGTCATAAAAATCCCTATCAACATACAAAGTGCGGTCCATAAAAACACGGTTTTCCATGGATAAATTGTGGCAAGATAAAGGGAAAGTCCACCGGGAATTAAACCTGCAATACGATAGGCATTAATGTGGATGGTGTTGCCTAAGCCAAGTTCGTGGTCACTTAAAATTTCACGGCGATAGGCATCAAGTACGATATCTTGTGTAGCCGAAAAAAATGCAATGAATAACGCAATATTGGCAACAATACTTAACTGAGAGATAGGATCAAAGAGGCTGATAGCATAAAGTAAGGCAAGTAAGATCACTTGAGAAATCAGAAGCCAACTTCGGCGACGACCTAAAAAGCTCGGGAAATAACGATCTAACAAGGGCGCCCATAAAAATTTTAACCCATAAGGCAACATAACGCCGGTCACTGCCCCAATTAATTCGACAGAAAGTTTCTTATCTGTCAGCCAAACCGGTAACATTTGTAATAAGACAAATAAAGGCAAGCCGGAGCTGAAACCGGTGAACACGCAAATCAACATCTTACGTGTAAAAATTTGGGAAGAAAGCGAATTTGCTATATTTGGCATATTAAAGTGCGGTCAATTTTAATGATGTTTTAATGGCACGGGTTTTACCCGTGCCACCATAAAGCAATATTTTTCAGAAAACCTAATCTTTGTATCCTTGTGGATTATTTTTCTGCCAATTCCATGTATCTTTCATCATTTGCTCCAGATCACGTTCTGCTGTCCAGCCTAGTTCTTTTGCGGCTAAACTCGGATCCGAGTAACAAGTGGCAATATCCCCCGGACGGCGATCCACCAGTTTGTAAGAAATTTTAATATTGTTGGCTTTTTCAAAAGCGTTCACCATATCCAATACTGAATAACCTTGCCCGGTGCCAAGATTATAAATGTGTAAACCCGTATCATCTTCGTGACGTTGAAGCGCTTTTAAATGCCCAATGGCTAAATCTACCACGTGAATGTAATCACGCACGCCTGTACCATCGTGAGTGTTGTAATCGCTACCGAAAACAGAAAGTTGTGCCAGTTTACCAATCGCCACTTGGCTAATATAAGGCAATAAATTATTTGGAATCCCGTTTGGATCTTCGCCGATTAAACCGCTTGAATGTGCGCCTACCGGATTGAAATAACGCAAAATCGTCATACTAAATTGAGGCTCGGCTTTTGCCACATCACGTAAAATTTGCTCAACCATATACTTTGATGTGCCATAAGGATTGGTTGTACCGCCCACTTCGCAATCTTCGGTAATAGGAATAATTTGGGGATCTCCATACACGGTAGCGGAAGAACTAAACACAAAATTCCATACTCCCGCTTTTTTCATTTCTTGTAGTAGTACCACTGTACCGGCAACGTTATTCATATAATATTCCGCCGGTTTTTGCACGCTTTCACCCACCGCCTTTAAGCCGGCAAAGTGAATCACTGAATGAATGGTGTTTTCGGCAAAGATTTTTTGCAGCAATGCTCGATCTAAAATATCGCCTTCATAAAACTTGACTGTTTTACCTGTGATTTGTTTTACACGCTCAAGAGATTTCGGTGATGAATTACAAAGATTGTCTAATACCACAACCTCTTTGCCTGCATTTAATAATTCAACAACCGTATGCGAACCGATATATCCGGCACCGCCGGTAACTAAAATTGCCATCTTTAACTCCTTTTCATCAACTTAGAATTGTTGCCGATTATAGCACTATTTCATCTCAAAAAACGGATCTATTTTGACCTCACTTTTATGTGATCTTCGTCACAGAACTATTTTTTGGCACTAGCATTATTTTTTATTGAAGTATATAAAATAAAAACTATTTTTTAACATGAGTATTACAAATATCTATGAATCAACTTATTTCTCAACTGACAAACATTGTAGGAAGTCAATATATCATCACCGACCCTTCAAAAACAGAAGCTTATCGTAGCGGCTACCGTTTCGGCTCAGGAAATGCCATCGCCGTCGTTAAACCTGCAACCTTACTTGAATTTTGGCAGGTGTTAAAAGTTTGTGTAGAACAGGATGTGATTATTATTAACCAGGCTGCCAACACAGGATTAACCGGAGGGTCAACGCCAAATGGCAATGATTATGATCGTGAAATTGTCATCATCAACGCCATGAGAATTGATGGTATTCAATTGATTAACAATGCCTCTCAGGTAGTTTGTTTGCCGGGTTCTACTTTAAATGACTTAGAAAATAAATTAAAACCTCACGGGCGTGAGCCTCATTCTGTGATAGGTTCTTCTTGCATTGGCGCTTCCGTTATCGGGGGGATTTGTAATAATTCGGGCGGAGCATTAGTTCAGCGTGGGCCGGCTTATACGGAAATGGCACTTTACGCCCAATTAAATGAGCAGGGCGACTTAGAACTAAAAAATCATCTCGGCATTGATTTAGGCACTACACCGGAAGAAATTTTAACTAATTTGCAAGGGCATCATTATCAACAGAAAGATATTACTCAGGATTGTGGAAAAGGACATGATCACCGTTATTGTAATCATGTTCGTCAAGTTGATGAAAACTCACCGGCTCGTTTTAATGCAGACCCAGCCCGTCATTATGAAGCCTCCGGTAGTGCGGGTAAATTAGCGATTTTTGCGGTGCGTTTAGATACATTTCCATTAGAAAGTGAAACCGCCGTTTTCTATATTGGGACTAACCAAACAGAGGTTCTTAATGATATTCGCCGTCAAATGTTAGCAAATTTTGAACACTTACCGATTTCGGGCGAATATATTCATCGAGATGCCTTTGATATTGCCGCCCGTTATGGAAAAGATACGTTTTGGGTGATTAAAAAATTTGGCACACATTGGCTGCCTAAGTTATTTGCCTTAAAAGCGAACGTTGATCGCCTAAGTAAGAAAGTTTCATTTTTACCACGGCATTTAAGCGATAAATTTTTACAATTGCTTTCAAAAGTGTTACCGGAACACTTACCAAAAAGTTTATGGCAGTATCGGGATCGCTATGAACATCATTTAATTATTAAAATGGGCGGGCAAGGCGTGAATGAAGCCCGTATCTTCTTAAAAGATTATTTTAGCGATAGTCAAAAAGGCGGATATTTTGAATGTAATTCGGTAGAAACACAAGCGGCAATGCTACATCGTTTTGCCGTTGCTTCAGCTGCTGTCCGCTATCGTGCCATTCATGAGAAAGACGTTGAAGATATTGTCGCGCTTGATGTTGCATTACGTCGTAATGATAAAGAATGGTTCGAGAAATTGCCTAAGGAAATAGATGAGCAAATCAGTCATAAACTTTATTACGGGCACTTTATGTGCCATGTGTTCCATCAGGATTATATCGTTAAGAAGGGATATGACTGTATAAAATTAGAACATGATATTCTGAAATTACTTGATCAACGGGGCGCTCAATACCCGGCCGAACATAATGTCGGGCATTTATATGAAGCCAAACCAGAGTTACGTAAATTCTACAAAGCATTAGATCCTACCAATAGTTTTAATCCGGGTATTGGGAAAACCTCAAAGAAAAAATATTGGGCTGAATAATATTCATATCAGCACACGTGAAGGTATGTATTAATCCACATAAAAAAGAAGAGGCAGCTTATAAGCTGCCTTCTACTCTATATCAAGGACTAGCTGTTGGATTCAGTCCTTTTCTATCAATATTAAAAATTAACGCTCATTCCAGCGTTTGATTGATTCACGAATCACTTCTTTCGCTTCTTCAACATCGCCCCAGTGTGTCACTTTTGTGCTACCCGGTTTTTTCAAGGCTTTATAATTGTTGAAATGAAATTCAATTTGTTTGATTAACTGAGCCGGTACATCTGCAAGGCTGTTGTAAGCATTGCCGGTGTCACGATCATCCGCCGGTACGCAAACAATTTTATCGTCCACTTCACCATCATCCACGAATTTCATCACACCAATCACTTTAGCTTGAAGGAATACGCCTGTTGCAAGCGGTTGACGGGTCAGTAATAACACATCTAATTCATCGCCATCTTCATCAAGTGTTTGTGGAATAAAGCCATAGTTGGTCGGTTTTGCGAAAATTGCCGGTTCAACTCGGTCTAATTGGAATGCTGCAACTTTACGGTTCCATTCGATCTTATGACAACTACCTTCTGGAATTTCGTTTACAACGTTGATGATTCCTGCATCCACATCACCCGGAGTTAAGATTTGATTAAAATCAGCCATTGTCTTTCCTTATTTTTGATTGAGTTAAAAACGGCGGAAGTATAGCAGTTTTTAGATGATTTTGTCGCTCTAAATTTTCATTCAAAAACGACCGCACTTAGCTACGCAAACGTTTACATCTTGTCTTGTTTAGGTAAAATAACGCCTTTTCATTCTGACTTATCTTTAGAGGCAATATGTCTAATTTAGAAAAAATCTTTGAACTCCAAAAACGGGGTTCAACCATTCGCCAAGAAATTATTGCAGGTTTAACCACATTTCTTGCGATGGTATATTCTGTGATAGTGGTACCTAATATGCTCGGTGCAGCAGGTTTTCCCGCTGAATCTGTATTTATTGCCACTTGCTTGGTAGCAGGTTTAGGGTCGATTCTAATCGGCCTATGGGCAAATGCCCCTATGGCGATTGGTTGTGCGATTTCCCTTACAGCCTTTACCGCATTTAGTTTGGTGATTGGTCAAGGTGTTTCTATTCCTGTTGCGTTAGGGGCGGTATTTCTAATGGGGGTAACCTTTACTCTCATTTCAGCAACGGGGATTCGCGCTTGGATTTTACGCAATCTACCTTCCAGTATTGCTCATGGAGCAGGAATCGGTATTGGTTTATTCTTGCTTTTAATTGCCGCAAACGGCGTAGGATTAGTGGTGGGCAATCAAGCCGGTTTACCGGTTAAATTGGGCGATTTCACCTCATTCCCGGTTATGATGTCATTAATTGGTTTAGCCTTTATCGTTGGCCTGGAAAAAATGCAGGTAAAAGGCGGGATTTTATGGGTGATCATTGCCATTACGATTATTGGTCTCATTTTTGATCCCAATGTAAAATTCAACGGTGAAATTTTCAAAATGCCAACCTTCGGTGAAAACTCCTTATTCTTACAATTAGATTTACAAGGTGCATTGCAGCCAGCTATTTTACCTGTGGTTTTTGCTTTAGTGATGACCGCAGTCTTTGACGCGACAGGTACAATCCGCGCCGTTGCAGGACAAGCGAATTTATTGGATAAAGACGGGCAAATCATCAATGGGGGCAAAGCTTTAACTTCTGATTCTGTCAGTAGTTTATTTTCAGGACTATTCGGTACAGCTCCCGCAGCGGTCTATATTGAATCGGCAGCCGGTACCGCAGCAGGTGGTAAAACAGGGATTACTGCTGTTGTAGTAGGAATATTGTTTTTATTTATGCTTTTCTTTCAACCTCTTGCATTTTTAGTACCGGGGTATGCAACCGCTCCGGCATTAATGTATGTGGGATTATTAATGCTAAGCAACGTGAGCAAATTGGATTTTGATGATTTTGTCGGTGCAATGAGTGGGTTAATCTGTGCTGTATTCATTGTACTCACCGCCAACATTGTTACCGGCATTATGCTTGGCTTTGCCGCATTGGTGATTGGTCGTATTGTGAGTGGTGATGTTAAACGCCTCAATATCGGTACAATATTAATTGCTGTGGCATTAGTTGTTTTCTATGCCGGTGGTTGGGCTATTTAGTTCACAAGTAAAATTGATAGAAAAACGACCGCACTTTTAAAAGTGCGGTCAATTTTTAGAAAGATTTTAAGTAAAAATTAGGCGACTTAACTAGCCGCCTAAATTGAAATTACTGATTGTTTTGAACGTAGTCAATCGCAGATTGAACAGTTGTGATTTTTTCAGCTTCTTCATCTGGAATTTCAATATCAAATTCTTCTTCTAAAGCCATTACTAATTCAACTGTGTCTAAAGAATCCGCACCTAAATCTTCAACGAAAGAAGCTTCAGATTTAACATCTTCTTCTTTAACACCTAATTGTTCAACGATGATTTTTTTTACGCGTTCTTCAATACTCATTTGTTTTTCCTATGTTGTCATAACTCATTACTGAGGGTTAGTAGTGTATGGATTTTTGACAACCTTGCAACGCTTTCATTAGTGGTCGCACCACAAAGGGCGAGCAAGCAAAAATACATACAGAAAAAATAGTTACATACCTTTACAATACATATAAAGCGTAACCAAATTAGGTTGCGGGGCAGATTTTAACATTATCTAAAATCTTTGGCTATGATTTTATATGTGAAATCTGCCGCGACAAAATAGCAAATTCCAACGAGGAATTAGTTCATATATAAGCCACCATTTACGTGCAATGTGGTGCCCGTAATATAAGAAGCATCATCCGAAGCTAGGAACGCCACTGCCTTTGCAATATCCTTTGCTTCACCTAAATGACCAGCCGGTACATTAGCAAGAATTCCCGCTTTTTGCTCTTCAGTTAATACATCCGTCATATCTGTTGCAATAAATCCCGGTGCAACCACATTAACGGTAATACCACGAGATGCCACTTCTTTCGCTAATGCCTTCGAGAAACCAATCACACCCGCCTTAGCCGCACAATAATTAGTCTGTCCCGGGTTCCCCGTTGATCCCACCACAGAACCAATATTAATGATACGTCCAAAACGTTTTTTCATCATAGAACGTAGCATCGCTTTAGAAAGATGATATACCGAGCTTAAATTGGTTTGCATAATATCAAACCATTCATCATCTTTCATACGCATGAGTAAATTATCACGCGTAATCCCCGCATTATTCACTAAAATATCAATATCACCAAAATCGTTCTTAATTTGTTCCAGTGCAGCTTCAATAGAGGCTTTATCTGTGACATTTAATACTAAACCTTTGCCTTTTTCACCTAAATAGGTAGAAATCGCTTCTGCCCCTTTTTCAGAAGTTGCCGTCCCGATAACAAATGCACCTTTTGATACCAGTTCTTCTGCAATTGCACGGCCAATCCCCCGTGTTGCACCTGTTACTAAAGCAATTTTGTTTTGCATTTTTTCTCCTTTCATTACGCTAAAAATTCTTCAACGCTATTGAGTGAGACAAGATCATTCACCGATATAGCTTGTAAATCACCGACAATACGTTTAGTTAAGCCGTTCAATACTTTACCCGGCCCAATTTCTATTAAAGCTTGTACGCCATCTTGCGCCATTTTTTCTACCGTTTCTGTCCAACGTACCGGGCTATAAAGCTGACGGATAAGTGCGGAACGAATGGCTGAAGCCTCAGATTCGACTGTAACATCCACGTTATTAATCACAGGAATTTCAGATGTATTCAACGTGATCGTTTCTAAAGTTGTGGCTAAGGTCTCTGCTGCCGGTTTCATCAATGCACAATGTGATGGCACACTCACTGCTAGTGGTAACGCACGTTTTGCTCCTGCTTCTTTACACAATGCAGCAGCACGCTCCACTGCCGCCTTTGCACCGGCAATCACCACTTGGCCCGGTGAGTTAAAATTAACCGCAGACACCACTTCGCCTTCTTCAGCTTGTTTACAAGCGTTGATAATAGCTTCATTGTCCAAACCAATGATGGCATACATTGCACCGGTTCCTTCCGGCACGGCTTGCTGCATTAATTTTCCACGCAATTCCACCAATTTAATCGCATCTTGAAAATCTAATACTCCTGAACAAACTAAAGCTGAATATTCACCTAAACTATGTCCCGCCATCACTGCCGGTTTGTAATGAGGGTATTTTTCTTGCCACACACGATAGATCGCAACGGAGGCGGCCAAAAGTGCCGGTTGAGTTTGCCATGTTTTATTCAACTCTTCAGCAGGGCCCTGTTGCACAAGTTGCCATAAATCATAGCTTAGTACCTCAGAGGCCTGTTTAAATGTATCAGTAACGACAGGATATTCTGTAGCAAGTTCAGCTAACATTCCCACTACTTGTGAACCCTGACCAGGAAATACCATTGCAAATTTTTTCATTCTTTTTTCCTATTTATTCTATAAATCGAAATATTTCTTTGATAAAAATCAGCGTTCGTGATTGCTGATGTTAAAAAGTGCGGTCAAATTTAACCGCACTTTCCAATAATTCTACTGCGATTCTAACAGAATTATCAGAAACGCACCAACGCAGAACCCCAAGTCCAACCGCCACCGAAGGCTTCTAATAATAACAGCTGTCCACGTTGAATACGTCCATCACGTACCGCTTCATCTAATGCCACCGGCACAGTTGCCGCACTGTTATTCGCATACTTATCCAACGTAACAACCACCTGAGACATATCCATTTCCAGTTTTTTTGCTGTTGCACTGATAATGCGTAAATTGGCTTGATGTGGCACAAGCCAATCTAAATCTTTTTTATCCAGATTATTTGCCGCTAAGGTTTCTTCTACGACATTAGAAAGTTCACGCACTGCAAGTTTGAAGGTCTCATTACCTTGCATTTCAATATAACCGGATCTTTCAACACCACGCTCAGCTTGTGGTAACACTAAAGCGTTATGTTTATCTGCAGAGGCGTGTAAATGCGTTGAAATAATCCCTTCTTGTTCACTGCCTTCTAAAATCACGGCACCAGCACCATCACCAAATAACACAACAGTGCTACGATCCGTTTCGTCTAATTTACGGGAATTAAGATCAGAACCGATCACTAACGCTTTTTTTACTTTACCTGTTCGGATAAATTGCTCGGCCACACTTAATGCATAAACAAACCCCGTACAGGCGGCGGCTAAATCAAAAGAAATGGCATCATCAATCTCCAACATCCCTTGGATTTGACAAGCGGCACTCGGGTAAGCATGGGAATTACTCGTAGTGGCGACAATAATAAGATCAATATTTTGAGGATTAATCTCAGCACTTTTAATGGCATTTTTTGCTGCTTCAAAACCCATTGTCGCAACCGTTTCGTTCTCTGTGGCAATACGACGCTCACGAATGCCCGAACGAGTTACAATCCATTCGTCTGAGGTATCAACCATTTTTTCAAGATCCGCATTTGTACGGATTCTGCTTGGTAAATAACTACCGGTAGATAAAATTCTGCTATTCATAATTAATAAGTTAAGTCATTAATAACGGGATAAACCCGCCAAAATTTTTTCAGGAAGTTTCTGACGGGCTTGAAAAGCGGCATCGGCGATAGCGTGAGCAAATGCATTCACATTTGCACTGCCATGGCTTTTTACCACCACCGCAGTCAATCCAATAAACGAAGCCCCATTATATTCATCAGGATTAATACGTTTTAAGCGTTGATACTTTGTCTTAAATAAATAACGCATTCCCCAAAAAACAGGTTTTAAACAATAGTGTTTAGACGGCTCTTTGAATAAAGATAAAACATTTTTTGCTGCGCCCTCTAAAGTTTTTAAGGCAATATTGCCGGAAAAACCATCACTGACAATGACATCGGCTTTACCGTTTAGCAATAAATCACCTTCAACAAAGCCGATATAGTTAAGTGCGGTTGATTTTTCTAATAAATTTGCGGCATCACGAATAAATTGATGCCCTTTAATTTCTTCCACACCAATATTTAATAATCCGACTCGGGGATAAACTAAATTGAGTTGATGTTCGGCAAAAATGCTCCCCATTATAGCAAATTGATAAAGATTTTCTGCACTGCATTCCAGGTTTGCACCGAGATCCAACATCACCGATTTTTCACCCTCAATTGTCGGTATCATGGAAACTAAAGCTGGTCTGGTAATTCCGTTAAGAGGTTGTAATAAAATCTTCGATAATCCCATTAATGCCCCAGTATTACCGGCACTTACACAACCTTGTGCAACACCATGCTGAACCGCCTCAAGAGCTAAACGCATTGAGGTATTTTTACTACGGCGTAGTGCATAAGAAACACCTTGATTATTATCAATAGCTCGAGTGCAATGATGGATTTGAATGCGTTCTAAACTGGCTTTTGGAATGTTTTCAAGAAAAGGGGATATTGCTTGGTTATCACCAAATAAGATCAAAGAAAGCATTGGATCATTTTCCAATGCTAAAAGCGATGCGGGGATAGTAATACGGGGACCAATGTCCCCGCCCATCACATCTAACGCTAAGGTTAGACGACTCAAGTGAATACCTATAAGTAAAAAATTACTTATTAATCACTTTACGACCACGATAGTAACCATCTGCGGTTACGTGATGGCGTAAGTGAGTTTCACCACTTGCTTTATCCACTGAGACTGCAGCAGTTGTTAACGCATCGTGTGAACGACGCATATCACGACGTGAACGAGATTTTTTATTTTGTTGAACAGCCATTGGCTATACTCCTAAATTTAATTTACTTTTGTTTTAAATTAGCTAATACAGCGAACGGGTTCGGTTTTTTTGCCAATTCTTCCGGCAATTCGCCAAAAACCTGTTCCTGCGCGTACACTTCACAGTGTTCAGATGAATGCTTTGGTACAAGTGGCAGTGTTAAAATTAACTCATCTTCCACTACACCAAGTAAATCTATTTCACCAAATTCATTAAACTCAATTGGCTCATAAATTTCCGGCAATACATCAGCCTGATCCCAGTTAGCCAGCGGACTGTAAATAAAATCACATTCCAATGTGTGCTTAAAGGGTTCACCACAACGTTGACATTCTAATTCAACATCAACCTGTGCTTTTCCTTTCATCACCACTAATTTCTGCGGATCAATATAAAACGATAATGTTACCTGTGCATCGCTAAGCACATTTACCACAGACTCAGCTAACCGCACTAACTGATTAATCGTGTAACAACCTTCATAATCAATTCGCTGTTGTGCGCCTTTAACCGGATCTACAGTGAGGGGTAGTTTTACCTTTTGCATAGGGCGTGAATATTACCTGTTGTAAAGAAAATAGTCAAAGGGAAATCACACTTTTTACGCAATAAAGACACATAACTTTCGGGCAAAACTAGCTTTTACAAGAATTCCCTTTTTTCATTACTTTTCCAAAATCATTTTTAGCATCAGGTTTTGAGAGATGATTTGGGGCACCTTTTTGAACCGGATAAATAGAATCCATTTGCCACTGATTCCAACCACCATCATACACAATGGTATTTTCCCACCCCGCAAGTTGCGTCATAAACCAAGACACACCGGCGCGCCAGCCGGTACCGCAATAAAAGGCTAACTTATCATTTTTTTCAATTCCCTGCGTTTTCCACAAGGCAAAAATTTCATTTGGGTTACGTAACGTCCCATCAGGATCATAATAATCCGCCATATTGGATGAATCCGTTCCTGCAAATCCCCAGATAGCCCCTAGAGGTTCACCTTTTCCGGGTATGTAGTCATAACCGCTGATTTTTCCCACGTATTCATCCCAAGAACGATTACTAATCAACTTTAAGCCTTGTTGCTGTGCTGTGATAATTTCTTTTGGTGTTTCAATATTAATGGAGGGATTAGCCGGAATTTTTGCCCCAAAAACCCTTTCCGGTATCGGTGTATTTACTGTGGTTTCCGTTGGTAGATCAGCATCCATCCAAGTAGAAAGATTACCATTTAATACCCTAACATCTTTTACACCCGCCCATTTCAATGCCCAAAATACGCGATAGGCGGCTAATTGGTTATCGGAATATAAAATGATCGTTTTATTCGCAGTGATGCCATTTTTTAATAAATTTTGTTCGATCACATCCGGTGATGATAAATTCCAGATTGGGCCGTTTTCAATCCAATCTGTATCAAAGTGATGTGCACCGACAATATGCTGAACATAATTCTGAGATTTTTCTAACGATCCCCAAGAAACTTCAAAAATCGCAAATTGATTATTATCATAGGTTTCCGGTTTTTGACCATTGATCACCGCATTAACCCACTCAGGCGATACACTATAGTGAAAATTGGGGAAACTTTCTAAAGGATAGCCTGCATTGGCATAGCTCACAAAATCATTAAACACAAATGTTTTGTACCCTTTTGCCGCCAAATCTGCACTGATACAAGCAAGATTATCAGGATTAGAATCATAAAAAACCAATGTTTTATCTTTTGTTATTCCTTTATCTGCGGCAAAAGATTCAAATTTATCCGGTGCAATCACATCCAACCACGAGCACGAAAACGACACAGCACCGGGAATATGTCCGCCTCGGGTCGCATTTTTATCTTTAAAGCCGTTATAAAAGCTATCTTGGCGAGAATCAATCATCACATAATTCGGATTATTTAAATTATCCAAAAGTGCTTTGGTTTCAATCGTTTTTACTTGATTATCCTCACAACCGGCAAGTGTAAATAATATACTCACCCCAAGTAAAGTGCGGTTAAATTTCATCTTGTTTTCTCCTTTTATCTTTTGATAAACCACTTATTTGCTATCCAACAGCCCATTAAGATACATCCTGTCGCCAACCAGCCTTGCCAAGAAAAATAAGCCGTTGCCACTAAAGCATTGGTGACAGTGCATCCCCCTGCCAATGCCGCCCCCAATCCCATCACTACGCCGCCAACAATACGACGTAAAGCTTCTTTAGGCTCAGGTATTCTTAAATGAAAATTACCGCTGAGTTTTGCCATTAAGAATGAGCCAAGCGGAATACCCAAAACAAACAAACTTCCCCAATTTAAATAGCGCTGTTGTCCAATCACTAAATATTGCATCACATTAGCAGAAGGTACAGCAATGCCATAGCCATAATGACGACCGGTTCGCGAGCTAAAATACCATGCCACAAGCCCCAATATACCTATTAATAATCCACCAAAATAAAGATTCCACTGAGATTTAAAAATGCGGTCAAAAAAAGAAAGATTTTCAGAATGGTAGGATTCCTCTCGACAAAGAAACAAAATCACTGTCAGAAACCCCAATATCCCAACTAACCACCAAGGCGAAATAGAGAATGTTAAATAGATGTTATTCCATTCTGTACTTTGCTGCGTCCAGCGGTTGATAAATTGATGGAGGCTACCGGTTTGCGTTGAGGCTATTGTGATAGCAAAAGCTATCAATGCTAAGAAACTCCCAATAGCGCCTTCTGCTGAACGGAACCAGGCTCCACTTCCACAACAGTTACTCAATACCATTCCGACACCAAATAACAGTCCGCCGACTATGGTGGCTAAAATCGGTAAAGTCGTTTGAGGAATATTAATGACACCAAACTCGGCAAGTGTAAACAACCCTACAGATTGCACACTGATTGCAATTAAAAGTGCGGTTAAAAATTGGAAATTTTTTTCAAAAAATAAACGGCGAAAGCCTGAGACAAAACAAAATTGTGTTCGTTGAAGCAGGATGCCAAAAGCGATCCCAACCAAAAGCCCGGTAAACATTGATTAAACCTTAATACTGATGTTTAGAAATGAGGGTATAGATGATAGCAAACAAAAATGCGGCTGAAAACAACCGCACTTTATGTTTATTAATTATTCTAAACGTTTCGCCACTTCTAACCAATCGGCCTTAAATTCACGGCGCATATTATTAATGGCATCAATAATATCATGGTGAACAAGCTGTTCATTTTGGATACCCACACAATAACCGCCTTTACCTTGAAGCAGAATATCCACCGCATAAACCCCCATACGTGAAGCTAAAATACGGTCAAATGCACAAGGTGAGCCGCCACGCTGAATATGACCTAATACAGTTGCACGGGTTTCGTGCCCTACTCTCGCTTCAATTTCTTTCGCAAGAGAATGCACATCAGTGATTAATTCAGTGATGGCAACGATAGCATGGCGTTTGCCACGGATAATACTACGTTCAATTTGTTGTACGAGCTCTTCACGATTAAATTCCATTTCAGAAGCAACAATATATTCGCAACCGCCCGCAATACCTGCAGAAATCGTCAAATCACTGCAATGACGTCCCATAATTTCTACGATAGAAATACGCTGATGAGAACTTGATGTATCACGTAAACGGTCAATAGCATCGACAGCCGTTTGTAACGCAGTTTGATAACCGATTGTATAATCAGTCCCTGCCACATCGTTATCAATGGTCCCCGGAATACCCACACAAGGGAAACCATGTTCTTCTGTTAAAAGTTTTGCGCCCATATAAGAGCCATCACCACCAATCACAACTAAAGCATCAATGCCGTGTGAACGTAAAATTTCCGCACATTTTGCCCGCACTTTCGGATCTTTAAATTCCGGAAAACGTGCCGAACCCAAAAACGTACCGCCACGATTAATAATATCGGATACACTATAACGGTTTAGTTGCTTAATTTTGTTATTATATAAGCCTTGATAACCATCATAGATACCAAACACATCTAAACCTTCCGCTAATGCCGCACGTACGACACCACGAATTGCGGCGTTCATACCCGGTGCATCACCACCACTGGTTAATACTGCAATTTTTTTAATCATATACTACCTACTTGAGTTAAATTGAATAAAATGAAGAAATGTCGCTAAGATTACACGATTCAGCCAACAGGCTCTAGAAAAAATTTGAGAAATTTATTCACCTTTTGATCTAGATAAATTTTTATTTCAGATCCTGACAATGCCACTGCCAATCCATTTTCTCTAAATTTTTCATTTCTTTTGCAATCAGGTATTTTTGCAAATGCTGTAAAATCTTTTCTTTACTTAAATGTCGGCTCTTTTTTACTTTCTGCGAGTATTGAAACTGAACAAAACCGCATCTTATCATCTCTTTTCCCATCATCATATTCACCTGCCAATAAGGATCATTTTCTGTTGGCGGATAAATCACATAGCCTTTTAATCCCTCATATTTCTTGGTTTTATCATCTTTGATGGGGGTTAATTTGAATGAGGAAACCTCCGTGTTGCGATAAATGCGTTCACGTAATGTAATACGTTCCTTAATATCACGGTGTTGTTCATTTCGATCGAGTAATAACTCAATTTGTGATTGCCATTTTTCCAAGGTATCGGGTTGGCTTAAATAAACATAACGGGCGACACTGCCTAAATCCTGCCCTGCAACCATTTGATATGATTTGTTTTTATGTTTAATTTGATTCGGCACAGCCAACTGTGAAGGTTGGCTTGCACAGGCAGAAAGCAAAAGTGCGGTCAAAATTATAATAATTTTATTCATCATGATCTCGCTTAAACACCCATTCTTTTTCCGTTGATGTCGTCTCATCAAACCAATAACCGCCCAAATTAAAGTCTTTCAATTGCTCAACTTCCGTTATACGCTGCTGAATCATATAACGACACATCAGCCCACGGGCTTTTTTCGCATAAAAACTCACCACTTTATATTTACCGTTTTTATTATCTAAAAAAACCGGTTTTATAATTTGAGCATGAAGTTGGTTTTCTTTCACCGATTTATAATATTCATCGGAGGCAAGATTAACCAATACACTATCACCTTGGGCATCAAGTGCTTGCTGTATTGATTGAGTAATAATATTGCCCCAAAACGCATAAAGGTCTTTACCTTTAGTATTTGCTAATTTTGTCCCCATCTCTAAACGGTAAGGTTGCATTAAATCAAGAGGCTGGAGTAAACCATATAAGCCGGAAAGCATACGGAGATGGGACTGGGCAAACATAATCTCCTCATCAGACAAAGTCTCCGCATCCAAGCCTGTATAAACATCCCCTTTAAAAGCGAAAATAGCCGCTCTTGAATTCTGTTCGTTATGTTCAACTGTCCACTCGGCAAAACGTGCGGCATTTAAGCCGGCAAGCTTATCGCTAATCGACATCAAAGAAGCAATTTCTTGCGGGGAAAATTGGCGGCAAATCTCAATTAATTGTGCACTATAATCGGTCAAGTGCGGTTGAAAAACAGGAAGATTTCTAACCGCACTTTCAAAATCTAGGGTTTTCGCGGGGGAAATAATGGCTAACATAGTCTCTCCTCAATAAAATTGAGTGCCATTCTAGCATATTTCTACACGCGTTTATAAAGCCCATTTTCACACAGAATCAAATCCTGCAACTCCAGATCTAAAAGTTGAACCAACAGCACCTCTACCGTCAAACCAAATTCTTGAGCAAGATCATCAATACTCACCGGCGTATAACCAATGCGCGCATAAAGTTTAGGGTGGCTTGGGGCTTCCACCAAACGCCGAGGATTCGGTGGCGGTGTATAATTTGCCGTTTCAATTTGATTAACATCAATTTCAGTTTGACTATGAATGGAATGTTGATAAAGCGTCTCGAGAATATCTTTCACATTTTCGACTAACATAGCCCCTTGCTTAATTAGGCGATTACAACCACGGCTAAACTCACTCATCACACTCCCAGGCAAAGCAAAAATTTCACGGTTTTGCTCCAAAGCATAACGTGCGGTAATGAGAGAGCCGCTTTTTTCCGTTGCCTCAATCACCAATGTTCCTACCGAAAGCCCACTAATAATACGGTTACGGCGGGGAAAATTCATCGCTATGGGCGGTTGATTTGGCACAAACTCAGAGACCAATGCACCATTATTTTCAAGAATTTGCTCTGCCAATTCCCAATGTTTTGCAGGATAAATTTCATTTAAGCCACTTCCTAACACGGCTATCGTTTGCCCTTTAATATCCACCACAGCACGATGACAATGCCCATCAATGCCTAAGGCTAAACCGCTTGTAATGGTAAAACCGGCAAGAGACAGTTCTGTGGCAAAATATTTCGCCCACTGTTCCCCATAAGAGGTGCAATATCGACTGCCAACCATTGCCATTTGTCGCTGTGAAATGGCTGTCACATTCCCCCTCACAAATAACAACGGAGGAAAACTGCCAATCTGTTTCAATAAGTAAGGATAAAAAGGAGAAAAATAATTCACCAAATGATTCCCTTCTTTCTCAGCCCAAGTCAGTGCCGAATCCATAAATTTCCTTTCAGGCTTAAACCAACGGCGAATCTGAATCGCTCCCCAGCCCATTTGACGAAATGCAATATCGTCATAGCTTAGCAATTCCTCCAAGGTCACCTTTGATAAAATTTTCTCAATTGCCACCCCGCCTAGTTTGGGTACTTGCATTAAGCGTAGTAATGTTTCATTAATGTTCTTCATTTCTTTTTTCTCATACCTTCAATAAATGCCAAATTATGTAATAAATAGAAAAATGTGCGAGTTTTTCACCGCACTTTTGCGATCCATATCTCAAAAATAGAAATTAACCTCAGCGAATCTGCCAACTTTCTCTCACCGATTAAAATCTCCCCCTTAGTTTTTGCACAAAAATTTACAAAAATCACTTCTTAATAGCTTGACACAATCGTTTTTTTTTTTTCAATAGGCAGATTTTAAATTTCACTAAGAGAACATAAAAAAATGAGAACAAAAAAGCGAGAAGAAGAAAGTGCGTTATTGCATTTTGAACGCTTTTGCAAACAACAAAACCGGACTTTCCAATTAAATTGCCAACCGGAAACCTATCCTGATGCACTCGTAACCCTAAATGGAAGACAAACTTGGATAGAAGTGACAAGCGCTTATTTAGATCAGGGACAAGCAAAATATCACTCAAATCCCAATAGACCTTCAATACGAGATGAGGTTATTTCTTTAGTGGGGATTGAATATCAGTTTTATCAACGTGTTTTTGACGCAATCAATAAAAAACTCCAAAAAAACACGATGAAAGAAACTGCACAAACAAAGGGGAAAGGCATTTTAATTATCTTATTTCCTGCACCGTTTACATTTGAAAAAAATCATTTATTCGTAGAATGCTATCGGGAGGATTATTTAAAATTACTCAATCATCACCCTAATATTTTTGAAGAGATCTATTTACTGAATGTTTTCACCAAACAAATGCTCAAACTTATTTAAAAAATATAAGCCATTAATAATACTAATAATATTACTAGTTTTTATTGTTGCAGAGTTAATTCAGTATGATTGGATACTTTCAGAAAAATATGAACATTTAAATTTTCCCATTACTAATCAACTTTCAGCGATAGGAAGCCTTCTTTCAGCCGTTGGAAGTATGTTTTCTGCCGTATTTGCTTTTTATGCCATCAATATTTCATATCGAACTTGGCGTAATGATAAATATTTAACCTATATACAAAGGCTTAACGATACCCACGAGCAAGCATTTAAACAACTAAATAAAATCTTACCGTATTTAAAGGATACTCAATATCACAATATAGCAGACGTACCCTATAAATTATCTTTAGATGAAACAAAAAATACATTGAATTTTGAAAAGTATAAAAATCTATTGCGGGAATATGAACGATTTAAGTCACCATATCCCTATCATCACAAACTGATTAAATTATTAACCCATTTAGAAGAGACTTATAATAATCTAGGGTTATATTTACTATGTTGTATTAAAACAGATAAAAACGGCGTATGGGAAATAGTAGAAGATAAATATAAACAAAAAGCAGATAAATCAATTAAACGCTTATTGAAATTAGAACATTGTTTTTCTAAAACAAGAGAGAAAATACTTTCTCATCTTTATCAACAAATTCATAAAATCTAAATACACAGTAAGGAAATAAAAATGAAACATCATAAAACTTCATTCTTTTTCACCGCACTTTTCGCTTTTTCTACCGCCACAGTTAGCCCTATTGTTTTAGCTGATTACGAAAACGATAAGGCTCAATTTCTACAAGGCGTTAAAGCAGTTAAGAAAGGTGATTATCAAACAGCGTTTAGTTTATGGAAACCGTTAGCAGAACAAGGGAATGCAATAGCACAATTTAATCTTGGGTCGATGTATAAAAAAGGACGAGGCGTAAAACAAGATTATGCCGAAGCGGTAAAATGGTTCACAAAAGCCGCTGAACAAGGGGATGCAATAGCACAATTTAATCTTGGGTTGATGTATAAAAAAGGACGAGGCGTAAAACAAGATTATGCCGAAGCGGTAAAATGGTACACAAAATCTGCCGAACAAGGGGATGCAAGCACACAATATAATCTTGGGTTGATGTATTACAACGGACAAGGGGTAAAACAAGATTATGCCGAAGCGGTAAA